>CAWFXO010000001.1:0-149594 GCA_963819825.1 uncultured Acidobacteriota bacterium
ACATTCGCAGGCGCTGATTTTCTTCCGGAACGTACTCGGCTGGAATACGAATGTTGAGTCCGAGATTCAGCTGCGCCTGCGGCTGCGGATCGGCTTCGCCCTTCATCTCGCGCACCGCCTGCTCCAGCATCTGCGTGTAAAGATCGAAGCCGACGGCTTCAATGTGCCCGCTCTGCTCGCCGCCCAACAGATTTCCCGCGCCGCGAAGTTCCAGATCAAGCGCCGCAATCTTGAATCCCGCGCCCAGATCGGAAAATTCTTTCAACGCCGCCAGGCGTCTTCGCGCAATCGGCGTGAGTTCAACCTCCGCCGGAATCAACAAATATGCGTACGCCCGCCGGTTCGACCGCCCCACCCGCCCGCGTAGTTGATACAACTCCGAAAGCCCGAGCCGCTCCGCGCGATTGATGAGGATGGTGTTGCACAGAGGAATGTCCAGCCCGTTTTCGATGATCGTAGTCGCTACCAGAATGTCGGCTTCGTGACGCATGAACTTCAGCATGACTTTTTCCAGCTCGCCTTCTGACATCTGTCCGTGTCCGACGATGATGCGCGCGTTCGGCACCAGAGTTTGCAGCTTGGCGGCAATTTCCCAGATCGTGTCCACGCGGTTGTGCACGAAATAAACCTGCCCGCCGCGTTCTAGTTCTTGTTCGAGCGATGAGCGGATCAATTTTTCGTCCCAGCTCGCGACAATCGTTTGAATGGCGATGCGGTCTTTCGGCGGCGTCTCAATGATGCTCATGTCGCGCAGTCCGACCATGGACATGTGCAGCGTGCGCGGAATCGGCGTCGCCGACATGGTCAGCACGTCCACTTCTTTGCGCATCTGCTTCAGCCGCTCTTTGTGGCGGACGCCGAAGCGCTGTTCTTCATCCACGATCAGCAAGTCCGAGGTCGGCAAACTTCACGTCCTTCGACAGCAGCCGGTGAGTCCCGATCAGAATGTCCACCTTGCCCGCCTCCACGCGTTGCAGGATTTCCTTCTGCTGCTTCGGCGAGCGGAAGCGGCTGATCATTTCAATCGAAACCGGAAACGCCGCAAACCGCTGCTTGAAGGTTTCGTAGTGCTGGAACGCCAGCACGGTAGTCGGGGCCAGCGCCGCCACCTGCTTGTTGTCGTTGATGGCCTTGAAGGCCGCGCGCATGGCGATTTCCGTCTTGCCGTAGCCCACGTCGCCACATAGCAGCCGGTCCATCGGCAGGGTTGATTCCATGTCGCGCTTCACGTCCGCGATGGCCGTCGCCTGGTCTTCGGTCTCGTTGTATTCGAATGCGTCTTCGAATTCGTGCATCCACTGGTTGTCGGCGGGGAAGCTGTGGCCAACCGCGGTCTTGCGCTGCGCGTAGAGCTTCAGCAGCTCCTCGGTCATGTCCTGCATGGCCTTGCGGACGCGCGCCTTGGTCTTCGACCACGCCGCCGTGCCCATGTGGCTGAGCACCGGCTTCGCGCCTTCGGCCGAGCGATACTTCTGCACCAGATCAAGCCGCGTCAGCGGAACGTAGAGCTTCGCGCCTTCGGCGTATTCGAGCAGCATGAATTCCGTATCGCCGTTTCCCTGATTGATTTCCTTCAGCCCCTGATACTGCCCAATCCCGTGCTCGACGTGGACCACATAGTCGCCGACTTGCAGATCGCGAAAATCCGAAAGAAATGCCGAGGTCTTCGATTTCTGCCGCTGCGGCCGCGCCGCCACCGCCTGTGATTCATCGAACAGATCGCGTGTGCCGAAAACCGTCAGCCCGGCGTCCGGCAGGACCATTCCGTCCGGGATGTAGGCCTTCACCAGCGTGGTGGTGAGCACTTCGCCCGCGAAATACGCAGTCTCGTCGGCGTAGCTTTCGCCGCCGCGCGTCCTGCTGCCCAGGCGGAAAGAAACTCCGTACTCGGTAAAGAAATCCGCCGAGCCGCTCGACTTCGCCGATGTTCGGCGCCGCGACCAGCACTCGCCGGTTCTCGGCAATCTGTTTTTTCACTTCTTCGAGCAGATGGGGAATCGACCCGTGAAACCGCGGGCTGGGCTGCGAATGAAGTTCAACCGTCTCGATTTCATCGGGACCGCGTTATTCCCAGATGATCGAAGTCCGCCCCCGGCGCGGATTGCAGCCTTGTCAACCATTCATCCGGAGCCAGAGATAGAGATCCTCAGGCCGAACCAGGTTTCCGATGTCGCTGCGTTCGTGCGCTTCTTCGATTTTCGCCCACGCAGCTTCGAATTCACTCTGCAACAACTCCGGCTCGTCGGCAATCACCGATGCATTCGGCATCAAATCAAGAACCGTCCCGATCGACCCCGCGACCGGCGCATAAAATTCCCAGCCGGGAAACACCGTCACTCCGCCTTGCCGCACCGCTTGCTCAATAATCTCGTCCGACCCGTGAATCCGCTTTCCCGAAAGCCGCGCATGAATCGCTCCCAGCAATTCTTCGCTGACCGGAGTTTCCGACAGCGGCAGCAGCACGGCTTCATCCGCCGGAGAAGACGATCGCTGCGTTGCCGGGATCAAACTTGCGGATGGATTCGATCTCGTCGCCAAACAACTCGACTGCGGACGGGCCGGTCAGCTTCCGGGCGAATAAACGTCGAGAATGCCGCCGCGCAATGCATACTCGCCCGGCATTTCGACCACGTCGGTGGAGTTGTATCCGACTGCGTTGAGATGCTCCAGCAGGCTTTCCGTTTCCAGCGTCTCGCCGCGGCGAAGCGTTCGCGCCAAGCCGGAATAAAATTCCGGCGGCCTTACCCGAGACGCGGCCGCTACGACCGGCACAATGACGATGGAAGCCGCGCCCGGTCGCGATCTTCCACAGCGCGATCGCACGCTGCTCCTGAATTTCCGGATGCGGCGAAAGATTCTGGAAGGGCAGCACATCGCGCACCGGTAGCGAAACAATATTTTCCGGAGAGCTACCGCCGACCAGTTCGCAATACGCTTGCACCACGGGCAGAAGTTCGTCCGCCGCTTCGTTGTTGCGCACGATCACAATCAGCGGCCGTGCCGAAGGACTTTTTGCAGCTCAGCGATCAGCAGGGACTTTGGCAGGAGGGTTGACGTCCGGAAACACGAATCCGCCCCGCGTTCGCCCGGAGGTGGGTGGTAACGCGCGAAAATGCAGGCAGCTTTTCCGCGTCCGCAAATAAATCGCGGACGAAAGGCAGAACCATCGCTCTGTGATTCTAACAGCGAGCGACCGCTCTGCCCTTCGCGCGCCAAAGTTGTTTCATCTGAAACGCCAGGACTTATCGCGCACCGCTGCCGTTCGCTCCAGAACCGCCGCCCATCGCTGCTGATCTCCAGCGCAAAATTCTTTTTGCCGAAGTTGATCCGAGTGACCGTCATGCGTGCCGTCGTCGTTGCGGCGCAGCAACGTCCCATCCTGCTGCTGGGGTTTGTCGAGTGTGACCACTCTTGGCCGAGGTTGACGCAACCTCTTTCTTGCCCTGATAGATTTTCAGCTGCACCTGATCGCCAGTGCCTTCCCACTGCACGGTGTAGGTTCCACTCTTGAGTTGAGTTCCCGCCACGCTTGCCGGCTCCTGTAATTCCAACGGGCCTTTGCTGGCTGCCAATGCGCTTCCGGCCAGCAAGACCACGCCCGCCAGAGCAATGCCTTTCATGCTGCGTTTCGACTTTCAGAGTTGCGTTCACCATTCCTCCTGCTTCCTGGTAGCGCCAGGAAAACGGCTATGGCGGCCGCGTCGTTGCGAATTGCAAAAAGGCTTGCCTTTTGCGCGACAAGGCCTACAATTCTGCCTCGGGGTTGAGCCGACGAGTTCGCACACAAATGCGCACTCTTCCGCGCAGGGATTGTTCTCACTTGGCCGCCAAACCGACGTGAGGCAGTCCCTTACCCCGTTCTTCTTCTTCTTCTGGTGGCTCCGGCAGCAGACATGCTTCTGCCGTCTTCTTCACCTCTATACGGAAACATCATGGCTGGCAGTTCCCGCGCTTAGCAGTTGGACGAACTCGCGGCCTCGCTGGTTAGCAGCGGTGAAAGTGTCAACAATTTATCGCGAGGATTTCTTCGGCTTGCGAGAGCGCGGATTTGCGAGCGTGTAGAGCGCTTTGGGAATTTCTTCCAGCAGGACCACAACCTGCGCCATGGCGGCGTTGTCGAGGTTCAAACCTTCTGGTGTCTTGGCCTTGATGCCGATGCAGTCCGGCGAAAGTTTCATCAATCCAGAAACATGTTTGCGGATCGCCGCTGTATGCGGCCCGATCTTCGGCGCGGCCAGAATCAGCGTCGAATCAAGATTCGCAATTCTGTATCCCGCAGCCGTCACCCGCCGCAGCGCCTCGGCCAGGAACACCGCCGAGTCTGCGCCTTTCCAGCGCGCATCGGACGGCGAAAACAGCGTGCCGATATCCGGGGCAGCGACCGCGCCCAGCAGCGCATCGGTGATGGCGTGCAGCAGAACGTCGCCGTCCGAATGTCCGCCTAGCCCCATGCGGGTGAGCGATTGCCACCCCGCCAATCTTCAGCGGAATGCCCGGCTTGAATTCATGCGAGTCCCACCCGTAGCCGATTTTCATCTCGACCCGTCCGCGAGTAGTACTCCGCCAGTTCCAGGTCGGCGGGCGTTGTGATCTTGATGTTTCTCGGCGATCCCATGACCACCGCGACTTCGTGTCCTGACCGCTCTACCAGCGAAGCTTCATCGGTGCCCACAAAACCATCTGCAGTGGCTTCATCGAATGCTTTCTTGATCACGCTGTAGCGGAAACCCTGCGGCGTCTGCGCCAGCACAATTCTTTTCCCGCGGAATGGTCGCGCGAATCACCGCGCCTTCGGCGGTGCGCTCGACTTGCTTCACCGTGTCCACCGCCGGGACCCCCGCGATGGCCGCGCCGTACTTGCTCGCTCCCGCGATCACTTCGTGAATCATTTCTTCGGTCACAAACGGACGCACCGCGTCGTGGACCAACACAATGTCATCGCGCCGATGCCGAAACCGCCGCCAGCCCATTGGCCACCGATTGCTGCCGCGACTCTCCGCCCTCGAGCAATACAGTCTTCTTCGCCAGAATCTCCGGCGCTTCTTTTTCCAGCCGCGCGCGAAACGGCGCGATCTCCGCCTTGCGCAGCGCAACAATAATTTCCGTTATCTCCGGACTTTTCGCAAACCGCCGAAGAGTGTGAATCAGGATCGGCGTCCCGCCCAGCTCGGTGAACTGTTTGCTGGGCGCGGATTTTGGGCCTGCATTTTGGCGGGAGCGCAGTTGCCATGCGCGTGCCCAGCCCGGCCGCGGGAATGATGACGCTAACCTTCATGCGGGCGATCAGTATATACCCTTTCAAATCCACGGATGCAACCGTAGTGCGTGATTTCGCAACCAAGTGAATACCCACTCTCGATCGGCGCCATCCTCAACCGGAGGAATTGTGAAGCATATTCGGTCCGCGCTGTCGCTGGTGGGGTTTTGCCTGATAACCGCCTTGGGCGCAGCTTTTGCCTTCGCGTTGATCATTGCTGGAGGCACGGTCGCTCTAGCCAGTCATCGAGACTCATTTCTTCAGAACCCACGGGTCTCGCAGAAACATCTTTCGGCGGCCCAGACGCCACTAGGCCCCAGTCCCGTTGCCGCCATATTCAACGGAATGATCACGGATTCTTACTGCGGCGCCCGCCACCGCAGAGGTTCTCATCGAAGCTCGGCCGAATGCGCTCGCGCGTGCGTCCGCAAAGGAGCAACCTATGTTCTCGTGGATGGCGATCACCGCTATCAGCTTACGGGAGCAAACGAGGTACTCGACAAGCTGGCCGGCCAGCGCGCCAATGTCGTGGGCACCCGCGAAGGAGGCACTATCGCAGTAACGAGTGCCGTGCCAGTTTCCTCACCCTAAGTTCTCACTCACCGTCTGGTCGGCGGTCACAACCTGCTTCTTGGGCTCAGGGACCGGGCTGCTGACCGCGGGCATCACTGGTCTGCCTCATCGCGCGGTCGCTGCGCGATCCCGAGCGCTCATCCCACTTGCCGAAAATCATTTTCCCCGCCGTCGTCTGCAACACCGACGTCACCGAGATGTCGATGGTCTTGCCGATCATCTTGCGCGCGTTGTCCACCACCACCATCGTCCCGTCGTCGAGGTAGGCCACGCCCTGGTTGTATTCCTTCCCCTCTTTCAGGATGAACACACGCATGATTTCGCCGGGAAGCACGATCGGCTTCAGCGCGTTCGCCAGTTCGTTGATGTTCAGCACCTGCACGCCTTGCAGCTGGGCGACTTTATTCAGATTGAAATCGTTGGTGATGATCTTGCCTTCGTAAAGCTTGGCCAGCTCGATCAGCTTCAAATCCACTTCGCGCACGCTGGGGAAATCATCTTCCACAATCTGCACCGTCAAGCGTGGGAATCTTCTGCAGCCGCGACAGAATATCCAGCCCGCGCCGCCCGCGATTGCGCTTCAGTGAATCCGCCGAGTCGGCCACCAGTTGCAGTTCGCGCAGCACAAACTGCGGCGTGACCACGATGCCGTCGAGGAACCCCGTCTCCGCAATGTCGGCGATGCGGCCGTCGATAATGACGCTGGTGTCGAGGATCTTGTAGCTGCGCTTGCTCTGCTTCTCGCCGCCGAAGATCCCGCCCAGCGCCGCCAGGTTCAGCAGATCGCCCTTGTTCGCGCCAACAATCAGGCCGACGTAGGCCATCAGCAGCATGACCATGATCTGCAGGAAGCTGCGCAGCGGACTATCGAGCAGGCTGTTGCGAATGACCAGGGCGAACAGGTAGGCGCCGAAAATTCCGAGGATGCTGCCGATCACCGCGCCGATCAGCCGCTTCAGGCTCACCCGCAGCAGGCGCCATTCGAAAATGACGATGGCCGATCCGAGCACCGCCCCAATCGCCGAATCCAGCGCTGGGACCCAGGCCAAACGGGTGGATCAGGTAGCAGGTGATGGCAACAACAATGACAAAAATTAAACGAACCAGTATTAAGTCCACAGCATTACCTCCCCAGAGCGCCCGCTGCTGTGCAGAGTCGCCCCGTTGCCGGCCTCATACATCTATAGACCAACCAGCCGGCGTTCTTCTATCGGGGCCGCGATTAAGAGATGAAAAGGCCCCGTTTGCCTCAGTCCTTCGAGGCAGTAACATTTATCGCCAAAAGTATATACCTGCCGGCAACGCTTGCGGCCGGCGAGACACAAGCCTTTACAACCACTGCTAAACTCTTGTTGATGAGAGCCGTCGTCATAACCCGCCTCGGCGGCCCCGAGGTCCTCGAAATCCGCGACGCCGCCGAACCAGTTGCCGGCCCGGGCGAAGAACTCGTCCGCGTCCAGGCTGGCGGCCTGAACTTCGCCGACACCATGACCGCCTACGGCGGATATCCCGGCACTCCCAAGCCTCCGCTGGTCGCCGGACGCGAATTCTGCGGCACTCGCGCCGGCAACGGCGAGCGCGTCATGGGATACACCCAATGGGGAGCCTTCGCCGAGGTCGTCGCCGCCCGCTCGGTCTTGCTCTGGCCCGTGCCCGCGAGCTGGAGCGCGGAAGAAGGCGCAGCCTTCCCCGTGAATTTCTTCACCGCATATTTCGCTTATTGGAAAGCCGGATTGCTGGTGACTCCGCGAAAGGCGCGCGTGTGCTCATTCACGCCGTTGCGGGCGGAGTTGGCACGGCCGCCGTTCAGATCGGCAAGATTCTCGGCGTCGAAATGTACGGCACATCCTCGATCCGACGGCAAAGCTCGATCGCATGAAGCGTATGGGCCTGCAGCACGCAATCAACTACAAGAAGCAGGACTACGAGCAAGCCGTCAAAGACCTGACCGAGGGCGAAGGCGTGGACACCGTCTTCGAGATGCTGGGCGGCGAGCACACCGCCAAGAGCGCCCGCTGCCTGCGCGACTTCGGCCGCGTCATCTGCTACGGCACCGCCACCGGACAGCGCGCCCAATTCGACCCCGGCACCCTCTACGCCAAAGGCGCCAGCGTGCACGGCCTCTGGCTGACATATCTCTCCGCCAATCGCGACTCTGATGCAGCAGGCGTGGAAGCAGCTTTCGGCGTGGGCGGAAGAAGGGCTTTTGCGTCCGGTGATCGGCGATGTCTTGCCGATGGAGAGTGCCGGGGATGCGTATCGGCTGTTGCTGGAGAGGAAGAATTTTGGGAAGGTAGTGCTGAAGATTTGAACTGGTCTGTGTGGCGTCGGGCGCCCTCGCCCGCGTTTTAGCTGGCTTCGAACTCTCCCACGAGTTCCTTGATGTTTCTCCTTCGCCGCTTCCACCAGCGCCCGAAAAATCCTCCGCGAGCGCTCGTCATCCTCAAACGACCGCTCCGGATGCCATTGCACCGCCACCACAAAATGGTCCGGCGACGTTCCCTCGATGGCCTCGATGATTCCATCCTCCGGGCAGCGCGCCGTGATCTTCAGCCCGTCGCCAATCACGTCGGCCGACTGATGATGGCTGGAGTTCGCGGGGATGATCAAGCGACCCCCAGGGGCTAAAGCCCCACCGTCATTGGGCACCGTTTCGGCACGAGTGGAACTCGTGCCCTTCCCGGAATCTTCGCCCTCCTCGGGACCTCGGCCCGAAGGGGCCATCGACGCGCCAATAATCTCCGCCAGCTTCGATCCCGGCTCAATCTCCACCTGATGCGCTACCGGCACCTTGCGCCCCGCCTCGTGATTCACCGCCGACTCAATGTGCTGCACCAGCGTCCCGGAGCGGTACACATTCAAAATCTGCAAACCGTAGCAAATCCCCAGCACCGGCTTGTGCATGTTGTAGGCGTCTTGCAGCAGCAGCTCGTCCACGGTGTCGCGCTTGGGATCGGCCGCATCCGTCTTCTCATGTTTCGCCGCTCCGAATTTCGCCGGATCCACATCGGCCTTGCTTCCCGGCAGAACAACGCCGTCGCAGCGCTCAATCAGCTTCATCACTTCGGCAGGCGAGCGATCCAGCGGAATTCTGACTGGCTCTCCCCCGGCAAGCTCTACCGCACGCTCATATTGCGGAATGGCGCGTTCGGCGTATTCGGGATCGCCGCCGTGGGGAAGGGGAATGGCAATGCGCGGCTTCATCTCAGCTTTGTCATTCAACTCGCGCGCTCAATCTGGGCGAGTGCCTCGCGCCTGGCGATAGTGCCGCACTTCCATGAACACCGCCGAGACAAAAACAATCGCCACCACCATCGCCGCCACCGGAAGGGCCACATGGCGATAGGCAAACGTCATATCGGGCGAAATGCCGCGCAACTTTGCCGATCAGTAGCGTTCCCAAAATCCCCAGCAGCAAACTCACCGCAAACGACAGCAGGGTGACGATGAACGTCACCAGCACCACCCGGATGGGAATCAGGTACCAGCGCGGAGGGCGGGCGGGGGGCTGAAGGGTAGATACCATTTCCAGCTTCTAGTTTAATCCACGGAAGAGGTTGTGTAGGGGCAGATGCCCCACCTGCCCGACCACCGATCTGGAGTGGAGCACGGGGTAACGGCCCTAGACGGTTTTCGGATTCGGCCAAGTCCAAAGCCGGAGAGCTAGCGGAAGGTTAACCGGCCCTTTGCGACAAGTCGGTCGAACGAGAATTTCGCCTAAGGCTTCTTCTTGTGAACGACAGCGATCCAGATTAGGTGCCCCGTGCTCCACCTCGCACCCGTGGTGGGGCAGGTGGGGGCACCTGCCCCTACACGAGCTATTCTTGTCGGCCCCGTGCGCTAGAATAACCACAATGTCCCAAGCCGCTCAGGCCATCACGCGCCCGCCAACCGAAGTCGTCCGGGACACGCCCGTTTCGCAGGCGCCCAACGGAATCTGCTACGCCGTCTCCGGCGAGATGAACATTCCCGGCGCCGACGTGGAGCGGATGGTTTCCGTTGTTCCCAAGGCTGTCGCCGCCGCCCTCGATCGCAAGGCGTACTACTTCGTTCCACTCACCGTGAATCAGGGAGACCAGACCGTCATCGCCGACCGTTACGACGTTGCCCTCAGCGACAGCGCGGTTTGCCATCGCAATCTGGAACTCGGCGGCTCGCAGTGCGTTTTCATCTCCACCCGCCTGATGGACGACAAATTTTCCATCGCTTTCGAGTTCTACATCAACGTCGGACACGCATTCGTCGAGCACGCCGGAGTCTCGCAGGATTTCGCCGACATGGTGTGGAAGCAGGCCGAATCCCGTGTCCGCGGCGAGACTTCGCTCGACGCGATGGAGTGCCCGCAAACTTTCCACCGCCCCCGGCCCCGACGCCGAAAAGCACAAGAACGACTACTTCGCCTCCGCGTTTTCGGACGCGATCTCCATCTATCTGTTGTCTATGTTTCTCGACGTGGATTACCAAGACCTGCGCGAGCGCGACTATCCCCTGCTCGCCCCGGCTGCGTTGGCTGAGCGCCTGCGCAAGATTGCGGAGCTGTTCCCGCCGAATCCAGATTTGAGTTTGCGGTGTATTATCGGCGGCGAAGCTGATTTGCTCTGTTCAGTGCCAACCTCATTCCAGCCCTTCGCGGCGCACAAGCGCCAGTAAGTTCCGTGAGCCGTGGATGACCCGAAGAATTTCAACCCCGCCGGATAACGGCCGGTAAAGTACGAGCATCTTTTCGAAGCCCGATACGCGAAAAACCCGCAAGGACTTCAGCTCGGTGACATTGAGGTGCGCAGACCAACCCAGCCTCGGTTGGGTAGCAAGAAGCGAAAATGTCTTGTGCGCTGAGACTAGAAATCGATGCCCAACGGTGGGCGACCCTTAGGTAGCCAGGTAGAATGCCTGGTCTTGGAGATCATGATCCGCCTTCGGGCGAACCGAGTAACGGGCATTCACCGGCCTTGGCTTCTGTTGAGCCGCTCGTCCAGCTGCCGGTGTTTCTCTTCCCAGTAACCAACGCCAACTTCGATGGGATCGCCCGAATTCAGACCTTCAGCAGCCAATGATTGAAGCTCATCCAGGGCGTCGGCCTGGGCCTTGAGAAGGCGCTCCAGATATGCCTCCACGCTGATCCCCTCAGATTCGGCCTTGGCGCGAAGCTCGGTTTCAAGCGGAGGATGGATGGTAATGCTCATAGTTTCACTTCTTCGTTAATCGGATTCTACATCTCAGCCGGGCCATCGACTACTCCAGCTTCTTCGACACCAGTTCATTCACCATCTGCGGATTGGCCTGCCCCTTGGACAGCTTCATCACCTGACCAACGAAAAATCCGATCACGGTCTTCTTCCCTGCGCGGTACTGCTCGACTTGCTTGGGATTCGCCGCTATCACTTCGTCAATGATCTTCTCCAGCGCGGAGGTGTCCCGCGACTGCTCGGGCCGGCCTTCTTCTTCGTAGACGGCAGGAAAGTCCTTGCCGCGCTCGAAGGCGAGGTCGTACAAATCCTTCAGCATCTTCCCAGAGATCGCTCCCGACTCCACCAGGTCCGCTGACTCCGCCACGCCCTTCATCGTGATCGGCGACTGCTCAATCTCCAGCCCGCGGGCTTTGAGCCGCCCCATCAGTTCGCTCTGCACCAGATTCGCCACCCGCTTGGGATTCTTCGCCGCCTTCGCCGCCGATTCGAACTGATCGGCCAGCGACTTGGTCAGCGTGAGCACATGCGCATCCTGCGCGGTGATGCCGTAGTCCGCCATCATGCGCTTGCGGCGAGCCTCGGGAAGTTCCGGCAACGTGCTGCGAATTTCTCGTCGCCACTTTTCGTCCACCACCAGCGGCAAGCAGATCTGGCTCCGGAAAATAGCGATAGTCATGCGCCTGCTCTTTCGAGCGCATGCCGTAAGTCTTGCCTTCGACGGAGTTGTAGAGCCGCGTCTCCTGCGTGATCTTCCCGCCGCCCTCGATCACTTCAATCTGACGGTCGATTTCGTACTCCAGCGCCTCGCGAATAAAGCGGAACGAGTTGACGTTCTTCACTTCCGTCTTGGTGCCGAACTTTTCCTGCCCGCGCGGCCGCACGCTGATGTTGGCGTCGGCGCGCAGCGAGCCTTCCTCCATGTTGCAGTCGCTCACGCCGGTGTACAGGATGATTTCCTTCAGCCGCGTCAGATATTCGTAGGCTTCGTCGGGAGTCGCAATGTCGGGCTCGCTGACAATTTCAATCAGCGGTACCCCGCTGCGGTTCAGATCAATCGCCGTCGTGTCCGCTGGAACCGACGAAACCTTCGTGCAGGCTCTTGCCCGCGTCTTCTTCCATGTGCAACGCGGGTGATGCCAATCCTCTTTTTCCCAGCCGCCGTCTCGATTTCAATAAATCCATGCTCCGCCAGCGGCTTGTCGTACTGCGAAATCTGGTATCCCTTGGGCAGGTCGGGATAGAAATAATTCTTGCGGGCAAAAATCGAAGTCTCGCGGATTTCGCAATTCAGCGCCATCGCCGCCAGCGTCGCAAACTCCACCGCTTTGCGGTTCAGCACCGGCAGTGCGCCGGGAAGCCCCAGGCACACCGGGCAAACATTCGAATTCGGCGGATCGCCGAAGCGCGTGGAGCAGGAGCAGAAAATCTTGGTCGCGGTCAGCAGCTGGACAGTGCACTTCCAGCCCGATCACCGGCTCGTATTTCGCCCGCCCCGCCACGGAATTTGCCACCGATGTCGCCATATTTGGAAGATTATAAAGTCGAGGTGGCCGTGGCCTTCGTGGTCAGCTGAGAATGATGCCATCCCGAGCGCGCCCGCCGATGAAGGCGGGTGAGGGATCTACGTCAGGTGGAAGTGCACGTGCTGCTGAGAGAATTGCCCATCTCGCTGCCGCAGAGGAAGCTCAGGCGGATCGTAAGGTCCCACTCCGCCTGGCGGCGAGTTCGGGACTGACACGACTAGGGTTCCGGGTCGTGAATCCTTCCCCAACTCAACCTCAAAGTACATCAGCTCATGCCCGGACGAATCGCGCACACCAGTCAGGTACAAATGCGCCCCCGCGAGCGGATTTGGAAGATCCGGAAACATCGAAGAAAAGAAATCCCGCCTGGCGAGCTGCGCGGCTCGACGGCTTTGGCCTTGAACTGCGCACTCTGAATTTCGTCTAACTCCTTGGAATTCATTCCGCCCTTCACCCGCTTGGTGGGAAACGGAATCGGCACCCGCGCGCCCGAGGCGCTGCGGATGAGTAATCCTTCGCAGAATGTCGTCTTCGGTGGCCGGACTCAGCTTGGCGCGGTCCGCCGTCACCAGCTCCGCGGTCATATCCGAAAGCTCAATCGGTTCGTCGCTGTCATTGGTTATCACCAGCAGAATCGGCAGCAGATCGTTGTCGCGGTAATTGATGGTGAAGATTTTCGCCTTCGCGGGATCGTCGTAAGGGTCGAGCCCGACGGTGACGTTCTCTTTCGCGTGATGGTCGTGCGCCGCGATAGCTGAACGCGGGCTGTGTCTTCGGCATGGAGAATTCCTTCGCCGCCAGGCACAGCAACGGCACGGCCAGCATCAGACGCCAGCGCCGGCCAGAATCGATTGCGAGGGAATCTGCTTTCATGTGCAACTCAGCATATAGGATGCAGGCTCGGCCCGTTTCTGGTGCCTTGAGGGAACAGTAGCAGTTTCGGTTATGCTCCAGTTACTTCCCCGTTCCGGTTCACGGTTAGAATGTCCTTTCCTCAATGTACCTCCTCTACAGCGCGCTGCTGGCCGTGGTGCTGGTGCTGGGGAGTCCCTACTGGCTGTACCAGATGCTCCGCCACGGCAAGTATCGCCGGGGATTGGCGACAACGGCTCGGCGTTGTGCCCGGAGCGATTTCGCAAGTCCACGAAGCCTTCCATCTGGATCCATGCAGTTTCGGTCGGCGAAGTTCTCGCCGTCAGCGAGCTGGTGACCGCCCTCCGGGCCCAGTTTCCGGATCACCGAGTCGTGATTTCCACCACCACCGACACCGGACAGAAACTCGCCGCCTCGCGCTTCGGCGCGGAAAACGTTTTCTACTTCCCTTTGGATTTCGCGTTCGCCGCGCGGCGATGGATCGCGGCACTCCGGCCCGCCCTGATCGTAATCGCCGAAACCGAATTCTGGCCGAACTTCCTGCGCGTTGCACATCAATCCGGCGCGCAGGATCGCGGTCGTCAACGCCCGCATCTCCGACCGCTCGCTTCCCGGTTACCGCCGCTGGAAAGCAATTCTGACGCAAGATCCTCCGCAACGTGGATCTTTTTCTTGCCCAAACCAGCGAAGACGCCCGCCGCTTGGTCGCGATCGGCGCGGATGCCGGTCGCGTCATGGTTGGCGGAAACCTCAAGTACGATGTTCCGCCGCCTGCTGTCGCGCCTATCGTCGATCGCTTGCGATCCGCCCTGGATGCGGCCGGCGCGCACCCGGTCCTCGTCTGCGGAAGCACGGTCGAGGGCAATCCCGAAGTCTGAGGAAGCCCTTCTGGCCGAAGCATTCTACAAAGTGCTGGCTCGTCATCGTGCCGCGCGTCATGCTGCTTGCTCCCCGTCATCCCGAACGTTTCGACAGCGTCGCGGCAATCCTCCAGCAAGCGAAGCTGAAATTCTTCCGACGCTCACAGTGGAATGGAGAATCCCTGAGCGGCGCGGTCCTGCTGATTGATTCCATCGGCGAGCTTTCCAGCCTCTATGCCCTCGCCGACATCGCTTTCGTCGGCGGCAGCCTGGTCCCGCGCGGCGGACACAACATCATTGAGCCGGCGCAGCACGGCGTCCCGATTCTGGTCGGCCCTCACACGGAGAACTTCCGCGACATCGTGGAGTTATTTCGCAGCCGCGACGCGGTCCGCGTCGTCAGCCCGCCGACCTGAGTTCCGCATTCCTCGAATCTGCTGGCCAACGAAGACCAACGCCGCGAGCTTGGCCGCCGCGCCGCCGAGACTCTGGCATCGCAGCGCGGCGCGACCCAGCTCACGCTGCAGAAACTGCGGGAACTCCTGGCGTCGACAATCGCACGAGGGCCAAGCCCGCATGAACCCGCTCAGCGCAATCTACGCGCGGCAGTCCAGACTCGGAACGGCCTGTACGACCGCGGCGATTCTCAAGGCCCGCCGATTGTCCGGTCCCGTCGTCAGCGTCGGAAATATTTCCGTCGGCGGGTCGGGGAAGACTCCGTTCGTCATTCTGCTCGGCGGTTTGTTGAAGGAGCGCGGCATTCCTTTCGATGTTCTCTCTCGCGGCTACGGACGCAAGACTCGCGGCGTGTTCGCGGTCGATCCAAACGGATCGCCGCGCGACTTCGGTGACGAACCCATCCTGATCGCGAAGCGCCTCGGCTGCCCGGTGATTGTCGGCGAAAGCCGTTATCAAGCTGGCCTTTTCGCTGAAAGCAAGTTCGGCCTGCAGACTGCACATTCTGGACGACGGCTTCCAGCACCGCTCGCTGGCGCGCGATTTCGACATCGTCCTCGCTCTCGCCAGAAGACGCTCACGACCAACTGCTGCCCGCCGGCCGCCTGCGCGAGCCGCTTTCGTCGTTGCGTCGCGCCAGACGCCGTTGTGATCTCGCGCGGAGGCGGACCCCTCGCCTGCTGAAAACTCAACGCGCAGCCCATCTGGCGCATCCGGCGCAGCGTGACTGTTGAAGATGCACCGCCGAACCCGGTCGCCTTCTGCGGCATCGCCCGCCCGCAGAAGTTCATTGAGCAGTTGCGGCCATCGGAATCGAACCCAGTCGCCACCAAGTTCTACCGCGACCATCACTCTTATACAGAGGAAGATGTCCGCGAACTTGCGCTCATTGCGCCAGCAAAATCACGCCGGCGGCTTCATCACCACCGAGAAAGACGCCATCAACCTCGGCCCGCTGCTTCCGTCTCTCGGGCCAGTCGCGGTCGCCCGCGTCGTCATGGAGCTCCTCAATCCCGCTGACGCTTTGGATACTATTTTGCGCGTGATTCGGCGAACGCAGGCCACAGCCGTGAGAAAATCGCTCTGGAGATTGTCTTCCGTTATGACCCGCGCCCCCAAAGAAGCCGACCGCCTGCGAGATCGACTGCAAAAGATCGTCGCCGCATTTCCGCGCGTCACCGTCACCGTGCTCGGCGACATGGTCGCGGACGAATTCGTCTTCGGCGAAATTTCCCGCGTCTCGCGCGAGGCCCCGGTGCTCATCCTGCGGCATCGCGAGCGCACGGTTGTCCCCGGCGGCGGCGCGAATGCCGTAAACAATCTCGCCGACCTCGGCGTGAACGTGCTCCCGGTTGGAATTGTCGGCAACGACGATGCCGGACGCCTGCTGCTCCGCGCCTTCCGCCACAAGCACATTCCCGTCACCGGAATTCTCAAAGACAAGAGCTATCCCACGGTGACCAAGACCCGCATCCTCGCCGGAATGCCGCACACCTGGCGCCAGCAGGTGGTTCGCGTGGACCGCGAGCCGGAAGCCATGCCCGACCGCCACATGGCACGCGAGCTGGCTCTTCGCCGCACGCGAATATCTGCGCGCCTCCGATGCGCTGCTGGTTTCGGACTACGGCTACGGCGCGGCGACTCCGCAAATTCTGAACGCCGCCCGCGCGAAAGCACAGGCCGACTCCGTTCCCGTCGTGCTCGACTCCCGCCACCGCATGCTGGAATTTTCCGGCGTCACCGCCGCCACTCCCAACGAACCTGAAGTCGAAGAAGCGCTCGACGTCGAAATCGGACAAGACTGGGACACGCTTTGCACCGCCGGCGCAGACGATCATCTCGCGCATGAAGCTGAACTCGCTGGTCATCACCCGCGGCCGCGACGGCATGGTTGCGTTTTCCGGCAAGCACAAGCCGCTCAATATTCCGGTCTTCGGCAGCGATCAGGCCACCGACGTGACCGGCGCCGGAGACACGGTGATCGCCACCTTCACCGCAGCGCTCGCGGCCGGGCGCCACTGCGGAGGAAGCGGCGCATCTGGCAAATTATGCCGGCGGAATCGTGGTGATGAAGCGCGGCACCGCGACAGTTTCGCAGCAGGAACTGCTGGACGCGATCGAGCAGTCGCCGCCGGCGAAGTGAGGCGCAGTACGGGAAGCGCGCGGATACCGAGTTGCCGATTGCGACAGTTGGTTTGTGAAAAGAATTCATCCGTGACAATCCACGCAAATCCGCGGCGCTTTTGAATTTCGCATGAGTATCCACAAAATTGTCAGCTCGCGAAGAGCTGAAGCGTCGCGCGGAATCCTGGCGCGCCAACGGCGAGAAGATCACGCTCGCCAACGGCTGCTTCGATCTGCTGCACGTCGGCCATGTCCGCTATCTTCACGCCGCCAAACAACTCGGCGGACGACTCGTGGTCGCCATCAACTCCGACGATTCCGTGCGCACAGTTAAAGGGCGAGGGTCGTCCGCTCATGCCCGCGGAAGAACGCGCAGAAATTCTCGCGGCGCTGTCGGATGTTGACGCCGTCGTGATTTTCTCCGAGCCGGATGTCCGCGCTCTTGTCCGCGAGATTCGTCCCGACATTCACGCCAAGGGCACCGACTACACCGCTGACAGCGTCCCCGAGCGCGACACCGTCATCGAGTGCGGCGGACGCGTCGAGATCGTCGGCGATCCCAAAGACCACTCCGCGACTGACATCATTCGCAATCGCTGGCAAAGCGCAATGGAGCCAGCGCCGCCCGTGAGCGCCGCCGCAGACCCTGAAAGCCTGCTGATCGTCCGCCTCGGCGCCATGGGCGACATCGTTCACACTCTGCCCGCGGTCACTGCTCTGCGCGACTGCCTTTCCCAACGCGCGAATTGGATGGATCGTCGAAGAGCGATGGGCGGAACTGCTTTGCGCGAAGAACTCCCCGAAATCCGGCCCGCGCAGCCGCCTCGCGACCGCTGGTGGATTTTGTCCACACGGTGGATACCAAGGCCTGGCGCAAGTCACTGCTTTCGCGCGAAACGCAGCGGCAGATTTCCGCTGCGCTGCGGCGAAGTTCGCGATCTCGAAATATGAAATCGCCGTGGACTTCCAGGGCGCACTGAAATCCGCCGTCATTGCGCGATGTTCGAAAGCTGGCGCAACTCGTCGGATTCGGATTCTCCGCGCGAAGCTCCGGCGCGCCTGTTTTACAAGCCGCCGCGTCACGACGACGAAGAGCGCACGTCGTCGAGCAATATGCTTGCTCTCGCCGAAGCCGTCGCCGGAAGAACTCTCCCGATCCCGCCAGTCGAATTTCCGCACGATGATCAAGCCGAAGCCAACATCGCGAAGAAGCTGGCGGACTCGGCGTGGGAAAAGAATTCGCCATCCTCACCCCCGGCGCCGGATGGGGCGCCAAGCAGTGGCCGCCCGAGCGCTACGGCGCCGTCGCGGCCGCGCTGGCCGGAGACGGTCTGACGCCGCTCATCAATTGCGGCCCCGGCGAAGAAGATCTTGCGCAAGCAGCGCAAGCCGCCAGCAACGGCAAGTCGCATCCGATTTCCTGCACTCATCGCCGAACTCATCGCGCTCACCCGCCGCGCGCGACTTTTCATTGGCGGCGACACCGGCCCGCTTCATCTCGCCGCCGCGCTGCAAGTTCCAGTGGTCGCAATCTTCGGCCCCACCGATCCCGCGCGCAACGGCCCTTACGGAACACGAACCAAGCATCGTGCTGCGAAATCCTGCCAGCAAGACGTCGCTTTCGCACACCAGCGCATCCCGATCCCGGTCTGCTGCAGATCACCGCCGACGAAGTCATCTCCGCCGCCCGCCGCCTGCTGGAGAATCCTCATGCCTAGCTGGCAAAAAGTCGCGCGCCGCATCCGCGTGCCGCTGGGATTCCTGTTCGCCGCCGCCTACATCTGGCTGGCGCATCCGACTGTCCGCATCCATCATCGTCGGCAGCTTGCATTTCGCTGATCGGATTGCTCATCCGCGCCCTCGCCTCCGGGCACGTGAAGAAGAACGAACAACTCACCACCAGCGGCCCCTACGCCTACACCCGCAATCCGCTTTATTTCGGATCGCTCGTTCTCGCCGCTGGCTTCGCCATCGCTTCGCGAAGCTGGTGGGTCGCGCTGATCGCGACCGCGATGTTTTTCGCGATTTACATTCCGGTAATTCGCGGCGAGGAAGCGTTCCTTCGCTCGCACTTTCCGGAGTTCGAGGAATACGCCCGCCACGTCCCGCGACTGTTCCCGCGCCTGCGCGCGTATCAAAGCAGCGCAGCTTCTTTTTCCTGGGATCTTTACTGGAAGCACCGCGAGTACAACGCCGCACTCGGCGCGGCGTTTATGATCGCGGCGATGGTGGTGAAGGCGCTCCTGGGCGCCACTCACAGATGATGGAACACGCGGCCGAGGGCAGATGAGATCCGACTCGGCACTCGCAACACCGTTTCCATCGCGGAGGATCGGTCGTCCACCGACCGGCGGACTGTAACCGCACCTCAGGAACTCGCCAGCGATTCGACCCTTATAATTCCCGCTGGAGCAAGAATCACGGGACTTTGCACTGCGCTCCGTTCCGTCGAAGTCTGGGCAAGTCTGTCCATCTCTTCCCGCGCATACTTCAACTCCGCCCGCTCCGACTGCGACCCTTTGCAGTTCCCAACCAACTGGGAGTAATAATCCCTGGCTTTGTCATTCTTATGGGCTCCCTCCGCTGCCCGCGCCGCCCCATACAGCGAATCAAATCTCCCTGGATCATTCTTGCAGCGACGCCTCGTACTCCACCAGCGCCTCCTCCGGGCGATTCGCCTCCAGCAGCATGTCGCCCAGCATTTCGCGAACCGGAATTCCTCCGCTGGCTTCATTTTCTCCGGCTTCGCTTGTCGGCGATGGTCCGCAGCAACGCAATGGCCTCATCGTGCTTGCCGTCCGGCAAAGGCCACCCACGCCCTGGCGACGATCAACTCGTCGGACACGCTTTCATACCTGCCCTGATCTTTCTTTCTATTGGGTTCGAGCTTTTTCTGGATCGCCTCCAGTTGCGCAGCTTCTCTACACGCTTGTTCCACGTTTCCGCTGCGCGCCGCACCAATCGCCCGCGCTGTCGTAAGTGATCGCCTGGTCGGAATCGCTGGCCCCACTCACCACCGCAAGTTGCGCCGCCTCGCTCCAATGATGCAGTTCCAGCGCATACGACGCGGGAAACGCCGACAGCGCGAACTTCGTGGGATCAAACCCCATGCCGTACATGTCGTGCATCGGCGGCATGGCGCGGACTTCGTCAATAATCTTCTGCGCATCTTGTTCGCGCCCGGTTTGCAGATACGCATAGACGAGAAAATCCATGGCGTGGAATTGATGCCCTTCGCCGCCCATGTGCATGGCGGCTTCTTTCTGTGTCGCCTCAATCGAGCGCACGTTGGAATCAATGTCCTCCTGCCACATTCCCAGCCGCGCAAAAATATGCGCCGGCATGTGCAACGCGTGCGGAGCCGCCGGCGCCAGTTGCGCATACTTCCGCGCTGCCGGCAGGCCGAGCTTCGCCATGTCTGGCCGGTCGTAGGTGTGGATCAGATAATGCGCTACGCCGGGATGGTTCGGCTCTTCGGCGAACAATTTCTCCAGCACCGCGGCCGCCTTCAGCCGATTGGCTTTCGTCTTGTCGTGCTCGGGCTCGGAGGCCAGCAGGCTCAAGGCATAGAACGCCGCCGCCTCGTGATCATCGGGGTTGCGCTGCGAGACTTTCTCCATCGCGTTGGAATAGGCTGTCGCCCGCTTTGGAAACGGCCGGTCAGGATGTTCGTAGAATCTGGTCAACGCAGAGATGTACGCTTGCTCCCGCTCGCTGGAGGGCAGCGAATGTCCTTGCTTCAGTTCCGCGAGACCGCGCTCCAGCACTGGCTTGTCCGGACGGTTCCACAATTGGTGCCACAAGCTCATGGCCACTCCCCAATGCGCGATGGCGCACTGCTGGTCGTCCTTTTCAATCTGTACGAATTGCTTCTCCGCCTCCTCGTACCAGAACGAGTGCAGCATAGCCACGCCGCGCTCGATCGGCTTCTGCACCGCAGCCGCGCAAGACGTTGGAAAATGCACCGTCCCCACCTGCGCTTCGGTAATGTCTTCGTGATGATGCCCTTCGTCATCAGCCAGGGCGATGGCAGCGACAGCGAGAATTGCGAGGAGGAAAAGAAGCCACTTCATGGGGTCACCACCGGGTTTTGAGTCTAGTCCGGAAGCCGCGTCGAGGTCAAAAAGTCAACTTGGGTTAGGGCATGCCTGGCGAACGAAGTAAGACTTGCCTGCGTTATGGGCCTTAGCTAAACTGCCGTACCATGTTCGGATTGTCTCCCAAACTGCCCATCACCGACGAAGAACGTCAGGGGGTGGACGAGGGCTTCAGGCGCCTGGAGAAGCTGGTGGGAAGGCGCCGCATGATCGATGCGCAGATTATCCTGCCAACGCCTGAGTATTTCCCGGATCCTTACGATAAGACTCCAGCCTGCGCAGAACTGCTTTTTCAGCGTGTCTGCGGCTACATGCGCGTGGACCGTCACCGTATTGAACTTCACATATTCCCCGATGAGACCGACGAACTGCGGAGCATTCTGCCATATTGGCGAGGTAATTCTGGTGGGTGCGCCGGTTTCTATAGTCACGACCCATCCGGCGACAGCGACAATGCCGAAGATGACCCGCGAATGTTGGTCGCTCTGAGGAGCACCCAACTGCGGGAGCCGATCTCGCTCGTTGCTACCATGGCGCATGAGCTCGGCCATGTCATCCTGCTCGGCGGTGGACTGATGACTTCCAAGACCTCGGACCATGAGCCGATGACAGATTTGCTCACGGTCTTTCTCGGGTTTGGCATCTTTAACGCAAATTCGGCCGGCCGATTCAAGCAGTACCAGGACGAAAGGCGTTATGGCTGGTCGATGCAGCGACTCGGCTATCTGGCGGAGGAAGTTTACGGCTATGCGTTGGCCAAGTTCGCAAGTGAGCGGGGAGTTGAAAAAACTGAATGGGAAAAGCACTTATCCACGAACGTGCGCGCATATTACAAACGTTCGAGATCCTGGCTGGCCAAGAATAAGGATCAAGTGACAATGGCCAAGCCGATCGGATAGCTCGTCCGCCTGCTTATTGCAGCCGAAATCTCTCCCGCATCAGCCGCTGCAGCCGTGGCTTGTACAGAATGTCGTAGGCCAATTCTTTGTCCGGGAAACATGGCCAGCGCGGCGCGTTTGGTTCCGGCGACCAGTTCCGATGCTTCTTCGATGGTCAGGTTCGGGTCCTGGCTGATCACCGACATCACCATGCTGATCATGATCTGCAGGCGGCGGATTTTCGCCGCTTCCTGCTGAACCTCGCTCGCGTGCGCTTCTTCCAAGACGCCCTCTTCCCGCGATCCGCGCGGCTTTGGCCGCTTGATTGCTTAGATGTTCCGCCTGGGCCGCGAGTCGCGATCATTTGTAGACCCGATTTGGTCTAGAATCTCCGAGGAGGCACCCCATGGCCGCAGATCCCACACCCAATCCAAACGAAAAGCTGGTCCGCGTTTTCGACACCGACGAAGAGACCGAAGCGCTGGTAGTCAAGGGCCTGCTCGATTCGGCCGGCATTGACGCGGAGATTCGCGGCGTGGACAATCACCCAGGACGTGCTGCCCATCGGCGGCACCATCATTGTGGTGCGCGAAGAAGACGAACCTGCCGCCCGCCAGTTGCTCGAAGACTACCGCCGCTCGCCCGAGCAGGAGATCAGCGAAGAACAGGATTTCGGCGATACCGCCGCTGGAACTGCGCCCGTGGAAGGCGAAGTTCTAGTGAAGACCCGCCTGAGAAGTGACCGACTTTCCGTCCAGAAAGAAGCTAGTGGCGCCATCCATGTCGGTGCGATACGTGACCGCCTTGGCTTGCTGCTAGTCTCTCCAGCACTTCCGCGCGCGGATGATGATAAACATTCCGCGCCCCCACGGAGATCACGGCAAAGCGCGGCTTCACGGCCGCAAGCAGATCCTCGTTGGTCGAACTGGCGCTGCCGTGGTGCGCAACTTTCAGCACGTCGGCCTGGGGCTGCTCGGTTGACACAAATCTCTCTGTGCCCTTCTCAGCATCCGCTTCCAGCAATACCGATGTTTTTCCAAAACTGACTTTCATGACCAGCGATTCGTCGTTCCTGCGCGCCGAATCCTTGCCCCTTCCGGCCAAGTGAACCGGCCGCGCAGGGTCAGGCGCCAACACCCGAATCGCCGCGCCGCCGTAAGCGAATTCGTCACCGGCCTTCCGATAGACGACGGACACGCCATACTGCGCCGCGACGTGCGAGCAGTTTCTGGATTTCGTCGGCAGGAATACCTTCCGGCAGCCACAACTCCCGCGGACGAAAATTCGCGATCACCGCCGGCATTCCGCCCATGTGGTCGGCGTGCGCGTGAGTGAGCGCGATGGCGTCGAGCCGCGAGATTCCCCGCGCCCACAGGTACGGCGAGACCACGTCTTCGCCAATGTCGAGCTGCGAATGCATCCAGAAGGGAAGCCCGCCGGCGTCAACCATCAGCTTGCGGCCATCGGGCATCATCAGGAAGAAGCGAATCACCCTGTCCCACATCAATCGCGGTCATCTCCAGCACGCCCCGGCCGAATCTGCTGCGCCGGCGGGATCGTCCAAATCCAGAATGCGCTCGCAGCTGAGGACGGTGAGTCCAGCGACTGGACAACCACGCTCGCCGCCGCATCAGCGCTGCACAAACCAGAATCGCCGCTCCCGGCAAACACAATTGCGGCCATATCCGGCGTGGCGACTCGAATATCCGCGAGGCGCAGGCCACCGAGCCACTTCACGGTGCCGGCGATTCCTTCAAGCGCAAGTCCTGCAATCGCCGCCGGAATTTTCGCCAGCCCCAGCGAAACATAGCTGACGCCAATCGCCAACACCGCCGCCGGCATCAGCAGTTGCAAGAAGCGGCACCACCAGCAGATTTGCCGGCATCGCGACCGAGGTGGCGCGATGAAAGTAGTACGCCATGGGCAGCGCCAGGCCAATTTGCAGCACTGCTGAGATCACACACAGTTCTACAAATCCGAAGAGCAAGCGAAGTCCGCCGAGAACCAGCGCTCGCGGAATTCGCCCCGGCAAGATCGCGCCGAGACGATTCAGCAGAAGCCGCAAGTCCAGACGGAACTGCGTCACCCGCGGCGGCAACGAGCGGTCGTAAGCCAGCGCGTCCAGATTGCGCAGCCCACGCGAATACGGCTCAATCGTCCGCTCCAACAGCGGGACTCCGACTCCGGCGACCAGCCCGACGCACAAGAACGTCATCTGAAAGCTGGCCCCGAATAGCGCATCGGGATCCACAATCATCAAAGCCAGTGCCGCCGCCCCCAGCGCGTTCATCATGGCGCGATCTCGATACAGCAGCCGCGTCGCCAGATAAACCGCGAACATGAGCGCGGCGCGCCAGACCGGAGGACCGATGTTCGTAAGCATTGCGTAAGCGAAAATCAAAACGATCGCGCACACGCTGGCAGCAACATCACCCAACCCAACTCGCCGCAAAGCCCACAGCGCGAACATCGCCAGGATGTTAACGTTCATCCCTGAAACCACCAGCACGTGGTAAGTCCCCGAGCGCTGGAAATCCACCCGCTCGGGCCGGTCGATAAAGGATTCTTCGCCGATGACGATGGCGTCCATCAGCCCGGCCTCGCGCGCCGGCCACAGCGCGTGCACTTTGCCGATCACGCTGCGATGAATGCGGGCCAGCGCCAGCATGATGCGGCTGCCGGAAGATCTCGGCAGCACTTGAATGGCGTCGTACTTCGTCGAAGCCGTTGCAACGATTCCTTTACCACGCAAATACGCGGCGTAATCGAACGCCCCGGGATTGCGGTAATTGCGTGGCGCTACCAACGTTACTGGAAAGCGGATGCGCTGTCCGTAGTGGAAAAGTTGCATAGGATTCGCGGGCAGAGCCTGCGGAGAATCCTCCTCGCCCTCCGTCCGCGAATAAATGTTCAGCCGGACGCCGAAGCGGGCGGCGTGGGCTTGCGCGGTGGATTCGATTTTCTCGGTTTCGAGGTCAATTCGCTGATGTAGTTCGGCAGGCCCGTCCGCCTGCACGTTGCCTTCGGCGATAACGTGAGCCGTAACGAATGCTTCACCACCGTCTCCCAGCCAAACCGGCTCCGAATCCCTTGATCCGCGCACTTGAATGGTGAGACATCCAACCAGGAAAATTGCCGTGAGGGCCAGTGTGCGAGCTGCAAGCATTCGCCGCTTGAGCAGATACGCCGCTGACGCCGCGCACGCCAGAGCCGCAACCACCCACCAGCTCGCCGGACGCCACAGAAATTTCCCCGCCCACAGGCCCCCGGCAAATGCCAGCGCCGCCCACAGCAAAGGCTGCCGGGGAATTCGCTGTTTCGGATTCGCGAGGCTGGAGTCCAAAGTCGGACGGCAGGCGGGGCGGCGTACGCGGCCCTGACGGGCCGCTCTTCCACAACGCGCACAAACTTCAACGGGCCAGGTGAAAAACGCTCTCGATGTGATAAGTCTGGGGAAACAGATCGATCAGATGGGCCCCGTCGATCCGATAACCCAGACCCAGCAGTGTCCGCAAATCCCGCGCCAGCGTGGATGGATCGCATGAAACATAGGTCATGCGAGGCGCACTCAGTTTCGCCAGACTGCGAACCACGTTTTCACCCAGCCCGCCGCGTGGGGGATCGGCTACCACCAGATCGGGTTTGATCCCGGAGGCCTGATCCAGATACTGCGCGGTAGTTGCCCGGACTGCCTTGACCTCCTGGCCGACATTCTGCCGCAGGTCGGCAAAGGAAGTCTGTGACGCTTCCACGGCGATTACCTGTGCAAAACTCTGTTGGAGCGGCACCGAGAAGAGGCCAACGCCGGCATAGAGGTCGAGGGCCAGTTGCCCGGACGCGCTTCCGATGACTGCGTTAACCAATTCATCAACCAGAAAGCGGTTCGCCTGAAAGAACGCCGCCGCGCTGACCCGATAAGACGCCCGCTTCGTCCCATAGACGATCGTCGTTTTGCCGAAAGCCGCCAGCTTTTTCGGATCGACGAACTGGTTCGCAGGCGGCAGCTCGAACACCGCCGCGCCTTTAGCTTCGGGAATAATGCTGGTCAACTTCTCAGCCGCCACTTCAGCATCTTTCTGCGACGTTCGTGGTTCGCAATAGGCCTCGATCAGCAGAATCTCGTCGGCATGGTCAGTGAACAACTCCAGCTCGCGCACCGGAGAAGGGAAATCTCCCGCCCGCCCGCGCGCCCACACCGCCGCCATCGCGCGATTGATCAGCGGCGAGCTGATGGGGCACTTCTCCACCGGCAGGAGCTTGTGCGAGCGCGGTTGGTAATACCCCAGCGCGAACTCCGGCGCGCTCTGCACTTTCAACCGCGTCCGATTGCGATAGCCCCACTCCGGCGACGGATGAACCTGAAGCTCACACGGCAACTCAACCTTCGCCGTCCGACGCAATGTTTCGCGCAGAATCTCCGCCTTGATCTTGAGCTGATGTTCGTAGCTGGTGTGCTGATAGTGGCAGCCTCCGCAGCGCTGAAAATAGGCACAGCCGGGTTGAACTCGATCAGGTGACGCTATCTCCACGTGTTCCAGCGACGCCCGGGCGAATCCTGGCTTCTGCTCAATGAGTTTCGCCTCGACCTCCTCGCCTTCCAGCACAAAGGGGACAAAGACAGTCTTACCCGGCCCCTGCTCGTCGGCCGGCAGCCGCGCCAAGCCCTCGCCGCCATAGATCAGCTTTTCAATCTTCAGCTGCATGCACGCTCCTGTTATCAAACTACACCCTGGCTGCACCGGGGAACTGGGGTCATGCGATAATCTTCCGACTTGCGGGCAAATTTTTCGCGAGCTTGGACCCATCGAATGCTCTGGTACTTCCTGTTTTTCTTCATTTCCGGGTTCTGCGGAATTCTGTACGAACTCATCTGGCTGCGGTTGGCGATGGCGCAGTTCGGGGTCACCACGGCGCAGGTCTCGATTGTGCTCTCCATGTTTATGGCGGGACTGGGTGTGGGCTCGCTGGGAGCGGGGCTTCTCCTGCGCCGCAACGCCGACCGCATCGCCTTCCCGCCGCTGCGGCTTTACGCTCTTGCCGAACTGCTGATTGCCTGTTCGGCGCTGGCGGTGCCTTACCAATTTGTGCTTGGCCACCGCCTTTTGTCGCACGTGGCGGGCGGAACTGCCTTTTCTTCGGTCGGCTACTATGCCATGTCCGGCATTTGCATCGGATTGGCCTTGGTTCCCTGGTGCGCTTGCATGGGGGCCACTATTCCGCTCGCCATGTTCGCGATTCGAAGAACTCCGGGCATCGAGTCGCGGCGCTCCTTCAGCTTCCTGTATTTGTCGAACGTAATGGGTGCGGCGGCCGGGGCAATCGTGCCGCTGTTCCTCATCGAGGTTCAGGGGTTCCATGCCACGTTGAAGACCGGCGCACTACTCAACTGCGCCATCGCTCTCGCCGCGTGGGGACTGAGTTTGGTTCAGGCAACTGGAAGATCGTCAATATCGCCGGAAACGCCAGTCGCTAGTCGCGATCAAAACCGGGGCCCGCTGGTTCTGCTGTTCATGACCGGACTTGCCAGCATGGGCATGGAAGTGGTCTGGATTCGACTGTTCACGCCCTACATCGGTGTCCTGGTGTACTCCTTCGCTACGATACTAGTCGTTTATCTGATTGCGACGTTTGGCGGCTCGGCAATTTACCGCCGGTCGGCACGAACTGCCAAAAGCGGAGGCAGACTGCTTTGGCCGACGCTCGCGGTATTGGCAGTGCTGCCGGTGCTCGCGGCCGATCCTCGTCTGGATATTTCCCACAACATGCGCGTCGTCCTGGGAATTGCCGCTTTCTCGGCCGCCGCCGGTTTCTTGACTCCAATGCTGGTAGATCGCTGGTCCGGAGGAGATCCCGATCGCGCGGCCCAGGCCTATGCGGCAAATATTTTCGGCTGCATTCTCGGTCCCCTGCTGGCTGGGTTCTTACTCTTGCCGTGGATCGGCGAACGCTGGGCGCTGCTTTCATTCGCGGTCCCCTGGATATTCGTTGGGGGGTCTACTCTTCTCCCTGAAAAACAGGACGCTGGACGCAGGTGGCGGCCGCTGCCCGCGTTGATTTGCGGAGTGATCACGGCCGCAATTTTCGCTGGCACCGTGGGCTCCGAAACTGACTATCCGGACCGCGTCGTCCTGCGTGACAACACCGCCACCATCATCGCCACCGGCGAGGGCATGGATAAGCGTCTGTTGGTAAACGGAGTGGGGATCACTGCCCTGACGCCAATCACCAAGGCCATGGCCCACTTTCCGCTCGCGTTCCTGGATCATCGGCCGCAGAAGATGCTGGTCATTTGCTTTGGCATGGGCACCACCTTTCGCTCTCTGCTCTCGTGGGGACAGCCGACTACTGCCGTTGACCTGGTGCCCAGCGTCCCGAAAGTGTTCTGGTATTACCACCCCGACGCGCCCGAACTGCTCGCGTCGCCGCTCGCCCACGTGGTGATCGATGATGGCAGGCGCTACTTGGAACGCACCTCGGACCAATATGACGTGATCACCATCGATCCTCCGCCTCCCGTCGCAGCGGCGGGATCCAGCCTGCTTTATTCCCAGGAGTTTTATGCCCTCGCCAGGAAACACCTGGCCCCACATGGCATTCTGCAGCAGTGGCTGCCTCCCGTTGACGACCGGGTGGCGCGCGCCTCGGTAGCGAAAGCGATTCAGGCGTCTTTCCCCTACGTCCGTGTGTTTCATTCTTTCGATGGCGACGGCTATCATCTTCTGGCCAGCGATTGGCAGTTGCCGCATCTGACCGCGGAGCAGTTAGCGCAAAGCCTCCCCCCGGCGGCGGCCAGGGATTTCGTAGAGTGGGGCCCTGAAGACACGGCAGCAGATCAATTCTCTAGTCTCTTGGCCAATGAATTCCCGCTTAGCCGGATGATTTCGGCCGCGCCCGATGCTCCGCCTCTGCAGGACGACCGTCCGATGAACGAGTACTACGTACTGCGCGCCCTGCGGCACAAGCGCAAGGGCGGTCCCGACTAGGCGCCTCCGCCCAGCCTGCTCAAAAGCCAGACACCCCTTTCTCGCGATAGACTGGTTCGCCCGTGGAATCTCCCGCCAATCCCGACCCTGCGCGGCTCCGCCGTCGGGACTTTTCCTGTTCGACGTCTGCGAAGAGATGAAGCTCGACGAGCTGCGCTCCATCCTCGGCGCCCGCCGCCTGGGAGAAGGCCTGAAGCACGCCGCCGCCGAGCAGTTGTTCTTCGAACGCCCCCCGGTGGTCGAGGACGCCCAGCTGCCCGGCCATCCCGACGCGCAAGTGCGAATCAAGTATTACGACTACGGCGTGGTGAGCGTTCTGTTCGAGTTCCCCTTCGCCGGAGAGTGGTCGGACCTGATCAGCGCTTTCGTGCCGCTGGATTTCAGAAACCGACTTACAGAACCGCGCCGAGGCCATCGCCAAGGAAAAAGTCGAGCGCACCCGCGCGGCGCTGATCAAGCCGTACGACAAGTGGCTGAGCGAAGATTACTTCATTTTCTTCATGCGCGACATCGACGGCAACCCTTCGCCACTCAGCTTCTCAGCTCCTGCGGCCAGCAAATCGCGCAAGTCGTCCGCGGAGAGAATTCCGCTCTTTCCGACGGCGAACGCAGCGAAGTCTTGCAGTCCGCAATGTCGTACTACCCGAACGACGTGGCCGTCCTGGGATGGAATGCCGCCTTCGTTTACGACTCGAAAGCCGGCTCGGAAACCACCATGCAGCTGCTCGAATACGCCAATTCCCAGTTGCTCGAGTTCCGCCACTACGACGAGCTGCTCACCCGCGAACTCGCCGACGTGTACGACTCGCTGGAAAAAAAGCCGACCCTGATCGGCCGCTGGCGCCTGCCCGCAGGAAGCTTCGCGCCTGCAAACGGTTCTGCTCGACGTGACCGAACTCACCGAGCGCGCCGACAACGCCATCAAGTTCCTCAGCGACATGTTCTCCGCCCGCCTCTATCGCCTGGCCGCCAGCAAAATCGGCGTCCCCGATTACAAAAGCCTGGCCAAAGAAAAACTGCGCACCGCCGAAGACCTCTACCGCTTCCTGATCGACCAATTCCACCAGTCGCGCACGTTTGTTCTGGAATCCATGGTGGTCTTGATCCTGCTGATTGAGCTGGTGTATGTGTTTCACGGGAAGATGTAGGCGAGTGGGACTCTTCAGCCGAGTCATCCTCATGGTGGTGTCGATTGCGGGCGCGCCAGCCTTGGCTCAGGCTCCCCCGCGCACCATCCACGTGTTCGTAGCTCTGGCCGACAACGTGAATCAGGGCATTGTGCCGGTTCCCGCAAAGTTGGGAAACGGCGAGGACGCTGAGCACAACCTCTACTGGGGGTCCGCTTTTGGTGTGAGGACTTTTTTCTCTCGCAGCGCCGACTGGAGACGCCTGACCTGCGTCCCGAAGCCGAAAGGCGAGGTCCTGGAGCGCTGTGTTTTCAAGCATGGCACGGCGAACGTCTATCTGATCGCCGATGCTTACCGCGGAAGCGAAATCCAAACCGCCATCCTTAATTTCTTCGACGCTGCGGCTGGGGTCAGTTGGGACCAGATTACGGTGAAGCATGGGGCGCAAGCCGCAACCTTGCCCATCCTCGGTGGGATCGAATTTGGTTGCCTACGTCGGGCACGATGGGTTGATGGACTTCAAGTTGCCCAGGCTCTCTCGCCAGAAAAATGACGCCCCGCGTCAGGCGATCATTCTGGCCTGCGCCAGCAAAATCTACTTCGCGGAGTCCCTCCGCCTTTCCGGGGCCTATCCACTGCTGTGGACGACGAACCTGATGGCGCCGGAGGCTTATACGCTTAAGAGCGTGCTCGACGGTTGGATTCTGGGTGAAAGCAACGAGCAGGTCCGCACCCGCGCCGCCGCGGCTTATGACAAGTATCAGAAATGTGGCATCAACGGCGCTCGCCGGCTGATAGTGAGTGGCTGGTAGGCGATCCCAACCCACCCGGCTTGGTGACGGTTTCGGCGTGCAACAAAGGCCGGAAGCGCCCGTGTTTCCCACTTTTCGCCTTGCTTTTCCCCCCGCCGAGGATAACAATTCCCGGAAGCCACTTCCGGCCGCCACCGGGCCGCAATCCGTTCGTTTTCAGTGCCAGGAAAGAAGTATGGCCAGCCAACCCATTTCCGGCCGCGTCCTCGGCCATTACCGCCTTATCGAGCGCATCGGTGAAGGCGGCATGGGAGTGGTGTACCGCGCTTACGACGAGCACCTGCAGCGCGAAATTGCGCTCAAGCTGTTGCCCGCCAGCGTGGTGCAAGGACGAGTCCGCCCGCCGCCGCTTCCGCAAAGAAGCCCTGACCCTCGCCCGCCTGAATCATCCCAACATCGGGACCCTGCACGGCTTCGAGGCCGACGGCGACGTTGATTTCCTGGTCATGGAGTACGTCCCCGGGATCACCCTGGCCAGCAAGCTGGCGCGGGGGCCCATGCGCGAATCGGAACTGCTGGAGTACGCCATCCAGCTGGCCTCGGCCCTGGACGAAGCCCACAAGCAGGGCGTCATCCATCGTGACCTGAAACCCAGCAACATTCTCATCACTCCCGGCGGGCAATTGAAGATTCTCGACTTTGGCCTGGCGCGTCTGCTCACCGCCGGTGACGACAGCGACACCGACACCGGAAACCTCACCGTCGCCGGAACTCTGCCTTATGTTTCTCCGGAAGAATTGTCCGGCGCGCAAGCCCTGGACAGCCGCTCCGACCTGTACTCCGTGCGGCGTCGTGCTCTACGAGATGGCCACCGGCAAGCGTCCGCACAACGAGACATCCGTGGGCGCGCTGCTCGCCGCCATCCTGCATCGCTGAGCCGACTTCGGTGCGCTCGATCAATTCCGAAATTTCTCCCGAGCTGGAAGCCATCATCCGCAAAGCCATGGACAAGGACGCCGCCCTCCGTTACCAGAGCGCGCGCGAATTGAAAGTTGACCTACAGCGGCTGGTCTCGGGCAGGAAAGCTCGAAAGCTGGCCGCTCCGCGGCGGCTGTGGCCAGAAAAAAATGGCTCGATACCTCTGCTGATTGCTTTCGCGGTGCTGGCCGTAGGCCTGGCATTATTTATTCCGCGCTGGCGGAGCTGGACGCTCCGCTGCAACGCCCGTCGCCCCGCGCGTAGTCGCAGTACTTCCCTTTGACGCCATTGGAGGCGATCGCGAGAACCAGGTCCTGTGCCGCGGATTAACCGATCTACTTACCACCCGCCTTACCCAGATCAGCAAGCAGTACGGCGTCGAAGTCGTCCCCGCCAGCGAAGTGCGCAACCCAGAATGTGAGTTCGGTCGGCGACGCGCAGAAGAAGCTCGGAGTAAACCTGGTGGTTGAGGGCAGCTGGGACTTCGCCGGCAATCAAGTCATGTATAGCCTGGTGAACGCGCAGAGCCATCGCAACGTGAGCGCCGAGTACGTTCGCGCCGACGTCGAGCAATCTTCATGGCGGTTGAAAGTCAAGTGACGGACAGCCTGCTGGGCATGATCGCAGGCGAGATCCGGCCCGGCGAAGTGCATCCTGACGATCACAAAGCCTCTACCCTCGGATTCGGACCATTCTTCGGCGCACCCCGACGCATATCAGTATTACGTTCGCGGCGTCGGATACCTGGGTGAGTATCAGAACGCCGACAGTCTGCAGGCTGCGGTCAGTTTGTTCCGCGCCGCCGCGGACCGCGATCCCAAGTTCGCTCTCGCCTATGCCGGGACCGCCGAAGCGTACTGGCGTTTGTTTCAGGAGACCAAAGACCAGAGCTGGATTCCCAAGGCTCGTCGCGGCCGCCCACCAGCGCGTCCGAGTTGGATGACCACTTGGCCCCCGTGCACACCACCCTCGGACTTGATCTACCAGGGCCAGGGCAAATACGACGATGCGGTCAAGGAATTCCAGCGCGCCCTCGAACTCGACGCTACCAGCGACGCCGCCTACCGCGGCTTGGCAAGTTCGTACGAAGCCATGGGAAAGAATGCGGACGCCGAATCCGCCTACCGCCACGCCATCGACATACGCAAGGATTATTGGGGCGGCTATTCCGCGCTCGGCGCCTTCTACGCGAAGACGGCGCGCTATGACGATGCAGCCACTCAATTCCGTCGCGTGATCGAACTGGCCCCAGAGAATGTTCGCGGCTATACCAACCTGGGTGGGATCTACGTGCTTCAGGGCAAGTTGCCGCAGGCGGAGGCGACGCTCCAGAAATCTCTCAGCATTGAGCCCAATTACCGCGCCTACGCCAACCTCGCGACCCTGTTTTTCCAGCAGGGCCGCTACGCTGAATCCGCGGGCATGTTTGAAAAAGCTTTGCAGCTCAACGATCACGATGCCCGCGTGTGGCGAAACCTGGGCGACGCTTATTACTGGACCCCGGGCCAACGAGAAAAAGCCGCGGCGGCCTACGCGCGCGCCGCCGGACTGCTCGACGCCCAGCGCAAGATCAATCCACAGGATTCCAAACTGATGGAGGAACTGGCGCTGTGCGATTCCATGCTGGGCAAGCCGGCTCCGGCCCTCGCGTTGATGCGCCAGGCCAGGTCGCTCGCTCCCGCGGACCCGGAACTCATGTTCCGCACCGCCGAGATCTACGAGCAGAGCGCGGACCATGGCTCGGCGCTGGATTGGCTGGACAAGGCGGCGCGGGCAGGCTACTCTGTCGCCGACATCCAGAACGACCCGACTTTTCAAGGGGTCCGTGACGACCCCCGCTACAAACAGATCGTGTCCGCGTCACAGCCGCCAGCTAAATGAGGAGTGAAAATATGCAAAGAAATGTGCTGCACAAAATATCCGATGGCAAGAAAGCGCCGCGGGCAAAGACCCTGCGCGACGAAAAAGTGTTCATCTACTTTTCGCCGCGCGGGACCGCCAAGTTCGCTGGTCATTCCGCCCCCGGGGATTGGGTAGTCGCCGACCCCCGCAAACCCGTTTCCCCAGGACAGGAAATCGTCTGGCAGGTGGTGGGGAACTGCCACAAACTGGAATTGAACCTTCCGGAAGTTTTCGAGCAGCCCCGCCAGATTGTGGTCGAGGGCAACACCGCCAGCGCGATCGTCAGGGGCGACGCCGCTCCCGGCCTGGTGTTGTACGACCTGTATTGCAACGACCAACTGGCCACCGGCGGTTCGTCGCCTGGCATCATCATCGATCCGTAGATTGTTTTCCGGGCAGAAAATAACGGCGCCCCCGTCCTTTCGCGTCTTCTTGTGAGAAGGATGGGGCGCCTCGATGACCGTTCCTTGATTGACCAATTCCACCAATCTCGCACGTTGGTTCTGGAATCCATCGTGGTTTTGATCCTGCTGATTGAGTTGGTTTATGTTTTTCACCGGAAGATGTAGGCAGTTGTGCCGGGCCGCTTGGAACCCGCATGTTTATTGATGTTTTGCCTTGATTTTCACAGGCAGAGAGCGTAACAATCTCCCCCAGTCACTGCCGGATTTCCCACCGGACCGCAATCCGTTTCTGACTTTTAGTGCAGGAAAGAGATGTATGGCTTCGCAACCCGTCCCTGTCCGGACCCTCGGTCATTTTCGTCTTGTAGAGCGCATTGGCGAAGGCGGCATGGGCGTGGTTTGCCGCGCCTTCGACGAGCGATTGCAGCGCGAAACTGCCGTCAAGCTCTTGCCGCCCAGCCTGGTGCGCGATGAATCTGCCCGCCGCCGTTTTCGCGAAGAGGCGCTGACCCTCGCCCGCCTCAATCATCCCAACATCGAAACTCTGCACGGATTCGAGGCCGACGGCGAAGTGGATTTCCTGGTCATGGAGTACGTCCCCGGCATCACTCTGACCACGAAGCTCGTGCGCGGCGCGATGCGCGAATCCGAAATCTTGGACTACGCAATTCAACTGGTCTCGGCGCTTGAGGAAGCGCACCGGCAGAACGTTGTCCATCGCGACCTGAAGCCGAGCAACATTCTCATCAGCAACAACGGACAACTGAAGATCCTCGACTTCGGCCTTGCCCGCCTGCTGGTCGCAGGGGACAACAGTGATACCGACAGCGGGACCCTTACCATCTCCGGCACGCTGCCCTACGTCTCGCCCGAGCAATTGTCGCGGTCACAGAATATGGACTGCCGCTCCGACCTGTACTCGTGCGGCGTCATCCTGTACGAAATGGCCACCGGCAAACGTCCGCATCATGAGACTACCGTCGCCGCGCTGCTCAATGCGATCCTGCACTGTGAGCCGGCTGCGGTCCGGTCGCTCAATTCCGAAATTTCTCCGGAACTCGAAACCATCATCCGCAAGGCCATGGACAAAGATCCAGCCCTCCGCTACCAGAGCGCCCGCGAGCTAAAAGTTGATTTGCAGCGGTTGGTTTCGGCGCGAGCACTGGAAAATTGGCCTACTCCCGCGGCAGTGACCACGAGAAGACCATGGCTTGCGACTCTCCTGGTGGGCTGGCTTCGTCTTGAGCGGGAGCCGCCTGATCGCCGTTGAGGCACTGCCCCACCCAAAAAGAGGTTGCCCCACCCTTTGCCCCTCGCAAAGGGTGGGGCCTTCTGCTGCGGGCGATGCAACTTGTTAGTTGAACAAATCCCACATCACGCTGACCTTCTCATCGCAGGCATGGTTCAGGCAGGGCAGCCCAATTCCACCTTCGATCGACTTCAGCAGCGAGAAATGAGTGTAGAAGTTCGCGCTCTTTTTGCCGTGCGAACCGTAGTTGGTGTCCACGATGGCCGGCACCTGGTTGATGTTTGGAGCCAGGCTGTAGTCATTCTCGTCCCACACCACAACAATGGCATTTTTTCCATTCGACCACGCCGGTGAAGCCTTGATCGCGGTCACAATGCGCTGCAAAGTGACATCGCCGAGGTAGATCAAAGCCGGATTCAAACCCGCCTGTGTGCCATTGCTGGTTGGGTCAAAGTTGCAGAACGCGCCCCCATTGTCGCGCCCGTGCTGGTCGTTGCACTGATTAGGAACGATAAACGAGTAGGTTGGGACGTTGCCGGAGCCGAGATCGCCGTACAACTTCTCAAATCCAACCGTATTGGCCAGCGTATTGCCGGGCTCAGTACCTTCCTGCACGTTCTGGAAATAAACAAACGGGTTGTGCTTGGAGGCATAGAGGTGGACCACGTCGCCCTGCGTTAGCGGCGGATTGAGTGTCGGCAAAATGGTGGTGAAATCGGTGGTGTCAGTAAAGAAGCCGTCGCTGTAGGCCACATTGTCGGCTCCCGCCAGCGGCAAGCTCTCTTGATAGCTCTTGTAGCTGTGGCCCCAGGTGACGAGCTGGTCGGCGATCGTCTTGCCGGAAGTATTGGAAGCTCCCGGGATGTGCTGGATCCCGTCAATGTCGTTCTCGCCGGGGACGCCTGTGGTCTCGTTGGTCGTATCCACGGCCGGGGTTTCAGCGTCACGTCCCACGCCCCAGATCGGGCAGATGGCGGGACTCGACGGGTTGTCAGTATTCACCGTCTTGGCCACGATATTCGGAGTGCATGCGCCGTCGTGCCAGTCCGTGTTGTTGTCGCTGCGCACCCCGAAATTCGAGCCGCCAACGATCTCCAGATAGTTGGTCAGGCTGGGGTGTCCGATGGCAAAGAAATTCGTCGCGCTGTTGGCATAATTCGCGTACCAATTGGTAAACGGTGCGTTGGGGTTGTTAATGATCTGCCCGTAGCCGTGGTTCTCCATCACAATCACAAACACATGGTCCAGATGGGGAATGCCTTTGGGAGTGGCGCCTTCGCCGGCAAATGCGGCGCTCACCAGGGCCAGCGCGCAGAAAAATATTGTGGCGGCTTTCTTCATTTTGATTTCCTTCCTCGGGGGAAAAGTATCGCCCCGCTCGCTTTCGTGGTGCGGGGTTCGACACAGCGGATTCTAGTGACCGGCTGTTACGATGGCGTTAAAGGCAGATCAAGATGTGGTGAGAGTGCGGAGAATGATGTGACCAGAGCTTCACTGGGGGAGCTTTACTGGGTGGTCTTGCCCGGCATGGTCCGGATTTGAATCGCTCCCGGGTGTCAGCGCTTGTACCAGGGCGCGGCTTCACCCGTGCCGATGCCGCCCGTTTGACCGATTGCGCCTTAGGCGCCGGAGAATGATCACCGTCGCGATCACATATAAAACAAACTCAGACGCGGAAGGCCGTATTTTTCCAGCAACCGTTTGTGAGCATACTGTTTCTGCAACTGTTCGATTTGCCCTGCCGGCATCTTGCTCCGATACGGCGCCAGTTCGCGGTCCGCCTGTGCTCGCACTGCGACAATTTCGTCATCAGGAATGGCCGCCAGCAGAACGGCAAACAGTTTTTCTTCCAATACCGTCAGCTTGCGCTCCAGATCTTCCAGCCGCGGCAGCTTCACTTCGACTTCTGCCGCCAGATCTTTCAAAGTGTTGGCGGTTTCGCGCGCAATTTCTCCCGGCGAAATCCCCGGCCGCGACGGCAAAGCAGCGCCCTCCAACTCTGTCGCGCACTTCCCAAGAAACGCCGAAATCTCCCTCGCTTCAAATCCGCGATTGCCGGCAGGCCCACTCGCCGTTCCCACCTTTGCTTCCTTCATATCGTCGGCTGCCGCCAGGACTTCCTGCGCGCAGTACGCCAGGCTGTTTACTCTGCGCGTCTTCGACAGACGCTGGTCATACTTGTCGAACGCCGCATCCACCCCGCGCAGCGCCGCTTCCAGCGGGATGCCCGCGTCCTTCCAGGTTTCGATCAGCGCCCAGTCGAGCGTCGAGAGCAGCAGAGTCCCTCCCCGCCGCTGCTGGAAGTGTTCCTCAATCTCGGTGAAGTAGTTGAAGTAGTTGTCCACGGGAAGTCAGCTGCTAGCTATTAGCTCTTAGCTTGTTGCCGCGCCTCGATACTGTCAAATGTGCCGACGCGTTTTGCAGCACTGACAAAACGATTTCGCATTCGGGAGGGTTGTACCAGGGCACGGCTTCAGCCGTGCCGTAAAACGGCCACAATAACGACTCCGGCTTTAGCCGCTGGCCGTAGGCGCCGAACGGCGCGCAGCGATCCAAGCTAAAAGCTAGGAGCTAGCAGCTAAGAGCTGCCTTTCGCATTCCTCTCCCACAGAATCCGCAGCCCTTCCAGCGTCAAAAACTCATCCACGTGCTGAATATACTTCGATCCTGACCCGATCAGCACCGCCAGCCCGCCAGTCGCAACTACTTTGACGGACTTCCCCAACTCGGCGATCAGCCGTTCCAGCACTCCATCAACCAAGCCGAGATATCCGTAATAAAGACCGGACTGCAAGCTGCCCACCGTCGTCGTGCCGATCACGCGCGCAGGCTTGCGAATGTCCACCCGTTGCAACCGCGCGGTGCGGTTGAAAAGCGCGTCGGCGGAAATACCGATGCCGGGGCAAATCACTCCGCCTTGATATTCGCCCTTCGCGGTGACGCAATCGAACGTGGTCGCTGTCCCGAAATCCACCACGATGCACGGCCCGCCATGCTTCTCAAACGCTGCCACCGAATTCACAATGCGGTCCGCGCCCACTTCCGCGGGATTCTCGTACAGCACCGGCATCCCGGTCTTGACTCCCGGCTCGATGAACAGCGGCTTGCGACTAAAGTAGCGCTCGCACACCCGACGCAACGTGGAATCGAGTGGCGGCACGACCGATGACACCACGATCCCGCCAATATCTTTCGGTTCCAGCCCCTGCATCGCAAACAGATTGCGGAAGAGCACGCCGTACTCGTCGGTGGTTTGCGAGGCGCGCGTGGTCACCCGCCAGTTGGCCACCAGCTTGTCGTACTTCGGCGGCGGTCCGGAGTCAGTCAGCGACTTCGCGAACACTCCCAGCACCGTATTGGTGTTGCCGACATCGAGGACGAGAAGCATAAAGTCAGTTGCTAGTGACTAGTGGCTAGTTGCTAGTAGAACCTGACTTGACTAGCAACTAGTCACTAGCAACTAGCTACTTCACCCGCACCGTTCCGCTGTAAACAATCCGCACGCCTGTGAGCGTCCGCACCCGCAGAAACCCGCGTGGATCAAGGCCTTCGGTTACGCCGTCGAATCCGCCATTCTCCTCGACGCGCACTTGCCGGCCGCGCGCGGAAGAGGAATGCGCTTCGAATCGTCGCAGAATCTCCGCCGGCGCTTCCGGATTCGCCAGCAGGTCCTTATATTCCCGGTCGAGCGATTTTAACAAAGCCGCGCACAGCTCCACCCGCGACCACTCCGTGCCGGTGATGCGGCGCAAGGACGTCGCGGTGTGCTCCAACTCGTCCGGAAAAGCCACCTGGTTCACGTTCAACCCGATTCCCGCCACGATATGCCGAACCCGCGTCGCTTCTGAGCTCATCTCGGTGAGAATCCCGCAAAACTTCTTGCCGTGGATCAGCACGTCGTTCGGCCACTTCAAGTCAGGAGTCACACGCGAATCAACTTCCTGGATCGCTGCCTGCACCGCCAGCCCCGCCGCCAGCGAAAGCGTCAGCACCTCCGACGGCGGCAGCGCCGGACGCAGAATCACTGAGCAATAAATCCCTGTCGATTCCGCCGAGTGCCACTGATTGTCGCCGCGGCCCCGCCCCGCCGTCTGCTGCTCGGCGAGGAACACGCTGCCCTCAGGAGCGCCGCCGGCGGCCGCTTCCAGCGCCAGCGTATTGGTAGAACCGGCGCGATAATAGTGATGAAATTGTCCCCCGAAAATCGTCCCCCGTACCAACGGGTCAACCATTTCCGGAAGCAGCAGGTCCGGCACCGCAGTCAACTGATACCCGCTGGAAGGATGGCCGGCAATTTCAACTCCCAGCGTACGCAGCTGCTGCACCAGCCGCCACACTTCCGACCGATTGGTGCCAATCTCCTGCGCCAGCTTAGTCCCGCTGATGACGACAGTCGGGAAGCTCATCAGCACGCGGACGATCTTGCCCAGACGTGCGTCGGTCTGCTGCGCGGTTTGGAGAAGCGCGGCCTTGCTGGCAGCGGCGCGGGTGGATGCACCCGCCCGCAGCCTCCGGGTTGGAGTGGCTTTGGCGATGCTGGAATTATGCGCGACCCGCGCCGCAACGGCAACTACTGCGCAGTCTCGCTGAAAGGCACCACCGGATGCCCCAGCCCGTATGGTCCCTCCGCGGTCACCGAGACTGCGCCTGCGCTGGCCGGGAGAGTCAGCGTCACCTTGGCCACACCCGAGCTGTTGGTCACGGCAATCACTTTCGATCCGGCGAATATCTTCTCGCCATTGCCGGAAGCGACGTTGGTCAGCGATCCTCCCGTGGCGCTGGTGATGTGAAGAAGACGCTCGCGCCGCCCGCCGTTCCACCGGACTGCCCGGGACTCAACGTTACCGTTAGCGGCAGCGGCAGAATTGTGCCGACAGCCCCAGTCTGATTGTCGGTGGCAGCGGTTTTGGCCAAAGTTGCCGCCGGTTTGCCGACAACCAGCCATCCGCCTTTGGTCGTTCCATCGCTTGCCGTAACGGTGAAGTGGCAGAAGGCGGCGCTGGCAGGCGCATTCAACGTGATCGTCCCCGGGGTGCCTGAGGCGACGGTGGGATTGGTAAGACTGATGCTCCCGCCGTTGCACGCGGCTGCGCCTTCGAAGCTGTCAAACACGGCGGTGTTCAGTGCAACCGTGGCGCTGCCGCTGATCAGTTTTGGCGCCAGCGTCGTGGTCCCGCTCGCAGGCACCATGGTTGCGTCCGGATTCAGGTCCCATTCCGAAGCCGGAGGCGTGGAGCTGCCGCTGATCACCAGCAACGTCGCCGTGTAGGGCTGGAAAGTCATGCTTGAGGCCCATGCCTGTGGACTACCAGCCGTAATTGTGTTCGGCGATGACTGGGACAGCGTATAGCTTGTCACCTGCGAGGGCGTGAAACCGTTAAGGCTGAAACTAGTCTGCGCAGCATTGCTCGGATCCTTGTTCAAGACCATCAGTGTCATCGAGTTCCCAACGGCGTTGGTTGCCGCATAGACGCTGAACAAGTCAGGATCAGCATTGTGGGTCGCTGCTACCGAAATCTGGCTGAAGCCATGGTGTGAACCATCGTAGTTGGTGTACAGCTTTAGAGCTTGATAATTGGGATTTGCCGGGTCCGGTGCGCCCCAGCGCGTCGCCAACGAGACGCGCTCCCGTCCCAGAATCCCGTAGGCATCGGCATCGCCAAGGGCAGTTGAGAAATCCGACTCGCCGGCAAATGCGGCGCTCCACTCCGTGAATGACAACGGAGTTCCGGGGTAAGTCGAGTTCAGAATCGCCCGCATGCGCGGGATGCGAAACGCGATAGTGTTGTTCGGCTGGATGCTGGTCGCAAAGGGTGCGCTGAGGCCACTTGCGCTTACCAGCGATGGGTCCCAATAATCGCGGTAAATGCTTACAGCAAGCGCCCGCGTTTGCGCTTGCGTGTAGCCACTCGTATTAGGCCCGTCGGGATAGGCGTGAATATCAAAAATATCCAACGACCGGTTGCCCGCGATCTGGTCTCGCCAATACACTTCGTTAATCAGCCAGGGCAGAAAGTCGATACTGGCATGCGCTGACTTATTGTCGGTGGGGCTGGGCAAATTCCAGTAAAACCACCAGCAGCAGCTTACCGGGCCTAGCCGAACGGCCGCGGGATCCCAGCCCTTGACGGCTCGCGACTCAGATATCAAAGTGTCGCGAAGTTCGTCGTATCCGGCACCCAATGGGTGAACGTCCCGATGCGTGCCGCTCCAAATATCAATTTCGTTATCCATATCGTAAAAGTGACACGATGTAATGGATGTATATGGAATGTTGCAGGAATTAGTGTTGCCGAATGCCGTAGCTAGAGCACTCACCCACTGGTTTCGATAGACACTGCCCGCAGGATCACCTGCCTGTGGAGGGCCGTCAAGTAGAGGCACATAAGCATCGTGCGGATCGTTTCCAGTCACATAATTTGTAGTTTGTCCGCCACAAGGGGCCTTGGTACCGTCGCCGTCATCAGAATAATAAGGATTTAGCTTGCATGCGGTGTATCCGTACTTAGAGATTGAGAAACTGATGCTGTTGAATTGGCCGTCCTTGGCGACCCACGGCAGCATCCCGACTGTCATCAGAGGAGCAGATCCCGCGTTCTTGACAGCAGTTACCCACTGAGCGGAATCAACCGGCCACGGCGGGCTGGCACTCGAATCCCATGGGCGATTCTGGAAATACCAGTCTGCCGAAGCATTGGTATCGAAGTTCGTCCAGTTGTAGGGAGTAGCCGCATTGCCGCCCCAGCGCACCACTGTGAGGCCGCCACCAGTGGCCGTCCCTGGATCCTTCGGGAAGTTGCCCCCGTAAACGAATGGACTAATGGAATGCCGGTTTGTCAGCACATCCGCATTAACGCTCACTTGGAATGGCGGATTGCCACCACCGCCCCCACCACCCCCACCACCGCCTCCTCCCCCACTGGAGCCGCAGGCTGCGAAGGCTGAAGTCAGAAACAGGGCGAAGACGGCACGGCAAAGTCGATAGGCCCGCGGCGATTTCATGGCCTACAAATATAACCTGAAACGCTTTAGATGGGAAGGCAAGGAATTGTCAAATCTCAGGCCCAGCGCGACCTTTCGCATGAACAACTTAGGCGGGAACGATGCGCAGGCTCAAGTCCACCGCCGGCGCCGAGTGGGTCAGCGCCCCGACGGAAATAAAATCCACACCGGTTTCGGCATATTCGCGGACGTTTTCCAGCCGGATGCCCCCCGAGCTTTCCAGCGGAATCCGGCGGTCAATCTTGGAGCATCGTTCCACCGCCTTGTGCACGTCAGCAACCGCCATGTTGTCGAGCAGGATCGCTTCCGCGCCGCAGCTCAGCGCTTCTTCCAGCTCGGCGAGCGTGCGCACTTCCACTTCAATGATCTGCGTCCCGCGGCGATTGCGAAGCGCTCTCTCAAGCGCGGTGCGCAGGCTTCCGGCCAGTGCGATGTGGTTGTTCTTGATCAGCACCCCATCGGAAAGATCCAGCCGATGGTTCTGCCCGCCGCCACAGCGCACCGCGTATTTATCCAGCACGCGCAGCCCCGGCGCGGTCTTGCGGGTGTCGAGGATTCGCGCCTTGGTTCCGTGAACTGCCTCAACAAATTTGCGAGTCAGGGTCGCAATCCCGCTCAACCGTTGCAACAGATTCAAGCATCACCCGCTCGCAGGAAAGAATCACCCGCGCATTGTGCAGGATGACCGCAATCTGTTGCCCTTTGTGCAGTCGAATTCCATCAAAAATCTCCGGATGACTGGTGACTTCGTAATGCGAAACCACCGCGCCATCGAGCGCCGCGTACACGTCGAGAATCCGCGACACGCAACCGAGGCCGGCAAGAATGCAATCCTGCTTGGCCAGAATCGTCCCCGCCGCGCGCTGTTCGGCATCAATGCAGGCATAGCTGGTCGCATCCCGCGTCGCCCTGTCCTCGAGCAACGCGTTTTCCAAAATCGCGGTGATGCGCCGACCGTTCCAATCCATAATCAGTTGCCAGTGGTCAGTGGCCAGTCGCCAGTAGCTCTTGTGTGGGGCGGGCGCCCTCGCCCGCCGCTCTTCGCCTGCTACTCGGCAAAATTAAGTAGAGCTTTCGCTCGACATCCAGACGGCGCGACCGAGGTCTACTCGCACCCCAACTCATCCATCTGCCCCTGCGTCTTCCCCTGCAAAATCTCCAACTCCGCCACCCGCGCCCGCATTTTTTCAATCACCTGCGCCGGCGCCTTCGCCAGGAACTGCTCATTCCCCAACTGCCTCTGCAAGTTTGCCGTTTCTTTCTCCATCTTCTCAAGCTCTTTCTTCAGCCGCTCACACTCCGCGGCAACATCAATCTTCTTTTCGTAGATCACATGCACGTCAAACCGCGCCGTATTCCGCGCCCCCGGCAGGTTGCTAAGCGACTTTTCCGCAAACGTGACCGTCTCCAGCGTTCGCCAGCCGCTCCACCGCGCCAAGATTCTGCTCGATCAGCGCCCGAATCTCCGCCTCAGGCACGTATACATCTCGATCGGCACCTTGGCCTTGGTCTCAACCTTCAACTCCGCCCGCAGATTTCTCACGCTGACGATCAAATCCTGCAGGATCGCCATCTGCGTCTCGGCGATTCGCGGTCGATCTGCTTCTCATCCGCCTGCGGATACGCCGCCAGCGCCAGCGACTTCTGCGGCGGCTTGCCATCGTAAATCGCATGCCAGATTTCGTCGGTGATAAACGGCATCACCGGATGCAGCAGCCGCAGCGAAGCTTCGAACAGCGCCACCAGATTTCCGCACGCGACGCGAGCGCCAGCTTCGTCCGATTCCGGCGCCAGCCGCGGCTTGATCAGCTCGAGATACCAGTCGCAAAACTCGCCCCAGAAGAAGTCGTAGATGGAATTCGCCGCTTCGTCGAAGCGATAGCTGGCCAGCGATTCGTTCACTCTCTCGAGCCACGCTGTTGAAACGCGAAAGAATCCAGCGGTCTTCTAGGGTCGCTGCGACGAAATCCAGAAACGCCATGCGCCGGGTCAGCTGCCGCGCGGACAAGAGTGTCCGCGCCACACGAGCCGATACGGTCCACGTTCATGAACATGAACCGCGCCGCATTCCAAATCTTGTTGGCAAACGCCCGATAGCCTTCCGTCCGGCTCTCGTTGAACGCAATGTCCGTCCCCGGGGACGACATCGCCGCCAGCGTGAACCGCGTCGCGTCCGTCCCGTACTTTTCAATCACCTGAATCGGATCGAGCACGTTGCCCTTGGTCTTCGACATCTTCTGCCGCTCGGCGTCCCGCACCAGGGCGTGGATGTAAACCTCGCGAAAGGGAACGGAGGCGCGCAGCTCTTCGTCGGTCAAAGGCGGCGCCGAGCTTCGCTCGGCCGGACGGGCGAGGACGCCCGTCCCCACATGGTCGATTGCCGCCACTGGGCTTATGTGGCGGCGCCATGAACCAGCACCCCAGCATGATCATCCGCGCCACCCAGAAAAATAGGATGTCGAATCCCGTAATCAAAAGCGACGTCGGATAAAAAACTTCCAGATCGCGCGTCGCCTCCGGCCATCCCAAGGAAGTAAACGGCAGCAGCCCGGACGAAAACCACGTATCCAGCACATCCGGATCCTGCTTCAACTCCCCGCCGCATTTCCCACACGACGTTGGCGTCTCCTGCGCGACAATAATTTCGCCGCAGGCGCAATGCCACGCCGGAATCCGATGTCCCCACCACAACTGCCGCGAGATGCACCAGTCGTGAATGTTGCGCATCCAGTTCAAATAAATGGTGCGGTAATTCGCCGGCGTGAACCGGATGTAATCTTTCTCCACCACTTCAATCGCACGCTCGGCCAGCGGCTTGATCTTGATAAACCACTGGGTCGAAAGCCGCGGCTCGACCACCGTCCCGCAGCGATCGCACTTGCCAATCGCAATGGTGTAAGCCTTCTCGCCAATAAAAAATCCTTGCGCCTGCAGATCTTCCAGCACCCGTTTGCGCGCCGCATAGCGGTCCAGGCCCGCATACGGTCCGGCATTTTCGTTCATGTGCCCGCGCGCGTCCATGACTTCAATCTGCGGCAGGTTGTGCCGCAGCCCCGCCTCAAAATCATTCGGATCATGCGCCGGCGTCACCTTCACCGCGCCCGTCCCAAACTCCGGCTGCGCCAGTTCGTCAGTGATGATCGGGATCTCGCGCCCCATCAGCGGCAGCAAAACTTTCTTCCCGTGCAGATGCGTGTAGCGCTCGTCTTTTTCATTCACCGCAATCGCCGCGTCGCCAAGCATCGTCTCCGGACGCGTCGTCGCCACCGTAATAAACTCGTCACTTCCTGACAACCGGATACCGAATCTCATACAGCTTCCCCGAAATCTCCTCGTGCTTCACTTCAAGATCGGAAATCGCCGTCTCGCACCGCGGACACCAGTTCACGATGTACTTGCCGCGATAAATCAGCCCTTCTTCATGCAGCCGGACAAACACTTCGCGCACCGCGCGCGAAAGGTTCTCGTCCATGGTGAAATATTCGCGGCTCCAGTCCACCGACGCGCCCAGCCGCCGCATCTGTTCCTGAATCGCGCTGCCATACTGCTTTTTCCACGCACCACACCCGCTCGCACAAATTCTTCGCGCCCCAGCTCCGAGCGCTTCTTGCCCTCGGACGCCAGTTGCCGCTCCACCATCATCTGGGTCGCAATCCCGGCATGGTCCGTCCCCGGCAGCCACAGCGTCACGTCCCCCCGCATGCGATGCCAGCGCATGATGATGTCCATCTGCGTCTGATTCAGCATGTGCCCCATATGCAGCCGCCCGGTCACGTTAGGCGGCGGCAAAAGCAGACTGAACACGGAACGCGTGTCTCCCTCACGCGGCGTAGGGACGGAGAACAGCTTTTCCTTGACCCAATACTCCGCCCAGCGCGCTTCAATCGCGCCCGGCTCGTAGGATTTAGGCAGATCGTGAGGCATGGGAAGATCAGCAGTCGGCAGAGAGTAATTGCTAAGTGCTGAACTTCGATCTTACAGGCGGGAGAAAAAAAGGGTCAAACTGACGTAGGGGTGGTGTATACCAACGGCAAAATGGACCCTCCCCTTGGGATCACGGTTCAGCGGCGCGGGGCGCGCGCGTGAGAGGCGCGCGAGCGTGCGCGGGTAGGGGTCAATGAGTGTAATCGCCTTATAACACCAACGCGCGATGCCGAGCACCAACGTAATTTGGGCGGGCACGAGTGCTCGTGTTCAACTTTGACTAATGGCGGAACAGCAAATGAGACAGAAAGCAATCTGTTCTGGAGTGACCAGCCTATTGGTAATGGCTGCACTGTTGATCTACTCGATGCTGCCTACTTGGTTTCGGCCCATAACGCCTATCTTTGTGCGCATCCTAATTGGTGGAGCTTCCGTTTCGCTGCTCACGGCGGTCGTTGCGGGTGTTCGAGGTTCACGGCTGTGGTTCCTTGCCACCCTCCTTCCAATTGCGTTTTTTCTCATGCTCTTGAATTTTGAGCAGGCGACAGAAATCAAGATCACAAGCGTGTCTGGGGTACCTACCTTTACTCTCAGGAAGTGGGACGCTCACGGACTTCGTAGTCTTCAGCCCGGAATACCTCAGCGCAGCCGAACTCCCCAATGACCCGAAATTCGCTCTCTGGTGCATCCAACCTGCTGACCGTCTCAGTTGGGGACAGCCCGTTTGGCGGCTCCGCTCAATTCAGTATGGGGTCGTCCCTCAGGGCTACGTTCAATGTGCTCCGCTGGAAGGCAAGCCCGAATCACTGCGCGATTCTCAGACGCCATACTTTGTAAATGTAACGACGGCGAGTGCGCCAGGAACGGCAGAGTATTTCACTGTGGAAGGCGGGAAAGCGCTATCGATGAAAAATCCGCCAGAAGGGCCATGCTTCACGATGGGCCAGGGAAAATACAAACGTGTTCAATGCTTTCCTTCGACACCTTGAAATCAACTCTCAACGTGCGCTGTTGAGAAAACCCCCATTACAGTCATTGACCGGATCGAGGACCTTGGCAGCCCAGAACGCCTGGGCGTTGTTCTACGAGACTGGTACGAAGGTAATCGTCGATCCTTGCCTTTTCGGTGTCAAATAGCTGGTACGAAGGTAATCGTCGATCCTTGCCTTTTCGGTGTCAAATAGGAGGATGAAAGCATGGTGGACTCTGTTCGGTAATCGCAATGTATCCGATCACCGCTTTGGCTTGCTTTTGTCCTCCGGGGGACCTCACCCTGTGGCCAAACTGCACGTGCTTCGATCTGTGGTCGGGACGCTCTCGATACTATTGTTTCTCTGCGCCCCCAAATTCCTCTGGGGCACCCCTGACGCAGAAATCAGCGTGACTGGCAAGGTCATTGAGGTCAGCGGTGGACGTGCTCCATGGAAACTGCGATACGCACTTGCGAGCACTACATCTTCTCAGAAGATCGATGAAACTCACCTGATAAAGGGCGCGTCCGGACGAGCATACTTCAGTCACGGGCAATGTTTGCGTCAGATCGATACCGACAGGGGTGTTGTGGTTGCTCACTCGCACGAACGGTGTGAACGTTATGGCGGCGTTGGGACTACTGCCGCCAGTTCGCTCGCGATTCGGCTCTGAGTGAATCGCTGTTTACGTCCACAATCCAATAGCTTCAATTCTTGTTGTTTCCGTAGCCCTGCAGCCAGCGCAAGAATTCCTCATACGAATTGCGCTTTACGGGCATTCCGCGAACCAGCTTCCGCACGAAATTGGCCCGATGAAATCCGCTTTCGCGAGCGCATTTGTTTATTCCAATTTCCAGGATTTTGTTTCTTATTTCTTCGCTGGCGATCACCCGCGCTGATCTTCCGTACTCGGTCGCAGCGAATTCCAAAACGCTAATATCGTCCCCTTCTTCCCATTTGCGATCCGTTTCTTTTCCAACGTAGCGAATTTCTCCGGCGACGACGTGGGCGCGGCGCAGAAGTCCGCTGGTATTTGACTGGCATGGAGAGCCGTCCGGGGCCAGGCTTTTGGCTTCTGGGTGTTCCTGATATTCAACAATCAGCCGCGCAAATTGTGATGGAAAAACAACGTTGTGAGGAATGTTGCAATCTTCCCGGCAATTCACCATTTTGTACCTCTTGCCGTCGTGGACGTTTACACATTCCAGATCAAGCCAGCGCTCTTGCTTTGAAGAAAACGCACAAACCAACAAAATCTTTTCGGTTGCCCGCCGGTCGAACACACAACCAAATAACGGGTCCACCATGGGCAAAAGCAGAAAATTGTACGGGCGGGCTATCTCCCAATTTCCTAGCATTTTGAGCACGTTGCAGGTGGTGATATTGAGCCGCATCATTTGTGGGACTTCGATCCAATCCGGCGATTTGGTTCTTAGCCCAAGGGCGTTGCGCACAATGTATTCCCACATTTCGTAAATCCATTGCGGGACGTCGGAATCCCAGCCTTTTGGTGAGTTCCTTGGTGGATACAGGAATCCCACGCCGTGCGCCTTCGGATCGATAATTGTGATTTCCGATTTGCTGGGCTTTTCGTACAGCGCATAGCGTTTGGCGGCAATGCTGTAGCCGTAGAGCTGGCGCTGTGGTTTTGTTGGGTCGGAATCGACGAAATTAGCGTCAACCAGGTTGAGAATTGAGCCCTTTACCGCCGCCGGGTCATACGGATTCAGGGAAATAAACCGGTCCGCAATTTCCCGCACCTCCCGCCAGGGGAGAATTCTGACATTCTCGCTGCCGGGAATATTGAGAATACCGCCCTTTTCCGAGCTGACTATTGCTAGTGAATCGGTGTCACAGAAAAGATAGGCGCCCTGCTTTTCCTGAACGCACGCCTCGGTCATTCCAAGCAATAACCGCCCTGCGGAGGTAATCAGGGAAGCCAAAGGCGGGAAAAACCATTTCCCGGCATTTTCGATAATTTCCGAGGAGTCGGAAAAATTCTTTTCGCCTGAATAAATCCTGAGCGGAACCTTTCTGGTTCTGCAGTTCTGGAATTAATTCGACGAAAAAGCCGTAAATGGAATTTGCGAAGATTTTCAGCCAATAGGCGGAACAAGCGTTGGAGTGTGACGATATAACGAATATTGTTCCATCAGGGAAACCGACCTTTACACCAGAAGTTTGTAGAAAAATCGCCATTACACTCAAAATCCCCGACAAGAACGTCAATGGAGGTGCCTTTTGAAGGATGACGGCAGGGGTAGGCAGATCTACGGGAGCCCTTCGGCGCTCAAAAAGGCCAAAGCGGACAAGAAATTCCCTTATGTCGTGGCCTTAGCGAGAGCGGTAAATGCGCTGAATTCCGCGCATTCGCTCATGATGAGCACGAATAACCGAAATACTCCGGAGGCGATGCGGGACCGCATGAATGGCCATTTCTTCGTCTCGGGAATCCTCTACGAAACTTTGAAGCTGATCCGCTCGATGAGCAGTATTTTTAAGGGCGACCAGCGCTTTGAGACGAGTCTGCGGATGGTTCTCAAAGACGCGTCGGGGCACGCTCTCGAACAGATGCACCGGAAATCAGCGAGGCATGGCGGCATATTCCATTTTGCGGCGGACCGGTTCGCCGAGGCGATTGCGAAGACTCCCATGGTCGAATGCGTGGTTTCAACCCGCGAAAACTCGGAGACAGGAAACTCGGAGACGGACGGGACGCATCCGCACAGCACTGCCCCACTCAAGCCAAAATCGGGCTTGAATGGGCCACCTATCCAGATGAAACGCTGCCCTTGGATCGCAGGTTGTTGGCCGTTTGCGACTGTCCATCTTGACAGGACAAACAGGGCAACTCAGCGCTTATAAGATTACTTTCACTTCGGAGGTCACTATGTTGCGCAATGAACCGAGAACCTGTGCCCACCTGCCGTGCCGTTGCGTTGTGCCGGAAGGAGAAACGTATTGCGGTGAAACCTGCGAGGACGCTGGATCGGCGGAGGTGGAAATCGCATGTGAGTGCGACCACCCACCCGCTTGTCCCCTGACCGTGGCCGAAGAATCGGCTGCCTGATTATTAGGATCGTAGCGGCGCCTTGCCGAATCGCGAGTGCCTTCATCGGCCCTTTGCTTTCTGGTGATGGCAAGGGCCCTCCCATTTTCGCGGATGCTCTTACCCGGCATCGCCAAGGTTCCGATGAGCTCGCTGAACGCTGGTTGCAACTCCTGAATGGTTACTTTGGCTCCTGCGGGTGCAGCTTGACGAAGGTGTATCTTGCGGTGACCTGAAAACGCGGATCACTGGCATGGGCCCCGCTCTTCTCCTTCACCCATCCGTAGATAAATTCCGCGCCAAAATCCAGGCTGCCCAACGGGTTCCAGATAAGGTTGGCGGACGAATAGGTGCTGTCGTGGTAGGTGTTGTCCGGCTGGAACTGCGTGTTCTGCACCTGCACAAAACCGCCCGTCGCATTCGATCGTACGGCCGGGGACCAGTAATGCTGATAGCTGGCATACGTTGCAAAAACAGGCAGTGCCCGCAGCGACAGATTCGTTGCCGATATGGGGGCTGCGTCCAGGCCCAGGGCAGCCGTGTCGCCCACATACCGCGCCATGCCATGGCCGTAGGCGGCCCCTAAAACAATGTTGTCCCGGCCGAACAACTCGATGCCGCCGGTTGCATTCACGCCCCATCCAAAAACGGTTTCGTTTAGCCCACTTGGCAGCCTGGCTCCCAGATCTCGAAAGACGCTTGCCAGCTGTAGATGCCCATGCTCCCATTCGTTTCGAAACCGCAGTGTGCCGTCCGGAGCGGGAGTGGTCGGCGTGGCCTGCGTACCCGCGATTGAAAAATCAATCGAGGACGACGGAACCTCGACGGCCACATAAGCGCTCGCGCCGCCCCCGAGTCCGAAGCTGTATCTGGCTTGCGGAAGACGCACGCTGACCGCCGAATTTGCTCCCTGAGTGTCCAGAGAGTCCGCGAACGCATCCGGATCCATGAAGTTGGTGAAAGTTTGGCCAACCAGAACGTTGTCTAGCTGGGCGTAGAAATGGCGCAGGCGCGGAGCGGTCGCACCGTTGGCGCCGAAGAAATCGAGCTGAAAGAACGTGCGCGCGGTCGCCTGGTCGCCCACGGGAATGCGAAAGTCCGCCATCACGCGGCTTCCGCGAATGCTGGCCAGGAAATTGCCCGTATCCGGAACCGAAGGAATCGGTATCGACGAAGGAACAAACGAATCCGACAGCGCCGAAGTTCTCGGGTCATAGATGAAATCGGTCCTCGCCGATCCGTCGAGACGCAGCATGGTGCGGGTGCCTGGCAGAAGAAAGAACCCGGGAAGGGTTGGTTCCAGAGGAGCGTTATAAAGACGCGGCGCGTCCTCCTCATCCTCGGCAAAAGTATGGTGCTCCGAGGTGGCCTTGCCGATGGCTTCCTCCTGTTGCTCCGGAGTGACCTGTGGTAGCGCAGACGGTGGCGGTGGCGTAGTCACGATAGAACCATTCTGCGGAAGCTTGGCGCCGTTGATGGCATTCAATTCCGACTGAATTTCGGCCATCTGCGCCCCCAGCTGGTCCATCCTGGTCTGCAGTTTACGAATCGTGTCCTCCTGGGTCGTCCCCGATTCCTGTGCTGACATCTGTCTCGCGCCGCAAAGCAGCACGAAAAGAAGCAGATACATTATCTTCCGCGTCTGCTGCATCTCGTGTTCTCCTGTTTTTCGATGCGCTGGAGATCACCGTCCCGGATGTGAGGTGGGGGACGCCGATTCCATGCACACTGGCGTTCACCTTAGATGAGCTGATAGAAAATGAAACTGGTAAAAGGCACAGCCGGAGTGAAGCGCTGCTCTGGAAAACAGCTCTTGTTTGCGACGACTCAGATTTTGGGAGTCGAGAGGATCGGCAATCTGCGCGATATACCTGCAATATACCAAGGACGGTTGCAGGCCCGCCCTTGGCGCCTTAACTGAGATGGCCGCGCCTGTTCCGGCAGCCGCGCTTCAGCCTCCGACGGTCAGCACCGGGCATTCTGCTTCCACGATCACGTGATACGTCACCGACCAGGGAATATGCGATGCGATGCGGGCTGAGTCGGCGCGATTGGCGCCCATCACGATCAGGTCAGCCTTGTGCCACTCGGCGGCGGTCAAAATTCCTTCGGGGAGAAAGTCTGTGGCCACCACAAATTCCGGAGCGGCGGCCAGCTTTGTCCCTGGGGGAATGAGTGCCTTCAGTTTCGTCAGGCTCTCGTGTTTCGCCTGCACCTGCCATTCAACCAGGCTGCGTGCCGACGTGACCGCCGGGGTATACGAGGCGGCGGCGATGCCCGGCAGCATCGGGAACATGTGGACCAGCACCAGCTTCGCCCCGTACGCTTCGGCGAGGGACAACGCGTACGGAAAAGCTTTCGCCGACGCCGGCCCGAAGTCGGTGGCAAATACGATGCACCGCAGTCCCTTCGCAAGCGCGGCCGTATTCGTAGCTGTCACATGCGGCCCCACGGTGAGCACCGGACAGTTCGCCTGGCGCACAACCTCCTCCGCCACCGATCCCAGCGCGACTTTTCTGATGCCTTCACGCCCGCGCGTTCCCAGCACCAGCAAGCCGGCCCCTTCACGCTCAAGCAACGAAGCCACTACCTCCCCGGCGCGTCCCCGTTGAATACGTATGCTGCATGAGATGCCATGGCCCGTCGCCTCTTTCGCCAGTTGCTGAATCCGTTGCTCGGCCTTGATCCGCGGACGGTCCAACTCGGGCGGCGAATCCATGGGGACGAACTCCCGCGGCTGGGGAGCCAGCGCATGTATGATCGTCACCCGCGCTCCGTCGCGGCGCGCCATCGCCAGTGCCAACTCCACAGCCCGCTCCGACGCAGGAGAAAAATCGGTCGCAACCATCACATGTTTGAATCCGATCTTTTTCCCTTCAACCTTCGCCTCCACTACCTGCGCGGTTGCTGGCATAACCACCTCCAATCTCGCTTCTAACTTATCGCCCGCGTTTGCGGAACGAAATGACGCCGTTTACACACTGCTGTGATCCCAGTCACTGGGCTAGCTGCAAACGTTTGAGCTGCAAGAGAAGTAAACAGCGAGCGGGGTAAGGACCTTACGCTTTGCGGGCACTCATTGCGCCCACAGGGTATTTCTGATAACGTCCCTGCGTCCGCCGCGAAGTCTCGCCGCGAAGCGCTTCTCTCAGGGCCGCATCCGGCGAGTGTGGAATCCGTCGTTTTCAGGAGGCCGTTCAATGGCATTCTGCTCGAATTGTGGAACGCAAATCGCTGAGGGCACCGTCTGTTCGAAATGTGCGGGCGCCGCACCCGCCAGCACCGCCCCAACTGCCGCATCCACCACAGCCGGCACTGGGCTCACCGACAATATGGCCGGCGCTCTGGCGTACGTCACCATTATCCCGGCGATTCTGTTTCTGGTGCTGGAGCCCTTCAACAAGAAACGGTTCATCCGCTTCCACGCTTTTCAATGCATCTTCTTCGCGGTGGCGTGGACGGTGCTCTGGATCGCGCTCAGGATCATCGTGCAAATTCCCATCCTGGGTTGGGCAACCGTCCTGTTGTGGCCGCTGGTCAGCCTGGCCGGGCTGATTATTTGGATCATCCTGGTGATGAAGGCCTATCAGGGACAGATGTTCAAGCTGCCCGTCATCGGCGACCTGGCGGAGAAGCAGGCAAACACGGTCTAGCCCGGCGGCATCAGCCAGACGCTCGGTGAGCGTGCACTGTTGTGAATTGAGAGTCGAGCCAGGAATCCAACTTCTCGCGCATCGCCACGTCACCGCACTGGAAGCTCAGCCCGCTCTTCCCGTGCCGGTCGTCCCAGATCACAATGCCGGTGGCGCGAACGGTGAAGCCGTCGGGAAGTTGGAGTGCAATGTCCATCACCTCGGCACTCCTCATCGCGGCCGGGCTCGCCACTCCCATTCCGTTACTGCTGACATTCATGGTTTGGCACTCCAGGCTGACACCCGAACTTGCCGATGTGAGCCGGACCGGAAGGTCAGCGGTACATCGGAAATCGTGCCTTTGCTTCCCGGACAACAGGTCATAAGCGTTGCGGATCGTTTTCCTGATCGTATCGGCGCCAAGCGGCCGACGCAGCAGAAAATGCGCCGGCTCCTGCAGCGCTTGGTCGGTGCTGGAGATATTTGTCGCAATCGCAAACACCACTGCATTCTTGTTTGACCGGCTGGCGCGCACCAGGGCGACAAAAGGCCTCGCATCGGGGACCGTGTCAAAGTCCAACACCAGGCCTGCGTACCTTGCCCGATTCAGCTGCTCCGAAGCCTGTTGAGAGCACTGCGTGGGTTGCGCAGCAATGCCAAACTCTTTGGAAACGTCCGTAAAAGTGCTCACCAACGAAGGGTCCGCCGTCAACACCAGCACTTGCATAGCGATCTTACTTGCACCATGTCTTCTGGGAGAAAACTGGATCTGGCCTTTCAATACGGGGGCAGCCGGAGAAAACTTTCTCTCCCGATTCTGGAAACACAGTTTGGCATCGCAGCCCGCTGGCCCTGTTAACTACTCTGGTTTTGTTACGAAATCGGAACAGCCCACCGGTCCAAGAAGCACTGTCGCAGTTGCCAGTTGCGGGCCGGAAGTGTGGAGTGCAGCCTACGCTAGCAAAGTTTGCAGGTGGCCAATCACGGCCGTGGCTATTGTGGACATGCCCAAAAAGCTGCTCGCGGCGGCAATGGCGCTATGTGCGCTGCAGCTCGTCGCCGCCCAGGATCTCAGGCCTCGGGCCTACGTCATCACGCCCGTCCACTGGAATGCGGTGATTGTGAGCGACGCCTTCAACGATGGCAGCATTTTCGTTGGCAGTGCTCTCCCGATTACCAACGCTTCGGGGCGATTCAGCGCGCCGGCCCTCAGCTACTATTACTCGTTTGGCTTTTTCAAGCGGTCGGCCAACTTCACCGCGACGTTGCCTTATGTGATTGGACACTTCCAGGGAGAAGTGGCGGGAAATCAACAGCGGGTTTACCGTTCCGGCCTGGCGGATTCAATCTACCGCTTCTCGGTGAATCTTATCGGAGGGCCTGCAATGCCGCCGGCAGGATTTTCGCAGTGGAAGCAGAAGACCCTCTTGGGGGTCAGCCTGCAAGTGGTGGCGCCGACGGGCCAGTACTACCCAAGCCAACTGATTAATCCGGGGAGCAACCGCTGGGCCTTTAAACCAGAACTCGGTTTCTCCCGACGATGGGGTAACTGGATACTGGATGCATATGGCGGCGCGTGGCTGTTTACGGCAAACACCGATTACCTGACGGGCAGCCAGTTCTCCACAACCCGCAACACTCTCACCCAAGCGCCCATCGGCGCCATCGAAATGTACTTGAGTTACGACGTGAAGCCGCGCCTGTGGGCCTCGGTTGACGGAAATTATTGGTACGGTGGCGAGACAACCATCAATGGTGTCTCCAAGATCGGTACCTTGCAAGCGAACTCCAGAATCGGCGGAACTATTTCCATCCCGTTTACCACACGCCAGTCGGTGAAATTCAGCTACAGTGACGGCGACCTTGCCCGGATCGGCGGAACTTTTCAAACCGTGTCCTGTGCATGGCAATATTCCTGGCTGGGGAAGCGCGACTAGGACGGCGCAAGCATTGCAACAACTGCAGTCGCACAACAGGTAACTACTATCGATGGGAATTTCGCCAATCATTGCTACAGCGCAATGACAGAATCCAAAGTCATCCGCTATCCTCGCCGTCTGCCCTCCCCCGGGGCTTAGGATCGACGCCCGACGCCGGCTCGATGTCGACGCGTCGGGCGACACCTAAAACTAGCGGGCAGTTCCTCGCAGCAGCTTGCTACCCCCTGTCACTTCTGACAGTCCTCAACGTCGCCGGACCGCTCTACGTTGGAACCAGTAACCCTTTTCTTTCTCTCAGCCCCATCCGGCCCCCTTGGATGGGGCTTTTTGCTCGACCACCGGTCGGTGAGATTTCGTTAAGCCCCTGCGATGACCTGGAGCAAATGAGGTGGCCCGGTTCACTTTTGGGTTAGGTCAGGCTGCGGCAGCTGATGGCCGTCGTTATTTCTTTGCCGCGAGCTTCTTGGCAATTTCCTGCATGAGGCGGGGTTTGAGGTCGGCGAGAACGCTGTCCACAATTTCGTTGATTGAACTGTCGCTTTGCTCGGGCGCCGCGGACGCGTTGGGCGCCGAGTCCTGTTTCGTGGTGGAATCCTCTTGCGCAGCAGGTTGGTGCACCGCAGCGCTTGCCTCGGCCTGCGCCTGTGCGATTTGCGCTACCGACTCGGCAATCGCCTCCGCTTTCTTGGGGCTCATCACCGAATCGCGGATGTGCTGCCAGTTCTTCCATGCCAGCGTGGCTTCGGAAGGCGGCAGTGGCTCGGCTTCGGATTCTGCAACTGGAGCCTCAACGGTGACGGCCTCTGCTGGCGCGGTGGTTTGCGCTGGTTGAACGTCAAAGCCCGAATGCTGACAGCTGAGATCAGCCGGGCCACCCGCTGATGCCGCCGCCGCAAACGCCGCTTCTCCAGAAACTGTGTTCGCTTCTTGGCCTTGCGCAACTACCGGATGGGAACTGGTCGGCCGGTCATACATTGAACTCTCAGGTTCGGCTGCCGCCGGCGCGGGCTTTGCATGGGCCCGCTGCATTTCCGCATCCAACGCTAACGACGCTTCTTCCGCGGTCAAGACTGCGTTCTCTGCCACCCATCGCGGCGCAGTCGCCACCGCAGTAACAATTTCCGTCTTCTCCGCGTCCGCAACCGGCGGCTCGGCCTTAGCCTCGGCCGCAGCGTTCGCCTCAGCAGCGGCGTCGGCGACCGATTTTCCGGCCACGGTTTTATCGAATATCGATTCGCTGAGCGCCAAATCGCTGGGCCCCGGCTTTCCGAACAGCGATTTTCCGAGGACCCATCCCTGACTGTCTCCAGGGGCAACAGCTGATGTCTCAGCAGTGGGCGTCTCGGCCGATGCGATTTCCGCTGCGGCTTCCGTTGGCACCGAACTCGCCGCAACCGCAGCTTCCTGCTTGTCCCCGCCTGCTTCGCTCGAAGCACCGCTCTCGGCGCGGCGCTTCTTCTCGGTCAGATACGCCACCCGATCGCTGCTGGCTTCATCCGCGGAGGCCAACTGGTCCTCCGCCCGCATTTTCTTCCCCGACTTTCCACTGTCGGATTTGTTGCGCCGTCCGCCGCCCTGCGGAACAATCTTGTCTTCCATCCGGGTCAAGGCGGCCAGCAATTCGCTGGCTTCGAACGGCTTCACGATGTGCCCGTCGGCGCGGACCCGCTTGGCTTCGTCTGCCTTGAATGGCTCCATCTTGCCGACGCTCAGCAGCACCGGAATTCGCGCCGTCTCCGCAGTGACTCTTTCAGCCGCTGGCAGACCTCCAGCCCGCCGTAGCCCGGCATATACACGTCGAGAACAATCAGGTCAGGATGGCTTTCGTGAATTCTCTTGAGAGCAGCGGAACCGTTGTTGACCGTAACCACTTCGTAACCCGCATCCATAAGGATGCGGCGCCCCATGTTCTGGGCGGTCACGCTGTCGTCGGCAAGCAGTACGGTACGAGCCAAGGTTTTCCTCGGTAGTAACAGGGGGAGATATCCCGAAGTTATCTTGGAAGGACGCCTAAGTCAATAAATCCTGACGATTAAACAGGTTACGAGCGGACAAGACATTTAGTGTCACTCCCCCGACGCTACTGCACGTTGGGAAGCGGAATGTACTTGGCGAGGCCCTTCTTTTTCTTGTGCTTGCTGGAAGCGATGTCTTTGTCGCTGGCCATGTCTTGGGTGGAGGCATCGGCGGCCGGCTGGTTACCAGAGCCACCCTGTCCGATTTCATTTACCTGGGCCGGCGCCGGCGCCGGTTGATCGGTTGGGGCCACGTCCGGTTTCAGCTCGTTTGGATCAGGAACCGCCGCTGCCGTGCTGGCATCGCCTGCAGGCGGATCACTGGCGGCTGGCTTCAATTCGTCGGGATTGAGTGCCGCCGCTGCTGCCGCCGCATCGGTCCCAGCACTGGCCTCAGTGGGGGGTGTATCCGAACGCGGAGCCGGCTCGTTGGGTGGCGGAGCCCCAGCGCCCACGGTTTCCACCGACACAGTCTTGCTGCCGGAAGGCTTGGCGCCAACCGCCACTCTTTGTTCCGCATCGACAATGCCTTTGGCGCTGACCGGATCTTTGTCCACCAGCGTCGGGTTGCCCACATTGGTGGCAGCACTCACGTCCGGACGCCTCTGCACCGCGCCCAGCATACTGCTCATCATGGTTTGCTGACGCCGCGCCGCGTCTTCCGTTTGTTCAGGGCCAGCATCGCTTTGGTCGGCCGCGGCACCGGCTGATGCAACGCGATCAGCCTCGCCTTGGCGTCATCGGCGCGGTCCATGACCGGATAACGCGTGAGGATTTTCGAATAAGCGTCTGTCGCCTTGGCAGTGAAGTCAGAAATCATGCGCTCGCGCGGCGGCCTGGTCAACCTTCAGCTGCGCCTCGTTCACCTTGCCGCGCTTTTCCATCTGCTTGCGCTCCAGCGCGTCCATGGGCCGCAGCACGCCGGCCTCCGCTTCATAGGACTGGCCCAGCATATACAAGGCTTCGTCGGCCTTGCTATACAGCGGATATTGGTCGATCAACGACATCAGACGCGCAATCGCCGCTGGATAGCTGGGGTGCATGAAGTAGAAACGCGCTACCCGGAACTCGCGCTCGGCAATCACTTCCTGCACCTGCAGGAGCTTGATCCGGGCCTCTGCCACCATTTTCGGGTTATCGGGATATTGCAAAATGACCGCCCGGTATTCCTGCTCGGCGCGCACCGCGTGGGTAAAGTCACGGTCTGGCTTTTCCATCTGCTGGAAGTGAATGTTGGCGATCTTCAGTTGCGCTTCGGCCGCCTCCGGCATGTTGGGGAAGAAGGTCTCAAAGTCTTTGTATTCCTGCTCGGCTTGGGCCAACGATGCCGTGTCGCCCTCGGCATACCACGAGTCCGCCATGGCCAGCTTGGCGCGTGCGACAAATTCCGAATCCGGATAGGTGTTGATCAGCGTCTGCATGTCCAGACGCGCAATGTCGAACTGGTTGTGCTTCATCGAGGCCATGCCGCGATCGAACAGAACTTTGTCCGGCTGCTTGGAATCAACCTTGGCCAGCGGGTTGCTGACTTTCTTGTTGGTGCACGCCGTGGTGAGCGCCAGCGTCGCGGCCAGTGCTACTCACCGGAATTCGGAAAGACAAAGACATTGATACCTCGAAAAGCAAGTTGCTAGTGGCTAGTGGTTAGTGACCCGCAGAACCTTGTCTTGACTAGCAACTAATTACTAGCTATCCTAGACTTTCTGCAGCGTAGCTTCAACCGCCGCTTTCAACAACATTTGTGCGTTAATCATTGGATCGCCCTTGACGAACACCGCGTTGCCCGCCACCAGAATTTCTGCTCCGGCGCGGACCACCTGGCCAATCGTGCTTGACGGCGATCCCTCCATCTACTTCGATGCGGTAATGCAGGTTCTTCTGTACCCGTAAATCCCGCAACTGGCTGATCTTGTGCAGGGAGTTGGGGATGAACGGCTGCGCCCCAAATCCCGGATTCACCGACATCACCAGCACATAGTCCACTAATATCAAGCACTTCCGAGAGCACTCCCACCGGGGTCGCAGGATTAATCACCACTCCGGCATGGCAGTTGTGGGTCTTAATCAGGTTCAAGGTCCGGTCCAGGTGCCGGCAAGCCTCCTGATGCACCGAAATCCAGTCCGCCCCGGCCTCGGCAAACGCGGGAATGTACTCGTCGGGGTTCTCGATCATCAGATGGCAATCGAGCGGCAGCTTGGTCGCTTTGCGCAACGACTTAACCAGTTGTGGCCCCAGCGTGATGTTGGGCACAAAATGCCCATCCATCACATCCACATGGATGATAGTCCCGCCCCCCTCCGCCGCCCGCGAAACCTGCTCGCCCAGCCGCGCAAAATCCGCCGATAAAATCGAGGGTGCTAGCTCTATCAACCTGGGACTCTCAGGAAAGAGGATGCTAGGAAATTCTAACACGCAGAGTGGACATCCCACCCTTTGAAAACCGCAAAGGGTGGGGCAGGCTCCGGCTGTTAACACGGGCGTGCCAACCTAGCATAGTGCTCGGACTCCGAATTCCGACCGAGTCCCCTGCAGATGCGGGAAAGCCACTTGTAGACATCCTCCAAAGTAATTGGTACTCGACAGCCCGCTCCGCGCATAGCTCAAACTCGCGTTTGGACTCTTCCAGAAGATGCAAGCACGCATAGGTTTTGGCAAGGTCGTAGTGAGCCATGCCCTCCCATTCGTGCAGTTGCCCTAGCTCAATTGCCTGCAGGAGATATTTACGTGCGGTCTCGTAGTTTTGCATTCTTGCGTAGCAATTGCCCAGGTTTGCTAGGACCACCGATCTGCGCTCGGTCGACTCAAACGAAAGGGCCTCTTCCAGGAGGGGGACAGCATCTGTGCAATCCCCCTTTCGAAGAGTCCGAAGGCGCGCCGACGTTGCAGATCTTCATAAATAATCCTGTGGTCAGGAAGATCAAGCAGCTTTTTATGCCTCGCCAGCGCCGCAGTGAGTAGAGCGTATGCCTCGCTGGTTTTGCCCTCATCGCCGTAGAGCCCACCCCCAACGTAGTCGCAGGCTAGTCCCGTCTCAGAGTCATCGGGAGCTTCCTTCAAAGCGAGACGCAGCACTTCCCTGGCTTCGCTGATCCGATTCAGCAGCCGCAGTAGATTGGCCTTGTTCAGGAGAAGGCTGGCTCTTTCGTCCGCATTCGTGACCCGCGCGAATCCGGAATCGAGTTCCCGTATCTGGCTCTCCACCGTGGCTGGATCGAAATCTACAACCGCGTTTGGATCTTTTCGAATACCATTGCAGACCTTCTTGGAACGAACCTACCAGATGTTGCCAGATGCCACGAGATAATTTGGATTCAGTGTTGGAAAATACCGCGAGTCGCTGGGTGCCCCATTTCTCGCGTTCTTTGCGAGAAGTGGGGTTTTTCCTCTACTCTCAATGACGCATCATGGCCGCTCCCGCCCAATTCGCCTCCGCCCTCTACTCCCTCGGCGCCGTCGGCTGCTGGGGCGTCAGTGACTTTCTCGGCGGACATACCGCCAAGCGCTTCAATTCTTTCTTCCTCGCCGGCCTTGGACATCTGGCCGGCACCATCCTGGTCCTAAGCCTGGCCCTCTCGCACCATGAAGTTCGTCCGCCGTGGTCGCATCTTCAGTGGGCCATGGCAGCGGGCGCCGCTGGAGGCATCGGTCTGGCTTTGTTCTATCGCGCGTTGGCTGAGGGCAATATGGGGATCGCAGCGCCGGTTTCAGCGGTGCTCGGGGCGGCCATCCCCACCGCGTTCGGCATGTTCACCGAAGGATTTCCCGGCGCTTTCCCGGTCGCTGGCTTCATCCTCGCCGTCGCCGGCATCTGGCTGATCTCGCGCACCGAAGATGGATCTCGGCCCAAGGGAATCGCACTCGCGGCGATCTCCGGACTGGGCTTCGCCCTCTTCTTCATTTTCATCAAGCAAGCTGGAAGCGGCGCTGCCCTCTGGATCGCGACCGGATCGCGCGGTTCGTCGCTGATTGTGACCGCCGCAATCACCCTCATCGGCCGAAAGTTCCGGCCTTCCTACCCGCTGGGATACGCCTTGGGCCTGCTCGCCGGATGCCTCGACGTCAGCGGCACGGTCCTGTTCATCCGCGCCAGCCAGATCGGCCGGCTCGATACCGCGGTGGTGCTCACCTCGCTCTACCCGGTCATCACCGTTCTTCTCGCTCGCGTGATTCTGAAAGAGCACTTCACCGTGTGGAAGACCATTGGCCTGATCGCCGCTCTCGCCGCGGTGCCCCTGATCGCTCACGGATGACTTGGGACGCGAATTGCTACAATTCTCCTCACTCATGAAAACCCTGCTCAACCCCGCCGACCGTGAGGAAATCCTTCGCCGCGTGGCGGCCGTGCGCGCCGACTCCCAGCGCCAATGGGGCAGCATGTCCGCGCCTCAGATGATCTGCCACCTCAGCGATTCATTCCGCTCCGCGATGGGGGAAAAATCCGTCAGCTTAGATACGAATCTCTTCAAGCGCACCGGAATGAAGTGGCTTGCGCTCTGGGTTTTCTCCAACTGGCCGCACGGTGTGAAGACCCGGCCCGAAATGGACCAGCAACAAGGCGGCACTCCGCCAGCCGAGTTCGCTGCCGACGTGCAGCAGCTCAGAATTCTTTTCGACCGCTACTGCGCCACGCAGCAGTTCGCGCCTCATCCGATGATGGGCCCGTTGTCGCGGACTGAGCGCATGCGCTGGGCCTACCTGCATATGAACCATCATCTGCGGCAGTTTGGAGTCTGACCAGCAACTTCCGCGCGAATTTCGCGGGTGCTACTATCCCCTCGTGCCCCTGCTCGAAGTCCGCAACCTGACAAAAATCTTCCCGCTGGGCGAATCCGCGTTCGGCGGCGGCGCAAAAGGTGAAGTCCGCGCTGTGGACGATATTTCGCTCGACATTCACGCCGGAGAGACTCTGGGACTGGTCGGCGAATCCGGCTCAGGCAAAAGCACCCTGGGCCGCCTCGCGCTCCGCCTGATCGAACCAACTTCCGGCAGCATCCAATTCGACGGTCGCGATCTGCTGAACGCCAGCCCCGGAGACTTGCGTCGCCTCCGCCGCCACATGCAGATCATTTTTCAGGACCCGTTCAGTTCGCTTGATCCGAGAATGCGCGTCGAAGACCTGATCGCGGAGCCGCTTCTGATTCACAAGGACTCACTGATGGAGAATTCGGGCGAGGACGCCCGCAGCTCCACAAATCGGGCCTTTGGGGGCACGGGCGTCCCCGCCCGTGCGATCCCGCCCTCTTCCTCAATCCCTACGCGCGTTGACCAACTCCTCCGCGCCGTTGGCCTCGACTCTTCCGCCCGCCGCCGCTACCCACACGAATTCAGTGGAGGCCAGCGCCAGCGCATCGTCATCGCACGCGCTCTGGCCTTGCAGCCGAAATTCATCGTCTGCGACGAACCCGTTTCCGCTCTCGACGTCAGCGTCGGCGCGCAAATCGTGAATCTGCTGGCTCAACTGCAACGCGACTTCGGACTCACCTACCTCTTCATCTCGCATTCGATGCCGGTGGTGCGCTATCTCTCCACGCGCATCGCCGTCATGTATCGCGGCAAGATCGTTGAAATTAATTCCACCGAGCAGATTACGCAGAACCCGCAGCACGTTTATACCAAAACTTTGCTCGAAGCCACGCCGGAGATCGCGGTTTAGTTGCTACAACCAGAGGTAGTACCAGTGCTTGCGTCTTCGGGTAATGCTCGGGTCACATTCCTGCACTGGGTTGGCTGAAATCGTGACATGGTCGTAAGAGTCGAACGCAACGCGAACTGGATCTTCGTAGCATTTGGGATCTCCCTCGACCTGAAACTCGTACGTGACCATGACGTGTTCGTCTAGGAGCGATCGGCCATCCGGAGCGGAAAACCTCCAAGTAGCCGCGTTCTGGACAGCGCCTTCTCGCAGTATTGGGTGCCCGCTAATACCCTTGGAGGAGGCAACTCGACCGTCCCCACTCAAGGCGAGATCGACTTCCACATTTCCCCACAATGTGCGCCGCCATGGCCATTGGAGGGTATTCAGGAGTAGCAAAGGAAACCAGGGTCAAGCGCTTGTTCTGAGCTGTTACGGGGGTCAGCACACATGCCACGAAGAATACCCAGGCGAGCCGGTAGCAGGATGCGGTGTCCATATCACGTCGAAGACGAGATTGGTTTATCCTAGCGCGGTACTCCGGAGGGAACAATGAAAAGCTTTGCACTGGCAGTCCTGCTTCTGCTCAGTTCCGCACTTACTTTCGCCCAATCCAAAGACCCAGTCTCCGACGCGCTGCGCCAGATACTCGCAGGCCGCGCGAAAAACACCATCGCCGCCTTCGAAGCAATGCCCGCCGACAAATACGGATTCAAGCCCACGCCCGGCGCAGATGACGTTCGGACATCTCGCCGCCCACGTTGTCGAGAGCAACTACTATTTCTGCGCCAACGTCGGCAACGTTCCCGAACCGAAGGTCGCGGAAGTGAAGGACAGCGACAGCAAAGACGTTTTAGTCGCCGCCGTGAAGGCGTCGTTTGATTTTTGCAACACCGCTGTCGCCAAAGCCAGCGACTCGACCATGTCCAGCGACATCACCTGGTTCGACGGCAAGCCGAAGGCGCGCGCCTGGGCGTTTCTGGGACTGGCCAGCAGCCTGGCCGACCACTACGGCATGGCCGCAATGTATCTGCGCCTGAACGGCCTGCTGCCGCCCACGGCGAAGAAGGAGTACTGAAGAACCCAGCCCCAGGCAGCGCATGAGTCACCACAACCGAGGCTGCCCCACCCTTCGCCGCTCTTTGCGGAAGGGTGGGCACCACGGACGCCCGCGCAAGGGACACCGCAAAGCAGCGAGGGAACTTTTGACATTTGTCACTTCCGGCACGCGCTCATCGTGATGCAGGATATTGACTCTCAGGACCCGAGAACCAAATAGACTCCATGGCCATCGGCATCCGCACTCAAGACCTCCGCAAGATTTACAACTCGCCGCCTCCGCTCGGCGCCGCCGGCGGATTCATCACCCGCGCCGACGCCAAAGGATCCAAGCAGGCACCCAAAACGCAAATCCCCGCACTCGACGGCCTTTCGCTCGAAGTCGCTCCCGGAGAAATCTTCTGCCTGCTCGGCCCCAACGGCGCCGGGTAAGTCCACGACCATCGGCATTCTCACCACGCGTACACGCCCAACATCAGGCCAGGCCTGGATCGGCGAACACGAAATCTGGACCCATCAGGTCGCGGTGAAACTTCTGATCGGCGTCGTTCCCCAGCGCCCGAATCTTGATTTCTCTCTGACCGCGCGCGAAATCCTGACTTACCACGGCGCGTATTTCGGCATTGGGTCGAAAGAACGAAATGCCCGCGCCGACTCGCTTCTCGAAAAATTCAAACTCACCGACCGCGGCAATCATATGGTCCGCGGATTTTCCGGCGGCATGATGCAGCGTCTCTCCATCGCCCGCGCCATGATGCACGACCCGCAAGTCCTGTTCCTCGACGAACCCAGCGCCGGACTCGATCCCCAGACCCGCATCCTGCTCTGGGAAATCATTCGCGAATACAATCAGGCCGGCAAAACCATCCTGCTGACCACGCACAACATGGAAGAAGCCGACGCGCTCTGCCAGCGGCTTGCGATTATTGATCACGGCAAGATGATCGCCCTCGGCACGCCAAAGGAATTAAAAGCCGCAATTCCCGGCGGATATCTACTGCGCCTGCGCTTCGGAAATCAAACGCCGGATTTGCTGCAGCGCTTGCAGTCGCTCGCTGGAGTCCGCGAAGTTCGGACTAACAACAGTGCAGGTGACAACACCGGCGCAGACGTTTACGCCGACCGCGGCGGATCGCTGATTCCAGAAATCGCCAACATCGCAGCCGCCGCCGGGGCCGAGCTGTCCGACGTTCACATCTCCGAGCCCAGCCTCGAGAATCTGTTCCTGCACCACACCGGAAGGAGTTTGCGCGATTGAACTGGAAAACTTTTGGCGCCATGCTCGCTCGCGACGCCCATGTGGCTCGCCGCAATGCGATTCAACTCGCCCTGCAAACTTTCCTGCAGCCGCTGCTGTTCGTCTTCATCTTCGGCCGGGTCATGGTCGGCAGCGGCTACATGCCGCAGGCGTACAAGGCCCTTTTGCTCCCTGGCATCATCGCCATCAGCATGACTTTCACGGGAATCTGGGCCGTAGCCATGCCGCTGATCGCCGAATTCCAGTGGACGCGCGAAATCGAAGACCGCCTGCTCGCCCCTATCGACATGACCTGGATCGCCATCGAAAAGGTCCTGGCCGGAATGTTGCAGGCGCTGGTCGCCGGGCTGGTCGTCATCCCGCTGGCCTGGCTGGTGCTACGTCCAATCGACATCAGCATCGATTCGCCGCTGAAGTTCACCGCCATCATTCTGCTGGTCGCCGCCTTCTCCGCCTGCGGAGGACTCGCCCTCGGCTGCAGCATGAACCAACAGCACATCGGTCTGATGTTCAGCCTGGTCATGACCCCCATGATCTTTTTCGGATGCACCTACTATCCGTGGAGCGCGTTGACCAAGTTTCCTATCCTGCAAAAAGCCGTGCTCATCAATCCGCTGGTCTATGCCAGCGAAGGACTGCGCGCCATGCTGGTGCCTGGCTTCCCGCATCTTTCCATCATCGCCGTGCTAGCGATGCTGGTTTTCTTTGACGTCTTGCTGCTGCTGGTTGGATTGAGGCAGTTCGAGAAGAAGGCCATCAGCTGAGAAAAGGGTGGAGCAGGGCTTCCAGCCCTGCATTTGGGGCGATGTGCCGGCTTCAGCCGCTGACGTACTTTGTACGCTGACGGGAAGTACCTCAGGGGCTGGAAGCCCCTCAGCCTCCCGCTGTTTTAGTGCAGGCCTGAAAGGCCTGCTCCACCCAAAACCTGCACCCTGAACCGGCATCCGCAGAACTTTGGAGCGCGTACAATGAACCCGCCATGAGCCGCATTCTCCTCGTCCACTGGAATGAGAAAGAAGCCCGCGAGCGCTCGCGCAAGCTCAAGGCGCTCGGACACAAAACCGCAGTCTTGTCGGACACCGAGAAACGCAACTTCGAATCCATCCGCGAATCTCCGCCCGATCTTTTTCTGATCGACCTCACCCGTCTCCCCTCTCACGGCCGCGAAGTCGCCGGATACCTCCGCCGTCTGAAAGCCACCCGCCACGTCCCCATCCTGTTCGTGGACGGCGACGCCGACCGCGTCTCCCGCACACGCAGCCTGATCCCCGACGCCGATTTTGCCAAATGGGAAGACCTGAAGGCAGCTATCCCGAAGGCCGCATCCTCCAAAACAAAGAAGCGCGCTTCCGCCAACCCGGTGGTTCCCGGTACCATGGCCGGATACTCCGGCACCCCGCTGCCGAAAAAACTCGGCATTCGCGAGAAGTACGCCGTCATGCTGATCAATCCGCCGGAACGATTTGAACGCAAGTTGGAACCGCTGGCCGGCGCGGAGATTGTTGACAACCCGAAGGTCGCGAACGTCGCAGCGCTATTCGCGTTGTCGGAGACAGAACTGATTCGCGACTTCCGTCCACTCGCGAAGGCGCTTCCCGAAAAAACCGCGCTGTGGATCGCTTGGCCGAAGAAGGCTTCGGGAGTAGTAACTGACCTCACCGAAAATGTTATCCGCGAGCTCGGTCTCGGCGCGGGATGGGTGGACTACAAAATTTGCGCGATTGATGAGACCTGGTCGGGGCTGTGCTTCGCGAGGAAAAGGAAGTGAGCTAACGTACAGGCTCGGTCACGTACCGAGTACCGGTTTCACGACAAGACTTCTTCTCGAGACAAACGGCGATCCCCCTAGTCTGACTAAGACGGAGGTGACGTTGACACCGGAACAACAGCTAATTCGTACTTCGTATCTACCTCTCGGCAAGTGGAACGAAAAAATCCCAGTGTCGTTGGTCCTACAGCCGACTATCCTCCTCTGGGTGACTTTGCGGGAATTGAAGTCCTGGAGGTGAACTTCAGGATGATCATAAATCTCTACCAGCACGTCCTTCCACGGCGTGAGCGACTCAAGGTCCTGGACAACCTTACCGCGAATTGTTTTCAGGGGCTTGCTCTCGTCAATTACGACCTGCTCATTGCCTCCCCACCTGGTTCTCTCATCCGAGGGAATACACTGACAGAAGGCGGGTATCGCAGCTAAAAAAGCACATGCACTCACGGCTTTGAGCGCTAACTGGCCAAATGTCACTTCGCGTTTTCCTCGATTGCTTCGGCTGCGTTACTCGATCTGCACCAACTCGCTAGCCCGCGATTCCGCCGTCGGCGCGAGATGCTGCGGCGCTCGCCACTTATCCACCACCGAGACCTGATGCACGCACGAAACCGTGCAATGCGGCGCGCATGACTTTTCCGTCAAATACTCGCGGCGAATGTCTTCCACCGTGTATTTCTCCAGCGGGATCGCTGGATAGCCGCGCTGCTGCGAGCAGTAATGCACCAGGCCGTCTTCGCAAATATAGAGATAGCGCGCGCCCGCGCGGCAGCGCCACTGGTTGGGCTGGCCCAGCGCAATGTTGTCCTGAAACGCGTTGATGCGGGTGAAGCTGCGCTTCTCGAGATTCTTCATCTCGTGATATACGCGCTTCTCTTCATCGGCCAGCGGTTGAAGTTGCCCTTTCCCGTCGTGAATGATGCCAATCGTCGAACTGAATCCCAGTTCCAGCGCGCGTTTTCCGATCGTAAGTGCATCCTGCGGATTGCACACCCCGCCGCCAACCACGGAATTAATATTCACGTGAAAGTCGGCATGCTCGGCCAGCATCTGCAGCTTCTTATCCAAGACTTTCAAACTTTTCTTTGAAACGTCATCCGGATTTACGTTATCAATCGAAATCTGCAGCCATTCGAGGCCGGCGGCGTTCAGCTTTTGAATCCGGTCCGGCATTAGCAGGTATCCGTTGGTGATCATCCCCGCGACAATTCCATTCCGCCGAATGCGCGCAATAATCTGATCGAGTTCCGGATGCAGTAGCGGCTCGCCGCCGCTGATGGTCACCACCGACGTCCCCAGCGCGCCAAGCTTGTCCACCCGCCGGAACATGACATCCGTCGGCACCGGCTTCGAAAAGTCGTCGTACTCGTTGCAATATTCGCAAGCCAGATTGCAGCGCCGGATCGGAATGATATGCGCCAGGAGCGGATGATCGGTCGAGGCCAGCGCCCACGCCACCTTGCGCGCGCCGCGGACCGCCCGCGAAATTCGCTTCAGCCCACGATGAATTTTGGTCCCGGTGGAAGGCATAATCCGATGCTTAACATTAGAGCACAGCGCAATCCTAAGTGCATCATTCTGAACAGTGTATGGCGGATTTTGGGAAGCGAACGGGGACCGCCTCAGGCTGGTTGTGTAGGGGCAGGTGCCCTCACCTGCCCCTACACGGGTTCAGGGTGCAGCACAGGGCACCCCGTCTAGACGGCTTCCGGGTTGATCCAAGTCCAAAGCGACGGGTATTCGCTGGAATCAACCAACCCTCTGCGGACGGGTCGGTCCCAACGACAGTCTCTGCGCGAGGGTTCAATTTCGTGGCCACGGCTATCCAGACCCGCTGCCCTGTGCTCCACTCCGGGTCCGTGGTCGGGCAGGTGAGGGCACCTGCCCCTACACCACCTATTCAGGGATATGCCTACACCAGCGGCACCGCCGAACAACGCAAGGGAGAATGCTACGGCGCCGGATGGCTTTCGGCAACGTCTTTGGCAGCGCTGGCTGCCGGAGCATTGGCCGCGATCCGGTCCAGATCGGTACGCGAGTAGAAGCTTCCGCGCAGCACCAGACCCTCGACGTTGAGGAACTCGCGAATGTCACTCGCCGGATAGCGCTCCACCAGCACCAGGTTCGCCGCTTGCCCGGGCTCGATGGCGCTCAGGTTGGGCTTGAACTTTACCGCGTCGAGCGCCTGCAGCGGATCGACCGCGGCGTCCGCATCCCAAGGCGCCGGAAGCAGAAATCTTCCGTTGGCGTTGATCACCTGAACGTGGGGGCCGGTCTTGATGACGGCAACCTTCACCACCGAGCGGACGACCCCGTCCTCGACAATGACGGTAAAGTTCGGATGGACTATGCCGTCGCGGGTTTCGACGACATTTACGTTGGTGATGACCAGCGATTGCGAAGGCTTATGACCGGCCCACACCAAGGAGCTACACAGCAGAAACCCCACCCCAGCCCACTTCATGGCCCCAACCTCTACCCCAAAATTAGAACGAGGCTAGGCCCGCAATGCCGCCGAGTCAAGCAAATTCAGAAATTTCAATTTTTTTTCTGCCGGCAGAAACGACGCCTCAAAAGAATTCCGCGCCAGCTCCCGCAAATGCTCATGTGTGAAATGAAATTCACTTTCTGCCAACTCGTATTCACGTGCCAGCGTGGTGCCAAACATCGCTGGATCATCCGAATTCAGAGTCAGCATCAGCCCCTGATCGAAATACCGCCGCACCGGATGATCGGAGAGTTTGACCAGACATCCGGTGCGCAGATTGCTGGTCAGGCAAATCTCGACGGGAATCTGCCGCGTCGCCAGTTCCTCCATCAACTCCGCATCCTGATACGCCGTCAGCCCGTGCCCAATTCGCTCGGCGCCCAGGTTCAGCGCCCCCCAAATGGACTCCGGCCCCCCCGTCTCGCCCGCGTGCGCCGTAAGCCGCAACCCTTGCTCCGCCGCATAGGCATAGGCCTCGCGAAAGAGCTCCGGCGGCGCCTTCACCTCATCCCCGCCAATTCCGATACCGACAACGTTGCGCTCGCGAAACTTCGCCGCCAGCTCAAACACATCCCGCGCCGCCCCCGGCGCCAAACTGCCGCACGGCGTCAAATATCCAGAGCAGAGAAACACCAAACTCGCGCTCTCCCCGCTCCCGCCCGCGCTCCAGCCCCTCAAAGATCGCCTCGAAATCCTGCTTCCGCCATAGGCATACGCCAACGGAAACATAGACCTCAGCGTGCAGAACGTTTTCAGTTTTGAGTTGCTCCATCAGCCGATAGACAATCAGCTCGTAGTCTTCGGGAGTCTGCAGATCTTCGGTGAGCGTCTTAAACGCCATCAGAAATCCGTTGAAGTCGCGGTACTGATAGAGCGACTCCGCCTGCGCCAGCGTGCTCGACTTCCCATGCCGCCGGCGCAGCTCAACCAGCGTTTCCGCCGTGACCGAACCTTCCAGGTGCAGATGCAACTCGGCCTTGGGCAGCGATTGAATAAAGTTGCTCGTCGGCTTTGGGTTCGCGGGAGTCACTGGCTCTCATCTTAGTGGATTCTCACCGGAACCAACGCGCCGCGCTGTGCGTATTCACCCATGAGCGCTCGGTTATACTGCCAACGCCGTTGGCCAGTTGGTTGCAAACGTAAGGAGATCGAAATGTTCAGCAAGCTTGTTCTGATTAGCGCCCTGGTTTCATGCGCGACGGCGGGATTGTCTGCCCAATCCGTGCCCGCCGCTCCCAGCATCCTCGCCCGCCACTACGTGGAAGGCGAAAAGCTGTCGTATCACATGAAAGGCAGCAATCGCGGACACACCGGCACCACCCTGTATGAAGCCGACGCCACCGGCGTGGTCAAGAAGAATGCCGCTGGAAAATTCGTCGAGGAATATGCCTGGTCGAACCTGGTGGTTAATGGCGCGCCGGTCACGCTCTCACCGGCCGCCACGGCGTTCCGCCAGCAGCTTTCGCTCGATGAATTCATGGGCAGTGCCCGACCTCAGCCAGGTCGTCCCGCTCATCGGCCCCATTACCGACACGCTGACTTTCTACGTTGACCTGCTGCTGGCCACGCGCCAGGGTTCGCTGGCCAAACCCGGCGACCATTTCGTCTTCAAAAGCGGCACTGCGAATTCGTGGGCGGACGGCAACTACGTCATCACCGGCGAAGACTCCATCGATTTCGATATCACGCTGGCTGCGGTTGATCCCGCCGCCAAGGTCGCGACGGTCGTCGTCCGCCACGTGGTCCCTGCCGAGCCGCACATTAAGATTTCCGCCGATTGGATGAAGCCCCCAGTCGCCGACACGGCGAACAACTGGACCGAGGTCCATCGCAACTTCGCGTCGCAATCCGACGCCGACAAGTACGTCGCCGCCGTCGGCAAAGAGATATTTGACGTTGAGCTGAAGGTGAACCTGGTGGATGGCAAGATCATCTCGGGAAAAATCAATAACCCGGTGGAGGTCCTGGAGCGAAATTGCTCCGACCTGACGATGACGGTCTGCGGCGCCCCGGTGCGCTATCAGATACTGCGGCAGATTGAGCTTCACTGAAGGCGATTTCAGATTGGCGACGTAGGCGCGATCTTAATGAGTGTAATCGCCTTCCATGAGAAGGCCGGTCGGAGTCAAGTCGCTTCTTTTGTTTTTTCGTTGGACAAGGTTTTTCTCCGGGCCGAGTTAGCCACTGTCGCCATGCTTCCATCCGCACTCTCGAGGAGCGACTCACTTCGCTCGGTGCATATTGGGCGTTCTCGTTTCAGCCGGTGCTGCCATCTGTTTGGCGCCCTATGGTTCTGCTCTTGCAGAGTGGAACCTGGGCCAGGCGATTAACGCAGTCACCGGAACTCGGCTTTTAGCTTTTGTCTTTCCTCTTCCTGGGACGATTTTGTTTTTACGCAGCTGCGGCAACGGTGGTTCGGCGGCTGTTGTGCAATGGTTCGTACACTTCTCCGCTTACCCATAGGTGATGCAGCAACACCGCCAGCTTTCTCGCGGTCGCCACGATGGCTCGCTTCTTTCCGCTTCTTCCGCCACGTTCGGCTAGTTTCAGGCCCCAACGCCGCAGATCACAGTCCACACCGAACGGTCCCAAGATGTGCTGTGCTCCCTGCACCAGCAGCGTTCGCAAATAGGGATCCCCTTCCTTGCTGATGTGCATCTGCGGTTCGCTCTGCCCCGAGTTTCTGCGCCCTGGCTGCAGCCCCAGGTAGCAGCCCACGTCGCGGCTCTTGCGGAAGCGGTGCGGATCTTCCAGCGTCAGCAGGAAGGTCAGCGCGATCAGCGTACCCACACCCTTCACCTGCTTCAGCAGAGCCACCTGGGGGTACATCTGCTGCGCCAACTTCTCGATCCGCTCGTTGGACTCGGCGATCTGCTCACTCACCGCTTCGATTGCCCCCAACAGTGGATCGAGTGCGGTTTGCAACTCCGGACTCAATCCTTCGGCTTTCTCCGGATTCATATTGCGCGCGTTGCATCCCCGCAGCCGCTCGCCGTAGCTCTTGGCCAGTCCACGAGCCGTGTTCACCAGCGCGGTTCGCGCTCGCACCAGTCCGGCCCGTGCCCGAATCATCATGAGATCGGCTTGTGCCTGCGCGCTGCGATGCTTCACCGGATACAGCAACTCCCGATCGATCCGGGCCAACCGCGCCAGCGTCTGCGCATCCAGCCGATCGTCTTTCTTGCGGCTCTCCCCGATCAGCCGTACCTTGCGCGCATTCGCCACGATCACTTCGTGCCCCAACTCGCTGAGCAAGCGACTGATCCAGGGCGAATGCGTCCCGATTTCCAGTGCCATCCGACTGCGTGGCATCGCGCCGAATATTTCACGCAACCCTTTCGCAGTCGTCCGCACGCGCTGCTCCAGTTGTATCTGGCCGCTTTCGTCCAGCACGCAGTACCAGCGGTTGCGATCTCCTAGATCCAACCCAACGGTTAATTTCTGCTGACAGATTTTCTTGCTCGGTTTTGCCGCTACGGTGCTAACCTTCTTCATTGCCGGTCTCCTTTTTATCTGTGCCTTGAGCACGTCGATAACTTGGGAGCCTACAGCATCCCGTCTGGAGACCGGCCTTCTCATCCCATCTGATAGTGTCAATTCACGGGCATCCCGCTGATAGAATTAAGCCGGAATGCGCTTCTACACTAAAGACGAATGCGCGGAATGGCTCGGTGGGCTAGGCCGGGTGAAGCCCGACGCGATCCCTGAAATCCATAGAGCGCACGTTCACTATCCGACTACGGCAGGCCGCATTTTTTATCTCGCGCATTGGATCGGAAGTTCGTTGATGTACCGCAGTCCGGCGTTGGTATGGATTACGGAGTGGGGTATCTGGGGAAGCAGCGAGAACTGGCATCTATATTACAAACTCCGGCAAAGTTACGGTGATCTTCGTCTGCTTCATGAAGCACCCGGCCATCTGTTTCTCGGCCACGAATCGGAAGACTTAACATCGTTTCTGCAAGTTGCTATGTTGAACGGCTGGGGCGGATACATCTTGACTCAGGCGGACTACCTAAACGCATTCTTCAGTCATGACGAATACATCGACTTCTTTGCCGCCGAAGGTGGACTTGGACTTTTCGAAGATATACGCAAGGAGTTCGGCACGGTCGAACATCCTCCCAAAGATGTGCGACTCTCTGGTAGCTGGCGTAACATCGCCATTACCCTCATTGAAGAAGACCTCAAAACCGCGAGGGAACGGATGCTGAGCTGAGCACAACAACTCCTCAGCTTCTTGCAAACTCGCTGTGATGCCGGCTGTAGAACCGATAAATCCCCAGCCCGATCAGCAGCCATCCAAAGAAGCGCAGCCAGGTTAGAATCGGCAGCCCGCCCATCAGCAGCACGCAGAAGAACACGCTCAGCACCGGTGCAGCAATCCCGCCCGGAGCTCGGAATCCGCGATGCCGGTTCGGATCGCGGTAGCGCAAAATGATCACGCCCAGCGAGACCAGCACAAACGCAAACAGCGTTCCGATGTTCGACAAATCGGAAAGCGTGCCGATGTCCAGAGATCCCAGCCGGAACTCCGACGACAAATCCCGCAATCCAGGTCGCAGTCGCCGGCGTGCGATAGCGCGGATGTACTTTCCCAAACAATTTCGGCAGCAGGCCGTCTCGCGACATGGAAAACCATACCCGCGCCTGCCCCAACTGAAACACCAGCAGCGACGAAATCATCCCCATCATCGCGCCGAACAAGACGCCGAGCCGCACCCAGCGCAGCACCGGCGACCCGGTGACTTCCGTCAGATGCTTCAGGCTGTTGACCACCGGCGCGGCGTCGTCCCGCACCGAATCCCACGGAACAATCCCCGACAGCACAACTGCAACACCGATGTACAAGATCGTGCACACAACCAACGTGGCGATAATTCCAATCGGCAAATCGCGCTGCGGATTTTTCGCTTCCTCCGCGGCGGTCGAGACGGAATCAAATCCGATATAGGTAAAGAAAATAATCGAGCCGCCGGTCAGAATTCCCGACCACCCATTCGGCGCAAACGGATGCCACAGTCCCGGATTGATGTACTGCGCTCCGGTAATCACGAACGCCAGAATCGCGGCGATTTTCAAGATCACCATGATGTTGTTGGTTTCCGCCGACTCGCGAATGCCGCGCACCAGCACCACGGTGAGAATCATGACCACGAGAGAACGCAGGAAAATTAAAACCGAAGTGAAATCCCGGCTGGTAGAGCATCTGCCCCTGCAACCCGCTCATCCCCGCGGGCAGATACGCCGGAGAAATCCAGCGCAGCGCAGGATGCCAGCCGAACCAGTCAAACATGTTCACCAGATGCTGCGCGAAGCCGACGCTCACTGCCATGTTGCTGACCGCGTATTCCAGAATCAGGTCCCAGCCGATGATCCACGCAATCAGCTCGCCCATGGTCGCGTAGGTGTAGGTGTAGGCGCTGCCCGCGATCGGAATCATCGAAGCCAGTTCGGCGTAACACAGTCCGGTGAACGCGCAGACCACGGCGACCAGCACCAGCGATATCGCCAGCGCCGGCCCCGCTCCCGGACGCCCGAGCGAAGCCGTGTGCTTGATCAGATAATCGAGCAGCGGCGCATTCAGAATGGACGAAGTATCGAACTTCTGCCCCGCCATCGCCGTGCCGATGACGGTGAAAATTCCCGACCCAATCACCGCCCCGATCCCCAGCGCGGTTAGCGAAACCGGCCCCAGCGTCTTCTTCAGCCGCCGTTCCGGCTCCTCGGAGTCAGAGATCAGGTTGTCGATGGATTTGCAGCAGAAAAGCTGGTTCTCAGACGTGCGGATCGTCGTGCGCGTGGTTTTGTCAGACGAACCCGGCGCGGTTTCTGGCAAGCGGTTGATGTCTCCTGAAATTCCAAGGAATCTGTTTCAGCAAAGGCACCTGGCCGGCGGACGGCTCACCCGTTCGCTGGCCAAGTGCCAATTGCTAAATGCCAAGTGCGCTCTTACCGCTTCGCCGTGCCGCGCGCCAGCTTCTTCACCTTGCGCTTCTGCGACCCGCGCGCGTAGTCCCGCGGCTTCAAGGGCTGCTCGGTTTTGCTTCTTCTTGCGCGCCGCGCGTTTGAGTTTCTTGCGTTGGTCTTTGGCTAACTTTGCTGTATTTGCCATGAGTGCGATTGTTTTCCTTTGGACAAATTTTTCTGCCGTCCCTACGGGGCTTGCAATTGTTCGTACGCCTACCCAGCGCTGAAGCGCTGGGCTACTATCGGTCGCCCTCCGGGGCTCCAGATCCCGGAGCCGGATGCCGCGGTTTCGAGACGGGCAAAGTCCCGAACGCCCGCAGCTGCTCGAAGAAGCTAAGAGCCAAGAGCTAACAGCTAAGAGCTAAGAGCTGACCCTCTCCAGCTGCGCGTACTTCTCCACTAATTTCTTCAATCCGAAGCGAGGGAATTGTACCGTAATCTTGGCCTCTTCGCCTTCTCCTTCGCGCTGATACACCGTCCCCTCGCCATATTTCGGATGCTTCACCTTCTGCCCCGGCCGAAATCCGCGCCGCGCCTTCGGCTCCTCAACCGGCATCTTCGGGACGCTGAACTTCTTCCCCTTCGATGCAAAAAACTCGGCAATGTTGTCGATTGAATTGTACTTTGTCCCCGTCGAAGCCGCCGCCCGCCCCGGCTTTTCCATCCACGGCAGTGACTGATCTTCGTCTTCGTAGGAGTAGTGAGGCTCAGACTTCTGCAGCGCAGGCGCCCCCGCCCGTCCCTGCCCGTGTGGGTCGGACACTCTTGTCCGACCAGTCTGCTGCGCATATGCTCCCGAAGCCCGCCGCGAAGTCCCCAGCCCCTCCATCAACTCCGCCGGAATTTCCTCCAGAAACCTCGACGGCACACTCGCCTCCGGCATGTCCGTCCCATACCGCCGACGGTACACCGCCCGCGTCAGCACCAGTTGGTCCATCGCCCGCGTCATCCCCACATAACAAAGCCGCCGCTCTTCCTCAACATCATCCGGATTCAAAAACGTCCGCGAGTGCGGAAATAGGCCTTCTTCCAGCCCGCACAAAAACACCAGCGGAAACTCCAGTCCCTTGGCCGCATGCAGAGTCATCAGCGTGATCTGCGCCCGCTCATCGTAAGCGTCCGCATCGCTCACCAGCGCCGCGTGATCGAGAAACTGGTCCAGCGTCTCGCCGCGGTCTTTCGAATCCATTGCAGCGTTGACCAGTTCGCGCAAGTTCTCCACCCGCGAGTAGGCCTCCGGAGTGTCTTCCTCTTCCAGCTGCTTGATGTATCCCGTGCGATCAATCAGAAACTTCAAAAGCTCCGCCGTATTCGCCGCCGCGCCCGGAGCGCGAAAGCCCTCGACTGGCGCGACGTTCTGCCGTGGAACTTCGCCGTCGCTTTTCAACCTCGCCGTCATCCGAGAACAGAACTCCCAGCCTGAATATGCTCCCCACCCCCAAAATCAAACGCCGCCGGATCAAACTCAGTAGTGTCCAAGCGGAGATTTTGGAGGGACGGGCGTCCCCGCCCGTCCGGCGGAGCAAGGCTCCGCTCGCTCTCGCCGAAGCAGTCTCACTCAGCCTCTCCGCATACGTCCCCGCCAGCATCGCCCGCGCATCCTCAATCAAATCGCGAAACGATTTCAGCGCCGCCAGCGCCCGCGCCGGAAGCAACGCCCGCTCCACGCATTCCCCAATCCCGCTCCACAACGACTTCCCCGACTCCAGCGCCACCCGCTCGATCACGTCCAGCGTCGTCTTCCCAATCCCGCGCGCCGGAGTATTAATCACCCGCAGCAGCGAAACCGAATCGTCCGGATTGTGTACAACTTTCAAATACGAAATCAGGTCTTTGATCTCGGCCCGCTCATAAAACGAAAACCCGCCCACCACGTGATACTTGAGCTGATACCGCCGCATCGCCTCTTCAAACAACCGCGACTGCGAATTCGTCCGATACAGCACCGCCGCCCGCGCGTCTTCTCCGCGATCGGTGGCCTCGCGCACATAGCGCGCAATCGAATCCGCCGCAAACAGCGCCTCATTCTCGCCATCCGGAGCCTCGTAGTAGCCGAGCTTCGTCCCGCCCTGCCGCGCCGTCCAGAGATTCTTCCCCTTGCGCCGCAGATTGTTCGCCACCACCGCCGACGCCGCCTGCAGAATGTTCTGCGTCGAGCGGTAATTCTGCTCCAGCCGGATAATCTTCGCCTCGGGAAAATCTTTTTCAAATTCCAGAATGTTGCGAATGTCCGCTCCGCGCCACGAATAGATCGACTGATCTTCGTCGCCCACCGCGCACACATTGTGCCGGTCGCCGGCCAGCAGCCGCATCAATTCATACTGCGGCCGGTTCGTATCCTGATATTCATCCACCAGAATGTATTGAAAGCGCCGGTTGTAATACTCGCGCACCGCCGCCGCCGACTTCAGCAGCCGCACCGCCTCCAGCAGCAAATCGTCAAAATCGAACGCATTCGCCCGCCGCAACTCCTTGCGATACTCCTCGTAAATGTGCGCAATGCGCTCCGTCTTCGGATCCGCCGAATTGAGATACACCTCCTGCGGATCGAGCATGTGGTTCTTGGCCCACGAAATATGCGCCAGCACCGCCCGCGGCGTGAGCTGCTTATCGTCAATCCCCAGCCGCTTCATCACCGATTTCGTCACCTGCTGCTGATCGCTCTCGTCATAGATGACAAAACTCTTCGTATGCCCAATCGCCGGCTGCCCCGGCACCGACGACGGAATCCGCAGCGCCTCAATGTCCCGCCGCAACATCCGCACGCAGAAAGAATGAAACGTCGAAATCACCGGCTTGGCAATCGACATCCCGCCAACAATTTTCTCGACGCGTTCCCCCATCTCCGCCGCCGCTTTGTTGGTGAACGTCATCGCCAGAATCGACTCCGGCATCGCGCCAATGTTTTCGATCAGATGCGCAATCCGGTAGGTGATAACGCGCGTCTTCCCACTGCCCGCGCCCGCCAGAATGAGCACCGGCCCACCGGTAGTCTCCACAGCCTCGCGCTGCTGCGGATTGAGTTGTGAGAGAAAAGACAAAGATGAAGCGGCTCCGGAACCTGCTAGCTGAATTTTACAGGAGGCGTGGGTGCTTACTTCGACTCTGACTTCGCCGACCGGCACGCCGCGCACGGGCACACCTGCCGCAAGAACTGCCAGGAATAAATCCCCAGTTCGTGCCCGTCGTTCCATTTGAACTTGAGCGCGTACTTGCCCACCGGCTCTGCGGAAAGCGGCTTGGCGGTAGCTTTGAACATGACCAACTCCCCCGACTTGGCGACCACAGGATCCCCGGGCTCGCGCCCCGCCTTGCCCACGCTCTTCGTCGCAGAGCGCGCATGGGCAGGCATCGCGCAGGAAGGGGAATGAGTATAGCGAAAGATGCCCATCCTTCCATTCGATTTCGACGCCAGTTCCGGACTGGATCTGGACCTTCACGGATTTGGGATCGGCGGAGGGCATGGAGTTCAGTATCGCAGAACCCGTCGTTGGTCGTTCGTCCCTGGGTCGTTGGCCGGACCCGAAGAGCATTTACCGCCGAGTACGTAGAGAACGCAGAGAAAAGCTAAGAAAAGGTTTCTCTCGGCGCTCTCGGCGTACTCGGCGGTAAATGCTTTTGCAGGTGGTTCGGAACTCGCCAAAACCTTCAAAATCGCGTAAAATCTATAGTTTCAGCAGCAAGTACGAAACCGATCCGGAGTAGTCATGGCACAAATTTGCGCGATCTGCGGCAAAGGGCCGCAATTTGGAAATAACATCAGCCACGCCCACAACGTGACCAAGCGGCGCTGGAACGTAAACCTGCGTCCTGTCCACGCCAAAGTGAAGGGCGGCGCCAAGCGTATCCGCGTCTGCACCTCCTGCCTGCGCAGCGGCAGAGTCGTGAAAGCGTAAAAAACGCAGTCGTCGGCAAACCTTCCCCGGCATACTGATAGGGGATGGGTGAAAGTTCGCCTCTCCACCGGCCACGTGTGACTCACCGACTGCTGCGCTGGGCGACGGCCGAAGAGCGCCGACGCCCTTCCTCACCGTGGCGGTTCCTGCACGTTTAACAACTGCACCTCGAAGATGAGAGTTGTATTCGGCGGGATCGTGCCGTCGGGAGATCCCCCTTCGCCGTAAGCCAGTTCCGGAGGAATCCGCAACTGCCGCTTCCCGCCAACCTTCATACCGGCGACGCCCTCGTCCCATCCCTGAATGACTTCGCCGTTCCCCAGCGCAAACGTAAACGGGCGCCCAAAATCCAAGGAGCTGTCGAATTTCTTGCCGGAGACAAGCCAGCCGGTATAGTGCACACGCACTGCGTCGCCTTCTTTCGCCACCGGGCCCGTGCCCACGACAATGTCCCAATACTGCAAGCCGGACTCGGTCTTCACTCCGTCGCCGGTCACCGGGGTCGGTGCCTTCGTATTCGGACGCGCCACCGCGACCTTGGCCGTCGCCTTGGCCGGCTTCTTCGGGGCCGCCGTCTCCGCCAGTACTCCGCTAGCCGCGAGTAGAGCGACCGTCACAGCAATAACAGTTGCGATTGACTTGCTCATCGGCCTCTGTTGCTCCCAGGATAGGTTCGTTTACTGAAGGCTCGAAGCTCACAGCTACTCCGCCTGCGCAATCACATCAATCTCAACCAGCACGTTTTTCGGCAGCCGCGCCACCTCGACCGTGGACCGCGCGGGAGGCTCCGCCTTGAAGTACTTTGCGTAAACCGCGTTCATGGCGGCAAAGTCGTCCATGTTTTTCAGAAAGACAGTCGAACGCAGCACCTGGTCCATCTTGCTGCCCGACGCGGTCAGAATCGCCGACAGGTTCTTCATCACACGCTCGGTTTGCGCCGCAACATCGCCGTCGATCACCTGTTGCGTAGCCGGATCAATCGCCACCTGCCCGGAAACAAAAATCAGCCCGTTGCATTTCACCGCCTGAGAATATGGCCCAATCGCCTTGGGAGCTTTTGAAGTTGTTACTGCTTTTCGCATATGTCTCCATTCTAGCCTTCAGCCATCAGCCGTCAGTAAACCTACTAGGGCCGCCGACACCGTGGGATTTTACCTGACGGCTGATCGCTGACGGCTGACCGCTAAACCTTCTGCAGCCTCTGCACCTCGTGCACTCCCGGAATCTTCCTCACTCCCTGAATGAGAGACTCCAGATGCTTTAAGTCTTCGATCTCAATCACGATGTCCACGTTCGCCTGCCCGTTCTCCGTGCGTGCGCCAATGTTGCGGATGTTCGTCTTGGTGTCGCTGATCACCGCCGTAATCTGCTTCAGCATTCCGAATCGATCGTCGCAAAAGACCGTGAGCTTCACCGGGAATGCAACCGCTGCGCCCTCTTCCTTGCCCCACTCAACGTCGATCTTCCGCTCCGGCTCATACATCAGGTTCATCACGTTCGGGCAATTCACCGAATGCACTGCCACACCTTTGCCGCGCGTCACGTATCCCACGACCGCCTCGCCGCGAATTGGATTGCAGCAGCGCGCGCGATAGACCAGCAGATCGCCGTGACCCTTCACCCGAATGGCATTGCTGTGATCGCCGCCAAACACGCGGCGCACCACGCTGCCTATTCCTCCCGCTCCCTCATCCTCCGCCGGGGCCGGGGTCTCGGCTTCCGTCGCCGGCGCCAGTTTCCCCAGAATCTGCCGCGCGGAATACTTTCCGTAACCGATTCCGGCCATCAGATCATCCGCTTGCCCCAAGCCATAATCCGACGCAATCCGCAGCCAGTCTTCGTCCTTGATGTCCTTCAGCGAAATGCGGTACTTGCGCGCTTCTTTATCCACCAGCTTCTTGCCAATTTCAATCGCGCGCTCCCGCTGATGAATGTTCAGCCAGTGCTTGATCTTGTTGCGCGCCCGCGACGACCGCACCACGCTCAGCCAGTCGCGGCTGGGCTTGTGCCCCGTCTGGGTGATGATCTCGACAATGTCTCCGCTATGAACTTTGTGGCGCAGCGGCACCATGCGGCCGTTCACCTTCGCGCCCACGCAAGCGTGCCCGACTTCGGTGTGGATGGTGTAAGCAAAATCAATCGGCGTGGAATCGCGCGGCAGGACGACAACCTTGCCCTTCGGCGTGAACGTGTAAACCTCTTCCGGATACAAATCGATTTTCAGCGTGGAAAGAAATTCGTTGGGATCGGAGACATCGCGCTGCCACTCCACCACCTGCCGCAGCCACGCCAGTCGCTCTTCATCCTGCGCCGAAACTGGCCCGTCTTTATATTTCCAGTGCGCCGCGATTCCTTCTTCCGCCATGCGGTGCATTTCTTCGGTACGAATCTGGATTTCAAAACTCGTGCCTTCTTCCGTAATCACCGACGTATGCAGCGATTGATACAAATTCGGCCGCGGCATGGCGATGAAGTCCTTGATCCGCCCCGGCACCGGACGCCAGATGTTGTGCACGATGCCCAGCACCCCATAACAATCCTGCACCGACTTCGTAATCACGCGCATGGCATAAAGGTCGTAAACCTGCTCCACCGAAATGCGCTGCTTCACCAATTTTTGGTGAATGCTATACAACCGCTTGATGCGGCTCTCGACCTTGGCTTCGATCCCAGCTTCTTTGAGCTTGCCGCTCAACACGTGCTCCACGCTGCTCAAAAACTGCTCGCCCTTTTTGCGCCGCGCTTCGACCGCATCATGTACCTGCTGGTAGCTGATCGGGTCCAGGTAACGGAATCCGAGGTCTTCCAGTTCGCCACGAATTTTACCCATGCCCAGCCGGTGCGCGATCGGCCCGTAGATATCCAGTGTCTCGCGCGCGATTTTTTGCTGCCGCTCCGGCTCCAGATGTTCCAACGTTCGCATGTTGTGCAGACGGTCGGCCAGCTTAATCAGGACGACGCGAATGTCGTCCACCATGGCCAACATCATCTTGCGCAGGTTCTCGGCTTGTTGCTCTTCGCGCGTCGAAAAATCAATCTGGCTGATCTTGGTGACGCCCTCAACAATGTGCGCGACCTGCTCGCCGAATTCTTTGCGGATATCAACGATCGTGACCGAAGTGTCTTCGACCGAATCATGCAGCAGCCCCGCCGCCACCGCGACCGAATCCATTTTCATCTCCGCCAGAACCAGCGCCACTTCCAGCGGATGCACCAGGTACGGCTCCCCCGACGCCCGCTGCTGCCCCGAATGCTGCTTCTGCGAAAACTCATACGCCTTGCGCACAAGTTCCAGGTCGTCGTTGGGGCGGTTCTCTTTCATCTCCCGCAACAACTCGCGGAACTTCGTCACCGTCAACATGTTGGTCGCGATTTGTTCGCGCAGCGTGGCCATTTCTGTTCGTGTGGGTCGGACACTCTTGTCCGACCAAAGCCGGGAAGCGCCCCTGGGTGGGCGCAGACTATTTCCTTGATGCTGATTATATCGGCTGCCCCCCGCCGAATGTGGGGACAGCCGCCCTGAGCGAGGTCGAAGGGGCGGCTGGCCCCACTTGATACGGATCCGGTGCTACAGTGTCGCCATGCCCCGCATCCTGATCAGCGGCGCTTCCGGCCTCATCGGCTCCGCGCTCATCCCGTCGCTGAAATCGCACGGATACGAAGTCGCACGCCTGGTACGGAGAGAGACAGCAAAATCAAACGAAGTTCAGTGGTATCCCATGGACCCCATCCCGCCGTTTTTGGTCTCCGGCTACGACGCCATCATCCACCTCTCCGGCGAATCCATAACCGGCCGCTGGACCGCGGCCAAAAAAGCCCGCATCCGCGACAGCCGCGTCATCAGCACAAGAAATCTCTCGGAAGCATTGAGCAAAGCAGAGATGCCGCCTCAGACATTTCTGTGCGCCTCCGCCACCGGCTACTACGGCGGCCGGGGAGATGAAATTCTCGACGAAGATAGCCCCTCAGGTGCAGGCTTTCTTCCAGAGGTCTGCAAGGAATGGGAGTCCGCAACCCAGTCCGCTGCGAACGCCGGAATCCGCACGGTAAATCTGCGCACCGGATTAGTCCTGAGCCGCGACGGCGGCCCGCTGAAGCCAATGCTCTTACCGTTTCGTCTGGGACTCGGAGGAAGAATGGGAAACGGCCGCCAGTGGTGGAGCTGGATCCACATCGAAGACTTCGTCACCGCCGTGCATCACATACTGGAAAGCCCGCGCGCAGAGTCGGCAGCTCCCGACATGATTATGGAGCGCCGGGCGTCCCCGCCCGGCCACCCGCTGACTGGCCCCATCAACATGGTCTCGCCCAACCCCGTAACCAATGCCGAGTTCACCAAAACTCTGTCGCGCATTCTGAAACGCCCCGCGATCCTGCCGGTTCCAGCCTTCGCCGCCAGACTGGCCTTCGGCGGACTCGCCGATGAGGCAGTGCTAGCCAGTGCCAGAGTCCAGCCAAAGAAACTGCTCGAGAGCGGATTCCAGTTCAAGTTTCCCGACCTGGAATCAACGCTGAAGAATCTGCTCAGGGCTTAAGAATGTGGGGACAGCCGGGGCGGCTGTCCCCACGAAGAACAGAATCACTTTACCCGCGCCTTGGCAAACTCCTCCACGCGCTCGCGTACGCTTAGCACATGCTTGGGCAGCGGCAATCGGCTGCCTTCTTCAAGAATCGGGATCAGTTTGTCGAACTCCGGCCCCGAGTGCGAACCCGTCACCACAATCCGAATGGGATGAAACAATTCTTTCCCCTTGGCTCCGGTCTCGGCCTTTACTTCATTCACAATTTTCTTGAACTGCTCCGCCGTCAGCTTGCCCTCGCGCGCCGATTCCTCTTCGAGAATCTTGCCGGCGAATCTCATCAGCACCGCGTCGGTATTCGCCCAGCCCAAAACCTCGGTATTGTCCGGAGAAGCCAGCGCCGCCTTCGCGTCATAATGAAAAATCAACGCGGCCCGGTCGGGAAGCTGCTCGAGCCGATCCACTGAAGATGCCAACAGTCCAATGACCCCAGAGAACCAATCGCGAAAAGCTGCGTCGTGAATAGCAGACTGTCCTCTTTTGCCCGCTGACATCAGCCCCGCACGAAGGAAGAAAACTAACGACTCCTGGGCAATCCGCTCCGGCGAACTTTCCTTGATGTAATGCCGGTTCAGCCAGTACAGCTTCTCCATATCAAACACCGCCGGCGACGGCGTCACTCGCGCCAACGAAAATTCCTTCACCAGTTCCGGCGAAGAAAAAATCTCCCGCGTGCCGCCCGTCGGGGCCCAACCCAGCAGCGCCAGATAATTCACCAGCGCCTCGGGCAGCACTCCCATGTCGCGGAAGTTCGCAATCGAGGTCGCGCCGTGGCGCTTCGACAGCCGCTCCCGGTCCGCGCCCAGAATGGTCGAAAGATGCGCAAACTCCGGCACCGGCCATCCCAGCGCCTCATACACCGCAACTTGTTTGGGGGTGTTCGAGAGATGATCGTCGCCGCGAATCACATGCGTGATCTTCATCAGCGCGTCGTCAATGACGACCACATAGTTGTAAACCGGCATCCCCGACGACCGCAGGATGATGGGATCGCTCACCACTTCATTCGAAAACTCCACCGCGCCGTGGACAATATCGTGAAAACGAATCGGATGTTCGGGAATGCGCAGCCGGATAGCACAGCCTTCTCCCGAAACTCGCCTGCGTTGCGCCTCTGCCGGATCGATCCCCCGGCACTTGCCCGAATAGATCGGCTGCCTATGCTCCGCGTTCGCGCGCTCACGTTCCCTCTGCAATTCCTCCTCGCTGCAAAAACACAAATACGCCTTGTGCTCGCTCAGTAGTTTCTCCAGCATGTTCGCGATAAATCGCCAGCCGGTCCGACTGCCGATACGGACCGAAGCCTCCGCCCACGTCCGGCCCCTCATCCCAATCCAGCCCGAGCCACTTGAGGTCGGCGATGAGCTGATCTTCAAAGCGGGCCTCGCTGCGATCGACGTCGGTGTCTTCAATGCGCAGCACCATCGTCCCGCCCTGCTGCCGCGCGTAGAGCCAGTTAAACAGCGCAGTGCGCGCGTTGCCGACGTGGAGTTGTCCGGTGGGAGACGGTGCGAAGCGTACGCGAACAGGGTTTGTGCTCACCAAGAGATGTTAACAAACAGTGCGGAGTCCACGGGCGGGTGACGGGCAAGAGACAACTTCAGGGGCTGCCACGGATCTGCGCGGATTTTCACGGATCAAAGCAATTCTTTTCCTAAAATCATTTTTTCTTAAGATTTGGATCCGTCTTAATCCGCGCTGATCCGTGGCTGCTTTTGAAGTTGGGCCTGTCACCGCGCGGATGGCGCAGCCCCAAATGCGTCCTCGTAATCCGGTCATGCCACGAGAGCTGGTCTTCATCCAGAAAGCACCAAGCGTACCCCAGCCCCAACGACGCGCACGACAGCAGCGACGCCAGCACCCGCCACCGGCGCAAGCTTCGCGAAGCCGGCGCGCCGTCAAATCGGGTCACTTCCAGCTTGGCCAGCCACAATCCCGGACTGGTCCTCGAATGACACCAAGAACAAGTACTGATAAGCCGGCCACAGCACAGCCAGCAGCAGCGCCGCAATCTCAGCCGCAATACGAACCGGCGGAACTCCATTCATCCGGAAGAAGATGTATCCGGACGCCGCCAGCGCGATCGCGACCACTGCGGCGTCAATCATCCCGGCCAGCAGCCGCCGCGAAAAGGGCGAGGACTGCAGTGGCACGTCCAGCCCCGGAAGCCGGTCCCTCTCGTCCTCGACGAGGGGCTCAATCAGAATCCCACCCAAAGCCGGGGGAGGAGGCAGCAGCTCCGGCGCCTCCACAATCCGCGGACGCGCCATCACCGGGTCCGCCAGCTCCTCGTTCCTACTTGGCAGCAGTACCGGCCGAGGAAATTCCAGCACCCGCGCCGTCGCCTCCATCACCACCGGCGCCTCGCGGGGAGCTTGCACATCTGGAGTCTCTGCCCAGTTTCTTATCTCTACCGTGGCATCCGGCGCGGCCTCGGCCGGCGTCTGATCTCGAAGTGGGCTCGGTTCAAACTGCAACTGCATTGACAATGAGGGGTAGCGGTCCTGCCGGGGCTTGCGCTCCCGGTAGCGGCTTACTTTGGCGGTTACTACGTCCCGCCAATCGGAGGGGGAATCGCGGGGCCCAGACTCGTCCGATGGTTCTTCCCCGGCAACTTGTTCGGTACCAGCCACGGCGGGGAATGACGCTTCCGCCCCGGCTCGAATCCCCGCCACAGGCTGCGCCGCGTCCACTACAAATCTCGGCCGCTCCACGGGAGGGGCCTCGAGGCTGGCGGAAAATTCCTGCTCGCTGGTATCAGGCATGTCGGGGTCGAAATATTGTCCGGGGTCAGAGGCAGGTGGATCAAGACCGGGCTGGATGTCAGGTGAGTTCATCGAAACCAAAAGTGGCGTGATGCAGCATGGTCAAGAGCTTTTAACCGCAAAGGACGCAAGAACTACCGCGAAGTGCGCCAAGAAAACACTGCCGCCCTGCTTCCTGCCTCGCGATTTTTGCCTCAGGACAGCGGAACGTGCTACCTTCACGCCAAGTCCCGCTTCTGGACTCTTGCGCTCCCGATGACATCCCGCATTCGATTACTTATCACCGCGGCGGTGCTTTGTCATCTGCTACTCGCGTCCCGGTTAGTTACCAGCCAGTTGCTTCCCGCTCCCCGCGCAGCCAAATCCACCGCCGGCGGCGCCGAAGCGCTCCGAACCGGTCCGCATCAGCGCGGTGCATCAGGAAAAAGACGGCGACGTTTACAAGCTCCGCGAGAACGTCAAAATTGACTGACGGCGTGTTCACGATTTCCGCGCGACCAGGTCACCTACGACTCCGATTCCGGCAACATCCAGGCCGAAGGCCATCTGCTGCTCGAAGGCGGCCCCAACCACGAACACATTCAAGCCGTCTCGCGGCACCTACAACGTGAACAGCGAGATCGGCCATTTTGAGGATCGTCACCGGAAGCATCGGCGTCGAGACCACAAGAACCGCACCATTTTTACCACCTCGAACCCGTTTTTCTTCACCGGCAAGGTCGTCGAGAAGAAAGGCCCCGACCATTACGTCGTCACGACGGCAGCGTGACCAGCTGCGAACTGCCGCGCCCCAAGTGGCAGTTCTTCGCGCATAAAGTCGTCGTCGAAGCCGGAGGCAACGCCACCATTTATCACAGCAACTTTCGCATTGAAGGCGTTCCCGTCCTCTATCTCCCGTTTGCCACCCACCCGGTGCAGAAAGAGCCGCGCCAGTCGGGATTCCTGATTCCCAACGTCGGCCGCTCCTCCACCCGCGGCAACACGGTCGGCGAATCGGTGTTCTGGGCCATCAACCGCAGCATGGATTTGCTGGCGGGGACGGAATACTTCTCGAACCGCGGTTGGGCCCCGGAGGGCGAGTTCCGCGCCCGGCCGACCGAGAACTCCTTCGTGGATCTCACCGCTTTCAGCGTCTTCGATCGCGGCGCTCAACGGAGTCAACCAGGGCGGCACCGAGGCCCACCTAAACTCCGAAGGCGCATTCGCCCACAACTTCCGCGCTGTCGCCGAACCTGGACTACCTGAGCTCTTACGTTTTCCGGCTCGCCTTCAGCGACGTCTTCACCCAGGCGGTCAATTCCGAAGTGAAGTCGAACGCTTTCCTCTCCAACACCACCGGCGAGCCTTTTCCTCAACGCCTCCGCCCGCCGTTATCAGGACTTCCAGAGCACCACTCCCGGCGACGTGATCACCATCCTTCACGCGCCGGGATTCGAAGTCTTCCACGTCTCGATCGCCCACTGTTGAATTCGCCCGTTTCACGGCAACCATCGATGCCGCCGCCGGAGGCCTCTACCGCAGCGAGCCCTCGTTCAGCACCGCGCCGCTGGTGGGACGCTTCGACGTCGATCCGGTGCTTTCTCTTCCTCTGCTGCTGAAGAGGCTGGAGTTTCCGACCCGGAGCTCTCGTTCCGCGACACGATTTACACGCAGCAACTCGTGCCCTCCGGCGGCGTCGCTCTCACCGATGTCGGCACCGCCATTTCCGACGCCATCAATCGCAAAGCCCTGATGGGATCAGTCGAAATCCGCCCGCCCGCCCTCGACCGCATCTTTGACCGCGAAATGTTCGGCCGCAAGTGGAAGCATGTGATCGAGCCGCGCATGGCTTACACCTACGTGACCGGGGTGGAGAATTTTGCGCACATTCTCCGCTTCGACGATCGCGACATTCTGAGCGACTCCAACGCCGTGGAGTATGCCGTGGTGAACCGCCTGTACGCCAAGCGCACTTCGTCGGAGCCAGAAACCTGCGGGCCGGAGGGCATGCCCTCACTCATGGTCGGGGTCCGCCACCTCCGAGTAGCATCCCCTGGGAGCACACCGAACGCACCGCCCCGCTGCCCTGCCCACAACAGCCGCCGGTGCGCGAGATCGTCACCTGGGAGCTGGCCCAGAAATACTTCGTGGATCCCACTTTCGGCGGCGCGCTGGTCACCGGCAGACGCAACGTTTTCACCAGCACCGTGGACTTGACCGGAATCGCATTCCTCACCGACGCCGCGCCGGCTCTCTCCGCTGATCTCGCGCCTGCGCGTCTCCACCGGCCCCCGCAACGATGTGGAATGGGACTTGGACTACGATTTCCACGCGGGCCGGATCAGCACCAGCACCGCTTTATTTGATCAGCACTTCGGCGCCGTACACGGTAGGCGTCGGCAACGCCTTCCTGCATGTCCCCAGCGAGACTACGGCCACCGGCATTACCCCGCCGCCGCAGGTTTTCAATCAGTTCCGCGCCGTCTTCGGTTACGGCAAGCACCAATAAACGCGGACTTCAGCTGCAGCGATGAATTTGGGGTTTGACGCCGAATTGAACCAGGTGCAATACGGATCAGGTCAAATCGCCTACAACTGGGACTGCTGCGGCGTGAACGTCGAATACCGCCGCTTTTCGCTCTGGCCACCGTGCGCAACGAAAATCAGTTCCGCTTCACCTTCGCGCTGGCGAACGTCGGCGCCTTCGGAAATTTAAGAAAGACCGAACGGCTTTTCTAGGTGCGGAGATCAAAACGCTCCATAGTCCCGTCATTAATGGTGTCATCCCGAACTCGCCGAAGGCGAGAGAGGGACCTTACGACGGTGGGGAGCCGGAACTGGCGCATGCAGGGGTGGAATTCCTCTTCACGCTATTGGCGCTTCTGTCCTCCGTAAGGCTCCCTCTCCCGCTTGGCAGCGGGTTCGGGATGACACGGGGTGAGGGCGGCAGGGAGCGATGACTGCGTACTGAAATCGAAAGGCAGTTTTTCATCTAAGATACCCAAATGGCCTTAGCCGCCGATCTCGCCGCCAGGCGCTCGACGCTTGATCAGACTCTGCGCGCGCTCGGCCGCACTCTCGTCGCCTACTCCGGCGGTACTGACTCGGCATTCCTGGCTTGGGCTGCGTATCAGGCCCTTGGCGACCGCATGCTGGCCGTCATCGCCGATTCTCCCAGCCTCGCCCGCTTCCAGCTCGCCGACGCCATTGCCTTCGCTCGCGAGCAGGGCATTCCGCTTGAAGTCATCCCGACTAGCGAACTCGAGCGCCCGGAATACGTTCGCAACGATTCCTCCCGTTGCTTCCACTGCAAAGATGAGCTCTTCTCCGTGATGAAGGATTTCGGCTCGGCTCGCGGATTCGAAGCTATCGCCTACGGCGTGAACCTTGACGACAAAAACGACTTCCGCCCCGGCCAGGCCGCAGCCTCACAGCACCGCGTCGCCGCGCCGCTCCTCGATGCCAGACTGACTAAAGAAGACGTCCGCACCCTCGCCCGGGATGCTGGCCTACGCATCTGGGACAAGCCGGCCTCCGCCTGCCTTTCGTCGCGCATCGAATACGGCCGCCCCGTCACCACCGCGGCCCTGAGCGCCGTGGAGCAAGGCGAAGAAGCGATTCGTCAACTCGGCTTCCGCCAGTTCCGCGTCCGCCACCACGGCGAAATCGCCCGCATCGAAATCGCCCGCGACGAACTGCCTCGCGCAATGACCCTGGAAATGAGCACCGAGTTCACCCGCATCTTCAAGTCCCTGGGGTTCAAGTTCGTGACTCTCGATCTGGAGGGCTTCCGCTCCGGCTCCATGAATGCCCTGCTCCCCGTCGGTCAAGTTTTGATCAGCCCCAACAAGTAGGATTCAGCACTCAGTCGCAGAGTACTCCACCGCGGAGTACGGCGATACCGTCAAGACAAAGGCGATCAGCTTCGTCTGCGTCAGCAATCAGCGGGACGGGCTGAATGCTGACTGCTGCCTCTATGAGATAATTTGATCTACCTCCAATGCTCAGGCGGTTCTTGGTGACCTCGCTCAAGCGCGTCTTTTTCCTCCTTCTGCTAATCTGTCTCGGTTGCTCGGCCCAGCCGGCGCCCGCCGATTTGACCCAGCGGATCGAGCGGCAACTGCGCGCTTCCTACAACGTCCCCCCCACCGTAAAGATCGTCCTTTCCCCGCTGCGCCCCAGCGAGTTTCGCCAACTACGACGCGATCACCGTCACCTTCGACGGCGATGGGCGCAAACAGAATTACGAATTTCTGCTCTCCAAAGATCAGAAGACCCTGATCCGCATGACCAAGATGGATTTGAGCAAGGACCCCTACGCCGAGACCATGAAGAAGATCGACGTCAAGGGTCGCCCGGTCCGCGGAAACCCCAACGCCAAGGTTGTGGTCGTGAATTACGACGATCTTCCAGTGCCCTTACTGCTCGCGTGTGCACGAGACTTTGTTTCCAGAACTTGCTGAAGGAGTACGGCGATCGCGTGGCCTTCATCTACAAGGATTTCCCGCTCACGGAGATCCATCCCTGGGCCATCCACGCCGCAGTGGACGCGAATTGTCTCGCCGCCCAGAACTGCGACGCTTACTGGGATTTCGTCGATTCCACCCACGCCAACCGCCAGGCGATGAACGCCGAAAAAGGTCTCGCCAATCAATTCGCGGCACTCGACCGCGCCGCCATGGCCGAAGCCGACAAGTTCCATCTGGACGCGGCCAAATTGCAGTCCTGCGTCAAGGACCAGAAAGACGAAGCAGTAAGGGCGTCCATGAAGGAAGGCGAGGCCCTGGGAGTGAACGGCACTCCCACGATGTTCGTAAACGGCCAAATGGTGGATGGAGCGCGGCCGGCCGACGAATTCCGCAGCCGTGTTCGATAGCGCTTTGCAGCAGGCCGGAGTCGCGGCTCCAGCTCCAGCCCGGCGCCCGCGGCCAACGCCGCTGCCTCAGCCGGCGGGCGCCGCACCGGCCAGCCCGCCGTCGCGCCGCACTGAGTTGGCTTTTTGAAACGGAGGAACTGTTTGCAAGCTCAATTCCGCCTTGAGACAAGCCCTCGTCGTCGCGTTGATCTTCGTCGGCCGCGGCCTCTCCGCTTCGTGCAGCCGCAAGCCTTCGGGCAACGACGTCGCCGCCAGCGTGGACGGACAGAAAATCTACCGCGCCGACCTCGAAAAATATTTCGCACGCCAGACCGCCGGTTCCAACCAGCCGCTCAGCGACGAGCAGGCCACCAGCCTGCGCCTCAGCATCCTCCGCGAGCTGATCGAGAACGAAATCCTCATGCACCGCGCCGAAAAACTCGGCCTGCTCGCCACCGACGAAGAAGTTGACCGCAAACTCAGCGAGATCAAATCGCCCTACACCGAGGAGGTGTTTCGAACAGCGGCTGGCAGGAACGAAAAATCACAGTCGACGACTTCAAGCGCGACATCCGCCGCGCCCTCACCGCCGACAAAGTCCTGCACAAGGAAGTCACTTCCAAAATCAACGTCACCGAGGACGACATTGCCGCCTATTACATCCAGCACAAGGCGGAATTCAACCTGATCGAAACCCGCTATCATCTCGCGCACATTATGGTGACCACGTCTCCCGCGCCGCAGGGCCAGGAGAGCGGCAACAAGGCGCGCAACGAAGCCGAAGCCCGCAAAAAAATTCAGGCCGCGCTCACCGCCCTCGAAGCCGGAGACGATTTTGCCTCTCTCGCCATGACTTACTCCGAGGACACCTCCACCGCGGCCAACGGCGGCGACATCGGAATCGTCCCCGAGTCCGCGCTCAAGCAAACCGACACCCTTACCCGCGAGAGCGTTCTAAAACTGAAGCCCGGCCAGTACACCCAGATCATTCCACTCGAAAACCCCAATCAGCAGATTGCCGCCTTCCAGATCGTGAAGCTGATCGCCATGGAACCCGCCGGCCAGCGCCAGATCTCCGATCCCGCGCGTCGAGCAGGAAATCCGCGACGCCAACTGCAAGACCACCGCGAACAACTTCTGAAGGCCGCCTATTACGAAGTCATGCGCGATCAGGCGAAGGTCAAGAATTACTACGCGCAACAGGTGCTGGAATCGAACGGCGTCACTCACTAGCGGCCGGCGCCTCACTCCACAATCGCCAGCACTTCTCCCGCGTTTACTTTCATCCCTTCATGCGCCAGCAGTTTCTTCAAGCGTCCCCGCTCGCGGCGAGCGGATTTCATTCTGCATCTTCATCGCTTCGACCACCGCGATGCCTTGTCCCGAAGCAATGGCTGTCGCCCTCGCGCGCCAGCACCCGCACCACTTTGCCCGGCATGGAGGCAGTCAGCCTCTGCGGCCCCGCTTCGTCCTGCGCCGCGCCCGTCTGCCTCGCCACGATCGCGGATCTTCGACGGAAACTTCGTACCGCGTGCCCGCGAATAAACATCTCGATGTGTGGGGCGGGCGCCCTCGCCTCGCCTGCTGGGATGCTTTACCTCAACTGACTTCCCGCCGATCAGCAGACGACAGCGTGTCCTCACCAACCTCCACCGCCTGAACAAAAATTTCGCGCCCATCCAGCTTGCACTCCCACCCGTCATCTTTCCGCAGAAGCTCCAGCCGATAGCGTTCTACCGCCGAGTCCGATGTCGTAACGCATGATCTATCGCAGCCCCTCGTCGGCGCGCAGCCTTTTCCCAGTTCGAGGAAGATGCACTCGCAACTCCAGTCGACCCCTGCGTTCTGCTCCGCATCCATCGCAAACAAAATCCCCGCCGCAATCACCGCGATCTCGGCTGTCGTCTTCCGCCGAATCGCCGCCCGCAATCGCCCAATCAATCCCGTGTCCGTGTTCCCAGCCAGAAATTCCGGATTAGAAAGAATCTGCCGGAACAGCGCCAGGTTCGTCTTCACTCCGCCGACCACATACTCATCGAGCGCGCGCTTCAGCCGCCCAATCGCCTGCTCACGGCTCTCGCCGTATCCAATCAGCTTGGCCAGCAGCGGATCATATTCCAGCGGCACATTCCATCCCTCGTAGATCCCGCTATCCACGCGGATTCCCGGCCCCGCCGGCTCGCTCAACACCGTAATCTCCCCCGGGCTGGGAAAATAATCATTCGCCGGATCCTCCGCGTAAACGCGGCACTCAATCGCATGTCCACGAAGCTTGACCTCCGCCTGGGTAAACGGCAGCTTTTCGCCCGCCGCAATCCGAATCTGCAGTTGCACCAGATCAAGTCCCGTCACCAACTCCGTCACCGGATGCTCCACCTGCAACCGCGTATTCATTTCCAGAAAATAAAAATTGCCAGCGTTGTCGGCCAGAAACTCGATGGTTCCGGCGTTGGCATACTTCGCCGCCTTCGCCACCCGGACCGCAACCTCGCCCATCTTCTTACGCATGTCCTGACTGACCGCCGGCGACGGACACTCCTCCAGCACTTTCTGGTGCCGCCGCTGCAGCGAGCATTCGCGCTCTCCGAGATAAACGCAGTTCCCATGCTCATCCGCCAGCACCTGCATTTCGATGTGCCGCGGATTCACAATCGCCTTTTCGAGATAGACTTCGCCGTCGCCAAACGCCCGCTGCGCCTCGCTGCGCGCCGACTCCAGCGCGGACGCAAACTCGCTCTCGTTCTCGCACCAGCCGCATCCCCTTGCCGCCGCCGCCCGCCGCCGCTTTCAGCATCACCGGATAGCCCAGCCCCGCCGCAACTTTCTGCGCCTCCGGCCAGCGACTCAATCCCGCGCGACGTTCCCGGCACAAACGGCACTCCGGCTTTTTCCATCCCTTGCCGCGCCCGCGTCTTCGATCCCATCAATTCCATCGACTCCGCCGACGGCCCAATGAACTTGATCCCCGCATCCCCGCAAGCCCGCGCAAATTTCGGATTCTCCGACAAGAATCCATACCCCGGATGCACCGCATCCGCCCCGCAGCGCTTCGCCACCTCCACAATGCGCTCAATGTTCAAGTACGATTCCGCGCCGCCGCCGGCCCAATGGCATACGCCTCATCCGCCTTCAACACGTGCAGCGCCGCCCGGTCCACGTCCGAATACACTGCAACCGAGGCAATCCCCATCTCGCGGCAGGCGCGAATCACCCGCACCGCAATCTCGCCCCGATTCGCAATCAGAATTTTCTTGAACATGCTGTGCATCTCTACCGGCGTTTCTGGGAACCGGAAATTCTATTCCACCTACAGCCTGCGCACGAGCCGTCTCGCCGCGAAAGACGCCTAAGGCGCCAGAAAAGAAAAAGCCTCTCCAAACGGAGAGGCTTTTCAATTCTTTCGCGCCCAGCTATTGCTTGGGCTGGTCCATGGTGATGCCGTTGGGCCCGGACTGCTTCTTTTCCTCGGTCCTTGCTGGCATCCATGGTCTTCTGCACCCAGTCATCGGCAGTCTTCTGATCTGCTGCGCGCTGGTCGGGCATATCGCACTCACGGTCGGCCTTCTCGCGATACAACAGGTTGATGTAGGCCATGGCGTCGTCGTAGTCGTCACGCAGCTGAATGGCCTTGTTCAGGTTGTCCAGCCCATCCTGAATCACGGCGCCGCCGTCCTCGCGCAGCTTGGCGCACAGCTTCTTGTCTTTCAGGGGCTCGTCGGGCCGCAAGCCCAGTTTGGCCCGCTCTTCGGTCCGCGGCTGGTAGGCCTGCGTCCAATCAATCACGCCTACGGAATAGTAGGCTTCGGGATCGTTGGGATCGAGATCAATGGCTTTGTGAAAATACTTCTTCGAATCCTCAAACCTTTTCATCTGCAAGTACAGGGTCGCGATTCCCTTGATGCTGTTGACGTTCTTGGGATCCACCTCAAGCACCGCCTGGTATTGCTCAATGGCCAGGTTCGCGTTCTGCACATTTTCCGGCGAGTCCACGCCGGGAATGTATTGCTGGGCGTACGCGGTGGCCAGATACAGCTTGGCGTTCTTCAGGCTGGGATCGAGTGCGACCGCTTGCTTAAAGTGATTAATGGCTTGCTCGAACTGATTGTTCTTGTATGCAGGCCACGCCTTTATTGAGCTGGTCGCGCGCCCGCAGCTTGTCGCAGCCCGTGGCCGACAGCATGACGCAGATTGCGCCTGCCACAGCCAGCACTCTTCAGGCTTGTCTTCATGGATGATTGCTCCCCTTAGCAGGAATAAAGCCCACAACCCAGCCGCCTACGATAACACAACACGGCCCTCCGGCGGAGAGCCGAATTAGGCCGCGCTGCAAAATTTTCCCGGCTTCGATTTAACCGCCAGCCTCAATCTTGGCGGTGATCAGCCCCACTTTGTCCACGCCCGAGGCGTGCGCGATGTCAATCACGTTCGCGATATCGGCGAACGGAATGTTGTCGTCGCCCTTCACGAACATCACCTTCTCGGCCCGCATCTTAAAGATGTCGGTCAGCTTGCCTTGCAGCGAATCCCAAGTCACGTCGTCCTGGTTGATCTTGACTCCCAGGCTCCTGCCCCGGCCCCTTGTCGATGACCTGCACCACGATGGTGCGGTCGGGCTGGGTGTCCTTCGGCTGATTGGGCGGCGGCGGCTGTGGCACCAGCGCGTCCAGGCCCTTGGGCACCACCGGCGTGATCACCATGAAGATGATCAACAGCACCAGAAGCACGTCAATGAGAGGGGTCACGTTGATCTCGCAACTCTGGCCGCCCTTTCCGCCAATTGCCATTCCCATAAGAAAATCTCCTTGAAAGTCGTTACTCGGCTCCGCCCGCTGGCGGCGGAATTCCCGGCTTCTGCTTCTTCTGTTCCGTCAGCAGGCCCAGGTCGTCCACGCCTGCGGCGCGAACGTTGTCCACCACGTCCACCACCGACTTGTATTTCGCCCGCGCGTCCGCCCGCACGTACACGGTATGGTCCGCGCCCGGCCGGGCCAGGCGGTCCTTAATCTGGTTGGTCAGTTGGGTGGGGTCCTTGACCAGGTCCTTGCCGAAGAAAACTTCGCCGTTGCGGGTGATGGCCACCACCATGCGCGTCTTCTTTGTCGGCGTCCTTCATCTGCGTCGGATTATTGACCTGCGCCAGATCCACGGAAACATCGTGCTGCAACATGGGCGTGATGACCATGAAGATGATCAGCAGCACCAGCATCACGTCCACCATGGGCGTAACGTTGATGTTGGAATTGACCTTCGCGCCTTCGTCTCGTACGGAAATCGCCATTACGGTTCTCCTGCCGCGACAGATTCTGCGGTTGCTTTGCCTCCGTCGCGCCTGATGGGAGGTAAGTCCGGCAGCGCGCCGCGCCGCCGGACTCAAGCAACTCAATTCCAGCTTCCTGCTACCGCCGCACTGCTCCGCGGCGCTTCAGGAAGTAATCGATCAGTTCGCTTGACGAGTTGTCCATCTCCACGTCGAACGCTTCCACGCGCCCGGTGAGGTAGTTGAACATCATTACCGCCGGGATCGCGACTATCAGTCCGAAAGCCGTCGTCACCAGCGCTTCCGCGATACCGCCTGCCACCGCGGTCAGACCGGTCGCCTTCTCCTGAGAAATACCCTTGAAGGCGTTCAGAATGCCCATCACCGTTCCGAACAGGCCCACGAACGGCGCCGTCGATCCGATGGTGGCCAGTCCACCCAGCCCACGCTTCAATTCAGCGTGCACAATGGCTTCGGTACGCTCCAGAGCGCGCTTGGAAGCCTCGATGGTCTCGCCCGGAATATCGGCCGAGTCCTGGTGAGCGCGGAACTCCATCAGGCCCGCAGTGACGACCTTGGCCAGATGGCTGCGCTTGTTGCGCTCCGCCACCTTGATGGCTTCGTCGATCTTGCCGTCCCGCAGCGCGCCTGCCACTGCCGGAGCAAATGCCCGCGACTGCTTGCGAGCGGCGTTAAAAGCCATCCAGCGGTCGATCATTACGCCGAACGACCAGCCCGACATGATGAACAGGATGAACGACCACGATGCGCGCCACCCATCCCATCTGCTTCAACAGCGAGATCGCGTCCCATTGTGGCTGGGCCGCGTCCTGCAGAAGCCAGGTGGCGGTGCTGGAAATGTGAGCTACCAAGTGGGGTACTTCCTGAGCTACGAACATGAGTTGCTTCTCCTCCTGAGACTTTTAGATGCTGACTCCTGCCAACCTGCAAGGCCGCAGCTGCCGGCCCGTCGATCACCAACCGCCCGCTTTAGCCACCGGCGAGCGTGAAATGCACCTCAACCTGCGTGTCCACTTCCACGGGCTCGCCGTTGAGGATGTAAGGCCGGTACTTCCACTGCTTCACCGCATCCATCGCCGCCCCGGTCAGCAGCGGATGCCCGCTGACCACGTGCAGGTTCTGAATGCTTCCATCCTTGCCAATTACCGCAGCCAGAATCACCGTGCCCTGAATGCGCGCGGTCTTTGCGATCGGCGGATAAGTCGGCTCTACCCGGTGCATCACCAGACCTTGGGTTACTCCGGACGAAACCCGGATACGCTGCACCGCCACTTTCGGAATGGGGGCCGTGTTGCCAATAATTCCGCCCATCACCCCACCCATGCTGCCGCCCGGAACCCCTCCCGGGACTCCTCCCACCACTCCTGCCGACATCGGCGGCGGAGCCTCTTCTTCCTTGATCATTTCCACTTTCTTGGGGATCTTGGTCGGGGTGCGCAGTTGGCCGTTGACAATATCGGTCTGCACCTGCTTGACGCGGATCACTTGCGCGGGCGGTGGAGGAGGCGGAGGAGGCGGGGGCGCTACCAGCGACATGGCCGCCTGCAGATTCGGCAGCGCGTCGGTGAACAGCAACGGCAGCAACACCATGAAGCCGATGATCCCCATCTGCACGAAGAAGGAGAAAGCCGTCGTCCGGCCCCGCTTCGTTTTCAACTTGCCACCCGATTCAATTAGGCTGTCTTCAAACATGTGATGTCTCCCTGCACAAGGCTACCAAGCGTTAGACACCGGCCACCGCCACTTTGCTCCCAGTGTTTTGGGGCGTCTGGCCGGAAATCCCAGAGCCACCCTGCACGATGGTCGCCGTTTCCTACGCCTTGGCCTTCTCCCGCCGGCCCGCCGGGCCTCCGGCGCGTCCTGCCCCTCCGCCTGCCATTATCACCGGCGGATTGTTACGGTTTGACCGCCAATCCTGGTAGGCCACCAGAATCGGCGCTGCGATCGCAATCGACGAATACGTCCCAATTAGGATGCCTATGACCAGGGCAAAGGAAAACCCATGCAACACTTCGCCCCCGAAAAGGAACAAAGCCAGGACAGTCAGAAATGTTAAACCAGCTGTCAAGATGGTCCGACTCAAAGTTTGATTGATGCTGCGGTTGACCACGTCGGCCAGCTTTTCCCGCCGCATCAGCTTCAGGTTCTCGCGGATCCGGTCAAACACCACGATGGTATCGTTATTGGAGTACCCAATCAGCGTCAGAATTGCCGCTATCACCGTGAGCGATATAGGTTTACCGGTCAGCGAGAACGCCCCGATGGTGATCAGCGTATCGTGAAAAACCGTAATCACGGCCGCCACTCCATAGATCAACTCAAACCGGAAAGCCAGGTAAACCAGCATCCCGCCCAGCGAATAAAGCGTCGCCATAAATGCCTGCTTCTGCAGCTGCGATCCCACCTGCGGCCCAACAATCTCTACCTGATAGACACCGAAGTCGGAGAGAAAGAAACCGTCCTGAAGTGACGCCAGTACGGTCGGGTCCGTTACCCCCTTCAGCTGGTCCATGCTGGCCAGCACGCCGCCCAGCGTCTTGTCGCGATAGTCCACAATCGCCTGCGCCGCGGCGGCGTATTTCTGTTGCGCGTCGGTTCCCAGATGCAACGGATCTTTTTCCAGCAGATAAGCCGCCAGCGACAGGGAACTGGTGTTGTTCAGGTCGTGGTCCTGTTTGCCCGCCGGAGCATTTGTCTGCAACGCGCTGATGATTCTGATCTTGCCCTGATCCAGCGCCGTTCGCTGGTCTCCTCCACCGAAAGGTCAATCAGCTCTTCGTTGCTGCCGGCGGGCCGCCGTAGCTCTGGATGCGGGCGTTGTGCAGTCCGGCCCGGTCCATGGCCGCGCGGACGCGTCGTCGTCGGGAGCGTGCGAAAATTTCACGTACACCAGCGTCCCGCCGCGGAAATCAATCCCCCAGTTCGGCCCGTGATGCCAGATCAGCTGAAACCAATCCCCGCCACGCTGAAGACCAGCGAGAAGGCGATGAAGTACCACTTCTTCCCGAGAAAATCTATGTTCGCATTCTTAAAAAATTCCACGCGATCTAAGTCCCTTCAACATCCCAGCAGATTTGTCATTCCGAACGCGCCCAACGGGCGTGTGAGGAACCCTACGTCAGTTCGCAGAACCGGTGCAGCCACGAGGAATCAAGATCCGATTGCGCCGAACTGCTCTTATGTCCTTACTCACGCCGCGAGTACTGCAAACCCATCGTAAGGTCCCTCTCTCGCCTGCCTTCGGCAGACGAGTTCGGGATGACAACCTTAAATACTTAGCGCCTCGCCCACGCCTTGCGGCTCAGCACCCAATCAAAAATCACTCGCGAAACAAAAACCGCGGTAAACAGGTTCGCAAACAGTCCGAAACTCAGCGTCACCGCAAATCCGCGCACCGGCCCGGTGCCAAACAGGAAAAGAATGATCGCCGAGACAATGGTGGTGACGTGGGTATCCACGATCGTGATCCAGGCATGACCAAATCCCTGCTCCACGGCCGAGGGCGGCGTCTTCCCGTTTCTCAGTTCTTCGCGGATGCGCTCAAAGATCAGGACGTTGGAATCCACGCCCATGCCAACCGTCAGAATCACTCCGGCAATTCCCGGCAAAGTCAGCGTCGCCCCGGTGATATCCCAGAAAGCCAAGCAGGATAATCAGGTTCAGAATCAGCGCGACATCGGCGTTGATTCCCGCCGCGCGGTAGTAGATCAGCATGAAGATCAGCACCGCTGCCATGCCCGATCGGACGGCAGCCCGAACCCCGCGTCGAATCGAATCCGCGCCCAGCGACGGCCCCACGGTCCGCTCTTCCAGATACTTGATCCCCGCCGGCAGCGCGCCCGACCGCAGAATCATGGACAGGTCCTTCGGCTGCTTGCTCGCGTCATGCGTCCGCCGCTGATCTCACCGCGATCGCGGATCGGCTCCTTGATGTTTGCGACTTCCTGCACCTTCTTGTCGAGCACCACCGCCAGACTGTCGTTCATGTGCGCCGAAGTGAAAGCTGTAAAACCGCTGCCCGCCTTCGTTGGTGAGAGTGAAGCTGACGCTGGGCTGCCCGTTCTGTCGCGGCTGGCTTGCGCATCGCGCAGATCTTTTCCGCTCACCGCAGGAACTCGCGATACCAGATACCACGCCTCTTCAGCTGCTCCCGGGACTCGCTGTGGCCCTGCATCAGCACCGAATCTTCGGGCAGACACTCCGCTATGGTCCTGCAGCGCCGCGTCCTGACTGGGATAAGGCCCGCCCAGCGACTGCCGTATCTCCAGCATCGCCGTGGACTGCATGATGTCCTTGACCCGCGCCGGATCATCGACTCCCGGCAACTGCACCAGAATCTGGTGCGCTCCCATGCCGTGCTCTTCGATGATCGGTTCGCTCACACCCAATTGATCAATCCGGTTGCGGATGGTCTCAATCGCCTGGGTCACCGCGTTCTTTTCCAGTTGGTCCAGCGCCGAGGGGCAGCATGGTGACGGTCCAGGTGTTGTTCGCGCCCGACGTCGCGTTGTACTCCGGCAGCTTGTCCTGCACCAGGGTCCGCAGGTCGGAAGTCGACTCCGGCGGCACGCCCTTAATCACAATCTGCTCAGGATGGTTGACCGGGTCGGGTTTGGTGATGTCGGCGTAGTTGATTTTCGCCGTCCGCATGCCCGCCTTCAGGATCTCAACCGCGTTGTCCGAATCCACATTGACCGCGTCGGCGACCTGCACCTGCAGGATCAGGTGCGTCCCGCCCTTCAGGTCCAATCCCAGGTTGATGCGCTTCTGCATCGACGCCAGCAGCGCGCTGCCCGAGACCCCGCCCGGAACGCCAAAAATACCGTACACAAACACCAGCAAGGTGCCCGACGATGACCCCGAGTTTCCACCCCAGATTCTTATTCATGACCGATTACAACCACTCCCTGAGTTTCCAGTTTCTGTTTCCAGTTTCGAAGCGCCGGTCATTCCGGCGCATCGAGGAACCTGCTATCTCGCTCGCAGCGCCCATCACTTCGTCGTCGCCACATCATCCTGCGTGGTCACCGAAACAATCGAGCCACGCGTGACTTCAAGCCGCAAATTGTCCGGCGGCACCCGCAAGATGAATGTAGTCGTCTTTCAGGGCCACGATAATTCCATGCAGCCCGCCGCTGGTCACCACTTTGTCGCCAGTCTTCAGCTCGCCCAGCATGGCCTGCCACTTTTTCTGCTTGCGCTGCTGCGGCATGATCAGGACCAGGTAGAAGACGGCGAAAATGAAGATCAGGGGAGCGATGCCCAGCCAACTCGGCAACCCGCCCGCTTGCGCCAACATGTATGCGTTCATCACGATTCTAAGTATTCCGTCTGACCGCCCTCGATTTCAGCCACCCAGAACCTCGCCTGCCTCAGGACCCAGTCGCAGTCCTTGCGGCGCTCGGGTGCGTTCTCATTTCGGAGCTATCGTGTATTCACAACCGGACGTTCCACCGCCAGGCTAACCAGCCCGGCACGATCAATCAGGCAACCAAAGGGACGGTGAGCTATGAGTTTCCTTCCGCCTGCTCACCAGAAAGAAAAAGCGCGCTTTCCCCAAGTCCAATAGAATGCCGGACTCGCCGCATAGTGTCAAGGTAGAAACTAAGGTTGTGGATCGTGTTCAAGACCTGCGCCAGCACTTCATTGGATGCATAAAGATGACGCAAGTAGGCCCGCGAATACCGCCGGCAAACTCGACAGGCACAGTTCGGATCGAGCGGCGCGTCGTCGCCGGCATACTGGGCCTGCTTAATCGAGATTTTTCCCTCGGAAGTAAACAGCAGCCCATGCCGCGCCGCCCGCGTCGGCAGCACGCAATCCATCATGTCCACGCCCAGTTTGGCAGTACTCGACAATCTCCTCCGGCGTCCCCACCCCCATCAGATAGCGCGGCTTGTCGGCTGGCAGATGCTCCAGCGTGGCCTCGACCACCTCGCGAGTCCGCGCCCGCGGCTCCCCCACGCTCAGCCCCCCAATCGCATACCCGTCAAACCCAATCTCAATCGTCCGCAGCGCCGATTCTTTCCGCAGCGCCAGGTCCATTCCTCCCTGCACGATGCCAAAGAGCGCCTGGGTGCAGTTTCGAGTTTCAGGTTTCAAGTTTCGGGAATCCGTGGTTTCACCGTCACCCCGCCCACCCGAAACTTGAAACTCGAAACCCGAAACTCCCGGATTCCACGGCACTTCCCCCTTATGCTCCTCAAAATACCTCTTACTCCGCTCCGCCCACCGCAGCGTCATCTCCATCGACGCCCGCGTCCTCGCCTCGTCTGCCGGATACTCCGTGCACTCATCAAACGCCATAATGATGTCCGCACCCAGCCCAATCTGCGCCGCCATCGCGCTCTCCGGACTGAAAAAATGCGACGACCCATCCAGATGCGACCGAAACGTCACCCCTTCTTCCGTGACTTTCGTCAACGCACTCAGGCTGAAAACCTGAAACCCGCCAGAATCGGTCAGGATCGCCCGTGGCCAAGCCATAAACCGATGCAGCCCGCCCAGCGCCCGCACCTGTTCAATCCCCGGCCGCAAATACAAGGTGATAGGTATTCCCCAGCAGAATCTCGACACCAAGTTCCTCGAGCACATCCTGCGACACACCTTTGACGGTGGCCGCCGTTCCGACCGGCATGAACACAGGTGTCTCAACTGCGCCATGCGGCGTAATCAGCCGCCCGCGCCGCGCCGACCCCGCCCTGGCAGAGATTTCAAATCCAACAGGCATGAGCAGCGATTGTAAAGGAGGGACTAGAAAGCTGTTTGACCACAGAGACCCGAAGAAAATTCAATTGCCGGCAGCACCGCTGCCCGTGTGGGTCGGACACTCTTGTCCGACCCTGCCGGCACATTCCGGGGAGCCGGCCTTCGTGCCACGACCAAGGCCCAGGCAAAACCAAAATCAAAGGCGTCGGACAAGAGTGTCCGACCCACATCGCTCAATGCGCCGTCGGCACCACCGCCAGTACCAACGCCGACGGATGCTGCGCATCATGAAGAACGGTATTCGTCGCCGCCACCGACCGCTGTGCCAGCCGCGGATCTTCGCCGGTATTCAAATTCGTGTCGAACCGCGGAAAATTGCTGCTGGAAATCTCCAGCCGCAGCACATGCCCCTTGCGGAAAACATTACTGGTCGCCCACAGATCAATGGTGAATTTATAAACCTGGTCCGGATTCATCAACACCGGCGTCTCCTGCGAATCGCGATACCGCGCCCGCACAATCCCTTCCGTCATGTTCTGCGCGAAGCCATCCGGCCCTACGTCCACCAGCTTTGCTGTGAAGTCCGTATCCACCGCCGACGACTTCGCGTACAGCTCTACGCTCACCGGCCCGGTCACCTCAATATCCTGAGTCAAAACCGGCGTCGAGTACACCAGCACATCATCCCGCGCCTCAACCGCCCGCTGATCCCGCGGCCCCGGTGCCAAATGCCCGCCATCGCAGCACAACGGCCCGCCCACGGTCGGCGCCGGACTCGATGGATCGTACACATACTGATCAGCAGATTCCTTCGCCGGCGTCACCGTAGAAAGGCCTCCGTCTCCGCGCAGCGAATTCGCCTTCCCCGCCGAATGCAGAAAATATTTCGTGATCACCGCCCGCGCGAGTGGCCAGTCGTCTTCATCACGCCACTGGTTCGCACCCATCACAAAAATCTTGACTGGCTTCCCTGAAGCCCACCGATTCTGCACGCCCTTGAACAGAAAGTCGTACCACTCCAGCGTGGCCTCGCCTTCATTCCACTCCGCCTCCGGTCCAAAATCCACTTCGCCAATCTTGCGCCCGTCGCCGGAGTGCCCACCAATAACCACCAGCAGCCGCTGTCCTTTCCGCGCCGCATCGCTGCCACCATGATCTCTGATGCCCTGATAATTCCGCAGCGATCCGCCCAGAAAAATGTCGTACCACGCCCCAACATGCAGCGCCGGAACCGTGATGTCGCCGAAATGCTCTTCGATCGAAACCCGCTTCCAGTAATCGTCGTAGCTCGGATGCGCCAGCCAATCCAGAAAATACGGCGCCAGCGACGCGCTCGACGTTACATCATCCAGCGGATGCGGAAACGTAAACAGCGGATACTCCGCCAGCGGCAGCTTCCAAATCCCATTCATCGCATTCCCGCTGCGCCCCAACGTGCGGTCGAACGTGTTCTGCGCCAGCCCCGAAGTCCACGACTCGTTGAACCACTGCTCAAACGCCCCGCCCTGATACGTCCAGCTCGCGTGATAGTTGCTGGACGTCACTACCGGGCAGATCCCCGCCAGGTGCGGCGGATGCGCGATCGCCGCCAGCATTTGGGTTGCCCCAACATACGACCCGCCGAACATTCCCACCTTCCCATTCGAATACGGCAGCGCCGCCGCCCACTCGATGGTGTCGTAGCCATCATTCGGCTCGTTCTTGAACGTGTACCAGTCGCCTTCCGATGCATACCGCCCGCGCACGTCTTCGAAAATCACCACATACCCCTGCGACGCAGCTTTCAGGCCAAAGTCCACGCCGTTGTTCTTGTCATATGGCGTCCGCTGCAGCAGCACCGGAAACTGCCCCTCCGCCTTCGGCCGATAAACGTCGGCCCGCAACGTAACCCCATCCCGCATCTTGACCGCAACATTGCGCTCGTAGGTGACGGCGTAAGGCTCAGCCGCGTGGGATAAAAGGACGCTGGAGCACAGAATCGCGATGACTGTCAGTCGCATGACGCGCAGATGGTTCATGGATGAAAACCTCCGGTGTGAATAACGGCAGAAAGAGTATCAGAACAGATCGTGTAGGGGCAGAGCCTGTCCTGAGCGCAGTCGAAGGATGCCCCCACCTGCCCCACCACAAATGGTGGCGAACACCCCGTAAGGCGATACTGTCGGTGCACGATCGCGGCTGTCAGACAACCATGCTATAATGTCAGACAAATGTCCTCGACCCGCATCTCTGTCCGCATCCCCGACGCCCTCACCACCCGCCTGCGCACCCATTCCCGCGCCAAAGGAACGACGGAATCTGAACTCGTCCGCGAGGCTCTAGAAAGCTACCTCGGCAAGACTAAGAAAGAAAGCTCCGCCTACGACCTCGCGGAAGCCGCCGGAATCATCGGCGCCGCGCGCAAACTCCCCAACGACCTAAGCACCAACCCGCGCCACATGAAAGGCTTCGGCAAGAAGTGACCGCCGGCGCGAAAGAACCCCGTGTGGGTCGGGCATTCCTGTCCGACGCCTTCGCGCTTGCCTTTGCCTGTGTGGGGCGGGCGCCCTCGCCCGCCGCTTTTGACTTTGCTTTTGGTCCATCCGAACCGTGAGGCGCGTCCTCGCCGACACCGGCCCCATCGTCGCCATCCTCAGCCGCCGCGACCAGTTTCACCGCAGCTGCGTCGAAGCCCTGCACGATCTCCCCGGCCCGCTCTTCACCTGCTGGCCCGTCATCACCGAAGCCGCCTGGCTCCTCCGCCGCGACCCAACCGCCGTCCACCAACTCCTCCACAGCCTCGACACCGGATTCCTCGAACTCCTCCCCCTGACCACCGCCGACGCCAAGCCCATCGCCGCCATCCTGAAAAAGTACCGCGACATCCGCATTCAACTCGCCGACGCCACCCTGGTCCACCTCGCCACCCGCGACGCCCTGGACACAATCTTCACCCTCGATCAGCGGGATTTTTCGGTGTACCGGCTGCCGAGGGGGCGAGCATTCCGGATATTACCGGCCGCAGGCTAGTAAATTTCCTGGTGAGGTATTTTCAAATCGGAAAGGCGGATGGTCGAGAGACCCAAGTCCCTCACGGGACCTCTTCGAGGAGACCAGCGAACAACCAGTTTGTATTCTCCCCCGCGCACAGCCTCGATTATCCACTCGGATCCGTCGAAGCCCCGTGAATCTGGGTCGCTTGTAGGAAGGGTCCAGTAATTGGCGGCTTCAAACCGCGCAAGATAGTGATCGACATCTTTCTTCGAGATCGGGCCTGTACTGTTTTCGATCAAGCCACCTGGATCATACCCGCCCGCTCCGCTCGTCACCTTGGTCGTCAGCACTCCTGTACCGTCTCCTTGTATCTTCCAAGCGCACGGCGATAGGGTGGCTGAACGTCCTCAGCCACAGAAACCTATAGACTTGTCCAGTTTTCGATGACCTCGAAGCTTCCCAGAGTGAGGGTTCTTGCAATGCCGTCAACTGGCCGGAATACCATTTCGCTATTGAGTCGTTGAGTCTGTCGTCTTTATAGAACGAGTGCTCCGGGAAGTATTGCTGGCCAACGCTTGCAGAACACAGCGCTAGCCCGAGTAAGAGCGCCGCACCGAAGATGCCTCGCCATGACTTCCTCCCGGCCGAGAGCCTTTAAAGACCTGCCGTTCGATCGACTATCAGTTTCTTCACCCGCTCCCCAAACTCCTCCGCCCCCATATCCTCCGTCTTCTCTTTGCCGCGCGTCCGCACGTTCACCTTGCCCGCCTCGGCTTCTTTGTCTCCCACTACCAGCATGAACGGCACCTTCTGCATGGCGTGCTCGCGGATTTTCGCGTTCATCTTTTCGTTGCGCGCATCCACTTCGACTCGCACCCCGCCAGCCCGCAGTCCTGCCGCGACTTTGTTCGCATACTCCACATGCCGCTCGGCAATCGGGATGACCGCGACCTGCACCGGCGACAGCCACACCGGAAACGCCCCCGCATAGTGCTCGATCAGCACGCCGAAAAATCGCTCAATCGACCCATACAGCGCCCGATGCACCATCAGCGGCTGCTTGCGCGTCCCGTCTTCGGCGACGTATTCCAGATTAAATCGCGCCGGCAGATTGAAATCGAATTGCACCGTCGAAAGCTGCCACAGCCGCCCAATCGCATCCACCAGCTTGATATCAATCTTCGGCCCATAAAACGCCGCTTCGCCCGGAATCGTCTTGTACTCAATATTCAGCCGCTTCAAAACCTTCTCTAAAGAAGACGTTGCCAGGTTCCACTGCTCTTCCGATCCAACGAAGTTCTTCTTATCCGCAGGATTCCACGTTGAAAGCTCAGTGATGAATCGATCAAACCCAAAATCCTTCAGCGTGTCGGCAGCAAACTCCACGCACGCAGCAATCTCGTTTTCAATCTGATCCGGCGTGCAAAAAATATGCGCGTCGTCTTGGGTAAATCCGCGCACCCGCAGCAGCCCATGCATCACTCCCGAGCGCTCATACCGATACACCGTCCCCAGCTCGCCCAGCCGCACCGGCAAATCGCGATACGACTTCAGCGAATCCTTATAAATCAAAATGTGCCCCGGACAATTCATCGGCTTCAGCCGGTATTCCGCGTCGTCGAGTTCCATCACGCTGAACATGTTGTCCGCGTAATACCCCTCGTGCCCCGACGTCTGCCACAGCTGCTTGCGCATCACATGCGGCGTATAGACCAGCGAATATCCGCGCTTCAGGTACTCCGCGCGCATCCAGTCTTCCATCTCCTTGCGAATAATCCCGCCCTTGGGATGCCAGAAAATCAGCCCCGGCCCCGCTAGCTCCTGAATCGAAAACAAATCCAGTTGCTGCCCAATCACGCGATGGTCGCGCTTCTTGGCTTCTTCAATCTGGTGCAGAAAATTGTCGAGGTCTTTTTTGGAGAAGAAATGACGTCCCGTAAATCCGCTGCAGTTGCGGATTCTTCTCGTCCCCCAGCCAGTACGCGCCCGCAATATTCAGCAGCTTGAAGGCTTTGATTTTCCCGGTCGAAGGAATATGCGGCCCGCGGCAGAAATCCAGAAACTTGCCAGTTTTATAAATCGAAATCTTTTCGTCAGGCTTGGTGAACTGCTCAATGAAGTGGCACTTCATAAAGTCGCCTTCATGCTTAAACCGCTCCAGCCCCTGATCGCGCGGCAAAAACTCGCGCGCATACGGCAGGTTCTGCTGCACCAACTCCTGCATTTTCTTTTCGATTTTTTCCAGGTCCTCGGGCGTAAACGGCGTCGTGCGATAAAAGTCGTAAAAGAATCCACTCTCGGTCGCCGGCCCGTGGCCAAGTTTCGTCTCCGGAAAAAGCTCCAGCACCGCCGCCGCCAAAAGATGCGCCGACGAATGCCGATAAACTTCCAGCGCCTCCGGATCCCTCTCGGTAAGAATCCGCAGATCAGTGTCTTTTTCCAGCGGCCGCGTCAGGTCGATCAAATCGCCGTTGGTTTTCGCCGCCAGCGCGGCATCGGCCAATCGCGGACTAATTGACTTGGCCACGTCAAGCGCAGTCGTCCCAGATGGAAATTCTTTCGCGCTCCCGTCGGGGAGATTGATGTGAATGTTGTCAGGCATGGAGTGAATTCAGTTTATGGGAGTAGGGAAAGGAGGGTCAAACAATCTGCGATCGGACGACGGCCATTATTTGAGCAGGTGATGGGCATTGTCCACAAGCGCGACGACGGCCGGAGTGTATCTGGCGAGCTTTTCTCCTAGGTCAACCGCTTTGCCGGCGATGTCCAAGACGGCTTGCCTATTTTCAAGGATGGACTTCCAGTTTCTGCTTGGCTCGGGCTTTTGAACCTCCTCCGCCAGGCCCTCAATCCCTGCGAGGCCATCTTTGACCTGTCGCGGTGTAAGATCCTCGCTCTGCTGGAGCAGATCCGCGATCTCTTTGAGGCTGGGGCCCGTCGCGTCCCCAACGTGCCCAATTTTTTGGATCGCAGAGGCAGCAGCGATCGCCTGGTTCATTGTCAGAGGCGCGTGGCAAGGTCTGGGTTATACCAGCTTCTCCGTTCCTCCCCGCTGGGGCAGGTTTCACCTGTTCGACATGCACCCCGAGATCTTGTACATGTTTGATGGCGGCCCGAAGCGACGCATCGGCCGTGGCGCACCCCCTTGGAATGCCGCCCCGTGGGCCTGCATGGCAATCCCCTGTAGTCTTCTTCTTCGGGTACCCGGATAATCGCTTCCATGGAAGAGCGGCCCAGGAATCTCGTATCCCGGAATCTGGTGGTATGGTGGGATTCTCTTCCCAAGAATTTCTCAAGTATTTCCCGGGTTGTATCGCGCCAAGCCTTGAAATCGGGGTGGTCGCTGTTCAGGCCACGGATGGTCTGCAATTCTTGCAGCTGCCGCGTCAACAATCTAATCGCTTTCTGCTCGGGAGTCTCTGCGTCTTGCGCCATTTCAATACCGTGTTCCAGGGATTCTAGCGTAGGGCTCAGATCGGGTGTTGCTCCAACAGCTTGCAAAACTCACCAACCGACGCCCGCAGACTCGCAACCACAAAGGCCCGGTCCTTGGAAATTCCCATCGCCTGATCATCAATTTTGTCCAACACAAGCTGCGGACAAAGATGATACTGATGAACCAGAAAATCATCCGCGGTTTGACAAAGCACTCCATACTTCTCCAGGCAATCCTTCGGGAAGTGCTTTGTGTTTTGCGTCACGATTGTGTTAGCGCGTGCCATGATTGCCGCGGCCAGCACATGCCTATCGTCCGGATCGGGAATACACTCCACAGCTTTAAGGAGATCAGATGGAACCCTGACCATCGCCTCCGGAAAAGACTCGTTCATCTTCTGCCGCCTGTATTCAGCATCGGCCGCAGTTCGGTGAATCTTTGTCCTGAGAGCTTTGACCATCTCGGCCATGATCTGCTCGCTCCATAAAGGCCGATACATCGCTGGTTCTTCCGCCAGTCGTAGCAACGTATCGCATAGCGACATTGGCACAAGAACGCAGGCATCGAGTACGGCCGAATATTCATTTTCCTGTGTGAAAATCATCTGGGACTTTGCCGTAATCCCCCTTGTCGAACTCGCGCTTTGCTAGTTCGTCCAGAGTTCCACGCCGCGTCGTATCGCGCTTTGCCTTGTAGGCGAGCACATCACGGACATACATCCGCCGATGGGTGCCGATGGAATGGAAGGGAATTTCTCCTCGCTCCAGCAGTTGAATTAAATACTGCCTGGACATTCCCAGAATTTTGCTGGCTTCGACCGTAGTGAGTTCGTGCTTGCTTTGTAGGATCGTGACCGAGTGACCCGCACGAAGATCAGCAAGCAACCGCAGCAGAAATGAGTAAATGTTATTTGGCAAGATTTCCGTCTTGCCATCTGGGCCAATCAGCTTCGCCTCAGCTTCGCGAAGCTTTTTGTAGATGTCGGCAATCTCTTTTTGCTCTCTAAGAGAAATATCGACGTTCGGCATCGCCTCGCTGGTAGTCGCCATCTGCATATCCTCCTCGGGGTGGTTGGTTACGCCACCTAGTTGTGAATAATTCTAGCTTACCAAGTGCTATAGTCGCAATTTTTAGTTGCGCATGGATTAACACGGTAAATCGATGTTCTTTACTTTGTAGCGATTATAGGAATGGAGCGTGGCCTTCCCTCGCGCCTTTCGAAGGATGGGGTTACAACTCGCGCGGCCTTCCGAAGCAGAGCACGTAGCCGTTGTTGTCTATCACTTCGAATGCGCGAAGGCCGTCCTCGGTGTCTTTCAGAGGCTGGTGCATGGGAACGGCTCTGCCGACGTACTCTTGGTACAGCGAGTCGGGGTCGGAGGTGTGGATGTAGGCGTCCCAGCGCGCCCATTCGTGGCGCGAATGATTCGGCTGCGGATGAATCTCCGGGGCAATCGCCTTCAGACTGATCATCACGCCGTCCCGCCGGACGAACGCCCAGAAATCCTCTCCGTGGCCGTCGCCTCCTCCCTTATAGGCAATTTCAAAACCGAGTTTGGACTGGTAGAAGTCGAGGCTCGCCTGAAGATTCTCGACGATAAAACAAGGAGTAATGCTGTGGAGCGTGGCCACGGCTGATGGTAGCACGGGAATTCGGGGAGCGGATTCCGGATGAAGAACCACGTAACCGGTGGAAGAGCGGCGCTTCAGCGCCGCGTAAGCGGCCCCTAAATAATTCGCCCTTTAGAGCCTGACGGGCTTAAGCCCGCCTGCTCTCAGCATCGCCTCTCACGCGGCCATGAATGGCCGCTCTTCCACATCCAACAGTTACGGCACGGCTGAAGCCGTCTCCTGATACAACACTCTGCGCCAAGAAAATCAAAAGCCCCGGTAGTCATCCGGGGCTGCATGTTGCCAGTTGGTACGCCGTCTATCAAGACAATTGTAGCAGGGCGCAATCTAGTTTTTATCGAGTGGTCGTGCGGAGGACGACGGAGTCGAACCGTAATGGCTGACTAGGCCACTCGACCGTTTGATAGACGGCGTCCAGTACCCACTGGCAACGTCCTCCAGGCGCAATCTATCCTCAGCCAGTGTTGGACTTAGCGTCGGTCGGCGCAAGTCCACGAAAGTAGGTATTCGCAATTCCCAAATTGGGAACATCATCCCTACCAGTTGATCACCCCATCCTGGCCACGACCGCAACGTCCAACTTCGAATAGTACTTCTTCACATCGCCGGCCCCGTACTTGGCGCGAAATTTCTCGACCACGGACGCTACCTGTTTGGCGTCCGTAATCCGAACGGCATTGAATTCAGCTTCAGCGTCGCGCGCGGCGACCCGGATCGCCGGGTTCTTGAGCACGTTTTTATACCACTGGGTGTCCGAGCCCCGCACCGGCAACAGATATAGCTTGTCGGCGTCGAATACGAACCAGACCGGCTGCGAGATGGTCCGTCCCGTTTTTCTGCCAGTCACACTGAGGTCAATTTCTTGATACCGGGAGAGGCGGTCTTTCAAATCACCCTTCGGCGCTGGCATATGTGCTCCTGTCTTTGTCTTTAATTATCCTAAGAAAACCTTTTCACCACAGAGGCGCAGAGTCACAGAGAAAACTAAGTCTGTTCTCGCTTCCTCGGTGACCCTGTGCCTCCGTGGTGAAAGATTTTCCGTCACAGCCCCGTCATCTTCTCCAGCCGCTCCGGATATCGGGCTCCTTCCAGCTTGATCTTCGATGCGGCGCTATCGATGTCGCGGAGATCGCTGGGCGTCAATTCCACTGTCGTCGCTCCGTTGTTTTCTTCGAGGCGACTCCGTTTCGTCGTGCCCGGGATCGGCACAATCCACGGCTTTTGGGCCAGCAGCCAAGCCAGCGCAAGCTGGGCAGGTGTCGCTTTCTTCTGCTCCGCGAACTTGCCGAGCAGGTCAACCAATGTCTGGTTCGCTTTGCGGTTTTCTGCAGTGAACCGAGGCACGACGTTGCGGAAATCCGTACTATCGAACTTGGTATCTTCGTTGATCTTGCCTGTGAGAAAGCCTTTGCCCAGCGGGCTGAAGGGGACAAAGCCAATCCCCAGTTCTTCGAGCACCGGCACTACGTCTTCTTCCGGCTTTCTCCAAAATAGCGAGTATTCACTCTGCAGTGCGGCCACGGGCTGAACCGCGTGTGCACGACGGATCGTCCGCGTGCCTGCTTCCGAAAGACCAAAGTGCTTCACCTTGCCGGCCTGAATCAGTTCCTTCACCGCCCCCGCAACGTCTTCGATCGGCACATTCGGATCAACCCGGTGCTGATAGTAGAGATCGATGACATCAGTCTTGAGCCGCTTGAGCGAGCCCTCCACTGCATGCTTAATGTGCTCGGGCTGGCTATTTAAGGCAGTCCACCTGCCCCCTTCCTCCGGATTCGCCTCCCAGCCGAACTTCGTTGCGATCACCACCTGACCGCGGAACGGAGCGAGGGCTTCGCCCACCAGCTCTTCGTTCGTGAACGGCCCATAGACTTCAGCGGTATCGAAGAATGTGACGCCCTGTTCGACAGCGGATCGAATGACCGAGATCATTTCCTGCTTGTCTCCAGCCGGACCATACCCGAAGCTCATTCCCATGCAGCCCAACCCCAGGGCCGAAACTTCCAGATTGCTTCCAAGTCTGCGCTTCTGCATTGTGTCTCCTCGACTTAGAGATGCGGGCCCCACCTTCACGGCTTCGAAGAATGGGGTGTATCAGGGCCACGCCTTCAGGCGTGCAAATGCCCCTTCAAGATGACCTTGGTCCAAGCCAATCTCTCGTCCCTCGACGGCCTGCCGATGCATCCCGGGCCTGCACCTTGGGCAACTATCCCGCCCCGCCCGCTCTCGCTAGACTCACCCAATCCCTCCCCCAAGAAACTTGAGGGCGCGTCTGCATGCACATGCAAATGCAATGGTTTAGCCAGCACCCCCTGCCGTTTAACCTGGTGGTGGCCTACATTCCGCTGCTTGCCACCGTGGTGACGACCATCCTCAGCCTGGTGCTGGCCCGCGCCACGCTGCGCTACGCAGAAGCCAGCGACAAGAGCCTGGCCCTGGCGCGCGAGGAGTTTGAACGCCAGTGGGCGCCCGAGATGCACGTTAAGCTCGAAAAGGTCAATTCCCGCAAGACCACCATCATGGTCACCAACCTGGCCAGAATTTCCGTTCTGTTGCAGATGGTCCAATTGCGCCAGATCTCGCTGGCGGTGCCTTCGTTGCGATCCATCGTGAACGAGCCGCTGGTCGGCGGTACCACCTGGACCGACGAACTGGGCAAGGCCATGTTCGACTGCACCGGCGACGACTATGAAGGCCAGATCGCCGCATCGGTGACCTTTTTCGCTTCCGGACGCATGTACCGCACCGACTGGTTCCGCTTCCATGTGCAAGTCCGCCGCGGAGAAATCCTCCGCCTCGATCCCATGAACATCGCCGCCCAGCGCGTCCGCAAGCTCGACGACGACGAAGAGGCCCAGGAGATGGTGAAGGACGTGGTCGAAGTTGCGAAGGCAGCCGGCGCATAAAGGTCAGGTATACTTTCAACGCGTTGTCATCCCGAACTCGCCGAAGGCGAGAGAGGGACCTTACGATGGGATTGCACCATCCGCGCCGTTCGCGGGGTCATCAGCGCACTCCCCCGTATCCCAGTTGAAGCCAGCGCCTGCCCCAGAACGACGGTAACCTGCCCATTCTGCGAATTCGGCATCAGAATGGAGACGATGCGGATCTTGACCGAACTGACGGTTGCAAGCACGATCTTTGCACTTGGGCTCGGACTCTCCCAGGCGCAGAACGCAATACTGCACCCGGACGTCGTAAAGACCAAACTGCAAACCGCCAGCACAAATCGATCAGCAAGTCACCGCTCACTGACTCAAGACGACCGCTTGTCGCTGATCGTCGCCGCGCTCGACGACAGAGTCCGCGAAAGCTCCGAGCCCGACTGCTCTCATCTGGTTCATGCCATCTACGAGAACGCTGGGTTTCCTTACGCGTATGCGCCTTCTTCGGATCTCTACGCCGGCGTCGATGGCTTCCAGCGAGTCAAGCAGCCCGAGCCCGGCGACCTTGTGGTTTGGCGCGGACACGCCGGCATCGTGATCAGGCCATCGCTGCACATCTTCTTCAGCTTCCTGACTTCCGGCCCCGGGATCGATGATTACCAGGCGCCATATTGGAGGGGCCGAGGACGCCCGCACTTCTATCGCTACATCAAGAATGCTTCGTGTGCGGCCTGCGGTTCGGCGCAACCCTCACGCCGACTCGTGAAGATAAAGATAAAGAAATAACCTTGTCATCCCGAACTCGGCAACGGCGAGAGAGGGAGCTTACGAGCGATTGAATCGCCGACGGCGTGGATAGGACCACCACCGCAGCGCCACCTGCCGCGGGTCTAATCCTGCAGACCACATCGGCGGTGCAATCTCACGTAAGGTCCCTCTCTCGCCCTCTGGGGCGAGTTCGGGATGACATCATCGGGTAAGTTCGCGGCACCACGATGACATCATCGAGTAGGTTCGCGGCACTACAATGTTCTTGTGCTCGCGCACACACTTTCGTTTTCACCCGATCACGACGAAGTCTTCTTCGCCGCCCTCCCCGCCGCGCCCGCCGTCTTCCTCCTGCGCGGAGCCGGCGAGCCTTACGTCAGCAAATCCGCCAACCTCCGCCGCCGGCTGACGCGCCTTCTCGGCCCGCCGCGCGAACAAAGCAAACGGCTGAACCTGCGCGACCGTGTTCGCGAAGTCGAATTCACCGCCACCGGCTCCGACTTGGAATCGCAATTTCTTCTTTACCAACTTCTGCGCACTACATTCCCGCAGACTTACTCCGCCCGCCTGCGGCTGCGCTTCGCCCCGCTGATCAAGCTGCATCTGGAAAACGAATATCCGCGGGCGTCGGTGACCAGGCGCCTGGGGAAGCTCCCCAGTAGAGATTTTGGAGGGACGGGCGTCTCGCCCGTCCTGTCGAGCGAAGCTCGACTCCCCGGCGAAAACCCATCGGCCCTGCGGGCCGAGGACGGGCGAGGGCGCCCGTCCCCACACAATCTCTCCAATCTTTACTACGGGCCCTTTCCCTCGCGCGTTGCTGCCGAGAAATTCGCCAGCGACGCTCTCGATTTCTTCAAAATGCGACGCTGCGTGGACGACCTCCACCCCGACCCCGCTTTCCCCGGCTGCGTCTACTCGGAAATGAAGATGTGCCTCGCCCCCTGCTTCAAAGGTTGCACCGACGCCGACTACCACGCCGAAGTCGCGCGCGTGCAGACGTTCTTCGACACCGCAGGAGTATCGCTAACCCGCGAACTCGCCCAACACCGCGATCACGCCTCGACAGAACTGGCCTTCGAAGACGCCGCCGCCGTCCACGCGAAAATCGAAAAGCTCAAACCGCTGTTGTCGCAGTTGCCCGAGATTGTCCAACGCCTCGACCGCCTCGACGCGATCATTATCCAGCCCAGTGCCGACCCGGACTCCGTCACGCTCTTCCGTTTTTCGTCCGCATGTTTCCGCGGCCCGATCTCTTTCACCATCCAGCCCGCTGCCGGATCGCCTGCAGTGGGATCAATGGAGTCTCGCGTTCAAGAAGCAATCGCAACCTTCCCGAACCCAGAAAGCAAATCGTCCACAGAAAGGATGGAGCACCTCGCGCTGCTCAAGCGCTGGTACTACCGCTCCACCCGCATCGGTGAGATATTCTTTGCGGACGAGAGGGGCGCATGGCCTCTCCGCCGAATCGTCCGCGCCATCGGCCGCGTTGCCAAAGGCGAAAAGTTGCAGGAACCTGCAACACCCTCCGCGGCACAACCCGAGATCACGTAGCCGGACGATTGTGTTACAAAATTCACTTGGAACCCATCACCCACTTCCTGACCGGAGCCTGCCTCGCCCGCGCCGGATTCAACCGCAAGACCGCCCTCGCCACTGCGACCATGACGCTGGCGGCCGAAGCGCCGGATCTCGACGTGCTCGGCAGTTTCAAAGGCCCGGTCTTTGGATTCGAGCATCACCGCGGCTTCACCCATTCTTTTCTCGGATTGATTCTCGTCTCCGCGCGTCGTGGTCGGATTCATGTATCTGATCTGGCGACTGCGCGGACGCAAGACCAACATTCCTGAATCTGCCGCCGCGCTGGGGATTGCTGTTTCTGTTCGCCTACATCGCCGGCCTCAGCCACATCCTGCTCGACTTCACCAACAATTACGGCGTGCGCCCGTTCTGGCCGTTCTGGGGGAAGTGGTATTCGTGGGACATCGTTTTTATCGTCGAGCCGATTCTGTATGTCTTTCTGATTGCAGGTTTGGTTGCGCCGTTGATTTTCTCCCGCCATGAACCCTTGCCGCGCGGACGCACCGCTGCCGTGCTCGCGCTTATTTGCGTTGCAGGCTTGTACGCAGTGCGCGATCACGAGCATCGGCAAGCGATTGCACGCGCTCGAAGCGCAGAGCTTCGAATCGGCGCCGCCGGTGCGGGTTTCGGTCTATCCGTATCCGGTGACCTGCTGACTCGTTGGTATGCCGTGATCGAAACGCAAAATTCTTTCGTGAGCTTCAGACGTGAACTCGCTGAGCGGGCAACTCAATCCGGCCGAGTTGCTGACAATCCGCCAAGCCGCCGGAAACTCCCGCGACTCTCGCCGCGAAGCAATCTGACTTCGGACGCGTTTATCTCGCGTGGGCGCAGTATCCGCTGGTGACGGAAGAAGAATCCGGCGCGAACACGATCGTCCATTTTCACGACTTGCGCTTCGGCTATCCGAGTATGCGGGGAAGCAACATGCTGTCGGGATCAGTCGAACTCGATCGGCAATTTGCATGTCGTTGCAGAACGATTGGGGAATCGAGCGACAACGGCCGCCGGATTAGAATCATCGGGTCGATCTGGCGATCGCGAGCCATCGGGCGATCAAACTTCCGACAACCGTTGTCAGTTCGACCCGATGGCCCGATCACCAGATCACCCGATCTCTCCACTTGACGCCTCCCCTTCCCAACCGCCACAATCATTATTCACTGCGCTGAGGTGATTCATGCTGGCTTATGCTTTTCGTGGTGCTCGCCATTGCCGTCCGCTTCATGCCGCATCCGTGGATGTTTACTCCGGTCACGGCGTCGCTGCTGTTTTTCGGCGCGCGCGGACCGCGCCGCTTCCTGTGGGCTCCGATCGTGCTGCTGGCCGCCTCGGACGTGGTGCTCAACGAAATATTTCTGGCACTACCGCGTTCACCTGGGACCATCTGGTGATCTGGGCGTGGTATGCGGCGATTCTCATGCTGGGGACGCGAGCTGCGCGAAAACTCGAAGCCGCTGTGGATTCTGGCCTCCGCGCTCGGCAGTTCGGTTGCTTTTTATCTGGTCAGCAATTTTGCGGTGTGGGCTGCTTACAACATGTATCCCAAGACCTCTCGCCGGCCTGATGACCTGCTATACCCTGGCGATTCCGTTCTTCCGGCCCGTCGTTGCTCGGCGATCTGCTGTTCACCGCAGGGATGTTTGCGAGTTGCGGCGCTGTTCGGTGCGTACACGCTGAAGAGGCCAGCAGCGGTCCGCCGGCTGCGGTTTAACTCGCCTCATTCCTAACCAGATGTCATCCCGAACCGTTCGCCGAAGGCGGACGGGAGAGGGACCTTACGAGGGTATGAAGCACCGCTGCGGTCAAGAGGATTTGCACACCAGCGTGCGCCATCACCGCTGCGGTCAGGAGAATTCGCAGCGCCTGCATCCGCCCGTAATAATTCCCAACCCTCGTAAGGTCCCTCTCTCGCTCCTTCGGCGCGAGTTCGGGATGACATAGCTATTGAGGTTTAAGCAGCAGACTTCCGTTCGCCGCAAAACCAGCCACGACCACCAGCCCCACCGCGATCGCGATCAGCACCCACTGGAAATGATGGGTAAAGAAGATGCGGAACGTGTTCACGACTCCCGGACCAAACTTCATCACTAGAATTCCCAGCACGTAGAAAGCGCACCGTACGTCCGAGAAAAATTGCCAGCAGAAAATGACCGATGCTCATCTCGGCGACCGCCGCGCCCAGCGCAAACAGTTTGAACGGCGTCGGCGGAGGCAGCATCGCCGGGAACATCAGGCTCCAGAAGGGATGCTTCTCGAACGCGGCGTGCAGTTTTTCGAAGCGCTCCGCGAGACCCGCTTGCGCAGCAGTTCTTCGCCGCCTTTGTATCCGATGGCGTAAATCACCAGGCTGCCCAGCGCCGAACCCGCCGCGCCCATCAGCACGTAGAGCAACAAGCCGCGCATGGTTCTGCGCCACATAGCCGCCGATCGACCACGTCCATGGGCAGCCCCACGGCAGCGCCGTCGAGCGCAGCCACGACAAACACTCCCCAGGCCCCGAGCGGCTGCAGGATCGCCCACAGAAAAGCGGTGTAGCGGACAAAAATGTGCTTGATGGTTTTCATCGAAAAATCATTCACCACAGAGACACAGAGCCACAGAGAACGCAAAAACAATCATTGATTCGTGCAGTTGTTCTCTGTGACTCTGTGTCTCTGTGGTGAGAAGGCTTTAGTGCCGCATGAAGAGTGTACCGAACAAGGACCAACGACCAACGACGGGTCTCAATTCGTCAAGTGCTCCGTCTTCCCTGCCAAGATCTGAATCGCGTGCGGCAGCACCTCAATCACCGCCTGCAACGATTCCACCGCGCCCGCCGGACTTCCCGGAAGATTCAGCACCAGCGAGGTTCCGCACACGCCGCATGCGCCTCGGCTCAACAATGCGAATGGAGTTTTCTTTTCGCCTTCGCGGCGCATTCTTTCGGAGACGCCGTCGAGCATTCGGCCGCACACCGAGCGCGTGGCTTCAGGCGTCACGTCGCGCGCGGAGATTCCAGTCCCGCCGGTGGTGACCACGAGACGTGCCTTGTGGGTGAGATCTACGATTGCTTTTTGGATGGCGCCGTAATCGTCGGCGACCACGCGGGTCTCGACGATGGCGAATTGGTGTTCCTGCAACGCCCGTCGCCACGGCTGGACCGGAAGCGTCGTTGCGTTCGCCGCGCGCGCAGGAGTCGCTGACTGTCAACACCGCGGCGCGAAAGGTGTCAGGAGTCGAGGAGGACATCTTCTTCCTCTTCGGACTTGTCGCCGCCTTCGTCGCGCCGCGACTCATCGAGCAGGCGCAGGCCTTCCATGAGCAGGCCTTGGGTGTTCAGCGTGGTGGATTGCTGCTTGGTCTTGCCTTCGAAATTGATCTGAAAATTTCCGCCCGTCCAGCGCAAAACTTTGAACACCGCCGGGTCGCCGGTGAGCGATCCGTAAACCGCGTGCGTGATCTGGCCTTCGACTGACGTACATTTCACATTTGTCTTTGTCTAGGTAAGCGTGAGCAGGCAGCTCTTGCGGCCCATTTCGAGCGACTGCACCAGGTCGATCACATTCATCTGGGCCAGGCTGCCGCGCACCACGCCGTCGGACGAAGTGGACTTCGACATTTTTTCCAGCGCGATCTTGTCGATCAGACGCTTGATGCGCTGCGTCGCTTCTCGCAGAAAGAAAGGCTTTTCGACGAAGTCATCGGCGGTGTGGTCTTGCAAAGATAACTTTTCGGAAATATCGGATTTCGTCGCCAGCAGAATGACGGAAATGTTTCGCCGTGCTCGGACCGGCTGCGGAGTTTCTCCACCAACTGCCGCCCGTCCATGCCGGGCATGCGATAGTCGCTGACCAGCAGATCAGGCGACGTCGTCCACGGCTTTCAACAGCGCGTCGGCGCTGTCGCCCGCGGTGGTGACGTGGGCCAGCGGCGTGAGCGCGTCGCGCAGCATGCGCCAGCACCATCGGATTGTCATCCACCAGCAGGACTTTTACGTTGCTCTGCATATAGCTCTCAGCTGTCAGCTATCAGCTGTCAGGTAAACCATTACTTCTTACGAATGTAATCTCCGCTTTTGCCGCCTGACTTGCGTTCTCCAGCACTACTTCGCGAATTTCGATTCCTTTGTCTAGCGCTTTGCACATGTCATAGACAGTCAGCGCGGCGACGCTGGCGGCGACCAGCGCTTCCATCTCGACGCCGGTTTCGGCGGTCGTTTTTACCTTCGACGATATCGCGATCCCATTCTCGCATTGCCGCAATTGGACATCAACGTGGACTCAGCGGCAGCGGATGACACAGAGGGATCAAGATCGGCCGTTTTTTTGGCGGCCATGATTCCCGCTAGCCGTGCTGTCTCCAGCGGATCGCCTTTCGGATTGCTCGTCCAGCGCTTTCAGCACCGCCGGACTCATCACCACGAAGCGCTGGCTTCGGCCTCGCGCTGGGTCGCGGACTTGCCGGAAACGTCCACCATTTTCGATTTGCCGGGCGATCGTAGTGGGAAAGCCTGGTCGCCAATTTGTATCCTCTTGCAGGATTTCATCTTAGCAGCAGGGGTGGTAAGCTGGTGAAAGGCTGGCGAGCTTCGGCCGCGTAAATCAGTAAGTCCTTATTGTCAGTCAATTGCGGCTGTCAATACCTCGTAGCCGCAACTCTCGGCAGAACCTGGGGTTTACATCTTTGGCAGCAGTTGCTGCGTAAAAAGACTAGCATTGGCATGGGCCGCCTCGGGAGACAGTTTCTCAGCGCTTTCGCAGGAAGGACTTATGAAGACTTATAACCGTATCCTAGGTGTTTTTGCAGTTCTGGCGCTGATTTCGAGTTTCGGCGCTGACCGTGGCAGCGCAAGACCAGTATCCCGACCAGGCGCAAGCGCCAGGTCCAGGGGCCAGATCAAGGGCAAGGCATGCCCCCGCCGCCCGATGGCCAGGCGCAGCCGCAGGGCACCCCGCAGAACGATCCGCCGGCCACCGCCGCCCGCCTCCAGTTCATGAGCGGGTCGGTTTCCGTGCAACCGCACGGCACGGATGATTGGGTTGCCGGAGTGACTCAATCGTCCGCTGACCAACTCCGACAATATTTGGGCCGACAAGAATTCGCGCGCCGAAATCAACGTCGGCAGCGGCCTTATCCGCATTGACTCTGAAAGCAGCTTAACCCTGACCAACGTCACCGACACCGGCGTCCAGTTGCAATTACACCAGGGCGCGATGTACCTCCACGTGCGCGATCTCGACGGCCAGACTTACGAAGTGGACACGCCCAACCAGGCGTTCACCGTGCAGAAGCCCGGAGATTACCGCTTCGACGTAAACCCTGATGCCGACACGACCGTAGTCACAGTTTGGCAAGGCGAAGGCGAATCCACCGGCAACGGCCCGGCAGTACTGATTCACGAAAACGAGCAGGCCCGATTCAGCGATGGCACTTCGCTGAAAAACGAAATGCACGCCGCGCCGCCTCGGACGCATTCGACCAGTGGGCGCAGTCGCGCGATCAACGTTTCGATCAGTCCTCCGCTTCCGCACGCTACGTTTCGCCGAACGTGGTCGGGTCCGATGACCTCGACGAATACGGCACCTGGCGCAAGTCTCCTGACTACGGAAATGTCTGGGTCCCGAGCGGCGTGTCCTCTGATTGGGCGCCGTATCGCGATGGCCACTGGATCTGGGTTTCGCCCTGGGGATGGACATGGGTTGACGACCGAGCCCTGGGGATACGCTCCCTTTCACTACGGCCGCTGGGTGTACTACAACAATTATTGGGGATGGGCGCCGGGCCCGTACTACGCGCGCCCGTATTATTCTCCCGCGCTGGTCGCCTGGTTTGGCGGCGGCGGATGGGGCGTAGCGTGTTCGGTTTCGGCGGCGGATACGGCTGGTGCCCACTGGGATTCGGTGAACCGTTCATCCCGTGGTACGGCGTGAGCCACGGCTACTTCAACCGCGTGAACATCACCAACACGCACATCACCAACATCACGAATGTTTACAACAACACCTACATCAATCGCGGCGGATTGCACGGTGGCCAACAAATTCACTACGCCAACATGAACGTTCGCAACGGATTCACCGCTGTCAATCGCGACACCCTGGTGAACTCGCGCCCGGTGGCGCGGAACAACATTCGGGTTTCTGCGAATGAGATGAACAGGTTGTCGCCCACGCGGTCGCTCGACGTCCGCCCGACGCGGACCACCATGCTGGGCGCGAATGCTGGAAGATCAGCAGCCATGCCGCCTCCGCGGACGTTTGCGCGTCCGGTGGTGAGCCGCAACAACGCCGGTGCATTCCATGGCAACGCCGGAGTTGCTGACAGAAACGCAGGAGTGATCGGCAGAAACAACGACCGCCCCGCAATGAGCGCTGGCCCCAACAGCAATGTTCGGATGCCGGACCGCGGAACTTACGGGCGGGGGTCAGAAGGATCAGGGTCAACGGGACCGCGTTACGTTCCGCGTCCCCCAGCCGCCGGAGGCTCGACGCAGCAGGGCCGCTACAACCAAGGTTCGGCGAATCAAGGTTCGATGAATCAACGCTCGATGAATCAAGGTTCGACGAATCAAGCGCGGATGAATCAGGGCTCCACGAACCGTGGCACCGATCAGGGCCCGAGGCCGGGCTACAACCAGGGTTCCAACGTCTATCGTCAGCCGGGCGGACCAGTGTCGCCGGGCAATGCGCCACAGAACAATTCGCGACCCGCGTCGGTGCCGCGGCCCGCTCCCAGTTACACCCCACAAAGCCGGGGATCCGATTCCCGCGGAAGCGCTCCGCCGCCGCAGTCCCACTCCAATTCCAATTCCAATTCCAACGACAGATCCGGCGGCCCGCGCAGTGATATGCGGCCGATGAACAATGGCAGCGGCGGACCTTACGGGTCCTCTTCCGCCGGTGATCGCGGCAGCTATTCGACGCCGTCGTATGACCGCCCGACTTACAGCCGCCCCTCGAGTTCCTACGAGGGTTCTTACAACCGGCCCTCTCCGAGCTATGGCGGCGGTTCGTACAGCCGCCCTGCTCCTTCTCCGGCGCCGTCGTATGATCGCGGATCGTACTCCCGTCCCGCGCCGTCGTACCAACGGCCAGCTCCCTCATACAGCGGCTCCGGGCGCGGCGCTCCCGCGTACAGTGGCGGCGGATACAGCGGCGGCCGTGGCGCTTCCTCTGGCGGATATTCCGGTGGCGGACATGCCTCAGCTCCCGCTCGCAGTTCCGGCGGTGGAGGTGGCGGCTCACACAGCAGCGGCGGCGGTGGTGGTTCACACAGCAACGGCGGCGGTGGGCGTGGCCGTCACTGATTGATTTTCATGCTGGCAGGACAACGCCGCCTTCGGGCGGCGTTTGTTTGCCTCTAGTGACTCCCTTAGATCGTCCAGCCCGGGAATTGCCGGATCCCTCCGCGCGTGTTACAAGTGCCGGATGAGATTCAGGCTAACGTTGCCGATTTCCTGCTTTGTCGCTGCCGCTCTGCTCTGGGCGGTTGCGTTTTCGCAATCGCCGCCCGCCGCTAGTCAGTCTTCCGCCCTGACCCTCCCGTTCTTCGTGTGGGACGAACACAAGCACCCGGTTGCCGGAATCACGCAAGCCGACCTCTCCGCCTTCGCGGATGCGAAGACACCTTTAACTGTCCTCGCGGTTAGGAATGCAAGCGAGTTGCCGCTGCGGATAGGATTCTTAATCGACACCAGCAGATCGCAAGAATCGAGTTCGAGGTATGCCGAGGCAACGCAAAAGGTCCAGGATTTTCTGCGGGATGTCCTCAAAGGCCCTGACGACAGGGCTTACATCATGACAGTTTCGGATATTGCAAAGTCCTCAGAGTTTCTTACCCGCGACCAGATTCCCCTGGTTCGATTCACCACTCAGCCTCAAGGCGGCACGGCGCTCTACGACGCAATTGTCTTTCGCCGGCAACCGTTTGATGAAGGACGATCCAGGCACACCGACCCGTCGCGTGCTCGTGCTCCTGAGCGACGGGGAAGATGACGCTAGCGAAGCCACAAGAGATGTTGCCGTGGTTGCGGCACAAGTGGCAAGAGTGGCAATCTTCTGCGTCGATACGAGTGAGAATCACAACAACGAGAGGGGAATCAAGGCGCTGAGGGAATTCTCGTCCAAAACCGGTGGTGAGTCGATCGATCTGAGAAAACAAGGCGTGAAAACTGCCTTGGCGGAGGTCGAGGATCAGATCGGCAACATGTACGGCATCACCTTCGCAGCGCCTTCCGGCGACGCCAACCGCCATCACTCATTCGAGCTGAAGCCTGTTTCGGGCAAGAAGGTCAGGGTGCGCGCACCCCAGGGATATTACATACGTTGAAAGGTTTTGCTCCGCTATACGGCTTTGCGGTGAAAGTCCTATCCCTGACGGCTCTTCAAAATCGCAATCGCCTTCTGTAGTTGCTCGTCGTTGGCAGGAGTGACTTTTTCTTTCTTCTGCTCGTCCGCAGGCGCCGCGTTCTCGTCCTCGTCCGGAACCGCAGCAGCCTCGTCAGAGGTGTCGGCGACCTGAATGTTCGGCGTCACTGCGGCGTCCTGAATGGCCTTGCCCTGCGGCGAATAGTATTTCGCGATGGAGAGAATCAGCGCGCCGCCGTCGGGCAGTTCAATCAGTTTCTGGACTGTTCCGTCGCCAAAAGTCTTGTCGCCCACCACATCACCGCGGGCGTTATCGAGCACCGCCGCCGCGACCAGCTCAGCCGCCCCGGACGTGCCTTTGTTCACCAACACTACCAACGGCAGCGTGGTGATCGCCTTGGCCGGATCGGCGTTAAATGCCTCGCGCGGATACTTCTGTCCTTGCAGGTAAGTGATCGTCCCATGGTTCAGGAAGAGGTTGGCAGTGGCAATGCCCTCAGCTTCTTCTCCCTCGGAGCACTCGCGCAGATCGAGAATCAGCTTCTTCGCGCCTGCCCGCTGCAGGGACTTGATTTTTGCCGCGATTTCCTGCGACTTGCCCTTGGGCAGCGCGTTCACGCGAATTACGCCGATGCCGTCGTCCAGCATCTTCTCTTCCACAGCCGGAATAGTCACGACATCTCGTGTGACCACGACTTTTTGCGGCTCCGCCCGCCGCGCCCTGACGACGGACAAATTCACGTTCGATCCCGGCTCGCCGGAAAGCAGACCATGAATCTGCGCCACGGACATCTCGCGCGTGCTCTTGCCTTCGATGGCTTCCAGAATGTCGGTGTCCGTCAAACCCGCCTTATCCGCCGGGCCGCCCGGGATCACAGAGACGATTGATGCGTAGCCGAAGCGCTTGGAAATGGACGCGCCGATATCGCCGCGTGCGTTGGTCTTGCTGGCTTTGTAGTCCTTATACTGCCGGGGGTTCAGGTAGCTCGAGTTCGAGTCGAGCGATTCCAGCAGACCGTGCAGAGCGCCGTCGGTCACCAGCGGGCAGATTGGGATCTTCCACGTACTCGCTGCGCACCCGGGAAAGCACTTCGCTATAAACTTCCATCTGGCGGTAGGCGTTGTCGTTGGAAGCGTGCACTCCGCCAATGATTCCGGGCATCGAAAACACCAGAACGCCCGCGGATACCACAAGAATAGCTGCTTTGATTTTGTTGGACATCAGACTCCGGAATCTCCAGGGCGAGGTCTAGGGCTTAGACAATCCGCCCGATTTTGCCCATTATAACTGTTTGGATGCGGATTTCAGGAACTTCGGTGCATGACGGGTGGGTTACCAGGGCCTCGCCTGCATACCCTCCGTCCGGGGACAATAGTTAGGCCCTCTACCCTCAGGTCATAGGATTCCTTGATAGCTATAGCGGCGAAAGGTCGTCCTCCCTTTTCTCACCGGGAGCTCCCTGCGCCTGCTCTCCAAACCGCCTCTCCAGATATTTCTTGGCCAGGTCCTTTCCTCCCAGGCCAAAAGCCAGCGCCAACCCCAGCACCAGGGAGCCGAACGTGAGGCTAAACGCTGCAATCACGGTCCGCGAACCCACCCCCAGCTCTTCAAATGCCATGGAGACGACGAAGAGAATAATCATCGTCCGCACCACCCAGCTGACCAGGCGCGATGAAGGCAGCTGAGCGTTTACGCCGCTGAGCAATGCCGCGCGGGAAAAGAAGCCCGCGGCCAGCAGCCCGAAAAACAGGATGCACGACGCCACAATCAGCCGGGGTAGAAACCCGAAAAAGCTGCTGATGTGCTGCTCGATTCCCACCACTCCCAGCACGCTGATTCCGAGCAGAATGAATCCGACCCATGCCACCCAGAAAGCAAAACGGCTGACCAGTTCCGTCAGCGACGGCAGGGCCGCCCCGCGCAACAGAAGAGACGCTCCGGTCCGCTCCGACAATCGGTCGAAGCGCGTCAGCCGCAGCACGCTGCGCAGAAGGTACTTGAGCGCCAGCGCGACCAGCAGGCCCGCGACAACGATGACCAGCATCTCCAGGATTCGCGGCAAAAATCGCGCCACGCCGCGCACAACTTCGTCCATTGCCCTCGCCATCTCCGCAATAAAATCTCGCCACATGCTTCCTCACTTCCCGCCGTTCCACAACCTGAGCAGATACGGCTTTTCGCTCTCGAACGTCCGGCACAAAGCGTCAATATTGTTTTCGACTTCCGCCGCGGAGGCTTCGCGGTTCTCGGTCAAGAAGGTAAACGCCCGCCCGCGAAACAATGGAACCAGGGCCTGCACGATGTGATCGCGGTCCATCACGGATTGGTGATAGGCGGCTGCGAACTCATACACCGTGCGCGCCCAAAGCTCGGCCGAATAGGACGAAGGAATCCTCCGCGGCAGCCGCCAACTGGCGGACTCCGCCATGGGTCTCGGGCGAAAGAATCGACAAGAAAGACGGGCTCAAGTTCGGAGACGCCCAGGCGGAACGCGTCATACAAGCGACGCCGATTCAGCTGCAGCGGCTCCAGATCGCCGTCCGGTTCCCCGCCCTGGCATGGAGCCTCCAGCATTTCTCGCCCCGAGGTCCAGACCCCGGCCAACGAATCCATCGAGGAAAACAGAATACCGGCGGTCTCGCGCATTGCGTCCACCAGATCAATCCGCGGATTCTCCACTCGCGCCTTGGCCCCGAGAAACGATTGCGCCACTTTGAATCTCTCCGCCAGCGCCAGCAGGGTGAGCCAGAACTCCGTCCCTCTGCGGCCTTCGGCCTGTCTCCCAGATGTCCTGGGCAAGAAAGTGGCTGCCCAGCGCGCCCGAAAATCCAAACTCGGAAGTGTACGGTTCGCGAACTGGGCAGCGGTAAATCGCCCGCGTCATCGGGTAGGCCAGGTTCTGGATCAGCATCCCGTCGAATCGATGGCGCTGATAGAGCGGCAACACCAGGTCGCGTCCATCGCTGAGCACTGGACGCAACAACCGTTCGATCCAATGACGGTTCGATGGTCATAGTCTCGGGCGAAATCACCGCGCAAGCGCGCGCCTGCAGCAGATCGGCCGCCGCCAGAATGTACGTGCAACGCAATTCCATTGGCCGGCCCCGCCTCATATTGGGTGCTAATGCTGTGCAGCGTACGCAGGGCGCGGACATCGGCCACCGCCCGGGCATCGCTGATCGAAGCCGCCCGTACCAAGTCCTGGGTGCCGTCGCCTGATCCGCCGTCGGCATTGATAATGACAGACGCGCGCTCGCGGGAAACCTTGCAGCAGCCCGGCACGAATCGCCTGCACCACTTGCCCCACGGTCTGAGCGTGGTTGTAGGTGGGCACCCCTACCACAATGTCCACTTGGCCAACGTTGATCAGCTCGCGGATAAAGTCATCCGAAAGTATGCTGGTTTCGGGCAAAAACGGCTCCTGGCTTCTAGCGGATAGCTTAGCTTGAATCGAAGTTGCTCACAGCTCAAAGCTAGCCGCTCGCAGCTAGACTCTCCTCAACTTGAACCAATAAAACTGATACGGCCCCATGGTCAGCAAATACGGCAGATCCCCGATGCGCGGAAAGATGTTTCTGCCGAACATCTCCACCAGAATGTTTCCCCGATAAGCCTTCAAATCGAGCTCCACCGCCTGCGCCGCGCTGGAGAGATTGTTCACCACCAAAATGGTCTCGTTCCCCAACTTGCGCACATAGGCCAGCACGCGGTGGTTGGCGGGATACAGAAACTCAATCGTCCCGCGCCCAAACGCCGCACACGACTTCCGCACCCGGATCAGCCGCTTCATCCACGAAAGCAGCGAGTGATCGAATCGCTTCTGCGATTGCACGTTGACCACCTGGATAGCCATACACCGGATTCAGCAGCAGCGGCGAATACAGGGCCTCGGGATCGGCAGCCGAAAACCCGCGCGTTCCAGCCTCCGTTCCACTGCATGGGAGTGCGCACGCCGTTGCGGTCGCCCAGGTTCACGTTGTCGCCCATGCCAATTTCGTCGCCGTAATAGATGATCGGCGTGCCGGGCAGCGACATCAGCATGCCCATTCATCAGTTCGATCCGCTCGCGGTCGTTGTCGAGCAACGGCGCCAGCCGGCGCCGGATTCCCAGGTTTAGCCGCATGGCTTTGTCATGCGCGTACTCGTCGTACATGTAATCGCGCTCCATGTCGGTGACCATTTCGAGCGTCAGTTCGTCATGGTTGCGCAGGAACAGGCACCACTGGCAGACTTCGGGGATTTCCGGCGTCTGCTTCAGGATCTCGGTGATCGGCTTGCGGTCTTCCAGCTTCACTCCCATGAACATTCGCGGCATCAGCGGAAAATGAAATGCCATGTGGAATTCATCGCCGTTGCGAGAAATAGGAGCGCAGGTCGGCCGGCCACTGATTGGCCTCCGCCAGCAACATGCGGCCGGGAAATTCTTTGTCAAGCCGCGCCCGCAGCTCTTTGATCACGGCATGAGTCTCCGGAAGGTTCTCGCAATTGGTGCCTTCGCGCTCCACCAGATAGGGCACCGCGTCCAGCCGGAAAGCATCCACGCCCATCTCCAGCCAGAAGCGCATGATGTCCCACATCTCTTCGCGGACTTTCGGATTGTCGTAATTCAAGTCCGGCTGATGGCTGAAAAAACGGTGCCAGTAGTATTGCTTCGAAACCGGGTCCCAGGCCCAGTTGGAAAGTTCGGTGTCCAGAAAAATAATCCGCGTACCGTTGTATTTCGTGTCGGTGTCGCTCCACACATACCAATCGCGCCGGGGATTGTCCCGCGAGCTGCGCGATTCCTGAAACCAGGGATGCTGATCGGAGGTGTGATTCAGCACCATCTCGATGATCACGCGAATGCCGCGCTGGTGGGCGGCGTCGAGAAATGACTTGAAATCTTCGAGAGTGCCGTACTTGGGATGGATCGACCGGTAGTCCGAAATGTCGTAGCCGTCGTCGCGCAGCGGCGAAGGGAAGAACGGCATCAGCCAGATGGCGTTGATGCCGAGGTCCTGCAGGTAGTCGAGCTTCTGCGCCAGCCCGCTGAAATCCCCGTTCCCGTCGCCCGTGCTGTCACAAAACGCACGCACGTGCACCTGATAAATGATCGCGTCCTTGTACCAAAGCCCATCCGTGGCTGGCAATTTTCTGTCCCCTAATCTCTATTTGATGGAAGCTCTATGCGGAACGAAGCTTTCCTTGGATGCGGATTCCGCTCCGCCCGTGCGGAGCGGACCTTGGCGATGAAAGGCTGTGATCTCCAGACACACTGTGTTTAGCCAAACACGATTCCCATCGGCCACAGTAATTCCTAACTTGTTTCGCATCAACCATATACCTCCCGGCCAACCAATTGCCATCTCCCTCGCAGCCCGAAAGGAGAACTCATATGCAGCAACTCATCACATTCATGGCCGTGGTCGCAGGCCTGGTTTTTTCGGTGGCAGTCGCGCTGGTGGTTGAAGAAATGATCTTCGGCCAGGTTTTCAGGATTTTCTTCACGCCTCAGCCGGTGCCGGTCAGGGCCACAGATCAGCGCGCAACCAGGTAGTTCGCAATCGTTCCAAGGAGGCAGTATGGTTTTTCTCAGGTACCTGCTGTGGTGGGGCGGAGCGGGAATGATCGCGGCGGCGGTCGCGATTCTCGCTCGCGATTTGTTTCTTAGCGCAAAGTACAAACAGTCATTAGCCACGGCGACACCCGGCACAACTCCCGCGCCGGTTGCGCCCACAATTCACTGGCGGCAAGCCGTGACCCTTGGCGCACTTGCCTGGCTCCCGACTATTCTTTCCTACGGAATCGTCGTGGTCCCCAGCGGCATGGCCGGCGTTCGCGTCAGCCAGACCAGCGGCACCCAGCCCGGGACGCTCTATCCCGGAGCGCACTTTGTCACCCCGCTGGTGGATAACGTCGTCCTCTTCGACACCCGCGACCAGCTCTTCACCACCGGCGAGCTGGAAAGCAGCGCGAACCGAAGCCAAGAAGTCCGGTGGCGCCGAGCCTCTGCGAGTTCAGGCCAAAGAAGGACTGATCATCGGCCTCGCCATCACCGTCCGTTACCGCCTCGATCCCAAACATCTCGACTACATCCAGAACAATCTTCCGCAGCCCGTGGAGAAAGAAATCGTTCCGCCGGTGGTCGCCAGCGCATGGCGCGAAATCGTCCCGAACTACACCGTGCGCGATGTTTTCGCCACCAAGCGCGAGGAGATCCGGCAAAAAGCTGCCTCGGAGATCGCGCAGAAGCTCGCTGTTGACGGCATCGTCGTAAAAGAAGTCATGCTGCGCGACATCCAGCTCCCACCCGAATATGCCAAGGGCCTCGAAGAGCCTGCTGCTGAAGGAACAGCAGAACGATCAGATGGGCGTGCAGACGGAAATTCAGGAAAAGCAAGTCCGCATCTCCGAACTGGAAGCCGAAGCCACTAAGGCCCAGCAGGTCAAGCAGGCCGAAGGCGATGCGCAGGTGAAGGTACTTCAGGCCAAGGCCGAGGCCGACGCAATGCAGTACACGCTCCCGCTGAAGCAGAAGCAGATCGAGGAGAGCAAGCTCGAAGCCGAAGCCCGCAAAGAAGCCACGGTCGAAAACGCCGACGCCAACGCCCAAGCCACCATTAAGAATGCGGAAGCCATGGCCCAGGCCAAGGTGCTCGACAGCAAGGCGGAAGGGGAGCGTCGCAAGCTGCTCGCCGAAGCCGAAGCCGAGCGCATCCGCGTAACCTCGGTGGCCGACGTGGAACGCATGAGGAACGAAGGCGCCGCCCTGCGGCAGAACCCGCTGCTGATCAACAAAATCGTCGCCGAAAAACTTGTCGGACAAGCTCCAGATCATGATGGTCCCCTCCGACGGCAAGTTCTTTTTCGCCAATGACGTACTGAAAAGCATGAACGTCTCGAACCAGTCCGATCAGGCCGAGGAGCCGGAGAAGTAGCAGGCGGTGTCTGTAAAGAAGTGGGCAGTGGTTAGTGGCTGGTGGTCAGTAAATTCGTCGGGAGGGCGGCGACTCATGACCCGGGATAACGAACTGACCACTGCCCGCTGGCCACTGCCCAGTGCGGTTTATAATTCGCGCAATCCCCGAATGCTCCGCTCTCCTTCACGCCTGCGCTGGGCCTGCTGCCTGCTTCTGCTCGTCGCGCAATTTGCCCTCGCCGCTGACTGGCGGACACCTGAGGCCCAGCTCGCCGAAAAAATTGCCGCTATCACCGGCCCTGGCGTGATCGCGCTCGAAGTGACCAACAGCTCCTCGCTCAGTTCATCGGATGCCGAACAAATTCGCCGCGGCTTGACTGACTTGCTGGCGAACTCAGGCGTTCGGATCATGCAGCCCGATCAGGCCGCCGCCACGGTACGCGTGACGCTCTCGGAAAATTTGCGGAACTACGTTTGGGTGGCCGAAATTCAGCAGGCAGCCAATGACGCCAGCGTCGCCATCGTTTCCACGCCACGCCCGCCTGACTCGGCGACCAAAGCACCGAGCGCTCCCCCGCTCACGCTGCACGCGGCGCCTCTCGTCTCGCAGCCCTACCCGATTCTCGACGCCGCCATTCTCGAAGGCAATCCGCGGCGCATGCTGGTGCTCGGCGAAAATGCTGTTGACGTATATGAATTCAGAGACGGTCGTTGGCTGCAGGGCCAGTCTCTGGCCGTCAACCACGACCGCCCCTTCCCGCGCGATGTTCGCGGACGAGTCATTCTCCGCAGAGATCATTTATTCGACGCCTATCTCCCCGGCCTGATCTGCCACAGCACCAACGCCTCGCCGCTGGCGCTGAATTGCCTGCACAACGATGATCCCTGGCCCCTGCAAACGGAAGATTTCGCTGTGTCCGCTTTCTTTGCTCCGGCGCGCAACTTCTTCACCGGGGCGCTCGTCCCGGGCATTGGCCAGCAGAAGTCCGCGCCTGCGTTTTATTCAGCAGCCGCGCATCCCGCGAGGCAAGTACGCGCTTTGGATTTTCTCCGGCGTGGATGGGCCGATTCATTTGCTCGACGGCATGACGCACCAAATTGCGAGCAATGCCCACTGGGGCAGCGACCTCGCCGGAGTCCACGCCAACTGCCGTCAGGATTGGCAAGTGCTGGCAACTTCCACGGCCAACGAGACCAACGACTCCGTGCAGGCTTTCGAGTTCCCTGACCGCGAGCCGGTGGCCGTGAGTCAGTCTCTGCCTTTGAACGGAACGATTACGGCGCTATGGACCTCGCGGGATGACAACAGCGCGATTGCGGTCTATCGTGATTCAGACTCGGGTAACTATGAAGCGGTTCAGATCACTCCTACTTGCGGCCAGTAGTTTGATTTGGCTGACGTTCTGGCCCGGCGTTGTCTCGGAGCCGGCCTTCGCCGAATCGCGCCCGCACTACGGCGGCACACTGCGCGTGACCATGAAAGCCGCGCCGCCTACCCTTGATCCCGCCGCTGGCGCTGTCCCTGCAAGCGTTTCGCGCCTGATTTTCGAAACCCTCGTAACCCTTGACGATCACGGTCATCCTGCAGCCGCTGCTCGCCCCCTCGTGGCAATCCGATCCCGGCAACCAGCGCTGGCATTTCTTCATTCGCGGCGGAGTCAAGTTTCAGGACGGCACGCCTCTCGACTCGGCAGCCGTCGCTGCATCGCTGCACAACAGTAATCCTGGATGGAAGGTGAACGCCGCGAGTGACATGGTCATGATCGAAACTGAGTCCCCCACTCCCGATCTGCCGGCCGAGCTTGCGTTGGCGCGCAACAGTATTGTCAGCCGCGACAGCACCGGCAAGTTCAGCGGCACCGGCCCCTTCGCCGTCGCGCAATGGGACCCAGGCAAACACGTCACTCTTACCGCCAACGACCAGTATTGGGCGGGCCGAGCTTTTCTTGATTCAATCCAAATCGATTTCGGCAAAAACGACCGCGACCAGATGCTGGCACTCGACCTCGGCAAAGCCGACGTGGTTGAAGTCTGCTCCCGAAAACATCCACCGCGCCCGCGCAGAGAATCGCATGGTGATGACCTCCGAGCCGGAGGAGTTGATGACCCTGGTCTTCGCCCGCAGACCCTCGCTCGGACGACGAGGCCCACGCTCGCAACGCGCTGGCGCTCAGCATCGACACCGCCGCAGTGAACAACGTTGTGCTGCAGGGCGGAGGCGAGCCCAGCGGCGCGCTGCTTCCCAACTGGCTTTCGGGATACGCATTCGTTTTCTCCATGCCGGTGGATCTGCCGACCACACGCGTCAGGAGCGAGTGCTCGCCAAACGCATTCCCACGTGGACGCTGGCCTACGATCCTTCCGACAACGTCGCGCGCGTGATCGCCGAACGTGTGCAGCTCAACGCCCGCGACGCCGGAATCACCCTGCAACTCGGCAGCACGGGCGCATCCGACCTTCGCTTGGTGCGAATCCCCCTCCCATCTTCCGATCCGCAGACCGCATTGGTTGAGTTGGCGAAAGACACTCCAGCTTCCGCAACCCAAACTCGCCGCTGATTCCGCCAGCGATTTATATTCGGCGGAAAAAATCCTTGCTGCAATCGCGCCGCGTGATTCCGCTGCTTCATCTCCGCAGCGCCCTCGCAGCTGCGCCCCAATGTTCACGACTTGAGCATCTCCTCCGACGGAACCTGGCAGCTCGGCAACGTGTGGCTCTCGGGAGAAAAGCCATGAGCCTCCGGCGGCGCTTGCTGGTGCTGTTTGCGCTGACCGTGTTGGTGTCGGTGGCGGCGGTGACCTTGATCGTTTCCGCCATGACGCGCCACGCCTTCGATCGCGCCAACGACGAGCGCACCGCCGCCTTGGTCGCGCAGTTCCGCCGCGAGTTCACCCGCCGCGGAGACAACGTCAGCCGACGCATTCAAGCCAGTCACCGCCACGCCCGAGAGCAGCCGCATGGCCGTCGCCGCTGCTCGCCCTGCGCCCGACTACAGCGTTTTTCTCGACGACGCGCAGACCATCGCCGAAACTCAGCAACTCGATTTCCTCGAATTCGCTGACGATCGCGGCACCATCATTTCGTCCGCGCAGTGGCCGGCCAAGTTTGGATACAAAGAACCCGTTGGTCACCTCCGACTCCGCCCGCCGATCCGTTTCTTCAAAGAAGAAGAAACTCCCGCCGGCCCCGCCCTCGGTCTGTTCGCGATTCGCACGGTCGCCGCCGGCGACCGCAAGCTGTACGTGATCGGCGGCATTCGTCTCGACAAGACTTTCCTCGCCAGCCTGGAGTCTCCCCGCCGGAATGCGCGTGATGCTGTACGAAAATCTCGATCACGACAAGTTTCTGCCCGGGCATCTGATCAGCCGCGGCCGCGCCTACCGATCCGCAAGCATTTGCTTCGATCATCCGCGAGGTACAGCAAAACAGCAGCGACGCCAGCGGCGTCGTGCATGAGAGTGACGCGAACTCCGCAGGAAGTTCCAGCGACGAAACCGTGAACGCGATCCCGCTGCCCGGCGCCGACGGTCAGCCGCTGGGCATTCTGCTGGTGGCCAGTTCGCGCCAGATTTACACCGAACTGCGCGGACAGATCCGCTCGGCCGCATTGCTGGCTGCCGCGGTCGGATTGATGATGGCCGTATTGCTCAGCAGTTGGGCGGCGGCGCGCGTGACCCGTCCCGTGGAAGAACTCGCCCACGCCGCGCGCGAAATTGCCGCAGGAAATTGGAGCGCGCAGGTGCGATCCGACGTCGCACGACGAAATCGGACAGCTCGCCGATTCCTTCAATCAGATGACGCGCGACCTGCTCGACCACCGCGAACGCCTGGTGCAGGCCGAGCGCGTCGCCGCCTGGCGGGAACTGGCCCGCCGCCTCGCCCACGAACTGAAGAATCCGCTGTTTCCACTGCAACTGACGGTCGAGAATCTTCTGCGGGCACGCGAGCATGGGGAGCAACAGTTCAACGAGACTTTCAGCGAGAGCGCGTCCACGCTGCTGGCTGAAATTTCGAATCTTGAAGATCATCATCGCCCGCTTCAGCGACTTCTCCAAAATGCCGCAACCGCAGTTCCAAGCGGTTCGATTGAGCGAACTGTTGGCAGGAAGTCGTCAAGCTGCATCAGGCGCAACTCAGCCGCGGCAAGCATCACGTACCAATTTCAGCCCAGCGAAACTCCCGCCGCAGAGCCCATCGCCGCCGATCCCGAGCTTGCTCCACCGCGCGCTCTCGAATCTGGTGCTGAATGCCATCGAAGCCATGCCCGAAGGCGGAACACTGACGCTGCGCACGCGCACAGGATTCCGGCTTCCGCCTCCATCGAAATCTCCGACACCGGCAAGGGCCTGACGCAGGAAGAATGCGAGCGCCTGTTCACTCCTTATTACACCAGCAAAGTCCACGGCACCGGACTCGGCCTCGCCATCGTGCAATCCATCGTCAGCGACCACGGCGGAAGAATCAGCGTGAGCAGCGAGCCGGGCCGCGGCACAACGTTTATCATCGAATTGCCCGTGAACCGTGACAAATTGTCGCGCGACGGAAAGCGCAACCGTGAGAAGCGAGGAGAAACCGTGAAGGCCAGCCTGCTCATCGTGGATGACGAAGCCAATACTCTGGCGACGCTGTCGCGCGCGTTTCGCCTCGCCGGTCACGAAGCCACGGTCTGCGACAATGCCGCGAAAGCCGTGGAGCTGGCCAAGTCCGAGCATTTCGACATGATTTTTTCCGACGTCGTCATGCCCGGCCGCGACGGCCTTTCGCTGCTCGAAGACTTGCGAGCGCAAGGCGTGACCACTCCGGTGGTGATGATGTCAGGCCAGGCGCACATTGAAATGGCGGTACGCGCCACCAAACTCGGCGCGATTGATTTCCTCGAAAAACCTATCTCGACGGACAAACTTCTGCTCACGGTCGAAAACGCGCTCAAGCTGCAGCGCCTGGAATCGGAAAACCGCCAGCTTCGCCATCGCCTCGGGTAAACACGAAATCATCTGGGCCGGCGAGGCGATGAAAAAAGTCATGGCGCAGGTGGACCGCGTCGCCGTCGAGCGAGACCCGCGTCTGCATTCTCGGCGAGACCGGCACCGGCAAAGAACTGATCGCGCGCACGCTGCATGAAAAAAGCCCGCGCGCTTCCGGCCCGTTCATTGCGTTGAACTGCGCCGCGGTTCCGCGGAGCTGATCGAGTCCGAACTCTTCGGCCACGAAAAAGGATCATTCACCGGCGCGGCCGGGCGGCACATCGGCAAATTCGAGCAAGCCGAGCACGGAACGCTCTTCCTCGACGAAATCGGCGACATGCCGCTGCCCATGCAGGCCAAGCTGCTGCGCGTGCTCGAAGAAGGCGAAGTCGAGCGCATCGGCTCGGCCAAGCCCGTCAGCATTGACGTTCGCGTGGTCGTCGCCACGCACAGAAATCTCGAGGCCCTGGTGCGCGACGGCAAATTCCGCCAGGATTTATTCCATCGCGTATTCGTCTTCCCGCTTTCGCTTCCGCCGCTGCGCGACCGCCGCGACGACATCCCCGCGCTGATCACGCATTTCGCGGCGCAAGTCTGCGCGCAAAATAGTTGGAAGCCGGTGAGGTTCACTCCACAGGCGGTCGAAGCATTGCAGGAATACTCCTGGCCCGGCAACGTCCGCGAGCTGCGCAACATGGTCGAGCGCCTGATGCTGCTCGCGCCCAGCAACGAAGTGGACGCGGCGACCGTTCGTTCCGTCCTCGCCCCCGGCGCGGAAGGCTCCAGCTGCCAGCCTGGGTTCAGGGACGCTGTCAGACCGGGTCGAGAATTTCGAGCGCGAAGTAATCCTCGCGGAACTCAAACGCTCGAATTTTCACATGACGAACGCCGCGAGAGCTCTTGGGCCTGGAGCGCAGCCATCTTTACAAGAAGGCCGAGCAGTTGGGGATTGATATTCGCAAGCAGCGGCGGGAAGAAGAGAGCTAGCAAAGTAAGATCAGGATTTGAATCGGTGCAAATCCGCGTAAATCCGTGGCAAAGAAGTTTTGCCTCCCTACCAGGCCCTGTCGCTGCTCGCATCTGCTCACGCTCCGTTGCGTTCCTTTGCTCGTCCGTCGGCGGTGTCTCGCAGCGAGAACTGAATCGCCGCGTGCAGTCTCATCTGATCGTCGTCGTGCAGCGCGACGAAGCGGAAGGGCTGCTGGTTCCAGGCCACTGGCGTCAGCATTTGGGCCGATCCCAGCACCGCACCGGTTTTCGCCAGAAACATCAACTTGACCACCGACCCCTGTTGCAGCGGCGGGCGCAGGTTGAGCAGACCACCGGTCGCGGAAATGACTTGCAGTTCGCCGGAGAAGCGGCGGCCGTCGGGATAGCGCAACACGACCGGAGTGGTGTCTTCGAACCGGACACGTGGGCACGGTGTTGGGCGTACGACTTGAGGGAGAAACTCATAGGACTGTTTCAGAAGTATGGCCCTCCCGTTCCCAGAATGGGAGATTACAGAAGGCCAGTCGAATGCCTTCCGATCTTCAGCCAGTAACGTGCACCGTCACCTGAGTTTTCGGCGAACTGTGCACCCAGCTACAATGCCCTGCGGAGGTAACATGCCGAAATCGCGCAGGCATTTCCTTGACAACAACTTCCCTCGGGTTACTAGGTGCAGCGGCCGCGCTCGACGTCACGCGCAGAATCCTGCAGTCAGAATCCACCGACCAGAATCCCTCAGCCCCGCCGCCCGGGACGCCTCCAGCCTTCGGCACCGGCCCGCTGGTCGGCCCCGAAGTTTCGCCCGCCACTTTCGCCGAGGCCGAAAAGCTGGTGCAGATTGAGCTGACCGAAGCCGAACGCACGGTCGCCGCCGCCAGTTGGCGCGCGAATATGGCGTCGCTCTATGAACGCCGCACCGGCCCGCGCAAAGTCGCGCTGGAGCCAACGCTCTCACCGGCCACGCGCTGGAACCCGATGCTGCCCGGCATGAAGTCCCGTCCCGCGCGCGATCAATTCATTCGCAGCAGAATCGATCCCGGGCCGCTGCCGTTGAACTCTGCGGAAATTACCTTCGCGCCCGTGACCCGGCTTTCGCGCTGGATCGAGCAGCGGCAAATCACTTCTGAGCAGCTCACCAATCTCTATCTTCGACGAATCGAGGAGTTCGACCCCAAGCTCCGCTGCATCATTACCCTGACCGCCGATCTCGCGCTGGCGCAAGCCAAAAAAGCCGACGCAGGAAATCGCCGCCGGAAAATATCGCGGCCCGCTGCACGGAATTCCCTGGGGCGGAAAAGATCTTCTCGACACCGCCGGAATCCCGACCACCTATGGCGCCGAGCCTTTCCGCAACCGCGTGCCCACCGAAGACGCCGCCGTGGTCAAACGCCTGCACGCCGCGGGCGCGGTGCTGGTCGCCAAGTTGAGCCTGGGCGCGCTCGCGCTCAACGACATCTGGTTCGGCGGACAAACCATGAATCCCTGGCTGCTCGAAGAAGGATCATCCGGATCGAGCGCCGGCCCCGGCGCCGCCACCGCTGCGGGACTGGTCGGCTTCGCGATCGGCAGCGAAACCGGCGGCAGCATCGTTGGCCCGTCGATGCGCTGCGGCGTCAACGGACTGCGCCCCACCTACGGCCGCGTGCCTCGCACCGGCGCGATGACTCTCTGCTGGTCGCTCGACAAACTTGGCCCCATGGCCCGCAGCGTCGAAGACACGATGCTGGTGCTGCACGCCATCTCCGGCCCCGACGCCGGCGACCTCGCCAGCGTCCCCAGCAAACTCGATTTCGATGCCAACGAAAGTGTGCAGGGCCTGCGCGTCGGCTACTTCCCCGCGTGGATGAAAGAAGATCCCGCGACCGATGTGGATCGCGCCGCGCTCGAGACCGTCAAGAAAGTCGGCATGGTTCCGGTCGAAGTTTCCATCCCCGACTGGCCTTACGATTCGCTCGACGTGATTCTGTTCGCCGAGGGCGCGGCCGCATTCGAAGAACTCACGCTCAGCGGCGGATTGAATCAACTCAAAATCCAGGTCCCCGACGCCTGGCCCAACATCTTCCGCCAGTCGCGTTTTCTCTCCGCCGTGGATTTCGTGCAGGCCGACCGCTTCCGCCGCAAAGTCGCCAACGAAATGGCGCGTGTGTTTTCCGAAGTTGATTTGCTGCTGGTGCCGTCGCTGCGCGATGACATGCTCACCATCACCAACCTCACCGGCCATCCGTCGCTCACGTTGCGCGCCGGATTCGTCGAAGTCTCGGAAGCCCGCAGCGACTGGGCGCCCGATCCGAAAAATCCGCTGCCCAAGTTCTCTCCGCCGCGCCGCGTTCCGCACGGCGTCACTCTGATTGGCAGACTGTTTGACGAGGGAACGCTGGTTCGTGCCGGAATCGCGCTGGAGCGTTCGTTCGGCGTTGTCGACGAGCGCCCGCCGGGATTCGCTTAAAACAGCAAACAAGGGAAAGTCGAGCCGTAACAAGCACGACCCCGACTGCATTTGTTGACAGTAGGCACTAGCGATCCGCCCCCACGAGAATAAAAACTCCGTGATGTCGCGTTCGATCCCACTTGCAGTTTGCTTGGCGGCCCTCGTGTGTACAGTGGGAACCAAGGCTCACTCCCAAGATACCCAAACCGACGAAAGTGTGTCCGAAAATAGCGTGTCCGCGCCCGTTGCGCATATCTACATAGGGAGCGGGACTCACATTTTAGCCTTCTCCGCTGCTGCGAACGGGAAGCTGACGCCGATACCAGGCTCCCCTTTCAACCACAGCATTTCGTTGATGGGAGCGAATGGGCACTTTCTGTTCGGCTTTGAATCCGGTACCGTCATCATCGATTCACTTTCGATGGCTGCAAATGGCGCGCTGAAGAAGGTCGCATCCACAAACACTGCGAATTACTGGCCAGACCCCACTTGCCCGATGGTCACCTGGAACGGACAGGGATTGAGAATCGACCATACCGGTCAGGATCTGTATAACGCGGGAATCCCGGGCGAGTTTGGTTGCTACTCGAGCTTCCAGTCGTTCAAGATCAACAACGCAAACGGGAAGCTAACCTATCTGGGTGAGACCAACGGGATTTTCAGCGGCGGCCCGCAACTGAGTATTCTCGGGAACAATGAGTTCGCATACTCAGTGGTCTGCGAGTATCCCTTCGGAAATGGCGCCACCCCCGAAATCACCGCCTTCCAGCGTTTAAGCAGTGGGGAACTGGTTACCGTGACTGCGGGCGTCCCTATACCGGCCGCGCCGATCGATACTATCGATCCTGCCAATCCGACTCCGGGATACTACTGTCCTATTTCAATCGCCACGGATCCGACAAATCATGCGGTCATTACCTACTTTGCGGTGGACGACAACGGTACCCAATATGGACCGGCGGTCATCGCGACCTATACGGCTGATGCAAGAGGAAATCTAACCACAACCAGCACCTATAAGAACATGGCCAAGTTGCCCACCGGGTTCGATGGCTCAAATACTTTTTGCCGCGCCTGCTCTGCACTGAGAATGGCCCCGTCGGGCAAACTGCTCGCTGCCGGGGGATATGCCGGCCTTGTGCTTTTCCACTTCAATGGCGGCAATCCGCCCACAAAATATAAGACGCTGCTGGCCAATGACAACATCGGCCCGATTCTCTGGGATAACAAAAATCACCTGTACGCGCTGGGAAGTGACGCAAAGGGTGGAAAACTGTGGGTCTATACGGTCACCCCGACCAGCGTGAGGGTAGCGCCCGGCTCACCGTACTCGATCACGAATGCGGGCAGCATGGTTGTTCAACCCCTTAAGTAGCCTTTGTGGCGGGGAATATGGGTCTTGAAGCCTAAGCGCGCCAAAGCAAGTTAAATTTGGTGGCGGCGGGAGGACTCGAACTTGAGGCGTTTACGCAGCCCGTTCGGCGACTCACGTTGCTCGTCTGCTCAGGGCAGGCTAAGAACTGAGCCGCGTGCCGAAATCCCGAGCGAACCGAGGGACCTCAATGTTGGTGGCGGCGGGAGGACTCGAACCTCCGACCTACGGATTATGAGACCGTCGCTCTAACCACCTGAGCTACACCGCCACATTGCAGATTGTAAGGGAACGCTAGAAGGGCAAAACCGTTCACGTTCGCGCACACCGATTTTACCAGACCAGCCCATCTTGGTCGGGCATTCCCTCACCCGTTTTCACTGATTTGATGTCATCCCGTCTCTAACGACGCTGTGCACGGTCAAGACGTTTTAGCGACACGATGGCGTCGACGCCGAAGAAGCGCCATTTCGCTCTCGTAGAAAGGTTTTGACTTTCCCGACCAAGGTTCGTCACTCTTTCAATCGTGCAGCGGGACCTCAGGTCCCACCATCCATCTCTTCGGGACTTGCTCCCATGATTCTCACTTCGAACTCCCGGCTCTTTCCGGGAGGCAGGCTGCCCACTCAAAGCGGTCGGTTTCTGTTGCTCGACCACGGAATGACTCGGGCTCACCTGCATGACGGCCTGACACAGTTGCGCGTACGTCCACTCCTCGCGCAACATCAGGTACAACCGCGTGGCCAACTTTCTGGCCACGGCCACCTTGGCGACGCCGCGATTCTTACGCGTCGCCAGGCGGCGATAAAAGCGTTTCAGCTGCGGATCGTAACGCGCCGCCGTCTGTCCCGCTTCCACCAGCAAAAAGCGCAGAAACGAACTGCCCTGTTTGCTGATCTTGCCCAGCCGCTGTTTTCCGCCGCTGGAATCTTCTCGTCGGAATCAGGCCAAAGTAACTGCCCACATGCTTGCCCGATCCGAATCGTTCCGCCGGTCCCAGCGTCAGCACCATGGCCAACGCCGTCACCGGCCCCACTCCCGGATGCGTCATCAACCGCACCGCTTCCGGCCGTTGCCGCGCTTCTCCTTCCACCCGCCGGTCCAGCTCGCTGATCTCCGCTTCCAGTCCGTCCAGCCCTTCCAGCAACTGCTTTCGCCGCTCCGCCGCGTACGGCAGCAAGGGCAACTGCTCCAACTCCTCGCGCCCCGCATTCGTCCACAGCTTCCGCTTTTTCTGGATTCCACAGCTCAGCGCCATGGCCTGCAGTTGATTCTTACTCCGCGTCCGCGCCTGCACCTGCTTGTGCCGATGCACCAGCAACTGCCGCACATCCCGCACCTCCAGGCTCGGAACCCAGATTCGCGGAAACCGCTCTTCGATCAGCAGATGCAGCAGCTGCTCGGCGTCCCGCCGGTCCGTTTTCTGCTTGCGCACCACCGACGCCCGCACCCGCGCCGCATCCCCAAACCACAACTCCATCCCCAACCCTCCCAGCAACCGCTCAAACCAGGGATAGTGCCCGCAAGCCTCCATCCCCACCCGCACCTCCTGGCCCGCCAGCGAACCATAAAACCGTTCCGCTTCCTCCCGGTGTTGCAACCGCTTTTCTTGTATCTCTCCCGTTCGATTGTCAAAGATCGCGACCTGCTGAAACCCAGGATGAAAATCGCATCCTATAATCAACCTGACGTTGGCTCCTCTCACGAGCCTTGGTCTTGTTCATCGCATACCAATCTACTCGCGACGGGCCAACGTCGTTATGCAATCAAACCCGTACGCCGAAGGCGGACGGGAGAGGGACCTTACGATGCGCCCGCAGCGGCAGCGGCGCAGAAAAGCTCAGAACCGCTGCGTGTGTTGAATCGTCGAGCAGGAAGTGCCGACTCCGCGAAACTCATGCTAACTCAACATCCTGAATCAGCACCCCGCTCCCATTCCCCGCCAACAAATCCCGCCGCACCCCCACCCCCGCACCCACACAATCTCATCCCCGCAAACCACTACCGGCCAAAGCTTCTTCTCATCCCCGGTGATGTGACGGTCCTGCAACAGCTCCTTGATTTTCCTGGGCTCTTTGGTATGTGCCGGCCAAAAGCGTTCCCCCGCGTGCCAGTTGCGAACAATCAACGCCCCTGCGTACTTGAGATCCAGCAAGGTCGGCTCCATCTTGGCCCGCCGATTCCACTCGCACCGCCTTCACCCTGAGCCCGGCTTCAGGAACTAAAACCTCTCCCGGAACCGCAAGCTCATACTTGTATTCCGAAACCCGCTTCGAAAGAAGTTCGAATCTAAGTTCTCCCTTTCGCAGGCAGACCACACAATCCTGCTGGAGTGAAGCGCGTCCACCATCTCGCAAAGCCAGAACTTCCTCCACATGACGAAAATCCAGTCCCAACCCCAGCGACTCGCCGCACGCACGTACCACCCGCCGCCGCACAGCTAGATCAAACTCCGCCAGCCGCTCGTGATGCAATTCCCCGCCGCTGTCCGTCCGATTCCAAACCTCCGGCAGCACCCGCGCGATTTCCCCCGCCCAATATTCCTCTTCCCCTCGCGCAATCTCCGCCGCCTCCGCCAGCGCCTCGCGCACCGCCGGATTCACATTCTCCTCCAGCCGCGGCAAAATCCCATGCCGCACCCGGTTCCGCGTGTGCCGCAAGTCGCGATTGCTGGAATCCTCGCGCCAGTTCTGCCCCAGTTCGCCCAGATATTCAACCACCCGATCCCGCCGGATCGTTAGCAGCGGACGAACAATCGCTTTTGCCCGTGGCTGAATGCTGAGTGCTGAATGCTGAATGCTCGACTTCCGGATAAATCCCCGCCATCCCACGCGTCCCCGCCCCCCTCGCCAGCTTCATCAACACCGTCTCTGCCTGATCATCCAACGTGTGCGCCGTCGCAATCCGATCCAAGTTCGTGAGCGCCTCGCGGAAAAATCCATACCGCACCTCCCGCGCCGCCGCCTCCAAGCTCAACTTCTTCTCCGCCGCATACGCCTTCACATCCCGGCTCTCGCAGATAAATTCCAGCCCATGCGCCGCCGCCAGCGCGCACACAAACCCCTCGTCCGCATCCGACTCCTCGCCTCTTAACTGGTGATTGAGATGCACCATCGAAAGGACAATCCCCAACTCCGCGCCGCAGTTCCAGCAGAATTCTAGCAGCCCCACCGAATCCGCCCCGCCCGAAACCGCCGCCCCCACACGGTCCCCCGCCCGCAGCAGCTCATGCTTCCGCACATACCGCAGGACGATTTTCGCCAGCTCATGCACGGAACAATGTTACATCCATGCCCATGTGGGTCGGACCTCTTGTCCGACCATGCCTGCGGTGCCCGACAACAAATGAGGCACCAACCCGTTGGTACAACCAAACCCGCAACGGGTAAATCGCACAAGCGGCCGTACCAAGATCCTCGCAAGACTTTCAAGTCTCAGCGTTCATAAAGCCAGGAGGTCCAATGAAATCCATCCTTCGCGTTGCCGCAGTAGCTCTGTTTCTGTCGTCTTCGGCTCTTACACAGAGTCCCGGGCCGAAGTTCGTCGCCGACACCTTGGTCGTCCAGGCCGACGGCACGTACGAAGCTGATCCCGACCTCGCCACCATGGAGTTCCAGATTTTCTCCCAGGAGAAAGAACTCAGGAAGGCCTACGACACCGCAGCTCTTTCCATGCAGCGCATCGTGGATCTAGCGGAGAAGAACAACTTGAAAAAAGAAGACGTCGTCACCGGCGTTCTGACCGTTTCGCCGTACTACGAAGGCGACCGCAAGAAGCGCGCGCGCTCGTATTCAGTGCAAGACGAAATCAAGCTGCGCATCCACGACTTCTCCAAAGATCGGTCCCATCCTCGAAGGCACAGTCGATGATGGGGTCACTGACTTCCGCTCGCTTACCTACTCCCTTGAAGATGAAGAAGCCGCCAAGAAACAAGCCGTCGCCGAAGCCATGCGCCGCGCCATCGGCCGTGCAAACATAGCGCTGGAACAAAAGGGTCAAAAGCTGGGCGGTCTGCGATATATGAGTCTGGACGTGAAGGAGCTCTACGGAGTGGCTAATCTCGACTACGGGTACGCGGCCGAGACGCTGGAGTCCGCCCCATCGAAGGGCGGGATCTTCTTCGACAAGAAAGCTGTGCCGCCTCTACCCTCGCCGCCCTCACAGCCAGAGAAGATAACCGTCAGCGCTAACGTTCAATGCGCATTTCAGATTGACTAGTAAGTATGAAAATCGGGTGCCCCATTTCTCGCGCACTCTGCAAGAAGTGGGGCCTTTGACTTCAGATCGCCCGATGACCCGATCACCCGATCGCCCGATTCTTCATCCTCTCCACAAACTTCCTCACGCTAACCAGCGCCCGCCCCACCGTCCCCCGCCCAATCTCATTCTCATCATCCCGAGCCACTACCCGCACCGTGTAGAACTTCCCATCAAACGACTCCACCACTGCCTCCGCCCGGATCCTCGCCCCAATCCCGCTCGCTGCGCGATGCTCAATGTGGATCGCCGTCCCCACCGTGATCTCATCCCCTTCGCAATACGGTTGCAGCGCATGAAACGCCGCCGTCTCCATCAGCCGGATCATGTCCGGCGTCGAATAAACCGGCGGCAACTCGGCATGATGCGAAGTCAAAGTGTGTTTGAACTCGACGGTCTCTTCCGCCTCGCCGCTCGCGCCGATGGGAACAGGTCTCATGAGACTTGACCGCAAAAGCTTGACCGCAAAAAGAAAGAGCCACCGATTCTATCCGAATCGCCGGCCCTAAACTCCCGATGCCCACCACTACCCGTGTGGGTCGGACACTCTTGTCCGACCGCCTTTGACTTGATCTCGGCCGAGAGCCGTTTACGCCGCCCGCTTTACCCGCGCCGCCTCAATCCCATCCAGCGCCTTCCACAGCGCCTTGGCCGCGTTCTCGCCGGCATTCAGCGCCTTCTCGGCTGCGTCCGGATTCCCCTCCACAACCTTCCCCAGCTGATGCCTCCAAATCCGCGAATGATAAACATCGGCCGTCGTATGCAGCGTGAAGTACTCGCAGGTTTTCTCGTCGGCGCCGTAACCCTCGCGCAGCCCCTTCGCCTTCTCGGAAGCCACCCGCGGCACCTGCGATTCATAAGCATAAAACGCCGCCAGAGCTTCTTCGGGAGCGCCTTCGCTCGCGACAGAATGGAACCATCCCGTCAACTCGCTGATCTCTTTCACCGGCGCGTCAGCCCCCGCGCGCACCCCGCCCATGCCTTCCACAAAATCCAGCCACAGCTCGGCATGCGGACGCGACCCGGCGCCATCCATCCCCAACTCATCTTCTCCCAACTCGTCTTGGCGATTCACCACCACCGCGCGCCGCAACTGGCCGTCCTCAACCCGCGCCGCAAATTCCTGCAAATACGCCGGAAACTCAGCCACATGATGAAAATAGTCCCGCCCATAATTCCGCAGGTCTTCGCGCGTCAGTTCTCCCGCCGCCCACGCCTTATAAAACGGATGGCAAAGCAGGTCATACTTCGCGATCCGCGCGTCCATCTCGCTGAAAAATTCCTTGGTCGTCATTTTCCCTCCGTCACGGACTCAATATACGAGGAACAATCCTGTGTGAGCAACCGCAAAGTCAACTTCCCGCCACGGATCTACGCGGATCAACACGGATGACTTTCTTGTTCTTGAGAATTTCTTCTTGCATTTCGTGATGATCCGTGAAAATCCGTGGCCAAGCCTTTCTTCGCGTCCTTGGCGCTCCCTCGGCGCCCTTTGCGGTTAAAATCTTTAGGGTCTTCGCGAGGCGACCCGTGCGCCAACTCCGCCAAATCGTCCTTCTCTTCTGCATCCCCTGCCTCGCCCAAACCGACCCCCGCATTCCCGACGAAGTCCGCTACAAATCTGGCTACGTCAATCCCGTCCCCAAGCCGCCGGATTTCACCTCCGCCATGCTCTGGGGAATCGCCATCGCCGACACTCGCGTCCCCGGATACGAGCACGCCCAAGTCGAAATCGCCCGCACCCAACTCACCTGCCGCACTGATGGAGACGGCAAAGACGTCATCCTCAACGACGACCGCGCCGCCGTCCGCGGAGGCCTCTACTCGCGTCATCCCTGGTTCGGCACCGACGCGCACGACCCCCTCCCGCTGGCGTATTCGAAAGATCGCAAAGCAGTAATTCTCCGCGTTGGCGAAAACCCTGACCGCGTCTGGCATTTCTGGAGCGCCTCCCCCCGCGCCGCCCTCCCCGCGGGTCATCTCGAAGGGTGCACGGTTACCGTTCGCGTCCGCATCTCCCGCGGAGCCTTGCTGCAAGTAGGAATGGATTACTGGCGCAACCCCACCATCGGCTACGGCTCCGGCGGCAACAACCACGAGGCTGGCGCCAGCAATTGGTATTTCCCGTCGAAGCATTGGCAGGAAGCAATATTCACTGATGTTCAACACCACTAACCGTGTGGGTCGGACACTCTTGTCCGACCGTCTTGACTTTGATTTGGTTCGGATCGCACCCCCAGCAATCCGCCTTAGGGATTGTCATCCCGAACTCGCCGAAGGCGAGAGAGGGACCTTTCGTCAGCGTACGGAGCGCGTGCAGTGGTCAGGACCAACCCAAGAAGCTTGCAGCAGACTGCTCCTGTGCACACCGCTGCCCCTGCACGCCATCGTAAGGTCCTCTTCTCGCCTTCGGCGAGTTCGGGATGACAGGGTTTTCAAGTAACGAAGGCGGGGCGGAGGGGGGAAACGAGTAGATCAAAACCAGCAGCGTCGGACAAAAGCCTGCCCTGAGCGAAGTCGAAGGGAGTGTCCGACCCACACAAGCCTGTAAAATAGAAGCCGTGCAGTTCACCGAACATTTCGACGTAGTCCATCGTCGGCGCCGGACACGCTGGCTGCGAAGCCGCCGTCGCCTGCGCTCGCATGGGCCTCAAGACCGCCCTCTACACCCTCAACGTCGACCTCATCGCGCAAATGTCCTGCAACCCCGCCATCGGAGGCATCGCCAAAGGCCACCTCGTCCGCGAGGTTGACGCGCTCGGCGGCATCATGGGCGAAATCACCGACGCCGTCGGCATCCAATTCCGCCTGCTGAACACATCCGCGAGGCCCCGCCGTCTGGTCCCCCCGCGCCCAATGCGACAAGCAAGCCTACCGCCTGAAAATGCGCGAGGTCCTCGAGTCGCAACCGAACCTGAAAATCGAGCAGGCCGAGGTAGCGGATTTAATTCTGGAGAACCCGTCGTTGGTCGTTGGTCGTTCGTCGTTCGCCGAAACCGCGAATTCGGGAGGGCATGACTTCAGTCATGCCGAAAGACCTGCTTATGATGAAATGGCGGCTTCAGCCAC
>CAWFXO010000002.1:0-368205 GCA_963819825.1 uncultured Acidobacteriota bacterium
ATAGAAGCCGGGTTCTTTCTGTTTAGTTAAAATTAGACCATTTGGGTATTTCATGATCTGTTTGAGATCGCCTGCACTAAGGTGCTCTGACCATTTGATCTCAATGGGAAAGAAGCGCCCCTGATCCACATAGGCCACATCCACTTCACCCTCACCTTTCAGATAATATGTCGGGTAAAATCTCGCGTAGTGATTCACCACGCAAGCTTCAACCAAGAGAGAACACACCTTGGGATTGTTTAGTTGGTCAAAATTTGGTTTTGATAAGCATCTTGTTTGGGTTGAATCCAAGATTTTAAAGCGTGAAAAATAAAGGGGTCTCGAAAGGTGACTTTTTTTGCTTTTTTAGGAGCTCCGGTCAGTTTATGTTCGATGAGGGCCGATTGAATGAAAAGGGCATCCATTGATTCTAAAAGGGAAAGATACTCGACTACAGTTTTGGGATGGTCAATTGAAAGATCTGCGGCAAAGGTGTTCCATGTCACTTGGGAGGCGTACCGTCTGATCACCCCATCGAGGATCTCCCTTAAGAATCGCTCTTGTTTGTTCCTTTTGAGAGATCTCCAAATCCAGTCAGAATAAGTGACAAGGGTGGCTTCTAAAATTCTCCCCTCATCGCTAAATCGTTGATAGCCGTTAAGTAGCCTCCATGGATCAGGTATTGCTCAAAATGGTCATAGAGTGTTTCTCTCTCCTTTTCGGAGTATTGATTCTTTATTTTAACTGCCTTCACTAAAGTGATATACTCCCGATAGGAGAGGGGGAAGAGGTGGAAATCGACCTGATCGGCTTTTCCGCGACGACCTGGAAACCTCATTTTTGCTTCCCGTATAAATGTGCAATCAGATCCCGTTAGCATTAATACCGTTTTCCTGAGCATTCCCGCATCAGCCGCGTATTTGATCGCTTTATCCCAATCACGAATGTATGACACTTCATCAATGATCAGAAAATTCAACTGATTTTTTGGCATGCTTTCAAGTTGAAAGCGCAACAGGTGGAGAAGCGAATGGTAATCCTCAATTAATTCTCCGGAAAGGAATGCGATGCACTCAGGTGGAGTGCCCTCCTTCAATAATTTAGCCATCCACTGTTTGAGAAGGGTGGTTTTGCCGATCTGACGCCCCCCTTCAAGGGTATATATGCCCGGTTCCTTTGAAGGGAGTTGATCTATCATCGGCCATCTATAGGCATATTTAAGTGTTTTCAGGTAAGCGAGATGCGGATCGAATTGCTCAAACTTTCCAGGATGAGACAAGTGTACGTTATGTGCAAAAAATCGTGGGTCCATAATTTGATCATATCACAATGACTAAATTTAGTCACTACTCATTATTCAAATTCGATTCTTGATAAAATTTTAAGTTTGGGGTAAACTTTAGGGAAAATTAAAGGAGTATTTCCTATCTAAACGGTATTTCTGTCTCCTCGCCCTCTTAGTAATCGCTCAATCTCTGCAATGCGCGCCTGGCGTCTCATCCTATTATGAAAACTGGTCGCAGTACCGCCCATCAGCTGGCGGAAGAAGTCAATTTCTTCCAAACTTGATCGACCCCTCCATTTTAACGGATCTCAACTACGCCTTTGCCGTGTTTGGGTATGTCACAAAGTCTATCGATCCCACCAATCCCCATCTGAGTTGCGCGGAGATTCAATCCCCCGGAATCAGGCGTCGGTCACAATGCGGCTGGTCCCCGAGGTGTTCCAGTTCTCGCAGTCGTTCCCTGATTGCCTCGCGCGCCCAAACAATCTGCAGCCGCAGTTTTTGCATATCCAATTCCACAATGGCAATTATTTGGGGGTCTTCCCGCTCTTTGCGTTGGCTGGTGAACATGGGACACTCTCGCAATTCGAAGAGGCTCCAACAATACAAATCTGCGTCCTCACGAGTCTGTTCAATATCGATCACGCATTACACTCATCATGAAGAGGGTTTGGGGGGCGCATACTTCGCTTTACCCTGCGGGCTCGAGCCTTTGGCCAGCTCATTCTGTGCGAAAGACGGCGGGGTCCGCCCACCCAACTCTTCCAGACGTCTTCGCAATTCATTCCCGTAGGCTTGTCGAGCCATACAATGCTCGCAGTCTGGGCTGTGGATTCTCAGGAGGGACAACAGGCGACAGATCCAACGTCTCAAGCTCACGACTTCCCTCGCCAGTCTCGCGCTGGTCCTTGATTGACAGAACACGATAGACAGCGGCCAAGGTGGAAATCTGTTCAGAAGTGAACAGTTTTGAGTATGCCGTAGTCCTTCACTGGTGCGTTGCAGCAATATGACTCACACCCGGTGTGACGGGCTGCCGAGTGGTGGCCACCGGCACTATGCGCTTCCATTGTGACCGCTAATGTTGCCGTACAGAGCCGCCGCGATATGGGCGTTTGTCCTCATCCGATCCATCTGTTCATAGATGTACTGGCGGAGGTCGGCTACGTCGAAGACACGACTGCCGTTTTTAAGGCGCGCATAGGTCAGGTCTTCTCTTAGATTTTCGAGCACAGAAAGCGCAATTTGCCTTTCGTCCATGTCCATAACAAACTCCACTGCGAACAGCATTTCTGACACCCATAGGGTGTTCCGTTTGTGCACTTTAAGCTGTGCAATTCTGACCAGTTCCGAGTTTTTAGTCGGGATGGCTGTACGGAATCGGCCTGCCGTGTAAGAGGAGTGCCCGGTTAGTTGGCGTTAAATCGCCATTACACTCAAAACCCCCTCCCCCTGGGCCTGGCCGAGGTCAATGAGTGTTAACGCCTGTTTGCGTCAAGTATGGGTGTAGACTGTCGCGTAGCAGAGAAAAGCAAGGTCGCTGTTATGCCATTTGACCCTTCTAGAGTATTGCGCATCGAAATCGGATTCACGCTGGTGGTCTTACCACTAATCATTTGGCTCGCCCTTTATTTGGCTGTCCGCCTGTGGTCTATCAATCCGCGTCCAGTCCTACCTTGGCTGAACATTCTGCGTTGGCTGGGTTGGGGAGTCGGAGTCGTCCTGATGTTAATTCATTGGAGCAACGATCATTTTCCATTCGCTTACGGAATAGCGCTGATAACGTTCTCGACAGGTCTTTCGATTCCACAGAGCTGGGTGAAGCGTAGGTTTGCTCCTGACCTACTTGAGCCTTCTGGCGAATGGTGGCCCAGCAAGAGCGAGTAGCCGTAGTTGGCGATAAATCGCCATTACACTCATTGACCCTTGCTTAGTCTGAGCTGAGTGAAGAGCGCCTCTACCGCGTGGTTACGGAGACCTGAAGACAACTTCGCCCCGGTAAGGTAGTGGCTTGCCATCCTGCACAATCGGGCGAAATCGCCATTGCCGTAACGCGTCGGAGGAAGGCCGAGAAAGAGGCGGCGCACAAGGCCCGGTGATCGACTCGATCACATCACCGTTTATGTCGACGGCGACGCGAATGGTGCACGTGGCTCCAGATGACGTTCCAGGAGGAACCTGGGGCTCAACGATGTTCGCCGCTAACTTGCGAGTCTCTTCGTCCGTCAGTGGCTCGGCTGGGCCGTAAGCACGGGTGTCGAAGCGGAAGTTCAGCACGCCCTCGGTCTGCAGCGGGACACCGTCCTGCAAGAAAGGCTGGAACTTCCACTGCATCATCTGCCGCCTCGCGGAATCATCCCCTCGTTCGACTGCTACGCTCAAAGGCAGAACCTCACGAACCTGTCCAGAGCGATCCACGGAAATGTAGTAGCTAGTCAGCCCGGAGATCCGGCCATCCAAGACTTGTGGCCAGACGATCTCGAGCGGCTGGTTGGCCCGGCTACGAAGCTCTGTTTCGGGGAGGATCAGGCTTCGGATGTGGTCTTTCCAAGGGGTCGCGCTGGGAATTGCAAAAAGCCGGCGGGGCGGTTTCTTGAGGTCGCTAAGCTCGGTCACCTCAGCCTGGTAATTGTCGCCGGGGTCGACGGCGTAGAAAAGATGACGGGCGATGCTTTTGTCATGAAAATCCTGATAGTTCGTCAGGTCCACTCGGCGGCCGACCGACCCAGCGGTCCTGCCTGACGAGAAGAGACCCCGCCCATAGATCAAGGAATCAACCGGAAAGCGCATCATGCCGGGCGCGTCCGTACCTCCGCTGGCCCGGCCCAACAGCAAGTCCCCAGGCCAATATGCGTTGAGTACTGACGAAGGGTCGACCATTGCGGAAGCCAGAGTTTGCGACCACAGAGGGAAGTAATCACCCGAATCCCACTCAAAGATCCTGCTCCCGTTCATGACCAGAGTCTGCGAGAACTCCGTTTTGGAGCGGATCGTGCGCCGCCACTTGTTCGGTGCCATCCAGAAAAACTCAACCTCGGTCAGGGAAGTTGGATCACCCCGTTCGGTAATGAGCGCCTTTAAATGGAACGGCGGGCCGCCCGGAGTAATTAGAGTGTTCTGGACAAGAACCGGACCTGTTGCGGCTGTAACTGGCGGCTGATAGACAACCGTTGGAGCACGGCGGGTGCATGACACGGTCGCTATGAGAATGCCGGGAACCACGAAGGACAGAAATGGTTTTTGCCAGCTGATAGGCTACTCCCCTCGACACCATGAGCTTACTGCGAACCTGTTGAGCCTTTCCAGTATCCCACCCGACCAATTGGCGAAAAATCGCCATTACACTCATTGACCTACCGATGACCCAACTCGTCCGCGTACTTGCTGACATTCGAGAGAGAGCAAGCGCCTGAATAACCCAATCGATTCCTTAGATACGGCTCAGCACCATTTTGTCTATTGACAGCTCGAGGCTGTCCGGGTATTTTCACAGGCCTATCGTCAGCAGACGATTCTCGAGGGGGGCCTTGTAGGAGAATCTTCCGCGCGATAGCTTCTTCCCACAGTTGTAGGGCCATTTGTCCACAATTTGTTGTGATCGAAACGGATCAGGGGGACGTGTCTATGCGCTTCCGCTACTCGCTGGTTTTCTGCTGCTTTTTCGCCGCCATCTTTTCGCTCTCTGCTTTCGGACAAGCACCATCTGCTCCGCGTGATCCTTCAGCGCTGGCGGCGATCCAAGCGGCTGTGCTCGCGCTCGGCGGACCGACCGCGCTCCAGGGTGTGGACAACTGCGTAGCGCAAGGGCAGGTCACGAGGAATGGCTCGACTGGCACGTTCAAGTGGGAAAACTCCGGATCGGATTTTCATTACGAAGAAACGACCGGTGGGACGACTTCGGCTCTGGTGAGCAATCAGGGTTCTCCTGCCACAGTGACAGGAACGCAAGTGCAGAATTGGCCAGCCCACTTCGGTGTCGCAGCCATCCCGCTTCATCTCATTGGGCCGAGGCTTGCGCGGTATGCTTCCGATCCAACGGTGACTCTGACCCTTCTTGCCAGCGATCCGGTCGCGGACGCCGGTGTTTTCCGCGTCCAGACTGGATTCCCCCAACATGCAAATGTGGTGGCCCGGCAGATTCAGGAGGAATGGCGGATCAGCCAAACCACCGGGCTACTAGTGGCTATTCGCCAGAAGAGTCCGGGTTATCCGATCGCGAGCGTGTCCCAAACCACAGAGAGCGATCTGTCGAACTACCAAAAGCTGGGCGGGATGCTGGTGCCGACTCACATTGATCAGTACATGGGTAAGACTCTGGTAAGCAGTTACGACATCAGCGCGCTGCAATGCGGTGCGCCGATCAACCCCGGCGATTTCACGGCACCCGCCGCGACCACGGCGCCGGCAGTGGCGGGAGGTGGCCAATGAAATCGCGCTTCCACGCACTTCTAATCACTGGTTTTCTGCTTGTGTCGTTTCAACTGAGGGCGCAAGAGACTTTCGACATGCAGCGGGGCTTAACCCCCTACGGCTCGTTCAAAGGCGGAGACCTCGACAGCGTCAACATGGTAAACGGGAACGTATCCCTGCATATTCCCATCCTTTCCTATCCCCAGCGGGGGAAGTCCCTGCGGCTGAACTACAACATTTACTACAACGACAAACAGTTTCTCCTCAACTATTGGATGAATGGCGTTGTGGTAAACGGAGGGTGGGCGCTGTTCAGCAACGCGAACGGCTCCAATAGTTTTGGCCACATCGGGGCCTACGTCAACTTCGATCAATTTCTTATCGGCCAAAGCATGCAAACCTATGCCGTGGGTACGTGCCAGAACAACCAGGGGTCGTGCACTAATCCCGTGACCAACTATTTTTTAGTCGGTCCGGACGATTCCCGACATTACTACGGGAACGGCGCTCTTTCAAACGGCGGCGGCGTCAATTCCTCTGGGCCTGTGGTTGACCATTCAGGCTATACCGTTGGCACTGCGGGCACCATAGACCGCGAGGGCAATGTTTACGCGAACGGGAAAATCACCGATGTGGATGGGAACTATATGACCCCGGATCCCACCCTTTGGACCCCTCTCGGCATAACTGACACCCTGGCCCGCGTGGTTCCTGAGCCTGCGAGCACGAGCACAAGTCATTGCAGCGCGGGGGCCACATCGGCCCAAATCTGGAACGTTCCCGGCAGCGGGGGAACCTCGGTTCCTTATTACCTCTGCTACAAGAACCTCTCTTACCAGACCGCGTTCAATCTTAACGGCACATACAACGGTTTTCCGTGTTATGGTCGCGCCTTCTGGACGGGAGAAGCCAGCGGCACACAAACCATGTTGACCGAGGTTGTGCTGCCCAACTCTACTCGGTTTCAGTTTACCTACGACTCGTATCTTTCCTTGACTCAGCTGACGCTGCCGACCGGCGGCTACATCAGCTACACCTACCAGAACGTGATCCTGAACTGCGGCAACAATAGCGGCCCCAAGTCGCGCGTTCTGGCCAGCCGGACAAAGTACGACGGCACTACTTCCACCACCTGGCATTATCAGTGGATCGCCGACACTTCGTCGGGAGGCTTCTGGTTTCACGTCGTGACCGATCCGATGGGAAATGACGAGGTCCATCACATTGGGCCGGCAGGCAACACCGTCGATTGGCAAACTGATTCTTACACTGGATGCAGCACGATCAACACTCAATATTGCACGCCCGGCGGAACACTTCTGAAGAGAGTCAAGACCGACTATCAAGGCGACCACGACTATTACCTCCTGGCGGCCAGCCAGTTCGTGATTACTCCCCCTGCCGTACCCATGACCAAGACCACCACCGTGATAGGAGTGAGCAATGGCTCGCCCACCTATAAAGTCTCAAAAACAACGTACACGTTAGCTCCGTCCCCGTACACCAGAACCTTCTACACGTACAACGGAGACGCAACCCTGCCGCCTGGAACACAGTCGTGGCCGTTTTATTCCGGCCAAATTGCTACGGTAACTGACTACGGCTACGGCGCTGGAACGCCGGGCGGCGAATTGCGCTCAACCACTACTAGCTACAAATGGCAGGACACCTCGAACGGCGGCGCAAACTATTTGAATGCAAACCTGATTAATCTCCCCTGGAAGGTGATCACCAATACAGCCGACACCGGCGGCAATCAGTGCGCTGAAACCGACTACGCCTACGACGAGTCGGGGACTCTATTCACATATTCAGGAGCAACGAATCACGGCGCGCCGCCTACCGGCAGCATGCGAGGAAACGCGACTACCGTGTCGCGTTGGCTCAGCAGCACTCCTTGCCAATCCGGCGCAACCGGAAGCTTTGTTTCTACCCATTTGAACGTTTACGACACCGGCGAGGACTATCAGGACATTGATGCCCGAGGCTTGACCACAACCCATACCTACGACCCGACTTTCTACGGCGCATACCGCACGCAGACCCAAATGCCCGACACCGGCTCGGTGCACCACATCGTGACGGGAAACTATGATTTCTACACCGGTCTCATCACCAGCTTCACTGGCCAAAACGGTACGCCGGAAACGACCTCGTACTCGTGGGACTTCAACATGCGCCGCATCCAGTCGGCGACCTTCCCCGACACCGGGGTAACTTCATTCACCTATAACGACACTCCCGGCTCGCTTCAGGTGCAGATGACGCAATCGCAGACCGCCTCCGCTTCGATCATCAAGACGGTCAAATTCGACAATCTCGGACGTAGCGTTCATTCCATCCTGGCCGATCCCGAAGGCGACGACACCACCGACACGACCTATGACGGCGCCGGCCGCGTGGCCACCGTTTCCAACCCCCACCGCACCGCCGCCAGTTCTACTGATGGAACGACCCAGACGCAGTATGACGGCCTCGGACGCCCTGTCGTAATCACCAAGCAGGACGGCTCGAAGGTGCAGACCTCCCATACCGACACCTGCGCTGTCAACACGAACGCCGTTGCCACCGTTGTCACAGACGAAGCAGGCAAGATGCGGCAGACCTGTTCGGATGCACTCGGGCGGCTCATCGAAGTGGACGAACCCGGCACGGGCGCCCTCACGGGCACGCCGGGAACCGGTACCGTCACAATCGGCGGCGGACCCGACCAATCGACGGTTATCAACCCGTGCCAGAACAATGTTCCGCCGGCTCCGACCTCTTGTCCTTATACGGCTTGGGACATCGGTACCATCTTTGTGACCGTGGATGGGTATACCTTCCAGATAAATTATGGCCAGAACGACACAACATCAACTCTGGTGTCTGCGCTCGCCAGTTCGCTGAATTCCAGCTTGTCGCCGGTGACGGCCTCGGTCAACGGTGCAGCAATCACCATCACGTCCAAGGCCACTGGCATCGCTGCGAACTATTCCATTTCAACCTCGGCCACTTGGTATAGTCAGTATTTTGGCTATCCGTCATTCACGGCCTGCGTCACCGGGGTCACCTGTACGTCAGGGTCATCCAGCGGTGTCATGGCTGGTGGCACGGATTCCAGCGTGGGCAGCAGTCCTCTGGTCACGCTCTACACCTACGACGCTCTGGGGAATCTCCTGACCGTCAACCAGAAGGGCAATGACCCGAATTCGGCCAACTGGCGCACCCGAACTTTTACTTACGATTCCCTCTCGCGCCTGCTGACCGCCAACAATCCTGAGACCGGCACCGTCACCTACACCTACGACCTGGATACGGCCTGCACCGCGCCGAACTCGTACCCCATGCTCCTGGTCAGCAAAAAAGATGCCCGTGGCCTTCGCACCTGCCTGCAATATGACAACCTGAACCGTGTCACTGCAAAGACTTTCCCCAACAGCGATCCCACAATCACCTACACGTTTGATGCTTTTCTGAACAACACGACCTGCGGCGGCACCGGCAATTTCGGCATCGGCCGCCGCACCGGCATGACCGATGCCTCCGGCTCCAGCGGTTGGACCTACGACCTTATGGGTCGTGTCTGGAAGGAAACCCACACCATTGGGACGGTGACCAACACGATCGGCAATTGTTATAACCTTGACGGCTCAATCAAACAGGTCACGTATCCCGCGGGCAGCGGCAGCGTGATCGCTTACAGCTACAGCACTGCCGCGCATCTGACCCAGGTGCAGGACACGGCTCACAGCATCACGTACTTATCAAGTACGTCCTACGCGCCGCCGGGGGAACTGGCGCTGGCCACCTACGGCAGCGTGAAGGAAACCGGCATCTACAACAACCGCCTGCAGCCGTGCTGGTACTATGCGACCACAGGGACGCAGTTGGCGTCCAACACGGCGTGCACCGCCACAACCGGCCCGGCCAATGTGTTGGATTTGAAATACAGCTACGGATGGGGGACGAACGACAACAGCGAGGTGCTGAACCTCACCAACGACAAGGACTCGAACCGCTCGGTGACCTACACCTATGACATGCTGAACCGGATCGCGTCGGCGAGCAGCGGCGGCACGGATTGCAGCAACGTTCCTGGCACCAATCCCCCGATACCCAAGAACTGGGGCGAGACATTTACCATCGACGCCTGGGGCAACCTGACTAATCGCATCGTGACCAAGTGCTCAGCGGATCCGCTGAGTGTGGTGGCGTTGTCGAATAATCGGCTTTCGGGATTTAGTTATGATGCTGCCGGGAACATGACGCAGAACGGCTCGGCCAACTACAGCTACAACTCGGAGAGCCAGATGATTGCGACCGCCGGCATCTCATATCTGGAAGATGGCGATGGGGCGCGGGTGAAGAAGTGCACAGAAGGAACGGACATCCACGGCAACCTGGTGCCGGGGACGTGCTCGACCAGCGCGACGGGGACGCTGTACTGGGGCGCCGGGCCGATGCTCGAAAGCGATCTGAGCGGCAATTTCCAGAGGGAATTCATAATCGCGGGCGGGCGGCGCATTGCGCGGCGGGATATTTCTGGCGGCGCGGCGCACTACTACCTGACTGATCGCCTGGGATCGTCGTCGGTGGTGGCGAGTCCCACCGGCGTGATCGAGAACGAATCGGATTACCTGCCGTATGGCACCGAGCGGGTGTATTCGCAGACTCTCGCGAATCAGAATTACAAATTCACCGGCAAAGAGTGGGACTCGGAGTCGGGCCTGGAGAATTTCGGGGCGCGGTTTGATTCCAGCAACCTGGGCCGGTTCATGACCCCGGACTGGTCGGCGGTTCCGGTGGATGTCCCCTACGCGCAGATGGCGAATCCGCAATCGCTGAATCTCTATGCCTATGTGATGAACTCGCCAGTGACCAGTGCGGATCTGGATGGGCATGAGGACGACAACCGCAGCCAAAGGATTACTCAGTGTAACGCCAAAGCTGAGGGCGAAAAGGCCAATGCACGAGCGACGAAGCCAAAGCCCGCGAGTTTGTGGGCGATCCTAACTGGTTCAGTCGCCGCCGGGATGGCTCGAATCAGCCCTGCGGCAGCGCGCAAGATGTGGGAAGCTGCAAATCCCGGCCAGAAGGTCCCCTTCGACACTGTGCGTGGGCGGTTCCAAGATATGGCGCACATCGTCGCTCGCGCAGACGGCGGGAAAGACGTGGCCGAGAATCTCAAACCACAAGAACACGGCGAGCACATCGCTGAACACATGGCCAACGGTGATTTCTCGAGATGGGCCTCTCAAGCGAAAGATACCGTAAAAAGTGCAGCCCAAGAGCTAAAAAGCGGGTTGGAGGAAAACGGCAAAATATTGGAGGAAGGGTTTAAAGATACTGCTGGAGCTGTGAAGGAGGGTGCTCAGGAAGTTGTAGAGGATCCGGTCGGGGCAATCAAAGACGCAACCGCAGCAGTCGTCGAAGCAGTTGAGACCGGGGACATCCCGCCCGAGTAAGCGTAAAGGGTTCGCGTCACAACTAGGATCGGTTTACGATGAGAATAGTCCAATGAAAGACGAGAATGTCAATATCCCGGTCAAAGGTGTGATTCCTTTGACTCAAATGGTTGGCGGAGATGAAGCGGATACTAAGCTGTTGCGAGTGATGGCGTCCGGTGCCGAGAAATATCTTCGTTCTTTTCCTTGGTGCAAGACAATTCGAGGAGCGTATTTCGGTGATGGCTATGGCGGGGTTGCGGCGGTGTTCCTGTTTCATATTGAGTCCACGCGTGCAGAGGTGGACGAGTGGTTGTGGGTTATCTCCTGTGACGTTTCCCCTGCATATTTGGTGACGGACTCGTGCAAGACACCATCGCAGGCACTGGAGGGGTATATCGAGGAAGTTTCCAAGTGGGTGCACCTTGCAAGGCAAGGGCACTCTTCAAAGGACGTGATCCCTGTCTACATGCCAGCCACACCAGAAAACGCTACCGATGTGGAGAGAAGGCTTAGAGTTTTACGGGAGGTCATAGTACCGGCCTTTCGAGAAGCCGAGGTGGTGCGAGCCTGACCTTGTGGGGGCCCTGCTCGTGGATGGCACGATCTCAGCTTTCACGTGGAACAAAAGCACCGGCGTACTAACCGCAATCAGCGGCTCTCCGTTTAACTCCCCGTGGGGAGGGGGGCTAGCCTCGTTAGGTGGGCAATATCTCTATGTGACGAGCGTGAACAATGTTTTCTCGCCCTTCGTCAATTCCATCCTGGGTTATAGCATTGGCTCTTCTGGGGCCATCAGTCCGCTCCCTGGGTCTCCGTATTCGCCCGGAGCAGGCTATCCGGAGGCATTGCAGCTTTCTGAGCTGTAATCAATTGGCGATAAATCGCCATTACACTCAAAACCCCGTTTGGCCTGGCAGGGGTCAATGAGTGCAATCGCCTGTTTACGACAGTTGCCTCTGCACGACCCTTCGCTGTTGGTTGACTCAGGCGTTGAGCCGGAGTAGATTTGGGCGGCCCGAAATCTCTACTCGTACTTTCAGTCAAGCGCATATTCTCGGAGGCAAGAACAGTGAGCGTGTCCAGCGCAGTCGCGGTTGTGGTCAGCCCTACTGCAACGCGGGAGCGGAGGGAGCGCATGTTTTATCTTGCGGCAGCGTCTCTGCTGCTCTTCGTTGTCGCGATGGGATTTCAGAAGTTTTATGCGCACGGACAAGCCAGCAACGGGGGACCCGTGACACAGCGGATTGCGCCGCTCGTCGTTCTTCACGGGGTCCTTATGTCGAGCTGGATCATTGCCCTGGTTCTGCAATCTGGGCTCATCGTTGGCGGGAACCGTAAGCTGCATATGTCATTGGGTGTCGGTGGTGCAGTGCTTGCCGCACTTCTGGTCATCGTGGGATTGAGCACAGCGATTGCCTCCGTGCACTACAATCCTGAGAGCTACAAGAATATCTGGGGAGCGCGCCGCTTTTTGAGCTTGATGTTGACCAATATCTCAGGATTTGGGGTATTGGCCGGAATCGGGCTGAAATACAGGCGTCGGCCTGAGGTCCATCGTCCCATGATGCTTCTCGCGACATTGTTTGTGGCTGGTCCTGCTGGCTTCTTCCGCATCCCGTTTATCAGTGGCCCGATCATGGGCGCGATCCACACGATTCTGGCGCCCTGGGTACCAATGCTGGTCCTTGGCGTGTTGCTAGTACTCATCAAGTGGTTGATGACGGGGTCTTGGGATCGATACTTCGCGGCTGGTTTCGTCGGAATCGTTCTCGCCTGTGCGCTCCAGGTCTTCGTCGCCAATAGTGCTTGGTGGTACCAGGTTGCAGGTTGGGTGACCGCTTGATGCACCACTAAACCCTATCGGCCATAGAGAGTCAGGGTTTTGAGTGTAATCGCCTGATTTCAACAGTTACGCCCGTAAGCTGCACAGCATCTTGCTCCGGTGTCCAATAGGGCGAGGCAGCAAATGGGTACGCATCAACAACACGACAGAGACGACGTAAGGAACTGGTTCATCTTCGGCCTCTTTCTTTCCTGGGTGCCGGTCATTCCCGTCATGGTCGGACTACTCGGAAGTCTCCACGCTAGAACCGACCCTACAAGTCTTCGCGATGTGGCTGGTAGCGTAATCATTGCATTCACGGTATTCGGGTTGGCGGTCACTGCGCTCTCACAAGTCGCAGCTATCGTGCTCCTTTTCAGGTTGTTCCCCTTCGGCTATCGCGTCGTCTCAACACTCTCGATTTGTTGGAGTGGCTTGGTGCTTGCCCTTTCTGGCGTCTGCATCTGGATGCTACTTGGCGAAGTGGTAATGCGTTAGTTGGCGTAACATCGCCATTACACTCATTGACCTCGCGGCGGGGGTAGAATACGGCGTGAACCTTACCTTCGTCTTTTCCCTGATTCAGGACCGCGGCTACGTCATCATGCTGGGAAAGTGGTGGCTCTCCATTTGTTCGCTGCTGGTGGAGGAAGGGTGGGGATTCTACCTGTTTTCGCCGACCCTGCCGGAGCAAAGACGAGATTTTGTTCGCAACAATCCGCACAACGCCGCAAGGCGAGGGGCAACTATAGGGGCAACTGTGTCGAATGTATTTCCTATTTCCTATTATTATCAGTTATTTGCAGATACTATTCGGTAGCCGCCGCCTCCACCAAAACCTTCCCTCGATCTATACCACCTGCCCGGCGCAGAAGCCTGAGGCCCAAGCCCATTGAAAGTTGAATCCGCCGAGGTGGCCGGTTACGTCCACCACTTCGCCGATGAAATAGAGGCCTGGGATTTTGCGGGTCTCCATCGTCTTCGCGGAAAGCTCGTCGGTATCGACGCCGCCGGCAGTGACTTCAGCCTTGTCGTAGCCGTCAGTGGTTTCTGGGACGACGATCCAGTTGTGGGCCTGGCGCTCGAGGTCGGCGAGGGCGTGGTTGGTCCAGGCTTGCGGAGGGTGCAGGTCGAGCCAGCGATCGGCGAGGCGTTGCGGCAGGACGGCGCGAAACGCGGATTTTAATGCTGGGAGATCGCGCCGGACGGTGTTGTTGCTGCGAACGGGCGCGGTGAAGTCGTGGCCGGGAGCGAGGTCGATGGCGACGGGAGCGGAAGGTTTCCAGTACGAGGAGATTTGCAGAATAGCGGGGCCGCTGAGACCGAGGTGGGTGAAGAGCATTTTTTCACGGAAGCGCTGTTTGGCGGTTGAGGCGACCACTTCAGTCGATAGCCCGGTCAAGTCGGAGTAGTGCTGGCGATCTTCTGGCTTGAAATGCAGCGGAACCAGTGCCGGGCGCGGTTCGATGATTTTCAATCCGAATTGGCGGGCCAGATCGTATCCGAATGAGGTTGCGCCCATCTTGGGGATGGAAAGGCCGCCGGTGGCGACGACCAACGCGGGCGCACGGAATTCCTCTGGATTCGCTTCTTGCGTAGCGCCATGGCTTGTGCGAATCGCGAAACCGTTTGTGTGTTCGACGCTCTCGACTGCGACATTGGTGAGAATTTGAACTCCGGCCTGACGGCATTCGGATTCGAGCATAGTCACGATCTGTTGGGCGGAGGCATCGCAGAAGAGTTGGCCGAGAGTTTTTTCGTGATAGCGAATGCCGTGCTTCTCTACCAAGCGGATGAAATCTGCGGGGGTGTAGGTGGCCAGCGCGGACTTGGCGAAGTGTGGGTTGGCGGAGATGAAGTTTTCCGGCTGGCAATGCAGGTTGGTGAAGTTACAGCGGCCGCCGCCGGAGATCAGGATTTTCTTGCCGATGCGCGGGGCGCGTTCGAGGACGGCCACGCGTCTGCCGCGTTTACCGGCCTCGATGGCGCACATGAGGCCGGCGGCGCCTCCGCCGAGAATGATCACGTCGAAGTCGTGGGTCACGTGTGTTTAGCATCGAGGGCGGTCGCGGGAAAGTCAATTCAGTAGCTGGTTGTTAGTGGCTAGTGGCTAGTGCGGGGCGGCGGGGATAAGGCTTTCACGAGAGATTCGAAATCTGGCGGAGGGGGGCACTCTACCGTGATTATTTCTTTTGTGCGGGGATGGGTGAACTGGAGTTTGGCGGCGTGAAGGGCGACACGGGCGATGCGGCTCTCGGTGGCTTCGTCGGGGCTGTATTTGCGGTCACCGACTACCGGGTGGCCGAGTGCCGCAAACTGGACTCGAATTTGATTTTGTAATCCTGTCGCCAGGGCAACGCGGGCCAGAGTTGCTCCTCGCAGGGAGCGTTCGACGGCGTAACTCATTTCGGCGCGTGCGGCTTTGCGGTCTTTCTCCGTGCTCAGCTTTTGATGCATGCCTTCTTTTCGAAAGTAATGGACCAGGGTTTTCTCTTTCGCAGCCAAGTGGCCGCGGACTACGGCCAGATATTGGCGGACGGGAGTGTGAGCGAGGAATTGCTTGATCAGCGAATCGCGATCGCGCGCGGTCTTGACGAAAAGGAGAGCTCCGGAGGCGAAACGATCGATGCGATGGACGATCAATGCACTTTGATGGCGGGGTTTCAGGTGTCGCGCGACCAAGGATAAAGCCGACGGCGAGTCGGAACCGGGGATGGGGACGGCTAGCAGGCCGGCGGGCTTATCGACAGCTATGACCGCGTCATCTTCGTAGAGGACGGCGAGCTCGCGCGAGAAACGTGGCGGGCGGCGAGGTGGCCGTGCTCCAGCGGCAGAACTGCGTTTGCGGGGGTCACGCATGGTCACAAGATTGGCGATTCCAACGACGTAATGAATTGAATGCCGGGGACGACCTTGCCGACCAGGTTCTTGTCGTTGGTCAAGAAAAGGTCGGTACCGGCCTGGGCAGCGCAAGCGAGATGGATGGCGTCGGCTGGAGCAACCCCCAATGTTCCTCGAATGCTCGCGTAATGATCAGCAGTTTCAATCGTAAAGGGGACAACCTCAGAGACCACGCTGCGCAGCAACCGTTTGGATTCGTCCGCAATCTCGATGGCACCGATGCGGCAAGGCCCCGCCAGAACCTCTCCAAAGGTGAAAGCGCCGGTGATGAGTTGATCTCCGCGCTCTTCCATGCGGGCACGGATAGCGCCGACCCGCTTTGCGAATTGCGGGTTGTTCTCGAGCCAGTAGATGAAGAGCATGGTGTCCCAGTAGATCCGGCTCACTTGCCCTTCCCGGATCCGTAGAAGTTATCCCGCTCAGAGCGGAGATAGTGCTCACCGCCGCCCAGCTCCGCATAGACGTCACGCAACGCCCCACGCAGCCGCAACCAAGGATCTTCTTTGGGGGAAGCAGGCTTGGCGTCGATGAATTCATAGGTGTACGTGACGGTCGTGCTCTGGCCGGATGGCGGCCCGGTCTTGGATATCAATTTCAGATCGTTGGCCCGTAGGAATTTGGCCGATTCCAGCGCCTGACAAACCAAAGGCACGCGATTGCGGAGAGCAACGGCCCGGTGCACTTCACCGACATTGATTGACAACGTACGCCCGCCTCGACGCAGGGTTGGCCGCACGTAAGCATCGGCCGCATGCTGCCTGACCGTCTCGGAAACCGACTTTGAAGCGCCCTTTCTCATGGCGTTGCCCATTAATACTGCTTATGCTTGCTATTCTGGCATATAGCAGAGGGGGCGTCAAGATAGACGATTGGTGACGGGGCTATTGCAGGGTGGTTTTGTGGGTGGAGTTTTTTGTGAAGCTGTTTGCGGGCAGCGTGTGGTGCTGGTGCGACTGAGGCAATAGAGCCTCTTTAATTATGAGATCCAATCGCGGACGCGACGCCAGGGATCCATACTCTGGATAAGCAAAGGGCGGACCGATTCCGCCCCTTTTTCTCGCTAATGTCCAATCGTCTGATTAGATTTGGCCGAAGCCGCCGTCCACGTTGATCTCGACGCCTGTGATGTAGGAAGCGTCTTGCGAAGCCAAGAATGCCACCACGCCTGCTACTTCCTCAGGCTGCCCGAACCGTTTCATCGGAATCTTCGTAAGTACATCTTTCGCGAACTCATCGATGGCTTCCTTCGGCAATCCGGTTCTGCCAAAGATGGGCGTAACAATCGGACCGGGCGCAACGGTGTTCACCCGAATACCACTCCCCACCAACTCTGCGGCTGTGGTCCGGGCCAAAGAACGCAACGCCGCCTTGGTTGCCGAGTACGCGCTGGCCGCTACAGTACCCTTTTTGCCCGCCACGCTGGTATTCAGGATGATCGACGCGCCGTCATTCAGAAACGGCAGCGCCTTCTGGATGGTGAAGTATGCCCCTTTGATGTTGATGTCAAACTGCTCGTCAAACGTGCTTTCGGAGGTCTCGGCAAAGGGGGCAAATTTGGCAACGCCGGCGTTCACAAACAACACGTCGATCTTGCCGAGTTTCTGGGACACCTCGGTGAATAGCCTATCCGTGTCCGCGAATTTGGCCACGTCTGCCTGCACGGCCAGCAGACCGTTTCCGATTGTTTTGACCGCCTCATCGAGGGTCTTCTTGCTTTGGCCTGAAATGGCTACTTTGGCGCCTTTGTCTTGCAGGCGCTTTGCGGTTGCGAGGCCAATACCGCTGTTTCCGCCAGTTACCACCGCTACTTTTCCTTCCAATCTCTTCATGGTCAATCTCCTCTATTTGTGCTGAATGTTCTGCCTGGCTGTGGTGGGGGTATTTCTGGTGCTGCTCCCGCCGTCAGTAATTAGACACTTAGATGACTATCGAAGTCACCGGCTACAATTTTTATCGAGAGTACTCGGGAATAGTGAGATTCCCGGTGGCGGTAGCGACAAGGACTCGCTACACTTTAGATGACCGTGAACCGTTCTGAGGTAGAGAAAATATCGAAGGCCCTGGCCGACAAGACGCGCCTCAGGATCTTTGAGGCCATCTCGGCAGCCGAAGGTATCAATTGTGGCGAGATCGTCTCGATGCGGGGTGTGACGCCCGCAACGGTTTCCCATCATTTGAAAATTCTGAGCGAAGCCAGGCTAATCACCTGCCGCCGCAGAGGACAGTTCGTCTATAGCCAGGCTGTCCCTAATACCATTGCGTCCTACACGCGAGCACTCGTCAGAATTGCACGCGGCAAGCAAGCAGCACGCCGCCACTGAACCTTATAGTCCCGCTGTATAGTCCCGCTGTGCATTCAAAGAGCTCAGGCGGCGCACAAACGGCGTCAATTTGCCAGAGCGCAGGAGCTACATGCAAGCTATAACGAATGCCTGAGCTTCCCGACATCGCCGCCTATATCTCGGCGCTGGAGCCGCGCATTATTGGTGAACCTATCGAACATGTGCGCCTGGCGAGTCCTTTTCTGCTACGTACGGTAGAACCGCCCATCACGAGCGTAGAAGGACGGAGGATTCGCGAATTGCGGCGGATCGGCAAACGCATTGCCTTCGGCATGGAAGATGATCTATGGCTGGTGCTTCATCTGATGATCGCGGGGCGGCTGCATTGGCGGGCGGCTGGCGCAAAGCTGGCAGGCCGCAATCAGCTTGCGGCGTTCGATTTTCCAAATGGTTCTCTCGTGCTGACTGAAGCTGGTTCCAGGCGCCGCGCTTCCCTGCACGTTCTCAAAGGCGAGAAAAGTCTGCGGGAAATTGATCCGGGTGGCATCGAGATTTTTGGCAGCGAGCTGGCGTCTTTCCGGTCTGCACTCACTGCTGAGAATCGAACCCTGAAGCGGGCGCTAACAGATCCCCGAACCTTGAGCGGAATCGGGAATGCGTATTCGGATGAGATTCTGCATGCGGCGCAGCTTTCTCCCATCAAGCTTACGCATAAACTCACCTCGGAAGAATGGGGACGGCTGTTTGAATCCACGCGCTCTACGCTGCAACGCTGGATCGATCAGTTACGAACTGAGGCGCAAGCACAATTTCCGGAGAAAGTGACCGCGTTCCGTAAGGACATGGCAGTACACGGGCGGTACGGGCAACCGTGCCCGCGATGCGGCGATCCCATTCAGCGGATTCGTTATGCGGACAACGAAACCAACTACTGCGCGCGTTGTCAGACCGGAGGAAAGGTACTCGCCGACCGGAGTCTCTCGCGGCTGCTTGGATCCGACTGGCCACGAACGCTCGAGGAACTAGAAGCACTAAAGCGCCGATGAGCACTGACGATTACTGTTTTCCTTCTGTGGGCGCGTTTTCCTTCTGATAAGAAGTGCCCAGGGTGCCTTTGCTTAGCGCGATGGGGAGCAGGGTGGGATAGAACTGGACGAAGGTGGTGTCCACGGCGGCGTGGACGGCGTGGCAGGAGTAGCACGTCGCGCCGGTTGGGATCATGGTGGCGGTTTTGCTGTCATCGAAACCGAAGAAGGCCCACTTGCCGGGGAAACGGGCTTCGTCTTTTACGTGGACTTCCAGGCCCATGCGCTCGGTGCCTTGGAAGTTTCCCTTCTGGTTGATGGAGCCTTTGCCTTCGGCTTTGCGGACCTCGAGCGCCATCATGGTTTTGTCGGGCCAGGTGCCGGTTTGCAGAAACGACTTGTAGGCTTCCGGATTGACGAAGACGTTGTCGAACATGTGGTGGTCCATGCCCATGGCGGCAGCGCTGTAGCTCATGTCGAAGCCGGTGCTCAGATACACCCACTCGCGATAATTGTCGGGAAGTTTGAGTTGGCCGTCAGCGCTGTACTCGGGCACGTTGGTCGAAGGGGCCGTCGCGGTTTGGTTGAGGGCCAGCAAAGAAGCCAGAACTACGGCGGTGAGCACGGCGATTTTGGTTGATGTGCGCATGGCAGAAGTATCAGGCTACGGGCTTTTTAAAGCCAGACCGATGGCTGCATGGGGCTGTGGATTGGCTGCAATTTCTGTGCGCACGGGCGCGGGGTGACATAACATTCTGAGCATGGACACGGTTCGCAAGCGGCGATCGTCACAGTGGCTGTGGAGCGCATTGATCTGGTCGGGAGTCGGCCTGTTCGATGCGACGCAGAATGTTTTCGTGATGAGGTCGGAGGGGATGCATCACGCTTGGGGACGGCTGTTTCTGCGGCTGTTCATCGCGTGGGTGCCTTGGGCGTTGGCGACGCCGGGCGTGCTGTTTCTGGGGCGACGCTATCCGCCGACGAGATTGCGGCCGATCTTCGCATGGGGAATTCATCTGGCAGGGTGCTTGGGGATTGGGCTGGTTTTCGCGAGTTGGGTCGCGGGACTCGATATTCTGCTGAATCCGTGGTTGAACCCGGGACCGCCGGAACCGTATCTGCGGGCCTGGCGGGAGACTTTTTACAACGGGCTGCTGGCGGATGTGATTCTTTATGGATTGATTCTGGCCATCGGCTATGTGCTCGACTCGCGGGAACGGCTGACACGGCAGCAGACGGAGACGGCGCGGCTGAACGAACAGCTTTCCAAGGCGCGGTTGAATGCGCTGCGGCGGCAGATTGAGCCGCATTTCTTGTTTAACACTCTCAATGCCATTGCGGGACTGGTGCGCGAGGGGCGAAATGATGCGGCGGTGAGCATGATCGCGGGGCTGAGCGACTTTTTGCGGCGAGTTGTGGAGGATTCGACTCGGCAGGAAGTACCGCTGGGCGAGGAAATTGAGTTCTTGCAGAAGTATGTGGACATCCAGAAGGTGCGGTTTGGGGAGCGGTTGGAAGTGACTGTGGAGATTCCGCAGGAACTTTTTTCGGCGCAGGTGCCAAGCTTGATTTTGCAGCCGATGGTGGAAAACGCGGTGAAGCATGGGATTGCGAAGCGGGTGCAGGGCGGCGCGATTCGCGTTTCGGCGGAGCGATCGAATGGGCGGCTGAGATTGAATGTGTACAACGACGGGCCGCAGTTGCCGGAGGATTGGGCGGAATCGGGGATTGGGATTCCGAATGTGCGGGCGCGGCTGCGGAGTTTGTACGGGGAGGCATTTGAGTTGACGATGCGAAATCGGGAGCCAGACGGGGTTGAGGCTTCGGTTTCGGTGCCGTTTGCCCTTGCGCCGGTGAAGGAATAGATCGTGAGCCCGGAACCAGGTCCGAGGATACGAGCCCTGGTGGTGGATGACGAGGCGCTGGCGCGCAGCAGCGTGGTTACGTTGTTGCGAAGGGATCCGGAGATAGCGGCTTTGGGCGAGTGTGCATCAGGGATTGAAGCGCTGGCGGAGATTCGTCGCATAAAGCCGGACTTGGTTTTTCTCGATGTGCAGATGCCGGAGTGTGACGGGTTTGATGTGCTCGAGATGCTGGGTGGGGACGCACCCCCGGCGATTGTGTTCGTGACGGCCTACGATCAGTATGCATTACGGGCGTTCGAGGCGGGGGCGCTGGATTACGTTCTGAAACCGTTCGACGATGCGCGGTTCGGGCGGGCGTTGGCGCGGGCGAAGGAGCGGATCAGGCAGGGGAGAACGCAGCCGACAAAAGTCGAGCGGCTGGCGATCAAGAGCGCGGGGCAGGTTTCCTTCCTGAAGATTTCTGACATTGATTGGATTGAGGCGGCGGATTACTACGCTTCGTTGCACGTGGGATCAAAGACGCATTTGTTACGGCGGAGTATGGATGAACTGGAGCGGGAGTTGGGGGAAAGCGTGTTCTGCCGGATTCATCGCTCGACCATTGTGAATCTTGAGCGCGTGCGGGGGCTGAAGGTCAATGAGGATGGGGAGTATGACGTGTTGCTCGACAACGGGGCGAAGTTGCGGATGAGCCGGAGGTATCGGAAGGAATTGCAGGCGCGGGTGGGAGTGGGGGAGAGTAGGGATTGAATGGAGGGGTGATGCTCGACGCCTTACGGCGGAAATCTCGCGGATATGAGGCTACATCGAGTTCATCGTGGGCAGGTGAGGGCACCCTTCGGCTTCGCTCAGGGCAGGCTCTGCCCCTACACGAACATCGCTTGGGGCTGCCTGGAAAGTATTTCAGAAAAGCGACTGAACGAAACTGGATCCTACGTTGGTGAACTCGAAGGCATGGAGTCCAAGGCGGGCGGCCAATTCGCGGCAGACCAGGATTCCGCGGACGGTGTTGCCTTTGGCGTCGAGTTTCGGTGAGTAGACGGCGATGCCCAGCTGGCGATTGACGACGGCCAGCAATCCGCCACCGACGCCGCTTTTGGCAGGGAGTCCCACGCGGTAGGCCCATTCCCCGGCGTGGTCGTAGAGGCCGCAGGTGAACATCACGGCCAACACGTCCTTAATATATTCGAAATTGAAAACCGGCTCCCGGGTCACGGGGTTTGTGCCCATGTTGGCCAGGGTGGCGGCCATCATGGCTAGGTCGCGGCAATTTACCAGCAATGAGCACTGGGAAAAATACTGGTGCAGGGTATGGTTGACGTCTTCGTCGATGATGCCGAAATTCAGCATCAGGTAGGCAATGGCGCGATTGCGGTTTCCGGTGGCAGACTCGGAGGCAAGAACTGAACTGTCGATTTGCAGGTGGCGGCCGGCGGCGAGCTGCATTTTATCCACGAAGTTGCGAACCCCGGCGGCGAAAGAGGCTTTCTTGATCAGCGACGACACGGCGATGGCGCCGGCATTCACCATTGGGTTAAACGGGCGCATGGTTTTGGGATCCAGCTCAATGGAGTTGAAGGCCTCGCCGCTCGGTTCGACACCTACATGGGAAAGGGTCTTATCGCGACCGAATTCTTCAAGCGCCATCTGGTAGGCAAAAGGCTTGCAGATGGACTGAATGGTGAATTCTTTGTCCCAGTCGCCAACGGAAAAGACCTGGCCGTCCACGGTCACCAGGCAGATGGCGAAGTCACGCCCATCGGCCTTGCCGAGTTCGGGGATGTAGGTGGCGACTTCACCTTCGTCACAGTCGCGGAATTTGTCATAGGTGACTTCGAGGATGTCCTGCAGGTCCAGGGTATCTGACATGTTTGCTGTGGAAGTCGGATAAAGAGGCTTACGCTGCGCAACCGGGCGCCACTTCGTAACTTCGTGGTTCGAAGAAAAAGCTCTCCGGCCTTCGGTTCCCCCTCTTTCCTGGAAAGTGGCGATGCGACAGAGTGAGAGCAGAGTAAATGATGCGACGGGGTTTTCCTCATTGAACATTCTTATTGAGGAACGGCAGAGCGATTTATAGTCGCGCGCCACGGGAGAAGGCTTCGATTGTCCTGAAAAATGAAATTTTGGTATGGTTTTGAGGCTAACCATGGAGGCCGAGTCAGATGGCGATTGCCACGATTAATCCCGCGACGGGAGAAGTGCTGAGGGTTTTTGAGCCGCTGTCGGACGCGCAGGTGGATGAGAAGATCGCGCTGGCGTCGGCCACGTTCGCGGAGTACCGGCACACCAGTTTTGCGGACCGGCGGCGGTGGATGCTGCGGGCGGCGGAGATTCTCGAAAACGAAAAAAACGAATTTGGCCGGCTAATGACCACCGAGATGGGCAAGACCCTGCGCTCGGCGGTGGATGAGGCTGCAAAATGCGGGGCTGGCTGCCGTTACTATGCTGAAAACGCGGAACGCTTTCTGGCCGACGAGATCGTGGAGACCGCGGCGACGCGGAGCTTCATCCGTTACCAGCCGCTGGGGCCGATTCTGGCTGTGATGCCGTGGAATTTTCCCTTCTGGCAAGTGTTCCGGTTTGTGGCCCCGGCGCTGATGGCGGGTAATGTCGGCCTTCTGAAGCACGCGTCGAATGTGCCGCAGTGCGCGCTGGCCATTGAGGACATTGTGACGCGCGCGGGATTTCCCAAAGGAGTTTTCCAGACGTTGCTGATCGGGTCGCAAAAGGTGGACCGGATTTTGAACGATCCGCGCATTGTGGCGGCGACGCTTACCGGAAGCGAGAGGGCGGGGATCGAAGTTGGAATGGGGGCGGCGAAGAGAATCAAGAAGGTGGTGCTGGAGCTGGGCGGCAGCGATCCGTTTATTGTGATGCCGAGCGCGAACCTGGACGAAGCGGCGGCGACGGCGGTGAAGGCGCGGCTGGTGAACAACGGGCAGTCGTGCATCGCGGCCAAGCGGTTTATTGTGGCGGAGAGCATTGCCGATCAGTTTGAGAAGAAATTCGTCAGCAAGATGGAGGCCCTGAAGTTGGGCGATCCGTTTGATGCGAGCTACCGACGTGGGGCCGCTGGCGACGAAAGACGGGGTGGCGGAGTTGGACGCTGACGTGAAGAAAACGGTGGCCGCGGGGGCGCGGGTGTTGACGGGCGGCAAGCCGCTGGATGGGCCGGGGAATTTCTATGCGCCTACCGTGCTGACGGATATTCCGCGGAATTCCCCGGCGTATGGAGAAGAGCTGTTTGGGCCGGTGGCGAGTTTGTTTCGCGTGAAAGACCTTGATGAGGCCATTCGTCTTGCCAACGATACGCGGTTCGGGCTGGGCGCGAGCGCGTGGACGAATGATCAAACCGAGCGCGAGCGCTTGATTGATGAACTGGACGCGGGGATGGTCTTCATTAATAAGATGGTGGCGTCTGACCCGCGGCTGCCGTTTGGAGGAATTAAGGCGTCCGGCCACGGGAGGGAGCTGGGGCCGTACGGGATTCGTGAGTTTGCCAATGCTAAGACAGTGTGGGTTGAGGGCGGCAAGTAGCTACTCCTCGAGTCTTTCCTGAAACTTTTGACGTTGAGTCGTGTTCCTACCCTGAGAGGACAACTATGCCATCTGGAAGCAATCACTTATTTTCTAAGTGGAACCGAGCTGCGTGGGTCATGGGAATTTCGTTGGCGCTTCTGTGCGCCGGAGGCCTGAACGCGCAGGATGACCGCGACGACAATCACGAAAACGGAGTCAGCGCAGGCGGAAAGTGGACGCAATACCGCAGCGAAAACCGGATGACGGCCGCTAAGCAGGCCCGGTTTGAACTACCGGCCGACGATGCAGCGGACAGCGTGGACCAGGCGCGGGTCATTCTCTATTGCTCCAATGGCAAGTTGACGCTCGCGGATTTTCGTCCCAATGTAAGGCTGGGACGGCCGGACTGGCCGGGGTTTTGGGGACAGCCGCAAATGCGGGTAAGGGTGCGGGCGGACGATCAGCACGATGATCACAACTGGAATTGGGTCAACGGACATTTCCTGGCAATGGACAAGGGAACAACGCGCGAGTTGATTGGCGCACATTTGTTCCGCATTGAGTTTCAAACTCCGGACGGGCGTCGGATTGCAGAATTTTCTCCGGCGGGGCTGGATCTTGCCCTGATGTCGAAGGCTTGTGGTCTGACGCCGAAAAAGCCTTAGTAGGAGATGGAAAAGCAAAATCCACTGTGCATAACTTTTAATAGTTGCAGCGAGACAACCGGGGGCCCGATGGGTCATCATTTACATGAGGTGCCCCATGACTGCCCTGAATTCCCTGCCCGGCATTTCCCCCTCCGCGTTGACTCAAGAAGAGCTCTCCCAAATCGACGCCTACTGGCGCGCTGCCAATTATCTTTCGGTCGGACAAATTTATTTGTACGCCAACCCTCTGCTGCGCGAGCCGCTGACGCTGGAGCATGTCAAGCCGCGGCTGCTGGGACACTTTGGCACGACTCCGGGGTTGAATTTCATTTACGCGCATTTCAATCGCATCATCAAGAAGCATGATCTGAACGCGATTTATATCTGCGGCCCGGGCCACGGCGGCCCGGGAATGGTGGCGAACGCGTATCTCGAAGGCACTTATACCGAACTGTATCCCAACATTCTGCAGAACGAGGCGGGCATACAGCGGCTGTTCAAGCAGTTCTCGTTCCCCGGTGGGATTCCCAGCCACGCCGCACCGGAAACGCCGGGATCGATCCACGAAGGCGGCGAGCTGGGATATTCGCTCAGCCACGCCTGCGGGGCCGCGTTCGATAGTCCTGACCTGCTGGTGTGCTGCGTAGTCGGAGATGGCGAGGCCGAGACCGGGCCGCTAGCCACCAGCTGGCACATCAACAAGTTTCTGAATCCGGCGCGAGATGGCACCGTACTGCCGATTCTGCATTTGAACGGATACAAGATCGCGAATCCTACGGTGCTCGGCCGCATGAGCGATGGCGACCTCACCAACCTGTTCACCGGCTATGGATGGAAACCGCATTTTATCGAAGGCGACGATCCCGAAAAGATGCATCAGCTGATGGCTGCGTCGCTCGACAGCATTGTGGAAGAGATTCAGTTCATTCAGCGCGAGGCCCATGAGGGCGAGAATTCCAGTATGCCGCGGTGGCCGATGATCGTTTTGCGGTCGCCCAAGGGCTGGACGGGCCCTAAAGTTGTGGACGGTAAGCCGGTGGAGGGAACGTGGAGGGCGCATCAGGTCCCCGTGGCCGACCTGCAACAGAAACCGGAGCACTTGAAGATTCTTGAGGACTGGATGCGAAGCTACCGGCCACAGGAGCTGTTTGACGAGAATGGAAAGCTGGTCGCGGAACTGGCTGAGCTACCGCCCAAGGGCAATCGGAGGATGAGCGCCAATCCGCATGCGAATGGCGGAGTGTTGCTGCACGATCTGGTGATGCCGGACTTTCGCGAGTACGCGGTCAAAGTCACCAAACCGGGAACGGAGTACGCGGAATCCACACGGGTTCTGGGCGGATTCTTGCGCGACGTGATGAAGCTGAATTTGACGACCTCGAATTTTCGAGTCTTCGGGCCGGACGAGACCGCTTCCAATCGGCTGGAGGCGCTCTATGAAGCGACCGAGAAGCTGTGGATGGAACCGACTTTGCCGGTGGACGAACACCTGTCACGCGATGGCCGGGTACTTGAGATGTTGAGCGAACATATGTGCCAGGGGTGGCTCGAGGGGTATCTCCTGACCGGCCGGCATGGATTTTTCTCTTGCTATGAAGCTTTCATTCACATTGTGGATTCGATGTTCAACCAGCATGCCAAATGGCTGAAGGTGACTCGCGACATTGAGTGGAGACGACCGATCGCATCCCTTAACTATCTGCTTACGTCGCATGTGTGGCGGCAGGACCACAACGGTTTTACGCATCAAGACCCAGGCTTCATCGACCTCGTTGTGAACAAGAAAGCGGATGTGGTGCGTGTCTATCTGCCACCGGACGCCAATTCCCTGCTCTCTGTCGCCGACCACTGCTTGCGAAGCCGCAATTACGTGAACGTGATCGTGGCCGGGAAACAGCCTGAGTTGCAATGGATGGACATGAATGCCGCCATTGAACACTGCACCAGTGGCATTGGCATCTGGGATTGGGCAAGCAATGATAACCAAAGCGAACCCGACGTCGTGATGGCCTGCGCCGGCGACGTTCCCACGCTGGAGACTCTGGCCGCGGTGGACTTGCTGCGGCAACACTTTCCGGACCTCACGATTCGCGTCGTCAACGTGGTTGACCTGATGACGATTCAACCCTCCAGCGAGCACCCTCACGGGCTGACCGACAACGACTTTGATTCGCTGTTTACCGTCGATAAGCCGATCATCTTTGCGTACCACGGCTATCCGTGGCTGATTCACCGGCTAACTTACCGCCGGCACAATCACGACAACCTGCACGTGCGCGGTTACAAAGAAGAAGGGACCACGACGACTCCGTTCGACATGACGGTACTGAACGAGATCGACCGCTTCCACCTTGCAGGGGACGTGGTGGACCGAGTACCCAAGCTGCAACGGTTGGGTGGACATTTCAAGCAGTTTCTGCGTAACCGCCTGGTCGAACACAGGCAATACATTCGCGAACACGGCGTGGACATGCCAGAAATCCAAAACTGGAAGTGGACTTCGCAGGCATGAAGATACTTGTGTTGAATTCCGGGTCCAGCAGCCAGAAGAGCGCGCTGTTTGAGCTTGATCCGGGGGCCGCGGGCGATCCAGTCCCACCGCTTTGGGAGGGCAAGATCGAGTGGGACGGAGACAAAGAAGATGTCCGGATCCGCGATCGCGCGGGCCGGGAAATTCACCGCCAGCAGGGGGCCGGTGTTCACCGGGCCTCGGTTGCAGCCTTGCTCGAAAATCTATGGAGCGGACCCACCGCCATCCTCAAATCCGCTTCCGAAATTGCTGTGGTCGGACATCGTGTCGTTCACGGCGGCCCCAAGCTCACGCAGCCGGTTTACATTACTTCGGAAGTGAAGCGCGACATCGAAAGCGTCGCCGCCATCGCTCCACTCCACAATCAGGCGGCCTTACAGGGGATCGAGCTCATTGAAGAGATGCTCCCGACGGCCCCGCAAATCGCTGTCTTCGACACTGGGTTCCATAGCACGCTGCCAAAGGAAGCTTTCGTCTATCCCGTCCCGTACGCGTGGTATGAACGAGAAGGCATTCGACGCTACGGATTCCACGGCATCAATCACGAATACTGCGCCCAGCGTGTCGCCCATCTTCTCCATCGCGATCCGGTCTTGTTGAAAATCGTCTCCTGCCATCTCGGTAACGGCTGTTCTCTCGCCGCAATCCAAGGCGGCAAGAGCGTCGATACCACCATGGGATTTACTCCGCTCGAAGGACTCATGATGGGTACGCGTTCGGGATCCATTGATCCTGGAATTTTGATTCACATGCTGAGAGGGAATCGCCACGACATGAGTCCTGACAGTTTGGATCACGCTCTAAACCAGCAATCCGGTCTGCTAGGTGTTTCGGGCGTCTCGAGCGACATGCGCGACGTTCTTCAGGCCGCGGGTCAAGGTAATCAGCGCGCCCGGCTGGCGTTAGACATTTTCATCCACCGGCTGCAGGCAGGAGTCGGCGCAATGGCGGCGGCGCTGGGCGGACTCGACGCGCTGGTGTTTACCGCAGGAATCGGCGAGAACTCACCGGAAGTTCGCCAGGCGGCGTGCGCGAAGATGGGATTCCTGGGAATCCAACTGGATAACATGCGAAATTCGGCGGCCTCGGCGGACCAGGACATTTCGTCGGACGGATCCCCGGCGAGGGTATTTGTCATTCGCGCGCAAGAGGATTGGGCAATCGCGCGGCAGTGCGCAAAGATGGGATAGGCAAGTGCAGCGGCAACCTCATTCTGGTTGTACTCAGCCCTGCGAACCGCTATCATGCCTCGCAACGCGGAAGCGCGGTCCAGTGCGCCCGTCAGGAGGTTGTCATGGGGTTTAGCGACGGTCTGGTTTTCTTTTTCTGGGGCGTGGTCGGGTTGTTTGCGCTGGTGACCATTCTCAGCGGATTTTTCCAGGTGCGGACCGCCGAGGCAGCGGTGGTGCAGCGCGTGGGCAAGTTCCAGCAGCGTGGCCACCGCGGGCATCAACTTCAAGCTGCCGTGGCTGGACCAGATCGCGGGCCGCGTGGATTTGCGGGTGCAGCAACTGGCGCTGGATGTGGAAACCAAGACCAAGGACAACGTGTTTGTGAAGATTCCGGTCTCGGTGCAGTATCACGTCATTCCGGACAAAGGTCTATGAGGCATTTTACAAACTGGCGAATCCCAAACAGCAGATTTCCTCCTACGTGTTCAACATGATTCTGGGGCACGTGCCAAAGATGAATCTGGACGACGCCTTCCTACAGCAGTCGGATATTGCGATTGCCATCAAGCAGGGTCTCGACGACGTCATGCAGACTTACGGCTACGCGATCGATCAGGCTCTGGTAACCGACATTCAGCCCGACGAAAAAGTGAAAGCGGCGATGAATGAGATCAACGCGGCGCAGCGCGAACAGGTGGCGGCGAGCGCGCGCGGCGAAGCGGAAAAAATCCTGAAAGTGAAGCAGGCCGAGGCCGAAGCGGAGAGCAAGGCGCTTGCAGGGCCAGGGCATTGCGAATCAGCGCAAGGCGATTATCGAAGGATTGAAGCAGTCGATTGAAGCGTTCTCGGCGGCGGTGGAAGGCACGACCGCAAAAGACGTGATGATGCTGGTGCTGGTGACGCAGTATCTGGATACGATCAAGGAAATTGGCGCCTCCGACAAGACTAATACCCTGTTCATGTCGCATTCGCCGTCGGCTATCGGTGATCTGTTCAAGCAGATGCAGGAAGCGGTTTTGATCGGACAGAAAGCAGCGGCGGCAGGGTAAGCCGCGCGAGAGAGTTCTTAGAACAGCTTTCTTATCACCCTGGGCGTGTCGCTTGTACTCCATGCCACTGACGCGCCTGTTAATCTGTTGAGTAGCCTTCCTGTCATGAGCAAAGTCATTCTGATTAATTTTTCCGGCGGAGACCGGCCGGGGCAGACCAGTTCCCTGACTGAGATATCTGGCGAATTTTCGCGTGCGCATTCTCGACATTGGACAGGCGGTGGTGCATGAGACGCTGGCGCTGGCGGTGCTGGTCGAGGTTCCGGACGGAGTGGACTTCAGCCCACTGAAGAAAGACTTGATCGTGCGGGCGCACGAGCTGGATTTGAAGATTAAGTTCACCTCCGTGACCGAGGAGGCGTTTAGCCATTGGGTGCGCTCGCAGGGGAAGTTCCGGTTCGTGATCAGCGTGCTGGGGCGGGAGATTACGGCGGAGCAACTGGCGAAGATCAGCGCCGGCATTTCGCGGCATGGATTCAACATTGATCGCATCGAGCGGCTCTCGGGACGGCTGTCGCTGAGCGGGCGGGTGGAGAACGCGAATGCATGCATCGAACTGGAAATCAGCGGGGAGAGCGACGCGTCAGCGTCGCTGCGAGCGGAACTGATGGAGCTTACGCGCCAGTTTGAGGTCGATGTTGCGTTCCAGCGCGAGGGCATTTACCGGCGCAACCGGCGGCTGTTTGTGTTTGATATGGACTCGACGCTGATCCAGGGCGAAGTGATTGACGAACTGGCGAAGCTGCATGGGGTGGGCGAGCAGGTGTCGGCGATTACGGCGGCCGCGATGCGCGGCGAACTCGACTTCAAGCAAAGCTTTACGCGGCGGGTGGCGTTGTTGCGCGGACTGGCTGAGAGCAGTATGAAGACGGTGCTGGAAACGATTCCGCTGGCGGAAGGGGCGGAGCGGCTGATTTCGACCCTGAAGATGCTGGGATACAAGACGGCAATTCTTTCAGGAGGATTTACTTTCTTCGGCGAGTATCTGCAAAAGCGGTTGGGAATCGATTACGTTTTTGCCAATGAACTGGAGATGGAAAGCGGTGCGGTGACCGGGGATGTTGTGGGTGACATCGTGGATGGGAAGCAGAAGGCGCAATTACTGGAGGCGATTGCCACGTCGGAAAACATTTCGCTGGACCAGGTGGTTGCGGTTGGCGATGGCGCCAACGATCTGCCGATGCTGAACCTGGCGGGCATGGGGATCGCTTTTCATGCCAAGCCGCTGGTGCGGGAGAGTGCGAGGCATTCGGTATCGCACCTGGGGCTGGACAGTCTTCTTTATTTGGTGGGAGTGCGGGACCGGGATTTAGAGAGACAGATTGTGATGGCGCCCGGCAAAGAGCTTTGACCACAGAGGTGACGGAGAGCACAGAGGTAAGAAGCGCTAGGGACAGCAGATCACGGCGACTTACCCCGACTTATCCGGTGTCAGCTGACGCCGCGCCCAGAGCGTGTTTGCGGTTATGAGAACGGCGAGCACACCCAGGACGATCATGCCTGGGCGATCGAGGTGGGGGAATAGAAGCAAGGACACCCCCACGGCGAGAAGCGCAATCAGGTCTCCCGCCGGAAGATGAAACTCTGCTTGCGGCGCGTTCTTGTTGCGGCGCAGAAACGGAAGCGCGGCGCAGACTGATCCGTAATAGATGAGGCGGGACATCGCCGAGATGGTGACGTTCCACTGGAACCCTCCGGCCAGCGAGAATCCCCAAAGGGCAAGCGAAAAGATGACAATCGCCAGATGGGGTGTGTGGAACTTGCTGTGCACGCGGGCGAGAGTGGACGGCATGTCTCCCTGTTCGGCTTGGGCAAACAAAATTCTTGGGAATCCGAGGACGTTGGCGCTGAGATAGCCGTAGCAGGAGACGAGAACTCCAAAGCTGACAAGGCCTGCACCCCACGTGCCGAGCATGAGTTTGGCGGCGGTCGCCATGGGGCGATCGGTCATGGAGGCCGCAGGCACCACGGAGATGATGATCCACTGGGTCATGGTGTAAACCACGGTGCAGACGACCAGGGCGCAAAGCAGAGCGAAGGGATAGTCGCGTTTGGGATTCTTCGCTTCTCCGCCCAGCATGAGAGCGGTCTCGTAGCCGCCGTAAGCGAACATGAGGAGCAAGATGGCCTGGAACCAGGGTCCGGCGGGGCCGGTGGGCGCTGGAATGACCAGAGAGTGGTGATTGAATCCCAGGAAGAGAAATCCGGAGATGATGAATCCGCCGAGTGTGATCAGCTTGGCGGCGGTGAACAAATTGCTCAAGGTGTTTCCGCTTCGCACGCCGATGTAATTCACTGTGGCAAGAAATCCCAACAGGACAGTCAAAACCAGCAGGCGAATGAGCGGAGCTTTGGCGGGTGACCAGAACTCAGCGAGGTAGATGACGAACAGATTCGCATTGGCGGCTGCGGCGGTGAGGCGGGCCAACCATCCCAACCAGGCGACAGCGATTCCGGTGGTCTGGCCGAAGGCCGTGCGGGTATAGAGATAGACTCCGCCGCTGCGATCGAAGCGGGAAGAAACTTCCGCGAAGCAGGCCATTACCAGGGCGGTGCCAGCGCCAGCGAACAGCCAGGCAAACGGGCTGGCGTTGCCTACCAACCTAAATATGACTGAGGGCAGGCCGAAAATTCCGCTGCCGATAATGCAGTTGACCATGAGCGCGGCTAGGCTCCAGCGGCCGATGGCGCGAAGGAGGGTGGGCAACGGACGAGGTTCGGGCACGTCAGGGTTGTATCACAGGCAAGCAGAAGAGGGAGCGAGCATGGGCGGACGCTAACATTCGAGTTTCCGGCTCCGCCTTTCGGGCAGAGGCCCGCTAAAGTCTGACCCGGCTGCGCCGATCAAGTTTCATGTATCGCGGAAGCTAACCCTTTCCGATTAAGAAATTCTCAGGAGAACTTCATGGCGACAGCAGCGGTTTCCAGCAGCTCCCTTCAGCAGACGTTGGAGTCGTTCCTGCAGCAGCGCGGGACGGACTTGCAGCAACTTGGGCACGCCCTGGAACACGGCGACCTAGCAGCGGCGCAGAGCGCCTACAGCGCGCTACAGACTTTGGCGCAGAATGGGCCCTTTTCAGGCGCGCATGCCTTTAACCTGACACGGCGGCAGCAGGAGTTTGCCGCGATCGGCCGGGACCTGCAGAGCGGGAATCTGGCGGCAGCACAGCGGGCGTTCGCTGAACTGCGCGCCAACCGCGCCTCCGATCCGGCGAACGCGGACGGATCCCAACCCTTGCCGCCGGCGGCGGTCATTGAGATCAGCGTGCAAGGAGATGCAGCGGCGGATGCTGCGGCCAGTGATTCTGCTGCGGCAAACACGGCGGCCCCGCCTAGCCCTGTGCCAGCTACGGTCGCGACACCGATTCTCACAGCAGCTCCGGCCAGCACGGCTGCAGCGGCAAGCCCGGGGGCGTCCAGTGCCCCTGCCGGCGCCTTGGAGGTACCGCCGCCCGCCGAACCCCTGGTCACTTTGACCCTGCAAGGCGGGAACTCTGGCGGGATCGAAATTGACCTCACCTTTGCCAGCCCCGCCACCCCAGCGCCAATAAGCACACCAGCGACCGGCAGCGCGGCGGCCCCGCCCGCGGCGTCAGCTTCCAGCGCGAGCCCTGCGGCAACAGGCAGCGGAGCATCTCCAGCGGCGAGCACGGCCCCGGAGATCGTGCTGAATTTGTCGCCCGGAGCTCTGGCGGCCGGTTCTGAGATCGACATCAGCCTGAGCCAGTCGGCCAACGGAGGAGAACTGTTCTCGCTGGGTATCGGAACGCAGACGAACCCCAGCCAGGAGCAGATCAACATCAATCTGGCACAGAACGCGAACGAGCAAATTGTGCTGAACCTGCTGGCTGCGGGAGCGGGCGGGTCTGGAGGCGCCACGAGTTCGGCCCCCGGAACGTTGATCAATATTTCGATTTAGAGTGTGACTTGGAAAACGGCGGCGGTCCGGCATGGGTTCGGATCGCCGCTTTTTTTGCCGCGCCTTACTTCCCTTCCTCCAACTGCGGCACGGTTTTCAAAATTGCCACTAGCTGGTTCACTACTGATTGCCGGGGATCTGCACCGACAATGCGGTGGATGATTACGCCATCGCCGTCGATTACCAGATAGGTGGGGTAGGCGCGGACGGTGAAGGCGGTGGTCAGGCGTTTGTCGGCGTCGCGGTATTGGGGCCAGGTCATTTTTTGGTCGGCGACGAATTGGCGCCAGGCGGAGTCGTCTTCGTCGGCGCTGACACTGATCAGCACCAGCCTCGATGGATCGTACTGGCGCGTAAGCTCGCGGAGTTCGGGAACGGACTCGCGGCAGGGCGGACACCACGTTGCCCAGAAATCCAGGACAACAATTTTTCCGGCGAATTGCTTGAGAGAGAGGTTTTCTCCCTGCAGGGTAGTGAGGCGGAAGTTGGGAGCAAATTCTTCGCCGGCGCGGCGGGGGTCGGCGAGCAGGAGTTTGGCGCGGTCGGAGACCTGGGCGGGAGGGTTTAGCGCGAGGCATTTTTTTAGCTCTGCCACGCCGTCTTCAGTTTGCGATTCGCGCAGCAGCACTGTGCCCAGCCAGAGGTGAAAGAGCGGGTTTGCGGGTTCGATCTGGGAGGCGGCGCGGAATTCTGACTCGGCCTGGGGAAGCAGGCTCTTATTTTTCACGGCCAATTCGACCAGGGCCTTGCCTTTGATGGTGTGGGCGGTGGCTTTGGAGGTGCCGTCAGGCGAAAGACGGAGCGCGCTGTCGCTGGCGTCCACGGCGTCTTGAAGCTGGCCATTGGCACTGTAGGATGCGGCGAGGCCGAGATAGCATTCGACGCAGGAGGCGTTGGACTCGCGGACGGCTTCCTGGAAGAAGCGAATGGCGCGGACCCATTGGCGGGAGGCGAGGGCGTCGCGCCCGCCCTGGAGCATTTGCTGCGGGCTGGAATCGGGCGGGGACTGGGTGGCCGCGCGATGATCCAAGGTGAGCGCGCAGACCATCAGCAGCAACAAGCTTCTTTTCATGGATCGAAACAAGGGTTACACGTCCTGAGCGGATGCGGGATCTCTGCGCTCCCCTGCCGCCCATGCTAAGACATCCGCGTTGACAATTCCACAGGACAGAGGCAAACTAGCCAATCTGCCTGCTTAACGCAGTCTGGCGCGCAGATAGCCACGGCACCGCAGTTTTTGCGCATTCATTGAACAGATACCTATATGAGTGAAGACCGGCGCTCCTATACGCTCGACTCGACCCTGGAGACGGTTGATATTGCGGAGCAGAGGGCCAGCGAAGTTGCGGCCGCCAACGGCTTTGGCGAGGACGAAGTTTTGCAGATTGCGATGGCGGTGCGCGAGGCGGCAGTGAACGCGGTGCTGCACGGCAACGCCTACGATCCGGAGAAGAAGGTCCAACTGGACTTTGAGCGCACCAAGGGGGACCTGGTCATTACCATTCGCGATCAGGGCAAGGGGCTGGATCCGGGCAGAGATTCCGGATCCGCTGTCGCCGGAAAATCTTTTAAAAACATCGGGCCGCGGAATTTTCTTAATCCGTTCGTTTATGGATGTGGTGGAGATTCATCCTTCACAAACGGGCACTGAAATCAAACTGATCAAGCACGTCCACGGGGTACCCGCGGGCGGCAAGGAGGCTTCCCAGTGAACTTGAAACTCGGTAACCGGCAGGTGGATGGCATTACGATTGTGGACTGCAGCGGGCGCATCACTTTGGGCGAAGGCAGCGTGGTGCTGCGCGACGCGGTGAAAGACCTGCTGGGCAAAGGGCAGAAGAAGATCCTGCTCAATCTGGGCGACGTGAACTACATTGACAGCTCAGGCATCGGCGAGCTGGTCAGCGCCTACACCACGGTGAAGAACCAGGGTGGCGAGCTCAAGTTGCTCAACCTGACCAAGAAGGTCCACGACCTTTTGCAGATTACGAAACTCTATACCGTGTTCGACGTGCGGGACGACGAGACCACGGCGGTCAAGAGCTTCCGGTAGATAGCTGGTGGAGGCCGGTCCCACGCTGGGCTGGCCTCGCGCAGTTCCCTTCTGGGAATTTCCCTACATTTATTTGTCGAATTCGCGCCACGTGCGGCGGCGGCGAACTAGAATTTCTGCGTGATTGCTAAGCTGGCTGCGCTCGTCCCGCTCTTCTTCGTTTTGTCCATCCCTGCTTCTTCTTCGTCACCGTGCATTCCGTTTGATCAAGCCCAAAAACATATTGGTGAGACGCAGTGTGTCAGCGGAAAGGTCTTGCGGGTGGAGAGCGGAAGCCGGGGCGTGCACTATCTGGATTTTTGTGAGGACTATGGGTCGTGTTCGTTTTCCGTAGTTGTGTTCGCATCGGACCTGAAGCGGATCGGCGATGTGGACCGGCTTGCGGGGAAGACGATTGAAATTCGCGGAGAAGTCAAGGAGTACGACGGGCGGGCGGAGATTGTGCTGGACGACGCCAGGCAGATGGGAGGCGAGGCGAGGCGACTGCCGCCGTTTCCGAAGAATTTTGACGTGGAGCAGCGTGGGCATTTCAACGCGGGGCAATCGCACGCCTCGAAGCGTAGAACGACGAAGAAGAAGACGTCCGCAACCTTGCCGATTGCGGTGCCGGAGGATGTGGAGTCGGATTAGCTCATGTAGGGGCAGATGCCCTCACCTGCCCCTACACGAGCTATACCAACCCCTTTCTGAGTTCGTCCAGCGGGTAGAAGGTGCCACGCCAATCCACGCCGTCGCGCCACAGGGTAAAGAATCGTCGAGCGCAGCATCGTGTAGATGAGGAGCAACGTGGCCAGCGGATGCAGGATGAAATACCACGGGCGGACGCCGGAGAACATCGACATGCCTGTGTACAGAAAGAAGATGCAGGCCAGCGCGATTGCGTAAGGAATGCGCGCGCGCGCCGTGGGCGGCGAGGACACCGACGAAAGGGCAGAATAGTTCAGCGATGGCCGCGATGATGCAGAAACCGATCGCGCGCCACATTGGAAGCTCATTACCGCGAAGAAGTTCTTGGTCAGGTTGTGGACTACTCCGCGGGCGCCCATGGCCCAGCGGATTTCCAGCAACTTTTCAGCGCCCAACCACGCATTACGCTGCGCCGAAAGCCGGCATTCTTGATGACTTTGCCGAGCTTCATGTCGTCCACGACTTCGAAGCGCAACGCTTGGTAGGTGCCGACGGCTTCGTACGCGCTGCGACGGACCAGATTGAACGCGCCGATCCCCATGTGGTCTTTGGATTTGGGGTCGGCGACTTTCCAGGGGCGATGGCCGAAGACGAACATCAACTGGAAGAAAGACAGCATCATCTTCTCTCCGACGTGCTCCATCAGCATGCGTGGAAACAATACGACGTGGTCGGCGCGTTCCTGTTCGGCGTAGGCGATGGCTCGGCGGATGCAGTCGGGGCGGAACATCACGTCGGCGTCGGTGAAGAGGAGCCAGTCGGCGTCGGTGGCGGATTTGGCGGCGGTGTACATGGCGTGGGCTTTGCCCATCCAGCCGGCGGGAAGTTCGTTATGTGGACGACTTTAAGTTCACGAGTGGAGAGCTCTGGGGTGGACGGGCGGGGACGCCCGTCGCTCCACAATCTCTTTTGGGATGATTTCGACGACCTCGTCCATGATTTCGCCGGTTTGATCGGTGGAGCGGTCGTTGATGGCGATGACTTCGTAGTTGTCGTAGTCGAGGGCCAGCAAACGAGTGAGGGCCTGCTCGATAGAGGCCACTTCGTTGCGCGCAGGGACGATGATGGCGACGCGAGGATTTCCCTCCGGAGTCACGGGATGGCGGTCCCACTCGGGTAGAGAAATATTGGCAGGGTGCGGACGCCGAGGCTTGTGTCCACAACGCGGGAGAGCCAGATGAGAGCGAGGAGCGTTCCTGCAATCCAGTGAAAATAAATCATCCGATGTGGGCCGATGAAGGACGGGACTTGCGTTCGACGGCGACCGGAGGAGCAAAGCGCATGCCGTAGAACAGTATGGCCGAAGAGATCGCCATGGCGACGATCGGCAGAATAAAAGCGGTCTGCAGGGATTGGCGGTCAGCAACCCTCCCATGAGGTAGGGCGAGGGGACGTCGCCCAGAATGTGGATGATGAAAATGTTTACCGCGATGGCGGTGGCGCGGATGTGGGCGCCGACGGAATTGATGACGGCGGCATTCAGAGGCGATGTATTCAGCAGAAGGAAGAAAGCCGCGACTGCGATCGCGGGGATCATGATAACGCCCGCGGGAGAACACGGCGACGATCATGAAGGGCACACCGAGCGCCATACTGGCGGCGGAAACGAGGTAGTAGGAACTTTTCATTCTCGGCAAAAGAAAGTCTCCGAGCCAGCCTCCGGCGAGAGAGGCCAGTATGCCGTCCACGACGACGATCGACGCCGAAGATGAGGTTGGCGGACTCGAGCGAGTAGTGGCGTTCGCTGTAGAGGAATTGCGGCATCCAAACTTGAATTCCGCCGAGGGAGAACGTCATCGCGGCCATGCCGAGAGTGGCGGTCAGAAAGGCTGGGTTGCTGGACAATCCCAGCAATGTTCCGCGCTCGGGAGTTTCCTTCAGCGAATCAAATTGTCCGCGCGGCGGCTCTTTGAGGAAGAGAACTGCAATCGCAACCAGAAACCCGGGGACGGCGGCGATGTAGAACGGGAAACGCCATCCATACTTGGGAGCGAGGTGGCCTCCGAGGAGATAGCCGGCGGCGGAGCCGACAGGAATCGCGAGATAGAAGACACCGAGAATGCGTCCGCGGACGCGTTCGGAAAACAGGTCGGCGACGAAAGTCGGCGCGATGGTGACGAAGGTGGCTTCGCCGATTCCGACCAAGGTGTGACGAATGAGCAATTCGGTGTAGGTGTGGGTAACGGCGGTGAGCAGGGTGAGGCCGCTCCAGAAAATGGCTCCGACCACGATAATCAGTTTGCGGGAGTAGCGGTCGGCCAGCGGGCCGACGAAGGGCGCGGCGATCATGTAGCAGATGAGAAACGCGCTGGTCAGCAGGCCGATCTGGGCTTTGTTGACGTGGAACTCATTCTGCACCAGCGGCTGGACCGCGAACAGGACGTTGCGGTCGGCGTAATTGAACAGATTGAGCGCGGTCAGGAGCAGCAGCGCGGTGCGGGGATGGAGGCGGTCGGGGGTCACGTGAGAGAGGAATATAGCATGGGCGCAAGGTCCGTTAGTTTTTCCGGCGCGGCCATTTCGCGATCACCACCGTGGAAATTCCTCCTCGCGGACGGAAGTCTCCTTTGACCTCGGCCCACACCGGGCCGCGCCCAGCGCACGACGTCGTCGAGGACCTGGTTGACGATGTTTTCCTGGAAGATTCCTAGATTGCGGTAGGACTGCAAGTATTCTTTTAGCGACTTGAGTTCGAGGCAGGCCTTCGCGGGCATATAGCGGATGGTGATGACGCCGAAATCGGGCAAGCCGGTCTTGGGGCAGACCGAGGTGAACTCGGGATCGTCGATGACGATTTCGTATCCGGGAAATTGGTTGGGCCAGGTTTCGATCTCGGGGAATTCGGCGTCGAGTCCGGCTTTGGCGTGTTGGGGAGTGTAGCGGGAGGCTGCGGCATGTTGGCATTGTAAACATCGCAAAGGCGACTGGCGACTGCTTGCACTTACATCAGAGCGTAAAGATTGCCGTCGCTGCTGCCGAAGAAGATGACGCCATCGACCACGACCGGAGAAGAAAGAATGGCTCCGACGCTCATCGTCTTTTCGACGCCGGCGACCATGTCGTCATAAAAATCTGAAGCGTAAGCGGCGGCGTAGTTCGGAGTTCCGTCAGGTTTGGTGTACAGGGGACCATTTTGGCGTGAAGCGTCGGTTTCAAACGTCCAAGCCGGTTTCTTGGCGGCGAGGTCAATCGCAAGCAGTTTACCGCTGTGCGAACCGATATAGGCCATATTCCCAGCGATTCCGGGCGAAGAGAACATGGGCCATCCGTGGAAGTCGAGCGAGAATATCTTAGCGCCGGTCGCAGCGTTCAGGGCGTAAAACATTCCGGTATCGGAGGTACTGAAATAGACCACGCCGTCTTTGACGGCAGGAGAAGCGATGACCCATGAACCGTGGTTAGGAAAAATCCATTTCTTTTCGCCAGCCTTGGCATCGAGGGCGTAGAAGTTTGAATCGCGGCAGCCGAAGTACACGATGCCGTCGGCCACCGAGGCGGAAGACTGAATGCCGACCTGGTTGTGGGTATCGGGGTCTTCGCCGGTCTTGAAGCGCCATTTCTCGTAGCCGCTGCCAGCATCCAGGGCGTAGAAGTAGGTGTCCCAACTTCCGATAAACAATGTACCGTCGGCAATTGCCGGGGAGGCATGGACCACGTCACCGGTTTTGAATTTCCAATTGACCGCGCCCGACGCAGCCTTCAAAGCATAGATGTTGCCATCGCCGCTGCCAAAAAAGACCATGCCTTTCCACACCACGGGCGACGACAGATAGAAGTCGAAGGGATCGGGCATGGACTCGGCGGCAGGCTGGGAGCCGTGGAGGTGCGTGGCAGTAAAGCGGTGCTCGCCCGCCGTCTGGAATTTCCATTTGAGCTGTCCGTCGGCGGTATTGACGGCATAAAAATTACTGTCGTAGGCGCCGAAGTAAACCAGTCCGTCGGCGACCGCAGGCGACGAGGTGATGCGGCTCTTGGCTTCGAACTTCCACTTCTGGGCGCCACTAGCGATATCGACAGCGTAGAGATTCCCGTCGGTGCTGCCGAAGTACGCGACGCCATCGACGACAGCGGGCGATGAGTACACCATTCCACCCGTGTGGAATTTCCACTTGACCCTAGTGAACTGCGCAACCGGTGAAGAGAGATAAACGCCGCTGTGTTGCGGGTCGCCGCGAAACATGGGGGAGTCGGCAGCAAAGACGGGTGCGCAAAGGGCCAGAGAGATCAACAGGATCGAGGGAAGATTGAATCGCATAGGTTTCGTCCAGAGTATTCCAAGACCAAGGTTGAGCGCACGATTGCCAGTAAGGTTTGACGGACGGATGGAGATTTCGTTTGTCCCCGGGCAGGAGTTCGAGTGCGCGCGGGTGATAAGACAGAGCATGGGGGATATTCTTCCGGTTCTTTCGGCAACTCGGTGCATCTAAACGGTTAAGAGTCGTGCCTGTCCGCGTGAGCGGACGCGAGTGTTACATTAATCGTTACGTCAACTCAATGGCACAAAACGGAAGCAGAGCGGGATTTCTCGCGCGGCGGCGCTGGGTGCTGTGGGCGATCGGCGCGATTATCGCGGTCGTGCTGCTGGCGTCGTTCGCGTCGCGCGATGATTCGGTGCCGGTGATCGCGGCCACGGTGTCGCGAAGCACGATTCGCAGCGTGATTTCCACCAACGGAAAAGTCGAGCCGGTGCAGAACTTCGAAGCTCACGCGCCGGTGGGAACGAATGTGGAGCGGGTGCTGGTAAAGGAAGGCGATCACGGTCAAGCAAGGTCAGCTGCTGGTGGAATTGGACGCGGCCAGCGCACGCAGCCAGGCGGCAGCAGGCGCTGGCCCAGGTGCGGGCCGCGGAAGCCGACATGAAAGCCATTGAACATGGCGGGACGCAGGAAGAAGTGCTCACTTTGCAAGGCGCAACTGGTGAAGGCGCGAGCCGACTATGACGCGGCCGCAGCGCAATCTGGATTCGCTGAAGCGGCTGCAGCAAACGGGCGCGGCGTCACCGGGAGAAGTGCGGGCGGCACAGAACCAACTGGACACAACGGCGGCGGAGGTGAAACTGGCCGAGTCCAAACAGAAGGACCGGTATTCGTCGCCGGAAATTGCGCGGGTACAGGCGCAGCTAGCGGAGGCGCAGAGCGCTTACAGCGCGGCCGAGGACGTGCTGAGCCAACTGGTGATCCGCGCGCCCGTTTGACGGGATCGTTTATTCCCTGCCGGTGAAGCAGGGCGGATACGTGAACGCCGGAGACCTGGTGCTGCAGGAAGCGGACTTGTCGAAAGTGCTGGTGCGGGCGTTTGTGGATGAGCCGGATGTGGCGCGTCTGGCGCCGGGGCAGAAAATCGAAGTCACCTGGGATGCCATGCCGGGACGGGTGTGGACCGGGGCGGTGAGCGCGGTGCCGGCGGCGGTGAAGCTGCATGGGACGCGCAACGTTGGCGAGACCACCTGCGTTGTCGCCAATCAGGATTTCAAGTTGCTGCCCAACATCAACGTGGGGGTGACGATTGTGACCGCGCAGCACGAAAACGCGCTGACGGTGCCGCGCGAAGCGTTGCGGCAGGATGATTCCACGCCATACGTTTATCAGATTGTGAACAACGTTTTGCAGCATCGCAACGTGCAGATGTCGATTTCCAACCTGACGCAGGCAGAGATCACAGGCGGAATCAGCGAGCACGCCCAGGTGGCGCTGGGATCGACCAATTCGAAGCCGCTGCGTGATGGATTGACGGTGAAGGTGAATCATTAGAATGATGCGCCGGATTCTTTCTGCTTTGCGCAATGGCGGCGGCTACGATTTCTCTAGCGGCGGCCGGGCTAGACGACGGCGTGCCGGCGATGATTGCGTCGGGGCGGGTGGATGAAGCCTTGACCAAGCTTGCAAGGGCAGATCAGTGTTTCGCCCAACGACGCCGCCGCGCAGAATCTGCTGTGCCGCGCCTATTTCAGCCTGGGACAATGGGACCGCGGAATTTCTGCCTGCGAAAAAGCCGTCGAGCTGGCCCCGGACAACAGCCAGTTCCATTTGTGGCTGGGAAGAATTTATGGCGAAAAAGCCGACAAGTCCGGCTTCATGACCGCAGCGGGACTGGCGCGCCACGTGCGTGACGAATTTGAGAAGGCGGTGCACCTGAATCCGAAGAGCGTGGACGCACGCAGCGACCTGGCGGAATTTTATCTGGAGGCGCCAGGCATTGTGGGCGGGGGACGCGACAAGGCGCAGGCGCAAGCCGACTCGCTGCTGAGCCTGGATCCGGCACGGGCCCACTGGGTGAACGCCCGCATCGCTGAAAAGAAGAAGGACTTCGACGCCGCGGAACAGGAATATCGCGCGGCGATCGAGGCCAGTCACGGCAGCGCCAGCGCCTGGTTGAATCTGGGTCTTTACTACCGGCACCGGGAACGCTGGGATGATATGGAGCAGGCGCTCATGCACGTGCGTTCCGCACCGCTGGACCGACCCGATGCGCTGGTGGACGCGGCGGAGATCCTGATGCACTCGCAGCGAAATATGCCGGAGGCCGTGCAGTTGCTGCAGGCCTATCTCGAAGTTCCAGCGCCAAGGTAGAGCAGGCCCCGGCGTTCAAGGCCCACTATCTTCTGGGGACGGCCGATGAACGACTTGGCGACCCAGAGGGCGCGGCGGCCGAATACAGGTCCGCGCTGAATCTGGCGCACGAGTTCCAGCCGGCGCAACAAGCGCTGCAGCGGGTGAATCGCTAAGTCTCTTTCCTTAATGCTTGATCCTCTCAATCGATGCCGTCTCTGCAATAATTGGTCGTCCAAAAGCGTTTCAGCTGAACTGCGTTCTGATCCGCGCATGAAGGTGGAGATATGACACCTGCCTGGCAATCGCTTAGCGAATTCACTTTCCAGGATGGCGGGCGAGGACGTCCGCCGCTCCATATTGATTGTGGTCCTTCTGGTTCTGGGGATGCGGCTTACCAGCGCTGGCCGAGCCACTGACGCTCAAGCACGCGGTGGAGCTGGCGCTGACGCACAGTCCGCTGGCGGCGCAAACCAACGCTGATGAGCAACGGGCGTTTGCGTCCATGCAGGAAGCTCGCTACCAGTACATTCCGCAGGTTACGGTGGGCTCCGGGCTGGGAGATTCGTGGGGTTATCCGTTGAGCCTGGAGGGATCGGCGCCCTCGCTGTTCAACGTCACCGCGCAGTCGGCGTTGTTTAATCCCGCGCTGCGCGAGTTTGTGCGGTCGGCGCGAAGCGAGTACAAAGCGGCGGGAGAAACCAGCAAAGACCGGCACAATCAGATTATTCAGGACACCGCGCTCACTTATCTCGAACTGATCAAGTGGGAGCAGCTCATGGACCACCTGCGCCAGCAACATGACGACGCGCTCAAGATGCAGCAAATGGTGGAGCAGCGAATCCAGGAGGGCGTGGACAGCGAGCAGATCCGCACGCAGGCCAAGCTGGCGACGCCCGCGCTTACTTGCGCATTACGCAGGCGCAGGGCGCGGTGGATGTGCTGCGCAGCACGTTATCGCAGCTGACGGGGGTGCCGGCGGCGGGGATTCAGACCGATCCGGATTCGGTGCCGGCGCTGCCGGAAACGCCGCAGGAGGATCCTGATTCGAGGCGAAGGCCGCGGAATCCAGCCCGCGGTTGTCGGCCGCGCGTGAACACGCGATTGCGGAAGGATTTCGTGCACGAGGCGAGCATCGCGCGCTTGTGGCCGTCCGTGGATTTCGCTTCGCAATATGCGGTGCTGGCGACGTTCAACAACTGGACCCAGTTTTTCCCGACCAAGGCCTTCGAGCGGAACAATGCGACGGTCGGCGTGGTGATTCGATTTCCGTTTCTGAATTTTTCGCAGAAGGCGCACGCGCAGGCCGCCGACGCCGAGGCCATTCATGCCAATAAAGAAGTCGAGGTCGCGAAGAACCAGGTTTCGCAGGAGACTCTGAAGTTGCAGCGCGCGGTGCAGCAATTGACGGCGGCGCAGGAAGTCAGCGAACTGGAATATGAGATCGCGAAGTCCGATGTGGACGCGGCGGACATCAAGATGAACGCCGGCACGGCCAGCGTTCACGACGCCGCCAACGCGCGGACTGAATGACGGAGAAATACAGCGCGCTGCAGGATGCAAACTTTCAGCTGACTGCGGGCGAAGGTCGGGCTGCTGCGGGCTACGGGGGAGTTGGAGTCGTGGGCGGGACAAGCGAAGTAACGCTGATTAGCGAGCTTCCCCCGCCGGTGCACGAATCAGGGCGCGTTCAGTTTTCGCAGCATCTCCACGGCGCCGTGGTTCTTTGGATTCAACTGCAGGGACTTTTCATAGTTGGCGATAGCCAGCGGTTTGTCGCCGTCGTCCATGTAAGCCTCCCCGAGACTGTCGTACACGTTGCTCGATTGCGGATAGGCCTCGACGTTCAGCTGAAGAACGCGGATGGCTTCCTTGAACTCTTTCTGGCGAATGAGCTGATATCCCAAAGTGTTGAGCTCGCGTTCATCGAAGTCGTAGGTTGCGCCGGGCGGCTTTGAGGTCGTGGTATTGCTTCGCAGCCGCGTCGATGCCGCTGGAAGCGATGGTTGCCGAAAGAGTTTCGGCGATAGACTTGCGGGAGTCGTAGGCAGCCTTGGCCTGAGGCAGCCAGACGGCCATGGAAACCGCAACAATTCCCGCGGCCATACCGAGAGTCAACACAAAAAGCAGGGCGGCGGTGGCCATGCGTCGTACCGCGCCGGGGCGGTCCTGAGCGCGCAGATAGAGCTCGAGAACAGTGAGCGGAACCAGGTATTGGGCGTAAGTCATAATCGTGAGGAATGGGCCGGTAAAGGTTTGCGGATCGAAGCCGAAGGGGCCTTTGAAGACCGCAAGCGACAAGAAGAATACCAGCCGGAGAAACCAGGCCGCGCTCGACACCAGGAACAGGCGAAGGGCCCAGCGGCGATGAGTTTTGAAATCGCGGGCCATAGCGTAGCGCAGGGCCATGGCGGCGCAAAGGACTATCAGGACCGCGTTCAAGGTGGCGCCTATGTGTTGAGATACGTCGCCAACGGTTCCCCGAATCCAAGTCATATAAAGACCAGCCGCGGCGATGGCGACGGCGGCCAGCATGTAGATACGGCCGTTCCAGCGATGAAAGACGGGAAAGCGGTTTCGGACTTGCGGGATTAACTGAAGAGATCCGGCGAGCATGATCAAGACAGCCGAGAGAACATGCATGGCGACGGCGAAATTTCCTATGGTGTCGCCAGCGACGTGGCCGCGACTTATGAATCGGCTCCAACCGTGGTAGTCGCCGCGCAGCGCGGTAAGACCATAGAAGGACGCCACGGCGAACGCGAAAAGCAATTGGCCGGCGAAGGTCGCCACAAACCAAAAGCGCGCGGCTTTCAGGGCGGTGTCAGCAAGCGAGTTCGACTGCAGGCGGAGGTTCATTGCGGCTGTGCTCACGGATTTTTCTCCACAGAGTCCTCTCTACTGCACGGACAGCGATGGCTCTGACGTTGCTGCTACCGATCCCCTTCTTCTGGCAACGATCTTGAAACGAATTCGAATCAGCCAGAAAATCATCAGGACGAGCGGCAGGAAGCTCAAGAAATAAAGCAGTCCGGTCTTGCGCAGCAGCGCGGGGAATAAGTGCGCGCGGGCGAGGAATACTGATGACGAGGCGATAAAGAAGGCGAAGCACATACGCCAGAGATGACGGGCGATTCGCTTGGTGCCAGAAATGCCGCGGCGTACGAACATGCGGATGTCACCGATGGTCGCAAGCGCGGCCACCGAACCGAGACAAATACGGGCCGGGCGGATACGCGTGCTTTAACCCGGTCGGACTGGTTGCGGCTTCCGCTCCCCAAGTGAGCGCGACGGACGCTGTCGCCGCAGCAAATAGAAGCGCAGCTGCATCAAAAATGCCCGGATTCCCCTCCCTGCGCTTGGCAGTCATCCACGCTGTGGCCACCAAGTACAACGTCAGGGTGCCGCCCAGGATGTTGCCGGGTTGGGATTTGATCAGGGCCATATAGACTCCGCTGGTGGCCAAGGCCATCATTGAAACTGCGAATACGATTCCAGCGAGGGCATGGCGGCGGGAACCTTTGCGGAAAGACACGGCGACGAAGCCGGAAAGCACGCCTACGGTTCCGCTAAAGATATGAAGAAGTAAGATCGGCGACCATCGCATTTGTTTGCACTCCTCTTGTCAGTCGGTCGCGAGTCGTTGGGCGCGCGCCTGCTCCTTCCATCGTTGGTCGTTCACGCCGAACATGAGGAGCCAAAGGATCAGCGCTGTTGCCCCGAGGAGACCGAAAGCTGCAATGTAGGGGAACAGACGGTATCCGAGCGGCGGATATAGGAAGCTGATCCAACCCAAACCTCCAAGTACGGACAACACGCCCAAGGCCCGAGGCAGGAAGGTGGACCTGATCATGAGGTAGCCCGTCAGCAGGGCATAGAATCCGAAAAATACCAGTGCGACGGCGGCGCCATGGTCATTGACTTTAAGAAACAGGAGCGCCAGCGCCTGCAGCTGTTCCGTGCTGAACACATTCAGGTAGTGCTCGCCTCCCAGGACGAACAAAGGGGCGATAAAAAACACGCGGCTAAAGGTCTTGATGACGCAACCTGCGAAGCCTAGGAACGCGGCAACCAGCGAGATGCTCCGGCCCGCGGGCTTCAGCAAGTCATAGAAGAGAGCAGTGATGGCGATCTGGCACGCCATTTCGATGAGGTAAACTGCGAAACCCAACTGAAACAAGCTCTGGTGCGCGAGTATGTTGGTCGCCGTGGCCGCGGCGTCGCCGTCCACTACCAGCCTGCCACTCACGAAACCCTGTGCGAATATCCCCGTCAGTATGGTGAGGAGATAGAACACGCCGGTAATCCTTGCCTTGAGGCGCGGCGAGGTTTCTGTCATCGGGACCGTCACGGCTGCTGAGGTCATATTCGTTTCTCCTTGCGCGAGCGAGTCAATCAAGCGGTGATGGGAATCAAATCGGCGCTTGATAGCGTCGCAGGCGCACGGCCGCGGCGAGAAACAGCGCGGCAACGGTGAGTCCGATCCACAGACCGGGGCTGGCCAGGAATCGTCCCGGAGTGAGTTCCATCAGCGGATTCATCGAAGCACTGTGGGCCATGAAGGAGCCGCCGGCCTCGCTGCCGCCGAGGCGGTAGAGCAGCAGGGCGCCAAAATGGGAGGTGTTGAAGGCGATTTTCTCGACAATGCTGATTGCGGCCCACGGTAAGGCGGCCCATAGAAATGCCGCACGCTTCGCCCAGCCTGAAACCAGCAGCAGCCAGGCGTATATTGGCGCGTACCAGAACACATGCACAGTCACCAGGTGGTAGAGCAGCAGCACTGACGTTTGGAAAAACGACGCCTGGGTCCATAGGGTCGCGGCACTGAGACCGCTGCCCCGCACTACTGCGGAGCCGAGCAGAAGCATGATCAACTGCGTGGCCACGATGATCGCGAAAGTGAGCAGCGGGAGAACTACGAACGGGATGGCTGCCTTGGAGAGCACGGTGGTGAGGTCGGAAACCGGCAGCGACTTCCAGAACAGGATGCTGCGATCGCGGCGCTCGCCATGCAGCGCATCAAGACAGTAGAAGATGCCGACGACGAAGGTGGTTCCCATAATCAGGAGCGCGGCAAAGTCGGTCGGCTCGGAGAGCACGGCCACCCTTTGCGCTGGATCGGTAAGCGACATTGCCCGGCCAATGCTGGCGATCAGAAAGCCGAGCAGCATGACCCCGGCAACAGCCAGGGGCGCGATGTAGATAGAGCGGTTCTCCCACAATTCGCGTCGCACCGACCAGTAGAGGGGCTGGACTGCTGACATGGTCGCGGGCGGGGATGCCTGCGGGGCGAGCGCGGACTCGAGCATGGGATTTGATGGAGTATTCATTTCACGGCTCCTTTTATCTCGCCTGCTTGATTGCCCATTACGGCAACAAAGAGGTCAGCGATGCTGGGTGTGCGGACGTCGCCAAGCGCGGCGAGTTGCTCGCGATTGGCGTGATCGAAGAGCAGGATGCTGCGGCCGAATACCTGGCGCTCGTAAATCGGTTTGAGTGCGCGGGCCGCGGCGAGCTGATCTGGATTCAACGTGACTTCCAAGTAGCGCGACTCGAATTCGTCCATACTGCAGTTGAGCACGATTCGGCCGCGGTTGATGAACATGAGATCGGTGAGGACGTGTTGGACGTCTTCGACCTGATGAGTGGTCACGACGATGGTGCGGCGGCGGTCGTAGTAGTCGTTGAGCAGCGAATCGTAGAACTGCTTGCGATATAGGATGTCGAGGCCGAGGGTGGGTTCGTCGAGCACCAGCAACTTCGCGTCAACGGCCATGACCAGGGCGAGATGCAACTGGGTCACCATGCCCTTGGATAATTCCCTGACTTTGCTGGCGTGACGGATGTCAGTTTTCGAAATGAAGCCTTCTGCTTTGGCACGATCGAAGCACGGATGCACGCCGGCCACGTAGTCAAGTGCCTGGCAAACCCGCATCCAGCGCGGCAGTACGGCGACATCGGCGATGAAGCAGGCATCGCGCATGAGTTGATTACGCTCAGTCCAGGGATCGCGCCCGAGGACCTTTAATTCTCCTTGATACGGAGTGAGTCCGAGGATGGCGTTGAGCGCGGTGGTTTTGCCAGCGCCGTTAGGGCCGATGAGGCCGAGGATGCGGCCTTCTTCCACGCGAAGATCGATTCCGTCGAGCGCGACGGTTGTGCCGAAGGCCTTGCGCAAGCCGCGTGCTTCTATGCATGCCATGATTTCAGCGCTCCTCTTCTTTGTCTTTCTGTTTCAGTTGCGGCGCCGAACGGCGTTTTACGGAACCGTTCAACAGTTCTTCCGCATTCAGGCCGAGGCGTTCAATAGTTGCGTTTACCCGGGGCCATTCTTCTTCCAGGAATTTCTGGCGCTCACCCTTCAGCAGCAGACTACGTGCGCCGGCGTTGACGAACATGCCGAGGCCACGCTTGCTTTCGACCAGGCCCTCGTCCACCAACTGCTGATAACCCTTCAGGACCGTGATCGGATTAACGCGATATTCGGCAGCGACGTTGCGCACGGAGGGCAGCACGTCACCCTCCTTGAGAACGCCGTCGAGAATCATGGCGACCACGCGGTCGCGAAGCTGGCGGTAAATCGGCTGACTGTCGTTCCACTCACGGTCCATGAAGTTTTCCCAATAACGCCGAACGATAACCTTTCATTTCACGCGCTGCAGGTCGAAGTGCGCCTGGATGTGCTGGTCGCCGGGAACCATGAAGGTCCAGTCCTCGGTGTGATGGTTGGCGTCAATGATGGTGAAGACGGCGTGGTGCATGTGGCCGTGCTGGGTGCTGCCAGCGACATCAACGAAATCAAACTCCACAGTTTTGCCGTCGGGCGAGGCGGTAGCGACCATGCGAGGACGGTTTCCCGCATCGCAGTAATGGGTGAGGGTGAGGCGATCGTTATCCATATAAAGCATGGTGATGGGGTCGTCGGGACGGCCCTCGATTTTCATCTCATGCATGAGGGCGTTGCCCATGGAAGTTACTCGCAATGTGACTTGGGCGTGCTTGTTGTCGGCTTCGGGTGTGGGCGGGTAAGTTTTCACCACTGCTTCCCATGAGCCTTCCAGAGTTTTCAGTTGGTCAAAGGACTTCTGCGCGTCCGACTGGGCCACAGCCAGAGTGGACAACGACGCCAGGACAACGGGAACAATAAAACAAAGGGATTTCATGTTGATTCTCCGCAGGCTGTTTCTTGGTTCTAAAGCCTGACTGTTATAGTTAACTACAACACTAGCTCACATGCAAGCTTTTTCTTTCAAAATCGCGCCGGTGTAGGTCTAACCATGGGTCGGGTAAGGAGGATGAAGGCAGATCGAAGGAGCGAAATCCGGCTCCGACCATCGCCGGATTTGGGGTTCCTGCCAAGCTGGTTCTGGGCGGGAGGAGTATTTGCCCTGTTCACTGCTCCAAAACGTCTGTTCGGGGCAAAGCGATTGCGGTGGGCGGGAGGGGGCCTTAGTCTGAAAGCAGGGAAAGAAGGCAGAGCCACGCTTTAATGGAGCGTTGGCCACGTTGCCGGGCGGGTGACCTAACGGATACCCGCAACGCCGTGGATTATGCTGAGCAATGCTAAAATGAAGACTCACCTATGCCTCTAAAAACACTGTTCTTAAATCCTCCTTCCTTTGAAAACTTTGATGGCGGCGCGGGCTCGCGCTGGCCGGCCACTCGCGAGATCGAGTCGTACTGGTATCCGGTATGGCTGGCGTATCCGGCGGGAATGTTGGAAGGGGCGCGGCTGCTGGATGCGCCGTCGCACCACGTCTCGGCGGAAGAGACGATCAATATTGCGAAGGAATACGAATTTCTGGTGCTGTACACCAGTACTCCCGGATTCCCCGGCGACATCCGGCTGGCGCAGAAAATTCGCGACGCCAATCCGAAGATCAGGATTTGCTTTGTCGGCCCGCACGTGACGGTCATGCCCGAGAAGTGCCTGCAGGATGCGCCCGCCATCGATTTTGTGGTGCGCAAGGAATTTGACTACGCGGTCAAGGAATTCGCCGAAGGGATGCCGGTCGAAGGCATCATGGGAGCGTCTTACCGGAAGAATGGTGCCGTGGCACATAACCCGGACCGACCGCAGCTTCAGGATCTGGATTCACTGCCCCATGTAACCGATGTCTATCATCGCGATTTGGATGTGCGGCGCTACAACGTGCCGTTTTTGCTCTATCCATATGTTTCGCTGTACACCACGCGCGGCTGCCCGGCGCAGTGCACGTTCTGCCTGTGGCCGCAGACGACCAGCGGACACGCGTGGCGCAAACGATCGTCGGATGATGTAGCTGCGGAAATGGCCAAGGCCAAACAATACTGGCCGAATGTTCGGGAGTTCTTCTTCGACGATGACACCTTCAATATCCAGAAGGCACGCACCGTCGAGTTATGTGCGAAGCTGAAACCGTTGGGCCTGACCTGGTCTTGCACGTCGCGCGTGACCACCGATTACGAGACGCTGAAGGCCATGAAAGAGGCGGGATGCAGGCTGATGATTGTGGGTTACGAATCGGGCGATCCTCAGATCTTGAAAAACATTAAGAAGGGCGCCACGGTTGAGCGCGCGCGGCAGTTCACCAAGGACGCGCACAAGCTCGGGCTGGTCATTCACGGCGATTTCATTCTGGGGCTTCCCGGGGAAACGCGGGAGACGATCCAGAACACGATCGCGTTTGCCAAGGAGTTGGATGTCGAGACCATTCAGGTTTCGGTGGCGCATGCTTATCCTGGGACGGAGTTGTTCGACTTCGCGGTCAAGAATGACTACATGGTGAAGGGCAGCATGGTGGACGAAGGCGGCCACCAGTTGGCTCACATCGAGTATCCCGGGCTGCCTGCGGACGAGATCCTGCACTCGGTGCATCGCTTCTACGACGAGTACTATTTCCGGCCAAAAGCGGTCTTCCGCATCTTGAGGAAATCGATGTTCAACTCAGACGACCGCAAGCGGCTGTACCGTGAAGCCAAGACCTTCTTGAAGGTCCGCTCCATGCGAAACAAGCTGGTGAAGAAGAACCAGGCTGACGCAGCAGCGGCGGCGCCTCCGCCGGTGGAGCCGGTCCAGGTTTAAGTTCGTGACTTTCCGCAAGTATCTGGTGCTGGCCGGAATCGGAATTTTTGCTCCGGCTGGCGATTCCCTGCTTTCCTATGGGATGAAGCAAGTGGGGAACGTTTCCCTGCACCATCTTTCCAGCCTGCTGCTGGCGATTACCAATCCCTGGGTCGGGTTGGGGATTCTGTTCCTGCTGGGATTCTTTGCCTGCTACACGTCGTCGCTCTCCTGGGCTGACCTTACCTACGTTCTTCCTGCAAGCTCACTCGGACTAGTGTTGCTTGCCTTGATTGCGCGGTTTGGGCTGCATGAACATGTGTCGGCAACGCGCTGGCTGGGGATTGTGCTGGTTTCCTGCGGAGTTGGGTTCGTGACCCAGGGGCCGGAAGCTTACCCGCCATGCCAAACCCAGCGGCGACGCGGTTTCTGCGGGGCAATCACAATGACGCACGGAACCAGCAATCTAAACGCCTGGCTGGCGATCGCGGCGGTAGTGCTGACTTCGACCGGCGGCGATGTGCTGCTGGCGCGGGCGATGAAGAGAATTGGCGACGTTGGGGAATTGCGGAAGGAACGCGGGCTGTTTGCCGTGGTGGTGACCGCGCTCAGCAGCCGGTATTTTCTGGCCGGCGTGGGCTGCATGGCACTGGCTTTCTACAGCATGCTGTTCGGGCTTTCCTGGAACGACGTCAGCCTGATCGGTCCAGCGGCGGCTTCGCTGACTTTCGTGGCGAACGCCTTTGCCGCCCGGATATTTCTGCACGAGCGTGTGGACGCACGGCGCTGGGCGGCAGCGCTACTGGTGGCGGGCGGCGTGGTGCTGATGGCGATCTAGGCACCGTGCAGGATCTGGCGGACGGTCTCTATCACAAAGGGAACCGAGAGGACGATCATCACCGCCGTCAGGCCCCAGGCCACAATGTTGAACAGCCTGGAATTGATGTACTCGCCCATCAAGTCCTTCTTGTTGACCAGCAACAGCATGAAAATCAGGACGGGGGCGATGGCGACGCCGTTGAGCGCCTGCGAGTACAGCTGAACCTTGATGAGCGGAGAGCTGCCCGACCCCTGCTGCGCAAACCGCGGCAGGAGAATCAACCCGGCTCCAGCGGCGATCAACAACGTATAGAGCCAGTAGAACACCGGTGCTTCGCGGAACCTCTTCCCGACTCCTGATTCAAAACCCAATCCTTCGCAAACGGTGTAAGCGGTCGAAAGCGGCAGAATGGACGCGGCGAACAGCGACGCGTTGAACAATCCAACAGCAAACAGGATGTAGGCGAAATCTCCCGCCAGCGGACGCAGGGCTTCGGCGGCGTCTTTGGCGTCCCTGATGTCGTGAATCCCGTGTACGTACAACGTGGCGGCGCAGGCCACGATGATGAACCACGCCACCACGTCGGTGAAAATGCAGCCGAAGATCACGTCGAGCTGGGAGGCCTTGTATTGCCGCTTGCTAACACCTTTTTCGACGATGGATGACTGCAGGTAGAACTGCATCCACGGGGCGATGGTGGTGCCGATGACGGTGATGGTCATGAACAGGTAGTCGTGCTGGAACAGTTCCCTGCCCGGGAGCTTGAAAGTGCTGACGGTGGCTTTAATCCAGTCGGGCTTGGCCAACGCTCCGGCAAAAATGTAGGTGATGTAAATGAAGGAAGCGACCAGGAAGATCTTTTCCACGCTCTTGTACTGGCCTTTCACCACGATCAACCAGACGATGACCGCGCAGACCGGGAACGGTGTAATAGCGGGAGAGGCCGAACAGCTCGAGGCTGCCGGCAATGCCGGCGAACTCGCCGAGGATGTTGCCGAAGTTGATGATCAGAATGGCGATCATCATGAAGAAGGTGATGCGCAGGCCGAACTCTTCGCGAATCAGGTCGCTCAGGCCCTTGCCGGTGACGGCGCCCATGCGGGCGGAAATTTCCTGCACCACGATCAGCGCCAGGGTGACGGGGATCATGGTCCAGAGCAGCCGATATCCGAACTGAGCGCCGGCCTGGGAGTAGGTGACGATGCCGTTGGCATCGTTGTCCACGTTCGCGGTAATGAAGCCGGGGCCGACCACGGCGAAGAACAGCAGAATCCGGATTTTCCAGCTTCTCAGGAATTTCATGTACGCAACTGTCGACTTGGAATGAGAACGCACTTCACTGCGGCAACTTAGGATAAACGGGGATGGGGAATATGGGTAGGGAGAAAAGGGATTTCTTAATAATAAGTTCTGCCGGAGTCGTGGGCGGAGGGGGGAAGTAAGAATTGTTTGTGTAGGGGCAGGTGCCCTCACCTGCCCGACCACAAATGTTTGCCGAGGCACGCGACTGCGTCTCGCTGGACTGGTTTGAATCGTGTCGTTTGTTTTGCGGAGCGAGTCTAGGTCCGAGGTGGGGCAGGTGAGGGCACCTGCCCCTACACGATCAGATTTGTTTCGATTTCAGCATTCGTGGGGAAGGTTTGGTGCAGCGCTGAAAGCGCTGCTCCACCCAAAATCGAGGCCCACCAAAATCAGGGTCTGGCGAAGGTTACAACTTCGCCCGGAGCAGGCTGATCACATCGTCGGAGGTGATCACGCCGGTGAGTACCTTATCGTCGTCGATTACCGGCAACGTGACCAGGTTGTACTTGTCGAAAAGCTCGGCGACTTCTTTTTCGCGGGCGCCGGCGTGGGTGGAGATTAACGGGTCTTGAGTGAGGGATGAAAGCTTGTCGGTGACTTTGGCCAGCACGATCTTAGCCAGGGGGACGGCGCCGGCGAGGTGGCCCTTCTGGTCCACCAAATAGATTGTGCTGACGGTTTCGACTCCGCCCTCGAAGCTGCGCAGGGCCTCGATGGCATCGTTCACCGTGGCCGCGGGGTCGAGGGCAGATGTACTCGGTGTTCATGCGGCCGGCGGCGGTCTTTTCGCCGAACTCCATCAGCTCGGACATCTCCTGGCGGTCTTCGGGCGCCATCTCCTTGAGGATTTCGGAGCTGCGCTCTTCGGGAAGATCGGCTAGCAGGTCAGCGGCCGCGTCGGGGTCCATTTCCTCGACGATTTCGGCGACGCGGTCGGAATCGAGAGACTCGACGATGGACTTCTGAACCTTCGACGAGACTCTCTTCGAGGGCCTCAGCGGCGACTCCTTCGTCGAGGGTCTCGAATACGGCTTCGCGCTCGTCGGGGGCCAGCTCTTCGACGATGTCGGCGATGTCGGCGGGATGCAGCCGGGCCAGGCGCTCGTTGGAAATTTTCAGCTTTACGCGGCGGGCGGGGTCGGTTTCGATCAGATCCACGAACTCCCAGGGGATCAGGCGGGGAGGAATGCGCTGCAGCAGCACCCTCAGCGCCACCATGGGGACTGCGCCTTTTAGCAGACGCCGAACTGCGCCACGGACGCCGACGTCCACGGCTCCGATCTTCAGCTTGAACTGGCCGTTGCCGGTTTCTTCGTGCAAGTCAACATCGTTGACGCGGACCACCTTGCGGCCGAAAACGTCGATGATCTGCTGGTCGAGCAGATCACGCTCGAGGAGGAAAGAGGCCTTCGGCCTCGGGCGGAGACCAATCGGCAGGCACAGAAGACGTGCGCACGCCGCCATTCACCGACAACACCGAGGCGAAGGGGAGCACGCGGTCGCCGTTGCGGGTGCGAACGATCAGCGCGGACATACGAGCACGGTCCTCGGCCGGGGTGAGGGCGACCTCGCGCACACGTCCGCAGTGCGCGCCGGAAGCTTCGGTCACCACCAGGCCCAGCAATTCGGTGAGGGCGATGGTGCTCATGTCTTGAGAATGTCGCGATACGGGGAAAGTGTCAATGAAGAAACGCGGAAATAAGGATTTCTCATGAGACTTGACCAGATGTTTACTTTTGCGGCCTAACCTTCGTGTAACATGCCCGTCTAAGTCCGAAGGCCCAAAATCGTCTATTCTCCTTAGCGAGGATCATCCCATGCGCTTTACAGTGTTGTTGCTTGCCGGCACCTTGCTTCCGATCGCACCCTGCCTCTCTCAGTCCGCACCCGCGGCCAAGCCGGTGGTCGCCGCCGGGTTCAGTGTGGACAACATCGACAAGTCCACCGAGCCGTGCACGGATTTCTACCAATATGCGTGCGGGAATTGGCTGAAGAATAGTGAGATACCCGCCGACCAATCGGAGTGGATCAGCTTCAATGAGATTTACGAGCGCAATCTGATCACCCTGCGCGGCATTCTGGAGAAGGCGGCGGTGGTGAGTCCAGCACGCACGCCGATTGAGCAGAAGATCGGGGACTACTACAGCGCCTGCGTGGACGAGAAGGCCGCGGACGCCAAGGGGCTGGACCCGCTCAAACCCGAATTAGAGCAGATCGCGGCGGTCAAAGACAAAGCTGCGCTGATGGACGTGGTTGCGCGGGTGCAGTTGATCGCACCGAGTCCGCTGTTCAATTTCTATTCCGCCTCGGACTTGCACAATGCGGACATGGTGATTGCTTACATTGATCAAGGCGGGTTCACCTTACCCGACCGGGATTACTACGTTAAGGACGACGCGGCGCGGGTAGAGATGCGGAAGCACTTTGTTGACTATGCGACGCAGATGTTTACCCTGGCCGGCCAAACGCCGAAGCAGGCGGCGGAGTCGGCGCAAACGGTGATGCGGATTGAAACGGCGCTGGCCAAGGCGTCGATGGACCGGACGCTGCGGCGCGATCCCAAGAACCGCGATCACAAAATGGGACGGGACGAGGCGGTGGCTCTTGCGCCGAACTTTTACCTGAATCGCTACTTTGCTGCGAGCGGCACTCCGGCCTTCACCGAGCTGAACGTTGGGAATCCTGATTTCTTCAAGCAGGTAAACGGGGTCATCGAATCCGAACCGCTCGATGCGCTGAAGACCTACGTCAGTTGGCGCTTGCTGGATGGAGCGGCGCCGTGGCTCTCAAAGCCGTTTGTGGACACCAATTTCAAGATGCAGCAATACCTGAGCGGGCAGGCGCAGATTCAGGACCGCTGGAAACGCTGCGTGGACGCTACCGACAACGCTCTGGGCGAAGCGCTGGGGCAGAAGTATGTGGAGGCTACGTTCGGGGCTGACGGCAAGCAGCGCATGCTGAAAATGGTGGACGCGCTCGAAAAGGCGCTGGACCAGGACATCCAGGGCCTGCCGTGGATGACGGACGATACCAAGAAGCAGGCGAAGGTGAAGCTGGTGGCGATCCGCAACAAGATTGGATACCCCGACGCGTGGCGAGATTACAGTGCGCTGAACATCCAACGGGGCGATCTGGTGGGGAATTTTCTGCGGGCAACGAGTTTGAATCGAGGCGGCAGATAGCGAAAATCAGCAAGCCGCTCGACCGGCTGGAGTGGGGCATGACGCCTCCGACGGTGAACGCGTACTACAGCGGGTCGTTTAATGAGGTGGTTTTCCCGGCTGGCATTCTGCAGCCTCCGTTCTTTGATAAGTCGATGGACGACGCGATCAATTTCGGGGCCATCGGCTCGGTGATCGGGCATGAATTGACGCATGGATTTGACGACCAGGGGCGTAAGTTCGATCCGCATGGTAACTTGCGCGATTGGTGGACGGAGGCCGACGGCAAAGAATTTGAAAAGCGCGCTAGCTGTATTGCCGACGAGTATTCCGGATTCACCGCGGTGGATGACCTGAAACTGAACGGCCGCCTGACGCTGGGCGAGAACACGGCTGACAACGGCGGGGTGCGGATTGGTTTGATGGCGCTGAATGCGGCGCTGGCAGAATCGGGGAAGGGTGGCGAGAAGATCGATGGATACACGCCCCAGCAGCGTTACTTCCTGGGTTTTGCCCGGGATTGGTGCGAGCAGCGGCGGCCGGAGTATTCGCGCGAGCTGGTGAGCGTTGATTCGCACTCTCCGGGGAAGTATCGCGTAAACGGGGTGGTGCAGAACATGCCGGAGTTCCAGCAGACCTGGGGCTGCAAGGCAGGGCAGGCGATGGTGAAGGAGAATGCTTGCCGGGTGTGGTGACAAAGAAGCTCTTAGCTCTTAGCTCTTAGCTCTTAGCTTTTAGCCTAAACCGGCTCGTTTTCGATGAGCGATGTTGATGTCGCCCCGAGGGTGATATTATCGCGTTCCGAGCCATGATTCGCACCCGAATCTGCATTGTAATTCTCCTGAGTTTCACTCTGGCGCTTGGCCGTTCTGGCTGGGCGCAGAACCCTGACCCGAATCATGTCGATCGTGCTGCATGCGGCGCGGCTGCTGGATGTTGCCAGCGGCAAGATTCTGAAGCCGGGCGAAGTTCTGGTCCGGGGCGAGCGGATTGTCGAAGTTGGAACGGCGGTGAAACATCCGGCTGGCGCGGAGGTTATCGATCTCGGCGATCGCACGCTGCTGCCGGGGCTGATTGACGCGCACATTCATCTGTTCCTGCATCCCGGCCAGGAGGATTTGCAGACGGTTCTGGAATCGGTGCCGCAGCGGACGATCATGGCGACGCTCGGGGCGCGGGACGACCTGATGGCCGGGTTCACGGCCGAGCGCGACATGGGGACGGAAGGCGCTGGCCCGGCCGATACCGCGGTTCGCGATGCGATTGATCGCGGAGAGATTCCGGGGCCGCGGCTGCGCATCAGCGGAAATGCGATCAATACGCTGGGCGGGCACGAAGACGCCATCGGCTATAACCCGGCGCAGCATGTGCTGCCGAACGCAGATTACGCCAACAACGCTGAGCAGTTCGTCGAGGTGATCCGCGAGCAATTCAAGCAGGGCGCGGATTTCATCAAGATTTACGAGACCGGGCCGGATACGGTTCACGATGGGCGGCTCTCGACTCCTTACCAGTACAGCGAAGCGGAATTGAGCGCGGCGGTGCACGAGGCGGCGCGCGTGGGCAAGCGCGTGGCTGTGCATGCGACCGGCGAGCCGGGGACTCTATATGCGGTGCAGGCAGGAGTTGAGTCGGTGGACCACGCGTATCAGCTCAGCGACGAGACCATGCGGCTGATGAAGGAGAAAGGCATCTTCGCGGTACCGACGTTTACGATTTCGGAATATTTTGTGGCGCATCCACTGACTCCGGGTGGCGGGCCGCATGAGCAGGAGTTGCTCGATTTCCATGTGCAGGAATTCCGCAAGCAGCTTGCCGCTGGAGTGCCGATGGCGCTGGGGTCCGACGTCGGCCCGTTTCCACATGGGACGCAGGCGCGGGAGTTTGTGCTGATGGTGAAGTATGGGATGTCCCCGCTGGCGGTGTTGCAGGCTGATCTGATCAACGGCGCCAAGCTGCTCGACTGGGAAGGGCAGATTGGCGAGCTGAAGGCGGGGTATCTGGCGGATGTGGTGGCGGTGCCGGGGAATCCGCTGGAGGATATTGGGGTGCTGGGGCATGTGGAGTTTGTGATGAAGGGCGGGGTGGTTTACAAGAGGCCGTGAGGCGAGTTGTGTAACGTGCAGGATTCCGGGGCCGCGTACCACAAAGTCAGCAACAGGAAGGACCCAGAATGAAGCGTTCGATTGCAGTAACCATTTCCGCGATCATCGCCCTTATCGGATCGATCCTGACGCTTGGGATCGGGATAATCGGAGCCCTTGGCGTACTCGTGCAACGGAACACCGTTCCACAAGGGGCAGGGGTTGCCGCTGCAGCCCTCGTAGGAGTGCTTGTGATCACGCTTTCCGCGATCTGGGGAATTGCGACGGGCATCGGGCTCTTGCTGCTGAAGGGCTGGGCGCAGATTTCAATTATTATCTTCGCCTCGCTGTTGGCCCTTTCTCTCTTAGGCGCACCCATGATGCTACTGATTCCCTTCCCCACGACTCCGGGCGTGGACGCGGGCTTTCTTTGGGGCTTCCGCATCTGCATGGCGGCTTTCTATCTTTTGCTGGGCGCGATTGGAATTTGGTGGTTAATCTTGTACACGCGACCATCGGTCAAGGTGCAGTTCTCTGACGGCGTTCCCAAAGCGGACGACGGTGGAAGGCCTCTGAGCATTTCGGTCATCGCCTGGCTGTTGATCTTGGGCGCAACATCCATGCCTGTTTGCCTACTTATGCGTGTGCCGACGATTCTGTTGGGATTCCTCCTGACCGGTTGGGCCGCGGTGCTGACTTACACGAGTTTACTGATTGTCCTCCTGTGTCTTGGAATCGGACTGTTGCGACTCAAGCCTCTAGCGCGAACGCTGGCTATCTACTATTCGGTCTTCGGGATCGTAAACATGGCGCTCTTCTATCTGCGCCCGGGGTACCAGGCGCGAATGGCAGCGATCATGCAGGCGAGCAGCAAGTTCTTCCCCTCGCCGCAGCCGCCTATCGTTTTTCCCTGGTTGGCTATCTTCGTGATGACCACGGCTTTTATGGGTGCTCAGATTTACTTTTTGGTGACTAGAAAACGAGCGTTCGACCCACCTCAATCAGGCACGCCTGCGCTGGTTCCATGAAATTGTAGACAGAGGATGGGCCACCACGGATTGGGGTATGCAATACGCGAATCGGAGTCACCAGCTACAGATTAGAGACAGCTGCCGCGCGTAAGAGAAAACCGTCTGCTGTACGCTGGGATTTGATGGTTGCATCGTCCGTGATGAGGAGCGTTTACCCCGGATTAAGCACTGGACGCGCTCACACGAAACTTCTCGTGGGAGGAGCTGACACGAATTTTCTCTTGCGAGTCTTCCGCGACATCCAGGCGGACCTCGCACAGCTCCGTGATCAGATCGCCGGCCCAGCGGTAAATGTTGCGTTCTTTGACGGCTCGGCGCATGCGGTGCATGCGAAGTTGCTTGTCTTCCGGTTCCATCTCCACGGCGACCCGGATGGCTTCCGCCGTTTGATCAATGTCGTACGGGTTCACCAGCAGGGCGTCGCGAAGTTCGCGCGCGGCGCCGGTGAACTGGCTCAGGATCAATACGCCACGTTCGTCGCGACGCGCGGCCAGGAATTCCTTGGCCACCAGGTTCATGCCGTCGTGCAACGATGTGACCAGGCAGAGATCGGCGGCGCGATAGTAGGGCGTGATCTCAGTGTGGCTATGCCGGCGCTTGAGGAACACGATGGGTTTCCAGTTGCCGGTCTGAAAACGCCAGTTAATCCGGTCCGTTTCCGCTTCCACTTCGGCCAGCAGGTCGTGATAACGCTTGATGTGCGTCCGGCTGGGAGCTCCGATCTGCACGAAGGTGAATTTTCCCTGATAGCTCGGATACTTTTCCAGAAACCGCTCGATGGCCAGGAAGCGCTCCAGAATTCCTTTCGTGTAGTCAACCCGGTCAACGCCGATGCCCAGGAATGTTGCCTCGACGCCCAGGTCGCGCAGCAGCGAGACACGCTCCAGATATGTGAAACCCTGGTTGTCAGCCTCATTGGGTTCGTCGTCCGTGAGATCTACGCTGATGGGGAAAGGACGAACCATGGTGCGATGGTCCTGACGCAGGACCGAAAAGTGTTCCCAGTCCACGCGCGACTCCACGGTCCGGTCCACCGTCTGCAGGAAGTTGTTGCAGTGCGACTGCACATGGAAGCCGATCAGATCCGCGCCCAACAGGCCGTCTATCAGCTGCCGCTGCCAGGGGCAAATCCCAAAGGCTTCCGGGTTCGGCCACGGGATGTGCCAGAAAATAGCTACCCGGGCGTCCGGCCTTTTCTCTTTGATCAGCGTGGCAGCAAAGCGAAGTGATAGTCCTGGACCAGGACCACGGGGCTGGGAGTGTCTTCGATTTCTTCCAACACCGCGTCGGCGAATTTGCGATTGACCTCTTCATAGTGCTGCCAGTCGGACGCACGAAAAAGAGGGCGGGTGTGCGCAATATGACAGAGCGGCCACAGGCCCTCGTTGGAAAATCCGTAGTAGTAGCCTTCTTCCTCCTCCTTGCTCAGCCAGACACGTCGCAAGGTATAGCGAGGCTCATCGGGAGGAACGCGGAGGCGGTCGTGGGCGTCCACCATTTCCCTGTCGGCATCCCCACTGCCGTGCGCGATCCAGGTACCGTCGCAGGCGTTGAGAACCGGGCCCAGCGCGGTGACTAGGCCGCTCGGCGGCACTATCACATGGAGCGACTTCCCATTCCGCTGGTGAATGTAAGGCTCGCGGTTGGAGACGACGAAAAGCCGGCTCCCCTCGAGGCGGGTACGGAGATGAACCGAAAGTCGGTCTGCCGTCCACATCGACTCGCCCGCCTCCCGCAGCCGGGCCTCGCTTTCGGCAGCGTTGCGGGCCTGGCTGAGGCTCTCAGCCATGGTGGCCACCTCACGCGCCAGAGGCCGGAACATGTCGAGGTTCGGCATCTTCTGGCGATAAGGAAATCTTGCCGGTGCGCAGGCCCGCATCCATTGCGCAGCTTGTGCGATGGGCCCGCTGATGCTCCAACGCACGATCAGCAGGGTGATGAATACAATCAGAACCACCTGCGCCAAGGCACGAAGAAAGGTTTCCCGCCAGAGACGCAGCATCTCGATGTGGATGTAGCTGGTGTCGTGTACCAGCACCAGCCCGCCCACCAATTCATCCTGGCGATGAATGGGCAACGCGGAAATCAGGACCTGGTGTGCTTCCCAGCTTCATGAACGACCTCTTGTTGTCGTCGTCCTGGATGGCCTGGTTCAGCACCAGGGGGCTGGCCGTAAGCGTCTTTGCCAGTTCTGAGGTCATCGCGACGACTGTGGCTCGCGCGGTCATAGACCGCGACTCCAATCAAGCGCTCACGATTTCCAAAGCGCTCCACCAGGCGCTGCAGCGCCTGGTCGGAACCCGTCCCCCATACTTTTTCCACATTGCCAGCCAGGCTTTCGCCGAGCACATCAGCCCGCCGCTCCAAATCGCGCCGGAGGGCGCGCTTTTCACCCACCACCTGGTAGTAGGAGAAGGTCAGCGAAACCAGAGTTATACCGAGAATCAGAGAAACAATGAGGCGAGCACTGAACAACCGCATGTCAGGACCTCCTGCCGCGCATGTTGCAATGTTCTAAGGATCGACGAAGCCCCGGGTACTCGGACACCGCTTTCGGAGGGGCGAATGAGAGGGACGGAGGCACGCGGCCGCCCCTCTCTCCGGAACGGTCAGAATGGTTCGATTGCGGTCACGCGTATTACGCCAGTGGAGTCATCCAGAACACCGGTTATCTTGACGTCCTGGTGAACGAATTCCTTGGCCTTCTGTTGATCGTCCAGTTTGTACTTGGTCTCGGTCTCCGCGGCAAAAAGAACGAGCACATTTCCGGACTTCACGATCTTTCCGGTAAACATTTTGGCTTCCAGTGCAGGTTTTGGACTGTCCGGCAGCGGAGCTGGCTGTTGCTGAGCCGACGGGGGATTGCTCGATCTTGGATCCTGCGCTGCCGTCGTTTGACCGAAATAGCAGAATCCGGCAAACATGATCGCTACTGACAGCGCACTGCGAAGTGCGGCTCCTATCCTGGTCATAGTAATCTCCTCGTGACGGAGGCGCGTGTAGGCCTAGGGAGGTGCAACTGCTCTTCCAATACAACAATACCCCTCTAAGCCTTGGAATTCCACTGACTTATCATGTGGCGCGAAATAGACACCGTGCAAAGATTGCGGGTAAACGGAAAATTGTGCCGTACTGGTTCCTGAGAGCTCCAGGACGATTCGGATCGCATTTGTGGATACAATAGTTAGTTCACGCCAACACACACATCCATGACAGCTACTCGCACTGCTGGTCCGCAAACTGCTTCGACTGAAATTCCGGCTATGCCGCTCACCGTTGAGGGGTACAGCGTGCTGCATCAGATGATGCGGTTTCGCTGGACGGCTTGGCGGCAACTGCGGACGGGGCTTCGGCGGGAGATTGTCGATGAAGCTGCGGAGCTGCTGAGCAAGATGGAGCAGGGGCCACTTCTGTTGGGGCTTCATCCGCGGGGGGGCAGGCGGGCAGTCGGCGCTTTTTTCGGTGCTGGGGCATAAGGGCGATTTGATGTTTGTGCATTTCCGGTCGTCGTTTGATGAGTTGAATCGGGCGGAGATGCAGATTGCGCAACTACGGCTGAATGATTATCTGGAGCCGGCAGCTTCGTACTTGTCGGTGATCGAGCTGGGGCTGTATGAGTCGAGCGTGAAGACGTATCGCGAGCTGGCGGAGCGGGGGCTGGAGGCGCATTCGGACGATTGGAAGCAGGCGCTCGGCGAAGTTTTGGCGCGGCAGAGAGAGGCGATGCGGCCACGGCTGTTTCCGGAGATTCCCAAAGCGAAGTACGTTTGCTTTTATCCCATGGACCGGCGGCGGGGCGAGGACAAGAACTGGTACACGCTGCCGATCGAAGAGCGGGCGCGGCAGATGCATGAGCACGGGCTGGTGGGCCGGCGGTATGCGGGAGAGGTGAGGCAGATCATCAGCGGGTCGATTGGGTTCGACGATTGGGAGTGGGGCGTGGATCTTGTTTGCCGATGATCCGCTGGTGTTCAAGAAGCTGATCTACGAGATGCGGTTTGATGAAGTGAGCGCCGTGTATGCGCTGTTTGGGACGTTCTACGTGGGGTGCGCTGCTCGTGGTGCAATCTGGGCAAGTTGCTGAACGGCGAGGCGGAGTAGGCCGTGGATTCGCCGGCCTCGCGGGGGTGATACTGGCGGCGGGGGCTTCGTCGCGGATGGGAAGGGACAAGGCGCTGCTGCCGTGGCCGCCGGCTCTGTTGGAGACTCCATCGAGAATCGTGCAGGGAGGCGCCGGCTTACGGGAATCCCACCCTTCGAAAACCGCGAAGGGTGGGGCACCCACTTCTGGGATGGCTTCAACCGGGACGATTCTTTCTTGTGCAATCCAAGCGCTGTCGCAGGTTTGCGATCTGGTGATTGTGGTTGCGGGGAATAACGAGAAAGCGCTGGAGCCGGTGACTTACGGCGGCGGGGCGTTTCTGGTGCGGAATCCCGATCCTGAGCGTGGGCAGTTCAGTTCGCTGCAAACTGGGCTGCATGACGTGCTGAATCGCGGATGGGACAATGCCATGGTCACGCTGGTGGACCGGCCTCCGCCGTCAGCTGCGACGTTAAACAGGTTAGCTGGCGAGTTTCAGAAAAAAGACTCATGGCGTGTGGGCGATTGTGCCGGAGTATCAGGGGAAACATGGGCATCCGATTCTGATTGGGCGAGAAATGATCGAGGCGTTTCTGCGGGCTCCGGCGACGGCCAATGCGCGGGAGATTGAGCATGCCAATCAGCGAGGGATTGCTTATGTCGCGGTTGATGATGCGGCGGTTGCGGCGAATGTGGATACGCCGGAGGAGTATGAAAATCAGGCTTCAGGCGTCAGGCTCTAGGCTTCAGGATCTGGGCTCCTGCGTTGCACAGCCATTAGGGGTGGAGCAGGCCTTCGGCCCTGCATTTGAGGCACGGAATTATCAGGCTTTAGCCACTGAGGTACATTGCCGTCAGCAGCGAAGTACCTCAGCGGCTGAAGCCTGCTCAGTTTTGGCGGCTTTATGCAGGCCTGGAAGGCCTGCTCCACCCAGTTTGTCTGAAACACAAAACCAGGGCGCTTATCCCAAATATGAACGAAACACAGAATCCTTCACTGATTGAATCTGTGATGCGCCTCAGCCCACGGCTTGCGGTGTTTGACTGCGATGGCACGCTTTGGTCGGGAGACGCGGGCGAGGGCTTCTTTGCCTGGGAGCTGAAACGCGGGGTAGTGTCGGAGGAGATGGCTGCGCGGATGAAGGCGCGCTACGCCGATTACAAAGCCGGCAAGGTTTACGAAGACGATATGTGCGGCGAGATGGTGACCATGCACAAGGGTCTGGCCGAGGCCGAGGTGCTTGAGGCTGGCGCGGGAGTATTTTGCAGGAGAATTTTGTCGGCCGGATTTTTGCTGAGCTGAAGCGTCTGATCGCGCGAGCTTGCGGGCTTCGGGATGCGAGGTGTGGGCGGTTTCTTCGACCAACGAGTGGGTGATCCGCGAGGCCATGCCGCATGTGGGGATTGATCCGACGAAAATTCTGGCGGCGGCGGTTGAGATTGAAAATGGCGTGGTGACCGACCGACTGGTGCGGGTGCCGTCGGGGATTGGGAAACCGCGCGCGATACTGGAGGTGATTGGGCGGCCTCCGGATGCGGGGTTTGGGAACTCGCGCTGGGATGTGGAGATGCTGGCGATTTCGCGGTACGCGATTGCGGTGAATCCGAACCCGGATTTGGAGCAGATGGCGCGGGATAGAGGCTGGACGGTGTACTGGCCGGAGGGAACTAAATAAGAATAGTTCGTGAGGGGCAAGTGCCTGAGCGAAGTGAGGGTGCCCTCACCTGCCCGACCACGGGTGTTTGGTGGAACGCTTAACCGCGTCGCGCTGGACGGACCCAAAATCGGATCAAGCGAAAATCCTGCGGGGTTGTTTCGAGAAGTACTCCCAGGTCCGTGGTGGGGCAGGTGAGGGCACCTGCCCCTACACGACCAGTTTTATTTAGATTTCAAGAGTGCCGCGAGGGCGTCCATTGCCAAGTGGCTGGCATGAGTTGAGGCTTCGGGCAGGCTTCCAAGATTCTGCACCAACTCTTCCCTGCTGAGCGCGGTGGCTTCTTGCAAGGTTTTCCCTAACAGCAATTCCGTGAGCGCCGATCCGCAGGCGATGGCGGGGACGCAGCCTTTGGCTTGGAATTTCACTTCGGCGATGCGGCCGTCGGTCAGTTTCGCGGTCAGTTTAAGGATGTCTCCGCAGGCTGGGTTTTCGACTTGGGCGGATGCGTCGGGAGAATCGACGACTCCGGCGTTGCGGGGATGTTCGAAGTGGTCTAGGACCTGGCGGGAGTACACGCTGACATTCTATTCGACAGGCGGGACACGCGGTCTTAGGATGGGTCAATGCTATCTGGAATCCTCGTAGTCAAAATCCGACATGCAGCTCTCTTGAGCGCAGTAGCGATCGCAACTTCTGCTTGGGCGGGCACGAGCGAATCGGTGTCGAGCGGAATGGTGATCGGCACAGTCGAAGTCGTCGAGGGGCGGGCAGTCCCGCCGCAGATGGGTGCCGAGGTGGTGTTTTCCGGGAGCGGAGGCAAGGAATACACATCGAGAGTCGACGATTACGGGCGTTACAGGGCCTCCTTGCCCGCCCCTGATGTATACCGGGCAACAGTATGGTTTGCTGCGTGCCATCTTACACGTGCTGCCTTTCACCTCAAGCCCGGAGAGAAGCTCTACGTCAGAGTCATCGGGATTAATTGCCCGTCCGATACGGCAGTGGCGCCCTTGCAGCTGGTAAGAAACAAGCTTCTGCCCCCTGAAATTCCGCCGTTGTGCACTTTTCCGGATGAGCTTCCGGTTTGGTACGCGAGAAAAGGTTCGAAGCTAACCCATCCAGCCATAGGCCGGAAGTCGTGATTTCGTTCGGGAGGTGTGAAGACAATCCGAAACGCGTCGTGTACTTCAGCCTCGATCCCTCTCTGATGTCTGGTGCGGATCCGAAGGTTGCGGGTGAACAGTCCCTGCCAGTTACGATTACGACCGAGACATACACCGTCAGAGCCGATCGGGTGGTATGGACGAGCCGAGGTTTCATTTTTTACGCGTCTGGAAATGTAACGGTTGAAGACGGCAGAGGGCACACGACTCAAGCTGAATCTGCGACGTTAGGCTTTGCCAATGGCCATCCGGTAATCAAGACGCAGAACTAGAATTTCTTCACACCTGCAATACTGACTCCATGTCCCACTACTATCCCCGGCGAGTGGTTTCGCTGCAGCCGAGCGCTACGGTGATTCTGCGCGATCTGGGCAGGCTCGACTGCCTGGTGGCTTGCACCAAGTATTGCGCGGAGGTGTGCCCGGAAGTGCGAGGGAAGACAGCCATTGTGGCGGACTCGTGGACGGCGCAGAGCAAGCAGATAGCGGCGGCGCGGCCGGATCTGGTGATTGCGGCGGTACCGTATCAGGAGAAGGCGGTAGCGGAGATTCTGAAGGCGGGGGCGCGGTTCCTGGGGCTGGCGCCGAAGTCGTTGGCGGATATTTATACCGACATCGCGGCGATTGCCGGAATCATGGGTGTGCGCGATGAGGGCGTTCGTGTGATCGAGAAGATGCGCGAGGCGATTCAAGCTATTCGCCAGAAGACGGAACGTTTGCCGCGACCTCGGGTGTTTTGCGAGGAGTGGGGAAAGCCAGTGATTGCATCGCAGCTGTGGGTGGCGGAGTTGGTGGAGGCGGCAGGCGGCGAGTTCATCGGCAAGCCGGGCGTACAGACGGATGTGGCGGCCGTGGAGGCTGCGGCGCCTGAAGTCATCATCGCGGCGTGGTGCGGGGCGGGAGACCGGGTGCCCCTGGAGAAAATTGTCAGCGGGCGAAAGTGGAAGAACATTCCGGCGGTGAAGAACGGGCGCGTGTATTGCATCCGCGATGAGTACTTGAATACGCCGGCGCCGACGCTGATCAGCGGTCTGCATGCGCTGGCGGCGGCGATTCATCCGGAGGCATTTCCACAGGCAGACGGACTACGATGTATCACCTCGCGATGACAAATTTGCCGGGTGACTGATGTATTGTGCCGTCATCGTAATCGCCTTCGGTTGGGACTCTCATGAAACAAGTGGTGGCAGCGCTCATCTGGAAAGACGGGAAGATACTGATCTGCCAGCGGACGAAGCATCAGGTAATGCCGCTGAAGTGGGAGTTTCCCGGCGGCAAGATTGAAGAGGGCGAGCAGCCTCGGGATGCGTTGCGGCGGGAGTTGGATGAGGAGTTGGGAATCACGGCCGTGATTGGCGACGAGGTGGCGCGGATTCGACATCAGTATCCGAATGGCAGCTCGGTGGAGTTGCGGTTTTATGGGGTGCACGAATATTCGGGGGAAATGGAGAACCGGATTTTTAAAGAGATACGGTGGGAAGTGCCCGGCGAGTTGCCTAAGTTCGATTTTCTGGAAGCGGATTTGACGCTGGTGAAAGATTTGGCGGACGGAAAGTTGGCGGGTTAAGAATGCCGGCAAAGTGCGGTTCAGGCGATTCGACAGCCCACGCCAGATCCCTCGCCCCGCTGGTGAAAGCGCGGGAACTTCGGGATGACGCACGCGTAGGACTTAAGCTACGACCCCGGACATTCTGAAACATGTCACTATACCCCGTTGGGCCGCTGGCGGATCAGCGACAGGAACTCGGTGCGGGTTTCCTGCTCTTCGCGGAAGCAGCCTAGCATCGACGAAGTGACGGCGGCGGAGTGCTGCTTCTCGACTCCGCGCATCATCATGCAGAGATGTCTGCGCCTCGATGACCACGCCGACGCCTTGCGGCTGGATTACTTTCTGGATGGTCTCGGCGATCTGGGTGGTCAGGCGCTCCTGAATCTGCAGGCGGCGGGAGAAGATTTCGATCAGGCGCGGAATTTTGCTGAGTCCGATGACCTTGCCGTTGGGAATGTAGGCGACGTGCACTTTGCCGAAGAACGGCAGCATGTGGTGCTCGCACAGGCTGAAGACTTCGATGTCTTTCACGATCACCATTTCGTCGTAGGTGACGGTGAAGAGCGCGTTCTTCAGCATGGCCTCGGGATCTTCGTTGTAGCCGCGAGTGAGGAACTCAAATGCCTTGTGGACGCGCTCGGGCGTGCGAACGCAGGCCTTCGCGCTCGGGGTCTTCGCCGAGGCGGACGAGGATCTCCCGCACCAGCTCTTCGAAGGTGGCGGAGGTTAGGGTTGTGGTTTCAGTTGTAGGCTTCAAGTGATTGAGCTTCAGCTGGTAGTGTCTAGCGAAATCAACTCGTGTTCGCTTAAGGCTAACGAGCTAATGATTCAATGCTGACTTCAAACGAGTTCATCATCGTCTCTTCCAGCCGCACCTTGTCAAGATGTGCCTTAGCGAACTTGCGCTTCAGAATATCGTATATGACCAGGCAGAGGTTTTCCGTGGTGGGGACGGAATCGGCGAATTCCGGGCTTAGTATTGAGATTCTCGAGATCGAAGCGGGTGACGACTTCGCGTTGCACGCATTCGTCGAGATCGGGCAGATTACAGACCATTCCGGTTTCAGTCCACCTGTCCGCTCACTGTGACTTCGAGGACGTAGTTGTGGCCGTGGCCGTGCGGGTTGTTGCATTTGCCGTAGGTCGCCTGATTTTCGGCGTCGGACATGTGCTCGCTGTGCAGGCGGTGCGAGGCGGAGAAGCGGTAGCGGCGGTTTAAGTGCGCTTTCATTTCGGGTACTGGCTTCGGTGAAATTGAGTCATTGAATCATCGGGGGATTGAATCATTGAACATCAAGTTTGCCGCCGGCTTTTTCAATGATTCAATGATCCGATGATTCAATGATTCAATTCTTCACTCCTCTCCGTAAAAATCCACAAACAGATCATGATTCTCGTACACGCGGACGCGGTGCAGCTTGGCGTTCGTCATCTTCATCTTTGGCGCGAGGCGCTGCCAGATGGCTACGGCCAGATTCTCGGTGGTGGGAATGCGGGTCAGGAATTCGGGGACTTCTTTGTTCAGGAAGCGGTGGTCCATGGCGTCGAGGACCTCGCGGTGCATGGTTTCCTTGAGCTGCTTGAGGTCAACCACGAAGCCGGAGCGGGGATCGATCTCTCCCTTGACCGTGACTTCGAGGACGTAGTTGTGCCCGTGCCCATTGGGGTTATTGCACTTGCCGAAAAGGCGCCGGTTCTCCTCCGGGGAGAGGTCGGGATTGTGGTAATAGTGCGAGGCGGCGAATTCAGCTTTGCGGGTGAGATAGAGCAAGGGGGTTCCTTTATTTGATTCCCTGTTTATTTTCCAGCAGCGTCAGTGACTGTGTCGACTTGATCCCAGCACGCATCGGGCCAGCGCGGTCTTTCGTCCCATTGCCGCTGTGTGCCACCAACGGTGAGAACTTCTGCTTTGCTCAATCGAATTCCACTCTTTCCGGCAAAATAAGTGTTGCGATAGCGAGCCACTAGAAGCGCTTCAGGTACGCCTTCCAAAGGGGGAAAGGTCCGAGTCCCTCTCTGCGTCGGCCTTATTGTCCCGCTCGGGCCCAAAGGCGGTTTTAAGTGAGAACTCAACAACAAGAACATATGGATACAGAACCGAGCCGCTGTCATTCGGCCTGACATCGGCGAATACATCCGTCGGCGGCCCCCAGGCCTGCTTTTGCCACACCTGTTTGTGGTGCTTCCGATCAAATTGTGCGACGACTTCTCGCCGAGGACATGCCTGAAGACGTTTCTCGATACCAGAAGCTAACGTCTTGACGTCAATTTCAGAATCAGTCTGAGCTACAACGGGTACCAATGCGATCTGTAGCAAAAAAAAGGCTGCGGCAACCCAATAAACTCCTGGCATCCTATCCATTGCTGTTCTTCCGACCTGGCGGGCTATCTTGAATTTTTGCGACGGTAAAGACCGCGGCCTACCCTTACGAAGTGCTCTGTCGTGTATCCGTTCCCCTCGCAGTGCTTCGGCAAGAATGTGCCTGCCCAATCAATCCCTAGGAGCTCGTTGACATCAGATGCCCTGAATGGTTCGCGTAGTCGACCTCGCTTAACTGCGCCGCGTATTTCCTGAATTGTTCGACCTTCCACAATTTTGCTCAGGCAGCCTCAGCTTGATACGTTCGGCCTTTCCAAATCACGCCACCGTTCTTACGCCGCCTTGACGACCTTAGCAGGAAATACGAAAACAAGGGCAATCCAAAAATCGCGGCAAAACTTGATCCCGCCGAAAAATGAGCTTTCCGGATTCGCATCGCGAACCAGCCGGACAGAATAATCGTCAGCAGCGCGGTTTGCAGCGCAAGGTTGGGCCTTCCGGATAATTTGGCCCAAATTGCGGCAGCCAAGTTCCCGACGATCAGGAGGAACTCTGCCATCCGCAAAAATGCCAGGGTGCGCGGGCGGGGAAAGAGTAGCGCGAGGTTTTTCGTCCAGCCTTCGCGGAGTTGGGCGAAGGTGCGGTACATGCGGGTGCGGACGGCGTCTCCGCCGTAGCGGAAGAAAATCTTGCGGCCGGAGCGTTTGACCAGGCGCGCCATAGCGACGTCTTCCAGCAGATCGGCGGCTATGGTGGTGTGTCCGCCGACGGCGTCGTAGGCTTCGCGGGAGATCATCAGGTATTGGCCGTTGGCGGCGGCGATGGGAGAAGTGGGATCGTTGACGGCTTGCGGGGGATAGGTTGTGGCCAGCTCGGCGAAGATCACGGGCATGACGGCTTTTTCCCAGAAGCCGTGGACTTCCTGCGCGGGAGAATAGGAAAGCAGCGCGGCGCCGTGCTGTTCGGCTTCGGCGACGGCGCGGGCGAGGGAGCCGGGGGCGTGTACGGTGTCGGCGTCGGTGAAGAGGAGCCAGTTGGATTTTGGGTTTGCAGCTTTGGCTCCGGCGGACATGGCGTTGTTTTTGCCGGTCCAGTTGGCGGGAAGAGGTGGCGCGGGGATTACGGTCACGCGGGGGCTAAAGCCCCTGACATCAAAACGTGAGCTTTTCGGCACGGCTGAAGCCGTGCCCTTCCCGTTCTTGGCGGTACCGGCTTGAGGATGGGGAGACGCGAATGAGCGGGCGATTTCGGCGGTGCGGTCGGTGGAGTCGTCGTCAACGACGATGATTTCGAAGGGGACGCCGGTTTGGGCGACGAGGGATTCGAGGCAGGCGGCGAGGTTGACCTCTTCGTTGCGGGCGGGGACGATGATGGAGACGCCGAGATTCATTTTGCTGGCGGCAGTTGCGGCGCTGCCGGCGGAAAGCAGGTTCCTCTGGGCCTGCGGCCCTTCGGAATGACATCGCTAAAACTACTAGCATGCGTGAACGTTTACTTATAGCTGCGTGCGGACTTTACTACTTTCTTACTGCTCTGTTTTACGAGCGTCGGGCTGACCCTGGGGCTGGCGGGGTGCTATCACGGGTCGAAGCCTCCTAGCATTGGCAAGGCGGCTCCGGATTTTACTATCAACGATTCGGAACGTAGCGTCACTTTGAGCCAACTACGCGGGAAGATTGTGGTGCTGAATTTCTGGGCGACGTGGTGTCCGCCATGCGTCGAAGAAATGCCGTCGCTGGTGCAGATGCAGAAGATGATGCTGCCGAAGGGCGTGGTGGTGTTGGCGGTTAGCGTGGACGACGACGCCGACGAGTATCACAAGTTTTTGAAAGAGCATGGCATTGATTTGCTCACCGTTCGCGATCCGGGCGATAGGAATGACCAGGGGGTGACGGCGCCAGTGGCGTCTCGCTACGGGACGTTTAAGTTTCCGGAGACGTACATCATTGATCGCGACGGGGTCATCCAGCGGAAGTTTATTGGGCCAATCAATTGGAGCCAGGCGGAAATTGTGGAGTATTTGAGCCGGATGTGAAAGGCAGTGGCTAGTGGCTAGTTGCTAGTCAGTACGGGGCGCTCCCATCGTTTTGCTCGGGCCAAAGTCTCGGACCGTTTCTCAAGTTTGATTTCACCAGCCACTAGCCACTAGCAACTGCTCTTATGCATTCCTGGGACGCAATCATCGTCGGCGGAGGGATTATTGGGCTTTCGCTCGCGATTGCGCTGCGCAAGCAAGGGCTGCGCGTGCTCGTTGTTGAGCGCGGGGAGCCGGGGCAGGAAGGCTTCGCATGCGGCGGCGGGGATGCTGGCGGGGTCGGGAGGAGAGATCCCGGCTGTGCTGCGAGTTCTGGCAAGAGAGAGTGCGCGGATTTATCCCGAGTTTGTGCATGAGATCGAGGATGAGTCTGGGCTGCGGGTGGATTTGCGGGATCAGGGGACGATTCTGATTTCTGCGGACGGTTCAGGAGGCGGCGAGTTTCCGGAAGCTGCAGAGAGGATGTCTTTGGAGCAGCTGCATGCGCTTGAGCCTGGGCTGGCGGTGGCCGGGCGGGGACGCCCGGCGCTCCATAATTCATCCAAGATGACGTTGGCGGCGTATCTGTCGGAGCGGTCGGTGGATCCGCGGGCGCTGGTGGCGGCGGCGATCAAGGCGGCGCATCATCGCGGGGTGGATATTTCCTCGGGCAGCGAGGTTACCGGGCTGCGGGTTGAGGACGGAAAGGTGGTGGGGGTCGAGACGAAGAAGACTTCTTACCCAGCACCCGTCGTGGTGAACTGCGCCGGGGCGTGGGCCGGATGCATTGGACCGCAGCAGTTTCCGGTGCGTCCGGTGAAAGGGCAGATGCTGGCGGTGGTGGGCGGGCCGACGCTCAAGCATGTGGTACGGGCGGATAAGGTTTACCTGGTACCGAGAACTGACGGGCGGCTGGTGATCGGGTCAACGCTCGAAGAGGCTGGGTATGACAAGCGGACGGATGTGAACACGATCCAGGGGCTTCTTCATACGGCGGTTGAAGTCATGCCGGGGCTGGCGCAGGCGAGGATTCACGAAGACTGGGCGGGGCTGCGGCCGGGGACTCCTGACGATTTGCCGATCTTGGGGGAGTCGGAATTGAAGGGGTATTTTCTTGCCACCGGGCATTTTCGCGACGGGATTCTGCTGGCGCCGATCACGGCGCAGATGATGACGGATGTGATTTTGGGCAAGGTTCCGTCCCATGACCTGCGGAGTTTTTCGCCAATGCGTTTTCACCGCTAACTGCGAAAACCGTTTCACCACAGAGACACAGAGTCACAGAGAAACTTCTTTGCTCTTGCTTGTTTTGAAAGAAAAGTTTCCTCTGTGACTCTGTGTCTCTGTGGTGAAAGGGTTTTCGCTATACTGGGTTTCTGCTCTTAAGAAAGGATTCCCATGGCTTCCCCAGCGGTTGAATTTGCGCGCCAGAACCAGCAACGCTTTCTCAGCTGAGTTGAAGGACCTGCTGCGCATTCCCAGCGTCAGCACCGCGCCCGAGCATAAATCCGATGTGCAGCGGGCCGCCGAGTTTGTGTCCAACGAGCTGCGGCGGATCGGGATGGAGAACGTCGAGGTCATCGCGACCAAGGGGCATCCGCTGATTTATGCCGACTGGCTGCATGCGGCGGGCAAGCCGACGGTGCTGTGCTATGCGCATTATGATGTGCAGCCTCCCGACCCGCTGAATGAGTGGATTTCGCCTCCGTTTGAGCCGGCCGAGCGCAACAATAATATTTATGCGCGCGGGGCGGTGGACGACAAGGGGCAGCTGTGGATGGAGGTCAAGGCCATTGAGGCTCTGATGCGCGGGCACGGCGGGAAGCTGCCGATCAACGTAAAGTTCATCATCGAGGGCGAGGAGGAAGTTGGGGGCGAGTCGATTGCGGAGTATGTCCGCAAGCAGAAGGCGAAATTGAAGGCCGACTTTGCGCTGGTGTGCGACACGGAATTGTTTGCGCCGGATCTGCCGACTTTGTGCGTGGGGCTGCGGGGACTGGTTTACACCGAGATTGAGGCCCACGGGGCGAAGACCGATCTGCATTCGGGGATGTACGGCGGGGCGGCGCCGAATCCGTTTTTTGCGCTGATTGAAATCATCAGCAAATTGAAAGACTCGAAGGGCAAGGTGCTGATTCCGGGCTTCTACAAGAACGTGAAAGCGCCGAGCGCGGCGGAACTCAAGGCCTGGAAGCGGCTGCCGTTTAACGAGGAGCATTACAGCAAGACGGAGGTGGGGTCGAAGACACTGACCGGCGAGCCGGGGTATTCGGTGCTGTATCGCACCTGGGCGCGGCCGACGCTCGAAGTGCACGGCATGCCGGGAGGTTTTACCGCACCGGGAGCGAAGACGGTGATTCCGGCGCGGGCGCAGGCGAAGGTTTCGTTGCGTCTGGTGCCCAATCAGGACCCGGATGACATTTTGAAGCGCTACACGGCCTATGTGAAAAAACTCACGCCCAAGGGGATTGAGACCAAGATCAAGCTGTGGAGCAAAGGACCGGCGTGCGTGGTGGGGACCGACAACCGTTACATCAAGGCAGCGACTGAGGCGATGCATGAAGTTTTCAAGAAAGACACGGTATTCATCCGCTCTGGCGGGTCGATTCCGATTGTGACCGATTTTCAGGATGTGCTGAAGATTCCCTCGGTGATGATGGGGTTCGGCCTGCCGGACGACAATCTGCACGCGCCCAATGAGAAGTTTCATATCCCGAATTTCTATCGCGGGATTGAGTCGATTTGTTTGTTCTTTGAGCGGCTCTAGCGCAAAAGCATTTCACCGCCGAGTACGCCGAGAGCGCAGAGAAACTTTTTCTTGAAACCTCTCACCACAGAGACACAGAGCCACAGAAAAACCTTTTCTATCGACTTTACCCCTCTGCGACTCTGTGTCTCTGTGGTGAATCACATCTTGCGTTCTCGGCGGTAATGTTTTTGCTGTCCAGATGACCAAAGGCCAATGGGGCGGATGACTCAAAATCTCCTCAATCCCAGCCAGCCCTGAGCCGATGGTTCGCATGGAGGAAGAGATCCATGCGCCTGCGAGTCTTTTTACTTTCCACCCTGCTATCTACCCTACCGTTTACCGCCGGTTGCGGCACTGGCACCAGCCTGGGTTCGGCGTCCTCGTCGTCGCGTTCCTACAGCGGAACCGCCTCGGTCGGCGACTTTATGAACATCACCCTGGACAGCACGTCCCAGACCATCACCTACATCAACGTGTCGAACGGGGACAGCGGGGTAGTGCCGTACACGGTGAATCCCGACGGGACCTATACGTTGAACGACCCGGCGGGCAATCTGGTGGCGGCCTATGAGATTCCCGGCTATGCCATGCTGGTCGAGGCGCTAAAGGCGGGGACCGACCACGCCACCCCGGCGCTGGTGACGGCGGTGGCCGAGAGCCAGGTTACACTCGCCACTTTTGAAAATCATGGCTACAACTACATGCAATTTCGGACCGCGGCGGGCGGCGGAAGCGGGCTCAGCGATCCTCGATGCCCAGGGGAATGTGTCGGTTTCAAGCTACTGGCCCTACGGCGCCACCCTGCAAAACAGTTCGGCGTTCCATAGCAACGTGATGCCGGGCGGAAACTTTTCCGAGGACATTTCGGGAAAGTTTCTGCGGCTCTCCAACCAGGGCAGCAGCGATTTTGTGTTTGGCACCGCGCAGGGGATTTTTGTGGTGGACACGGCAAACGGGGCCATCCTCGGACTGGGCAAAGCCGCGACCAAGAATTTTGATGCGGCGGTGGCCGGCACCTATCATGCGATTTATTACCAGAAGACCAACGCCACCACCGGCCAGGGCAATATCGAAAGCGGGATCGCCAGCCTGGGCAACGCGACGCTGGTCATTGACGCGCAGGGCAACGTGACGGTGCAGGATGGACAGGGCAATACCGTCATTCAGACGGCGCTGACCCCGGTGGCCGACGCGTCTTACTTGTACGGAAGCCAAGGCCAATTGACCGACCCCTGCAATGGCCTGTTTACGTTTCGCATCTCGACCAATAGTTCCCAGCAGGACGTGTTTGTGACGTTTATGGGGCGGGCGGTGCTGTTTTCGTCCTTCACCGCAGCCCTGCCGCTGAACGGGGGAAGCCCGTATCAGTATTTGTATGGGGTGGGGCTGAAGTAGGGCGGGCCAAAGTCAAAACCATTTCACCGCCGAGAACGCAGAGATCGCAGAGAAAACCTTTTGATCGTATTTCTCTGCGATCTCGGCGTACTCGGCGGTGAATGCTTTTCTCTCTCGCAACAAAAATCTAAATTTCCACTGCCGCTTCCCGCAGCCGCTTGGCCGCGGTCTCCGGCGAGACCGGCGAGTAGTACACTTCTTTAAACGTATAGGACTTGGCCTTGGCGGCGAGGATGGGCAGGATTTCGATGTGCCAGTGGTAGTCGTCGTCGAGGGTCTTCCAGTATCCGAGGCTGGCGGACACGTGGGAGCGGTTGGGGGCGGTGTGCAGCACCAGGTGGAAGCTCTCGGTGATGGTGCGGATGCGCTGCAAGGTGCGCTTGATCAGGCCTGCCGAGGTCGCGCATCTTCGCCGGGATGCGGGCGAGGGCGAAGCGTTCAAAGGCCGGCGTCGTGGGTGCGGGGCAGGATCCAGGTTTCGTAGGGAGCGCGGGTGGCGTAGGGGCAGAGGGCGACGAAGTCGCCGCGGACTTCGACGATGCGCTGGCCCTGCTGCATCTCCTGGGCCAGCATGTCGCAAAACACGCAGCGCTCTTTCTGCTTGAAATAATCGAGCCCCGAGCGCAACTCGTAGAGCACGCGGCGGGGGATGAAGGTGGTCGCGGTCAGCTGCGAAGTGGGATGCTCGAATTCCTGCCCGGCGCCGGGGCCGTGGTTCTTAAACACGCGAGATGTAGCGGAAGCGGCCGTCGCCCTTCAGGTCCTGAATGCGCTGGGCGGTCGAGCAGCAGGAATTGCTCGATCTCGGAGTCCGAGGCCTGCCACAGCTGGCGGTCATGCTTGGGATTTTCGACCAGGACTTCGTGCGCGCCCAGCGGCGGCATGCGGTCGTAGAGTCCCTGTCCGCGGCGCTCGGCCTCGCCCTCGATGTGATAGACGGCGGCGGGGTGGACCACGGCGCGGGCCGACCACGGGCCTGCCTGTGGCCGGGGACGGCGGCGCGGCTCGAAATCTGCTGCAGCCGGTCTTTCGACCCGGGACATAGGCGGCACTCGGCGGCGGGCGCGGGGCGCGGTCTCCGGAATGTCGTCGCCGGTCAGTACCCAGGAGCGGGTGAGGGGATCTTTGCGCAGTTCCATATGAAAAGTGATGAGGCGGAGAGATTATCGCACGAAGGGCGTAAGGGACCGGTTTTCCACGGGAAGCACAGGTAGAGTGGTTGTTATAATCCGCGCAAGAAAGTGGCTAGTTGCTAGTGGCTAGTAGAGCCAGCCGCTAAGCGATGGATCGTCGACCGAGTTCTTACTGGCCACTAGCCACTAGCCTACTAGCCACTGTCTCCCATGACCGAACCCACCACGCCGCTGATGCGGCAATATTCCGCCATCAAGAAAGAACATCCTTCGGCGCTGCTGTTTTTCCGGCTGGGGGATTTTTACGAAATGTTCTTTGAGGACGCGGTGCTGGCGGCCAAAGAGTTGCAGATCACTCTGACCGCGCGCAACAAGGAAAAGGGCGTGGCCATTCCCATGTGCGGAGTTCCCTTCCACGCCGCCGAAGGCTATATCGGCAAGCTGATCCGCAAGGGCTACAAGGTCGCGGTCTGCGATCAGACCGAAGACCCGCGCCTGGCCAAGAAACTCGTCCGCCGCGAGGTGACCCGGGTGGTCACGCCGGGGACGGCGGCGGATTCATCGCTGGGTTCTGAGGAAAACAATTTTCTGGCGGCGGTGGTTTCTTGCTGGCGGCGGGGCGACCGCGCCGGGTTTGCGGCCTTAGACCTTTCGACCGGCGAGTTTCGGGCCACGGAGTTTTCGGGCGAAGGGGCGGAGCAGCGGATCCAGGATGAGCTGCTGCAACTGCGTCCCAAGGAACTGCTGTATGGGTCGTCGGCGCCGCTGTTTGAGCGGCGGCAGAGCGAACACCGCGCGCTCCAATCCGGAGGCTCTGGGCGAGCCCCTCCCCAGCCAAAGCACAGCGATCGCCGTGGGCCGCGACTCCGCTCGACGACTGGATTTTTTCTCCCGACCACGCCATTCCCGCTTCTCGAAAATCATTTCGGGGTGCTGTCGCTCGAAGGCTTTGGCCTGGCGGGAAAACCCGCGGCGGCGGCGGCCGCGGGAGCGATTCTTTACTACGTGCGCTCGACCCAGCGCGGCTCGCTCGATCACGTCGACCGCATCGGATTTTACGAGCGCCACAGCTGCCTGGTGCTGGATGCGGTCACGGTGCGCAATCTGGAGTTGATCGAACCGCTGTTTGCCGGGACCGACGCCGGGGTGACGCTGTTCAGGGCCATCGACGCGACCATCACGCCCATGGGCAAGCGCCTGCTGCGGGCGTGGATGCTGCGGCCGGCGTTGGACGCAATCGAAATCAATCAGCGGCTGGACGCGGTCGAAGAGCAGGTGAAGGCTGACGATTGCGCGAGAAGAACTGCGGCGGGCGCTCGATGGGGTGCTCGACCTCGAACGCCTGCTCAGCCGGGTGACGCTTGAGACCGCCAACCCGCGCGACCTGCTGGCGCTGGCGGCATCGCTGGGGAGGATTCCGGCGGTGAAAGCGGCGCTGGCGCGGCTGACTTCGGCGCGATCGCAGGCGTTGCAGGCCGACATCGACGAACTTGCGCGACCTGCGGCTGCGGATCGAGCAGACCATTGTTCCCGAGCCGCCGATTTCTTTAAGCGACGGCGGGGTGATTCAGCCGCACGCCGACCGCGAGCTCGATGAGTTGCGCGAGCTCAGCCGCAACGGCAAAGAGTTTCTGGTGCAAATGGAACAACGCGAGCGCGAGCGCACCGGAATCTGCGTCGCTGAAGGTGCGCTTCAATTCGGTGTTCGGTTATTACCTCGAAATCTCGAAGGCCAATCAGCATCTGGCGCCGGCGGATTACGAGCGGCGGCAGACCCTGGTCAACGCCGAGCGCTTTACCACCCCGGAGTTGAAGGAATACGAAGCGAAGATTTTAGACGCCCAGGAAAAGATCGTCGAGATCGAGCGGCGGATTTTTGCCGAGCTGCGTACCGCCATCGCCGGAGAAGCCCGGCGCATCCGGCAGACCGCGCTGGCACTGGCGGAAGTGGACGTGCTGGCGTCATTTGCCCACCTCGCGGCGCTGCGCAATTACTGCCGCCCGCAGTTTGACGATTCTTCCGACCTCGAAATTGTGGGTGGACGGCATCCGGTGATCGAGCAGCAGGAGTTCTGCGGCGCCAGGGGTTGGCGGAACGAAGACTGGCGGGAACAGAAAACGCCCGCTTTGTGCCCAACGATCTTTATTTGAACTCGACCACCCACAACATTCTTGCTGGTGACCGGGCCGAACATGGGCGGCAAATCGACCTATCTGCGGCAGACGGCGCTGATCGTGATTCTGGCGCAGATGGGCAGCTTCGTCCCGGCCACGCAAGGCCCGCCTGGGGATCGTGGACCGGGTGTTCACCCGCATCGGGGCCAGCGACAATCTGGCGCGCGGGCGGTCGACGTTCATGGTCGAGATGACGGAGACGGCGGCGATCTTGAATACCGCGACCCCGCGGTCTTTGATTCTGCTGGACGAAGTCGGCCGCGGCACTTCGACCTATGACGGCCTGGCCATCGCCTGGGCGGCGGTCGAGTATCTGCATTCCCGCACCCGGGCCAAGACGCTTTTCGCCACCCACTATTTTGAACTGACCGAGCTCGGCGAACAGCTTTCCGGGGTGAAGAACTTTCACGTCGCGGTGAAGGAAACCGGCGGCGGAATTGTATTTCTGAGGAAAGTCGAGCCCGGGGCGGCCGACCGCAGTTACGGGATCGAAGTCGCGAAACTGGCGGGACTGCCCGAGGAAGTGGTGCGGCGGGCACGCGAGGTGCTGGCCGAGCACGAGAGCGCCGAGGCCGAGCTGAGCGCGCAGCTTGCAGTTCAGCGGCTGGCGGCGCCGGCGCGTCGCGCGCGGCGCAGCTGACCATTTTTACGCCGCTGTCGCAGCCCGTCCTGGAGCGGCTGCGCGAGGTGGACCTCAACCGGCTGACCCCGCTCGATGCGCTGAACTTGCTCTCGGAATTGAAGCAGCAAGTAGAATGAAACTTTCAGCGCAACCGCTTTCAGCCAAATCAAGCCAAACCATGGCCCGCACCAAACAAGCCCAGGCAAGCACCAGACGCAGACCGGCGAACTCATCGGCCAGCTTCTCATCGTGGGCTTTGACGGCACCGAGATGTCGCCGCCGCTGGCTTCCCTGCTCACGCCGCATTCAGCCGGCGGGCGTGATTCTGTTTGCCCGCAATATCGTCAACGCGCAGCAGACGCACGAGCTGCTCAAGGATTGTCAGACGTACGTCCGCGAGCCGCTGTTTCACCTGCGTCGATCTTGAAGGCGGCAAGGTGGACCGCTTCCGCAATGTGACCGGTCCGGCGCCTTCGGCGGCGGATGTGTTTTGCGAGCGGGCGACCGCAAGCTCTTCCGCAAGCACGGCGAGATCATCGGCAAGACCTGCCGGGCTTTGGGTTTCAATGTGGATTTTGCCCCGGTGCTCGATCTGGCTTTCAAGGCTTCGCGCAAAGTGATGAGCTCGCGGGCGGTTTCGACCGACCCCAACGCGGTCGTCGTTTATGCGCGGGAATTTCTGGCCGGACTTGAAATCGGCCGGAGTGATCGGCGCGGGCAAGCACTTTCCCGGGCTCGGCGAGGGCAATCTGGATTCGCATCATGCGCTGCCAGTGATCAGAAAATCTTTCCAAGCAGACTTTGGGAGGAAGACCTGGTTCCCTATCGGGTGATGCGGCGCGAACTTGGCCATGGTGATGGTGAACCATGCCAATTATCCGCGAGTCACGCGGGACCAAGCTGCCGGCGTCGCTGTCGAAGAAATGGATCGGCGATGTGCTGCGCCGACGAATTGGCTATCGCGGGCTGATTGTTTCGGACGATCTGGAGATGGGTGGGGTGCTCAAGGCGGCGCCGGTCGATCAAGCGGCGGTCGAGTTCGTGCGCGCAGGCGGGGATCTGTGCCTGATCTGCCATCAGCTGGAGCTGGTGGAGCGGGCGTTTGAGAGCGCTGGTGCGCGAGAGTGAGCGCAATGCGCGGTTCCGGCGGCGAGTCGCTGGAATCGGCGCAGCGGGTGGCGGCGTTCAAGAAGAAATCCACCGAGTTGAAGCGCCGGACGGCGGCGCCATCGCCGGAACGGATCAGACGCCTCGCGACGCCGCTTTGGGAATTCGGCGAGCAGGTCCGGTTGCGGCAACTGGCGGCGGGCGCAGGGGCCGGGAGGCCGGATCGGGTCGAAGGCGAGGTCAAGAGATGATCGTCGCGGGAGTGATGAGCGGGACTTCGGCGGACGGGATCAACGTGGCGCTGGTGCGGATCAAGTGCGTCCCGGCGAAGGCGGAACCGGCTCCCGGCTGCGGGCGGACGAGGTCCGCCCACACGGGCACGACCGCTGCCAACCTCGAATTTCTCGGCCATGCGGAGTTTGCTTATCCGGCAACGGTGCGGCGGCAGGTGCTTGTCTGCGATGAACTCCCAGCGCGCCAGCGTGGCCGATCTGGCGCGGCTGAATTTTTTACTCGGCGAGTTGTATGCGGATGCGGTGCTGGCGGCGCAGAAGAAACTGCGGCGTAAAGGCCGAGCTGGTGGGCTGTCACGGGCAGACGCTTTATCACCAGGGGGTGCCGGCGGGGTTTCTGGGAAAGAAGCTCGCCGTCACCTGGCAGACCGGGAGAGGCCGCGCTGATTGCGGCGCGGGTGGGGGTTCCGGTGGTGTCGGATTTTCGTCCGGCGGACATGGCAGCGGGCGGCAAGGGCGCGCCGCTGGTGCCGTACCTTGACTACATTCTTTATCGCGACCGAGAAGGTCGGGTCGCATCGCGCAAAACATCGGAGGCATTGCCAACCTGACGGCAATTCCGGCGGGGGCGGCGCTCGATCGACGTCATCGCATTTGATACCGGGCCGGGGAACATGGTGATGGATGCGCTGACCGAGCAACTTTTTCGGTAAGCCGTTTGACCGCGATGGCAAGCATCGCCGCGTCGGGGAGAGTGCTGGATGGATGTGGTTGAGAAATTCTTGCGCGGGAGTTTTTTCCGGCAGCGGCCGCCGAAGACGGCAGGGCGCGAGGAATTTGGGCGGGAGTTTGCGAGGAGTTTCTGCGGGCTTGCGCGCGCGATGCACGCGCGCTGGGCTGAAAGGCACGAATACCCGCGAAGCGGTTCGTGGTGGGCGGGTGAGGGCACGCCTAATGATCGGGTGACGGCGACGATGTGATCGCCACCGCGACGGCGTTGACGGCGCGGTCGATTCGCGATGCAGTCGAGAGATTTGTTTTGCCCCAGCGGCGGCTTCTCGGAGCTGATTGTTTCGGGCGGCGGGGCGAAGAATCCGACGCTGATGGCGACGCTGGCGAATGAAGTCGCGCGAAATTGGGCTTGCGGCTGCGCTCGTCGGACGAATTTGGGATTCCGTCGGAGGCCAAGGAAGCGGTGGCTTTTGCGGTGCTGGCGTTTGAGACCTGGAACCGCCGGCCATCGAATGTCCCGGCGGCGACTGGGGCGAAGGCGGGCGGTAGTTCTGGGGAAGATTTCGTATCCGTGAAGGCAGTGGTCAGTGGCTAGTGGCTAGTGGTTAGTAAAATCCACGATGCCGACGCGATGGACTAAGGCTCCAAGACGTCTACTAGTCACTAGCCACTAGCCACTAGCAGCTATTTATGCCGTTTACATTGCAATGCTGCGCGGAATCAATATCGGCCGCACAAGCGGATCAAGATGGAGAGGCTGCGCGCTTCGTTCGAGGGGCTGGGATTCGCGCCGGTGCAGACCTACATTCAGAGCGGGAACGTGGTGTTCAAGGCACGGAAGATCGCGCCGCGAAGCTGTGGTAAGAAGATCGAGAGCGCAATCTGATCGACGACTTCGGTTTTCCGGTGCCGGTGATTCTGCGGACGCGGGAAGAGATGGAGAAGATGGTGCGTGACAATCCGCTGCTGAAGGAAAAGAGCGGATCGATCGCGGCCAAGCTGCATGTGGCTTTCTTGCCGGAGGCGCCACCGCCGGCGGCTGCTCGAGGAAATTGCGGCACTGACCTGCACTCCCGGACCGGATGCACTGTCGGGGAACGGGAACTGTATCTTTATTTTCCCAACGGAGTTTCGGGAGCAGTTTGTGGAAGCATCCGCTGGATCGCGTGCTGTCGGTAGCCACCACCATGCGGAATTGGAATACGGTGAATCAGCTGCTGCGCGATGGCAAGCGATTAGACTGATCTCGAATGACGGACAATTGGACGAGCAGTCACGAGCTCGGCGGGCGCTTCGGTCCTGCTTGCTGTCCTGCGCTTTTTTCCTGCTCGCAGCCCGCCGGAGCCGGACACTCTGGTGATGATCATCGAATCCAGCCCCACCAATCTCGATCCGCGGGTGGGGCTGGATGCGCAATCGGAAAATATTGACGGGCTTCTGTTCGACAATCTGCTGGCTCGCGACGAGCATCTTGAGCGTGCAGCCGGGGCTGGCCGAGCGCTGGGAGATTCCCGATCCGAAGACCTACATTTTTCATCTGCACCCGGGAGTGAAGTTTTCCGATGGGCGGCCGCTGACTGCGCGCGACGTGAAGTGGAGCTTCGATTCCCTGCTGCAAGGAAAAGTGCGCAGCACCAAGGCCAGCGACCTATCGCTTCGTCGATCACATTGACGCTCCCGACGACCTGACGGTGATCTTTCATTTGAAAGAGCCGTGGGCGGCGCTGCTGTGGAACGTGGCGGGAGGAGCGGGGATGGGGATCGTGCCGTACGGAAGCGGCAGCGAGATGAGCCAGAACCCGGTCGGCTCGGGGCCGTTTCGTTTTGTGAGCGCCGAGCAGGATAAGGACGTCGTCATCGAACGCAACGACAACTATTGGGGAGACAAGGCGAAAGCTCTCGCGGGTGCGTTTTATGGTGGTGCCGGACGACACCACGCGCGCGCTCGAACTGCGCAAAGGCAGCGCCGATGTGGCCATCAACTCGCTGCCGTTTGACACGTGTGCTGACGTTGCGAGCGCGAGCCGAAGCTACGCGTGCTGCGCGCTCCGGGGACGCGGCTGGGGTACATGGCGTTCAATCTGCGCGACCCCATTTTGAAAGACGTGCGGGTGCGGCAGGCGATTGCTTACGCGCTAGACCGGCCAGCCGCTGATTCATTATCTGATGCGGGATTCGGCGCGGCTGGCGGCCAGCGTGCTGCCTCCGGAGAGCTGGGCTTACGACGGCGATGTACAGCAGTACTCCACATGATCCGGAGAGGGCCCGGCAGTTGCTCGATGCGGCGGGATATCCGGAAGCACACGGGGTGCGCTTTCATCTCACCATGAAAACTTCGACCGAGGAAAGCTCGCGGGCCATGGCGGCGGTGTTTCAGCAGCAATTGCGGGAGGTGGGGATTGCGCTCGACATTCGCAGCTTTGAATTTGCGACGTTTTTCGCGGACGTGACCCACGGCGAATTTCAGGTGTATTCGTTGCGCTGGGTGGGCGGCAACGAAGACCCGGACATTTTTGAATACGCATTCGATTCGTCGCGCATTATCCCCAAGGGCGCGAACCGGCAGTATCTACTGCGAATCCGCAGGTGGACGCATTGATTGACGCATGCGCGGACCGAGCTTGATCAGAAGGCGCGCAAGCAGGACTACGCGGCGATTCAGCAGATGCTGGCCGCGGATTTGCCTTACTTTGATCTCTGGTATTTCGACAATGTGATGGTGCATTCGGCGCGGGTGGAGAACCTGCACTTGAATCCTTCCGGGAACTACGACTTTCTGCGGACGGCAGAGCTGATGCCGCAGTAGAAAGCAAAAGCTTTTAACCGCAAAGGACGCCAAGGAAACGCCGAGGACGCAAAGAAAACTTTTGCGGGCTTTGCGTTTGCTCGGCGTCCTTTGCGGCTAAAGGCTTCTGACTTCCTCGCCTGCGGCGAGGGGCGGGCGAGGACGCCCGCCGCTCCACAATCCATTTGTCGCGCTGCACAACTCATAGAAAATCTGCGTGATACCATCGAAATCACATGCGCATTCTCTTTATTGGGGATATTTTTGGGCGGCCGGGGCGGAATATCGTCCGCGAGAAGCTGCAAGGAACTGGTGCGCGAGCAGCGCATTGATCTGGTGCTGGCCAACGGGGAGAATGCGGCCGCGGGATTTGGGATTACGCCTTCGCTGGCGGAAGATCTTTTCGACCTGGGCGTGGACGTGCTCACCACCGGCAACCACGTCTGGGACAAGCGCGAGATTCTCGACTACTTCGCGACCGTGGATGGCGATGCGCACGGGCCGGCGCGGCGGGTGCTGCGTCCGGCGAATTACGCCAGCGATCTTCCTGGACATGGATTTATGAAGGGCGCAAGAATGATGTGCCGTATGCGGTGATCAATTTGCAGGGACGAATTTTTATGGCGGCGAATGATGATCCGTTCCGCTGCGCCGACCGCTTGCTCGACCAGATCAAAGCGAAAATCATTTTCGTGGATGTTCACGCCGAAGCTACTTCGGAGAAGATTGCGCTGGGCTGGTACCTCGACGGACGTGTTACCGCGGTTGTCGGAACCCACACGCACGTGCCTACGGCGGACGAGCGGGTGCTGCCCGGCGGGACGGCTTACATCACGGATGTCGGTATGACCGGGCCTTACGACGGCGTGATCGGCGTGAAGAAAGAACTGGTGGTCGGGCGCTTTCTGAACAACATGCCGGTGCGCTTTGAGCCGGCTACGGATGACGCGCGGCTTTGCGCCGTGGTCGTCGAGGGCGATGACTCGACCGGCAAGGCGCGATCGATTCAGAGAATCATGCTGAGCTAGCGATCCCCTGCCCGCTCTCAGCACCGGAATTTCCCTTATATTGTCTGTATGGCCAAATCAAAATCTTCAGGCAAGGCAAAGCTGCTGTCGTCGCGCGAATCGTATCGCGGACCGGCGTTCTGGGTCTCAACCGATGAAGTGATGGAGCCCTCGTGGCATTCGGGTGCGGCGCGACGTGGTGCACCATCCGGGGTCGGTGGTGATTCTGGCGGTGGACATGGAATCGCGGGTGCTGCTGGAGAGGCAATACCGGCACTCGGCGGGAAAGTTCCTGTACGAGCTTCCGGCGGGGAGCCTGGATGAGGGCGAAAATCCGCTGGCGGCGGGCAAGCGCGAGCTGCTGGAGGAGACGGGTTACTCCGCGCGCAAGTGGAAACGCATCTTATACTTCTGGCCCAGCCCGGGATTCCTGGCGGAAGCGATGTCGATTTATCTGGCCACCGACTTGCGCCCGGGGGTTGCCCAGCCGGAAGAAGACGAAGTGATCGAAATCCAATTCGTGCCTTTAAAAAAAGCTGTGGCCATGGTGGTCAGTGGCGCCATCCAAGATGCGAAGACCATTGCAGGGGTGCTCTGGCTGGACCAGCAGCAGCGGGTTAAACGGCGCTAGGGGCGGGGGATTCCCTGCTTGACAGCCCTCCCCGGCAGAAGCAGAATGGCCTAAAATAGGGCTGTGTACGTCGAGGAGCACGATCAGGACGCTCCCGGAGATACGTAGGTGGATCGATTGAAAGGCACGGTGAAGTGGTTCAACAACGCGAAAGGATACGGATTCATCGGACGCGACGACGGACCGGATGTTTTTGTGCATTACAGCGCAATCTCCAGCGAAGGCTATAAGAGCCTGCAGGAGGGCGACGCGGTCGAGTTCGAGATCGTGCAAGGCACGAAGGGGCCGCAAGCGGCGAACGTGACCAAGGCCTCGTAAGAATTTATCCAACCACAGCGCTCGGCGAGCATTCCGACGAGAAGCCATTTTACTGCCCACCTGAAGTTCTGCCCAGCGGGATTCCGATAGCCAAGACTTTCTATCCCGCCCGAGATTGGTTAGTCTCTTTTCGTGGACAACAAATCCCTCGCTGGAATTTTGTACGAGACCGCCGACCTGCTGGAGATTGACGGGCAGGATTCGTTTCGCATCCGTTCCTACCGCAATGCCGCCGAGGCCATCGAAGCCTTCCCGCAACAGATTTCCGATCTGATCAGCGATCCCAAACAGGTGCTGGCAATTCCCGGTATCGGGAAAGGGATGCTGGCTGAACTTGAAAGAAATGTTGGGCGAGGGAAGGCTTACGCTTCATGCCGACCTGCTGAAAAAGTACAAGCCGTCGATGCTGCAACTGCTCAAGGTGCAGGGGCTGGGACCGAAGACGATTGCGCTGATTTGGAGCGCGTATCAGGTGTGCGATCTGGAGGGCGTGGCGCAACTGGCGCGCGAAGGGAGGATTCGCATTTTGCCACGCATGGGCGAGAAGCACGAACAGAAGCTGCTGAAGGCGATTGAGGATTACCAGCGGATCGCGGGCCGGTATTTGCTGGATGCAGCGGAAGCGCAGGCGGAGACAAATCATCGAGCATTTGAGGGAGTGCGGTGGAATTGAGAGGGTGACACCGGCGGGGTCGCTGCGGCGGGGTCGGGAGACGGTCGGCGATCTGGACATTCTGGTCACGGGGCCGGCATGCCGCGATGACGCCGAACGCCAGAAGCTGATTGACCACATCATCAAGCTGCCGGGGCTGATGGAAATCATCGCCCGCGGCGAGAACAAGGTCAGCTTCCGGATGCGGGGCGGGATGCAGGTCGATGTGCGGTTGCTGCCGCCGGAATCGTTCGGCGCGGCGATGCAGTACTTTACGGGATCGAAGGCGCACAACGTCGCGCTGCGGCAGCGCGCGTTGAAAATGGGTTACACGCTCAACGAATACAGCCTGGCGCAGCTGGAGGATGAGAGCGTGGTGGTGGCGGCGAAGTCGGAGGAAGAGATTTATGCAGCGCTTAAGCTGGATTTTATTCCGCCGGAGACTGCGGGAGAATTTAGGAGAGATTGATGCGGCGGAGAAGCACGCGCTGCCCGACCTGATCACGCAAGAAGATCTGCGCGGCGACGTGCACATGCACACGGTCGAGACCGACGGAAGAATACGATCGAGGAAATGGCCGAGGCGGCGCGCGAGCGCGGGTACAAGTACATGGCCATCACCGATCATTCCAAGAACCTCGCCTTCGCGAATGGTCTAGACGACAAGCGCGCCGTGGCCCACGTCGAGCGAATTCGGGCGGCGAATGAGTCCGTCGGCGGCATTCGGATTTTTGCCGGGATTGAAGTGGACATCCTGGCCGACGGCTTGCTCGATCTTTCTGATTCGGTTTTAGAGCAGATGGATCTGGTCATTGCCAGCGTGCACTCGCATTTCAATCAAACGCCGCAGGAAATGACGGAGCGGCTGCTGAAGGCTGTGGAGAATCCGAATACGTCGATCATCGGGCATCCGACGGGCAGGCTGCTGCTTCGGCGGGAAGCGTATCGCATTCGACCTGGACGCGGTGTTGCAGGCCGCGGCCCGGAATAAAGTCGCGATGGAGTTGAATGCGTATCCTGACCGGCTTGATCTTTGCGATCGGCATTTGCGGCTGGCGAAGCAGATGGGGGTAAAGATCGTGATCAATACCGACTCGCACCACACTTCGCACATGGAGAAAATCCGCTTCGGAATTTTGCAGGCGCGGCGCGCGTGGCTGACGACGCGAAAGACGTGCTGAATACGTTGCCCGTAGAGAAGTTTGCCAACGCGATGAAGCACGACTGGCCGCAATAGACTGCCGGCTCGACATTGCGAGTACAATCGGATCGATTGGAGGTGGCCATGTCGAGTTCATCACCTACACCTCCGCCGCCGGTTCCGGAAACTTCGTCAGGACAGTCCCCTCAGCCGCAGACTGACTTTCGATATTGGCGAGGAATACGGCACGGCGCGCAAGAGCCTGCCGCCGGCGGGAATTGTCGCGATCTGCCTGGGTGGTTCTCATCGCGATCGCGGCGGGCTATGCACTCACGCATCGCGCGCATCCACACTCAGCGGGATCGATCGACGACATCGTTTCGGTCGAGGTGCCGGGGCAGGACATGGTGATGGTGGCCATCAATGTGTCGCTGCAGAACAACTCGGACAAGCCTTCCGTCATTCACACCATTCAGGCGTCGATCGATACCGGCAGCAGCACGCTCACCGACGACGCAGCGCCCGACGTCGATGCACAGCGATATTTCGAGGCGTTCCCTGGTTTAAGAGCTCACGCGTTGGACATTCTGAAAGTCGAGACGCGGATGAACCCTGGTAGACAAACTGTCGGGAACGGTGGTCGTGAGCTTTCCGGTAAAGGCGGACGTGTTTGCAGCGCGGAAATCGCTAACGGTGACGGTGACGCCTTACTATGAGCTGCCGGTGGTGATGACGAAGTGAGGTGGTGTACGGGCGCTAGCCCTAATGCTTCTGCAAGTACTTCCTACGCACCAGATGGTTGTTGGCGTTTGGACTCAACTCGTCATACTTCAGGCAACTGATCGAGCCATCCACTTCCAGCACGGCCAAGGCGACATCGTGATAGCTGTTGATTCCGTGCTCGCGGAGGGCGCGCTCCAGTTCGTCCATGCTGATGTGCTCTTGCGCCATGTGCACGGTGTTGATCGCTCCGTCATGGACCAGCAAGGTAGGTTCACCTTCGATGACCTTGCGCAGGCGGCGGTTGCTGCCGGAAATCGCAGCCACCAGCCGGTTCACCAGTAGGAGCGTTGTGGCGGCCGCGACTCCGCCAAGCACGGATGTATCCGGCCCGGTCATGGCGTTTTGCACCGAGTTGGAGATCAAAAGCAGAAGTACCAAGTCGAAAGGGGTCATCTGGCCGACTTCGCGCTTGCCGCTCAGGCGCACGCCGATGAGCACGACCAGGTAGATCACGATGGTGCGCAGGATGATTTCGAGAATAGCGTGGGTACTGGAGGGAAACATGGGTCGGAAACCTCAACACATGGAGCCAGCTAGTTTGAACGAACTCCTCCAAATGAGCAATGCCAAACTCCAGCTAGCGTAATCTCGGCTTCCTAGGTATATGCTAGACTATAATTAGGGGATACCAATGGCCACTCTATACGTGGAAAACGTTCCCGACGATCTGTACGACTCCTTACGGGAGCGAGGGAGGCAGCATCGGAAATCCATCGCCGCCGAAGTGCTCGCGCTGCTGGAACAGAATGTGGTCACGCCCGCGGAACTGAAAGCGAGAGAAGCATTTCTGCGGCAAGTGAAACGCCTGCGCGCACGCACTCCTGGCGCGGCGGGACCCTTCTCTTCCTCTGAAGAACTGCAGCGGGAAGACCGGGCGCGATGAACACCCTGGTGCTGGATGCCAGCGTGGCGGCAAAGTGGTTCCTGCCCGCTGCCAGTGAGCCTCTGCGAGACCCCGCGCTGGAACTATTGAAAGGCTACGCCGCCGGCGAGCTGCGGTTTCTGGTGCCTGATCTTTTTTGGCCGGAATTGGGAAACATATTCTGGAAGGTGGTCCGCCAGCGGCGTTGGTCACAAGCCGAAGCCGAGACCGCGCTGAGAAGCGCCCGCGATCGCAATTTTCCCACCCTTCCCGCGCTTCCGTTGCTCGGCGACGCCTTCAGCATCGCCGAAGCGTTTGATCGCTGTGTTTACGACGGCCTCTACGTGGCCGCCGCGCTGGCCGCAAAGACCGACTTGGTCACGGCCGACGAACGGGTGGCAAACGCCCTGGCGGCACACCTGCCGGTGAAGTGGCTGGGCAGTTATTCGTAATGGCATGAGAAATGGCATTTGTTGTGGTATATTGCCATTATGAATGCCACCACAACCATCGACAAGGCCGGCCGGATTGTGTTGCCTAAGCAGATCCGGGATGAGCTGCAGTTGGGGCCGGGGGACGCAATCGAGTTGGAGGCGTCTGAGGACCGAGTGGTGCTGCGCCCGGCGCGCGGCAAAGGCCGCATGTACAAAGAACAGGGAGTCTGGGTCTTCGACTCGGGGCGGCCCCTCAGAGTCGAGACTGTGAATAAAACCATTCGACGCATTCGCAACGAGCGGGAGCGCAGGATTCTTGGAAAATCCCGGTGAAGTATTTCTTCGACACCTCGGTCCTGGTGTCGGTGGCCCTCATGGGGCATCCTGACCACGCGCCAAGCCTAGCCGCCTACGTTAAGGCAAGTCCGAGAAACGGATGCTGTGCCGCCCACAGCCTGGCCGAAGTGTACGCGACAGTTACCCGCCTTCCGGGAACCCAGCGCATGAGCGCGGACGAGGCCCTGCTTTTTCTCGACGACGTTCGATCGCGCCTGACGGTCGTTGCGCTGGAAGCGGAGGAATTCTATGCGGCCATCGCTTCCGCGGCGGCCGCGAACATAGTCGGTGGGACGATTTACGACATGCTGCTCGCCCAATGTGCGCTCCAGGCGAAAGCCGACATCATCTACACCTGGGACGTAGCGGATTTCAGCCGGCTGGGGTCAGCGGTCGCAAAGCGCGTCCACACGCCCTGAGTTCGTTTGATTCATTACATCTCAGACTTCAGAGTTTCATAGTCCTCAACCGCAGCGAATTGCTGATCACCGAGACCGAGCTGAAGCTCATGGCGGCGGCGGCCAGGATGGGGCTGAGCAGCAATCCGAAAAAGGGATACAGCACGCCGGCCGCGACGGGGACGCCGAGGGCATTGTAGATAAACGCAAAAAACAAATTCTGGCGGATATTCCGCATGGCGGCGCGGCTGAGTTTGCGGGCGCGCACGATTCCGGCGAGATCGCCTTTGACCAGGGTGATGTCTGCGCTTTCGATAGCGACGTCGGTGCCGGTGCCCATGGCGATGCCGATGTCGGCCTGAGCGAGGGCAGGAGCGTCGTTGATGCCGTCGCCAGCCATGGCGACGACGCAGGCTTGGCGCTGCAGGCGAGAGACGACTTCAGACTTTTTCTCGGGCAGGACCTCGGCTTCGAATTCTTCGATGCCCAGCTCGCGCGCGACTGCGGCAGCTGTGGCTCTGCTGTCGCCGGTCAGCATGACGATGCGGATGCCCTCGCGTTTGAGGTCAGCCATAGCGGCGGGGGTTGAAGGCTTTATGCGGTCGGCGATGCCGACGACTCCGGCCGGCTGGCCGTTGATGGCAACCAGGATCACGGTTTGCGCTTGCGCGCGGAGGTCCTCCGCGATCTTGTTTAGAGACTGCGCATCGATCTTCCTTTCCTCAAGCAGGGATTCGTTCCCGGCGATGATGAGACGACTTTCCACAGTGCCACTGATGCCGCGGCCAGGATAAGCGATGAAGCCATCCACTTTCAGTGGCGCTAATCGTCGGGATCTTGCTTCGTTGACCACCGCGGAGGCCAGCGGGTGCTCGCTTCCCTGCTCTAGCGCCGCCAGCGATTTCAGCAAGTCATCTTCTGAAAAGCCCGCTGCTGGTTTCACCCCAACGACTCGCGGTTTCCCTTCCGTAAGTGTGCCGGTTTTGTCGACGACCAGCGTGTTGATCTTCTCCATGGTTTCAAGGGCTTCGGCGTTCTTGATGAGCACGCCGGCATGGGCGCCGCGGCCGGTTCCGACCATGATGGCCATGGGGGTGGCGAGGCCGAGGGCGCAGGGGCAGGCGATGATCAGGACCGCAACGGCGTTTACGATGGCGTGCGCGAAGCGAGGCTCAGGGCCGAAGATTGCCCACACGACGAATGTTAGAACTGCGACGGCGATCACCGCGGGTACGAACCATCCAGCTACCTCGTCCGCGAGTTTTTGAATAGGGGCGCGGCTGCGCTGGGCCTCGCTGACCATGTTGACAATCTGCGCCAGCATGGTTTCGTTGCCGACGTGCTCGGCGCGCATCACGAACGAGCCGGATGCATTCACTGTTGCGCCGATCACTTTCGCGCTGGAATGTTTTTCGACGGGAAGAGATTCGCCGGTGACCATGGATTCGTCCACGGAACTAGAGCCTTCGAGGACAATGCCATCGACCGGGAATTTTCTCGCCGGGTCGAACGCGCAGGCGATCTCCGACCTGAACTTGATCGAGCGGGATGTCGGTTTCTGAGTTGTCGCGGACCACGCGGGCAGTTTTGGGCGCGAGGTCCAGCAGGGCGCGGATGGCGGATCCGGTCTGGCTGCGGGCGCGGAGTTCGAGTACTTGCCCGAGAAGAACCAGGGTGACGATGGCGGCGGCAGCTTCGAAGTACACTGCAGGCCGCCCGCTCATTTCGCGAAACGACGGCGGGAAAATGCCGGGAATGAGAGTCGCGACCACACTGTACACATAGGCCACGCCGGTGCCCATGGCGATCAGCGTGAACATATTCAGCGAACGATTCACCACCGAGGTCCAGCCGCGCTGGAAGAACGGCCAACCGCCCCAGAGGACGACCGGAGTGGCCAGCAGCAATTCGAGCCAAGGGAGCGAACCGGCGGGTAACACGTGCTGCGCAGGCATTCCCGGCAACATGTCGGCCATGGCGACGGCGAGCAGTGGAACGGTCAGAATTACGCTGATCCAGAAACGCCGCGACATGTCGCGCAGTTCGGGATTGTCTTCTTCGGTCGCGGTGACGGTGCGGGGCTCGAGCGCCATCCCGCAAATGGGGCAGTTCCCAGGGCCCGGGCGAACAATCTGCGGATGCATGGGACAGGTGTATTCGACCTTGCTCAGCACCACCGGAGTTTCCGGCTCAAGAGCCATGCCGCAACTCGGGCATGGACCCGGATTTGGCTCGCGGACTTCGGGGCACATGGGGCAGACGTATGCGGGAGCTGCGGATTTTTTCGCAGTCGAGGGAACCGACGCTGGCGTTGGCTGCGCGAACAAAGAATTCGCGGCAGGCTTCGGCCCTCCCAACGTGATCAACACCGGGCCGGCGGGTTTGGCTTTCAAATATTGGTCAGGCGAGGCCCGGAATTTCTGCGCGCATCCGCCGCAACAAAAGTAGTACGTGGTACCGGCGTGCTCGGCCGAGGCTTTGGCCGTTGCCGGATCAACCGTCATTCCGCAGACTGGGTCTATCGCGACTGGCATGATCGTGAATGAGCTACTAGCTGCTAGCTTCTAGCTACTAGCGAACCTACACTGGTTGCTAGAAGCTCGTAGCTAGAAGCTAGCAGCTTCTTCATAGATTCATCAAAGTCTCTACGACTCAGCAACCGTGTTGTATCTTACTGATGGAGGGACTCAGACAAAAATGACCCAGATGGAAGTCGCTTACCGTTATTCGAATCCGCCGAGCGAGGCGGGGATGCGCGCCATTGATAATATGCGCGAGGTTTATGGAGTGCGGCGCATTCGGTTTGATGAAAAAGACCGGATTGTGCGCGTGGAGTATGACGCTTCGCGCTTCAAGGAACCGGTAGTGGCTAGGCTGTTGCGTGGAGCGGGGCTGGATGTGGGAGAAAAGCTGGCGCTGGCTTAGATTCGGACGAAATTCTCCGATCAACTCGTACTGGCTGGCGTTGGGTCCACCTGGGGGAGGGCCTGACGAAATGCAAGGGGCGCCCAAGAAAACCTCTGGCCGAAGTTATTCTCAAGTGCGCCCCGTTGCGCGCCACTTCGTCTGGGCTTGAGATTGCATCCGGCTTGCCATTTGTAAGTGGTTGCAAACAGAGCGGCATGGTGGGACGGCGTCGGTAGGAATTGCCACCTGTCCGGAAAGAATTACTGATAAGGGAAAACGCCCAAATTGGCACTGGTTACCATCGTAATCTGGCGACCCCGGAGGGAGTCGAACCCCCAACCCTCAGATCCGAAGTCTGATGCTCTATCCAGTTGAGCTACGGGGCCGCAGGAATTAACGGTAGCACAATTGGCACTCAGCATTCAGCACTCAGCGGTCAGCCAAAGCCCACCATCGACCTGCACTCCGTGATCCGTCACGCCGGTTAGGGGTTGATTTCCATATTGGGTCAATGAGTGCAATCGCTGTTATCAACAATTGTGCTGTATTGATGAACCAGCGGCCAGTAACGCTCGAGACCGAACGTTTGCTCGTTGTCTGTCTTCTGCCGGCGGAGGTGCATTTGGAGCCCCTATTTCTAAGCGGCGCAGGATCCTAACCCTGGTTACGGAGGCGACAGGGTCAGTGTGCCGCCCTCCTCAACCGAGCCTGTGCGGCAATTGTCCGATCGCAAAGAGCCAAACCAGAATGCCGCCAGATCTGAGGGATCCGCAACCACGCAGAGCGAGTAAACTCCCGGCTCGATGGAATCGACCACTGTCGGCCCGCGGCTACTGTGATCCGATTGGTTGATACCCCATCCAGCGAATGTGCCGACGGCTTCGATGGCTCCCTGGTGCACGAGATAAGGTGTCATGAAGCTATCTGGAACGCGTCCGGGCGGTTGGAGATCGAGCACTAACGTCCCACCAGATTCATCGAGGGTGATGCTATTGGCATTGGGCGATTCATCACTCTCACGCGAGATGTGCAGCCGTGTCAGCTTGAAGGCATATCCCCGCGCTCCGATGGTCAGCCCCACTTCCGCAGTCCCGGGCGGCAGCTTAACCTCGAAGCGACCGTCCGGACCGGTGCGTGTGAACCACTGCGGCACGCCCGGCGGGATCCAGACCTGCACAGCTGCGTCCGCCACCGGCCCCTGGCTGGATACGACAGAAAAGGTGATGCGCTGGGAGGGGTTGAGAACCAGCTTCAGCTCACTCTCGGCGCCCTCCACGATCTGGAGGGGCGTGCGTTCAGAAACGCCCTCGATCGACTCAGCCACTGCAGTGTACTTCCCCGGCGTCAGATCGGGTAGCTCGAAGGCCCCCGTGTCGTCGGTGGCGGTGGTGGTTCGAGCTCCGCTGCTTGTATCTTCGAAAGTGACTTGCACACCGGTCTGGGGTTGGCCTCGGTTGGATACCACGGTACCGTGCACGGCGAACACTGGCAGGGCCAAATCCAGCCAGGCACTCGTCTCGCCAGCTGACTGCATGCTTACACCCATCAGGCGCCGGCTGATGGGCGGTTGCGTGGCGCGCGCCTCGACGGTAAATCTAGTTTCCTGGACTCCGGGGGTGATCGGCAGCAGCCCCTGAAAGAAACCGCTCTCATCGCTCGCAAGCGTTGTGGGCTCTCCGCCGGCCTCATTGTGGAATACGAGTCCGGCATGCACCGGCTGCGAGTTCAGCCGCACCTCGCCCGACACTCGCATAAACGGCAACCGCAGCAACAGCGGCCCGCTGGTTGAGCTCAAATTAAAGAACCGTTGCAGCCACGGTGTGCCAGCGGAGCTGTTGACAGTAATGCGATAGTTGCCGGTGGGGAGGCCGCACCGTGCCCAACGTCCGTCGGCTGAGAGCGTCGCCTTGTCCGTGATCTGTCGCAAGCGCGGAACCGTCGCGTCCACGGTGAGCTGCCATGGCCGACCTGCGGGATCGACCTTGGGCGTGATCGCGATCTCGAGCGTCAGCTCTTCCAGCAGCAAGGGAGGACTGATCCGGGTCTCTTTTCCCGCCTCCACCTGCAACTCACGGACACCGCTCGCCGCTGGACACTCGACCGCCAATACATGTTTACCGGGCGACACACCGACGAATTGAAAGTAGCCACGCTGGCTGAGCGGCGCGGAGAAGCTTGTGTTGCCGTCGGGCACGCTTTCCTGGGGATCAGGTGCGCCGCGGCGATCTAATTCTTTTTGCAGGGTCGCGCGACAGGGGCCCGTGAGATTCGAACCGTCTTTTTGCACTGCACGTCCGGAGACTGAAGCTGCCACGGCTTGTGAGCCGCAGATGGCGAGGGCGGAGAATAAGAGAACTCTTCGAGTCGAAGCTCTGCCCATGCGGTTAACAGCAGACGAGATGAACGCTCCAAGATGCACTGGGACCATCCGCCTTCGGCTCGGGGAGGAGCCGGGAGTTTGAGGGTGGATGGGGCTAGGGTCGCGTCCAGCCCCACTACCACACCACTACATTACTGCTGCCACGTCGTGACGTTAGAGCTCCCGTTGCTTCCAAATCCCTCGGTGGCCATGATCTGGTAGTTCATCGTTCCCAGATTCATGCCGTGGCTCCTCCATGCATTGACGTGGTTGGCAAAGGTGATGGTGTTGTTGCTCCCCTGGCCTCTGTTGGATGTACGGACGCTCCAGTACTGCGTGAAAGGTCCGTTGCCCAGAATGTTGGGTCCGCTCTTGCTGACTTTGTAGATGTTGTAGGTGCCACCGTCACTGGTCACGGTGCCCAGCGATTGTGCTCCGCCGCCCGGTGGTGTAAAGGGGCCGTGGCTGTCTACCACGTAATACTCAACGAGCGGATTGGTTGACCAGCCGTAGAGGGCCAAGTATCCGTTTGAACCTGGCGAAAAGTTGCCGGCGTTGTAGCCGACAACTCTGCCGGTTGATCCGGGCATCCAGCCTTTCCCTGCAACCATATTCCCGCTGGAACCGAGACTCCAGGTTGTGCTGTAGTTACCACCACCAAAATTACCAGTCATGGTCATGCAGGCCGATCCGGAACTCAAGAAAAACGAATAGAAAAATCCGTTGTTGGTTCCGGTTTGGTTGCTGCACACGGTTTGAGCGTTTAACTGCTGCGCGACAAAGAACAACGAGGTCGAAGCCAGCAGTCCCATCATCTTGGATAGTTTTTTCAACGACACGACCCACCTCCTTGGTGGTTCCGGGCTGCCTCGCCCGGCGGTTGTTTGCAGATCATCGCAGACCTGCATCTGTCCCTGGGTTCGGCCCGGAAACAATCGGCTGGTCTGGCAGCTCAGTGAGTGCGCGTGGATCCCAGCGATTGCTCTATTTGTTGAACTCCGACCACCTGACTCCACGAGCCGCTTTGGCTCTCCACGGCTCGGCGACCGAGCAACTCAGATGCATATACGTCAGGCACCGCTTCGCTGTCAAGCATCTAAAGCGATTTAGTTGATACTTAGTTCACCCAAACGATTAGGTGGCTACAAGTGTCATAAAGGGAGCGGAGGCCTGTGGTTTTCTGGTTTGGCCTCGACCTGGCTACCACGTGCGCTTGTTAGTGGACTGCCGGTGACGCGCGGCCAAGAAACTGCGTATTCTTTTGCCGTGAAGAGCGTGGGCAAACGTGCTCGAGCGCAGTTGGCGCTAAATCGCCATAACACTCGTTGACTCCGAATCGGTTGCTGACAGATGAATGCTGAGTGCTTCCTACAGCACCGCCGTCTCCTCAATCAGCCGCCCTTCGGCGAAGCGCGCCAGGTTCAGCAGAGACGCATCAATCAGGTCGGTCTTTCCAGTCAGAATCATGTCCGACAGGATTTTCCCGGTTGCCGGGGCGTGCATCACGCCGTGGCCGCTGAAGCCGTTGGCCAGAAAAAATCCTGGCACCTGCGGCACCGAGCCCAGAATGGGGTGATGATCGGGAGTCATCTCGTAGAGACCAGCCCATGCGCGCTTGGGATTGACTGCCAGGTTCTCAAACATCGGAACTCGATCCGCGGCGCGGGTCAGGATCTTTTCAACGAAGTTGGGATCGAAGTCAGTCTTGTATCCGGGCGTCTCCTCAGGATTGTTCCACGCCAGCAGGAATCCCAGGCCTTCGGGGCGGAAGTGGAATCCGTTTGACATATCGATGATCATGGGCGCGCTGTGCGGGAACTGATCGAACGGCTCGGTTGGCACCAGCATGCGGCGAAGCGGCTCGACGGGCAGATCGATGCCGACCATCTGTGCAATGCTTGCCGCCCACGCCCCGGCGCAGTTCACTACTTTTCGCGTATTCACCGCGCCCCGGCTGGTTTCGATGCCGGCGATTCCCTGCCCGTCGCGCTGAATCCCGGTCACCTCGGTGTTCTTCCATAGCTCGGCGCCACGTTCGCTGGCGGACGCCATGAATCCATTCATTGCGCTGTAGGGATCGACGAAGCCGTCGGTGGAACAGAAGGCTCCGCCGACGATGTCATCGGAGCGCAGTTGTGGGAACATGGCGCGAATTTCGGCGGTGGAAATCAGCCGCGCGGTTTTGAGGCCGAGGCGGACCTGGCATTCATGATTCGTCCGCAGGTAGGCCATGTGCGCGGCGCTGGTGGCGCAAAAGAGATATCCCTGCGCGCGGTAGCCGCAGGGGTAACCCAGCGTCTGATCAAAAGCGGCATAAAAAGGAATGGAATACAGCGACATCTGGATATTGACCGGAGTGGAGAACTGGGCGCGAACGCCTCCCATGCTTTTGCCGGTGGAGCCTTTGCCCTGCGCCGACTCGCGCTCAATTACCAGAATGTTTTTGCATCCGGCGGCGGTCAGGTGGTAAGCGATGCTGGAGCCGATGATACCTCCGCCGATGATGACGACTTCTGCGGTGTGCATGGCTTATCGCTTCTCACGGCAGAGGCGCAAGAACCGCCCTCTTACGTCCGGCGATGCGCGGAATGTTGTTTCAGTGATGAGACGTTCGTACGCCGCTTCTGTATCGATCAGGCCTCGCCTTCCCGCCGCCAGCAGAACTCCCAATGTGCCAGTGGTCGCTATGCTGCGACGTCTTGCTTCGAAGCGGCCTTTGCGTTCGTCGATCAGGAGGAGGTCGGCACGCTGCTCCAGGGCCAGTTGGATGGCCTCGCGTTCACCAGCATCCAGAGCATCGAGAGCTGAGTCCGGCTGGGACGCGATCGCGAGGACCTCAATCCACCCGGGAAAATTCTTTACCCAGGTTGCGACTGGCGATGGCGCTGCGGGATGGCGTAACTCCTCGATCACCGCGAAGGGAACGAGGACACGGCTGAAAAGCTTCTGCAGCACGTTTTCGCATTCAAGTTGTATGAGGTAATTCAGCGGCGATGCGTCGGCGACGACGATCATGCTAGCTGGGGTGCTTGCGGCCCTGGTCGAGCTTGCTCAAGGTTTCGACATCTGCCGCAAGATCTTCCGCGTTGTAGGCGTGGTCGAGGATATTCCGCTGCTTCAGAAAGCCCTCAAAATCGAAGCGCGCGGTGAAGCCGAGGAGACGGCTGGCTTGGAATGCCGTCAACTTGCCCGAGCGATATCCGGCAATTGCCAAAGCTTCGATCGCCTCACGGGCGGGATCGGGATGCTGCGCCAGGTCGTTTGGGAGTTCGACTGTGATTTGCACGGCCATTTTTCCTCCGAGACTAGATCAAGCCTAGCACGAACGCCCGGTGAGACGAAGATCTTTGCAGGGCGGCAGTCGGGCGGTAGCCAATGCTGGAGCCGACAATCCCTCCTCTGATGATGACGACTTCTGCGGTCCGTATGGAGGCGGTTAGGATGAACGGAGAGTTGTAGATGAATGCGTTTGAATTCGAAGAAAATGGTGCGCCCTGAGAGATTCGAACTCCCGACCTTCTGGTTCGTAGCCAGACGCTCTATCCAGCTGAGCTAAGGGCGCGATTGCGCGGTGAGTTTTCTAATTATAACGAAAAGTTGGAAGGGCGGGCCTCACTTTGCTTGTGTAGGGGCTGGTGCCCTCACCTGCCCGACCCCGGGGCTGGATGTGTTTCCAATATTTCCAATGAGCGGTTGGGTCTGACGCGGTTATGTGCTCAACTCGAGTCCAGTGGTGGGCCAGGTGGGGGCGCCCGCCCCTACACGAGCATGGATGGGAGGGTATTGGCGATCACTCCGCCACTTCGGCCATCTGGCTCTTCTTGCGGCGGATATTTGACTGCAAGCCTTTTTTGCGCAGCCGCAGCGACTTGGGAGTCACTTCTACGAATTCATCATCGGCGATGAATTCGATGGCCTGCTCTAAGTTCAGTTGGCGGAACGGAACTAATCGGATGGCTTCGTCGGCGCTCGAGGCGCGCATGTTGGTCAGCTTTTTTTCGCGGACTACGTTTACGTCGAGGTCGGTGTCCTTGGCGTTTTCGCCGATGATCATGCCTTCGTAAACGTCCACGCCGGGGCCGATGAACAGTTCGCCGCGCTCTTGCAGGTTCCACAGCGAATACGCGGTTGAAACTCCGCCGCGGTCGGCGACCAGAACTCCGGTGAGGCGATGGGGAATTTCGCCTTGCCATTCGGTGTATCCATCGAAGAGCGCGTTCATGACGATGGTGCCGCGTGTGTCGGTGAGCAACTGGCTGCGCAGGCCGATCAGTCCACGGCTCGCAACTTTGAACTCGATGCGCACGCGGCCGTAGCCGTGGTTGTGCATGTTCGACATTTCGGCTTTACGGGTGCCGAGCTGCTCCATGACCACGCCGACGAATTCTTCGGGAATGTCCACGGTGAGGTGTTCGACCGGTTCCATCAGCTTGCCGGTAGTTTTGTCGCGCTTGGTGACGATCTCGGGCTTGCCGACCATCAGTTCGAAACCTTCGCGCCGCATCATTTCTAAGAGAATCGAAAGCTGCAATTCACCTCTACCTAGGACTTTGAACGAGTCGGTGGTGCCGGAGTCTTCAATGCGCAGCGAGACGTTGGTCAGCAGCTCTTTCGCCAGGCGGTCGCGGAGATTGCGCGAGGTGACGTAGGTGCCGTCGCGTCCAGAAAACGGCGAGGTGTTCACGGTGAACAGCATCGCGATGGTCGGCTCGTCGATGGTGATCGGCGGCAGCGGCGAGGGATTTTCGGCGTCGGTGATGGTTTCGCCGATGGTGATACCTTCGACGCCGGCGACCGCAACGATGTCGCCGAGTTCGGTTTCGGTGATGTCGGTGCGCTTGAGTCCGGAGAATGAAAACAATTTTGTGATGCGGGTTTTCTGGATGGTACCGTCCAGCTTAGCGATGGCGACGTCTTCGCCGGTGCGCATGGTGCCATTGAAGACGCGGGCGATGGCGAGGCGCCCGAGATAATCGCTGTAGTCAAGATTGGCGACCAGGATTTGCAGGGGGCCAGTGGCGTCGCCTTTGGGAAGCGGGATGGTGCTCACGATGGCTTCGAACAATGGCTGCAAGTTCTCGCCGCCGCCGGCTTGATTCGTGGAAGCAGTTCCCGCCTTAGCGTTGGTGTAAAGGACGGGGAAATCGAGCTGGTCTTCTTTGGCGTCGAGATCAATGAACAGATCGTAGATTTCGTTGAGCACTTCCTGGGCGCGAGCGTCAGCGCGGTCGATCTTGTTGATGACGACAATCGGCGGCAGTCCGGCTTCGAGCGCTTTGCCGAGAACGTAGCGCGTCTGTGGCAGCGGGCCTTCGCTGGCATCGACGAGCAGCATGACGCCGTCCACCATTTTGAGCGCGCGTTCGACTTCGCCGCCGAAATCGCTGTGGCCGGGCGTATCCACGATGTTGATCTTTACGCCGTGATAAAAGAGCGCGGTGTTCTTGGCGAGGATGGTGATGCCACGTTCGCGCTCGAGCTCGTTGGAATCCATGACGCGCTCGACATGGGCTTCATTGGCGCGGAAGGTTCCGCTCTGGTTGAGCATGGCATCGACAAGAGTGGTCTTGCCGTGGTCCACGTGGGCGATGATTGCGATGTTGCGAATGCTGGAAGTCAAAGGATGGTTTTCCTGAAAGTAGGGTCTCTTCCACTTTACTACGAGCGACGCGGCGAAGGAGTGGCGCAGTCGCGCGGCGATCGGAGTCACCAGGGGGAAACTGTTTTCCAGCTCGGGGAGGCGGTTTCCGGCTACCTGAGGGGCCGCTAGACTTACGATTCATACCCACCCCACCTTTGTGCCATTGTCAGCAATTGCAAGAAAACCCTATAGTTAGCGGGCATTGAGCTGGTGATCCGGAGCGGAAAAGATGTGCAGGGCTTTGCATACAGGTGACTGTGAGTAACGCCAAACCGGAGCGCAAGTCCTTTGTTTTCAGCATTGCCTAGAGTGGTTGACTTTGGCAATGATCATGCACACTAACCACTGATCTGCGAATGTAAAGCGATGGGGAAGGCCAAAACGCAGAGGCCACGAACTCCCCCACAAACAGTAGTTAATAGAAATTTGGAGGAGCATTCTATGAGACGAGTAATTCTGTTGGCGTTGTTGGCTTTGGCGCTTCCTACGGCGTCCTTGGCCAGCAGCCTTGGAACCCATGACTATGCAGGATTTGCGGGCTCTAGCAACCCGGCGTCGGTAGTCGGCAGTGTGACTAGCGGCGGCAGCCTTTCCGTCTCCTTCTCGGCGTTGTCGGTTGACGGAGGAGCTTTCGGACCTGGCACGATCACCATTTCAATCACTTTGGGCAGCACCTCTTGTGGCGCCGGTTGCTTCAACATTGCCGGTGGCACGGTGGACGTATGGAACGGCAGCAGCGTCAGCCTGTTCCATGGAACATTCAGCGGCGGCTCGGCGACTGAGACTGGCGGGAACAACATCGTTCTCTCCGGCTTCACCACCAACGGCAACACGGTGGCCGGGGTGTTCAAGTTCTCGGGTAAAACGTGGCTCGGCAGCAGCGACACGTTTGTAACTCCTGAGCCTGGCACACTGGGACTGCTCGGCACCGGCCTTATCGGCTTGGCGGGCATTGTCCGCAAGAAGCTGCGCGGCTAAGTTCAACTACAACCTTTAGCCAATGGAATACTTGATCTCGTAGCCCTGCCGGAAACGGCAGGGCTATCCCCGTCAATCTGGCCGGAGCCCTCCCCCGGGCACTGCCAACCCGGCAGGCCTTCCTACGAAATTTCCTTGACCTTGCATTACCCCGGTAATCCCGCCTGGAGCGTTCTCCGTTGACCCTGACCCGGAACCTTCTTAGATTCCCTATAGGGGTCTAAAGGCCTCTGTGCGTTCATCTTTATGGGGGTCGCATGAAAGACATTCACGAGGTTCTGCGGCGCAAGCAGGCCAAGTACGCGCAATTGGGCAAGCAAATCGAAATGCTGCAGCAGGCGGCCGAAAAACTGCGCGAAGTGGCTCCTCTGCTGGCGGAAAACGAAGACGATGACGCCACGATTCTGACCGAGGCGGACGAAGTGACGCCGCCGGCAGCGGCACGAGCCGCCGCCGCGCCGCAATCCAGTCCGTCAAACCCGGCCAAGCCGGCAACGCGTGGAGCGTCTCCGCGCTGGCCCTAAACCTGCCCCTTATGGCGTTCCGCGCTCTACTGGTAACGAAGGATGACCGGGTCGCCGAGGTCCTGGCTCCGGTGTTGTCGAATTTTGCCCTCGCGGTTGAGCGCTGCGGGTATTCCGATGCTGTCTGCCTGGTCGCTGAACAAAAATTTCAGGCGGTGCTGGTGGATTTCGACGATCCTCACAGCGCGACTCTGGTCCTTGAGAACCTGAGCCACGCACCCGCGAGTCATCCCGTCACCGTTGCTTTGCTGAGCGATAGGAACCGGGTACGAAGCGTTTTTGGCGCTGGCGCAAAGTTCGTTCTCTACAAGCCGGTTTCGGCGGAACAAGCGAAGGTCACGCTTCGGGCGGCCACGGCGCTGATCAAGAATGAGCGCCGCAACTCCTTCCGGGTTCCGATTCAAGCTCCAGTAAAACTGCGCGTAGCGACGGGCGACCGCCCCATTGAGATTGAGGGCATCCTGCTCGACATCAGCGATACCGGAATGGATGTGCTGGCAGCGCAGGCGCTGTGCCCGGGCGCCAGCATGCATGCCCGCTTCACGCTTCGAGGAGCACCGGCGGAGTTCGAGGTGCTGGCCGAGGTGGCGTGGGCCAATCCGAACGGAGAATCAGGGGTTCGTTTCACGGCAACGCCCGACCACGTCCGCGCCGCGCTGCGCCGCTGGCTGCGCGACAATTCGCAGGCGGCGGCTGTAGTGGAAGCGGAGGCCATCGCCGAATGCAAGCTGACCGACCTGAGCCGGGGTGGATGCTATGTGGAAACGGTGGCCCCGCTTCCCGAACGCAGCCTGGTCAACCTTGTCTTGCGGGCGGATGGCGTGGAGCTGAAGACGCAGGGCTTAGTGCGGGTGGTGCATCCGGCGCGGGGGATGGGGATCGAGTTTGCCTCGGGAGCTGTCGAGCAGCGCGCCAGGACGGACAAGTTTATTCATTTCCTGGGGAGCCACCCGGGCATCGGACCAGAGATTTTGGTCGCGCCACATCCGGGGAAGCCGGCCGCGGACACCTACGGTTCGCATGAGGACGATGTGGACGATCCGTTACTCGACCTACTGCTAAAGCACGAGGCTTTCAGCGAAGAAGGGTTTCTGGAAGCACTGAGCAAGCAGCGGAACGCGGAGTTTGTACGGAAGTAGAACGGCGTCGTTCGTCCCTTCGGCGCGCTTTCGCTTGCTCAGGGCAGGCTAATAACCGCCGTTGGCCTGACTCATCCGGACTACGGTTTCCATTTCTTCAAGAAAACAAGCAAGTCCTCCGGTCCCAAGGCGCGGGCGCGCTCGAACTCGCCGTTTTTCTGGCTGTAGAGCAGCCTGCCGCCGGAGTCTAGAACTGCCAGTGCGGGGACGCCTCGCTTCATGGGGACGCCGTACTGAACCATGAGATCCTGGTTCTTGTCGCCGTTGCCGATGTCGATGTCAACCACTTCGTAGTTCGGAGTGAGCACGGCGGAGATGTCGGGACGATGGAAGGCTTTTTCCAGCACGTGGCAGTCGTAACACCAGTCGGCGCCGAAGACGAGGAGAATGTGTTTGCGGGTTTTGGCGGCACGTGCTTGGGCATCGGCGATTTGTTGATGGGCGTCGCCGGTGGGATAGATTTTTGTATCGAGAGAAAGCGGCTGTGCGAGCTTGGTGACGTCGCGTTTCAGGGCCACCAGTCGCCAGTTGCCGTCCTGCTGCTGCCAGTACTGTTCGACCACCATGGGGATCACATGCCCGGCGGGAAGGGTGGCGATTTTCGCCTGAAAGGCAATGGCCCAAATGCCGGGTTGCGGCGCTCCCTGTTGGGTGATGGTTATCTGGAACGACTTTGCTTTCAGTTCAGTCCAAAAGGCGATGTCGGAGTCGGCGCCCACTTTGCCGGCGATGGTGCTGACCTGGATGCCGGGGCCATAGAGTGCTTGCAGGGCCTGCACGTTGCGGGCGAGAATGGCCGCTTTCCATTGTTCGAGGGGAAGAAAATCTGGGGCCGTTTGAGCTGGGATTTGAACCGGGCCCAACGTTGTCAGCAATAGGAACGACAGGAGCAACCGCTTTGCGCGCATGCTGGGAGTATAGAAGAATCCTGAAGGGCGGTTAGCAAGGGCGCATGAAACAAGTACTGATCGCGACCTCGAATCCTGGAAAGCTGCGCGATTTCGCGGGCGCGGCGGCCAACGATGGGATTGAGGTGCGAACGATTCCAAACTTTGCGTCGCTGCCGGCGGTGGCGGAAGATGGCGCGACATTCGAAGCCAATGCTCGGAAGAAGGCTGAGGAGTATAGCCGGGCCGCGCCGGGGGAGATCGTGATTGCCGATGACTCAGGGCTGGAAGTGGACGCGCTGGGCGGAGCGCCGGGAGTCCATTCAGCACGCTACGCGGCGGATGAGCCGCATCTGGCTGATAGCAACACTGATGATGAACTTAACAACGCGAAGCTGATTCGTGAAATCAAGCGGATCCCGGCAGAGAAGCGCACCGGAAGATTTGTCTGCGTGATTGCGGCGGCCCGGGATGGCAAGACGCTGGCGGTGTTTGAGAGGAAGGCTGAGGGAATCATTCTTGACGCGCCGCGCGGGGCAAACGGGTTTGGATACGATCCGCTGTTTTACTTTCCTGAGATTGCCAAGACGTTCGCGGAGTTGAGCGCTGAGGAAAAAGCCAAGTACAGCCATCGCGGCGCGGCGTTTCGGAAATTCCTGGAATGGTGTCGGACGATTTGACTTCCCTTCTCCCGCGCCAACATAATGAAAAGTTCCCGCAACGCTTCTGAACTCACAAGGAATTTGTGGCGTCGGACCCAGGCACAACCTCACCGAGGATAAAAGAAGGCGTGGCGCCCCTGCGCGCCGGGCAGGGGACGACTTTTCTGTTGCGGCGGTTGCATTCGCTGAGTGGAATTATTCCGATTGGGCTGTTTCTGATTGAGCATTTTGTCTCGAATGCCTTCGCCACCAAGGGGCCCGGGGCTTACACCAATCAGGTTGCATTTCTCAGCAGCTTTCCTTTTGTGGTGGGACTGGAACTGTTTGGCATCTGGCTGCCGATTCTTTATCACTCGCTGTACGGGTTCTACATTTGGGGGCGCGGCGAGAGCAATGTCACCGATTATCCCTGGGCGGGCAATTGGATGTATTCGGCGCAGCGCTGGACCGGCGCGGTTACGTTTTTCTACATCGTCTGGCACACCTGGCACCTGAGGTTCAGCGGCACCCATCTTCTCAGCCATCCCGACATGGCATTTGGCAAAGTGCAAAACGAAATGTTGTGGCATCCGTGGGCGGTGGTGTTCTATGCGGCGGGGATATTCTGCGCGTCGTGGCATTTCGGATACGGGCTGTGGCTGTTCGCGGCAAAGTGGGGGATCGCGCAGGGGCCGATTGCGCGGCGGCGATGGGGGTACGTTTGCTTCTTGATCGCGGTGGGATTCATGGCGGTGGGGGCGGTGACGATGTATTCGTTTTTGAGTACGCCGCAACAGCCATACCTGCCTGGGGCGGGGACAGGCGATTCGTTTACGATGCGATGACATTCTGGGAAGCCCGGCGTTTCGGCGGCTCAAACAAAAAGCTTGAACCACAGAGGACACAGAGGATCACTGAGTAAACCCGAAAATAAAACATGGCTGTAAACCCGAAAATTATCGTAGTGGGCGGCGGGCTGGCGGGGCTTTCGGCGGTCATTAAGATCGCGGAAATGGGCGGGCAGGTGGATCTGTTTTCCATTGTCCCGGTCAAGCGATCGCACTCGGTTTGCGCGCAGGGTGGGATTAACGCTGCGAAAAATCTGAAAGGCGAGGGCGATTCGACATGGCAGCATCTTGACGACTCGGTTTATGGCGGAGATTTCCTTGCCAACCAGCCTCCGGTGAAGGCCATGTGCGACGCCGCGCCGGGAATAATTGATCTGCTCGACCGCATGGGAGTGCCGTTTAATCGCACGCCAGAAGGCCTGCTCGATTTCCGGCGGTTTGGCGGGACGCTGCACCATCGCACCGCATTCGCAGGAGCAACCACCGGACAGCAGCTTCTTTACGCGCTGGATGAACAGGTGCGGCGGTATGAATCCGAAGGGAAAGTGAAAAAGTTCGAGGCTTGGGAATTTCTCTCGGCTGTACTGGACTCGAACCACATCTGCCGCGGCATTTGCGCCATGGATTTGCGTTCGATGGAAGTGCGAACGTTCGCAGCCGACGCAGTGATCATCGCGACCGGCGGCATTGGTGCGATTTTTGGCAAGAGCACGAATTCGGTGGTTTGCACAGGGTCAGCGCAGTCGGCGTTGTATCAGCAGGGATGCTATTACGCGAACGGCGAGTTCATTCAGGTGCATCCGACTGCGATTCCGGGCGAAGATAAGCTGCGGTTGATGTCGGAGTCGGCGCGCGGCGAGGGCGGGCGAGTCTGGGTGCCGAAGACTCTCGGCGATAAACGCGACCCGGTTTCGATACCAGAACAAGACCGGTGGTATTTTCTCGAAGAGTGGTATCCGAAGTACGGAAACCTGGTGCCGCGCGATGTGGCGACACGAGCGATTTTCAAAGTCGTGTTCGAACACAATCTCGGCATTGACGGCAAGCCGATGGTGTATCTCGACCTGACGCATATTGACCGCGCTACGCTCGACCGCAAGCTGGAAGGGATTCTCGAGATTTACGAGAAGTTTGTGGGCGACGATCCCCGCACCACCCCGATGAAGATTTTTCCCGGCATGCACTACACCATGGGCGGGCTGTGGGTGGACTTCAATCAGGCGACGAACATCCCGGGAATTTTTGCCGCGGGCGAGTGCGAGTATCAATATCACGGCGCGAACCGGCTGGGGGCGAATTCGCTGGTGTCATGCATCTTTGGCGGATTCGTCGCCGGGCCGAATGCGGTGCGCTATGCGCGCACGCAGCAGGCTGCGGCGAGCGATGGACATTTCGAATCGGAGCGCAAGCGGCAGGAAGAAATCAATGCCGGGCTGATGCGGTCGGATGGGAACGAGAATCCGTTCCGGTTGTGGCGAGAACTGGGCGAGTTGATGACGAAAGACTGCACGGTCATCCGCTACAACAAGAATTTGCAGCAGACGGATGCCAAGTTGGTGGAGTTGTTGGAGCGGTTCAGGAACGTGAATCTCAGCGACCGCTCGCAGTGGGCAAATACGTCGTTTGTATTCACGCGGCAGCTTTACAACATGCTGCAATTGTCGCGGGTGATTGCGCAGGGCGCGCGCATGCGCGACGAATCGCGCGGCGCGCATTACAAACCCGATTTCCCCGAACGCGACGACAAGAACTGGCTGAAGACGACGAAGGCATATTTCGCTCCCGATGCGGATGAGCCGAAGTTTGAGTTCGAGCCGGTGGATGTGTCGCTGATTCCGCCGCGAGCGAGGAAGTACTGACCTTTGTCCTGCCCTTCGTACTGCGGCGGCACCATAAAAGCGATACCGGCTGAACGGCCCTGGGCATCAACTAGTGGGTCTGCAAAATCTGCCGTAAACGTTTGTAAAGGCGATAGCCCTGTTGTCGGCTGCGGGGTATAATGCCGCGCACCTTGGGGAGGTACTCCAAATGACATTCAGCAGCATTCTCTGGCGGAGGATGATCGCCAAATCCTTCGTCAACGCCCCTTACTCCATTCGCCCCACCACTAAGGTGACCAACGTCCTTCTTATCGCGCTTCTTATCGCGTGCTTGATGTTTTCGGCGCAGCTTGCTACCGCAGGAAGCGCTGGGCCCATGCAAGCAAAAATGGGGGGCACCGACCACTACTACTGCACTTCCAATGACACCAACCAAACCACGATCTACTTCAGCGCCGAGTTCGATTTCAGCTGGCCGCCGGGCACCGTCAGAGTTCAGGATAGCGTGATCGGAAATGAGTTCAAGCAAGCCCTGGCGGCGAAATACGGCTACAAAGGAAGCGTCGTGTGTTTTGGGACGAAGACGGCGGCTCAGACGAAGGCGCAAATGCAGAGTGGTATCTCCGGCGCTCGCTCCTCGGGTAAGTGGAAGGTGGTTGAGACGGGATGGATATGGAGCGGGGCCAAGGTGGCGGGAGGCGGTGCATCCGGGGCAACGGGTGCGGCGGCGCACCCGGCAACCGCGGCGGGCTCCGGCCAAGACTCATCGGCGAGTGCAGCAGAAGGTGGATCGGCTTCGGGCGGATCGGTGTCAGGCGGATCAGTGCAGGGCGGGTCAGCGTCGAGCGGATCGGTGCAGTCAAATTCAGCGCAAGCGCAAAATGTCCCGGCGGCAGGGACGACGCTGGCCGTGAGAATCCTCGAAGCAGTGGATTCCAGCAAAGATCCAGCCGGCACGCCGTATCGCGGCACGGTGATGAAAGCCGCGGACGGCGGCAATGGTGTCACCATTCCGCAGGGATCGCTGGCAATCGTAACGCTGATGAAGGGACAAGGCGGATGGTCAGCCCACCTTCAGTCGCTGCTGGTGAAGGGGCAACCGATGAATGTGACCAGCGCTCCGGCGACGGTGATGGGATCGGCGCAAAGCACGGTCACCAACGCTGCGAACACGGTGACCTCGGCAATCGGAAGCTTTGGCGGATTCGGGCACCACAACCGCCCTGCCGCAGTGGAGGCGGTCGCGACTGGCGATCGCGTCCTATTGCCACCGGGTACCCAGCTGCAGTTTGTGCTCAACGGCGCCGCTGCTCCGAGTGGCGGAGGGATGTCTTCTACCATGGGAATGCCTTCCGGCGGCGCGGTACCGCATCCGGGTGGCGGAGGATCGCAGCCAGCTATGGCATCAACTTCATCCCCGGGCAGTCAGTCAGTATCTGGCGGAGCGTTAAGCGCCAAGTTTCAGGAGACGCTTCTGGGGCCGCGCAAGCAAGATGGGTTGTTTGTAGTGAGTCCCGATGGCGGGCACTACGCGGTCAGTGCCATGCACGGAAGCCGTGAACTGATGATTATTGACGGAGTGGATGGTCCCGAATTCGACCATGCCGCGCACGGCTGGGGCGGGCAAACCGTGGACTTCGTGTTCAACTCCGATGGCAAGCACTCGGCTTATGTGGCTCAGAGCGGCAACGACATGGTCGAGGTCCGGGATGGTAAAACGGCGTTCACGATTACCACCGTCACGCCCGGGGCCAACGGCGCCCAGAACGGATCTGTGCAGCCCATTGACCAGTCGCGCATTCACAACCCGGACGCCCCGACCAATTCGCTCGTGCACCAATGCCTTATCAGTCCAAGTGGAGCGCATGTCGCGGTTGTGAGTTCCGGGTCAGGCGGCTACTACATGTTTCTCGATGGGGTGAAGAGCCCGGCATATCGCTCGATCAACATGGGCCAGATAGCTTTTGTCGCGGAAAAGCTGGTTTATGTCGCCACGACCAATGACGGCAAATTTCACGTTGTGGTGAATGACAAACCAGGTCCGGCATACGACGGGGTACTCACTTTTTTGGTGAACGATGACAACAGCCACTACGTCTTCATCTACGCCTCCGCCGCCGCAAGCGGAAGCCTCCAGGGTGTCGCAGCGGATGGCGTCCCCGGCACACCGCATCGCGGCATGATCAGGAATATGACCATCGCGTCTAACGGCCGCGTTGCTTACGCAGCGGTCGTGGGCGGGACGCCCGGGTCGCCGAACGGCTCCGACGACTTGTACGTCGACGACCATGACATTGGTCCGGTCGTGCAACCCTTCGCGGTAGCCGACCGATCCGGAAAGACAACCGGTTCCCAGGCCTACGTCTTGTTCAGCCCCGATGGAAAGCGGTTTGCCTACGTCAAGCGGGTCCCCGGAGGCATGGCAGCCGTGGTTGACGGAAAGGTGGGCCGGCCTTACGACAGCATCGGCGCGTTTCAGTTCAGCCCCGATTCCAAGCACGATTATTATGTCGGCAACAGAAGTCTGGCTTTTGTGGTGGTGGATGGGCAGGAGATGGATGGACAGGGCACCGTCAGAAATTTTGTTTACAGCAAAGAAGGTGGCCGCCTTGGTTACGAGGCCTATTCAGCTCAGACTGGCTTCCATATGGTCGTGGACGGAAAAGTGAGTCAAGCTTTCCACGAGTTAACGGCAAACACGTTGACCTTCAGCCGGGACGGCAAGCATTATGCTTATTCGGCCTGCACCAATTTTTCGCAGTGTCAGGTAGTCGAGGATGGAGTAGGCGCGAACGTCTCGGGACTGGTTCAGTTCACGACCAGAGCGCGGCCGCAGCTCAATTTTCCTCAGATCTTTTTCAGCGATGACGGAAGCAGAATGGTTTATGCGTGGCCGAAGCCGGACACCGCCGGCAATGCGGTTGTCATCAACGGGCAGGAAATTATGCGTGGTCACGGCCTCTTCGAGTTCCCCGCCTTCAGCCCCGACAGCAAGCGTTTCGCCACCATGACTTGGGATGGACACACCTATTCCCTGGCGGTCGATGGAAAGGCCGGTCCCGCGTATGAAGACTTCCTGGAAGTGAATCCGAACGTGGCGCGCTTCATGGACTCGCACACGTATCGATTCTTGGGCGTCAAAAAGGGGATGGTGTACCGGGTGGTGGTGGATTTGGGAGGATAGTTCAGCGCTGCCTGACGAGAGCTTTTAACCGCAAAGGTCGCAAAAGAATCGCGGAGTTCGCAGAGGAGAGCACGCCCTTCTCTGCGACCTTTGCGGTGGCTTCGCGATCTTCGCGGTTAAAGTTTTTCGGGCTGACTCGACGTGCAGGAATGACTGGGTTTAAGCTAAGAGCTAGAAGCTAAGACCTAATGGCTGACTCCAAGACTGTCCTCTTTAAAATCCGCCGACAGGCTTCTCCCGACGACAAGCCGCAATGGGAAGAATTTGAACTGCCCTGGCATCCGGGGATGAACGTGATTTCCTCGATGATGGAGATTGCGCGCAACCCCGTTACCCGCGATGGCAAGGCGACTACGCCGATCACTTACGACTCGAATTGTCTGGAAGAAGTTTGCGGGTCGTGCGCGATGCTCATCAACAGCAAGGCGCGCATGGCTTGCTCGGCGCTGGTGGATAACCTCGAAAAACCGATCCGACTGGAACCACTTTCGAAGTTTCCGGTGATCCGCGATCTCGCGGTTGACCGCGTTGTGTTGTTTGAGAATCTTAAGCGGGTAAAGGCCTGGGTGCCGGTGGACGGGACTTACGACCTCGGCTCGGGGCCGCGCGTGACTATGGAGGCGCAGGAGGAGGCGTATCCGCTGTCGCGGTGCATTTCGTGCTGCATCTGCATGGAGGTTTGCCCGCAGTTCAACGAAGACACCGGGTTTGTGGGCGCGGCGACCATCTCACAGGTGCGGCTGTTTAACACGCATCCGACCGGGGCGGCGCTGAAGCGGGAGCGACTGGCGGCGCTGATGGGCGATGGCGGAATCCAGGAGTGCGGGTTCGCCCAGAACTGCGTGGAGGCTTGTCCAAAGGACATTCCGCTGACCACATCGATCTCTGAAGTAAGCGGCGCGGTGATGAAGCAGGCGGTCGGGGATTTGTTCCGCAAGTAGCACCCGAAGCACGCCGCCGGGCGTTCCTTCAGCGCCACCCTGTGCCTCAACCAATGAGGAATAACATCCTAAGTAATTTACTAAGCCATGCTTTATCAGCGCATTAGTGTACTTGTGCAATCAATGATTGCAATGCTATCATTGATGTCATGGCTAGCATCACCATCCGTCAGCTTCCGGAAACCACCAAGCGCAAACTCCGCATCCGCGCCGCGCAGCATGGGCGATCCATGGAGCAGGAAGCGCGGGAAATCCTGCAATCGGCCCTGGCGCAGCCTGATGGACCCAAGGACTTAGGAAAGGCAATCCGAGAAATCTTTGCGCCATTCGGCGGAGTGGAGCTGCGGATTCCGCCGCGCGAACCGATTCCGGAACCGAAGATCAAATGACTGTTCCCGAATGATTATTCTCGATACGAATGTCATCTCGGAGGCGATGTCTCCATCCCCCAACGCCAAACTGTTGCGATGGCTCTCCAATCAAACGACCTCGCTCTTGTTCACGACGACAATCAGTTTGGCCGAGATTCTTTATGGAATCGAACTCCTTCCCCCCGGAAAACGCCGGAGCGGGCTATTAGTAACGGCCGAGAACACATTCCCCAAGCTTTTCGCCGCGCGTATTCTAGCCTTTGACGAGGCAGCTGCCCGCGCTTTCGCGCCCATTGCGGCTCATCGTCGTTCAAGAGGAAGGCCTATTACCATATTTGACGCACAGATCGCCGCCATTGCTTCGGCGCATGGCGCAGCCCTGGCTACTCGTAATACCTCCGACTTCGAAGGCTGCGGCGTACGGTTGATTAATCCCTGGGTGGATTAGACTATTCGCTGTTCGTTGGAGGCGTCATGCGCATCGGGTCGTTGGTCTTCGCCCTCTTCCTTGCGATCCCTGTAGTCTCGCAAACCAAGCATCCCTTCACCTTTGAAGACATGATGGCACTCAAGCGCGTCGGAGGAACCGGTCCCTTCGCCGGATGGGAAGTGGGTGCTGTTTGCCGCCGTGGATGTCGATCTGAAGGCGAATACGAAGACGCCGCATGTGTGGGTGGTGCCGCTCGCGGGCGGAAAAGAGAAGGAAATCATCTCCGATCAGGATGCGGACCGGCCGCGTTGGGCGCCGGATGGAAAGCGGTTTGCGTTTGTCTCGACAAAGAACGGCGGATCGCAAATTTGGATTGCGGATTTTGATGGCGCGACTGGGATGGTGACTGCTAAGTATCGGCTTACGAATATTGCGACTGAAGCCGGCGGCGAATTGTGGTCTCCGGATGGGAAGAACATTCTTTTTACTTCGGATGTTTATCCCGAGTGCGACGGCGCGCCTGCTGCCGAAGCCGATTGCAATGCAAAGAGGCTTGACGAGGTGAAGAACTCCAAGGTCAAGGCGCAGATTTTTACTCATCTGATGTATCGGCATTGGAATGCGTACAAGCAGGGCAAGCGGACTCACATCTTCGCTATTCCTGCAATGGAACCCGACACATGTAGCCCCGCAAAACCAAATTCAGTCTGCGTTACCAGTGGGCCTGTAATCCGGTGAGCTTGTCGCACGTGACCTGACTCCGGGCGATTACGATGCGCCGCCGTTTTCGCTGGGCGGGCAGGACGACTATGCGTTCTCGCCGGATGGGCAGGAGATTTGTTTCAGCTCGAACCACGATCCGGTCGAGGCGATTTCGACGAACAAGGATTTGTTTACCGTGCCGGTGAATTTTCCGGCGGACGCTTCGTCCGCGCAAGTTCTGGCGGCGACGAAGAACATCACTGCCGACAACAAGGCAGCGGATGAGACTCCGCTCTATTCGCCGGATGGGAAGTACATCGCCTATCGCGCGCAGGCGCGTCCGGGAGACGAGAGCGACCGCTGGGGTCTGATGCTGTATGAACGCAAGACGAGGGAGAAGAGAAATCTGACCGAGGACTTTGATTTCTGGGTGGGATCGTATGTTTGGGAGCCGGATTCTAGTGTGATTGACTTTTCCGCCGAAGACGCAGGTTCATCGCCCATCTATTCAGTTTCGCTCTCAGGCGGGTTGCACGGGTTAGCTCGTGGCTACAACGACGACTTGACCATCACACATGACGGTACGCAGATTTTGTTTACGAAGATGAGTATCCAAGCTCCTATCGAGATCTACGCAGCGAGTACCGCTAGGCTCATAGCGCTTGATTGCGGCATCCCGAAAGGCGCAAAGAATCCTTTACTGAACTGCTTTCAGGATCCGCAGCCGATAACCCGCATCAACGATTCTGTCCTCTCCCAAGTCTCTTTGTCTTCTCTCGAATCCTTCTCGTTCGCAGGCGCTAATAAAGACAAAGTCCAAGGCTTCCTGGTGAAGCCGCCGAACTTTGATTCCAGCAAGAAATATCCTGTGAAGTTCCTCATCCACGGCGGGCCGGAGGGGGCGTGGGGGGACGACTGGAGTTATCGCTGGAACCCCGAACTGTTCGCGGCGAACGGATACGTGGTCATCATGATCAACTTCCACGGCTCGACCGGATACGGGCAGAAGTTTGTTGACGCGATCAACGGCGACTGGGGCGGGGCTCCGTTTGAAGATTTGATGAAGGGCCTCGACTACGCCGAGCGCATTATCCTTTCATCGACAAGACGCGGGAGTGCGCGCTGGGCGCCAGCTACGGCGGATACATGGCCAACTGGATTCTTGGCCACACCGACCGCTTTAAGTGCATCGTGTCGCACGATGGCATGTTCGACACCGAGTCTTGCTGGGGCACGACTGAGGAATTATGGTTTCACGAATGGGAGTTCAAGGGCACGCCATACACCAATCGCGAAATGTACCGGAAATGGTCGCCAGCACTTTGTCGCCGCGAATTTCAAGACGCCGACGCTGGTGATTCATAACCAGCTCGATTACCGGCTGGATGTGTCGCAGGGATTCGATCTTTTTACTACGTTGCAGCGGCAGGGCGTGCCGTCGAAGATGCTGTATTTCCCGGACGAAGGCCACTTCGTTCTCAAGCCGCAGAATTCGCAGCTTTGGTATAAGACGGTGAATGATTGGGTGGATGAGTGGAGAAGTGGGCAGGGGCAGTGAGCAGTGGCGCACTTCTTCCGCTGAAATGCTTGTATTCAGTCATTCCGAGAGGCCGACGTCGCAGAAGCGCTTTAGGCGCGGCAGAGCCGAACCTGTTGTTTGCATGCAGTAACGGCACGGCGGCCGGCGAACAGCAGGTTCCTCTCCGGCTTCGCATGCGGTTCGGAATGACATCGTCAAAATGGGGGGCGATGAAGACTTCGACCCTTCTCTGGATTGCGATTGCCCTGCTCGGTGCGCTCGCCATCGCGACCATCGCCCTGCATCGTGGCGAGCAGATTAACGCTCTCTGGCTGGTGACAGCGGCGGTCTGCACATACGCCGTGGGATACCGTTTCTACAGCAAATTCATCGCCGCGAAGGTTCTGGCGCTTGATTCACAGCGAGCAACGCCCGCCGAGCGATTGGAAAACGGCCGCGATTTTGTCCCCACCAACAAATGGGTTGTGTTCGGACATCACTTCGCCGCCATCGCTGGGCCGGGCCCGCTGGTGGGGCCGGTGCTGGCGGCGCAGTTCGGGTATCTGCCGGGGACGCTCTACATTCTCGTTGGTGCGGTGCTCGGCGGGTGCGTGCAGGATTTTGTGATTCTGCTTTTTTCTGTTCGCCGCGACGGCAAGTCGCTTACCGAGATGGCGAAGGAAGAAATCGGGCCGGTCGGCGGGTTGGTGGCTTATGGCTCGGTGATTTCGATTCTGATCATCTTGCTGGCGGTGTGCGCGCTGATTGTCGTCAACGCGCTGAAGCAGAGCCCGTGGGGCGCGTTCACGATTGCCGCGACGATTCCGATTGCGCTGCTGATGGGCGTTTACCTGCGCCGCTTACGTCCGGGGCGGGTGCTGGAAACGTCCGCGATTGGATTTGTGCTGGTGCTGGCCGCGATTTGGGGAGGACAGTGGGCGTCGCAACATTCGGCGGTCGCGCAATATTTCACGCTGACTGCTCCAGCGCTGGCCATCGCGATCATTGCTTATGGATTTGCGGCTTCGGCATTGCCAGTCTGGCTGCTGCTTGCGCCGCGCGACTATCTGAGCACGTTCGTGAAGTTGGGAACGATTGGGCTGCTGGCGATTGGCATTGTCGTCATGCACCCGACGCTGCACATGCCTCCGCTGACGCGCTTCATTGACGGCACCGGGCCTGTGTTTGCCGGGAAGCTCTTCCCTTTTGCGTTTATTACCATTGCCTGCGGGGCCATCTCGGGATTTCATTCGCTGATTTCGAGCGGGACGACTCCCAAGCTCATCCGGCGCGAGACAGAAACCCGCATGGTGGGTTATGGCGCGATGCTGGCGGAGTCCCTGGTCGCGATCATGGCGACGGTTGCGGCTTGCGTGCTCGAACCGGGGACGTATTTCGCGATCAACAGTCCGGCGGGAATTGCCGGGCAGTTGCCGGAGACGGCGGCGCACACGATCAGCGGCTGGGGATTTCCCGTGACCGCAGCGGGAATGCAGGCGTTGGCGCACAGCGTCGGCGAGCAAACTCTGTTTAATCGCACCGGCGGCGCACCGGCGTTCGCGGTCGGCATGGCGCATATATTTTCCGGCAGTCTGGGCGGACAAGCGGTGATGGCGCTGTGGTACCACTTCGCGCTGATGTTCGAAGCGCTGTTCATCCTGACCGTACCTCGACGCCGGAACGCGCGTGGGCCGCTTTATGATTCAGGACGCGCTCGGCCACGTCTGGAAGCCGCTAGGGCGTACGAGTTGGTATCCGTCGATCCTGGCGACCAGCGGTCTGATCTGCGCCGCCTGGGGATATTTTCTCTGGCAAGGGGTGCGCGATCCGCTGGGCGGAATTAATTCACTGTGGCCGCTGTTCGGGATCGCCAATCAGTTGCTCGCGTCGGTGGCCCTGTGCGTGGCTACAACCATCATCATCAAGATGCATCGCGCCAAATACGCGCTGGTGACACTCGCGCCGCTGGCATGGCTGGTGACGGTGACGTTTACCGCGTCGTGGCATAAGGTGTTTGATCCCGATCCGCGGATTGGATTTCTGGCGCAGGCGCGGCAAATTGCAGCGGCGGGCGGGAATGCGCGCTTGATCTTCAACAACCGGCTGGATGCGGTCGTAACCGGAGCGCTGGTGGTGATGGTTGACGCTAATCTTGCTGGAGTCGGCGCGGCAGTGGCTGGGGCTTCTTGAGTGGCCAGAGAGAGGCGCGCTTGAAAGAGGCGCCGTTTGTGGCTACGCAGTTGGCGGAGGAGCGGGGATGAAATTCTTTCGTATTCTTCGGGCGATATTGCGCGAGGTGTTTGAGGAAGCGGCGTACGAACGGTTTTGCGCGCGGGAGGGAGTTGCGCTAGGGCGAGAGTCGTACGCTCAATTTCTACATGAGAGTTGCGAAGCGAAGGGTAACAAGATCGTCAGGTGCTGCTGAGGTTGGGTTCTCGCGGATAAGAAGCAATCTGAGGCAACCGGGAAGGGCACGGCTTCCAGCCGTGCCAATGAGCGCTCGGCAAGGAGCGGCTTCAGCCGCTGGAATTTAGCTTCTGGGAGCTTCAGACTGCCGATCGCGTGGAAAGCATGAAAAGCCATCCTCAGCGGCTAAAGCCGGGCTCGCATCTGAGATGGAAGGGCACGAGTGGAACTCGTGCCCTTCCCGTGCGCGTTCCGTGCCTGCTCGAGGTTACGATTTCTCCGTCGCTGCCCGGGCCGAATATCCTTCCATGCGCCTCTTGTAGAGCAGCAGCACGCTGGGCCCGAACGCGAGCAGCATGATGGCGATACCGCTGGTGATGCCAAAGCTGGTAACCACTGGAGCGGAGCAGTCGTGGCGGCGGCGGACCATGACGTGGGCGGGCACGGCGATTAGTAGTTCGAGCACGCTGCCTCGCAACATCCAGGAGACCGCACAGGTGATCGGGTCGCCGGAGTCGCGTGAAAGAAGGTAGAACGTGATCCCCCAAACTACCCAGAGTAAGGCCCAGGCCACAAGGAGCGAGGCGGCGCCGGCGGGGAGGCGATCGACAAGATCGAGACCTTTCTCTCCCTTGAATCCCACCAACGCGGAAAGCACGGCCGCGACCGTGAGAAGCCCCAGGAAAAACGCGGCCGTCACCGCGGAAACTATAACGTGAGCACGGGCTTTCAACCGCCGGAAGGAAGTATCGACCCGCAGGAAGAGAAGCAGAGCCTGGGCGCAGACAAGAATGCCTACGGAAAACCACGTACCCCCAAAGGCATAGGCTTCCTTCAGCGCCTGTTGGAAACCTGCCCCGCTCGAAATGTCTCCGACCAAGAGCAAGCCGGCTGGCACCAGCAGGACCAAAAGGATCAGCGCGTAAAACAATGTCATGACGGCGCCCCACCTGCGCATTCTCGGCCTCCTTCCGGCCCCTTGAACCTATTCCCGGAAGCAATGGTAGCTCGGGCTGCACGCTACGCATAGTTGTGGTGGAAAGCGGGCGCGGTGTGACAGGGTTCGAATGCAGAGTCGGAGGGCATACCTCAGCGGCTAAAGCCGCAGCACGGGGCGATCGCAATCGGCACGAGTGGAACTCGTGCCCTTCCCGTGCGTGCAAACACCTTACGACTCGCCCATCGCAGACTGCTTGGCACGAGTGAAACTCGTGCCCTTCCCGGTTGACTAAAATAGCTGAGAAGCGCGTTAGAGCCCCAACTCCGTTGCAATCCCCTGCATGGCCTTGATGCAGAATGCGATGTGCTCGTCCAGATCGACGCCAAGTTCCCGAGCCCCGTTCACAATGTCATCCCGGCTAACGCTGCGGGCGAAGGCTTTGTCCTTCATCTTCTTGCGGACGGACCTGGCTTCAACTTCGGCCAGCGATTTCCCCGGCTTCACCAGAGCCACCGCGGTGATGAATCCGGCGAGCTCGTCACAGGCGAACAGGGCTTTTTCCAGCGGAGTCTCGCGCGTCACACCGGTGTAGTCGGCGTGCGACATGATGGCGCGGCGGATTTCTTCCGAGTAGCCACGCTCCTTGAGGATCTCGTTGCCCTTGTAAGGGTGCTCCTGCGCGCTGGGATACTTGTCGTAGTCGAAGTCGTGGAGCAAGCCGGCTGTGCCCCACAGGTCTTCGTCAGCCGAAAATTTTCCGGCGTAGGCGCGCATGCACGCCTCGACTGCCAGAGCATGCTTCCGCAAACTTTCTGACTCGGGTGAACTCAGTTAGTAAACACCAGCTGCTGTTCTATCGCTCATGTTTTGACACCGATGTTCTCCGTGTTTTCGCCTGTTATTCCTTGTCTTTTGTAAGGTACGATTCCGTCTTATCGCCCAGAATTAACTTGACTTCCACAGGCATGGTACCGCAGAGTACCCAAAGCATTTGGAACTCAAACGATTGAGTTCCGTGGTGATTGCCCGCTCTGGCACTCCCACCTTTCGATGGCCACTACGCTTGCTCCGGTCGATTCCCGGGAAGTAGTCCGGTGTGATCGCTGCCTTCTCGTTCAATTTCGCACATCCAACAGTCTTTGCCGCCGCTGCCACTTGTCTTTCGATCAGGAGGAGCCGGAAGTTGTTGCAGGCTCCGATTCCGCAGATGGTGCCTTCCGGGCCATCGCGGCCACCTGAACCTGGCGGCGTCGATCCGGTCCATGCGGCTGCGCAATGGACTCAGCCAGCGGCAACTCGCGCTGCGCATGTCGGTGCCGCGGACTTACGTCTCGAAGATCGAGAACGAAAAAGCAACGCCTACGCTCTCTTCACTGGAGCGTCTGGCGAGAGCGTTGGAGGTGGCCGTGCCTGAACTGCTCAGTGGCGGAGAACGCAACCGTCAGGAAGAGATCAGCGAGTTGATGAAAGACCCGTTCATTGCGGAAATGATGCCATTTGTTTCGCGCTGAACGGGATGCAGATGTCCAGCATTCTGACCCAGGTCAGGGATCTGACCATACGACCACGCCGCAGCGCCTAGGGATTGGTGTGGGTCGGACATTCTTGTCCGATGCTTTTGGCTTTGGGTTGGTCTTTGGTTCTTAAGATCAAGATCAAAGCAAAGTCAAAGACGTCGGACAAGAGTGTCCGACCCACACGAGCAGATTTTATCCGGGCAAACCAGCCAACCACTGAGAGCCGGAATCGAAAGATTCCGGCTTTTTTTATGCGACGAAGTCTTCTGCAGCGAGGAATCAGGACACTGGCTCCGGCAAGCCGGTCAGTGACTTCGGCCAACGCCGCCAGCTTCTCCGCCAAGTCCGGCTTCAGGGCTCCCGGCTGATAGCGCCAGTGGTAATTTCCGGTGGCTGTGCTCGGGATATTCAGGCGTGCTTCGCTGCCGAGACTGAGAACGTCCTGCAAGGGCACTACAGACGAGACTCGCCGGGAGAACTTTGCGCCAGGCGAATCAATCCCCAGTTAGGACCGTCCTCGCCAGGGCCGATCAAAGCTTCAGCCGCACGGCGTTCTTTTTCGCCCAGCGTCGCCCACCAGCCGAGCGCGGTGTCGTTGTCGTGGGTCCCGGTGTAGAGAACGCAATCGGCGGTCGAGGCGATGCGGCAGGTACGCGTGCGCGCCGGCGTCTCCGAAGCCAAATTGCAGGACGGCCATGCCGGGGATCTTCTGGCCGTCGCGAAGCGCGACTACGTCGGGAGTGATGTACGCCCAGGTCTTCCGCAAAGAACGGCAGTCCACCGAGTTCTTCGCGCAGCTTGTTGAAGAAATCGTCGCCGGGACCATCGACCCAGCGGCCATTGCACGGCGGTAGGCTCGCTGGCAGGAATCTCCCAGAACTGGGCAAAGCCGCGGAAGTGGTCGAGACGCACCAGGTCGCAGGTCTGCGCGGCCCAGCGCAGGCGCTGTACCCACCAGCGATAGCCGGTGGCGCGAATCGCGTCCCAGTTGTAGAGCGGATTGCCCCAGCGCTGCCCCGTGGCGCTGAAGTAGTCGGGAGGCACGCCGGAGACGGCTTCGGGCTGCAAGTCGTCTTCTTTCAGCCGGAAGATATCGCGGTGCGCCCAGACGTCGGCGCTCTCGTAGTCAACAAAAATCGCAACGTCGCCCACCACGCGGATGGATTTCTGCGCGCAGTAGTGCCGGAGAGCTCGCCACTGCTCCCAGAAGAAAAATTGCACGGCGCGGCGGAGCGAGAGATCGGTCGCGAGTTGCTGCTTTGCCGCTTCGATCGCAGACGCCTCGCGACGGGCCAGTTCGGCGGGCCACTGGCTCCAATTCCTCCCATGTTGCTCACTCAGCGCGTCGAAGAGAACGTAGTCTTCCAGCCACCAGGAATTTTCGCGGCAGAAATCGTCAAAGCGCTGGCGTGCGTTTCCGTCGGCGCGTTTCAGGAAGTTTTCCGCCGCCTGGCGGAGAAGGGGAAGTTTGTCGCGATTGACTTGCTCGTAGTCAATGCGGCCGACTTCCGTTGGTAGCGCCGAGAGCGATGCGGAGTCCAGCCAGCCGCGTTCGGCAAGCCGCTCTAGGCTGACGAGTTGAGGATTCCCGGCAAACGCCGATGTGGACGAGTACGGCGAGTTTCCGTTGGCGGGCGGGTTTAGCGGCAAGACTTGCCAGACGCCCTGGCACGCGGCGACCAGAAAGTCGAGGAACTCGTACGCAGCCGGCCCGAAGTCTCCAATGCCGCCGCGAGATGGCAACGAGATGGGATGGAGCAGGATGCCGGTGGAGCGGGGGAAGATCATAGGGCAGTGGCTAGTGGCTAGTTGCTAGTGGTTAGTAAAATCAAGATTCACGAGCCCGCAGAGTACATCAGTTTCGGTGTCAATAATCCAGCGGCGTTGTAACTGGCCACTAGTCACTAGCAACTAGCCACTGCCTTACTCCCCTTCTTCTGGTCGCGCCTTGGTCAACGCGTCCAATTCTTTCTGATTGGTTTTCACTTTACCGGATTTATCCATTTTGTCGCGTAGGTCGGCCAGGAAGAGGCCGAAGACCTCGGCTTGCTTCTGCTGTAGTAACGCATCGCGAATTTGGTCTTTCTTGGCGGCGAAGTCCGCGTCAGTGGGGGCTTGCTGCGCAAGCACGGAAAGAACCGCTCCGGTGGTGGCGGTGTTAATAGGGCCGCTGATCTCGCCGGGTTTAAGGCTGAACGCAACCGCCGCCGGACCGGACATGGGGCCGATCACCGGAACCTGGCCGTCAGGAGCAACAAAGTCGCTGGTTTTGAACTCCGCGCCGAGTTCCTTCGCGGCCTTCTTCAAATCGTGGTCGGCTTTAGCACGATCGGAAAGCTCCTGCGTCTTCTGCGCCAGCAATGATGCCGCGCGCTCGTCTTTGAATTGCTGCTCCACTTGAGTGCGAATTTCCTCGAACGTCGGCGTCGAGGGCGGCTTGACTGCCGTCACCTGATAAACCGCGAACCCATCATGCAATTGAACAATGTCAGCCGGCGCATTGGCGGTCTGGCCGAACGCAGCGGTGGCGAATTGGGGATCGGTGCCGATTCCGGGGAGCAGGTTGTTGCGGGTCACGAAATCAGTGGAGATGACTTGTAGCCCTTTCGCGGCAGCGGCTTTGTCCAGGCTTGAGCTGCGCGCTTGCGAAACCAGTTGCACCGCTGCGGTTTGGGCTGCCTGCGCCGCCTTCTGCTGCTTGATCAGCGGCTCGATCTGGCCCTTCACTTCGTCCACGGACTTGAGGTGCGCATCCTGCTTGTCGTCCACATGAATGATGTGAAAACCGTAGCTGCTTTGGACCAGATCGCTGGTGCCGCCTTTGGGGAGCGAGAACGCGGCCTTCTCAAACTCGGGAACAGTCCTTCCCCTGCCGATGAACCCAAGCGACCCACCGTTCTTGGCGCTGCCGGGATCGTCGGAGTATTTCTTCGCCAAATCGGCAAAGTTCCCACCGGCTCTTACTTGCTTCAGTACGTCCTGGGCTTTGGCACGGGCTGCATCCATCGCCTTGGGATCGACTTTGCCATCGGACCCAGGCAAGGGCTTCTTGATCAGAATATGCCGCACGTTGACCTGCTCGGGCACGCGATACTCGTCGCGATGCGCGTCGTAATAGGTCTGGAAATCCTGCTGCGTGACTTGCGTCTGCGCCAGCAGCTTGGAAGTATCGAACACGACGTACTGCAACTGGCGTTTCTCGGGAATGGAGTTGACGTAGTTCTTCTGGTTGAGATCGAAGTAGGCCTTCAATTCGGCGTCGGCGGGATGCAGACCCTTGAGGATGTCGTCTTTCTTAATGACCGCGTAGTCGAATTTGACCTTGGTATTTTGTTTGTTGAACTGGTCCCGGACTTCGGCGTCGGTCACGGACGCGCCGCTGGAGATCAGGCTGCGGATCTTGTTGACGAGAATCTCTTCCTTCAGCAACGACTCGAATTGCGGCACGGTGTAGCCGTTACGGGAGACCAGGTCTTCGTAGGCTTCCTGCGAGTAGTTTCCATTGGGGAAAATGATCTGTCCCAGCTGCCCCTGATGCAGGTAGGCGCGCAGATCGTCGTCGGTGGCTTTCAGCCCGAGGCGGCGGGCCTCAACGAGCAGAATTTTTTCGTTGACCAGGTTGTCGAAGGCGCGCTGCGCGAAGTATGGCATCAGCATTTGGGCCTGGGCGCCGCCGCGGGGAAATTGCTGCTCCACCATGCGCTTGGCTTGCTGCTGTACGTCGGTGGTGTGGATGTCTTCTCCAGCGACCGTGCCCACGACTCCGGCGGTGGTAGGAGCACCGAGACCCAGGGTGGATCCATTCGGAACCAGATACCAGACCATGGACACGCAGATGACCAAAAGAATCGCGCTCAGGGCGTACTTCTTGAACAGGTCGTTGGTTTGCAGAAATCGAATCATTTTGTAGAAAGCTCCAAGAGTGCGTTGCGGAAACTTTGATTATAAAGCAGGCGCGGAGCCGATGCTTAGTGATGCCCTATGTCATCCCGAACCCGCTGAAAGGGGGAGAGGGACCTTACGAGGGCCGGGAGCTGCAACCAGCGACAGCAGGAGTGGCGATCCTCGCGACGCCAACGGCACTACGGGCAGCCGTAAGGTCCCTCTCCCGCTTTCAGCGGGTTCGGGATGACATTACGCTCAGGGTTTGGTCTCAGGTTTCGGGTACTCGTAGGCATACCCCCGCGGCTCATTGCCCGACACAAACCGGGTGTTGTACTCGAGCATGTAATCCAAATGTTCCTGGTCGGACGGGAACGATTTGCCCGGATACGGATAGGTTCCCATGCTCCGAAATGGCAACGGTTCGACGGTCGAGCCTTCGGCGGCGTAGAAGTCCATATCTTTCTCGTAGCCGTTGGCCATGAAGAAGTAGTCGCGCGTCCAGCCCTTGGGCAGCGGGGGCAGTTTCGCGGGATCGAACTCGAGTTGAACCTCCTCGCCGGAACCGAAGACGACTAGCTTGTCGTCGATAACGGCTGAGCAGCGGCGTAACGTCGCCGTAGCGCGTGTATTCCCCAGCCTGACGCGCGTAGGGCCCGGTGCGGCTGACTTGCTCGTATTTGTATTTCACATTCCCCGGCGGCTGGTCTTCGATCTGGAGCGGATATCCGTGGTAGCCGAGGTTCGCGTTCGTGAGCGGAATCGAGTTCAGTTTGAAGTTCTCACTCGGCTGGGTGCGGTCGATCAGGATGCTGTCCCAATAGATTTGCAGATTTGTCGTGATGCGGATGCGGGTGGTGCCTTGCGGCAGCTTGCCGCTGAGGTCGGCAGTGATGGTGCGCGGCAGGCCGGCGGGGAATCCCATGTCGTCGGTGACGCGGACCCATTTGCCGGCATTGCTTGTGGAGGGACGGGCGTCTCGCCCGTCCTGCCGGGCGGGGACGCCCGGCGCTCCAGAAACAAAGGCCTCGACATACGGCGCGGTCGCCTCAATCCCCGCCTGCGACGCTGCGTACATCCCGGTCGCGGTGAAGTACTCAATCTCACCGTGCATGAGCAGTCGCAGCGGGCCTCCGCGATACGGCTCGCCTAAATCGAGCGTAAGGCCGTGCGGCTTGGCGAATCCTTTGAACGGAAGTAGGTCGAATCCGCCGACGTATTTCTGCGCGAGCAAATCGGGCAGCAGATTGTGGCCTTTGTCATCCCATGCTCCGGCGGGGGCGCGCTTGCGTCCATCGACTCGTGATCACCTTGAATTCCGGATACGGCGGATTGCTGGCGAAATATTCATTGGGATAAACCTCTTCGTTCGCCGGATGATCCACCGCCAACAGCTTCACCTGATCGAGATAGACGACTTCCTCCATCGGCTCCATCAGGCGGAAACTGAGCTTGCCGTCTTTTTCTGAATCATGTTGGGATCAACTTTCACGTACTCGGTCGGACGCGGAATATTGCGCTCGCCCGGCGCGACCCAGTGTCCGACAACGCCGGCGCCGAGAATGTCGGCGACGAGTTCGTAATGTTTTCCATCCCACACGAACAACGTCGGGCAGGAACTGCCGCGGCGATCCAGCTCGGTAAATTCCGCCTGCTTGTTGGCGGCGACTTCGATTTCGTCTTGCAGCACGCCTCCGGGCCAGAGCATGCGCACCACGTCGGCTTGCTTGGCCTGGCCCAGGCCGACGGTGAGATACGGCGAGTTCTGCCCGAGGTATCCGTTGGAGCCGTAGATTTCGTATTTCTGGCGAATGCCGTCGGAGAAAACTTCCACCTTGGTCCCGATGGCGCTCTTGTTGCTGTTCAGCCCCTTGAGCGCGAGCCGCAGCCAGTTGTTCTTGTTGCCGCCTTCGTTCTTCAGCAGGACGGCGGGGCCGTGGTTCTGGGTGATGAGCAGGTCGGTCGCGCCGTCGTTGTCGAAGTCTCCGGTGATGATGGCGCGAGGCTCTTTGAGCTGAATTTTGTCGAGGCCCACTTCGGTGGTGACATCTTTCCAGCCGTCGGGACCGAGATTGCGGAACAGTTTTATTTCGCCTTTGCCTTCTTTCGTCTCGCCGACAGCGACGAGGTCAACCCAGCCGTCGTTGTCGTAGTCGAAGGCGGCGATGCCGTAGGCGCGGACCCAGTTGGTTTCAGGAAGAGTTTGGACTCTGTTCGAAGCTTTTGCCCCGATGTTGCGTCCACGAGAAGGCTAGTGAACCCCCGTCCCGCGAACGCAACGTCCATCCAGCCGTCGTGATCGAAGTCGAATACTGCGACTCCTGCTGCATAAAACGGATCCGCAGCCCATGGTCGCCAGAGTTCAAATTTTCCTTCCCTGGGATTTTCGAATACCTCCGGAGTATCCATGCTCGTTGCAATCAGGTCGACCGCCCGGTCGTTGTTGATATCCGTCCCGACAGCACCGAATTCGCGGCACTCCCGCCGAGACCGGTTGATTGAGTCACGTCGGTAAATGTGCCGTTGCCATTGTTGCGCCACATGACGCTGGTTCCACTCTTTTCAGTACTGGCTCAGTTTTTCGACGAACTGCTTGAGCCATAAAGATCCAAGTCACCGTCGTGGTCATAGTCGATGAACGTCAAGCCAGCAACGCCAACCTTCTCGATGCCTGCCTGCGCGGCCACATCCTTGAATGTCCCGTTCTTTTCGTTGTGAAGCAATAGGACCGTTTGTACCGAGGCTTACGGCAAGATCGGCAAATCCGTCGTTGTCATAGTCTCCAGCCGTACAGCTTCTCGCCCTTGCATCGGGATCCAGTCCGGCCTGCTTGGTCACATCTTCAAACTTTCCATTCCCGAGGTTGTGGTAAAGCGACATTCCGCCCTGCGCACCACCATCTGCCAGGAAAACGTCGATCTTCCCGTCATCGTCATAGTCGAGAAAACAGGCGCCCGAGCCGGGGTCCAACGGGAGTCCCGCCGCGGAAGGTTCAGCTTTCGGATGCGAAATAATCCCCGCCTCCTTCGTCACATCCACAAACGTCACCGGAATCTGCGGCGGGACTTTCACCGCGGCGGCGGGCGACTCCTCGGCCAGCGAATACTTGCCCTGCTCGCCGTAGGCCAGGCTCATCGCCGAGCCGAGTTTGTTTTGCGTGATGTACTGGAAGCGCACCATGTGCTCGCGGGCGTGGGCGCTGTCGCCGGACTGCTGGTAGGCGCGCGCGAGTCCGAACTGCGCCGAGGCGTGCAGCGGATTCAGCTTAAGCGCGTGCTCGAAGGCGTCAATCGCCTGCGGAAACTGCTTGAGCTGGGAATAAACCGTGCCCAGAAAGTACCAGGTGTCGGGATCGCTGTCGTCGAGTTCGATCACGCGGCGAAAATCGTCCACTGCCGCCTGCGTGTCGCTGCTGTTTTTGTTCAGCATCCCGAGGCTGTACCAGGCGTGCGGGTCTTTGGGATCGCTCTTCGCCGCGGCTTCGAGGATTTCTTTGGCGGCATCCACGCGCGCCAGGTTCAGCAGCGCGATGCCCTGATTGAGCCGAGCGACGTGCAGATTGGGATCGAGAGCGGCGGCGTCCTGGAAATTCTTGAGTCCCTTTTCGAAGAGCTGCTGGTTCATGTAGGCGCAGCCGAGATTGTTCAGGCGCGCGGCTTCGGCGGGATCGGGCTTCTTCTCAGGAGCTGCGGCGAGGAAAATCAGAGCAGCTGCTAGCACCGCGGCCGAACCCAAGCAGTAATTTTGACTTCACGCTAAGAGATTTAACCACAGAGGACACTGAGTATCACAGGGTAGTTCGCCTCAGTGAGACTCTGTGACCTCTGTGGTTAATGCCTTTCTGCGGACAGCTTCGCCACTTTCGCCGGGTGCAGGCTTCTTGGGCGCGGCTCCATACGCGCGGGAAGAAACGATTCCTTTCCCTTCCTGCACCGTGACGGTTTGGCCAGCGTTGACGTTGCTCAGCTTGTCGGTCTGCCCGCTGGGCCATTGGATTTCGATCGAGTCGACCTTGTGATTCTGACCCAGCCCAAAGGTCGCGACCAGTTCGCTCTGCGACAAATAACTCGAACCGCTGCGGACCATTTTGGTTTGCTTGTCGCCACCGGAGGTCAACCGTGATCACCGCGCCAATGCCGTCGCGATTGGATTTCGTCCCGACGAGCTTGATGCGCAGGCTGTGGTTCGTCCCGCCTTCGTTGTGGAAGAGGTAGGCGCGGCCGCCGTTGGTGGTCATCAGGACGTCGAGCGCGCCGTCGTTGTTGATGTCGGCGTAAGCGGCGCCGCGGCCGACTCTGGGCGAAGCGAAGGCGCTGCCGAGGCTCTGCGTGACTTCGACGAACTTGCCTCCGCCGAGATTGCGGAACACGTGCGGCGGCTCGGCGTAGCTGACGCGCTTCTGCACTTTTTCGATCTGGTCTTCGATGTGGCCGTCGGCGACCAGAATGTCGGGCCAGCCGTCGTTGTCGTAATCGAAGAAGAAGCAGCCGAAGCCGAGCGTGACCAGCGTCGCGCGGCCGACTTCGGAACGCGGGGCTTCGTCCACGAACAATCCGTTGCCTTCGTTGTGATAGAGCGAAAGCATCTGATTGGCGAAGTTGGTGATGATCAGGCTGGCGCGGCCGGAGCGGTCGTAGTCGGCGGCGTCCACGCCCATGCCGGCGCGGGCCACGCCGTCTTCGCTGAAGGCGATGCCGGCGGAGACTCGCCTTTTCTTCGAAGGTGCCGTCGTGTTTGTTCAGGTAGAGCTTGTTGGGCTGAGTGTCGTTGGCGAGCAGAATGTCGGGCCAGCCGTCGTTGTTGTAGTCGAGGATGGCGACGCCGAGGCTCTTCGACGTGTGGATCGTAGAATCTTCGCTTTCTGGGTTGCGTCTTCAAACTTGCCGTTGCCGAGGTTGTGCCACAGGCGCACGGACGTTCCTTTGTACGACTCCGGCGTGCAGTAGGACTTGTGGGTGCCGTCGAGCGTGCAGTAGAGATCGCCCGTCTGCGACCACTGCACGTAATTGGCGACCACCAGATCGAGTTTGCCGTCGCGGTCGTAGTCCACCCAGGCGGCGCTGGTGGAGAACTCGTTCGGGCCCCACAGTCCGGCGGACTTGGTCACGTCGGTGAAGGTGCCGTTGCCGTTGTTGTGGAACAGATGACTCTGGCCGAGCGCGGTGATGAAGATGTCGTCGAAGCCGTCGTTGTCGTAATCGCCGACGGCGACGCCGAGTCCGAACATGGGAACGCCGAGGCCAGCCTTCGCAGTCACGTCGGTGAACGTGCCGTCGTGATTGTTGTGGTAGAGCTTCGGCGTGGTCGCCGCGCCGGGATGGCCGGGCCAGTTCTCGCCGTTGACCAGCAGGATGTCGGGCCAGCCGTCGTTGTCGTAGTCAATGAAGGCGCAGCCGGGACCCATGGTTTCCGGCAGATATTTCTTTCCGAAGGCGCCGTTGTTGTGGGTGAAATGGATTCCGGCCTGCGCGGTGATGTCGCGGAATGTGATTTGCTGGGCGTGGGCTGGAGACGCGCGATACAAAGCAGATAGAGCAACAAGAAGTTTGCGCATTATTTGGGGTTTCCTAGAACGGCGGCGACTGTTTTCTTTGGAGTAGGCTTCGATGCGGCTTTGTTTCCGAGCGCCGGCAGCGGCACCGACACGTGCTCGTGAATCGCCTGCCGCTCGTTGTTGTCTTCGGGATGGAGCTGGCGATACGGCCCGGTGATGGTCTGCGCCGACTCGTCGGCCTTGAAGCGCAGATAGCGCACCTCATGATCTTGGGCCTGCTTCTCGTCGCCGAGTCCGTTGTAGCAGAGCATCAGGTTGTAGTGCGCCTGCAGGTCTTCGGGATCGATGGCCAGCACTTGATTCAGAGTCTGCACCGCGTCGGCGTACTTGCGCTGCAGGAAGAGCACGCGGCCAAGATCGTTCAACGCCACGCGATCGCGCGGATACTGCGCGAGAACCTTGTGCAGGGCGTCAACCGCGCCGTCGTAATTTCCGTCGCTGCGCAACACGCGAGCATAAAAGTAATTAGCGCGAGCCAGGTCGGGTTGGAGCGCCAGCGCTTTCTGCAGCACGTCACGGGCACGATCCATGTCGCCTTCCTGCACCGCGGCGCGGCCGATGTTCACCCAGCCGTCGGGATTCTTGGGATCGATCTGCGTGACTTTTTCAAAGGCGGCCTCGGCGCCTTTCAGATCGCCTTGCAGCAGCAGTCCGATGCCGTAGTCGTTCCAGCGCTGCCAGTCTTCGGCGTGCAGATCAGTCTTCGGCGTGCGGCCGGAGCGTTGTGCGGCTGCAACATTCAGCGTGACTTCGTTCTCGGCGACGGCGACGATCGGCACGTCGGGAATTTTCTGTTCCTTCGCGGAGAGACCTTGCAGCGGTCCGGTGAACACATAAGTGTTGTCGTCGTAGCCGGGCGTCGTCTGCAGCTTGGGCTTGCTGGGATCGGGAACTCCGGCAAACGCAAACTGCGTGTTCAACCAGGCAAACTTGCGATACAGCAGCCGCGCGTGCAGCGTGATTTTATTTCCGGCGCTCTCCGGAATCTTCATGCGGTAGTGCACGGTATCGGCCGCGCCGGGCGGAATCAGGCGCACATAGACCACCGAGCGCGTGGACCAGGCGTTGCGCTTGTTGATGGGATTGCCGTGCTCGTCGATCTGCAGCGAGCGATAGAAGTGCGCGCCCTTTTCGACCGGACCTTTGCCGTTGTCTTCGACCATGCCGCTCCAGAAGAGGGTCTGGCCCTTGTCGTCGGTGGCCTTCAGTTCCAGCCAGGTGTCGTAGGCGTCGACGGTGCCGCCGGGAAAGAAGTGGCCAACTTTCTTGGTGCGCACGACGACATCCACGCGCACCGTATCGCCGCGGCGAAGAACGGGCTGCACGCGGTTCAGCGGCGCGGTAATGGGCGCGGGCTTCGCGTGGTAGCGGAGGCGATTTTGCTTTCCGCTTCTTCGCCGACCGCGAAGGTTGTGTCTGAGTATCCGACTGCGGCGTCGCGACCTGCTTCGCCTTCGGCTTGGTCTGGCGAGATCGCAAAAATATCCACGCTCAGATTGCCGTTCTTCAGGAACTTCTCAGTGAGCGTGAGCTGATCGGCATCTTCGTTCGCCGTGGGGACCGCGGTGTTGGCGCCGGGGAAACGGTGCGAGTGGACGAAACCCGTTGACGTTGCCGAAGTCGCCGGAAGGGGTCAGCGGCATGTGGCAATCGGCGCACCCCATGGAATGCGGCGGATAGTAGAACGACCGCGCGCCCTGCCCCGATACGCCGCTGGCCTGCCAGTTGTCGTATTCGTTGAAGCCGCGAATCCAGCGGTAGTGGTTCACCGGAACATCGAGATGGACTTTGTGGCAGGCTGGAGCAGAATTCCGCCGTCTGGTCGCGCATGAACGGCTTCAGGAAAACGCGGCGGTGCGGCTCGGGATTCAGCTTGATCAGGAAATCGTGCAGCGTGCGAACGATCGGATTCTTGCTGGCCGCCAGTTCGTGCAGCTTGGGATATTCCAGATAAAAATCGCGCCTGACCCATGGTGCTTTTCACGTCGGCAATGGAGTGGCACATCATGCAGCCGAGTCCGGCCTGGGCTTCGGGGCGATGCACGATCTGCTTGATCGGCGTGTCCATCAAGCCGCTGTAGAGCACGGCGGGATCGTGGCAGCCGCCGCACCATTTCGAAGGCTGGGTGCCTACCCGGTCCTGCATGTACTCGATGCTCTTGCGGTACCACTGATTGTTGAACGAAGAAAAGTGGTGTGCCGAGCTGGACCACTGCTTGTAGATGTCGGCGTGGCAGCGCTGGCAGGAATCGGACTCCATGAAAAACTTGCTGGGAATTTTCTGCTTTCCGTAAACCTGCGCAGAGCTGGGGAAAAAATCGCCCTGCGGGCCGTCGCCTTCGTCGTTCATGGTTTCTGGTGCGTCGGCGGGATTCTGGATGCGCGCGTGATTCAGCCAGCGCGAGTTGCGGGAGTACCAGGCTCCAGCGGCAGAGTCCGGCGAGCAACGATCAGACAGACGCGCATAGCGCGCGGCGGCCCTCGCAAACCCAGGCGAGAGCCAGCCCTTGCGGCCGGCCCAGTCGGCAAAAAGAATACCGCAGCCGACCAGCGCGAGAAGCAATGTGCAGATACAGCCAGTTGTAATCCGCCCGCAAGGCGCCGATTTTGAGCAGGACGATGCCAAGGATCGCGGACCCGGCGACTAGCAACCAGCCCAGGCGCGCCATCCATGAGCCGTCCCGTAGCAGGCGGTACAGAAAGTATCAACAGGTAAATGCTGGTGATCAGGCCGACCAGGGCGTGCATCAGGACCACGCCGGCATAGAAAACATTGGCCTGCGGAAAGGCGTAGAGGTAAATCGCGGTGGCAAACAGAAAGACGAGCAGCCACAGTAAAGCGCGACGCCCCATTATGTACCTGAGTTTACTGGTCATCTCTCTGGCGTGGTCGCGGCCTGCGCGCGCATCCGATTACGCTAACTACTTCAGGAATCTGAAGGAATAGTATAAAAACACTATGCTCGCGAAACCGATTGAGTTCGTTGCCGATACCATTGCGTGCAACTCAATTGGGCACGACTCGGGCCAGCGCCGCGGCCAGCAGGTCTGGATCAAATCCAAACGGTCCGGGCTTGGTCTTGAACGCAACCCGCCCGTTCTGGTCGACCAGATAAAGCCGATCAGGCCACCCAGTATAGGCCTGCTCGGTTGAGTTACCGAACTCATCCAGCACGGCAGGAAACTTGATCCCCAGCTTGCGCACGCAGGCGCCAGCAACGAACGCCCGCTCTTCCTCATCCTTCGGGGTGGCGAAGACGACGTTATCGCGGACGTTGCTCTCCATCTGCCAGATGTCGCTGGGGTGCGCTTCGCTGATGTACACCACGAGGAATGTAACTTTGCTCTGATACTGCTCGTAGAGTTTGTTGAGGGCGGGAGCCTCCCGCCGGAAAGGCGGTCAAGTGTAGCTGCCGAAGACCAGAACCACCGGATGCTGCTTGGTCATCTGCGAAAGTTGAACGGTCCCGGACTTGTCCAGTTTGGTCAAGGTAAAGTCAGGAGCCGGATCTCCGACATGCAAAGTCCCTCCGCGGGCCTGGTTCCACAAAGGCTCAAAAGGAACAATCAGGAAAATCTCCCACGGCATGTGCTTCATGACCGCGCCAAATTTCTCTGGCGGCTGGTACATGGCCCAAAAGATGAAGCCTACGAACGGTATCCAGACCATTAGCAGCACGGCTAGAACCCGCTTAGTGATCTTCCACATACGGGATCGCCGTGACGGCGCCGCATTGGGCAGGGTGGTAGCGATTGTGCTCATAAATCGGGCGATCCTCAGTTCCAATCAGGAAGCTAGTTCATCTTCGCTGGCGCTTGCGCTTCGATCTTGCTGATCACGATTGCCGTCGAGCCGCCGCGCACAAACACTTTGCCCGTCACCGTAACTTTCTGTCCAGCGAAAGGAAGCAGTTTGTCATTCTGGCTGGTGGAGGGCGTGGTGTCCGCGATCGGCCAGTAAATAGCACCGGTCGGAGCCAGGATCACCAGCGGCGATCCGTTCTTGGCGCACGCAATCGCACATTCTGAACTGACCGGCTTCTTCAAGCTCTTGGTGAACGCGCACGCTGAATCCAGCACGTAGCCTTTGACGACGGTCGGCTTGGTAGATTCTTCTGCGGCAAATACTCCCAGAACCAAGACCAGCGGAAGAGCGAACCTAAGTGCAGTGCGGATGTTCATGGTCAATGTTCCTTTCTAGAACGACAATCTCGCGCTTAATTGTACTTCACGGCCCGGCGTTGTTGACTGAGTGATGGTCCCGAACTGCGGCGTGTTGACGAAGCGGTCGGGCGTCCCCAGATTCGTATGGTTCAGGGCATTGAAAAACTCCCCGCGGAACTGGAACTTGGCGCGCTGGGTCAAATTGAAATCGCGGGCCACGGCGAGGTCTAGAGTCTGCATTCCTGGGCCATAAACCGAGTTGCGGCCAGCATCACCAAAAGTAAATGCTGCCGGCGTCGCGAATGCGGCGCGATTGAACCATTCCGTCGCGGTGCGCGTTCCCGCGCCGAAAACCGGCTGGCCCGTGTAGTTGGCGCGGATCGGATTTTCACCGAGAACCGTGCCAGAGTTCGCCGTGTCGCCGAACACTGAAATCGTGAATGGGAAACCAGGTTGCACTTGATAGACCGTGGAAACCTGCCAGTTCTTGGTAAGCGCGTTCGTCCACGCCGAGCGGCTCACTCCGGGGATCGCATACACCGCGCTCAAGGCAAAGCGGTGGCGCACGTCGCAGGAAGGGCCCTTCTCAGCCGCGAGGTCGCTGTTGTTCTGCGGAATCGAAGACTCGAACATGGGCGAGCGGAAGTCCGGCGCGTCGCTCAGGTTCTTGGCCCAGGTGTAATTGGCCAGGAAGGTGAAGCCGCGCGAGTAGCGGCGGCGCACATTGACATAGCCAGCGTCATACCAGCTCTGCGCAGTGTCTTCCAGCAGGTTAATGGTGCTGACCGGAGTGCAGAATGTGGCCCCGCCCGGGCAGCCTGTGGCAGGCGGAACGTACGTCACATTCGACGGCAGGCTGGTTGCCGAGACGAAGTCGAGGTAGTGGAAGGGCCGGCGCGGCCCGATCGGCCCCGCTCCCGGAGGCGCATTGTTGATCAGATGCGCCCGCTGGAGATGGACTCCGTGCGACCCGAGGTATCCGATCTCGATCGAAGTGTGGCTGCCCAGGCTCTTCTCGAGAGAGCTGCTCCACTGCTCGATGCATTGCGAAGGCGCGTTCGGATCCATGCCGGTGAAGCTGACCGTGGTCTGCCCCAGGGTGGCCTGGCCGAAGTTGAGCTGGTTGGTATAGAGGGCTGCAGGCGGGGTGAAGTTGTCGCTTTGCTGCGTTTCCGGAAAAACGTAGGGAACGTTGTGGCGCTGGTTGCACCAGGTATTCATATCCACGGGAGTGAAGAAAATTCCGAACGCCGAGTGAAATGCAAATCCGTCGTGCAGCCCCTGTGAGAACCCAAAGCGCGGCGCCAGATTGCGGGTGTTGGGATAGCGGAGTCCACGCGGGTAACCGTTTTGTCCACCGATGAACACTGAGGGCGCGCTGCCCTGGCCGTTGTTGAACACCAGATTGGTGTTGGTGCAGCTGATGTCCACCAGCGGATCCATATACTCGTAACGCAGTCCCATCTCGACCGTTGTGGATCGGGTAACACGGAAACTGTCCTGCACAAATCCGTCGGCGTACCACTGCCGCAGCTGCATCTGAGGGATGCCGGTCTACCGCTGCTTAACTGCAGGCAGCCCAAGCAGGAAAGTGGCAAGCGCTGAGCCGGTTCCATCGTTGGTGCCGTTGTCGGTGGTGAAGCCGTTGGTGAACTGATAGTAGCCGCGGTTCTGGAAGAACCCCCACATCGGCCAAATGTAGCGGCGATAACTGGCGCCGAACTTCAGGCTGTGGCGGCCATTCTGCCAACTGAAGACGTCGCGCGCTTCACCGAGGGTGTCCCAGGCCTTCATGGGCGTGGCGGAATAGTTGTCGCCCATTGGGGAGTAGCCCTGCACGTTAAAGAAAGGCGCGCCGAATGCTCCTAAGCCGCCGAATCCCACGCCCTGGATGCCGAGCTGCGTAACGATGTCGTTGGCGTATGCGTTCTCGTTGTAGCGATGCATCGCGAGTCGCGAGAAGGTGATGGAAGCGGTGTTCACTCGCGTCGGCCCCAGAATCTTGTTCCATGAGACATTGCCCTGCTGCGAAAAATTATCGTTGAACGATCCGAATCCAGGCAGCAGCGAACCGACTCCGCCAGGAGGCATCTCTCCGGGGGTGAAGCCCGTTTCGGCGCTGAGGGAATATCGCACGGCCAGGCTGTCCCCATTGGCAAACAGTTGATCAATCCTCGCCGTACCTTGATCGTTAACCTGCAACTCGTTGCGCGCGTCAATGTAGTTGTTGCAGTCCACGCCCGCACCGGGTGCGGGAATGCCCATCATGGCCGAGCCGCACGGCATCGTCATCATCCCCGGCATTACATTGGGCGCGGGCACATAGGTTTGCAGGAACGTTTTGACGGCCGGGTTGATACGGGTAGGATCGATCTTGTCCATGACTCCCAAATACTGAAATTCCGTGCGGCCGTTCGCGGGATCAAATATGTGCACCGGCCCACCGTTGGGCCCGGCCTGACTGAAGTCGCCGGCAATTTCCTGCGGCGTTGGGACGGTGTCAATCATGGTGTCGGTCATGGCATGCCGAAAGCCTTCATAGTTGACAAAGAAGAAGGTCCGCTTGCGCACGATCGGCCCGCCCAACGATGCCCCGAAGTCGTTCTGCACCATGTGATTGTTTCCCATGTCATTGAACGACGAAGCGTCCATGAATCCATTGCGCAGGAATTCGTAAACCGTTCCGTGGTATTGATAGGTGCCGCCACGGGTCACGATGTTGATTTGTCCTCCACCTGCGCCGCCATCTCGGCTGAATAGCTTCCGGTCATGACCTTGAATTCCTGGACTGCATCCGGTGACGGGCTTAAATTCTGGGTGTTGAAGGTTGGATCGGTATTGGTAGTGCCATCGAGCAGAAAGTAGTTGCCATTGGGACGGCTGCCGCCCACGCTTACCGCCGAGCGCTGCCCTGGCCGCCAGTACAACGGATTCATGCTCCCGGTCTGCGCGCCGTGACTCAAGTGCGCTCCGGGAATGGCCAGCACCAGGTCAATTAACATGCGCCCATTGAGAGGTAGGTTTTCGACCGAAGTTGGATCAACGACTTCTCCGACGGCGGCCTCATTGGTATGAATCGCCTCAGCCGCGCTGCTGCTGACATCCACCGTTTCCTTGCGCGACTCAACGGTCAGGCGAAGGTCGATGGCCAGCTTCTGCGCCACCTCCAGCCGGACGGACTGTTTCTGCGCCGCGAATCCCGTGGCCGTGATTTGCAGTTCGTAGTCTCCGGGTTGCAAACCTGGAATCTGATAAATTCCCTGTTCGTTGGTGGAAACGCGCCGCATGGCCCCGGTACTAAACGAGGTCAGCTCGACGGTTGCTCCGGTAACGGCGTGTGATTGAGGGTCGGTGACGGTGCCACTCAAGACTGCATAGTTGCTCTGGCTAAAAGCCAACGCTGAAAATGCAAGAAGACTGAGACAAGGGACAAGAAGCTTACGGGGCAAAGTGCCTCCGCTGACTTGAGGATACAAATTTGTCAGGGAAGAACGGAAAGTCCAGCCAAAGAAAATCCCACCCGCTGAAAGAGTCCAACCCCGAGTGTCAAGAAATGTAATGCGGCCGTGAAGGGGGAACAATAATGCAAAAGGATTACGGTGTCGCTAGACCTACCCGCACTCGTCGCGGGCCAATGTTCCTCAGAGAGAAGACGGTCCTCCGACTAGTCCCGACTGGCTCTCCAGGGTCTCCGCAACCGCCAAGACCAATTCCTCCGCCCAAGGTCGCGCCGTAATCTGCACGCCGATTGGAAGCCCTTCCGCCGATTTGGCCCAAGGAACGGACGCCGCGGGCATGCCCAGCAGATTGAACCACTCGCAGTAACTCCAGGCATCGAGATACTGGACGGTCTTGCCTTCAATCTGCCAGCTACGTTCTCCGTGCCGAAAAGCGGGGATGGAAGCGACCGGGCACAACAGCACGGGAAATTTTTCCATTTGCTCGAAGATCTGCATGCGCAGGACGTCGCGCTCGATCCAGGCATCGAGCAGAGACTGCCCGGTATGGGGCGGCTCGGCGGTGACCCAGCTATCGAACTCCTTAAGAATTGGACTGAGATCGGCGTCATGGCCGCGAGTCATGGGGCCGAGAAGCATTCCCCCGGCGACACCGAAGAATTTCCACCAGAGTTGACTGATGTTTTCCAAATTGTCAGGGCGGAAGGGTTCTACCTCGAATCCGGCGCGGCGCAGGGCTTCAGCGGCTTTTTGCACCGCCGTACGAGTTTCGGGAGTTACAGGAGTGCGGCCGTCGTCTTCAAAGTAACCGACGCGCAGCTTCGTTACCTCCGCTGGAGCAGGCCAGCGCAGAGGAACTGGTGCCGCCGACGGATCGCCGATGTCCGGGCCTTGCATTGCTTCGAACATCAGCTTCACGTCAGCCACGGTTCGGGCCATCGGGCCTACAACTCCTAGCAATGCAAATGGCCCGACCGACTGCGGATAGTGTCCGGTGGCGGGAACGCGCCCCGGAGTGGGCTTGAGTCCACAGATGCCGCAGAAATGTGCGGGGACGCGGATAGAACCGCCGCCGTCGCTGCCCACACCGCCAGCGGAGCATCCTGACGCAATGGCCGCCGCTTCCCCGCCACTTGAACCCCCGGCGGTGCGCGAAAGGTCCCAAGGATTGTTGGTACGTCCGTAAAGAAGATTGTCCGTCTCCCAGGCCATGAGGAGTTCGGGCGTGTTGGTCACGCCAAGGATGATGGCTCCGGCATTGCGCAGACGTGTAACGAGCGGAGCATCGGCGGAGGCGACGTATCCTGCGCGCAGCTGGGTTCCAGCCTCGCAGCGCATCCCGGCAACGTCGATCGAACTCTTAATGCTGATAGGGACGCCGTGCAGCGGACCCAGACTTCTCCCCTGCATCACTGCCGCTTCGGCGTGACGGGCTTGTTCGACCGCCCGTTCTTCATCCAGATACACAAAGGCGTTGATTTTAGGGTTGAGTTTCCCGATTCGAGCCAGATGGGCTTTGACGGTTTCGAGGGGGGATATCATCTTGAGGCGAACCTGCTCGGCGATTTGCGAGGCGGAGAGGAAGGTGGGATCTGACATGCGCTGTCCGCTTGGGAAGATGCGAGTCTAGCACGCGGAGATGCCGGGTTTTGTATCGCGGAAGGTTTACGAAGATCGCGGAGATTCTCGATGAGCGTGGTGCAAGCCGGCCTGGGGGACTTGCTGAACCAACTTACTGAACCACCACCAAGCCCCGCCGGTTCCTTTGCGGCTCAAGCAAGACGCGAACCGATTCGGATTTCCTGGCGCCATGCTTCTTCAGCCAGGCATTCAGGTCGCGGCGACAAGCGGCTGGAATGTCCTGGAAGAATAAGCCTGCGCGGCCTTCTTCATCGGCCCAGATAAAGTCGGCGGTGGCCTGCAGCACCTGCGTGGAACCCGGCAGCAGGAACCGCAGGGCGACGCTTCGTAACGGCACGAGAGGCTCGGCGGCCTGGATCGACACCCCCTGCTCAGTCAGGTCCTGCACCAGGGCCGGAACGGTCCCTGTGGGGAGGTGGAGGTAAGCCAGGGTTTCACTCTTTGGGCGAGGCGCAGATCGGCGATCCGCATGCATGAAGCCCTGGGCAGCGCGCAACGAGTGCAGTACCTGAAGCAAGTCGAGCGGCTTGTACAGGGCAAAGTTCGCGCCCGCCTGAAATACCGATCCAATCGGGGTTTCGGCCCCAATCATGCCAAACAACACCGGTTTGCGCTTGCCGGAAATGCTACGCGCCAGCTTGGCCACTTGCATCGCATGGGGCAAATCGAAATCAAGCACCAGCGCCGCATGGTGCCCGGATGCCAGGGTTTCAATCGCCTCCGACGCCGAGGAAGAGATGCGGTACTCGATTCCCAACTCGGCAAACGCGGCCACCAGCACCCTCACGGAACTATGGCTGCGGGACATGACCAGGGCGTTCAATCTCATGTGGGGCAGCTTACCCGCCGGGTGGCGGGGCGTAAAGGTAACAGCTGTAATGGGGTACAGGTTACTGAAAGCGGAGAAATGCGACTGGCGAGGGATTCGAGCCCGTTTCTTAGCGGCTGGCTCCGGCGGACGGCCCCGCGCGTTGCTGGAAATCGGCCAGGGCTTTGCGGGCGGCATCGCTATTGGCGGCGTGGGGCGCCAAACCTAGATACGTGCTGACATGCTCCGCAGCTGCGCTGTAGTCGTTACGGCGGGCCAGGATCAGGCCATATAGATACTCCATTTCCGGAATCTGGTGTTTCGGGTCCAGCCTGAGTCCGCGGCCGAGGCTGTTATCTGCCTGGTCAGTCTTTCCCAGGTTGAAATTGGCGACGGCGTTCAGGAACCAGAATTGGGCCGAGTCAGGAGCAAACTCGACCATGCGATCGGTTGCGTCGGCAAGTTCCTTCCAGTGGTGTTGCTGTAACGCCAAATATGCCAGCCCAGCGTATCCGTCCACTGACTTCGAGTCTTGTTCTACCGACTGCTGGAAGGACTGTTGGGCTTCGGCAAAGCTTTTCTGCTGGACTTGGGTGCGGCCCAATTCGACCCAGGCCAAAGCAAATCTCGGATACACTTCGACGGCGCGTTTGAAGTACGCCGCCGCCGCCGCCCATTTTCCTTTCTTCTCTTGCTCACGCCCTTTCTCAAGCGCACGCATTGCCTTGTCGGGGGCGGCCAAGGTGATGGCGCTCACCGTGGGCCCGCCGCCCGGCGAAATGGGATGCAGAATGATGGTTCCGACTTGAATTAGCCCGACGTCGGAACCACCACTGCCAGCGCGGACGTGCTCCGAGCGGTATCCGGGGAGCTCGCCGTACAACTCGCACTCGGCCAGAGAAAAAGAGGAAACGGATGCTTTGTCATCGCCGTAGCGGTCGGGGCGATCGGCGCCGTCGCGCAGCGCGAAGTTCAAACTGAAGTCGCCACTCGAATCAGATTGAACGCGGGCCAGCACTTTGTTGGCGCATTCCAAAACCACGGCCACGCTGTCTGGAAGGGCAGAGCCTTCCTCCGAGAGCACTTTACCGGAAAAAACCGCGATTTTTTCCGCGGAAGGATCCACCGCTGACGGATTCGGATTGGTGGCCGGGACCGGATAGGGATCCGTCTGAGCTTGCGCAGCGGCACAAAGTGCGAGCACCAGCAGGGCAATGGGCAACCGATGCTTCATGGCTGACGCCTCCGGAGCGACACTCAGTAAGATGGCGCGGCTGCGGGGCGGCAACGAACCAAGGAATCTCTATTCGGGATAAAACGATCTCGTAAGGCGGGAGGGGAAAGGTTGTAGGTTTAGGGCTTTGCCGGGGGGGTGGAACCCCGTTCGTCCAAAACAAACACCTTAGAGCTATTTGATGTCCTTCATGGGCATGAGGGAGCCGTAGTCGGTCCCGGAAGGTTCCACTCCGCGCGCAACGACGCCGTCAAAGGCGTCGCGCAACTCGGGGAATTTCAGAAGCAGGGCCTTCATTACCGCAAGGTTTTCCTGGAAGGTCTGGCCGCTGTCGGCGACACTGGCAGTTTGATATTTGACCACCACATCCAACTCGTTCGATGAAGCGAAGGGGAAAATAGCCGTCATCTTATAGGTCTTGCCGGTGGATGCAGTCAGGTCGGCGATGCTGCCATCGACGGGAAAATCGGGAGGCTTCACGGTTTGCGCTTCGTCGTAGAGCTTGTCTGTTAACTGGGTGTACATGAAGGACACCGGCACGGCGAGGTCGCGGCCCTCGAGGAAATAGAGCCAGGCATTGTGCACGTCACCTTTGGCCTTGAAGGCGCGGGCGTGATCCAGGAACCAGTTGCTGTCGTGGCCGGCGATTTGCGCCGGGCGCAGGAAAAATCCACCCACTTTCCAGTCGGTGCCTACCTGCTGTAAGACCAGAGCCAGGGTGTACGGGGTCTTTTGGGTTGTGACGTCGAGGGTGACGATGGCGTAGGTTCCTGGCGGCAGGTTGGGAATAATAAATTCGGCGCTGTTGGCGGTCTGGCCGGTGGAACCGAACACGCCACACAGAAATTCAGCCCGCTGCAAAGGAGCGCTGCCTTCCAACTTCAGCACGAAGGGAGGCCGTGCGGACGCGTGAGATCCCGCAAGTTCCGCCTGGCGGTCCTTGATGGTGTTTTCAATTCCGCTGAAGTCGTTGGCCACGCCGGGAATGGAGTTCTGCTTGAGAGAGGCAGCGTCTCCGTGCGCGACCATGTCAAAGTATCGGGTGCCGGCCGCTTGCAGCGCCGAACGGGTGGGCGCGTCCATGTCATCGCTGGTCAGGCAGGTTTGGGAAAGAGCCGGGGACGCGCACAGTAAAACTGCGAGGGCGAATTTGTAGGAGTTCTTCGGGGGCAAACTTGCGGAGGTGCAGGTTGGCTTTCATAGGCTCGGCAAAGATTTCGCTTTCAGGATAGCAAAACACCTCACTTGCGGTTCGCCTTTGACGCCCCGGGTAACGCTGCCGGGTTTTCGTGCGTCCGCTCGCGGAACCCTCCTTTCATTCCGGTCGCCAATGAGATGCTGGATTCCCCGAACTTGTCACGCACGCGGTCAACAGCGGAGAGGGCCTGCTTCCATTTGTCGTCGGCGGAGCCGCGAAGCAGATTGCCTTGCTCCGGAACCTCCCCGAACGAGGACGATTGCACTCCCAGCAGCCGCACTTCCGCGCCCTTGCGCCAGTTGGCATGAAAGAGTTGGCGGATCTGCTGGAAGATCTCGTTGTCGAGTTGGGTAGGCGTTTCGATGGTTCGGGCGCGGGTGATGGTGGTGAAATCTTTGTAGCGGAGTTTGAGCTGCAAGGTCCGCGCATGGAAATTTTGCTCGCGTAACCGGCGGCCGACCATTTCCGAAAGGCGCATCAGGGTGGATTCGATCTGCTCGATGTTGGCAGTGTCCTGATCGTAAGTGTGTTCGTGGCTGATGGACTTGGCGTCGTCGGCCTCGCCGATGATTCCCTCAAACCACGCCCCGGCGTCCTCGCCGCGAGCTTTTCCGGCCAAGGCCACGCCCCATTTGCCCAAGTGCTCGGCAAGGAATGAATTGTCGAGCTTTGCGATGTCGCCGACAGTGAGGATGCCGAGTCCGTGGAGTTTTTGCTCGGTCACCTTGCCGACACCGGGAATGTCGCGTATGTCGAGCGGGGCCAGGAACTTCGCCTCCTGGCCGGGGACCACGTAGAGCATGCCGTGCGGTTTGGCTTTGCCGGAACAAACCTTGGCGATGAGGCGAGAGCTGCCGATTCCGATGGAGCAGTTGAGTTGCGTCTCCGCTTTCATACGCGCGTGGAGTTTGTGCGCGGCCAGCATCGGCGGGCCGTGCAGGCGCTCGGTGCCGGTCATGTCGAGATAGGCTTCGTCGATCGAGACCATTTCGACCTGCGGCGAGAAGGATTGGAGTACGTCGTGGACTTTTTGTGAGCACTCGCGGTAGCGATCGGGATGGCCGTCCACGAAAATGGCCTGCGGGCAGAGTTTGGCGGCGGTGCGCAGTGGCATGGCGGAATGCACGCCGAACTTCCGCGCCGCGTAGGAGGCTGCGGAAACGACCCCGCGTTCGTGGCGTTGACCGCCGACCACAACGGGTTTGCCTTTCAGGGACGGGTCGAAGAGTTCTTCGACCGAGACAAAGAAGGCGTCCATATCAACGTGGAAGACGGTTCTGGATGGGACGTGCATAGCAGTGTCAGACCAGAATTGGTTGCGAGTGCAGTTGCCGCACTTTTTCATACACTCGCATATATTCTCGGGCGGCAACCTTCCAGGAAAAATCCTTGCTCATGCCGTTGCGCATTAACTTCTGCCAGGAATCCTGGTCTTTATAGACCTGCATGGCCTGATGAATCGTCCGCAGCAGCGCTTCGCCGGTGTATTCGATGAACTTGAAACCGGTCCCCTTCCTGGTACGCGGGTCCCACGGATCGATGGTGTCGTCGAGGCCCCCGGTGGCGCGAACGATCGGGACGGTACCGTACTTCAGGCTGTAAAGCTGGTTAAGACCACTGGGCTCGTAGTGCGAGGGCATCAGGAACATGTCCGCGCCAGCCTCGATCTTGTGGGCGAGGGCGTTGTCGTAAGCCACCTTCACCGCCAGCTTATGCCGGACCTGGCGGGCGAGGCGCAGAAACATTTCCTCATACAACTTGTCGCCATTACCGAGAACGGTAAGCAGGACGTCTTCAAGAGCCAGCCGGTCAAGAACCTGCCCGATGAGGTCAAAGCCTTTTTGAGCGGCGAAGCGCGACACGATGCCGATCACCGGGAGATTCGGATCGGCATTGCTCAGCCCGAAGCTGGCCAGCAGGTCACGCTTGCACTCCTGTTTTCCGCTTACGTCTTCGGACGAATAATGCGCCGCGATGAATTTGTCCGTCTCGGGATTCCATGCGTCGTAATCCACGCCGTTGAGGATGCCGGTAACGGTCTGCGCTCGGCCCTTGAGCACGCCTTCCAATCCGAAACCGTATTCGGTGGTCTGGATTTCCTGGCTGTACTTCTTGCTTACCGTGGTGACAAAGTCGGAGTAGGCGATGCCCCCCTTCAGGAAATTGACGTTGCCGAAGAACTCCATCTTGGTGATAGTGAACAAATCCCACGGCAGCGTGAGCAAGGGCAGAATTTCCGCCGGAAACAGACCTTGGTATCCAATGTTGTGGATGGTGAGGACGATGCCGCAGTTGCGGAACGCGGGATCTTCGACGTATTGGGTGCGCAACAGAACCGGCACCAGGCTCGCCTGCCAGTCATGGCAGTGAAAAATGTCGGGTACTCCCAGAATTTTTGAGCCTTCGAGCACGGCGCGGCAGAACATGGCGAAGCGCTCGGCGTTGTCAGGGAAATCTCCGGAGGATGTGCCATAGAGACCGTCGCGGTCGAAGTAGGGCGGATAGTCAACGAAATAGAAATTCACCCCGGGGTATCCCGTGCCGGTCAGGATGGAGCAGAAGCGGTAGCGGTCGTCGAATGGGACGGTGATGCTCTGCACGACGGTACGTTCTTCAGAGATTCGGGTGAGCCGGTAGCGCGGAATGTACACACTGACTTCGTGTCCAAGCGCGGCCAGTGCGCGCGGCAGGGCGCCGACAACGTCCGCCAAGCCGCCGGTTTTCGAAAACGGAACACACTCGGAAGCCACAAAGGCGATGTGCATGAACCCAGTCTCCGAATGTCGCCAGTCTCTCGCGCGCTGATGATAGGCGAGGCGCCCGCCTTTCGGCCGGCGTGACAAGTCTAATTCGCAGGATGAACGAGGGTCAATGAAAGTGTCGGCCGCCCGTGTTGGCAAAAAGAAGCCCAAGCTGGGCCAGCATTTCTTGAACGACTCCTCGGTCGCGATTCGGATTGTGGAAGCCCTGGGCGATTTGTCGCGGAGCACAGTGCTGGAGATAGGGCCCGGGCGGCGGAGCGCTGACTTCCCTGCTCGGACGGCGGGCGCGGCGAGTGATCGCGGTCGAGACTGATCGCGTGCTGGCGGCGCAGTTGCGAATGAAATTTTCTTTGGTGCCGAATCTCGAGATTATCGAGGGCGACATCCTGGCCGTGGATCTCAATACGATCTTCGGCCCCAAGCCGGGGACTACGCGTCCGGGCATGGAGCAGGCGCCGGAACGCGTGCGTGTGGTCGGCAACCTGCCATATTTCATTACTTCGGATATTTTGTTGCGCTTGTTCGAAGTACCGGAAATATTTCGACAGCATCGTGCTGATGGTGCAGAAGGAAGTCGCCGACCGGCTGGCGGCACATCCGGGGACCGAAGACTATGGGCTGCTTACTGCGACGGCGCAGTTGTACAGCCGGGTGGAGATACTTTTTGCGGTCCCGCCAGCAGCTTTCTCGCCCCCGCCGAAAGTGCAATCCGCGGTGGTTCGACTGGATATCATGCCGCGCCTGGAAAAGCTTGATGTGAATGAGGCCGAGTTCATGCGCTTTCCTGAAACTTTCCTTCGCGCAGAAACGCAAGACACTCTCGAACAATCTCAAGGTGCAGTATTCGGCGGAAGACCTCACCGGCGCAATGAAGAGGGCAAAGATCGAACCGTCGATGCGGGCGGAGGCTTTGTCGCTGGAACAGACCGCGGCGACTTGTTTCGGGAACTTGATCGTGAGATCACTCGCCGCGAAGTCCCGGCCCGCCTGAAGGAGACAGTCATGGCCAGCGTGCGCGAACCGGCGGTTGCGGGCCGCTTCTATCCGGGAGACGCGGCGAAGCTGCGCGCTGATGTGGAGTCATATCTTTCTCCACCCGCAGGAACGGGTGCACGCGATCGGGTGCATCGCGCCCCACGCCGGATATATCTATTCGGGACGCGTTGCCGGAGCAGTGTTCTCACGCATCAAGATTCCGTCGTCGTGCATTGTTCTTTGCCCTAATCACACCGGATTCGGACGTCCGTTGGCGATTATGAAAGAAGGACGCATGGCGGACTCCGCTCGGCGAGCTGCCCATCGATTGGCAGACTTAGCGGAAAGATTGCTACAGGCGTTCCCCGCGCTGGTGGAGGATTCCACCGCTCACCGTTCGGAGCATGCTATCGAAGTGGAGTTGCCGTTTCTGCAAGTCATCCGACCCGACGTGAAGTTTGTCCCGATTGCCGTTGGAACCGGGCAGCTTGATGTTGCTGGAACATCTTGGTGAAGCTGTGGCGACTGTGGTTGCAGATGCAAGCAGACCGTGTTGATCATCGCTTCCAGCGACATGAATCATTACGAAGACGACGCCACCACCCGCGTGAAAGACGACAAGGCCATCGACCAGATTCTGGCGATTGAACGCCCGTGGACTCTACGAAACCGTCATGCGTGAGAGCATCAGCATGTGCGGATTCGGCCCGACGGTGGCGATGCTGACCGCGGCCAAGCGGCTGGGAGCGCAGAAGGCGGAACTGGTGCAGTACGCGACCTCGGGAGATGTTTCGGGGGACCGCGAAACTGTCGTGGGATATGCGGGAATTATCGTGCGGTGAAAATAGTGGCTAGTGGTTAGTGGCTAGTCGCTAGTAACCAGAGATCAACTGCGAGACGGGTTCGATAGCTACTAGCCACTAGCCACTAGCCACTGATTCTCACTTCCCCGCCAGCAACCGCAGCGCCCGCGATCGCGAAACGTTCATCACCGACGTGTCATCGGCGATCCCGTTCAGAATCGGCGCGATCGCCTGAATATCGCCCAGATTGTCTTCCTTCTGCATTTCTTCCATGCGCTTCAAGTCGTCGTCGAGCGCGAGCTTCTGGTACTTGTGGAAGTAACTGAGGCGGCGACCGAATTCGAGGGTCGTTGAAAGGTTTTCCAAAATGGCGGTGATCTGCTGCGACCGCCGCGACCGGCGAATAATTGAAGGTGGCTTGCGAATTCTGGTTTTCGGATTTGTAAGTCAGGACCTTGACGCCGGTGTTGGCAATTTTCGTGTTGCCGGAATCCACTTTGCCCTTGAAGTAGTGGGCGCGCTGGGCGAGATCGAAAATCTGTGGCGAACTTTGTCGGAGAGCGTAAACGAAAGCGGCGCCGGATCGGCAGGATCCGAATCCTGGTTCAGCTTGTCCGTTGGAACTGTAGGAGCCTTGTCCGTCCTCGCGACAGTGACCTCGTAATGACTTGGATTCGCGCCGGGAAAATCGAGGCTGAAGCTTACGGTCGCCGGCGCGGCTCTGAGCCTTGAGCAGACACAGACAACAGAGTCAAGCAGCAGTCCGCAAATCCTGGTTCGCATGTGAAATGGAATTATGCCAAAAATACGACCGAGAGATCATCCGGCGGCGGCGCTCTGGCGGCTCAACGTGGCCCAGGTGTGCAGATCGCAGATCGCGATGGCGAGGGCGTCGGCGGCATCGGCGGGCTGGGGAATTTCTTCGAGGCGCAGCAACCGCGAGACCATCAGCTGCACCTGTTCTTTTTCCGCTCGACCGTAGCCGACGACCGCGGACTTGATGGTCAGCGGCGCGTATTCCGAAACTGCGATCCCCAAGAGAGGACGCGGCCAGCATCGCCACACCACGTACCTGCCCCAGCTTGAGCGCCGACTTTACGTTCACCGAATAGAACACGTCTTCAATGGCCACGCGGTCGGGCTGGTGCTCGCCGAATCATTGCGCAAAGTTTGTCGAAGATGGTGGAGAGCCGCTGCGGGCAGAGGATGGCGCGGCGAAAGCTTGATGCCACCGAAGCAGACGCAATCGCAGTTCCTCGCGGCCGTTCAACTCGACCACGCCGAAGCCGGTGCACTCGGTGCCGCAGTCGATCCCCAAAACGCGCATGGTGAGCAGTGTACTCGCTCGGCGGCGAGATTGCGATCGGCAGAAACTTGCGGGGAGTAACGCAAAGAGCACGGCTTTCAGCAACGATTCTTCTCATCGAAAACTTCGGTCGCGCTCAGCCCTTCCGCGCCGAAGCCAGCTGAATGATAATCTAGTTGCTTCCGTTGCCCAGTGATGCGCCGGGAGTGTATCCAGCGCGGGATTGCAGCTTTTCGCGACGGGAAATCCTGACAACTTAACGAGGAGCAGGCGATGAAGATTGGCATACTGACCGGCGGCGGGGATTGTCCCGGATTGAACGCGGTCATCCGCGCAGCAGTGCGCAAGGGCACCTTCCATTACGACGACCAGTTTGTGGGATTTCTCGAAGGCTGGCGCGGACTCATGGAAGACAAGAGTATGCCGCTCGACCTGGAAGCCGTGGCCGGAATTCTGCCCCGCGGCGGCACCATTCTGCGGACATCGCGCACCAATCCGGCAAAGAAGCCGGACGGCCTGGACACCTGCATCGCAACTCTGAAGAAGAGCGGGGTCGATGCATTGATCGCCATCGGCGGCGACGACACGCTTTCCGTCGCCACCAAGCTTTTCGATAAGGGAGTGAAGGTCGTCGGCGTGCCGAAGACGATTGACAACGATCTCGCCGGAACCGACTTTACCTTCGGATTTCGATACTGCGGTGAACATCGTCATGGAAGCCATTGACCGCGTCCACACCACCGCCGAAGCGCACAACCGCGTGATGGTGGTCGAGGTCATGGGGCGCGACGCCGGGTGGATTGCGATCTACAGCGGCATCGCCGGAGGCGCTGATGTCATTCTCATCCCCGAGCAGCCGTTCGACGTGGAAAAAGTTGCAGCCAAAATTCGCATGCGCCACGCCCGTGGACGCTATTTCAGCATCGTGGTCGTAGCCGAGGGCGCGAAGTTTGCCGCCAGCAAAGACGGTCCAAGCGTGGTGGGCGGCGAGAAGGACGAATTCGGTCACGCCCGGCTGGGCGGAATCGGTAATACGCTGGCGCAGGAGATCGAGCGGCGCACCGGATTCGAAACCCGCACCGTCGTGCTGGGTCACATTCAGCGCGGCGGCACTCCGACCGCATTCGACCGGGTGCTGGCCACGCGCTACGGCCTGGGCGCCATCGACATGGTACATCGCGGCGAGTTCGGCAAGATGGCGGCCCTGCGCGGAAACAAGATCATTTCCATCCCGCTCGCCGAGGCCACGGCCAAGAACCGCACCGTGGACGAGGAAATGATGGACGCGGCCACCGGCATTCTGGAAGATGAAGAGAAAGAAGCAGTCGCAGGTTAGCCCGACGTTTGGATGTGGGCAGCCGCCCTCGGCTGTCCCTGGGCCGCAGGCCCAGCTGGCGCTTGCCTGCACTGGCCAGATCAAAACCAATCGAGCTGCGCTCGATGGACAGCCGAGGGCGGCTTCCCACGGTGTTAAGATCGTGACCGAATCGAATCCCACTCCCGTCCCGCCTCGTGGAAAATCCTGCTGGCGTTCGCCATCATTTACTTCGTTTGGGGTTCGACCTATCTGGCGATTCGCGTGGGCGTGCGCGAAATGCCGCCGTTCCTGATGGCCGGCCTGCGCTTCACGGCGGCGGGCCTGGCACTCTACGGCTGGATGCGGCTCACTGGAGTTCCCAATCCCACTTGGCGTGAGTGGCGCGGCGCAACCATCCTGGGTACGCTGATGTTCCTCATCGACTACGCCTGCCTGTTCTGGGCGGAGCAGCGAGTGCCGTCCGGGCGTCAGCGCGGTGATTCTGGCTTCATTCCGGTTTGCATCACGCTGCTTGAGATTATTTTCCTTCGTACGCAGCGGCTCAGCGTGCGTTTGTCATTAGGCTTGCTGGTCGGGATCGTGGGAGTCGCGGTGCTGATGGACCCCAGGTCCTCGCTGGGAGAAGCGCCGCTTGACCGCGGCGGAGCAATCGCGCTGCTGGTGGCTTGTGCGGGATGGTCTATCGGCACCATCGTCAGCCAGCGCGCTCGTGCTGCCGCAATCGAAGCCCATGAGCGCCGCGGCGCAAATGTTCTCCGGCGGAGTGCAGTTGCTGATTCTGGCTGCGGTGAGCGGCGAGTTTGCACATTTTCGCGCGCAGGATATTTCCCGCGTCGCGTGGTTCTCGCTGATCTATCTCATCATCGCCGGCTCGATTGTCGGATATACCGCTTACGTCTGGCTGCTGCATTACGAATCGCCGACCAAGGTGGGCACCTATGCCTACGTCAACCCGGTGGTGGCGGTGATTGTCGGCGCCGGGATCGGCGGCGAGGTACATCGGCCGGCGCACCCTGCTGGGGATGGCGCTGATCCTGGTCAGCGTGGTGGCGATCACGACCATGCGGAAAGCAGGCGACTCCAGTGGATGACGCCAGGACGATCGCGGAATTGAAGCTCCCAACCACCGCGGAGTAGGTGCGCTCTGCCCATGAAGCACATCCCTGTGTGACTGGCGTCACAGCCGTCTGCTGCCACGGCGCATCATCACGTCAGCCCCGGAAAGCGGGACATACGGAAGGAGGAGAACATGAAACTCCTTATCGGAATCTTCCTGTTGGCGTTGGCGATGCCGGCTTTTCCGCAGAACGCCCCCAGAACCGAGCGTTCCCCGGTACAACCCGGCTGCCGAAGCGGTTTACAAAGGAACGGTCGTAGACGTGAGAAACCGCCAGTGCCCGGTCAGCGGAGGCATGGGATCGCACATCATCTGCAATTGGCCACTGGCAGCACGATCGAAGTCCATCTGGCAACCACGCAATTCACCAAAATGGCGGAATTGAACCTGCGCAAGGGCGACAAGATTGAAGTCACGGGATGGAAAACTGAGTTCGAAGGCGTGCAAACAATCTTCGCCCGCGAAGTCCGTGCACGGGCAGGATGTGTACGTTTTCCGCGCGAAAGACGGGACCCCGGCTTGGTAGATGGATTTAGTTACTGAGTCCGCCGTAACGACTTTGCGACTAGAACGGCGCTAAGCACCGCGCTGGCGAGAGATCAGCGTCAGCGAAGTCAGGCAGAGGATGCACCAGGCGCCCAGCACATGCGCCTTCGATGTAGGTGAGACGCAGCGCAAATCCCAGCCCTGCGGCCGAGACGATCAGCGAGCATCGCCGGCGTCTCGGCCTTCTCGCGATAGACGGTCGCCAGCGCCAGAATCAGCAGATAGCCCAGGATTCCGATCAGCGCCACGGGAACTCCCAGGACGGTCGAGTAAGTGCTGCGGTTTACCAAATCGCAGTTGAAGGACTCGTTGATGTCGCAAAAGGAAGTCTTCGATTTGCTGAAGTGGTGATAGAGAGAAACCGAAGAGATCGCGACGCCGCCGAGTGCGACGAAAGCGATCGCAACCATGAGCCGGCGGCGCAGGTTCATGGCAGCTTGCAGCCTGTCTTCTCGCCCAGCACGCTGAGCGGTTGCGGCCCTTCGACGCGCGAGCCGTCAGCGAATTGCCACGTCGGATAGCCTTTGATTCCCGCCTGCTTGCACGTCTCGTTCATGGTGTGCTCGCCTTCCGGACTGCACTCGGTGTAGTTCACGTACTGAAAGGCGAAGCCGAACATTTCTTTTTGCTCTTCGCAATGCGGACACCACCAGGCCCCATACATTTTTGTGCCTTTGGCGTTCAGGCACTGCGCGAAGCTATCGAGGGTGCTGACCGGTTTTCGATAGTAGAGAAAGTAGTAGGCACGCCCACGCCGCCTACCACGACAACGCAGAGCCAGCACCACCCACAACCATCGCGGCCCGGCTTGGCGGCTGACTTGCTCTTCGCGCTTCTCGCTGAATTTCGACATGCGGTTGGATTCTTTATACCACGACGTTCAGGGCGCCGGGCAGCACGTCCAAACTTTGACAATGCAGGGTGAGAACTTCTCCGTCGACCATCACGTCCACCGGCGCGTCGAGATGAAAATCAATGCGCCGGACTTTGCGGACTTCCGCCAGCGGATGCTGGATGTGGGTGCCGTCGTAGAGTCGCGGGAGGTTGCGAATTAGTCCGACGCGCCCGATCGGCCCCCAGCGGACGAATTCGATCAGACCGTCGTCGGTCTCGGCGTTGGGCGCGATCATCATTGTGCCGCCGGTGAATTTGCTGTTGCTGAAGGTCAGGAACAGGCAGGGTCGGCGGTCGATCTGCTGACTCACCGTCGGCGCTGAGCGGAAACGGGCGGCGGCGAAAACGGGCCAGGCAAATAAAAATCGACGCCTGATATCCAACTTCTCCCCAACTGCTGAAGCGGCGCATGCGCAAGGTCGCCACGTCGGCGGAAAAGCCGATGCTGAGAAGGTTGATGTAGTGCAGCACTCCGTCTTTGTGGCGCAGGCGCAAGACATCGCATTTGCGGGAGCGTCCGGCAATCAGCGATTCCATCGCGTACTCGACGCCCTGGTCGCTGAAATCGCGCAGAAAAGAATTGCCGGTGCCGAGAGGAAGAAAGCCGAGCGTCGGCGGTTCGGATCCGTCGGCGAGCGGAAAAAGGCCGTTCACAATTTCGTAAGAAGTCCCGTCTCCGCCGACGGAAATAAATTTGCGATAGCCTTCGCGCCACGCATCGCGCGCCAGATTTTCGGCGTGACCGGAAGCGGAGGTTTCGCGGACTTCGACTTCGAGTCCAGCGGCCCGCAAGGCGCTCGAGCGCAGGGCCCAGCAGCTTGCGGCTGCGGCCTCCGCCGGCGGCGGGATTGATGATTGCCAGATACTTGCCGGGCAACTCAGAGCTCTTTCACCGCAGAGCTGCGGTCGAGGAATTTGCGAATCTCATCGGCGAGTTCGGCGCGCTTGATCTTCATCGAAGCCGTGCGGGGGAAATCTTTGTCCCAGACCACGTATCCTGAAACGCGTTTGTAGTCCGGCAAACGGCTGTTTCGTGAAACAACGTCGTCCTTGATGGTCTCCGTGAATTCCTGGTTCAGATCCGGATGCACAACCAGCACCAGCGCTTCTTGACCCAACTCTTTCTGCGGCCAAATATAGTTGGCGGCGAAGATGCAGTAGCTCTTTCACATCGACGCCCTCGAAGGCGGACTCAATGTCCTCGGGATAAATATTCTTGCCGCCTTCGGTGACGATCATATTTTTCTTGCGGCCGAACAGTTGCAAGTGTCCGTCGCCATCGAAACGCCCCAGGTCGCCGGTGAGCAGCCAGCCGTCCACAATGGTTTCGGCGGTCAGCTCGGGGTCGTCGAGGTAATGCGACATTACGGTCGCGCTCTTGGCGGCCACTTCGCCGATGCCGTCTTCATCCGGATTCAGGATGCGCAGTTCAACTCCGGGCAGCGGTTTGCCAACGGTGTCGGCGCGAAAAGGCTTCAGGTCGTTCACAGTGAGAACTGTTCCAGCCTCGGTCAAGCCATAGCCGTTGGCGACGGGAATTCCGAGATCGTAGAAGAACTGCGGGGTTGCAGACTCGATGAAAGCCCCGCCGGTGATCAACGCCTGCAGATCGCCGCCGAAGGCCTTGTGCACTTCCGGCAGCAGCTTGCGGCTGAGCTTGACGTTGGGCTGCTTGCGGGTCAGCGCTTTGTTGAGCGTGATCGTCCGGTTGAGCAAGAACCGCTTCCATGCCGGCAGGGCGTCGAATTTGGCGCGCAGCCCGCGCTCCAGATTTTTCAAGATCATCGGCACCAGGGTCACGTAGGTGATGCGATAGCGCACAAAAGCATCGCGCACGAACTCGGGACGCAGCGTGCGCAGATGAACGACGCAAGCACCGCAGACGAACGGCCCGATGAAGCCGACCATAAAATCAATGGCGTGATTGGTAGGCAGAATGCTGAGGTAACGCACGCCGGGCCAGAACGGATACCACGCGGTCAGCGCCTTGCATTGCTCCAGATAATTGCCGTGCGTGAGCACGCAGCCTTTGGCGCGGCCTCCGGTGCCGGAGGAATACACGATGCAGGCGGCGTCTTCGCGGCCGCGCGGAATGAAGACGGGATCGCCTTTGCGGCGGAATTCTTCCCAGCGAAATCCGCCACGCAGATCGGAGGTCGGCGGGGCTTCCGTGACCAGGACAATCTTCAGCTTGTGGTCTCTTGAACTCCGGGCCGCTGGGTGATGGCCCGCCACAAGTGATACTCGACCACCAGGAATTTCGCTTTCGAATGCGCCAGCAATTGCAGATGCTCTTCCGCGTTGCGCATGAAGTCGAGCGGAACCAGCACGCCTCCGGCATGAAACACCGCGTACGCCGATACCAGCCACTTCGACTGATTGGTCATGATGATGGCGGCGCGGTCGCCGGGACGGAATTCGGCGTCCTGAAGCGCGCGCGCCAGCGGCAGGGCCATCAGCTTGAAGTCGGAGTAGGTGAGACGAGTGCGTTCGCGGTCGCGATCGGATTCGATCAGGCAAGTTTCGTTCGGCCAGCGATCCAGGGCGTCGCGAAGGGCTTCGCCGAGGCAGGTGTATTGATCGAGATCGAGCATTAAGGATCTATTTCACCACAGAGACACGGAGGCACAGAGAAAACTTGGCTTGATTCATTCGATTCCCGGATACGCGACAGTGAAGTGACGCGACTCTCTTCAACTCGAACTCGCAAACTGGAACTCGCACCCTTCTGGATGAATTCTACAGCCTGGATTGAATTCGCTCCGCCAGAGTTCTGAAATCTGAGACTCCCTGCAATTCGTAGTCCGGCAGCTCGACGTTGAAATGCTGTTCCAGCCGCGTGAGCAAACTGAGCGCCTGTAGGCTGTCGATGCCCAGCTTCTTGAAGAAATCATCGTCAGGCGACAGGCTTTCGCGAGGGACTTTGAACTGCGCCGCCGCCAGGTCAGCACTTCGTCGATGGTCTGTTGTTGAGTCGGCATTATTCTCCTCACGGAAGGTACGGCTGCGCGTCGGTGCTTTCGACGAATTTTTTCAGCGCGGCCTGGACCGCGGGCCGGGAGTACAGTTCGATCACGATCTCGATCTCCTGCCGCAGTTCATCGTAAGGAATCGGCTTGATGAATTTCTTGGCGGCAGCAGCCGTTGTACGGTCAAATTTTCCAAGTTGCGCGGCTGTCGCACGCGCCACTCGCAGCGCTTCGCCCTCGCCGACCACCTGGCTTACCAATCCAATCTGCTGGGCTTTGGTGGTGTTGAAGCTGCGCCCGGTGAGCAACAGATCGCGCACCACGGCGTTGCCCAGATCGCGCTTCAGCCGCGGAATGCCGCCGAAACCGGGGATCAGTCCCAGACGCAATTCGGGAAAGCAGAAACGGGCGGTCTTGTCGGCGATGATCAGATCGCAAGTCAGCGCCAGCTCCAACCCGCCGCCGAAAACAATTCCGTGGACTGCGGCAATGGTGGTCAGCGGAGAGGCGTCGAGTACGTTCATCACATGATGAATGCGCTGGTGAAAATCCCGGACGCCAGCAAGGGCTGCCTGCCTTTCTCGGTCTCCGCCATGCGGCGCTGTAGTTCGCGCAAATCGCCGCCGGCGCAAAATCCGGGTAGCATCTTGCTGTAGATGATCAGCGCGTGCGCGGTTTCTTCGAGCACGGGCAGCACCGAGCAAGCTGCTCCAGCTCTTCCAGCGACTGGGTGCCGATCTCGTTGGCAGGGATCGCGGTGCAGCGCCACTTCAATGACGCCGGCGCTTCACCTCCCACGAAATCGCTTTTCCGGAAAAGCTTTTCATTTCCAGAAGCCGAGGCGGCGAAATCTAAACCGCCTGCTTCGCCGCGTACATGTCTTCGATCTGCGAGGCGAACCGCTGCGCGATCGCGTCCCGCTTCAGCTTGCCGTTGGCGGTGAGCAGACCGTTTTCAATTGTAAAGGGTTCCAGGATGATCCTGAAGCTCCGCACTTGCTTGTAATGCGGCAGGCCTGCGTTCACCGCGTCCAGCGTGGCCTGAACTTCGTCCGGCGCAACGCCTCCCGCGACCAGCGCTGAAAGATAGCTGCGACCATTGCCGACCAGGACAACCTGTTGGCCACCGGGCAGCCGCTCCAGGATTTCCTCTTCGATCGGCTCGGGCGCAATGTTGTGGCCGGAATTGAGGATGATCAAATTCTTGATGCGGCCGACAATTTTCCAGTTTCCAGCTGCGTTCACTTCTCCCTGATCGCCGGTGTGGAACCATCCGTCACGCAGAACTTTGGCGGTTTCTTCCGGACGGTTCCAGTATCCGGGAAAAATGTTGGGGCCGCGGACGATGATTTCCTGATTCTCTCCCAATTTCATCTCGATGCCAGTGATCGCAGGCCCAACACGGCCGGGCTCAACGTGGCGCGGATCGTCGAGCGTGCAAATGCCGGTGGTCTCGGTCAGACCGTACACCTGCAAGACGGGAATGCCCAGCATTATGAAATATAGCTGCGTATCCAAGCTGAGCGGTGCGGAACCGCAGATCAGGGCTTTGAGATTCGCGCCAATCATCTTCTTGCGAATGGAGGGAAACACCAACGCATTCGCAAGCGCCAGCCAGAGAGAATCGGCAAAACTCGCGCGGCCTTCGTGCTTGCGCATGTACGCGGCCTTGGCGCGGCTGTAGATTGCGAAGATCATGCCGCCGGTTTTCCAAAGCTGCTCGTCCACCGCGCGGCGCACGCGTTCGAGCAACGCGGGGACATTGACGAAGTAGTCGGGCGCAACTGTGCGCAGCTCGGCAGCGAGCTTTGAGAGATCGGTATTCATCGACACGGAACTGCCGCGCAGCAGACTGGTGAGCAGAGTGATCCACGCCGCGGCGAAATTCAGCGGCGCCCACTGATAGACGCGATCTTGCCCAGGCCGTGGTTCATCAAGATGTCGAGCTGCGCCGAGGTGCATTTCAGGATGTGACCAACGTTGCCGGCGGTCAGCATGACGCCTTTGGCTTCGCCCGACGTACCGGAGGTGTAGATGATGGCGACGACGTCGGAGTCGTTGTGTGGCGCGGACGCCCCTCCTGAAGCGGCGCCGGGATTTGATGCGCCGCGAATATGTCGTCGAACAGCGATTGCTGCCGGCGCCTCCGGCCATTCTTGCAAGATCGCATCGCCCAGCGCGGCATCGCCGCAGCAGATCAGCGACGGCGAGCAGTCTTTCATCATGGCGACGAGTTCAGCGGGTGCCTGACGCGAATAAAGAGGAACAACGATCAGACCCTCGGCCATGATGGCGAGATCCATCGCGACCCAACGAATGCTGTTCGCGGCCAGCAGAGCGCAGCGGTCGCCTTTGCTCAGTCCGCGAGACGAAAGGAACGCACGAGCTTGCGCGACTAGTTCGCCGAGTTGTCGACCGGTTGCCGGGACCGAACCCGATTCGCGCAGTTCGGTCAGCAGCGACAGATCAGCAGCGGCGTCCAGACGCGCGAAAATGTCTTCCAGGAAACTCATCTTCTCTTGTCATCAAAAAACAGTCGAGCTTTTGCTCGCCTGCCCGGCCCGTTCTTTGCGGCGTTCATCGATGAACCCAAACAGCGTAGAACGCAAACATGGACGCTAAGAAGGCGAATACTGAGCTGCCGAGGGCGGCTTCCCAAGTTCGGGGTATCCTTTTACCATATCGCTGGATGTACTCGATTTCCCGAGTTTGTGGCCTCCTATCTCGACGCCACAGTCTGTACGCGGACAAAGCAGATTTTGCCGAAAGGATCAAGAAAAAGCCCACCCATACCCACCTGCGTATCTGGCTTGAATCCCAGCTAGCGGCCCCTTCGACTCCGATCAGGGCAGGCTAACGGCGTCCGGGCCTAAGTGGTTCGATTTACCCGCATCAACTGTACATTCCGATCAGCCGCTGCAATCCCGCGTCCAGCGGAGGCAGGTAATCTTGCCATCCCCACTGACCTTTGCGAGTCGGAAACTCCGGATAGCGGCGCTGCACCTCTTCTTCGAAGTACACGCCCATGCGCGCCATCATCTTCAGGTTCTTGACCACGGTGCGGCCGATTCCATCGGCGATTTTTTCGCCGTCTGCGGCCAGCTTCTCCAGGGCGGTCAGGAGTTTCGGCTCAAGATCGGGATCGTCGACGTTCATCAGCAAATCTTCGTGGCCGCGTTCGCGCATCAGGTTGCGGATGCGTTCGTCCATGGTGATGCCCGCCGAGGGCACCAGCGCCGGCATCGAGGTCACAATGCCGTGGAAGCGCGAAGAGGCCATCAAATTCCCCGCTCGCAGGATGCTGACCATCTGATACATGTCATGATCTTCGGAAGTAAACACCGGCACCGCGCCGCCAAGTTTCTCGGCAATGCGGCGGCAGGCGCGGACGTCGAGCGCTTCGGTCGCAACCAGAACCGGGAATACCTGATGCCGCTGGCGGAATGCGTCCATCGCGTTCGCGATCGCGGTCAGGTAGCGATCGAAAGCGGCATCCACATCGCGGCCAGACTTGTGAAAATAAACGCGTGCGGTAATGGCTGTCTTTGTAGGCCCCGGTGGCGCGCGCGGCGTATTTCACCAGCGACGGCTTCACCGGCCACCAGAACGGATTGATGGGACAGACGATCAGGACTGGAAGCTTGCCGTCCCAACCCGCGTCGGTCAAGGCTTTGCGGCCGTATTCTGGGGGAAGCGGCTCGAAGGACCATGCGGTATCCGTGCCCAGCTCGGTGGGCACGCCGAGGTTCCGCAGCACCGTCCGCGATTCCTCATTGCGGGTAATGATCGAGCGAATTCTTGCAATAACGGCCGCACATCTTTCGCGACCAACGGTCCATGTGCCCGGCCTCGGAACCGTAGCCCACCGCCAACTTATTCTGCGCCGCCGCGATGCCTAACGATCCGACGATCATGGTGGTGAGCGCGTTGGCGAACTTGCTCTTGAAGGCCGAGCCCTCGACGACGATTACACCGTGGTGCTTGGGGATTTCGCGGGCCAGGAACGGCGGAAAAACATCCGGCAGACGAACCTGCTCTGCGCCGGCAAAATAGCCGCGAGTCATGTCGAAGTTCTGCGACATGGCGCGAATTCGACGTTTTCCGCGCCGAGAATGTGGCGAAGCTGGCGCAGCGTTTCTTCCGGACGCACGTCGGAGCCGGTGTTGCGGGTGCCGTTGTATCCGGCGAAAAGCAGTTTGAGTTTCTTGCCCTGGCTGCCAGCGTTCGCCCCTGCCCAGCATCCAACTGGCCTTGGCGCGCTCAATATTGCCGCTGACCCAGGCCTCCAGCACAAAGTCCATCATGCGGCGGAGCCTCCCGGCCTGTGCGGGCCATCGCCGATACGGATATGTGAAGTCGGTCTCGCGGCTGAACTTCAGCAGCGGATAGCTGTACTGCGAAAACGGCACCGGCCTGCGGCCCAGCTCTGTCGTCACGCGAGTGTTGTCGAAGACTGTGTTGAACGTGAGATACGGCATGAACACTTTCATCAGCGCCGCGCCGCGGCCAATCGTGCTCTTGCGATTCGAGAGCGAGTTCACTGACGACGTGAATGGCCCTTGCAGAAATGGCAGATAGAACGGGCCGCGCTTGTCCTGCGCCGCCGCCAGCGATTCGGTCAACTGCCGGAACGTCTGCGATTCGCGGCCGGAGGAAAGATGATAGGTATCGAACTGCGTCTTTTCTTTCACGTGCAGCGTCGCAACCGCGTCGGCGACGAAAGTCCACGTTGACGATATCCACGCGGTCGTCGGAGCGCAGCGGAAGCACGGGCAATCCGGCGAGAAATACAAACGCGCGCACCATGTCGAACTGCGTGGTCTCGGCCCTCCGGCTGTCGCCGAGCACGATGCTGGGACGGAAGATCGTCTTTGGAACTTCCGGCAGAAGCTGGCGGATCATGTGCTCGCAGAATTTCTTGGTGCGGGCGTAGGGATCGTAGTCGGATCGGTCCCAGTCGATGGACTTATCTTCGGTGACGACTTCGTCCTGCCGCTTGCCCGGCCACCGCAACCGTGCTCACGTGGCTGAAGCGGCGCAGTCCGTGATAGTGGTTCACCGCCATCCCGAGTTGAAGGACCTCGAGCGTTCCGCGCAGATTCACATTCATGCAGCTCTTTTCCGACTTGCGGTTCAGCGATGCGGCACAGTGGATGACGGAATCGGTGGTATGAACGAGGCGGTCGTAGTCGTCGGTTGAGAGGCCGAAGCGTTCGCCGGTGAGATCGCCACGAAAAATTCGCATCCGGGTCTGCAGGAATTCATAGAACGCGGGGAAGTCCATATGCAGCTGCAAGCCACGCCACAAGCGCTCTTCGGCCTCGTGCGGATCGCGCGCGCGCACCAAGACGTTCAGCGACGCGCCGTGCTCGGTGAGCAGGTTGGCGGCGATGTGCGCACCGATGTAGCCGGTCGATCCGGTCAGGAATATCGCCACGTGGCTCCAGTCGTTCCAGTTTTCACCGTTTCAGAGTCTTCGCCGCTCGCAGGCAGCAGATTGCGCGAGACGCGAGCCTCCAGCGGACGCCCTTCGATCAGAGGATACGTCCACCGGCGCAGCGCCGGGAATGTGAATGTTGATCCAGTAGTCCCACCAATCGAGCGAAGTGGCGTCGTAGCCAAAGAGCTCGCGCTCTTCCGGTACCAGAGCGTGCGAAAGTTTCTCCACGTTCTCGGCGACAAAGTCGTGCTCATTGTGCAGGATGAAAGGCTCGAACAACTCGATCAGTTTTTCGACGCGCTCCAGACTGCGGTCCACGCGGGAAAAAGGCATTTTCTTAAGCGGCAAAGGCGAGGCAATCCGCTGAATGGACTTAATGATCGCACGTTGCGCCGGAGCCGACATGCGCTCATAGCGCGCCTTGGATACCGGAATAGCGTCGAAACGCAGCCGCAGCCAGTATTCCATTCCTTCCTGCGCGCGGTAGTGCTTGCGATGGGCCAGGGACGTCAGCTCGATGGACCGCCGCATGTCGCAGGGATTGGTGACCGACGTGGCCAGCTGATAGACAGCGATCATTGCGGCGCTCCATGATCGCCGCGGCAATCAGCGTCATACCGCGGCAAACCGTGTCCACGGGAACAACATCGAGCCGCTTGCGTTCGTTGGTCGGCAATTGCCGGAAAAACGTCCCCAGAAGATACGACAAAGCGAGCCGACGTGTTGATGCCTTCGTTCCATCCGCGAAACGGTTGGTCGGTTGAGCTTTCTACGATTGCAGGACGAACAATCGCAATCGGATAGCCCGCGCCGTTTCTGCGCCAGCAACGATTCGGCCAGACTCTTGGTCAACGTATAAGTATTCGGGCCAGCCGAGTTCGAGGGCGCGCTTCTTCCCTGCCTCGGTCAGTTCATTGCGCAGCCAGCGCACCCGGTTCTTGCGGACTTGATTTTCCAGTGCCGCACCGTGAAGGCTCTTTAGCGGCGTGCTCTTTGGCCATCGCCTGTTGGCGCAGTTCTTCGGTGACCTCCTGATCCTTCGGCGCCGCGCTCGGTATCTTCCACCAGGCGATGCAGCGCCTTCCATTCGCGTTCGGCGTCGAAATCAGCGGCACCGATCGGCGTGTAGTCCGAGACGCGCCGTTTCAAAGACGCGGCCATCGCGGGCGCCAGCCACGTAGCAAGTGGAAAGATGCAAGCAGGCCGGCGTGATCGGACTGACGAATGAAAGTCCAGCACATTCATGGCCGCGTCCACGTTCGTGGCGCAGCGCATCGCGTAGGTCGGGATTAAAGTCGGTCAGACCCGGAACTGTTGACGATCAGGTCCAGTTTCGACCTCAAAGCGACTGCGCGACTTCGGAATCCAGACCAAGGTCGGGTTGGGTGACATCTCCCTCAAGCACTCGCACCCGCTGGTTGATGAATTGCAGCAGCTTCTGCCCGTGACGCTCGTAAAGCGGGTCGAAGACAGGCGACTCTTCCACCATCTTTTCGAATCGCTTCTGCGCTGGACTCGACTTCTGCCGACGGATGAGCAGGTAGATGCAGCCGACATCCGGCAAATCCATCAGCGTATTCGCCAGCCAGACTTTGCCGATGAACCCGGTGACACCAATCAGCAGGACGTGCTTGCCGCGAAAAGCAGTTCGGACCGACAGCGGCGCATCCTGCCGATTGCCGTCGAAGTCCACGATCGCACGTTCCACTCGAGTGATCGGTTCGTTCGGAGGGAACAACCGCGTTCTCCAGGACTTCGGGATTGAAGATGCCAAGATCGCGAGCAAGCTTTTCCGGTGACAACGTCCCGTCCGGCCCGGCGGCGCGCATCCTGGCAAAGATTCCTCGCGGACGAATCACCGGATCGAGCAGCCGTCCCGGTCGCGATCCCGTCGCGGAAATCCAAGCGGTTGGCGATGATCCATTTCACGCCCATCTGTTGCGCCAGGGGACGCATCACGTGGTCGAGTCCCTGACTGACCAGCACCACCGGCGCTCCCGACCGCACCAGCTTCAGCAGACTGCAGGACTCCGTCCCGCTTTAAGTGGGGCTTCAGCTTGTACTGGAAATACTCTTCGCCCAGCAGGTCGAGACGGTCGCGGCTGATTCCGCGAAGGATCGTGTGCACCAGGCGTGTTGCAAACCGGCGGTTGGTCGGCATACAGAAGCGGGCGCAATAACGCCATCAGCAGCACTGAGCCCCGGCGCACCCAGCGCTCGGTGAAAGTCTGGGCGTTCCAGGTGAAGAAGGCCACCGACCGGACAGTGGTCAGCTCCAGCAGGCTGCCTTCCACGCGCCAGTACACGAACCGGGAATTGGATTCAGATTGGGCCAAGTGAATCTCGAAACAATGACTGACTCGCAGTGCGCAGTCGGGCCTCCGTAGAGCGAGGCGAAGTTTCTTATTGTAAAGGATTTGACGGGTCGGGCACAGACGTCTCCCGCGGCGGCCGAATCACCGACGCCAAAAAGGCGGCGAGGGCCAGGAAACCCGCAATGATGAGCATCCCGCCGCGGAAACCTCCGCCGGAGCTTCGCTTTGCGCCAATGATGTACGGGCCGAAGAATCCGCCCAGGTTGCCGACGGAATTAACCAACGCAATGCCCGCGGCGGCGGCAGTTCCGCTCAGCAAAGAAGTCAACGTCGCCCAGAATGGCCCCTGCATGGAAAATGTCGCCATCAGCGCCAGGCTGACTGCTGCCAACGCGGGCAATATGGAGTGCGTGTACGCCGCCAGCAACAGTGCTGCTGCCGCCGCTAAAGCTGAACCCGCGAGATGCCAGCGCCGCTCGCCGGTGCGGTCGGAGTGCGTTCCTACCAGCACCATGGCGATAGCGGTCGCCGCATAGGGAATCACCGAGATGATCCCAATCCCCAGATTGCTGGCCGTCGAAAGGCTGTGGATGAAACTGGGCAGCCACAGAACTATTCCGTAGCCCGAGGTGGTGAGACCGAAAAGGACAACGCTCAGCAGCCAGATCCGCCAGTTTAGGAATGCCGCCCACGCGTCGCTGCCCGTGATTCTTGCTTGCTGCTGCCGTTCCCGGTCAAGGGACGCCGTCAGCCACAGCTTCTCCTCGGAACGAAGCCATGCGGCTTGGCTGGGATTGTCTTTGAGCGTACCCAGAACCACCAGGGCCAGAAGGATGGCGGGCAGGCCTTCCAGCACAAACAGCCACTGCCAGCCGGCAATTCCGAGCCGATGCATTCCCAGCAGCGCACCCGAGATGGGACCGCCAACCACTCCCGCGAGCGGGTTCGCGGTCATGAACCACGCCACTGCCCGCGCTCGTGGCGCCCGCCGGAAACCAATTGCGCAGGTAAAGAATCATGCCGGGGAAAAATCCCGCTTCGGCAACTCCCAGAAGCAACCGCAGAACATAAAATTCCCGCGGGGTGCTGACCAGCGCCATGGAGCAGGAAACGACTGCCCCAGGCCACCATGATCACGGCAATCCAGCGCCGCGGCCCCACTCTGCGCCAGCACCAAGATTGCTCGGCACTTGAAAGAAAAAATATCCGAGGAAAAAAAATCCGAAGGCGGTGCCAAAGACTGTTGTCATTGAATCCCAGTTGCGTCTGCATCTCAAGCTTGGCGAATCCTACGTTGATGCGGTCAAGAAACGCGACAATGTAGAGCAGGAAAAGAAACGGCAGCAACCGCCAAAGCAAGCCGGGAGACAGTTTTCTTCTCTAGCGCGAGGTCTGTATCGATGGCGGGGCTGGGGTCCATGTGGGCGCGGACTAGGATACTACCCGTTCGCCTTCAATTTGGCGATGATGGCAGCGACAATCTCTTCAGGAGTGCGTTCGGCTGGGACTGTAATCGTGCTGAGATCGGATCACCGGATTCGTCGTCACCCGGCTCTTCGAGCGTCGCCAACTGGCTGGCGAGGATTTTTTCATCGGCAAAGTGGCCATGGCGCGAGCGCAGGCGGTCCAGAAGCAGCGCGTAATCGCCTTTCAGAAACACAAAGCGCACCGGTCCAGCGCGGAGTTCGTCGCGATAGCTGCGTTTGAGGGCTGAACAGGCCAGGACCACATTCTTGCCGGCCGCGTTCCATTGCAAAATGGCGCCGCGCATGGCCGCCAGCCAGGGAGCGCGATCGGCGTCGGTCAGCGGAATTCCGCTCGCTGATTTTGTCTTTATTTTGCTTCGGATGAAAATCGTCGGCGTCGGCAAATTGCCAGCCGAGTTTCTGGGCCAGCAGTCTCCCGACCGTGGTCTTGCCCTGCGCCGGCGACCCCCATCACGATCAGAACCAATCGCGCCTCCGAATAACGTCCGCCGCAGAACGGGTATTGTCACACATTCTTTTCTCAACTTCCCGCGATGCTCGCCGATGGGGGTCACGGGAGTGATACCATTTTCGGTCACGCGGACTTTCATGCCAGAACCACTGGGGAAAATCATCTCCGACTTTGACCCCGAGCAAGCCGCTGGGCCAGGCTTCGACCATTCCCGGCGTCCTGGTACACCGACGAACGCATCGCCGATCTGGAGCGCGAGACGGTTTTCAGTCGCACCTGGCAAATGGTCGGCCGCGCGGAGCAGGTCGCCGCGCCCGGACAGTACATCACCGCAGAAGTTGCTGGGAGAACCTGTTCTCGTGGTCCGCGGACAAGACGGCAAGCTGCGCGGATTCTTCAACGTTTGCCGTCACCACGCCGCCGCCGTCATGACTGAGCCTTGCGGCACTGCCGCGCGTTTGCAATGCCCGTATCACGGCTGGACCTATGGTCTCGACGGATCGCTCAAGGGCGTTCCCGACTTCGAAGGCGTGGAGAATTTTGATCGCAAACAAAATGGCCTGGTTCCGCTCAGCGTTGATGTGTGGGAGAAGTTCGTTTTCGTGCATCTTGATCCTGACCCGATGCCGTTGACGGAATATCTCGGCGACATGGTCGAGCAGTTCAAGCCGCTGCATCTTGATCAGCTTCACTTCGCCGGACGGCGCGAATTCGTGATCGACTGCAACTGGAAAGTGTTCGTCGATAACTACCTCGACGGCGGCTATCACGTGCCGTATCTGCACAAGGGCCTGAACAGCATTCTGAATTACGCGAATTACACCATCACCAACGGCGCGCGCTTCTGCCTGCAATCCAGCCCGATTGATGCCACCGGCGGTGAAGCCATGACCGCGAGTGTGCGGCAGGGTCAGGCGCTCTATTACTGGCTCTATCCCAACTTCATGCTGAACTGGTACGAGGGCTATCTGGACACGAATCTGGTGCTGCCGCTGGGCATCGACAAGATGAAAGTGATCTTCGAGTTTTACTTTAGTGATGTCGGCCAAACCGCAGAGGAAAGAAACAAGAAGAGCATGGACGTCAGCGAACGCATTCAGGACGAAGACCACTCGATTTGCGTGTCAGTGCAGCGGGGATTGAAGTCGCGGGCCTACGGGGCGGGCAGATTATCGGTGCGGCGCGAAGCGGGGGAAAATTTGTTTCATCGGCTATTGCACGCGGATTTAAGTATGGGGTCGGTGTAGCTGGGCCCTTTATGAACGTCTGAACATCTCCAACAGCGTCTCCGAAACCGCTGCGGCGGTGTTTGCCGAAACCGTTCCCAGCCTTCGCACCAGGCGTTGCCGGTCCAAGGCGCGGAGTTGATCCAACGCGACTTGACCGCTCTTCCCCTGAAACCGCAGTGACACTCTGGTGGGGTAGGGCCGCGCGACCGTAGTCATAGGCGCCGCGATGACCGTTTGCAGATGCTGGTTCATTTCATCCGGAGAGATGACGAGGCAAGGGCGGGTCTTCCGGATTTCGGCGCCGTGAGTCGGGTCGAGGTTGACCAGCCAAACCTCATCCCGCCGGGGAGAGCGGTTTACCACCGCCACTCCTTTTGATCGAACTCATTGGCTCCGATAGTTTCGAGAAGGACTTCGTCTTTCGTCGCAGGGCCGGCTGCGCGAAACGCTTCTTCCCAGCCCGGGCGCGGCCTGCGTTCTGGAGAGATAACCAGGTGATTTTTTTCAATGCGCAACTCGACCGTTTTGCCCAGGCCGCATTGCTCGATCAACGGCTTCGGAATGCGAATTCCCCGGGAATTCCCAATGCGAATCAACTCAGATTTCATCTGATTCATTAACTCCGTAATTACATTGTAATCACACTGCCATTTTCGCACAACCGCTTCCCTTGGGGCCGGTCACTGGCCTTCGTGCTACGGCTTCGCGTACGATCGGGTCGGGCCAGGTTGACTTGGCATGGTTTCGCGTTCTCCCGTGTTACTTGCCGCGCAGGAATTCCCGAGGATTTGGACGTCAGCACCAGGAAGTGTCTGGGATTGAGGCTGGTACGTTCGTTGACCTCGCAGATTCGGGGTTCGTTCGAATTGACCAGGACAGATTCGGGAACGTCAGCCCGCCTGCAGTTCTCAGTGATTGGCCATGCCCGCTGACCTTATTCACACGCGGCCACGTGCGTTGATTGTTGAGGACGAGACTTTGATCGCCGATGAACTGCGAGAGCGGCTGTCACGCCTCGGCTTTTCAGTTATCGCAGCCGTGGGATCCGCCGAAGAAGGGATTGCAATGGCAATCGGGGAACTCCCGGATCTGGTCCTGATGGATATACGCTTGAAGGGGGAGAAGGACGGTGTCCAGGCGGCGCAGGAGATCCGCGCGCGGGTCGATGTTCCCATCATTTATCTCACCGCCTACTCCGATCAGATAACCGTGGACCGGGCCAAGAAGAGTGAGCACGACGGCTTCGTTCTGAAGCCCTTTCGTGGACGGGAACTGCAGGCTACGATTGATGTGGCCGTGTTGCGGCACGGTTTGAGGATGAAACAAAACCGCGGGGCAATCTGAGCGCCCGATCAAGCTCGGTTAATGCGGGTGGCGTTTTACCCGTCCAACTTGAAGAGCCTCTCCATCCGCAGCCACTTCTCTCCCTTTTTCGCCTGCGGCAGCGCCTGCTGGAACTTCCACATGAGTTCTTCCCACTCCTGCACCTTGGGATTGCGCTTGTCGGCCTTGGCTTTCTTCTCGAAGGTGAAAGCTGTCGTTCACTTCCATGATCATGAACATGCGCGTTCCCAGCAGATAGATCTCCATGTCCTCGATACCGGAGTCTTTGATGCTTTCGATAATTTCCGGCCAGACTTTCTCGTGATAGCGCTTGTATTGCGCGATCAGCTTGGGATCGTTCTTCAGGTCGAGGGTGAGGCAGAAACGACGGCTCATAGTTGGGTGTCCCGCGTGAAAAGAGTTGCTAGGTCAGGGCCCGGTCCAGATGCACATAGCCGCCATCCACAAAGATGTGCTGACCGGTGATGTGCCCCGCCCGGGCCGAAAGGAGGAATACTACCATCGCTGCGATCTCTTCGGGGGTAGTCATTCGTTTTTCCAATGGAATCTTCGCCAGAACGGTTTGGAGCTTGGCTTCGGGATCAGAAAAACTGTCGAGCCATTGGCGATAGAGCGGGGTCATGACCTCCGCCGGAAGCACGGCATTTACGCGGATTCCGTAGGGCAGCAACTCTGCCGCCCACTCGCGGGTTAGCCCGAGCACTGCCCCTTTTGCTGCCACGTATCCTGACGTGCTACCCTGGCCCGTGACTGCCGTCTTGGAAGCAATGTTGACAATGCTTCCGCAGGTCGGCTTCAGATGAGGCAATGCGTAATGCGCGAGGTTGTAGTAGTGGAGTAGATTGCGGCCAAGAGATTCGACAAATTGCGCGGGGCTTCCGTTCTCGAGGCCGACTTTGTCGTTGATCCCAGCATTGTTGACCAGCGCATCGAGCCGGCCACGTCTCTGGATGGTCTGCGTGATGGCAGATTTGCAGAATTCAGGTGATGTGAGATCTCCCACAATCAACTCGCTGCCGGGCACGTCCGCTTGCGTACTTTTGCCGGCTTCAGCATCGCGATCGACGATGACAGGAATCGCGCCTTCGGCGGCGGCAGTTCGCACAATTGCCGCGCCGATACCTTTGGCGCCGCCGGTTACCAGGACTACCTTGTCTTCCAGTTGAAGATCCAATGTGCCTCTCGCCGCAGCGCCCTTCGGGATCGCATCGCTCAGGACAGCCGCTGAATGCCGGGGAAACCGTCGAAGCCAGAATCAAAGCTGAGTATCTGCTCGATTCCATGTTGCTCCATGACCGCGAGATGCACAGCATCGCGAGCAGAAAGTCGATTGTATCCAAGGACAATCTGCTTCGCCCGCTCTACCACCGCGTGATCGACCGCCAGCACCTGATCGACGATGCCAAGCAATGCGTCGAAGGCCGGCTGGACGGCTTCACGGCGGTTGATCGCGACATAGCGGTGCAAAATCTCCTGCATCACTTCGGCGTCGGTGACCAAACGGACCCGCTGGCTGACCAAGTTCTCCAGCAGCCGTTGTGCGTCGCTCTTGTGCGGGTGAGACGCGCCGACCAGGTACATCGGAATATTCGAGTCAACCAAAGTCACGGGCGCGGATCCGCAGTGTACCCTCTTTCGATTTCCTCCAGCATCTGATCGATTTCGCCGACTGGGAAGTCGTACCTGGCGGCGGCGCGGATGGTTTCCAATTTCCTTCCCGCGCTGCCTAGAGGCTCTTTTCGGCGCGCCAGATCCAAAGCCTGCCGCACCCACTCTGCGATTGACATGTCGCGCGACCGCGCCATGCGCTGAATCTCCCGATAATCCGGGTCCCGGATAATCACCTGCAGCCGCTTAGCCATGGCATGAGTCTAAATGACTCATCAGCAGGAGTCAAGATGACACTCGGCCTTATCCGTGCAGATTCATAAACCCACCGTCCAAAGGATAGTCCACACCGGTGATAAAACCCGCCGCGTCCGAACATAAGAACAGTGCCAGCGAGGCCACTTCCTCTGGCTCGCCCATGCGGCCGATGGGCTGGGTTCTGGCTAGCTTGTCATACATTTCTTTTTCGTGGCCGGGATAGGTTTTGCGCAGATACCCATCCACGAACGGTGTGTGCACCCGCGCCGGGGAAATGCAGTTGCAGCGGATGTTGTGGGCGATGTAGTCGCGCGCGACCGAATACGTCATGGCAATGACAGCGCCTTTGCTGGTGGAGTAAGCGAAGCGGTCGGCGAGGCCCGCAGAACCGGCAATGGATGCCATGTTCAGGATAACGCCGCCCGCATTCTTCAAATATCCAATGCCGGCATGGATGCAGTTGTAGATGCCCTTCACGTTCACGCGCATCACGCGCTTGAAGTCTTCTTCGCTGGTGTTCTCGGCATTGCCAATGTGCGAAACACCAGCGTTATTTACCAGAATTTGAAACCCTCCCTGCCGGGCAATTTCGCTGAACACGGTTTGAACCTGCTGCAAATTGCCCACATCGCAGGCGTGAGCTGAAGCCGCGCCCCCGGAATTCGAGATTTCCGCGGCGACCGACTCTGCATCCTTCTGGCTGATGTCGAGGATCCGCACGGTTGCGCCGTTCGCCGCAAATTTCAGCGCAATCGCCCGGCCTATGCCGCTGCCGCCGCCGGTGACCACCGCCGTCTTGCCGTCCAACCGAAACTCGTTTTTATCCCCACTCACAGCGAAACCCCTCGTTTCCACGGAATGAAATCTTCCTGTGAATTCTGTTCGGCCTTGGTGCGCACTTCGCCGCTTGCGACTTTGATCACCAGATCAAGGACCTTTTCGCCCATCTGCTCGATGGTGGCTTCGCCAGCGATGATCGCGCCGGTATCAATATCAATAATGTCGGACATGCGCCCGGCGAGTTTGGTGTTCGTGGACAACTTAATGACCGGGGCAATCGGATTCCCCGTCGGCGTTCCCAGTCCAGTGGTGAACAGGACCACACTCGCGCCCGCTCCAACTTGCGCGGTGACGCACTTCGACATCGTTGCCCGGCGTGCATTGCAGATTCAATCCCGGCGCGGTCGAGTATTCGGGATAGTCGAGCGCTGCGGTCACCGGCGATGTGCCGCCTTTTTTCGCCGCGCCTGCGGATTTCATCGCGTCGGTGAGAAGTCCATCGCGCATGTTCCCTGGTGAAGGATTCATGTCGAAACTAGCATGCACAGCTTTGGCGCGCGCGGCATAGTCCTGCATCAGTGTGATGAAACGTCAGCGACTTCAGTATTCGACGCACGGTTGATGAGTTCCTGCTCCACGCCGCACAACTCGGGAAACTCGGAGAGATGGTGCGGGCACCAAGAGCTACCAGCAGATCGGAGGTGTGGCCGATTGCAGGATTCGCCGAAAGGCCGGAAAATCCGTCAGACCCTCCGCACTTCAGGCCGACGCATAAATGTGAAAGCTCCGCCGGGGCGCGGCGGGCCTTGTCTGCTTCCGCCAGTCCCTCGAACGTCTGACGGATCGCTCCGAAGAGCATGGCAAACTCCGAACCGCTCTGCTGCTGCTCCAGGATGAATAACGGCTTGGTGAAATTCGGATTGCGCCGGCGAATCTCCTGGCGCAGGATTCCGGTTTGTGCGTGCTGGCATCCCAGGCTTAGAACCGTGGCTCCGGCTACGTTCGGATGATTGATGTATCCGGCGATCAGGCCGCAGAGATTGTTCGAGTCTTCCCGCGTGCCGCCGCAGCCACCTTCGTGCAGCAAGAAACCGGATGCCGTCCACGTGCTCGAAGAGTTTGCTGGCTCGTACGCCCGGCGCGACTTCAGTGGGCCGGTGCTCTTGATTTCTTCGCCTCTGCCCTCGACGATAAAGTTTAGCCAGTTCCGCAACCTGCTGGCGATAGATTTGCGGCGCGGCGAATCCCAACTCTTCTTCGAACGCCTGCTTCAGATGTGACGATGTTCCGGTTTTCGCAAAATACCAGCGGCACGACCAGCCAATAGTTGCGCGTCCCAACCTGACCGTCGGCGCGGTGGTATCCCATAAACCAACGCTGCTTCCAGGCCGAAACATCGGGAGGCGTCCAGCGGTATTCTTCGGATTTTTCATGAAACGGCGCGGCCTGGTGATGAAGGTTGCCGACCGTGAGCAGTTCCCCGCGCTTGACCGGCTTGGACGCTTTGCCGACCAGCACGCCGTACATGACGACTTCACTCTCCAACCGCGAGATCTTGCGATGGCGAACTTGTGTTTCGCGGGAATGCTTGAAACCAACGCATACGCCAGTCGCCTCGTGCTCCACCGTCTGACCTTGCTTCAGATCGGTGAGCGCGATCAGGACGTTGTCGCGTGGGTCGAGTTGCAGGATTTGTTTCTGCATTGCTGAACCTGGTAGCCGTCGATTGTAGAACAGGCTGGCGCGACGACGGCGAGCTACAACTTCAATTTCCAAAAGCGTTGCGCGTTCCCGCCCAGAACCGCATCCTGGACATCGCTCGGATACTTTGCGAAGTAGTCGACCACGACATTCATGGTCTGCGAGTAGGAACCCGCCACCGTGCACACCGGCCAGTCCGATCCGATCATCAGCCGTTCAGGACCGAAGCAATCCAGCGCGACATCCAGATACGGTTTCATGTGCTCTGGCTTCCAGCTCTGCCAATCCGCCTCCGTGACCATTCCCGATAGTTTGCAGAACACGTTGGGGAAGAGGGCAAGTTCTCGCATTCCAGTCTCCCAGGGCTGAATGGTTCCCGCTTTGATGAGACGGCTTCGCCAAGATGATCAAGAACAAATCGCTGGCGCGGGAAATGCCGCACGAACTCCGCCGCCACTGGCAGATGCTTGGGATAAATCAGGATGTCATAGGCCAAGATCGAACTCTTCGAGCGCCGCTGATCCCGCGCAGAAAATCCGGACGCAGCATAAAGTGGTCGTCAGGCTCTGCCTGCACCACGTGGCGGACTCCAACGAACTCGGGATTGCTCGCGAACTCTTGCAGTTGCGACCCCACATCCGGTGACCGCAGATCAACCCATCCGACCACGCCAAGAATCTGTGGCGACGATGCGGCAAGTTCAAGCAGCCAGCGGGTTTCTTCCAGAGCTCTGCCGCGCTTGCACCGCAACTGATCCGTGAAATCCAGCGCTTTCCAACGCGGGCTTGGAGATCATGCGGCAGAAAGTCGCGTGCGCAACGACGGACATGGAATCGTCAATCCAGTCGAATTCGTCCGTGTTGTAGCGCCAGAAATGCTGGTGAGCGTCAATCCGCATGGCAGGAGAAGTTGATCTAGACTCCGGGGGAGTAGGCCACAACCTGCTGTCGCGACTCGCCGAGTTCGTCGACCCCGAGCTCGACCACGTCTCCGGCCTTGAGATACTGCGGCGGCTTCATGCCCAGTCCAACACCCGCCGGAGTACCTGTGCTGATCACGTCGCCGGGGAGCAGTGTCATGAACTCGGTCAGGTAAGAGACCAGTGTTGGCGACATCAAAAATCATTTCAGCCGTGGAACTGTTCTGCCGCGTCTCTCCATTCACCTTCAGCCACATCTTGAGATTGCCGGGATCGGCGATCTCGTCGCGAGTGGCAAGGAATGGGCCCAGCGGACGCGAACGTGTCGCAGCTCTTGCCTTTCACCCATTGGCCGCCGCGGTCTTTCTGAAATGCGCGCTCAGAGTAGTCGTTGTGCAGAACATAGCCTGCGACGTAATCGAGCGCCTTTTCTTTCGGAACGTAGAGCGCCTGCTTGCCGATGACCACCGCCAGCTCGACTTCCCAGTCAACTTGGGTGGCGTTCTTTGGAATGACCAGATTGTCGTTAGGCCCAACCAGCGCCGTGGTGGACTTGAAAAAAATCACCGGCTCTTTGGGAATTTGAGCACCGGTTTCGGCGGCATGGTCGCGGTAGTTGAGGCCAATGCACACAATTTTGCTGGGACGGCAGACGGCGGAGCCTCAGCGCGAGCCGTCGGCGCCACCCGCGGCGCTGAGGTCGCATTCGTTTTCAGCCAGACCGCCAGCGCGTCCAGGCCGCCATTGCGAAAGAACACTTCGTTGTAGTCGGAACCGAAACCAGAAACGTCGATGCGAGTCCCGTCACCCAAGAGAACTCCCGGCTTCTCCTTGCCGGGTTCACCATGCCGAATCAGTTTCATGCGAAGTCGCTCCGAATCGATTGAGGTAACGCGAACGAACAGGATACCGGAGGAGCGGGAATTCAGAAATCCAGCAATCCATCGGCGCCGACACAATTCGCCGCGAAGGTTTACTATACGTGGTCGAAAATCCTCCAGGAGGTCACGCATGATCAAGCGCAGAGAGTTTCTCCGTACCACCGCCGCGACCGCTGCCGGGCTTGGCTTTCGCCCGCAAGTTTTCTCCGCTCGTTTCCGCGCAGTCCAGTTCCGGCGCGCAGATCGAAGTTCTTCTCGACGAAGCGCTGGGAACGATTTCTCCCAACATTTATGGACACTTCACGGAGAACCTGAGCGGCGTGATTTACGACGGAGTCTGGGTCGGCGAAGGCTCGAAGGTTCCCAACTACAACGGAATCCGCAAAGAGCTGGTGGATGAAATGCGGAAGATCAAGCCGGCGCATCGTGCGCTTTCCCGGCGGCTGCTTCGCCGACAGTTACGACTGGCGCGACGGAATCGGGCCGAAGGACAAACGACCGCGGCGGACAAACTTCTGGTCCTTCGGCGACAAGCCGCCCGCGCCCGCAAGCCATCGCTACGATCCCAATCAGTTCGGCACCAACGAATTCGTGCAATTTTGCCGGCTGATCGGCGGCCAGCCTTATCTTGCGGCAAATCTGCGCAGCCTGCCGGCCGAAGAGTTCAATCGGTGGGTCGAATACTGCAACTCGCCCGCGGGCAGCACCACGCTGGCCGACGAGCGCGCCGCCGCCGGATTCAAAGATCCATTCAATGTTCGCTACTGGGGCGTGGGCAACGAATCCTGGGGATGCGGCGGGAATTTTACGGCGCAGGAATACGCCGTCGAGTACCGGCGCTACACCACCTGGGTGCCGGACGATACGACGGCCAACTTTCGTTCGTCGCCTCCGGCCCGGACGGAGACAATCGCGACTGGACGCGCGGGTTCTTCGAAGAAATCGTGCGCAAGGGAAAAGACCAGGTCAACGGCATTTTCGGTTGTGCGCTGCACCACTACGCCACGCAACCTGAGCCGCGGCAAGAGCACCGACTGGTTTGAGGAAAAGGGCGACGCCCTCAAGTTCGATCCCGGTGGACTGGTATGAACTCTTGCGCGAGGGCGACCGCATCGAGGGCATGATCGCGGGACACTGGCAAATCATGGGCGAGTTCGATCCCAAGCATCATGTCACCCTGGTGGTGGATGAATGGGGCCCGTGGTACAAGCCGGGTAGCGAACTCACCAAGGGCGACCAGATCGAGCAGCTGCCGACCCTGCGCGACGCCGTATTCAGCGGCATGACCCTCGACACGTTCAATCGCCATCCGGAAAAAGTCGGCGTCGCCTGCTGCGCGCAGTTGATCAACTGCCTCAACAGTCTGTATCTGGCGCACGAAGACCGGTTCTGCGTGACGCCGGTGGGTCATGTGTTCGCAATGTACGCCGCGCACCAGGGCGGTAAAAGCCTCCGCACGAACTTCACCGCGCCGGAAATTTCCTACGATCGCGATGGCAAGCCGGCATCGTTCTGGGGACTGAAGGGATCGGCTTCGCTGCACGACAAGACTCTGGTGGTGACGGCGGTAAACCCGGACGTGAGCAACGCCATCGAAGCTCAAATCGCGATACATGGCGCACAGCCGAAGTCAGCTTCGGCGACCGTTCTCACTGCCGCGGACATTCACGCGCACAATACGTTCGAGCAACGCGCTGTCGTGGCGCCGAAGTCCGCGACCATTGAGCGTCGCCGGCGGCGGAGTGAGTTTCCGGTTCCCTGCCGCCTCGGTGGTGAAGCTGGAAATTGAACTGGCCTGAACTGTGAGCCCGCACGCTGATCGCGATCGGATCGTCATCAACCTCGCCGGCTTTCTGCGCTCGTTTGGCGTCGGACTAATGGGCGTGGTGCTGGGAATCTATCTTTCCCGGCTGGGGTATTCTTCACTAACAATCGGCATTGTCGTCGCCGTTGGATTGGCAGGCGCGTCTTCGGCCACGGCAGTCGTCAGCTTCTTTGCCGACCGTTTCGGCCGTAAGCAGTCGCTGCTGCTGCTTTCGCTACTCACCGCAGTCGGCGGATTGGCGCTGGCGTTCTCGCCGGCACTGCCTTTGCTGCTGGTAATGATCTTCGTCGCCATGCTCAACGGCACCGGCACGGAGCGCTCGCCGATCTATGCACTGGAGCAAGCGGTCCTGCCGGGACTGGTCCCTGATTCCCGCCGTACCTGGAGCCTCGCTTTTTACAATGTGCTGATTGACGGCGGCGGCTCGCTGGGCGCGTTGTGCGCGGGCCTGCCGCTGGTTCTGCACAACCGGCTTAACCTTTCGCTGCTCTCCGCGTACAAGTTTCTGTTCCTGGGATTCACGGGCCTGTATCTTGTCACTGCGGCGCTTTATCTGTTCCTGTCGCCAGCCATTGAAGTCGCGACCTCACCTACCTCCCTACGCACCGCCAGACTTGCACCGGGGACCAGAAAAATCGTCACGCATCTTACCGCGCTATTCTCGCTAGATGCTTTTGGCGGGGGATTTCTGACGGACGCTTTGGTCTCGTACTGGTTTTTTCACCGCTTCGGAATCGCCGAGCGCGAACTCGGTGTCGTCTTCTTCGTCGTACATATTTTGAACGCGCTCTCGCATATGGGAGCGGCCTGGCTGGCTCGCCGCATTGGCCTGCTCAACACCATGGTGTTTACGCATTTGCCGTCGAGTGTTTTTTTGATGTTGATACCGTTTGCGCCTTCGTTCAAGTGGGCGGCGATTCTTTTTTTCTGCCGCGAAGCCCTGGTCGAGATGGACGTTCCGACACGTCAGTCTTATGTTGCGGCCCTGGTCAAGCCCGAGGAACGCACGTTCACCAGCGGCGTCACTAATCTTGCACGGAATATTTTTTGGGCGGTGGGATCGGCGACGGCGGGAGTCGCTATGCAGGTTCTTGGATTCTCCACGCCGCTGATCATCGGCGGCGGCGCGAAAATTGTTTATGACGCTCTGCTCTACAAGTCTTTTCGCAAGCTGAAGCCGCCAGAGGAGACCACACGTACCGCCGGATGAGACCTAGCTTCGCAGGCGCTGAATGTAAGAGTCGTCGAGTTCCGCGACCGAAGTGCAGCCCAGCAGATGCAGCGTACGGTCAACATCCTCACGAAGAATCTCCAACGCGCGAGTCACGCCTGCGTGTCCTGCCGCCGCCAGACCGTATGCGTAAGCGCGGCCGATCAGCACCGCCCGAGCGCCCAGGCAAACCGCTTTGACGATATCGGTCCCCCGCCGCACCCCACCATCCATCAGCACTTCGACCTGCCCATTCACCGCGGCCACTACTTCGGGCAGCGCTTTGATTGATGGGGAGACGCCATCCAGTTGGCGGCCGCCATGATTGGAAACCGAAATCGCTGCGGCGCCTTCATCCACTGCACGGCGTGCGTCGTCGGCAGTGAGAACACCTTTAATCACTAACGGCCCCGTCCAGACTCTGACGGATCCAGCGAATGTCTTCCCAGGTCACGACTGATTTGCGCAGCGCGGTGCCCACGTCAGTCATCGGCATGCCGCCCGAGCCGGGGACGACTACGTTCTCCAGTTTCGGCACGCCGCCATCGAGCAGAAAAGACGCCAGCCATCCTGGATGAGTCAACAACTCCGGCAAGAACGGCAGCTTGGCGAAAATACTTCCCGTCATCAGCTCGGTCATGCCGTTGCGCGGATCGCGCTCGCGCATGCCCGCGACGGGGGTATCGATAGTGATGACCAGCGCGGAGAATCCGGATTTGCGAGCGCGCTCAATGGCCCCCTCGGCCACTTCTCTACCTCCGACCAGATAAAGCTGATACCACGCGAATCCCTTGGTGCCTGCCTTCACATCCTCCATCTTATGGCCGGAAATCGTGGAGAGAATGTATCCCGTGCCGGCTTCGCCAGCAGCGGACGCGGCAGCGATTTCTCCGCCCGGATGCATGAGGCGGCTGTATCCCACGGGCGAGAGCATGGCGGGAAAAGAGATTTCGTTGCCGAGGACTCGGGTTCGCAGGTCACATTCGGCCACTGCCACCGCGTGACGCGGCCGGAAGGTAATGTCCTCAAAAGCGCGGCAATTTTCCCGCAACGTGACTTCGCCCTCGGCGCCGCCGTCGAGATAGTCGAACACCGCGCGCGGCACGCGCCGTTGCGCAATCTGCCGAAGATCGGCAATATTCACTACTCGCGAGGGACTGCAGTTTGCGCGTCGTCTTCATTGAGCTGGTTGTCGGCTCAGCTGTCGCATAAGGAACGTTTGATTATCAGGAAATCTACCGTTGACGTCAAAGAGCGCGGCACGTCGGGGGCGGCGGAGACGACGGGGCCTTCCCGCGCGGCCGGACGATTCCACCGGCTTTGCTATAATCGCAGTTGCCTCTACAGCGGTTTTTCGCGCCTGTGCGGAAGTGGTGGAACTGGCAGACACACCATCTTGAGGGGGTGGCGCCGAAAGGCGTGGGGGTTCAAATCCCCCCTTCCGCACCATAGACTTGTCGGCGCATTGGCTTCGCGGAGTGGGTTCAGGTCAGCCCTGAAAAGCACCTCAAAGGATCTTCAATTTTATGATTGCACTGATCACTGTCATTCACGTTTTCGTCTGTTTGTTCCTTATAGCGGTAGTGCTGCTGCAGAGCGGCAAGAGCGGCGACATTGCTGCGGCCTTCGGAGGCATGGGCAGCCAGACCGCCTTCGGCCCGCGCGGCGCGGCCACGGTTCTGACCAAAGCCACGACCTGGTGCGCCATTGTTTTCATGCTGACCTCGATCACCCTGTCGGTGATGGGAACGCGCCGGAGCGGAGGCGCTTCGGTGTTGTCGGGTATGAAGCCGGCGCCCGCCAGCCAGCCGGCGAAACCCGCTCCGCCAAAACAGTAGGACCGTCGTCGGCCTTCGGTCGTCGGTCGTCGGCCTGGCAGGATGTGCTCCTAAATCAAGTTTCGCAGTAGCCGTTCGACTCTCGACCGCAACGAGATTTTGCCGACGACCAGCGACCGACGACCGACGACGAATTCCATGATCCACGAAATCCTCCCGGTCGGCCCCCTGCAGTGCAATTGCTCCATCATCGGGGACGAGACTACGCGCGAAGCCATGGTCATCGACCCTGGCGACGACATCGCTGACGTTCATTGCCCTGATCGGCAAACACAATCTGAAGGTGAAGCAGATCGTCATCACGCACGCCCACATTGACCACGTCGGCGGAGCCATGAAGCTGCGGGCCGCAACCGGCGCTCCGATTCTGCTCAATCAGAATGATTCTGCTTTGCTGAAGATGCTCGACGTGCAGGCCGCATGGCTGGGAATGGCGCCTCCGGGAGAAGTTGAAATTGATCACAGCGTCGGCGACCTGGACAAAGTACAGGCGGGACCACTCAGCGCGCAGGTGCTGCACACGCCGGGCCATACAGAAGGCAGCATCTGCCTGTACTTTCCGCTGGAGAAGAAGCTCATTGCAGGGGACACGCTGTTTGCCGGGAGCATCGGGCGCACCGATCTCCCCGGCGGGTCGTTCGATAAAATCATCCGTTCTCTGCATGAGAAAGTGCTCGCGCTGCCGGATGAGACCATCGTGGTTCCCGGCCACGGGCCGCTGACCAGCATTGGCGATGAGCGGGAGAGTAATCCGTTCCTGAAGAAAACGTAGTAACTGAAGTTGCTCACTTCTCCAGAGACTTCAGCAGCCGCGATATTCCTTCTCGAAAATCCGGCTCGGGCGTGATCAAACTGACCACCAGATATCCATCGCGCGGAAAATCGTAGAAATGCCCGGGATGCACCATAGTCCCCGATTGCCGCAGCAGACGCAATCGCCAGGTCTTCATCGGACTGCGTCACCGGGACGCGCAGCACCGCGTACCATCCTCCCTGCACTTCCAGCCGCTCCGCGGATTTCTGAACTGCTAATTGGCGATCCAGTTCCGCCACGTTCGCCAGCACCCGCTTCGCCAACTGCGGCTGAATTTTCGTCCTCTGCCCCAGCAGAGTTCCAGCGGCAAGTTGAACCGGAGCATTAAGCGACAAATATGTGTCCGCGATAACTTCCAGCCGTTGCATCGCCGCACCAGCTTCGACTCTCCGGCCCGCTGACCGCGATCCACGCCAGCTTCATCTGGGGCAGCCCGAAGATTTTCGAGATCCCGCTGAGCGTGAAGGTCAGGGCCCCATCATTCGCCACGAAGCTTTCTGGGCGCTCGCTGTCGCGTGCGTAGTCGAGGAAGACTTCATCCGCAATCAGCGCCAGCTCGTGTTTGCGGCAGAGTTGGTCCAGCCTCTCGCGCTCCTCGGCGCTTACGTAAGATCCCGTCGGGTTGTTCGGGTGCACGAGAACGACGGCCCGGGTTTTCTCGCTCACCGCCGACTCCAGAGACGGCCAGTCGATCTGCCATCCGTGGTCATACAGCAGCGGATAGCCAACCAGCTTCACATCCTGCAACTCGGCGAGAAAATCAAACAGCGGATAGCTCGGCTTCGGCACCAGTACTTCGTCGCCGGGATTGGCCAGCAAACGGAAAATGTAGGAGTATCCCTCGCTGGTACTGGTGGTGAGCACCAATCGCTCGGGATCAACCTTCTCGCCCCGCTCGCGATAGTAAGCCGCCACGGCCTCGCGCGCGCTCAACAGCCCCTTCGGCTGCGGATCGTAATCCAGCGATTTTGGGTTGCGCAGCGAATCCAGAATCGCCGGCGCGTCGTACTCAATTCCCGCCTGCGTCGGATTCGAAACCGTCAGATCAAGAATCTCCTTACCCGACGCTCGTGACCTCTTGAACCGCTTCGGTAAAGCGGTTGAGGGCAAGCTTCCAATCGGTGCGCCGGGAAAACATAGGCAACCATGATAGCGGAGAGCGGGCGGCAGTCCGCCAAACCAGGAAAATCCAATGGACTTACCCATCTGCAACGGGATACCATTCGGCTTCGCCGAAGCCCATCAGAAAAAGCATATTCTTACACCCGAATGCGCCACGATTCTTACGATCAAGCGGAGAGGATATTCATGGGAAGACTGCGATTGAAGTCGCTGCGTGTGATCTTGCCCTCGACGTTGATCGCAATCCTGGTTTTTGCGGCATCTGGATCGCACGCACAAACTGGCGTAACTATCGATCCTCCTTTTTATGGCCCGTTCAACGGTGTCTTCCTGCCTGACGGGGATGGTCTGGACAAAAAGCTTGCCGAGCATGACAGTGTGCTGCGAGCGGAGTCGCCGTGGTCGCTCTATGGCTGGATACGGATCGACGAAGCAGTGAAATCGCCGACGCTGGTGGCCGGAGTCGGCGATCCGAATGAAGAGTATCCGCGCTACTTGGGACTGGACGCGGGCAAGGTGACTTTGTGGCTGGGCAAAGACAACGGCCTCGAAGCGTCGTCGGCGCTGGCTCCTGGACAGTGGCACTTACTGGCGGCCACGTTTGATGGCAGCGAGTTCCATCTGTATAGCGATGGTCAGCCGGTGGCCAGTGGTAAGCGCGATCTGGGAAGCGTGAGCGCGGTTCTGCGTATGGCGCCGCCCGGCTGGAGCGGAGGTCAGCATTTCGGCGGCAAGATCGCCGGACTGACGCTTCTGCGCGAAGCGCTGGGCGCTGACCAGATCAAGCGCATTCACGGCATGCCCCCCGATTTTTCGATGGCTGAGTTTGAAGAAGGATCGAAACCGTGGCGGGTGCAGACCCGTGGACAAGCAGGTTATCGCGCACCGCAGGATCCTTCGACCTTGCCACGCAGTCGCGCGCCGATTCCGGCTCCTGTCGCTACGCCTGCGCGGAAGGAAGACCCGCTCGAAGAGACCGGCGACAACGAGTGGACGCTCGGCGATTGGAAGCTTGCCGCTGTCCCTGCCATCCACGCCGACGCCGCCGAACTTTCCAAGCCCGGAATCGACACCAAGAATTGGATGCAAGCCACGATGCCCGGCACCGTGCTGACCACCATGGTGGACCGCGGCGTATATCCCGATCCCGATTACGGATTGAACAATCTCGCGATTCCCGAGAGTCTCAACAAGCAAGACTATTGGTATCGCACCGAATTCAAGGCTCCCAAAGGAACGGCGGGCCGGCAACTCACGCTCACCTTTGAAGGAATCAATTACAAAGCCGACGTCTGGTTGAACGGGCAATCGCTGGGAACGATCACAGGCGCGTTTATTCGTGGCGTGTTCGATGTCACGAAAAATCTGAAGGCGGACAACGTACTGCTGGTGCGGGTTTCGCCGCCGCCGCATCCAGGTATTCCGCAGGAGCAGTCCATCAAAGGCGGCCCCGGCGAAAACGGCGGAATGATGTGCCTGGACGGGCCGACGTTCGTGGCCACCGAAGGCTGGGATTGGATTCCCGCCATCCGTGATCGCGACACCGGAATCTGGCAGCCGGTGGTGCTGACTGCCTCCGGCGGCGTGAAGATCGGCGATCCTCAAGTCGTCACCAAGTTACCGCTGCCCGACACTAGCCACGCGGATGTCATGATCACGGTTCCGCTAGAGAATTCCACAAGCGCTCCCGTTCATGGCGTTTTGAAGGCCGCGTTTGAACTCGCAGACGTCGCCGTGAATGACCCGAAGAGGACACAGACGCAGGTCTCGAAGGAGATCACTCTGTCGCCCGGTAAGAGCGAGATCAAACTCACCCCCGCGGAGTTTGCGCAATTAACTGTGCAGCACCCGCATCTGTGGTGGCCAAATGGATATGGCGACCAAAATCTGTACGACTTGGAGTTGACCTTTAGCGAAGGCGGGACAGCTTCAGATACAAAATCCATCCGATTCGGAATTCGCGAGATCACCTACGAGTTCAGCCTGCTCGACGGCACCGGCCATCTTCGTCGTCTGGAATACTCGCCGACCACGGCATTCCTCAAGAACGAACGCGTGGTGGATGTAAGTCACAACGGTATGCGAGAGCTTCCTGCCGCCGATCCGTTTCCTGCTGAATACCCCAAAGAATGGAAAGAGTGGTGGAAGTCTTATGCGGCGTCGCTGGCGCCGGGGGGCGAGTCGTCATCGTCCGTTCACATGCTCGACGACAAGAAGATGGGGCACTATCTCGTCATCAAAGTGAACGGCGTGCGCATCGCCGCGCGCGGCGGCAACTGGGGGATGGATGATTCCCGCAAGCGCGTCTCCCGCGAGCGGCTGGAGCCATACTTCCAGCTGCATCAGCGGGCCAATCTGAACATCATCCGCAACTGGGTCGGACAAAATACCGAAGAAACTTTTTACGATCTTGCCGACGAATACGGAATACTGGTGTGGAATGACTTTTGGGAATCGACGCAGGATTACAACGTCGAGGCCGAGGACCCGGCGCTGTTTCTCGCCAATGCTCGCGACACCATCCTGCGTTTTCGTAATCATCCTTCGATTGCGATGTGGTGCGGGCGAAACGAAGGCGTTCCGCAACCCATCATCAACGAAGGCCTCGACGAGTTGACGCGCACACTCGATGGCACGCGCTACTACTCGCCCAGTTCGAATCAGGTGAACCTGCAGAACAGCGGCCCGTACAAATATCAGGATCCTGCGCTGTATTACACGACGCTGAACCACGGATTTTCGGTGGAAACCGGCACGCCGTCTTTTTCTACGCTGGAGTCGTTCCGCGCTTCGGTGCCTGCTCCCGATCAGTGGCCGCCGGACGACGTCTGGGCGTATCACGACTGGCACTTCAGCGGCAATGGAGACAACGGTCCATTCCTGGCGCAGATTCAAACCGAATTCGGCGCCGCGACCAGCCTGGAAGATTTCGAGCGCAAGGCACAGATGCTGAATTACGTGGACCATCGCGCCATGTTCGAAGGCATGAACGCGCACCTGTGGGCCCCCAACAGCGGCCGCATGTTGTGGATGACGCAGCCCGCGTGGCCCAGCAACTACTGGCAAATCCTCAGCCACGACTACGACACCCAGGCTTCGTACTACGGCGTGAAGAAAGCCTGCGAGCCGATTCACGTGCAGCTCGATCTTTCCAACTACGGCGTGACCGTGGTCAACACGACGCAAGATTCGCTAAAGGGACTGACGGTAGCCACCAACGTTTATTCGCTGGACAACAAACTGCTGCTGCACAACGAACAGCCGTTCGATGCGCCCGCGGATTCTTCGACGAATGGCTCCAGGCTCGATCTAGCGCCGCTGTTCTCGAACGGGGTGCTGCTGGTGAAGCTGGAGTTGAAAGATGGCGGCGGCAAGTTGCTCTCGGATAATTTCTACTGGCTGGCGGCGGACAGTGCGAGTTATCGGCAGTTGAATAGGCTGCCCGCCGGCTTCGGTCGTAGCTACAACGGAACTGGGGGAGGCATCCCACGGAGATGCAAGTTATCAGTTTGTGCAGCTAGAGAATCAAGGCAAGATCGCAGCCCTCGAGATCAAGCTCACACTCGTGGATTCGGCAACCGGAGCGCGAATTCTCCCCGCTTATTACAGCGATAATTATATTTCCTTGCTCCCAGGCGAGAAACGCGACATCAGCATCGACTATACGACCACCCGAACCATGCCGAACGCTGCGCCGGAACTGGCGATCCGCGGATGGAACGTGCCTGCCGGAATGCTTACGGTGGTAGACGAAGAAATAAGCCTCGCAGCATGCAGAGGAAATCATGATGCGCATATCGACTCAATCTCGCTCTCTCATTTCTCTTAACCGCGACAGCGGTCGCTCAAACCGCTCCCTCCCGCCAATCCCGACACCGCGACCTTCGATCCCGACGGCACCGCGCACATCACGCGCGTGGTTCCCATGCCGACGACCGTTTCTCCCGAGGCGCAGCAGTGGCTCAAGGACATTGAGAGCGAGCAGACGCAAACAGCGACTCTCGCCGAGCGCCGCGCCAACACCGAACGCTGGCAGAAATCGCAGTCGGCGGAAGCCAAGCGGCTCTTTCCTGTAAACGTTGAGCCACTGACCATCGCTGGAGTTCAAACCGACATCATCACGCCGCTCACCATGCCCGACGAGAACAAGACGCGCGTGCTGATCAATTTGCATGGCGGCGGATTCAATTCGGACTCGGGATCGCTGATTGAAGGAATTCCGATCTGCAACCTGGCGAAGATCAAAGTGGTTTCGGTTTATTACCGACTGGCGCCCGAGAATCCGTTTCCAGCGGCGGTGGATGACGTGGTTGCGGTGTACAAGGAACTGCTCAAGACCTACAAGCCACGCAACATCGGGATCTTCGGCACCTCGGCGGGAGGAATCTTGACTGCCGAAGTCACGGTTAAGCTGAAGCAACTCGGTCTGCCTTTGCCCGGCGCTCTCGGCCTGTTTACCATGCTCGCCGATTTCAGCCATACCTCCGATTCGCAGCAGTTGTTCGCGCTGAACGGCCTCGCCGGAGGCATAGCTCCGCAAGATCCAAATGGCGGACATGACGAGGAATACATCGGCAAGACCGACCGGCGGGACCCGGTACTTTCTCCGTTGTTCGCCGACTTGCATGGATTTCCGCCGTCCCTGCTGGTCACCGGGACGCGAGATGCGTTGCTCAGCAGCACGACAATTTTTCATCGCGCGCTGCTCGCATGCGGGAGTGGACGCGCAGCTTTTGGTGTTTGAGGCGATGCCGCATGCCTTCTGGTATCACTTCCAGTTTCCGGAGACGACAGAAGCGCTGGAGATGATGGCGAAGTTCTTCGACGACAAGCTGGGAAAGTAGACCAGGAATGGGTTGTGTAGGGGCAGGTGCCCTCACCTGCCCGACCACAGATCTCGATTGGACCCAAGGGCGCCGGGTCTCGAAGGTCTTGGCATTCCTGATCCAAAACCCGGGTTCGCTTGGAAGGTTTAGCGAGACCCTCGCGAGCCGGGTCAACGAGAATCTCGCTCAAGACTTACATTTCGAGGAACGACAGCCATCCAGACCCGGTGCCCTGTGCTCCATTCCAGATTCGTGGTGGGGCAGGTGAGGGCATCTTTCGGCTTCGCTCAGGACAGGATCTGCCCCACACGAGCATCATTGAACTGGCGCAATGAACTGATAACTCACAAACGCGATCGATTTGCTGTCCGGCGACCACGACGGCACGTTGATCGTCCCCTGCCCGCCGAATAATTTCGCCAGCACAGTGATTTTCTTGTCGTTCGTTGGCTCACTGCTGAGCGACATCAGCCGCAGCATCACGTCTTTATTTTCGGGATGTCCAGTCACATCTTTTTCGTAGGTGAGGAACACCATCCACTTGCCGTCCGGCGAAATGTGCGGAAACCAGTTGTTATAGTCGTCGGAGAAAACCTGCTCCTGATCGCTACCATCGGCCTTCATGCGCCAGATCTGCATGTGTCCGGTGCGCTCGGAGTTGAAATAAATGTACTGGCCATCGGGCGAGTACTCGGGGCCGTCGTCGAGGCCTTTGGCGGTGGTGAGGCGCGTCTCGTCGCCGCCAGTCACGGGAATGGTGTAGATGTCGAAGTCGCCGTTGCGCTGGCCAACGAAGGCCAGCGTCTTTCCATCCGGCGACCAGCCGTGCCAATAGGAAGGAGCGTTCTGCGTGATACGGCGAGCTGCGCCACCAGCGATTGGCACTGTGTACACCAGCGAATCGTGTGCGGGAGCGCCAGTTGGAGATTTCGTTTCCTGCGAATTGTCACTGACGGCAAGCAGCGTGCCGACGGGCGAAATGCCGTGGTCGTTGTTCAATCGCGGCTGCGACGCCAGTGTCGATGACTTCCGGCATTCCTCCAGCGACGGGCAACTTTTCGAGGTGTCCGTTGCGGTTGAACAGAAAATACGAACCGTCGCGGCTCCAGTTGGGAGCTTCAAAGCGGCCCGGCGCGAGGTACACCACTTGCCGGTCAGTGGAGGAAGCCGAAATGGTTTCCAAGAGTACTGTAGAGCACCGGCTGGCCTGAAGCCGGAGCCAGCAGTTTCAGCTCGACGTTGGTGAACCTGGCCTGTTCAATTGCATTTGGATCGTGTGCGCATACGCCGATCCCCACGTAGATCTCGCCCCTTAAGCGGGATGCGGATGGATTCACCGTCGTAGGACGAATCCCCGCTGGCTTTGGCCATTGACATGTAGACGTAGTCGCCGCGACGAGTGAGGCGCAAGCGCACGGGCGCCGGGGCCTGCGCGGGCGGCGGAGCATTCTGGTCAGATGGTGAAACCCTGGACTTAATCTCGTGCGTCAAACCGCCAGTTTCATCGCGGTACTGCAGCGCCAGCAGCCCATTGCCGTGCAGGGCGATATCTACATAGACCGACGGGGAATCAAGCGACTGCCGAAACAACGAGTACCGCTTTCTTGTGCGGATTGCCCTGTCGTATTTGCGAAGGAAATATCCGCCGTCAGTTCCACGTCGCCGGAAATTTTCTTCCAGGCGAACTGAAATGCGTCGGTACCGAGCCACATGTTGTCGCCACTCCCGGTCAATGTGTACGTGCCCGTGGCCTTATCAAACGACGCAGAGCCGGGGTGGAGGACACTCCCGACGTCGGCGTGGTTCTCGAAGATTCCGACAGGCTCCTGCGCGCTCGCTGCCAGCGCAGCGAAGAAGAGTACAAATACTGCGGCGACCACCAGGGACTCCCGGGTTCTCATGTTCGGAGCGAAGGTACGGAGATTTCTTCGGCGCGCACAACAGTTTCATCACGATTCCTCCAATTAGCCAGACCAAGTTAGAGGCGGCTGCCGTCGATTGTCAAACCCGATGCTTTCTCCGCAGGCCATGTTCTGATAAAAATGAGGTGCACTTCATTTGCCGCAGTTGAGAGGCCAACCATCATGTCTAGAAAATTGTTCTTGTTGATTCTTCTTGTCTCATCGCTGCAGCGCACTCGCGCAAGACAACGCCGTCTCCAAAGGCCTCGCGCTCACGCCGCCCATGGGATGGAACACCTGGAACAAATTCGCCTGCAACGTCAGCGACGAACTGGTGCGCGGCATGGCCGACGCCATGGTGAAGTCGGGCATGAAGGACGCCGGCTATCAATACATTGTGATTGACGATTGCTGGCAGGTTTCGCGCGATGCCAACGCCAACATCGTCGCCGATCCGCAGCGCTTTCCCAACGGCATCAAGGCTCTCGCCGATTACGTTCACTCGCTCGGCCTGAAGTTTGGGATTTATTCCGATGCCGGCGCGAAGACCTGTCAGGGACGTCCCGCCGGCCTCGGGCACGAGTATCAGGACGCGCTGATGTACGCATCCTGGGGCGTGGACTACTTGAAGTACGACTGGTGTAACACTCTGCCGGGTCAGGATGCAAAGGCCTCATACGCAAACATTCGCCAGGCGCTCGATGCCAGCGGGCGCCCAATCGTCCTCAGCATTTGCGAGTGGGGGAAGGCGTCTCCCTGGCTCTGGGGTAAACAAGTCGGTGGAAATTTATGGCGTTCGACGGGCGATATTCAGGACCGCTGGGCAGGCAAGAAGGAGTGGAGCCCGGGCAACTGTTGCAGCAATGGCATGCTCGACATCGTGGATGAAAATGCCGACCTGTACTCCTTCTGCCGGACCAGGACATTGGAATGATCCCGACATGCTCGAAGTCGGCAACGGCGGCATGACCACCACCGAATACCGCTCGCACTTCAGCCTGTGGGCGCTTATGGCTGCGCCTCTGATCGCGGGTAACGACCTGCGCAGCATGACGCCGGAGATTCACGACATTCTGACCAACAAAGAAGTAATTGCCATTGACCAGGATCCGCTCGGGCGCCAAGGTCGCCGCGTGAGGAAAGACGGCGATCTGGAAGTCTGGGGAAGGCAGTTAAAGGATGGCGATCGCGCGGTGATACTGCTGAACCGCGGCAGCGCGGAGCAGGAGATCACGGTGACCTGGGAGAGATCTGGGATATCCCGCACACCTGAGCGCGGCGGTGCGGGATTTGTGGGCGCACAGGGATCTGGGCAAGTTCACCGGGAAGTTCTCGGCGTCGGTGGCGTCGCATGGCGTGGTGATGGTAACGGTGAGGCCGTAAGTCCTCTTTTCCTGCGGGAGTTTAACAGTGTGCTTAAAACGATCATTCTTATCGATCTTGGTCGGATTGTGTACTACGTTCTTGCCATTGGTCGTGATCACTAATTTTGGCTTCCCCGAGAAGAGCAAGTGGGATGGCTTACTTACTGGGATTGCAGTGTTGAACTATTGGCCCAGTTGGATCCTTCACCCACCACTTACGACCATCGATTGCCCGAACGCCGACAGCATTCGCGACAAGCTCGAGTGCATGTGGATCTGCTTTGTAATCACTACGATAACCTATTCGATTCTGCGCTTTGCACTGTTGTCGTGGTTGGCGAGCAGAAAACAAACAAGAATCTAATCCGCAGGGTGCTCAGCCTTGCGGCCCAAATTCGTCATTCAGCAACGCGACGCCCTCGTCTGCGACGAGCGCGGGGCGGACGCGGGCGTCCGCCCCTACAAAAACCCCGCTCGTGGAACCTAACTGGATACTGCCACCCACCCTGTAATCCTCGCAGCGCGGCCCGTCCCTTGGGATAATTGTCTGGCTCTGGCTTTGAAGCAGCGGTGTCGGCGGATGCTGCACCGATCGCCCCCTCGCGGGCGGGGACGCCCGCGCCACACGATCCACACCATGAAATTCATCGCGCGCATTTTTAGTCCGACGAATAACCGGCGGCTCAATGAGTTGCTGGGGTTCCTGTTGTGTGTCTCCGCGCTCCTCGTTTTCCTCGCGCTGGCGTCGTATTCTCCGCTTGATCCTTCGCTGAATAGCGCATCCGTCCTGACCAGCACACGCGTGGCCCGCAATTGGATTGGCATCGTCGGCGCACTTGGCGCGGACCTACTGCTGCAATTCTTCGGCATCGGCGCGTTCCTGCTGCCAGTATTCGCGCTCGGGATGGGGATTCGCTGGTTCCGGTCGCGGAAAGTTGTTTCTCCCATCGCAAAGACTTTGGGCGGAGTCTGGCTGCTGATGTTTGTCCCCGCGCTGCTGGCGCTGCTGCCGGGGCACATGCGCTGGCTAGGTGCGATTCCGATGGAAGGCTTGCTGGGACGGGTTTTGGGCGATGCGCTTATCCACTACTTCAACCTGGCCGGTGCATATATTGTCTCGACCAGTATGTTGGCGGTCGCGCTTTACTTCTGCACTGCGTTTTCGTTCTCGCAGGCCAGAGTCTGGGCCGCGACGCGATTTTCGTTTGTCATGGCCCTGCGCGACCGCTGGAAAGACTGGCAGGAAGCGCGCGTCCGCAAGAAGCTGCAAAAGGAATTGGAGAAACGGCGGGCTGCCAAGCCGACGATTCAGACGCAAATGGTTCCCGCGCGGGAAGCTCCTCCGCAGATGGAGCGAAGTCGCCCGGAGCCGATCCGCACCGGGATTGAGCGGTTTGCGGAAGAAGAGGAGCCGCGGACACCCTCTTCATCCCAGGCGATCGCGGGCGAGGGCGCCCGCGCCGCACAGGCTGAGCCACACGTCGAAGTGGTTGCACGCGCCGATAGCGGCGAGAAGCCGAAGACCACCATGCCGCGGATCGCGGGCGGCTACAAGCTGCCGCCCAGCAGCCTGCTGCATCGTACCGAAGAGCAGCAGGCGGTTGACGCTGATGAGCTGAAAATCTTGGCTCAGGTTCTCACCGAAAAGTATGCCGAGTTCGAAGTTCACGGGCAGGTAACGCAAATCAATCCCGGCCCGGTGGTGACGACATTCGAGTTCAAGCCCGAAGCCGGCATCAAGTACAGCCGCATCACCGGCCTGACCGACGATCTCTGCCTCGCCCTCAAAGCCGAGAGCATTCTGATCGAGCGCATGGCGGGCAAGAGCACGGTCGGAATTCAGGTGCCCAATCGCGAGCGCGAAATCATCTGGCTGCGCGAGAACATCGAGTCGTCGGAGTTCATCGGCCACAAATCGAAGCTGACGCTGGCGCTGGGCAAGGACATCAACGGACGCATCGTTACCGCCGAACTTTCCGGCATGCCGCACCTGCTGATCGCGGGTTCGACCGGCGCCGGCAAGAGCGTGGCCATCAACGCCATGATCATGTCGATCCTTTATAAGGCGACGCCCGAGCAGGTGCGATTGATTCTGGTCGACCCCAAGCGGCTCGAACTCGGCAACTACGAAGGTGTGCCGCATCTCTACACGCCGATCATCACCGAGCCCAAGCTGGCGGCGAACGCTCTGCGCAATGCGGTCCGCGAAATGGAACGCCGCTTGAAGCTGCTGGCGGAAAAAGGCGTGCGCAACATCGAGCAGTACAACCGCCTGTTTGACGACGCCGAAACTCCCAGCCTGTTCGGCGATTCCGGCGAAGAGCGCCCGATTCCCTACATCGTGATCATCATCGACGAACTCGCCGACCTGATGATGCTCGACGCAGGCAACGTGGAGGAGTCCATCACGCGACTGGCGCAGATGGCGCGCGCGGTCGGCATTCATCTGGTGCTGGCCACGCAGCGGCCGTCGGTGGACGTGATTACCGGACTGATCAAAGCTAACTTCCCGGCGCGCATTTCTTTCCGCGTCGCCACCAAAGTCGATTCGCGCACCATTCTCGACGCCAACGGCGCGGAAGCCCTGCTTGGCCGCGGCGACATGCTCTACCTGCCGTCGGGATCAGCGCGGGTGCATCGCCTGCACGCGCCGTTCGTCACCGAAAAAGAAATCGCCGCGGTGGTCGAATTCTGGCGCGCGCAAGGCACGGCTGAATACGAGCAGAAATTCCTGGAGCCGCCGAAGGAAGAGCGTGAAGGCGTGGCCGAAGGCGGCGCCGGCGAATCGGGCGGCGATGACAACGATCCGTTGTTCGAAGATGCCGTTCGCCTCGTGCTCGAGTTCGGGAAGGCGTCCACTTCCCTGCTGCAACGGCGGCTCGAATCGGCTACGGCCGAGCTGCGCACTTGATTGATCTGATGGAGCGCGACGGCATCGTCGGCGCCGCCGACGGCCCCAAGCCTCGCGAAGTGCTCAAGCGGCCCAGCTGGATCACCGAAGTCGAAGAATCCATGCGGTAGCTAGCGGCGCAGCTTTTTCTCGTTCGCCACCAGAATCTTGAGAGCACGCGTAAACGCTGCGCGCATTTTCGGAAAATCCTCGTCGCGTACACTGCCCGAAACCTTGAGCATGGCTGTCCCGTGCGACAAGGCCCAGAGCGCAAGTACCAACGGCGCGTGCTCGCCGGGCTTGCCGCCCAGCCACTCGGAACTCTTCGCTAGTGCGAAGTCAAAGTTGGGGCGGCCCTTCGAGAACCTCCCGAGCACCCCCGAATGCATGAGCAGATATTCGCGCGGATGGTCCACGACGTAGTCAATGTAGGCCTGGACCATTTCCTCTATGGATTGGCTGCGCTGAAAAAGCTTGAGCACTTCCTGTTGGTAGTAACTCACCAATGCGCTCAGGATCTCTTCGCGGTTGCGGAAGCGGCGGTACACAGCGGGGGTATTGGTGCCGGCCGCTTTGGCCACGTCGCGCATGTGCAAGGCATTCTCGCCGCCCTTGTGCCACAGCTTTCTGGCCGCCTGCAGAATCCGCGCTTCTACGTCGGGATTGATCGGACGTGGCATTAACCCTCTCGCTTTTCACCGCAACTAAAACGTTTAATTTATGTTGACATCGTTAACGTAACATTGTTAACATAACGACGTTAACGGAATCATTGTAAGCCCCTCCCCTGGGGATTTCCAGAGCTGTAGCCGCGGAGATCAACAGCCGGGTCCAGAAAAGGCTTACTCGGGGCCCCTTGAGGACGGCGTCTGGGTGTTCCCTGCCTCGCCTGTCCGTTCGAATCCAGTGCGAGGTATTGGTTAAGAATGAAGCATCCTTCCGGGCCTGACCATGGCCCTACGCCGATCTTATCTATTGACCACCTAAGACCTGAAATCATCCGCGTGGAGCACACGCGTGTTACCAGGGCCGGCTGCGCGCTGGCCTGGAAAATCTTTTCCGATGTTGGCCGCTGGCGCGGATTCTCTGACGCCTACCGCAGGATCGAATGGCGGGGTGAGCCCTGGGTGCCCGGCAGCCGCTTGCAGATTGATATTGTGAAGCCCGTCGAGGCCACGCAAGACCGCGTGATCACCATGTGCACGCCTCCCCGCGGCGTTGCCTGGATCAACCACGTCCTGGGCTACAGCATGGAACAGTGGGTGCGGTTCGACCCCGCGGCGGAGGGAGGAACCAGCGTCTCAACCTGGCTGGAACTGATCGGCTCTGACTTTCGCGGCCGGAACGTGAAGGAAACGGTGACGCGCATCCTCGAAGAGTGGTTTGCAAACTTCTGCGCGGAGTGCGACCGGGTCGCCGACGGCGGATAACCGTCTGACGTTGGGCCTACGGCGCTCCCTGACGTCCCTGGAGCTCGCGCAGCGCCAGAGCGCCTAGCAGGGCCACTGCAACCAGCATGGCGACCCATAGCACCGCATTGTGGCGCTCGCTCCACGGCCGGTCGTCGGGGCGGCCGGTGAATTGCGGGTTGGCTTCCGCAGCCGCGGCCTGGGCCACAGCTGCATCGGGGCTCTGCTGGAAAAACCTTGCGTAGTCGTAGGAAGGCGCTTCCAGCTTGGCGTCACCGTAGTACAGGGTCAGCGAGGTCTTGCCCTTGGGATCAAAGTAGATACGGCGCTCAACCGCCAGCGGAAGCACCTGCGTGACTGGCAGCGGTGCGTCGTCGCCATTCTCGATGATCACCGTGACCCGAGGCGTAACCGGCAACCTCAGGTTCAGCGCCAGGTCCTCGGAAACTACGGTCTGCCCAGATCGCGCGACGCGAACCCGGCTGATGGAACCGCGCGCCAGCTCGCTCCCCTTGTCGTCGTTGACCACAACGGTGCGGTTGAAGTTCACGGTGCTGGCCGGCAGGTCGAAAACAATGCGGTCCAGCGGCGCACCATCGGAGACGGTGCACGCGAACGCGCTGTGCTTCGGCACACTGGCAGTAGCCGCGCATGTACCGCTGTCGGTCCAGACGGCTTTGGTTTCCGCTACATTCGAAACGAACGCGCTCTCGATTTGATCGGGCGCGATGCCGGGCGCCAAGCGCACGTGTAAATAGGGGAAGCTGGAAGCCGGAAACTTCAGCGTGAAGTTGGAGCCGAGGCCCTCGTTGGTGAAGTCGTAAAGAGTTGTGCTGCCAAGATCGGTGCCGGAATGATCGTTCGGAGATCTCCTCCCCTCGACTTGCGCCCGATTGATGAAGTTCTTTGCGTGCATCGCCAGGCGCACCCGGTCGTATTCCGGAAGACCGCCGACGGCGAGGTCGAATTCCGTCCGCCCGGTAGCCTTCCCCAGGTTAAGAATTTTGGCCGGGCTGTCCTGGTTGGAACTGCCACCGCTCTGCGTGACCAGAGCGTAGGGCACCTGCGTTTGGCCGTCGTACAAACGAATGTCAGCAAGATCGGGCCGGGCGTACTTCCAGACATCGGCATCGACCACTAAATAGTTCTGCCGGTCTGGAGCGGATACCGCCACGCCGCGTATGCGGCTGAAATAAGCAATACCGGCTTCGTATCCAGAAGCCGCGAGAAGTGATATCAGCAAGAACGCGGCGAGTATGCTCTTCATACGTTAAGCCGAGGCTCCGCTAGTGGAAGACTTCTTGGACAACCTCAGCCAGTCTCGCTGATACACAAACGAGATCGCCAGCAGTAGCACGCCGAGCGCGACAAAGCTCAAGATCCGGTAAACGCGGTCGAGTTCCCAGATATCGGAAACAAACACCTTGGCAATGGTGGCGGCGATCAAAACCAGCGCCTGCCAGCGCACGAACGCCGACTTTCGCCAGAAGCCCACCGCCATCAGCATCGCGCCGTAAGTCATGAAAAGCGCCGTGTAGGTGAAGTGTTGGGCGATCTGAAGGGTATGTTGCTGTTCCCAGTTTTCCGGACGCCAAATGCCTGCTCCCGGTTGCGCCGCCGTCATTTGCCGCGAATAGTAGTCGGCAATCTCCAGGCTGAGTCCACGGAGGGCCAAAGCGTTCACAGCGATCAGCGCAAATCTCCCAACCAGTCTTGCGGTTTCATCCTCGCGTTTGGACGCCGCATACGCGACAAACCCCATCACTGCTATGGCGATGACAAACGTCGCCATTCGCAGATTGAAAATCAGTTGGCTGGTGTCAAAGTCGTCGAAAGCGAGCAGCCGCGCCACGCCCAAAACCAAGGCAGTCAGGGCGAAGACATTGAGCAGTTCCGATTTGATGCGCTGGCCCACCCACAACAGCGCCGCCGACTCCACGAACCAGCCGATGGTGATCCAGTGGCCGTCCAGGCGAATGGGAATGGCCACCGTTACCAGGCCCACGGCCAGAGCTAGATGCATCAGGCGAAGGTTGTACTCTCCGGCAGTATCGCTCCTGGGGCGCAGGCTATTCAGGCCGAGATACACCGCCGCCAGCGCCAGCGAGAACCAGGCCATGCCCGCGTGGCTAATTTCCATGATCATCGCGTAGGCCTGCAGGAAATACGTGATGGCATTCACGAACGTCAGAATCAGCGGCATGATTCCGACGCCGCGCTCCTGGCGCAGCATCAACAGTGGTGCGATCGCAAAAATCAAGAAGAAGACGGTTGCGAAGAAAAGAGTGGGAGTGAGTTGGCTGCGGCTGTAGAATTCGCCGGCCCAACCAAGGTAGAGAAGCAGTGTTCCGACAAATCCCAGCAGCAATAAGCGGCGCCAGGGCTTGAACGCAACCAGCGCAAGAATCCCCAAGTCGAGCAGGACCACGTACGAGAACAGCGCGATCTCGCGGTTTTGACCCGTCGAAACCAGCAACGGAGTAGAAAAACCGCCGGTGATGGCGAACACGGCGAGGATTTCAGCGTCTTGCGACCAAGCCAAAGCGCAAGTCGCCGCGGTGACGATCACCATGCAGAAGAAAGCGACGCCCGGCGACACGAGTTGATAGACCTGAAACGCTGCCCATAACGAAAGATAGAGAACGCCGATGCCGACGGCCTTCAGCGAGTAAGAGAAAATCCGATAGCCGCGATTGCGAAAGCGCTCGCTCCACAACACCACCGCGATTCCCGCGAGCAGGCCGATGGCGATACGGCCGGCTGGCCCGATCCAGTTGCTGTCAAAGGCCAATTTCAGGAAGTACGAAACCCCAATCAGCACGGCTGCGATGCCGATCCGGTTGAGCCAATGCGCACCGATGCGCGCTTCGAGTTCGCGGCTGTCCTCACCGGAAGTTGAGGGGTCGGCAAACGTTGGTGGAGGTGGCGGAGGTGGTGGCGGTGGGGACTGGCTGGTCCACTCTGGGGGAGGATACGTCCGCGCTGGCGGACTCTCGAGGACCGCAGGCCTTACCGGCGCAACCGGCGCCGGTTCCGGTTGCGGGTCTTGTAACTCGAAAAGAGTCTCCAACTGGTGCACACGCACCGTCAAGGCGCGGACCTGCTCCAGCAACTGATCGAAGTCTTTTTGAGATATCTCCACGATGGCCCCGGCAAAACGCGCGCCTGATTATCTGCTAAACCACACGACTTTTCACTATCTTTTTTGATACTCCGACACAAAGAAAAAGCGCGGCCCGCAGGCCGCGCCTTGTACCGAGGAGCAGGTAGTTAGAAGCGGATCACGATGCCCGATGAAACCCGCACGTTCTTGTGATCGGTAAAGCCAGAAAAACGGGTGGTCATCCAATCGAACTGCGCCACGCGGAAGGCCAGGGGTCCGTGTCCCACGTCAATCCCCCCGCCGAACATCATGTCGAATCCGTTCGAGCTGATTCCGCTGATGGAGGCCCTCCCGCCGCCAAACAGTGCGTGGGCAAACGGCTTCACCAGAGGCAGGTGCGCGTGGACCTCCGGCCCAAAGGTGTAAGTCTGGAAGCTTAAACCCGATCCATAGACTCCGCTGAAGTCGGCCGTGATGCCAAAGAAGTGGCCGATGTCGCCGGTCACGGCGGCATTCCAGCCATTCAAATTCGGCCCGCCGTCGAGGCGGGTGAATTGATATCCGCCGAATAGCTCGGCCTTGGGCACAGCGTATGCCGCCCCCGCGGTCATGATCAGGATCGCGAAGCAGAAACAAAACTTACGCATTGATCTTCCTCCCTAACTGAATGAGATGTTGCCGCGCAGAATCTAAGCTCAGGGCCTGCGGAAAGTTGGCAACCTGTTCTAGTCCAGTTAAGAAGAAAAGGCGGCATCTTACAAATAACGAAAGATTTCTGGCTTTGGTAATGCAACTGCGTCCAACCCGCACAACACTCAACCGCGTCATTCACTTGCGGCAGTAACTGCGCGCCTCTGGTTACTTCTCTTCCCGGCTCGCCCACTTCCAGGCGCTGGCGACGATGTCCTCCAGCGAGCGCTTGGCCTTCCAGTTCAACAGTTCTTCTGCGCGCGAAGGATCGGCAACCAACTCCGCGGGATCGCCGGCGCGGCGCGGGCCAATATGGGTTGGCACTTTGCGGCCAGTGGTCTTTTCGACGGCCGCGACCACTTCGTGCACTGAGTATCCCTTCCCGGTTCCCAGGTTCATCGCTCCTGATTCGCCCTTTACGAGATACTCCAGCCCGAGCGCATGCGCCTCGGCGAGATCGTTAACGTGGATGTAGTCGCGAATGCAAGTGCCGTCGGCAGTCGGATAGTCGTCGCCAAAGATTTCGAGCGCCGCGCGCTTTCCCTGGATCGCCTGCAGGATGAGGGGAATCAAGTGCGTTTCGGGATCATGCTTCTCGCCGATGGTGCCGCTCTCGTCGGCGCCGGCCGCATTGAAATATCGAAACGCCACATAGCGCAGGCCGTAGGCACGGCTGTAGGCCTCCAGCGCCATTTCCAGCGTAAGCTTGGTCGCGCCATAAGGATTCACTGGCTGGCGGGCGCTGTTTTCTGTAATCGGAGACTTGTCTGGCGTTCCATACACAGCGGCGGTGGAAGAAAAAATAAACTTGCGCACCCGCGACTCCATAACCGCGTTGAGAAGCACCAGCGCGCCGGTCACATTATTGTGGAAATATTTTCTGGGATTTTCGACCGATTCGCCGACGTAGGCGTGAGCGGCAAAGTGCATCACGGCGTCGGCCCGGCTCAGCGCCTTCGCCAGTTTTGCCGAGTCCGCGATGTCGCCAACGATCAGCTCAAATCCTTCTGCCAGCTCGCGAAAGCCAGTCGAAAGATTGTCATAAATGATGACGTCGTGCCCCTTGCGCTGAAGCACGCGCGCGGCGTGACTGCCGATGTATCCAGCCCCTCCAACCACCAGAACGGCCAAGCGTCCTCCCGTGAATTCGAACACCATGATAATCGAGGGAGCGGGAAAAAACTCACCCTCTCGCCGGGAATGCACGAGAGGGTGAGTGGGCGGAGCTGACGGGTTCAGTAGGTGTACATCAAGTCGAACTGGAACCGATTCAGATACGACTCCTGTTGACCGGCGGTCGTGATGGTCTTGGAAGCGATGGCAGCGTTGTTCTCGAGGAAAGTGTTCAACACGCGGCCGTGCCACCAGGTAAAGTTAGCCACGGTGTTCGATCGCAACTTCCACGCTGCGTACACCTTGTTTTGCAGGATGTTGGTGGGAGCCCGCTGGTCGCTTTCTGCGATCGAAGCCAGCACCGAGTCCTGCTCTTGCCGGTACCAGGAGTAGCCGAACAGCAGATCGTTCCTGTTCTTGCTTTGACCGACGCTCAAATCGCCGCCGTACTCCTTGTTCTGGCTGCCGATGCTGTGGATCACGTGGCCAGTGGTATCCAGCGGGCGCATCTGTGCGTCGAGATTGTCTTCGAACTCGAGCACCAAGTTGATGGGATAACGCGCAGATCCGGTCTTGATCTGGTTGTTGAGAATGAAGTCGGCATAGTCAAATCCGGAAAAGAAATGGGGCTTGCCGGCGGAATCCAAGTACGTGGCATTGGTCATGCCATTCGGGGCAAACGCGCAAGGCGGAAACTTGGGCAGGTTTCCGAACGTCGAGCAACCCGGGCCTTCTCCGGGAACCGGATAGGAAATTGAGCCGGCGCCAGTGGTTGTGGCGCCAACTGCGAATGCACTGGCCTGCAACAGGGCATCAGGACGGTTCCAGTGCTCCGTGAGGAACGACGCAGTGGTTGACCACGGGCCGATTGCCAACCTGGTCGAAGCCTGTGCGCCCAAGGTGTAGGAGTCCTGGCCGCTGGTGCTTTCGTTGTAGAGCAGTTGGAAGGCTTGGAGCGTCACGTTCTGCACGGCACCTTTAAGGTTGAAGGAAAGCTTCTGGTCGAAGCCCTCGGGATTGAGGTCGGGGTCGCCCGTGACGGAGGTCCGTTGCCACAGGTAGGGAAATTTTCCGGCCGTGACCGAAAACCAATTGTGCGCGACGGGATTGTAGGCGATGAATCCCCTGTCGAGCGCGATGGTTTTACGATCAAAGACGTTGGTGAGGGTCTCGTTGGTCGTCGTGGGATCGCCCTGGCTACCGGTGGCGATGGCGAGGCCGCCGATGAAGTCCTGATTTAGCTGTCCTTCCAGGCCGAGGCGGACACGGATACGGGCGCGGTTGCGGTCCTGAACGCCCTGCTGGTTATAGGCCTCACCGCGCACCCGAATGTCTCCGGAGAGGCGGAAGCGTTCCGCAACCTCCACCAGATTGGCCAGCTGCGATTGCTGCTTCTTCCCGGTGGCCACAAGGCTCGCGGCTGTCGAGGTAGCACTGCCGGTCGCCGTCGAAGCGTCACTGGCTGCGCGTTGCGCGCTGACGGCAGACTGCTGCGCTTCGACCGCTGTTGCTTGCGCCTGCTCGGCGCCGCCCTGCGCCTTCTGCGCGCTGGTGTTCGCTTGCTGAACGGCCTCCAGAACCTGGTGCAGTTGGTCTTGCAACTGTTGCACCTGCTGGCCCTGGGTTTCAATCTGCTTCTGCTGCGTCTGCACCAGGTCGCGCAGGCTTTGAACATCCTGCTCGGTCGCGGCAGGCGCCGCGGCCGGCTTGGGATGTTTTTTCTTAGGGGTTGAGGCCGATTGCGCCAACAGTCCTGCGCTCATGGCAATCGTTGCCGTGAAAATGGAAAACCACCGGAACCCGAGTTTCATTTCGCTTTCTCTCCTTAAGTTTAAGAACAATAGCAAGTATCTAGATAAACTATGTCGCCTATCTACGGAAAACCTCTCCCATGCAAGCTGGACATCCCTGTTCAAGACCGCCTATTTATCGCCGGAGGCCTTCTGGCCTTCGAACACCCTGCCATCCTTCGGGATGATGAACACCTGCTCGTTCTTGATGAGTTGGAGGTTCCGGTAACGCTCCTGTGGCATCTCCACGTGCACGGAATCGCCCCATTCCGCAATGGCTTCAACCTTCACCAGCGGTCCGGCGGAGTTGATGTGCTTAATGCGGGCGCGGAAATGGCTGCCACCGTTGGGAAGGCGCTCGATTTCCAGCGAGTGCGGGCGCACATAAACGACGTGCCCAGTTTCCTTTTCGTGAATGTAGGTCTTGCCGTCGTCCACGCGGCCGTGAAACAGGTTCACATTGCCGAGGAAGTTGTAAACAAACGGCGTGGCGGGGTGATTGTAAACCTCGTCCGGCGACCCGACCTGCTCGATGCGGCCGTTGTTCATGACTACGACCCGGTCGGCAACTTCAAGGGCTTCTTCCTGGTCATGGGTCACGAAGACGCTGGTGACGTGAATTTCGTCGTGCAGTTGCCGCAGCCAGCGGCGCAGTTCCAGACGTACTTTCGCATCCAGCGCGCCGAAAGGCTCGTCGAGCAGCATGACGCTGGGTTCCACGGCCAGGGCGCGTGCCAGCGCCACCCGCTGCCGCTGTCCGCCTGAAAGCTGCGACGGATAACGCTGGGCCAGACGTATCCAGCTGGATGAGCTTCAACAATTCACTCACCTTGGCGCGAATCTGCGACTTGGACGGCCGATGCTGCCGCGGCCTGACCTTGAGACCGAAAGCTATGTTTTCGAACACGGTCATGTGGCGGAACAGCGCGTAGTGCTGAAAGACGAATCCCACGCGGCGCTCGCGCGCGGTGCTGGTCGCTGATGTCCTTGCCGTCGAAGCGCACGTGCCGGCGTCGGCAAATTCGAGGCCGGCAATGATGCGCAGCAGCGTGGTCTTGCCCGATCCGGACGGGCCCAGCAAGGCGACCAATTCGCCGCTGGGGATTTCCAGGTCTCACGTTGTCCAGCGCCGCGAACTGCCCGAACCGCTTTGCAATGTTCACAGCTTGAATGCTCATACGGGTTCTCCCACTTTCAGACGTTTCCAGCTCCGCCCCCGTGCTGTCGCGCTTTCCATTCCACCGCGCTCTTCACCAACAGGGTCACCAGCGCCAGCAACGCCAGCAAAGATGCGACAGCGAACGCCGGCGCAAATTGATATTCGTTGTAAAGAATCTCAATGTGCAGCGGCATGGTGTTGGTGCGTCCGCGAATGTGGCCCGACACAACTGACACCGCGCCGAACTCGCCCATGGCGCGGGCGTTGCAGAGAATCACGCCGTACAGCAGTCCCCATTTGATGTTCGGCAGAGTCACGCGAAAGAACGTCTGCCAGCCGCTGGCGCCCAGAGTCATCGCGGCTTCTTCCTCTTCGTTGCCTTGCGCCTGAATCAGAGGAATCAGTTCGCGCGCGATAAACGGAAAGGTGACGAAGATCGTTGCCAGCACGATTCCCGGCACCGCAAAAATGATTTTGATGTCATGCGCCGCCAGCCACGGCCCCATCAGACCCTTGCAGGCCGAAGAGCAATACGAAGATCAGTCCGGAGACAACCGGCGAGACCGAGAACGGCAAATCAATCAGGCGTGATCAGAAAGTTCTTGCCAAAGAAATCAAACTTGCCGATGGCCCACGCCGCTGAGACTCCAAAGATCAAGGTTCAACGGCACGGCAATGCCGGCGGCAAGCAAGGTCAGCCGAATCGCCGCCAGCGCGTCCGGCTCGCCGCAGAGCCGCAAAGTAAACCGAAACTCCCTTGGCCAGCGCCGAGGCGAACACCACCGCCAGCGGCATGAACAGGAACACGCCAAGAAAAACTACCGTGATGCCGATCAGCGACCAGCGAACAAGGATTCGTTCGGATGGTGGCCCGCCCGGCCCTGCGTGCCGCCGCGTTGCCCAGCCTCGGTAATGGAAAAGTTGTCGCCATGAGTTCGTCTCTAGTAGTTAAGCCTCGCTCAGCGCCAGGTCTGGACTCGTCGCGCCGGATTTACTCCTCGACCGGCTTCCGCTCCACGCCTGCAAAAGATTGATCGTCAGCAGCAATGCAAACGACGCCACCAGCATGACCACCGCAATCGCGGTCGCGCCGGCGTAGTCGTACTCTTCGAGCTTGGTGACGATCAGCAGCGGAGTGATCTCGGTCCGCATTGGCATGTTGCCGGAGATGAATACCACCGAGCCGTATTCACCGACGGCTCGCGCGAACGCCATGGCGAAGCCCGTCAACGCCGCCGGCAAAATCGCAGGAAGCAGAACTCGCGTGATCGTCTGCCAGCGATCCGCGCCCAGGCTTGCCGCCGCCTCTTCCATTTCTTTGTCGAGATCTTCCAGCACCGGCTGTACCGTCCTGACCACGAAAGGCAGTCCGGTAAAGGTGAGCGCGATCACCACTCCGAGCCGCGAATACGCCGCCTTGATTCCCAGCGGCTGCAGATATTGCCCGATCCATCCATTGCTGGCGTAGATCGAAGTCAGCGCGATGCCGGCGACCGCCGTCGGCAGCGCGAAGGGCAAATCCACCAGCGAATCAAACAGCCGCTTTGCCCGGGAAAGCTGTAGCGAACCAGCACCCAGGCCACGATCAATCCGAATACCAGATTGATGGTCGCCGCAATCGCCGACGCCCCGAAGCTGAGCCGGTAGGAAGCTACCGCTCGCGGCGCGCTCACGATGTGCCAGAACTGATGCCAGCTCAGCGTCGATGGTCTTCAGAAACACCGCCGCGAGCGGAATCAGCACAATCAGGCTGAGATACAAAACCGTGAATCCCAGCGAAAGGCCGAAGCCCGGCAAAATGCTTTTCTGTTTGAAAGTGAATGCCATGGTTATTAGTTCGGCTGATAAATCTGGTCGAACACGCCGCCGTCGGCAAAATGCGTCTTCTGCGCCTTCTGCCAATCGCCTGCGATCTCCGCCAGCGTGAACAGCTTTACTTTGGGAAACTGGCTCGCATACTTCTTCGCCACTTCCGCGGACCGTGGCCGGTAATAGCGCTTGGCGGCAATTTCCTGGCCTTCGGGACTGTAGAGGTACTCGAGATACGCCTGTGCCACGGCGCGCGTTCCCTTCTTGTCCACAACCTTGTCCACGATGCTGACCGTCGGCTCGCAGAGAATGCTCACCGACGGCACCACGATGTCGAACTTGTCCTGGCCCAGATCTTTCGCGCCGAGAAGCACTTCGTTTTCCCACGCGATCAGCACGTCGCCCATTCCGCGCTCAACAAACGTGGTGGTCGAACCGCGCGCGCCGGAGTCCAGCACCGGCACGTTCTTATAGAGCTTGGCGACGAAGTCGCGCGCCTTCGATTCGTCTCCGCCAGACTTCTTCAGCGCATAGCCCCACGCGGCCAGATAGTTCCAGCGCGCGCCGCCAGAAGTTTTCGGATTCGGCGTAATCACCGAGACCCCGGGCCGGATCAAATCGTCCCAATCCTTAATGCCCTTGGGATTGCCCTTGCGCACCAGAAAGATGATGGTCGAGGTGTAGGGCGAGCTGTTATTCGGCAGACGCGACTGCCAGTTCGCCGGCAAGCAGATTGGCTTTTTCGGAGATGGCGTCAATGTCATAGGCCAGCGCCAGCGTGACCACGTCGGCCTCCAGGCCGTCAATCACCGCGCGCGCCTGCTTGCTCGAACCGCCGTGCGATTGCTGGATTTCAACCGTCTGCCCGGTCTTCGCCTTCCAGTACTTGGCAAACGCAGCGTTGTAGTCCTGATAAAGTTCGCGCGTCGGATCGTAGGAAACATTCAGCAACGTGACCGAACCACCCTGCGCGAGGCCGAGACCGGACAACGCAAGAATTAGAGCGAGGGCAATCAACACTTTCTTCATTTCTATTTCTCACCTTTATGAGGATTGCCGTGCACCACCATGGGCAGTACGCTGGCTTCGGATTTTTTCTTGCGCTTCCGCTGGGTCAACGGCGTCGGGTTCGCAATGTCTGCAAGAGTGGTGCTCTCAAGAATTTTGGCGGCGGCATCGCGGACTTCGAGGAACACGCGATACAGCGCGCGGTGCTCGGCGTCGCGATCAATCAGCGCGCGCAGTTGGTCGGCGTCGCCAAACGGCGCCAGCGGCCCGTCAATCAGCCGGATGATCTCGCTGAGATGAATCTCCTGCAGGAGCGCGGCGCAACTGATATCCGCCCTTGGCTCCGCGGGCGCTTTCCACGATGCGGGCGTTCTTCAGTTCCAGAAGAATCAGCTCCAGAAATTTTTCCGGGAGCTCTTCTTCGTAGGCAATGTCGCGGATGCGGATCGCGCCCTGGTTGTAGTGGCGCGCCAGCATCATCATGGCTTGCAGCGCATACAGCCCTTTTTGAGAGATCTTCATAATGTTGGTCACTTTACCATAATGTCTATTTATTTAATAGACATAGCATAGATGCATCCCAAGGGCCACACTGCCGCATGAATAAGTCGTTAATTTTGAAGGGATTTTGGTCCCCGGATGGGGACCTAGGGGAGTCTCTATGCAAGCTTCTTGCGGGACTAGGAGGGAAATAAATTTCCCACTGCGGGGAATTTCAGCTCAGCGCGGGCGATCTGCAGCGTGATGTTGTCCGGGCCGCCATGGTCTTTGGCCAATTGCACCAGCGAGCGGCAAGCTTCGGCTGGGGCCTGCGAAGCCAGTATTTGTTCGTAGCTCCGGCTCGCTTACTTGCCCCCACAGGCCATCGGTACAAAGCAGCAGAACGTCGGACTTTTCCAGCGGCACCGGAGCGTCAGAAGAATCAGGCTCGATTCTCTTCGGCGATCCCCACGGCCGCGGTCAGCACGTGTTTTTGGGGATGATTGTCGGCATCTTCCGCGCGGATGATGCCGGTCTCCACCAGGCGCGAGACCAGCGAGTGATCGTGCGTGACCACGTGCAGCTTCCCTGCCCGCAGCAGGTACAAGCGGCTGTCGCCGATGTGCGCGTAATAAAGATGTTTGCCGACCAGCGGCAAACGCGGTCAGCGTCGTGCCCATGCCATGCAGTCTCGGGATTCTCGCGAGCTCGCTGCTGAATTCGCGCGTGGGCCTCGCGGAAGCCTTGCAGCAGGCGCTGCTGGGGATCGGGATCGGCCGAACTTGGATATAGATTTGCTCGACGCTTTCGACCGCGATGCGGCTGGCGAACTGCCCGCCTTCGCATCCGCCCATGCCGTCGGCAACGATGGCCAGCCGGCCCAGGCGCGCAAAGGTGGCGTCGTCCGGGGCTTCCCAGTAAGCTGAAGCTATCCTCGTTGTTCTCCCGCTGGCAGCCAACGTCGCTGAGGCTGGCCACTTCAACCCCGGCACGTACCTTCATAGAGCGCGCTCACTCCGAGAAGCTGGATTATACGCGAGGCCTGCTTGGGAGGACTGCGCGCACAACTTGTCTGACATTTGTCACCACCGTCTGGTGATGTTCTCCACTGTTGTCCGATTCGCGATTCCCGCATGATGACCATGTTGAGCAACCGCAGGAGAGCAAAACCATGGCAACCGTACAAGTGATGGGAACTCGGCAAACCACGGCGACGACGCGCGCGGCAAGCTACGGTCGCCCGCATCGAGGGCGTAACCAAGAATTACGGCCTGGTGCAGGCGCTGGCGCGATTTCAGCTTCGATGTGCGCGCCGGAGAGCTAGTTGCTCTGCTGGGGCCAAATGGCGCCGGCAAAACCACAGCGATCAAGCTGCTGCTGGGTCTGGCGACGCCGAGCCAAGGCAAGGTTTCGGTTTTCGGCGGCGACCCGTCCAGCACCGCGACTCACATGCGGGTCGGCGCCATGCTACAAGTGGGCCGGGTTCCCGAGACGCTAAAGGTTTGGGAGCACATTGACCTGTTCTCTTCTTACTATCCGAATCCCTTGCCATTGACCGAGACCCTGGCCATCGCCGGCCTCGAAGATTTGCGCAACCGTAAGTTTGGAGTCCTTTCCGGCGGCCAGAAACAGCGAGTGCTGTTCGCGCTGGCAATTTGCGGCAACCCGGATCTGCTGTTTCTCGATGAACCGACCGTCGGCCTGGATGTGGAGGCGCGTCACGGCTGTGGGACGAAATCCGCAAGCTGGTAGCTCGCGGCAAGACCGTCGTCCTGACGACGCACTACTTGGAAGAAGCCGACGCTCTTGCCGACCGCGTGGGCGTGATCAATAAAGGCACGATCATCGCCGAGGGCACACCGGCGGAAATCAAGTCTCGCACCGCGGGCAAGAAGATTCGCTGCATCACTCGATCTGTCCGCCACGGTAATCCAAGGCCTGCCGGGTGTTTCCGTCGGTGCAGCCGGACCGGGAAGCGATGGTAATCCATGCTTCGCAGGCGGAAGATGTTCTGCGCGGGTTGCTCAAGCTTGATTTGGAAGTTTCGGGCATCGAAGTCAGTAGCGCCGGCCTGGAAGAGGCGTTTCTGGCCCTGACCCGGGAAGACAAAGCTTAGAAGTTAGGAGCATGCCATGGCGACAGCTTCAACAGTAATCAATTCGGCGGCGAATGCGCGGCAGCCCAACTTGCTCACGATTTACTTTAAGGAAGCGAAGTACGAATTCCTGAAAAGTCTCCGCTACCCCATGTATTCGGTTTCCACCATGCTGTTCCCCGTCATGTTTTACGTTTTGTTCGGCCTGGTGATGGGCAGAGCAGATGATCGGTGGCGTCCGCACTACGGTGTACTTGCTGGCGACTTATGGCACCTTCGGGGTGATGGGCGCGTCCCTGTTCGCGACGGCGGCCAGCTTGGCGGCCGAACGCCGGCTGGGATGGCTGCAGGTGAAAGCGGGCCAGCCCCATGCCTCCGTTCGCCTATTTTGTCGCCAAGGCGGTTATGAGCCTGATCTTCAGCGCCATCGTGGTCTCCTGCTGTTCCTGCTGGGCGTCTTCTTCGGCGGGGTGCAACTTCCGGCGATCACGATGGCGAAACTTGGCTCACACTGGTGGCGGGGTCACTTCCCTTTTGCGCCATGGGACTGGCCATCGGCTACTTCGCTGAACCGACCTCGGCTCCTGCGGTCATCAACATTTTCTATTTGCCGATGTCATTCTGCTCCGGCTTGTGGATGCCGTTTATCTTTCTGCCCCACTTCATTCAGAGGATCGCGCTGGTTCTTCCTCCCTATCATCTGTCGCAACTTGCCCTGAACCTGATCGGCGCGGGGCAAGGCGGGCCCAGCGCCGGGCATTGGCAGGCTTTGGCCGGTTTCACCCTGCTGTGCCTCGGCATCGCGCGCTGGGGACATCAGCGAGACCTCAAAGCCAACGGATAGTTGTATGGACTTGGTGATGAAATCAAATTGGCAACGACTCGCTAGGCGTGGCGCTGATGATCGCGGCGGTATTGCTCTTGACCGTCTTGCACCGGCTTGATCTGCTGCTGATCGTGGTGCCGCTTTCAGCACTATTCAGCTACCGCTTGACACGCGTTCGCTCTGGAGTTCCAGTGGAGCGGCGTTAGAATAGAGACCGCATCACTATGAGACTTCTTCCCAATAATCGCGACCACGGTTGGGCACCCTTACGCGTGGCTGGTTTTTCTCGCATTCTTTTACTTCCAGCCGGTACTGGACCATGCCGGATTGAGAGAGTGGCTGGTCACAATTTCAGCCACCGCGGTGTTTCTCGCCCTGTACTTCGGCATTTTCTGGGTGAAACCGCCGATTAATTACATTTTTCTGGCGTGGATTGCGCTGATGGGAATGGCTCTGGGCTCGCTTAACCAGGGTGCTTCGGTCTTCATTATTTACACCGCCTCGTTTATTCCCTGGGTCTTCGGGAGTTCCAAACGGGCGTTTGCGGCACTAGCGGTGTTGATAGCCTCGTTGGGGATTGACGTTTTGCTGTTTCACCCTCCACCTGGATTCTGGCTGACTTCGCTAGTCGTGACGTTGGGCGTCGGCGTGTCGAACATTCACTTCGCGGAGAAAAATCGCTCGGACTACAAACTGCGCCTGGCCCAAGGCGAGGTCGAGCATCTGGCCAAGGTCGCCGAGCGCGAACGCATCGCGCGCGATCTGCACGATGTTCTGGGGCACACGCTTTCGCTGATCATCGTAAAGTCCACCTTGGCCGGCAAGCTGCTGGAGAAGGCTCCGGAAAAAGCCCGAAGTGAAATTGCCGATATCGAGAAAGTTTCCCGCGAGGCCATGGCGGAAATCCGCAACACCCTGCGCGGCTACAGCACGTACAAGCTGAGCGAAGAGATTCAGCGGGCTGAGTCTGCCTTGAGTTCCGCCGGGGTCACGTTGCAAGCGGAGACGGCGGAGATCGATATGACTCCGGCACAGGAAAGCGTTGTGGCCCTCATCATGCGTGAAGCCATCACCAACGTGGTCCGGCATGCGCAGGCCAAGACTTGCAAGCTCACCCTCGCGGCGAATAACGGCGACTGCGTTCTCGAGATCCAGGACGACGGCCGCGGCGGTTCCCTGCTCGAGGGCAACGGCTTGCGCGGCATGCGCGAGCGCGTGGAAGCCCTGGGTGGAACCATTACGCGCGACATGTCGGCGGGAACCACATTGCGACTTTCGAATTTCCGCTGGCTCCGAACGGGAAGCATTGAATCCTCCCGCCAAAACCGCTCGCAAGACCATTCGCGTGGTCATCGCTGAAGATCAGGGGATGATTCTGGGGGCGTTAGCCTCCCTGCTCGAGATCGAGGGCGACATTACGGTCGTTGGCCGGGCGCGCAATGGCGCTGAGGCACTGACCGCCGTCCTCGCCCACAAACCCGACATCTTCCTCACCGACATTGAAATGCCCGAAATGAGCGGCCTCGACGTAGCCGCCGAACTGAAACGCCGCCGCTCGGCCACACGGGTTATTATTCTGACCACCTTCGCTCGCGCTGGATACTTACGCCGCGCCCTCGACGCGGGAGCATCCGGCTATCTACTGAAAGACATGGCTGCGGAAAAACTCGCTGACGCCGTCCGCCGCGTACAAAGCGGCCTGCGAGTGATTGACCCCGAGCTGGCGGCCGAGGCCTGGGTCGAGGCCGATCCACTGACCGATCGAGAGCGCCAGGTGCTCCGCCTCGCCGGAGACGGCATGGCCAGCTCTGAAATCTCGTCCAAGCTGAATCTGTCTGAAGGAACAGTGCGGAATTATCTTTCGGAGGCGATCAGTAAGCTTGGCGCGGCAAACCGGACCGAGGCGGCGAGAATTGCGCGGACTAAGGGCTGGCTGTAAGCGAACTGCTCTGGGCTCTGGGCTCTTGGGAAACCGAAAGAGTATGTGACTCTAAGGTCCGGTCTGTCCCGGTCTGAGTCGGCACTTCAAAACCGAACCGTCCGAATATCTTCTTGACTTCGTCAGTTCGCAAATACGTCTCGAATTTCGCCGCAAGCTCGGGATTCTTCGAAGACTTCAGCACCACGCAAGCCTGCTGAATCGGCGGGTAGTCGCTGGCAGGAATCTCCGCATAATGCACCTGCGGCCCCGCCGACATCGCCAGCGAAAGCGCGACCACTCCCGCGTCTGCTGCTCCTGAAAGAACAAACGACGCCGCTTGCGAAATATTTTCTCCGGTCACCAGCTTGGGAGACACTTGGTCATAAATCTTCTCCGCCTTCATCGCGGCGACCGCCGCCTGCCCGTACGGCGCGTGACTGGGATCAGCAATGGCGATCTTCTTCACTGCGGGATCGAGCAGCAAGCTGAGCCCGCGCTTCACGTCCAAAGTCGAGCTCGCCGGAACCATCAGCACAATTTTGCCGCGGGCATACTCGTAATAAGTTCCGGGCACGGTGAGTCCCGCCGCTTCCAGTTTCTTTGGATAGTCCGCGTTTGCCGACAAGAAAGAAATCAAACGGCGCGCCGTTCTGAATCTGCTGATAGAAATTTCCTGATGATCCATAGATGGGCGTGATCTGGGCGCCCGATGCGGCGTGGAAGTTGCGTAGCAATTTCCTCCAGTGCCGGACGCAGATCCGCTGCCGCGGCGACCGTCAGCTCCTGCGCCCGAGCGCGAGCCGCTGGCGAGAACAGCGCCAAGATAATTAAACCCCGAAGCACACGGCGAAACATAAATCGGATCTCCTTAAGATCCCGCCACTGGGGCGGATTGCTGCAGCATTTTTTTCCGCAGTTCAAGATGCTTCTGGCGAAAATGGGCGTGGGCGCGCTCTCCCCAGCCCCGGACGAAATAGTAATTCAACGTCGCCGCCGATCAGCGAACTCAACACCGGAATCAGCCGGCCCGCCCATTTTTCGACAAACTCCGCGCTCGCCTTGGCCGCAATCTTCTGAATGATCTTCGGTACCAGGCGGTTCACGACGTTTTTCTCCAGCACTTCGCGGCCCAGGTCCACACCGGCGGCGCTGGCGGCGGCAATCCACAATTCGGCCATTTCCTCGTCGGTGTTGTATTCGAAGCCATAAACCAAGCTCAGCTTCTGAATCGTGCGGAGTGTGATGCCGGCAAGGATACTGAAGTCGGGCACGATGGTGAAGATCCCTCCCAAGCCGAACCCCGCACCCTCCACCGCCGCCATCTTCATCCCGCCGTGAATGACTTTTTCGGCGATCGTATCCAGCACCGGAGGCTCGACCCAGTACATTCCCTGAAAGCTGGTGACGGGCAGGCCGTGAGACGCGCGTAGCTCCATCAGGAAACGCTCGGGATCGACGCGCACGGTTTTGTAGGCGCGCCACAGCGCACTGCGAGATGGACTTCTCAACGCGGCGCCGGAGCCAGGATTTGTCAGACATAAAATCGAGCCAAGAATCCAATTCTAGCCTAGCTGCTAGCTACTAGCTTCTAGCTACTAGCAACCAAGATCACGCCGTTTGCGTGCGAACAACGATTGCTAGTAGCTAGAAGCTAGCGGCTAGTAGCTCCTGTGCTACGATCAAGAGTCCCCTTACATGCCCTCTGGAAAACTCCATTTAGTGCCGCTCGGCGGCCTCGGCGAATTTGGTATGAACTGTATGGCCGTGCGCTGGGGCGATGACATCATCGTCGTCGACGCCGGCCTGATGTTCCCCGAAGCCGAGCTTTTAGGCGTGGACATTGTCGTTCCCGACATTTCCTATCTCACCGAAAACCGCTCGAAGGTGCGCGGAATTGTGCTCACCCACGGCCACGAGGACCACATCGGCGCGCTGCCGTGGGTGCTTTCCGAGTTGAACGTGCCCGTCTGGGGCACGGAGTTCACGCTCGGCCTACGTCGAAGACAAGCTCGACGAGCACGGACTGCTCGACGACGCCGACTTGCGCGAAATGCGCGCCGGACGAAAGATTCAAGATCGGCCCGTTCACGATCCATCCCATTCAGGTCACGCACAGCCTGGTGGATTGCGTTTCGCTGGCGATCCACACACCGCTCGGCGTCGTGATTCACACCGGCGATTTCAAAGTCGATCCCACGCCGACCGACAATCGTCTGTTCGATCTTCACGCCTTCGCCGAATACGGAAAAGAAGGCGTGCTCGCGCTGCTACAGGATTCGACCAACGTCGAGCGCCGCGGCTACACGCCCAAGCGAACGCGCCGTCCGCCCCAAGTTTGACGAAGTTTTCTGCCCGCACCGAGCGCCGCTTGTTCATCTCCTGCTTCTCGTCTTCCATTCATCGCATCAAGCTGGCAGTGGAAATGGCCGCCGAGCACGGACGAAAAGTCGCGTTCGTCGGCCGCTCCATGAACAACTCGTCCGAGATCGCCGAAGACCTCGGCTACATCGAAATCCCCGACGGGCTGGTGATCAATCCCGGCGAGATCAAGAACTTTCGCGCCGGAAAAAGTCTGCGTCATGATCAGCGGCACCCAGGGCGAGCCCATGTCCGCTCTCTCCCGCGCCGCCGTGGACAATCACAAGCACGCCAAGATCGAAAAGGGCGACACCGTCGTGCTCTCGTCGCGAATCATTCCCGGCAACGAGAAAGGCATCTACCGCATGATCGACCACCTTTTCCGCCGCGAAGCGCACGTCATTTACGACGACGGCTCCTCGCCTCCGGTGCACGTCAGCGGACACGCCAGCCAGGAAGAGTTGAAGCTGATCATCAATCTGGTCAAGCCGAAGTATTTCATTCCCATTCACGGCGAGTACCGTCAGCTCAAACTGCACGCGGAACTCGCGGCTTCCATGCACGGATCGGTCGGCAACGTGATGCTGATCGAAAGCGGAGACATTCTGGAATTCGACGAACTGGGCGCGCGCAAAGCCGGCCGCGTCAACGTCGGCCGCATCTGCATTGATTCCGGCTCGCGCACCGACGTGGTGGAAGATCTGGTCATCAAAGACCGCCGCCACCTGAGCGAAGACGGCTTTGTGCTGCCCGATCATCGCCATCAACAAACTGACCGGCAAAGTAGAGATTTCGCCGGAAATCGTGACCCGCGGCTTTACCGGCGGCGAAGATGGATTCATGGGAGAACTCCGCGGGATCGTGGTGGAAACTCTCGGTGAATCCAGTGACGAGGAGCGCGGCGACTACGGCGTGATCAAAGAAAAGATCCGCGCCGATTTGAAGCGTTATATTTCCAAGCACACGCAGAAGCGGCCGCTGATTATGCCGGTGATTTTGGAGATTTGACGCCAGAACTGATTATGTAGGGGCAGAGCCTGTCCTGAGCGCAGCCGAAGTATGCCCTCACCTGCCCCACCCCAAATGCTGAGGTCACCACGGCCCGTTTTTCCGGGTTGACCGCAACTCCGCGCAGCGTTAGCGTTGCTTAGAGCTTGGCATGACCATAGAGATAAAACGTCCCGAAATTGAGGCGCTGATTCAGCAACGCCTGCACAGCGGCGGCTTCGAAAGCATTGAGGACGTGCTTTTTGATGCCTTGGAAATACAGCGCGAACGCGAGACCTGGCTTCAGGAAAACAAAGATGATATTCGCGTCAAGATCGATCGCGGGTTGGCCCAACTCGACCGTGGCGAAGGCATCCCGGGAGACGAAGTGCGCGCGCGTTTGGCGGCAGACAAAGCGGCGTGGCTCAAGGACCGCTCTAGGCGGTGAAGAGCTATCTGGTCGCGCCCGAAGCCGAGGACGATCTCCGGCACATTTGGCGCTACCTGCTTGAAGAGGCGGGGCATGAAGTTGCAGACCGAATTGAAAACGAGCTTCTCGACGCATTCAAGGTCTGGCCGATGTCCCGGGCAAAGGCCACAAACGTTCCGACCTTACGAGCCGCAATGTGCTGTTTTTTTAGCGTGTATTAATACATGATCGTATATTGCCAATCTCCGTTGCTCCAGATTGTCGCCGTATTGCACGGCAAGCGCGACGTGCGACGGTTACTGAAGACCCGAATTTGAGCGACCCAACCCTCCAACTTCGGAGCACACCTATCGTCACCCTTGCCGACATCCGCGAAGCCCGTTCCCGCCTCGACGGCATCACCGTCCGCACTCCGCTCATCCCGCTGGAATACGACGGCCGCACGCTCTATCTCAAGCCTGAAAACCTCCAGCCCATCGGCGCCTTCAAACTGCGCGGCGCTTACAACAAAATCGCGTCCCTGACTGACGAAGAACGCGCGCGCGGCGTCATCACGTACTCGAGTGGCAATCACGCGCAGGGAGTCGCCTACGCTGCTCGCGCGCTAGGCGCAAAGGCTGTCATCGTCATGCCGCGCAACGCGCCAGCGATCAAGCTCGACGCCACCGCTGCTCTGGGCGCGGAGATTGTCTTGGTCGGTCCCAGCGGAGTGGAGCGCCAGATCAAAGCCGAAGAACTTGCCGCCGAGCATGGATACGTGATCGTTCCTCCTTATGACGACGAGAAAATCATTGCTGGGCAAGGAACGACCGGGTTGGAAATCTTGGATGACCTCCCCGAGGTCGAACTGGTTTTAGTTCCCGTTGGGGGCGGCGGACTCATCAGCGGAATCTCGACCGCGATCAAGCTCTCGAAGCCCAACGCCAAAGTCATTGGCGTCGAGCCAGAACTGGGGGCCGACGCTCAAGCCAGCCTACGGGCAGGCGAAATCGTCAAATTTCCTCCTGAGCAGGTCCTCTCTACCTGCGCCGATGGCTTGCGCGCGCAGTACATCGGCACCCTCACTTTTGAGCACATCCGCCGCTACGTGGACGACATTGTCACCGTCACCGAGGACGAAATCATGCAGGCGGCAGCCATTCTGGCGCAAAATCCCAAGACGGTGGCCGAGCCCAGCGGCGCGGTCGCCACTGCCGCTTTCCTGTTTCACCGCGACCAGTTGCCTGCATCCAACCATACAGTCGCAGTCATCAGTGGAGGTAATATTGATCCTGACCTGTTGCGGCGAATCCGGGCATGAGGTAAGCACGACGGGGGAGCAAGACTGAGAATGATGAGACTTCGTCTGGCCGTTGTAATCTTGATGATGTCGGCCTTGGCTTCTGCCGACGTAGTGCGCGGCACCACCATTAGGGTCTCCGGGCTCTATCTTTCTCCTGATACCTCCTCCACCCGGCTCGCCGAAATCGATCGTGGGCGCGAGGTGATCTATTTGGAAACCAGCGGCAAATGGGTCCACGTGGAAGCAAACCTGACGGAAGAGAAAACCATCACGGGATGGGTGGAAGGCAAGGGATTGGTGCAATCCACCACGCCCGACGGCGACAAGATTCTATACGGCGAGGCCGTCGATTCCGAAGACCAGGCCAGCCAGCGCAATGGCCGCCGCTATGCCGCGCAAGACGCCATGCGGCTTTATGGCGAAGTGGCCGAGCTCTTTCCGCAATCTCCGCTGGCTGGCGAAGCCATGTACCGCTCCGCCGATATCCGCTGGCAGCTCGAGAAAACCGATCAGTCGTCGCTGCCCTCGGCCAAAGAACAGGACCCTTACTTGCGCCGCGGGATGAACGAGGACTACTTCCGAAAAGTAGAGAAGAAATTTCCCAATACCAAGTGGGCCTATTTGTCGGCATTTCATCGTATCGACAACAAGCTCTGCGGCGACTGGCAGGGACAATCGAAGTGTCCCGCGAAGGAAGCGGAAATTTATGAGAAATATGCGACTGAGTATCCGCAATCGCCGGCTGCCGCAGAGGCAATCTACCAGGCGGCCTACCGCTGGGCAGCGTTGATCGAGATTTATAAGGCGGAAGACGACGCAAAGAAATCCGACGAAGCCAAGGCCCGCGCGATCGCGGTCGCACAGAAGGCAATCGCCCAGACACCCCAGGGCGACTGGAGTGCGCGCGCGCGCCGCCTGCAGTACATGGTGCAACAGGGGATTCCGGCGTACGGCAACGGGAATTGACGGGTATATATCTGTGATATATACTTCATTGAATGAAAGGCACCGCCAAACTATTCAGAAACGGTCGGAGCCAAGCGGTCCGGTTGCCTCGGGAATTCCGGTTTGAAGGTGAAGAGGTGCGGATTCGGCGAGTCGCTCAGGGAGTGCTACTTGAACCGCTGGTCGCAGACACCGCCAAGTGGTTTGAGGAGTTAGACCGCTTCAATTCCGAACCGTTTATGCCCCATGGACGCCGCCAGCCAGTCACACCCAAACGTGAGATGTTCAAGTGAATTACCTGCTCGACACCAACGCCTGTATCGCGCTGATTAATGGCCAACCGGCCTCGGTGAGGAGAAGGTACGATCGAGCGAGGGCGTCCGGTGGTCAGATATTTGTGTCCGCGGTCGCGGTGTTCGAATTGTGGTACGGAGTCTTCAACAGTTCTCATGTCGCCTTCAATACGAATCGACTCGAGTCCTTTCTGTCGGGCTCAATCACATTACTTGGATTCGAAGACGAAGATGCAAGGGCCGCCGGCTCGGTTCGCGCAAGTTTGGAAGCAATAGGGAAACCAATCGGGGTATATGATGTGCTCCTGGCGGGTCAAGCCATGCAACAGCAACTGACTCTGGTGACTGCCAATGTTTTCGAGTTTTCCAGGGTCAGGGGCCTGATCTGGCAGGACTGGGCCAAAGCGTAATTGCCTGCGTGGAGGCAGGCGCCTTCACCTGCCTGGCGGAGCAAGCTCCGTATAAAGTTGGGAGTCTCCTATGCGTGAAGTCTTTATCGTTTCCTCCGTCCGTACCCCCGTTGGCCGTGCCATCAAGGGCACCTTGCGGGCAACGCGTCCCGATGATCTGGGCGCCATCGCCATCAAAGGCGCGCTGGATCGCGTGCCGCAACTCGATCCCAAGGAAATCGAAGACGTCATCCTCGGATGCGCCATGCCCGAGGCTGAACAAGGGAACAACGTCGCGCGCACCGCTTCCCTGCTCGCCGGAGTGCCGATTGAAGCTTCGGCCGTGACTATCAACCGCTTCTGCTCCTCGGGATTGCAGTCGATCGCCATGGCAGCCGAGCGAATTATGGCTGGCGGGGCCGAGGTCATCGTGGCCGGCGGCACCGAGTCCATGAGCATGGTCCCCATGGGCGGCAATAAGATTTCCGCCAACCCCTGGCTGGTCGAGCACTATCCCGATTCGCTGATTACCATGGGCCTGACCGCGGAGCGCCTGGCCACAAGATTCAACATCACGCGCGAGGCAGCGGACCAATTCTCTTTGCGCAGTCATCAGAAGGCGTTGGCGGCGATCCAGGCGGGCAAGTTTGATGATGAAGTAGTACCCGTGCCGGTGAGCTTTACCACTCCGAACGGATCGAAGCCGCATCGCCAGGAAATGATTTTCAAGATGGACGAAGGCCCGCGCGCCGACACTTCGCTCGAAGCTTTGGCGTCGCTCAAGCCTGCTTTCCACGTCAAAGGCACAGTCACTGCCGGCAATTCGTCGCAGATGTCTGACGGTGCAGCGGCGGCGGTCGTGATGTCGGCGGAGCGGGCAAAGGCGCTCGGGATCAAGCCGCTGGCCCGCTACGTTTCCTTCGCTACGGCGGGATACAAGCCGGAAGAAATGGGACTCGGCCCGGTGTTCGCTATTCCCAAGGCCCTGAAGCTAGCGGGACTGAAGCTCTCCGACATGGACGTGATCGAACTCAACGAAGCCTTCGCCGCGCAGGCGCTTGCCGTGATTCAGGAAGGCCACCTCGACATCGACCGCGTAAACGTAAACGGCGGCGCGGTCGCGCTCGGGCATCCGCTGGGCTGCACCGGGGCCAAGCTGACCGCAACCATCATCCGCGAGATGAAGCGGCGGAATCTGCGCTACGGGATGGTGACCATGTGCGTCGGCGGGGGAATGGGGGCAGCGGGGATTTTTGAGAATCTGAATTGATCCCTCTGTGATCTCTGTGCCCTCTGTGGTTAGCGCTCTTTGCCGGTAGTAAAATAACCGCCTTCGCCTTATGTCCCGGGCCCTCCAGTTCGAGCTGCGGTTGGCCGAGCGCATGTCGCGGCTGGGGACGGAAACTGCATTTGAAGTCCTGAACCGTGCGCGGGCGCTGGAAGCCCAGGGCAAGGACATCATCCATCTAGAAATCGGCGAGCCAGATTTCGACACCCCTGCCAACATCGTCGACTCAGGAGTCGCCGCTCTCCGCGCCGGATGGACGCACTACGGCCCCTCCGCCGGCTTCCCCGAACTGCGCCAGGCGATTGCCGATGAAGTGAGCCGCACCCGCGGAGTGAACGTGACTCCCGAAGAAGTTGTTGTCGTCCCCGGAGGCAAGCCGATCATCTTTTTTTCGATTCTCGCTCTGATCAATGAAGGCGACGAGGTCATCTATCCCAACCCCGGATTTCCTATCTACGAATCCATGATTCGCTATGTCGGCGGCCGCGCCGTGCCGATTCGTCTACGGGAAGAAAAAGATTTCAGCCTCGACGTGGACGAACTCGCGCACCTGATCACGGACCGCACCCGCCTCGTCATCCTTAATTCACCCCAAAATCCTACGGGCGGCGTGCTGAGCAAGCGCGATCTGGAGCAAATCGCCGAGGCCATCGGCGACCGCAACATCTTCGTGCTGTCCGATGAAATCTACAGCCGGCTGGTTTTCGACGGCGAGCATCATTCGATCATCTCCGAGCCGGGATTCAAAGACCGCACCATCCTGCTCGACGGGTTCTCGAAGAGCTACGCCATGACCGGATGGCGTCTCGGATACGGCGTTATGCGCGCCGACCTCGCGGCGCAGATTGCACGGCTGATGACCAACTCGAACTCCTGCACTGCAAGCTTCACCCAGATGGCCGGAGTTGAAGCCCTGCGTGGCGACCAGAGTTCGGTCGAGCATATGCGCGAAGAATTTCAGCGGCGGCGGGATATGTTCGTGACGGGATTGAATAAGATCAAAGGCTTCTCCTGCCGCATGCCCCGGGGCGCGTTTTACGCTTTCCCGAACATTACCGGGACCGGATGGAAGTCGAAGCCGCTAGCGGACGCTCTGCTCGAAGAGGCTGGAGTAGCCTGCCTTTCCGGAACATCATTCGGAGAATTCGGCGAAGGGTATTTGCGCTTCAGCATTGCCAATTCCATGGAAAATCTGGAGCGGGCTCTGGAGCGGATTGAGGGATGGGTCGCGGCGAACGTCAAAAACATTTCACCGCCGAGATCGCCGAGAAATTAAGATATAAGTGTTTCTTGGCGTCCTCGGCGACTCGGCGGTAGATGCTTTTGTTTTTGCGGCTTACTTGCTTTAGATTGAGCGGTACCATGCCCACCACCTTCCGAGTCTTTGCCACCTGCGATATTGGCCCAGCCCTCGACGTGCTTCGTCAGCGCGGCTATCAGGTCGAGGTCTATCCCGATCCAGAAGCTCCGCCCAAGAGTTTGATCATCGAAAAGGTCCGCTCGGGAATCGACGGGCTGATCACGACGCTTCGCGATCAAATTGACGCCGAAGTTTTCGAGGCTGGCAAAGGCACGCTGAAGGTTGTCGCCCAACTTGCCGTCGGCTTCGACAACATCAACCGCGCCGACGCCAACCGCTACAAGATTCCCTTCACCAATACCGCCGACGTCCTGACCGAAGCCACCGCCGAGTTTGCCTTCTTCATGCTGGGCGCGCTGGCGCGAAAGCTGTGGACGTCCGAACATCTGACCCGCGAGAACCAATGGGGATTCTGGCATCCTTATCTGCCGTTTCTGGGCGACGAAGTTACTGGCAAGACCGTCGCCATCATCGGCACCGGGCGAATCGGCCTGGCCATGATCAAGAAGTGCGCCGGGTTCGATATGAACATTCTCTGTTACGACCCGGCGTACCAGAACCACGAGTACGTGAAAGCAATTCAGGAGACGATGGACCTGCGCCATGCTCGCGGCATTCAGAAAGAAAAGACCTGGATCAAGTACGTGTCTTTCGAAGACGCGCTCGCGCAGGCGGATTTCGTCAGCGTGCATGTGCCGCTGCTGCGCGAGGGCGAAAGCGCAACTCCAACCTTTCATCTATTCAACGAACGCACGTTGCGCATGATGAAGCCGACGGCGTTTCTGGTGAATACGTCGCGCGGTCCGGTGATCGACGAAAGCGCGTTAGCCAAAGCTCTGAAAGAAAACTGGATTGCCGGCGCCGCGCTCGATGTTTACGAGAAGGAGCCTCTGCCCGCGGATTCTCCCCTGCGCGATCCCGCGATTGAAGACCGTTGCCGGCTGTTCCCGCACTTTGCCAGCGCCGCGAAAGATCACGCGTCTCTCGACTGATCCGAATAAAGGAATGGCGGGACGATGCGTGCAAGGATTGATCGACGTGCTGGAGAAGAATTACGGCGGGGATGTGAAGCAGATGCCCTACGTGGTGAATAAAGAGGCGTTTTGAACGAGTGGTCGGTGGGCAGTGATCAGTGGCCAGTAAACAAACTCCCACTGGCAACTGACCACTGGTCACTGACCACTGCTCTACTCCGAAACGCTCTGCTCTTCGCTGTGCGCGCGCAGCACGCGATCCACCGAGTACGGCGCTCTTCGCGTCGGTTCGTGGTAGTGGCGAACCTGCAATTCTCCCAGCAGGCCAATCGCCAGCAGGTTCAGCCCCGCCAGCAGCAGCACGGCGGCGAAAATCATCATGAGGCCCGTGCGTCGCCATGATCGAGGTGTGGCGCCAGAATTTCTCCACAAACAGCCAGAAGGTGATGCCCGATCCCAGCCAAGATGCCGAACATGCCGACGGTGCCAAAGAAATGCAGCGGCCGCGACCCAGGTATTGCAGCAGGAAGCGGATGGTGATCAGGTCAAAAAATACGCGGAAGGTGCGCGAGATGCCGTAGTGCGAAACTCCGCGCTCGCGGTTCACGTTGCGAATCGGCACTTCGCAGATCGACGCTCCGTGCCACGAAGCCAGCGCCGGAATAAAGCGGTGCAGTTCGCCGTAGAGCGGCACCTGCTCCAGAATCTCGCGGCGATAGGCTTTGAACGTGGTACCGAAGTCGTGGATGTCCACGCCGCTGAGCTTCGCCATCAGCCAGTTGGCGCAGCGCGAGGGAAAACGGCGCAGCCAGAAGTTGTCAATGCGCACCTTGCGCCAGCCGCTGACGATGTCGTAGCCCTCGGAAATTTTCTCGAGGAACAGCGGAATGTCCGCGGGGTCGTGCTGCAAATCGCCGTCCATGGCGATGATGTACTCGCCGCGCGCATGATCGAACCCGGCGGCCAGTGCCGAAGTCTGCCCAAAATTCCGCCGCAGGCGGACCACCGTCACCCGGCTGTCTACGCCGGCAATCTGGCGCAGCAGGTGAAACGTCTCGTCCGACGATCCGTCATCCACCAGCACCATTTCAAAACTTTCGCCGTTGGTCTCCATCACCGCCTTCAAGCGGTCGTAGAGATCGGTGACGTTTTCCTGCTCGTTGTGCAGGGGGATGACGATGGAATACTTGGGCATGAGGTTTTTATTATACGGTTTTCGCCGCCTTCCATGTCAGGTGAACGATTACTTTAGAAAGAGCTGGGAACCATAAGGTAAAACGGCTAATTCGCCGAAAGCATGAATTTACGGTCTATGATGGCTGTCTGAAGGTACTTCCTGGAACCGAGGTGAGGTATGCGCGATGTCCACACTGCTAATCATGTTTGGGGGCGTGGTGGCGGCAGTGACCGCCCTGACGTACATCGAGATCCGGCGCATCCGTAAGAAACTCGCGCCGAAGACCGTCGAACCCAAAAGCTCGTAGTAAGCGAAAGCGGGCGGACACCGAGCGTCCGCCCCGAGCCGTCACATTCCCGGTCCATCCGGATACGCCGGCAAATCCGGAGGCCGCGGCGCCAGCTTCTTCGGATTGTCCTGGATTGACTTCATCACCACTTCAATCGCTTTTTCCAGCTGCGGATCTTTTCCGTTCACCACCTGCTCGGGACGGTTCTCCACCACAATGTCCGGCTGGACACCGTGGTTCTCGATGATCCACTTGCTGTTGTTGTCATAGCGGGCAAATTCCGGTCGGGTGATGTAGCCGCCATCCAGCAACGGGATCTGCCCGCGAATGCCGCGCACTCCTCCCCAGGTCCGCTCGCCGATGAGCGGCCCCAGCTTGTAATACTTAAAGGCATAGCTGAATAGATCGCCGTCGGACGCTGCATAATGGTTGGTTAAGCAAACCATGGAGCCGTTGAAGATGTTGGGCGGAACCGTTCCGCTTTGCCAGTTGCGCGCGGAGTCCATTCCGAGCAGAATGCGGCGCAGGCGCTCGAAGATCAATTCATCGACGAATCCACCGCCGTTGTAGCGGACGTCAATAATCAGACCCTGCTTGCGGATCTGCGGGAAATACTGTCTTGACGAATTCGTTGAGACCGGCGTCGCCCATGTCCGGCAAATAGATGTAGCCGACCTTGCCGCCGGTGGCCGCGTCCACTTTCTTGCGGTTGGTCTCGATCATGTTTAGTTCGCGCAGACTGTATTCGTCATTGATCGGCTTCACCTGGACGTTGCGCGAGCCGTCGTCGGACGGCTTCGAGTTCACCGTCAGCATCACGGTTTCGTTGGCCAGGTTCACCATGAGCTCATCGGGAGTCATGGGGTGCGCGCAGCGGACGCCCATTCACCGCCAGCAGGTAGTCCCCTTCCTTCACGTTGATGCCAGGCTCGGTCAGAGGCGAACGCAGATCGGCGTTCCAGTTCTCGCCGGGGTAAATCTTCTTGATGCGGTACATGCCGCTGGCCCGGTCGATTTCGTAATCCACGCCGAGCAGGCCCACGTTTACCGGATGCAGATCGGGATACTCTCCGCCGCCAACGTAAGTGTGCGAGTTGGAAAGCTCGCCGATCATGTCGCCGAGGATGTACGTCAGCGAATAACGGTCGGCGACATAAGGCAGCAGCTGTGCGTACTTGTCGTGCATCTTCTGCCAGTCCACGCCGTTCATCGAAGCGTCATAGAAGTAATCGCGCTCCTGCCGCCAGACTTCGTTGAACACATTCTTCCATTCCTGCGGCGGATCGATCTCGGCCCGCATTCCGGCCAAGCTCAGCGCGCCGTCGCCCACTTTCTTCGGCCCACCGGCAGGCTTGGCGTCGATGATTCCGTAGGTGTGAGCGCCGCGAGCCGCCTTCGCCTTCGTAGAGCAGCTTCGAGCCGTCGAACGAAAGCGCGAAGCGCTGCACGTTCTCGATCAGCGTCGATTCCTTGCGCTCTTTCAGGTCGTAGGCCCGTACGGCCGAGTCTTCGCCCGCGATCGGCCCGGAGAGGCCCTGGATCGGGACCGTGGAGTAATACAAGAAGCCCTTGCCAGCGGCAAAGCTGCGAATCACGGCCGGGTCAACCGCCAGGGCTACCACGCGGTCTTGAATGCCGTCGAAATCGATCTTCACTTCGACCGGCTTTTCTTTTCCTTCTTGTCCTTCTCTTTCTCTTTCTCTTTATCTTTGTCAGCCTTTCCGGATTCTTTGCCTTCGTCCTTTTTCCCAGTCTTTCGGCGCCTTCGCATCCTTGGCGGCTTCCGGCTCCTGCCCCGACGGCGCTGATTCCGCCTTCTTCACTTCGGTTTCGTCGCTCTGCACGCCGAACGGCGAAGGCGTGTCCTTCTTCAACGTCACCACATAGACACGCGTCGTCTTCGGATTCGCAAATTCGAAATCAATCGCGCCCAGCACTTCGTTGAAGTCGCGGTCGGAGAGGTAGAACAGATACTTCCCTTCCGGATCAAAAATCGCGGCGTAGCTGTTGTGTCATGCTCGAGGTCACAGCCGTCGCTTTTTGGTCGGCCAGCGAATAGATGTAAACGACTGAGTACAGATTCTCGCTGTTCTTGTCATAGGCCAGCCACTTGCTGTCTGGCGCCCAGGAATAGTTCGTGATCTCACCGTACTCAGCGTGGTCAATCTTCACCGGCTTCTTGTCGGCGATGATCCACATACCAGAGGTTGAGGTCCTTGTCCGCCCAGGCGATCTTCTTGCTGTCGGGCGACCACGCCGGGGGGAATTTGAATCCCTTGTAGCCGCTGGTGATCTGCTGCTCTTCCTTGCCCATGCCGTCTTGCGGCGCGATGTAGATTTCGTCTTCGCCGCTGCGATCGGAGATGTAGGCGATCCAGCGGCCATCGGGCGACCATCCGACCTTCTGCTCGCGGATGCCTGGCGTGCGCGTGATGTTGCGAATGCTTCCTTCTTTTGCCGGCACCGTAAAGACGTCGCCACGGGCTGCGAACACGGCGCGCTTGCCGTCGGGAGCGAGATCAAAATCGGTGACCAGCTTGCTCACGTTGTCCCAGTGCTTCATCGCCTGAGTGCGGTCACCGGGCAGCATGATGGTGAGCTTCTTCGGCGTTCGACTTGGAAGTTGTAGGTGTACAAATAGCCGGCGTTCTCGAAGACGAGGGCATCCGGTCCCAGGCTCGGCCACATCACATCCCAATCGGTGAAGTGCGTGATCTGCGTCGACCTGCTTGGAGGCCAGTCGTAGCTGTAGAGGTTCAGGTGATGCTCCGGGCCCACCGCGGTCGGAACTGAAATAAATGGTGTTCCCATGCCACATGGGAAAAGTATCTGTGTACTCAGTGTGCGGGATATCCTCGCTGACGTTCTGCTTCAAATCGTAGATGGTGATCGCCTGCGCCAGACCGCCGGTGTAGCGTTTCCACTGCCGGAAATTGCGGAAGATCATGTTGTAGGCGATCTTCGAGCCGTCCGGCGAATAGGAAAGCAGTCCACCTTGGTCCATGGGGAACGGCTCGGGCAGGCCACCGTCAACGCTGACGGTGAACGGGCGCTTGATCCAACCGTTGGAAGCATCGCGGCGGGAGAGAAATACGACGCGCTTGCTGTCGGGCGTCCAGTTGATAACCTGGTTGTGGATCCCCATGCGATCGCTCAACTGCTGCGCGCTTCCCTGATAGAACGTGAGTTGCCTCGGTTGTCCGCCGTCGGAGGAAATCAGATAGACGTTGAAGTTGCCGTCGTACTGTCCGGTAAAGGCAATCCACTTGCCGTCCGGCGAGAATTTCGGGAACAGTTCGCGCCCCGGATGCGAAGTGATGCGGTGCGCCACGCCACCAGAGGATGACGCCAGCCAAAGATCGCCACCGTACACGAAAGCGACTTTATCCTTGTAAATGTCAGGAAAGCGCATCAGGCGGCCTTCGTGCATTTCCTGCGCGGAAACCAGCGAGGAGCAAATCAGGACTGCAAGGGCAAGCCACTTCTTCAAACTGGTTTTCAGCATGCAAACTCCTCCGAGCAAATTGTCAGGATCCGTGGGACTGGAAACTGCGCAGAACCCGCTACAGTCAAACGTGCGATTTTAGAGCTTTGGGGGCGCGGTTGTCACGGCGTAACCCGAAAGTCTTCGCCGGACACACCCCTCCCTCTCTCGCTTGGACGTGTGGAAATCAAAGTCGTGAGCAGCAGCAATGCGAAGCCCTATAATTCCCTGCTACAAGTTGACTGGCACGGGAGGCTTCCTTGAAATCGACGAGCATATCGAGCAAAGAGGGTGTGTCGCGGCGAAGCGTTCTGCAAACCACGTTGTTGGGAGCGGCCGGCGCGGCAATGGCCCCCGCGCTCAGCGCCGGGAGCGCATTGGCTGCAACCTCGCCAGCTTCTCCCGTCAAAGGCTTCCCTTTTGACGAAGCTACGATCTCGGACTTGCAATCGCGCATGAAATCGGGCGAGCTTTCGGCGCACGCGCTCACTGCCGCTTATCTCGCCCGAATTGAAGAAGTGGACAAGAGCGGCCCACGGCTGAACAGCGTGATCGAAGTGAATCCCGAGGCGCTTGCCATCGCTGACGCGCTCGACAAAGAACGCAAAGCAAAAAGGCCCGCGCGGGCCGATGCACGGAATCCCGGTGCTGATCAAAGACAACATCGACACCGCCGATCAGCATGCAGACGACAGCCGGATCGCTGGCGCTAATTGGTTCGCGGCCAGCGCAGGATTCCAGCGTGGCGCGAAAACTGCGCGAGGCCGGCGCGGTCATTCTGGGCAAGACGAACTCTGAGCGAGTGGGCCAACATTCGCTCCAGCCACTCCACCAGCGGATGGAGCGGGCGCGGCGGCCTGACGAAGAATCCTTATGCACTCGATCGCAATCCCTGCGGGTCAAGTTCCGGTTCCGGCGCGGCCACCTCGGCGAATCTGTGCACGGTTGCGGTGGGAAGCGAGACCGACGGCTCCATCGTCTGTCCGTCGTCGGCGAACGGAATTGTCGGAATCAAGCCCACTCTGGGCCTGATCAGCCGCGCCGGAATTATTCCCATCGCCCACAGCCAGGACACCGCCGGCCCCATGGCTCGCACCGTCCGCGACGCCGCGATTCTGCTGGGTGCGCTGGCGGGCTCAGACCCGCGTGATGCCGCTACAGCCGACGCGGACAGCAAGATGCAGAAGGACTACACCCAGTTTCTCGATCCCAACGGCCTGCGCGGCGCGCGTATCGGCGTAGCACGAAAATATTTCGGCTTCAGCGACGCCGTAGATGCGCTGATGAATCAAGCAATCGACGAGATGAAATCGGCCGGCGCAGTGATCGTCGATCCCGCCGACCTCGAAACCCACGGAAAATTCGACGACACCGAACTGCTGGTGCTGCTGTATGAGCTGAAGGCGGACCTGAACACCTATCTGGCGGCACGCCCCGACGCGCAAGTGAAATCACTCGCCGATGTGATCGCATTCAACGAAAAGAACAAAGACAAAGAAATGCCCTACTTCGGCCAGGATTTATTTCTGAAGGCGCAAGAGAAAGGCCCGCTCACCGACAAAGAATACGTCGCGGCGCTGGCGGCGAATCACAGCTCTGTCGCGCGAGCAAGGCATCGACGGCGTGATGGACAAAAACCATCTCGACGCCCTGGTCGCGCCCACCGGAGGCCCTGCATGGCTCACCGACCTGGCCAACGGCGACCACGCCGTCGGCGGCAGCTCCAACGCCGCGGCCGTGGCGGGATATCCCAACATCAACGTCCCCGCAGGATTCGTCTTCGGCCTGCCGGTCGGCATTTCCTTCTTCGGCCGCGCCTGGAGCGAGCCGGTGCTGCTGAAGATCGCTTATGGGTTCGAGCAGACAACCAAGGCTCGGAAAGCGCCGGGGTTTATGGCCGACATAACGCCCTAGCCCGCAGCAAGACAACGGGGTCAACAGACGTGCGATGACCCCACGTTCTACTGGACGACAAGCGTTACGATGACGCTGTGGCTTATCGCACCGCTCGTCCCGGTTACCGTAATGTTATAGGTACCTGTAGGCGTTCCCGGATCAAGCCCTTGCGTCGTCGCTGAGGCTTGGTTTGACGGATCCGACAGGCCTGCGCCGTTGCTGGCTTTCACGACGTAGTAGTACGTGGTTGAAGGTGACAATGGGGCATCCTCGTACGACGGCGCGTAGCCAGGGGGAACACTCAAGATCCGATTCGAGAGCGAGGGCGTAAAGCCACTGGCGGTGCCTCGATAAACTGCAAAGCCCGTTTGAGTTGTCGGCTGTGTCCAGTTCAAATCAATCGCGTTATACGCAGCTGCCACGGCGGTAAGATTGGTCGGCGCCGGCGGGGGAGTTCCGCCGCCACCTCCGCCGCCACCACCTCCTCCGCCGCCGCCACAGGCAATGCCCAACAAAAGCATGAAAGTCAGCAAAAGTCGTGACAGAGAACGCTTGATGCCGCCGCGCTTGTAACCGATTAACAAGATTGCCGCGAACGGCAACATCGCCCCAGCAGTCCAGAAAAGCTGCGAAACGGAGCCGGAGCGCTTTGCGCCCGGGATGCTATGAGGGCCGGTCGTAGAAATTCGGAGGCTAACCCATCCTGTGCTCGAGTTCGGGTCAGGCGAAAAGCTGCAAGTTGTTTCCGCAGGCAGGCCTGAGCAGCCGTTGGCGCCGAACGATACGGGAGCTGTATTAGACTGCATGCCAACTATTAGCGTGTAGAAAGCGTAAGACCCCTGCGAAGTGCTTATAGAACTCTGCTGGGCAGACAATACAAAGTCGCTTCCATTGACCGTAACGTAAGCGGAACAACACGTACTTGCCGCAGGGTAATTGACATCACCGTTGTAGTTTGCGAAATAATCGGCTGTAAAACTGGGTTGAATGCTGAGTTTGGCCTGCAGATCAAGATTTCCCGTATTGGGGTCGGTAACCGTAGCGTAGGTAACGGTTCCCGGGAGCGGAGCCAACCCTAGGAGGGGCTCAAAGAAAGAGACTGTTCCCGTGGGCGCAATCGTTTTGCTAAAGCCCAATACTGTTACAGTGAGGCTAGCGCTCGAGCCGGCATTGATGGAACTGGGTGACGCCTGAAGATTCACAGTCGGCTGATCGTACTTGACATAGAACGTGGTCGGAGTAGAAGTCGAAGGCTGATAGTTCGAGTCTCCGCTGTAACTGGCCGTGAGGGCATAGTTGCCTGGTGTTGAAAACGGCGAGCTTGTGCTGTACAAATTCGCCTGCAGAGCAACACCCGGCGGGAAACCGCCGATTCCGTAAGACGAATAGTTCACAGTGCCGGGTATCGGTTGACCGTTCGCGTAGAATGTCACGGTTCCCGAAGGGATCGCCCCGGAGCTTTGAGCCTGAATAACAGCGTAGGCGTTGTAATTGTCCCCAACTCCGCAGCCGCAGTAGAACGTGCCGATCGCTGTTGTCGGTGCCGGCGTGATATTGAGGCCCGTCGTCGTCGAACTAGCGTTGAAGCTGCTGTCTCCTGGGTATTGAGCCTTCGCTGCATTACTCCCACCCGGCAACTGCACCGTCTGATCTTCCGTGTAAGCCTCGCTGTTCAGCGGATACGTGCCCGCGTCCAGCGGGCTACCGTTGTCGGTCAACGTCACAGTACCGGTCGGGCAGGCCGCCCCGCCAAGCGGATTCGGTGAGCACGGAGTACCAGAACTCCCGAAGACATCCACCCGCAGCAAATACGGAGAGCCGTACACGGCCGTCGTGGCGTTATTGCTAAGCAGGTTTCCCTGCCAGTCGAACGTCACCAGTCCAATATGCGGACTGCTGTTCTCTTTCCCCAGAGTGACGCTGGCAGGCGTGGAGTCGCTGCCACCAAAGATGCTGTCTCCCGCATAGTGAGCGGTCACCGTGTACGTGCCGCCAGGAAGCAATTTAGTGGTTCCAGAGACGGCGCCATTGTTCAGCGTGAATCCATCCACGCTTACGCCGGTGCTGGTCAACAGCGAGACATCGCCGGTCGGAGTTCCGCTGCCGCTGCCCGGGGCCACGCTGATGTTCACGTTGACGGCTTGCCCGTGGGTGATGCCGCTCGTGGGCGGACCCAGGGTAAGAGTCGTCGCCGAAGAGCGGAACGTGGCCGTGTTCCACTTGGTGACGAGGTTATTGACGTTTACTGATCCCAATCCAGTGGCTAAGTCGTAAGCGGTCCCCGTGCTGTATCCGTTCAGGATTCCATATTGATGCCCTGGGGTGCTCACGGTGCAGTTGGGCGAACCCGCCGCACAGGGCACCGCGATGGTGCCGGTGGTGACATCATTGAATACGCAATTGGCGCCCGATCCGTTGGTCGAATTGCAGGACGCTGCATTCTGCCCCGCCGCCAACTTATACAGAACGTAGTTAGCATTGCCTTGTCCGTGCGGCGTCGGGTTCTGCTGATTGACCAGCGCCATCACGCCTGCGAACGCGGGCGCTGAGGCTGAGGTCCCGCCCACGCCCAGCAACTGGGTGTTCGGATTGGTCGGATCGCAAGAACTGCCGGAGACTTGATCGGCCTCGCAAACGATGTAGAAACTGCCAGAGGGAGATCCACTGGCTGCATAAAGAGAAACGTCGGGCAGGTCGCGAACTCCGTCCGCCGGTACTCCGGGAGCCACCTGCCACGAGGGCTTGGGATAGCCCACGGCGCAAGTCGCTGGGTTTTGCCCACTCGATTGCGTGCAATTACTCTTTCCCCCCGAACCGCCGATCACGTTTATGAAAAACGGATTCATACGCGGATCATTACAGTTGTTCTCGGCGTTGTTGCTGAACCCCAGCAGCGTGCCCCACACCGGATTGGTGCAGCTGTCGTCCCATGTTGTCTCCGGAATGTAACCGATCGCGGAGGCTTGGGTGGTGGCAGCGTTCGTCGTTCTCCAATACACGCTGGCATTGGTCAGATCGTAAAAATCCGTGCCGCCCACCGCCACGTTGAATGGGGTGGAAGCAAAGCCGCTCACTTGCAAACCAAATCTCGCGGGCCCGATAGCATTGAAATTGTCGCAGCCCGCTGCGCCGTTGTCCCCGGCGGAAATCATTACCGTAATGCCCTGCGACGCCGCCTGCTCCCACATTGCGCTAAGGCCCTGATTCCCCGACGTGCCCAAGCCCAACTCGCAGAAGCCGTAACTCTCGCTCATGACCGGGGCCAGGTTGTTATCGATGATGTGTAAGGCCGAGAGATCAATGCCAGCAGTGGTTTCCGTGCTTTGCGCCACAACAAAATCGATTTGCGCGCCCTTGGCCACGGCACTCGACCACTCCACGTCCAAATCAGACTCAGTCTCTTCGCCGTCTTGGAGAATTCCCGGTGCTGGCCCGTCGTGGATCACATTCAAGATCACGGGGGGCAAGCCAAAGTAGTTTCGGAAATCGGCAACGTCCTGGGGATTGATGTCGGTCTCGCCGACGATCGCGATCGTCTTGCCCGGTGCCGTCAATGGCGGGAGTGGCATTCCACAGCGGAGCCACGTTGTAGATGGTGGCGAAATCGTACGGCCCCACTCCGTAACAATGACTCTGCACGCCGCAACTGCCGCCGAAGGTGGTCTCTGGGGTCACCGGAGTGACTTGCCCCGTAGATTTGTCTCGCGACACAGCACCCGTAACATGCAGCATGGGCTGGGCGGGAAAATTGTTCAGCGACATCACCCCCGCCACCGCCGGCGCCAGCGCCGCCGGAATCTGCGGGTCGCTGGCGTTGGCCCAGTGCTGTTGACCGTTCACCAGGTAGGCGTGGATCTGGGTGTGGAAGGCGGCCTCAACTTGCGCCTCCACGCCGGAAAATTCGATCATAGTGCGTCCGTGCGCGACGCGGTTCACCTGGAAGCCGTGCGACTGCAGCCATCCGGTGACGAGTTGCAGGTCTTGATCCGACGGTCCGAAGTTAATGCCGAATTCATCGGGAGTGAGCCACTTGTGGTAATTCGGAGAAGCTTTGTCCTGCTGGTCGTCGAGCAAGGTGCGCAGGGCATGGTCCTGCTGCGGGCTGCGCTTCAGCACCAGCAACATGCGCTGCAAGGGCAGGTCCGGCGGCGGCGACGCCGATATCAAACTGGGGTTGCGCCAGTGGGTGCGTGTTGCCCTTGAGCGTGGTGAGATGGCTCTCGTCGATCGGCTGGGTGATCAGCGGCTGGGCTTGCGAAAACTGCTGGGCAAAGCCCGGCACGGTCGCCAGCACAGAAAAAAGAAGACACACCAACAGACAGCCCACTCGGGGGAGACGAGTTTCCACTGGGTACACTCCTGCCCTCAATGCGGAGCGACCATCCGTGCCGGTTGAGAGCCAAGCGCAAGAGCCGCGCGGGGAAGGGCCGGCAGCTCTGGACTCGAAATATTGCTCTAGTAGTTACCTTCCGTCAAGGGAATTTTCAAAACTTTAACTATTGGCCAAACCCGGCGGCATGTCCTGAGGGTGGCTTTCAGAGCCGGTTATGTCGAGAGAGTACGGGCTGATATCATGGGCGCGATCAAAAGGGAGTTTCGGATGAGACGACGTTGTCTACTTTGTGGAGTTCTGCCGGTTCTTTGCGCGCGCTTCTGCTCGTCAGCACAGACCCGAGCGGCCACCATCCTTGCCCCCACGCCGCCCATGGGATGGAACAGTTGGGACTCCTACGGCACCACCATCACCGAAGCCGACGTCCGCGCCAACGCCAAGTGGATCGCCGAAAACCTGAAGCCCTACGGCTGGCAATACGTCGTCGTGGACATGGAATGGTTCGCCATCAATCCGAAAGCCAGCGGCAACTCCAAGACTCCGCAGCTCAGCATGGACGAATTCGGCCGCTACACTCCCGACGTCAACCGCTTCCCTTCCTCCGCCAACGGCGCCGGATTCAAGCCGCTCGCCGACTACGTTCATTCCCTCGGCCTCAAGTTTGGGCTGCACATCGTCCGCGGCATTCCTCGGCAGGCGGTTGACCAATAATCTTCCAATTGCCGATTCCGCTTTCCACGCCGCCGACGCCGCCAACACTTCCGACGCCTGCCCGTGGAACTCCGACAACTGGGGCCTCGACCCGTCCAAGCCCGCCGCGCAGGCTTATTACGATTCCATCGCCAAGCTCTACGCCGGTTGGGGCGCCGACTTCGTGAAGGCCGACTGCATCGCCAGCCGCCCATATAAAGGAGAAGAAATCCGCATGTTGAGCACGGCGCTGCGCAAGACCGGCCGCCCGATTGTGCTGAGCCTTTCTCCCGGCGCCGCGCCGCTCGACAAAGTTGACGAGATGCGGCAGTACGCCGACATGTGGCGCATCTCCGACGACGTGTGGGACATGTGGCACAGCGACGTTCCCTACCCGCAAGGTTTAGGAGACCAGTTCCCCCGCGTCGCCGCGTGGGCGCCGCTCACCCAGCCCGGCCGCTGGCCCGACGCCGACATGCTCCCCTTCGGATACCTCGGCCCCGCCCCCGGCTACGGCGAGCCCCGCCAAACCAAGCTTACCCACGACGAACAGCGCAGCTTCTTCACTCTCGTGGTGCATGTTCCGCTCCCCGCTGATGTGGGGAGGCAATCCCACCAAGAGCGACGCTTGGACGGTCTCGTTGCTGACCAACCAAGAAGTGCTGGATGTGGATCAGCACTCGACGGGAAATCGCATGGCGATAATGCAGCCCACGCGGATCGACATCGGAAAGGAAGGCGAATCGAAAGCAGCCCAACTGACTTCGTCGGCTAACACTATCGTCTGGACCGCTCGTCCTAGCAAGGGCAGCGGGTACTACGTCGCAGTTTTCAACATGGGGGATGCGTTACAGACGGAACACTTCGCCTGGCAAGACCTATCGCTGCCAAAAGGAAAGCATGCTGTGCGCGATTTGTGGGAGCACAAAGACCTGCCGCGGGCCACATCTTTGGATGTAACCCTGCCGCCGCATGGCTGCGTGCTGTATCGGGTGTCGGCGCCATAAGAGAAGCGATCGTTGTAGGGGCAGGTGCCCTCACCTGCCCCACCACGGACGTATGGTGGAGCACAGGGCACCTGCTCTAAGGTTTGGGTTTCGGCTTCATCCACAACCACGGATACTCGCCCGGAAGATTCACCAGCCCCTTGCGAACAGGATTCGCCACCACATAAGCGATCTTCGCGTCCAAACTCTCGTCCGACCGCACCACATGATCAAACGACTCCTCCAGCCAAACCGGCCCACGTCGCTTTAGCCGACGATTGATTGCATGCGCCGCTGTTCCCTTGATTCCCTTCATGATCTCGGAAATAGAAGAAATCATCATGCGATCTCGGTCCTCCAATGGCGTGAGGATCATGTGCACGTGGTCCGGCATCACAATCGCAACGTATAGCTTGTAACTCGTGTCGTGACCGTGAGTGCAGCAGTCGAGCACGATCTTCCTAGCCCAGTCCGCCAGGACGCGGCGATCTTTCGTACAGAAGGTTATGAAGTGAGGCCGGTAGTCGCGCTGAACGTGAGGCAGATTGCGGCGATGGAAGCTCACTGGATTTATTGTCTGATGAGAGTTCGCCGGCTCGACAAGAATTTCAATTCAGAGTTTCATTCTGGGAATGAGGAGACACACGTCCAGAGCAGGTGCCCCGTGCTCCACTCCAGACCCGTGGGGGGCAGGTGGGGGCACCTGCCCCTACACGAGCAGAGTTGTGGAGGCCGCTACAGAACGGAGGTAAGGTCAGCGTGGAGGCCCCGTCCGGAATCGAACCGGAATTACCGGTTTAGGAAACCGGTGCTCTATCCATTTGAGCTACGGGGCCGCAGATTCAGTTTATCGAGAGCGCTTCAGTCTTCGAAAGCCCACAGCAAGATTCGCCGCCAACGCGCCTCACTTCCCCAGCGCGAACGCCACATACACCCCGCCCGACTTCGACTTCGGGTCTTTGCCGCCGCCGGCGGCGATGACTACGTACTGGCGGCCATTCACTTCGTAGGTGATCGGCGTGGCGTTGCCGGAGAAAGGGAGCGTCGTCTCCCACAGCAGCTCGCCGGTGGATTTATCGAAGGCGCGGAATTTTTTGTCGAAGTTGGTGGCTCCGATAAAGAGCAGGCCGCCGGCGGTGACGATGGGGCCGCCGTAGTTGTCGCGTGCCGGTGTTCTTCAATCCCTGGGCGGCGAGTTCGGGATACTCGCCCAGCGGAATCTTCCACGCGTATTCGCCGGTATTCAGGTTGATCGCGTTCAGCGTTCCCCACGGCGGCGCGACCGCCGGATAACCGTCGGGATCGTAGAAACTTTTTGTATCCGGTGAAGCGGTATTTCATGTGCGGCGCTGGCTCCATCGGAGTCGGCATGCTCTTTGCCGCTTTGCGTCAGATAACCGATCAGCGCGTTGACTTGCGCGGCGGAAAGGTTAGGGAAAGCCGGCATTCTTCCTCCGCCTTTTTGAATGCGGTCGGCGATTGCGGCTCGCGTCAGGCGGCTGCCCACGCCGAGCAGCGACGGAAACACCGGCGGCGATCCAGCGCGATTGTCGCCGTGGCAGATGGAGCACTGCGTCTGATAAATGCCGGCGCCGCTGGAATCGTCGGCGGTGTTCTCGGCCAGCGCGCCTGTCCACGGCAGGTCGTTGGCGTTCACATAAAGGATGCCGGACTCGGGATCGAACGCCGGCCCGCCCCATTCCGCGCCGCCATCGAATCCCGGGAAAGACGACGGTGTCTTTGCCCACGCTGAACGGAACGAACTGTCCTTCGCTGCGAAAAGTCCGAAACTGCTCGACCGCCCACTGATGCACCTCCGGCGTGCGATTGGTCAGCATGTCTTCGGTCAGAAGCTGACGCGCAAACGGCGCGGGCTTCGTGGGAAGCGGCTGCTCTTCGGCCGCAACTTCTCCGGGAGTCGTGCTCGGCGGATACTTGCGGTACTCGATGGGAAACAGCGGCGCTCCGTTGGCGCGATTGAAAAGATAGACGAATCCCTGCTTGGTAGTCTGCGCGACCGCGGCAACGTCTTTGCCGTCGCGCTTGACGGTGACCAGCACCGGCGGCGCAGGAAAATCGCGGTCCCACAGGTCGTGCCGCACTCCCTGGAAATGCCAGATGCGCTTGCCGGTTTCGGCGTTGAGCGCGATCAGGCAGTTGGCGAAAAGATCGTCGCCGAGCCGGTCAGCGCCGTAAAAATCGAACGCCGCCGAGCCGGTCGGAACATAGACAATGCCGGTCTTCGAATCCAGCGACATGCCCGCCCAGTTGTTGGCCGCGCCGCTGGTCTTCCAGCGTCTTTTGGCCAGGTGTCGTAGCCAACTTCGCCGGGATGCGGAATGGTGTGAAAGCTCCAGCGCATTTTCCCGGTGCGGACGTCGATAGGCGCGAATGTCGCCGGGAGGCGCGGGCAGCGTCTCCGGCTCGCGGCCTCCGACGATGAGCAAATCTTTGTAGACCACCACCGGGCTGCTGAGGACGATGGACGCCGTCGCGGGATCGCGGCCCAGATCCTTGCGCAGATCAATTCTTCCGTGATCGCCGAAGGTCGCGATCGGCTCCCCGGTGTCGGCGTCGAGGGCGTAGAGAAAGTTCATCACGCCGACAAGGATGCGGCGGTCTTTGTTGTCGGACTGCTCCAGTAGGCCAGCCCACGATCCGGCTGCGTGCCCACGATGCCCGGAATCGTATTTCCACTTGAGCGCGCCGGTGGCGGCGTCGAGCGCGAAGATCTTCTGCGATGGCGAAGTCCCGTAGAGGACTCCATTGACGACGATGGGGCTGGTCTGCAATCCGCCGGATTCTCCGGTGTCGAAGGTCCAAGCGACCTGCAACTGCTTCACGTTGGATTTGTTGATCTGTGTCAGCGGTGAGTAGTGGCCGCCTTCGAGGGCGCCGCCGTAGACCGGCCAGTCACGATTCTTGTGGCCGAGCAGTCTGGGCATCAAGATAGGCGGTAGCAAGCGCGAGGACGATCAGCGCTCTCATCAGAAGGAAGTTGGATTTGGATTGCATGTCGCTTCGCGTTTCTACGCGCAGCGAGGGGGAACGGTCAAGGGGAAACGTGCAGGCGGCGGAGTGGCCCACCTTTCGCAAAGAACGCGAAAAGCCTGCCCTGAGCGAACTCGAAGGGATGGGGCACCCACATTTTTTCTGGTACGAGCGAAACCCCGGACCTAGTTCTCGGTCGCCTCCGGCGGCGGTGGCGGCTCCGACGACCTTGCCCGCTTTGGGCGGGGTGGGTGGGACCGGCGTCGCCACTCCCTTGCGGATCTCGATGCTGCCGTGCTCGAGGTTCAGTACCATGTGCGGGCCGCCGCCGTTTACCGATCCGGTGGCGGTTGAGCGATTGTCGCCGTTATCAACTTTCAGCTGCGGAAAATCCGACTCGATTTCTCCGTCGCGGGCCTGCGCATCCACCTGGAAGGCCGCCTTTTCCGGAACGAAAATCCGGATGTCGCCCTGCGCGTTGGTCACTTCCACGCTGCCCAACTTGTTGAGATGGATTTCCACCGCGCCGTTCTCATTGTTCAGGTGCACGTCGCTGGTGATGCCGTTCAGCATGATGTCCTTGGAGCGAGTGCGCAGACGCAGCGGCCCGGTCAGGCTGGAGGCTTCAAGATCGCCGGAGTCAAGATTCAGATAGCCGTCGAGTTTGGTGAAATCCATGTCCGTGCGCGTGGACTTGAAGCTGACCGTCTTGGCAATGCGCGTCAGCTTGACGCTCTCCATGAAGTCGCCGTCGAGTCGTACTGCGCCTTTCACGTCTTCGAGCGAAATATCCTTGCCACGGCCCTGCACGGTCACGTCGGACGAAATCTGCGATGCCCGCACGGAACTGCCGTCGAGGTTCAGGGTGAGAGTGCCGTTCAGATCGGTGACGGAAACATCGCCGTCCTGGCTGGTGATGTCGGCGTTGCCGTCGCGACCCATGACGCTGATGTCGCCGTGGCGCGTTGCGATCATCGACCGCCGCTTTGCGCGGCACGGAAATATCCAGATCGGTGCTGACCCAATGATCGCCCGCGCCCTGCGTGTTGGCGTTCACCAGCACCGTGCCGCCGCTCAGGCTGATTTGCGGCTGTGTGGATTTATTCCAGCGGTCGGCTTCCTCCTGCCGTTCAGCATTGACCCGCTTGTGCACGGTGACGTGAATGTTGTTGTCCACTGACGCGGTCAGGTTGACAGCGCCGCGCTCGTTGGTCACGCGCAGAGTATCGCCCGCGGGAAACGCCTGCTGCATGTCATCGGTGTAGTCGTAGGTGTGCCCCCACCACGGGACGTCGCCTTGGATGTGCATTTGATCGCGGAATTCCTGCCAGTTCACGCGATAGGCTTCGGTCGCAGTCAATCCCAGAATGACGATGAAGATGATCAGACAGCACGCCGCCTGCGCCGATGCCGCGAGGATGCACGCCGGCGCGGTTGGCATTCTGGTATTCGATCAGCTTGATGATGCCCCAAAGAATCAGCAGCGCCGGCCAGTAGTGCGCAAACCAGTAGCCGAGTCGGTGAAATTCGATCAGCCCCATGTTCCCCAGCAGGAAGAGAACGCCGATCAGGATCAACACGACCGGGCCTGCGAAGGAGCGTGGCTGACGCGGCCTCATGGGAGGCGGCGGAGCCGGTGGCATGGGTGGAACTTTCGTTGCGCTAGCCATTGTTGTTCACCTCGCTATTGACTTCGCTCGGGGGCTGTTGCTGTGGAGGAATGTCGCTGCCCGCCTGCGGACCGGGGAACGTTGGTCCGCCGCTATGACCCGATCGCTCCATCAGTTTGATGACGCCAATCACCAGAAGAATCACTGGCCAGGTGCGGTTCCACCCTGGAACACCCCACCAGCGGTCATGCAGATTGTTCAGCAGTGACAGCACGCCCACGGTGATGAGCACGGCCGGGCCAGCAAAACTGCGATGACGCATGTCGCCACGGTCGTTGCATGCTTTGCGCTTGGCGAGCAACCACAAGCCGAGCCCTATCAAAAGAACCGGCCACAGGGTGTCGAATTCAAGGAACCAGATATTCAGGTTGTGCAACAGAAACAGCACGCCGAGCCCGATCAAGACCAGAGCACCTGTAGGAACGCCCCGTGAAAAATCCGCCTTCTCACCCGGACTAAACATTGTCGCTAGCCCGAACGGATCGGGCGGGGGCTGGTTGGCCTGAATCGCTTTGGCAGTTTTGACCGCATCGATGATCTGGTACACGACGAAGAAGGCCATCGTGATGCCCAGAATCGGATACAAGTAGTCGGGAAGGCTCGAGCTCAGGGCAACAACAAGAAACACGAAAATACCAAGGTGAGTCAGTCCCTTCGTGTATTGCCCGTTATAAATCGCTCCCACCCCAAACGGAATGGCCCCGAGAATACCGGCCAATCCCGGATTTGGTCCAGCGCTGACTGGCTGCACGGGTCCCGAATATCCCGGAGCGATGGCCGGAGGCGCAGTGCCCGCCATTTTCTCCGCGACACAGTTCTCGCAGTAAATCACGCCCATTACTGGGCGGGTGCAATTCGTGCAGAGCGGCTTGCCGCAAGTGCGGCAGTACGCTGCTGCGGGAGTTTGCTGATGATTAGCGCAGTTCATACGAACCTCCTGTATGTGGTTTCCGACACTACAGGTGGATCATTGGAAAGAGAGGCAAACACCGGCTGGCTCCCTTCCTGGCTGTAGTTGCGTTCCTGTTTTTGTTCGGGTTGCCCACTGGTATTGTTCTTGGTTTTATCCTTCCGGTCGTTGTTATCGTTCTGCGGTTCCGGTGGAGCTGGCGCGGGCGCGGTAGCCTCTTTGAACTGGCGCACCCGGGCCTGAATTTCATACACGAAGCGAATGTTCTCGTAGTACTTCACCACACGTCCTGAGGTCTCATAGTAATTCCGGCGAATCGCGCTGGGACGAAGATCAAGATGCCGTAGGTCGCTCAGCCGCACGCCCGCAAGACTCAAGCTCACGGACAAAGTGAAGAACGCCATCCCGAATGACATGGCGAATCTCGGCTGCCTCGCGGCCGCGACCACCGGCGAGTAAATCATTCCCGCCCAGTCGCGCACGCGATCCATCCAGGTAATGGTGGTTGCGCCCGCAGGAACGCGGGAGCGCGATGTCACCACGCCGCTGGTCCGCAGCAGGACGTTTGTGACCAAATCTGCCGGGGGCTCAACCTCCGCCAAAGATTTCAGCCAGCCATGGCCGGCCTCGGCTTCCTGCAAGAGTGGGCCACAAGTCTGGCATCCCTGCCCGTGGGCTTCGAATGCCGCCAGCCTTTCGCCGGAAAGGGTGCCGTCGATGGCCTGACTCAGCAGAGCGTCGAACTCTGAGCACTGCATCCCGTTATGTTCTTTTTCCTTCATTACATTACCTGCCTATATGTACGTTGAAGTAGGCGCGCAAGTTCCGCACGCCCCCGGTTAATCCTCGACTTGACTGTGCCTTCTGGAACCTTTAGTACCGTAGCGATGTCACGATAGTCCAAATCCTGTAAGTCCCTTAGAATCACAGCTTCACGCAGTTCTGGGGAGAGCTTCTGGAGGGCCTGGTGGACGGTTTCGCCGGCTTCTCGGCTTTGTACTCTGGAATCCGGCGCCGGCCCGCGGTCGGGAATCTGTTCTGACAACGGCATGGCGTCTTCGTGGTCGGAGGAAACCGTGTCCAGAGAATCGGTCATGCGCTCCTGCTTGGTCTTGCGGAAATGGTCCACCAAGAGATTGCGGGTAATGGTGGTGACCCAGGTCATGAAGGCGCCGCGGTCAACGTCGTACGAGTTGAGCGTGCGATACATCTTGATGAAAACCTCCTGGGTCAAATCCTCCGCGTCATCACCCGATCCGGCGAACCGGTAACAGATGTTGTAGATGCGGCGGTGATATTTTTGGACGATCTCCTCCCATGCGGCGGCGTCGCCCGAAACGCAGCGACGGACCAGCAAAGCAGCCACATGGGCGTCTTCCAAATCGCACTCCCCGGAGTTCTTTGCGGGTGGGGCTTTGAGCCGTCAGCCGTCGGTCGCAGTCGTCAGGAAACCTGCTTTACCTGATGGCTGAGAGCTGACGGCCGAGAGCTGTTGCTGAGACCAGCCCCATCCGCTTCGGTCTAAAGATACGCGCAACTGGCGGTAGAAGTTCAGCCTGCGCGGAACGAGAAATTGTACATGTAGGGACGGGGCTTGCCCTTAGCGAGTACGACTACCGAGATGGTTGTGTAGGGGCAGGTGCCCTCACCTGCCCCACCACGGGTCTGGTGGGGAGCACAGGGCGCCCAGGTCTGGATGATTTCGTATTCGGCCTGATCCAAGCACAGACGTTCGCGGAAGTTTACCCAAACGTGGCCAGCTCAACGAGACTTCCTACCTCAGGTTGCTTTGGAACGACAGTCATCCAGAGCAGGTTCCCCGTGCTCCACTCTGGATTTGTGGTGGGGCAGGTGAGGGCACCTGCCCCTACACAACCAATTCTGTGGTTGTGACCTGCGCCCTAGATTGGTTCCGGGCTGGTATTCACGGCGTCGGTGACATTGCTGGGATCGTCGGAAAAGGTCTTGCCGGGCTCGAACGCGACTTTCTCATGCTTCGTCCCGACTTTGCGAATGGCATCATGCCAGCCGTCGTCCCAGGCAATGCGGGCTTCGCCGTCCACCACTGTCCACGTCCCATGGCTGCCGCCGACGGTCTTTGTGGGCTTCGCCGTTCGGCTTCCAGAGTGATGTAGAAAGTGCCGCCTTCTGGGCTCTCGCTTACCCTCCATTTGCCCACGAAATGATTCCGTCCCGGCGCGAATGACGACACCGGAGAGCTATCAAATTCAAAACTCTGAACTTCGGACATATGAAAGCTCTTCGGGCCGCCCGCCTTGGTCACCACGATGTCACCGTCTTTGAACTCGATCTTGCTGATCTCAGCCACGCGAAACGTCTGCCGGTGGCCATCTTTCATCACTACCACCAGCGAACCACGCGCGTCTTTCGACGCCATCTGCGCCAGGCCTGCCAACGGCCGACGCCAGCAGCAGTATCCCTAACAGAACCGATTGTGCGATTTTGCTCATATTTCCTCCCCGGACATTACGGAACTGATTGCACCGAAAAACCATCTTCTCTAATCCATACGGGATTTCGACCGCGTTGGTTCCCTGAATCCACCAAACCAATGATCAGGCACGGCATAGCTCACTGGCCAGTACTTCCCGGCGCTTCAGGGCAATCCGGTCAATCCGGCTCAGCAGAAGAAGGTAGCCGGCAACGGCCGGAATCGACAGGGCCAGAAAAACCAAGACCGCGGCCCACAGAGTCGCAAAGTGCAGGGCCAGAACAATGACGCCAATTCCGGTTCCGGTCATCATCAACTGAACGCCCAGGCTCGCAAACACCGTGGCCGAGGAGGCGCGCTGGCGGCCGAAAGTTGCGTAGTCGATTCGTTTGGGCGAGTACAAAGACAACAGATTCCCGGTCGAAAAATTGATGGGCGCGGCGAATAGATACCACGCCGCAGTTAAAGCCAGAATGACCAGCGGCGGCGACCCGTAGATGACCCGCACCCCCAGCCACAGGAGAAAGACTTCGGTCGCCACAACGGACATGTGGGCCAGGTTCTTGGCCAGCACAATCTGGCGGAACGACACCGGCGCCAACAGAAAAAACTGAATGCCGCCGCCGTCCCCGCCAAAGCTGTTGTAAATCATGTTGGTCATCACCAGCAGACAGTAGGCGGCGCCCGCCGGGAGCGCATAAGCATTCTGCTGGCCCAGAAAACCGCGCCTGCCGCCCCACAGAACGAAAACCACCACCAGCGGCATGATCATGGTGAAGAGCATGGGGCCGCTGCGCGAGAGATAGCGCAGTTCCTTCTCGAAGACCGCCGACACCGGCCCGGATACCAGTGGCAGTTTCCACCCGCGGCGCGCGCTGGTTGTTTCCTGCGCCGCCTTACGCTTCTCTCCTTCGGCAGGATTCTCTCCGCGGTACTGGCCGTAAAGCCGCAAATGCAGCAGCCATGCGGCGATGCCGGCAAAGGCCGCGAGCATGCACCCAGGAGAGCAACGCTGTAAATTCCTTACCCGAGGCCGCATTCGCGACGCAGTAAGCGGCCAGACCGGGAGGCAGCGCTCGCTCCACCGGAATGAATCTGGACAGCCCCGCCAGCTTTTCCGGATCAAGGTTACGGGCGTGGCGTCCGATCTGGGAACCGAAAATCTGGAACCCGACCATCACCATCAAAAAGAGAACTCCTAAAACTTCGCGGCTGCGGCGGCGCGAGAGCCAGTGTTCAATCCATGCAAAAATCATCCGGCCCAGCAGAATGTTAAAGACGGCGAAAAGCCCGATTGCCAGCGCCGCCCAGGGTAGAAGTCTTAGGTCAGCCGATACTGATGCCCAGGAATAATCCGGTGAGCCAGAAAAGCCCCAGCGCGGTCGCGATATCCAACGTTCCGTAGATCACGCGCACCAAAAAATATGCGGAGTACCGCATGGGAAAGCGCAACAGGGCCGACGCATCAAGGTTCTGCGCGAAGGCCGTCGCCAGCACTGGAAAAACCTGCCAGAAGAGGAAGACACTCCAGAACGGAAGGGCCAGCCACCGCGGGTCCCTTGCTGTAGCCCAGGATCCAACAAAAAACATTGCCGTGCCACCGCCGCCGCCGATGGCGAGCACGGTCAGTCCGCCGAGGACGCGCGACAGCAGATTCAGTTGGCCGCGGATCGAGCGCAGTGAGTTGACGATCAGCCGCCAACGCAAGTTCGCAATTGCCCGCAGTTGCCCGCCCGCTGGTGGAATCAGAGCGACCTGATTCAGCCCAGATGGATTCGCTCCCGCTTGATCTATCCCAGCCATGAGAGTTCCTGCGGCGCGTTCCGCGACCCGCCAACCGTCTGCAAGAAAAATTCTTCCAGGGTCATTTTTCCATCCGCATGGGTTGCGTTTCCCGCCGGCACTCCCGAGCGCAACTCATCGAGCGATCCCTGTGCCACCAGACGGCCGTTGTCGATGATCCCGACGTGCGTGCACAACCGCTCCACAATTTCCAGCACGTGCGAAGTCAGAAAGATGGTGACGCCGCGCGCGATCATGCGCTGCAACATGGTCTTGATCGTCCCCGAGGCGATCGCGTCCACGCCTTCGAAAGGCTCATCGAGGAAAAGCACCTTGGGACCATGGATTACCGCTGCGGCCATGGCCAGTTTTTTCTGCATGCCATGAGAGTAGTCGGTGACCAGGGTCTTCGGCTGGTCCGCCAACTCCATAAACTCGAGCAGTTCGGCAGCCCGTCGCGCGGCCGTGTCACGGTCGAGGCCATACATGCGACCGGCGAAGTTTAAGTACTCGCTCCCCGTCAGGCGGCCGAAAAGTGCCATCCCCTCCGGCACCACGCCGATCTGACTCTTCACCTGGGCGAGATGCTTCTCCAAGTCGAGGCCGAGAATCTGCATGGTTCCCGATGTCGGCGCCATCAGCCCGGTGAGCATTTTGATGGTGGTGGATTTACCGGCGCCGTTGGGGCCGAGGAATCCATAGAACTGGCCGGGGGCGACCGACAGATTTACATCCTGCACGGCGGTGAAATCCCCGAAACGGCGGGTCAGGCTTTGGGTAAGAATGGCGGGCGCGTCCACGGATTTCTGACTGTATCACAGCTCGCGCGCCATTGACTTGTATATACGATTTTATTATCATGCATATACATACGCAAGGCTCAAATATGGCAGTGACCATGACATCCATGAGGCTGGACACCGATCTGGCCGACGAAGCGGTGAAGATCCTGGGGGTGAAATCTCGGACGGAAGCGGTCCACCTGGCCCTCCGGGAAGTTGTCGCTCTGAAGCGCTTCAAGGAACTGATGCGGAAACACGCCGGGAAACTCTCGTTCACGGGCCACGGTGAATAATCTCGTTATTTTCGACACTTCGGTTTTCATCGACAACCTGCGCGGAGGACGCCATCAGGGCCGAATCGATTCCCTCACCGGCCTGGTACGGACTTCTGCGGTAGTTCTGGCGGAGTTGTGGCGGGGTGCGGCCAAAGCTGCGGAAAGAGAATTTCTCCGCGCGCTACAGAAGAATCATCCGGTTTTGACCCCCACAGAAAGGAATTGGCTGGAGTCGGGGCAGATACTGGGAAGAATTTACGCCGACTCCGGCTCCGGCTTCGGGCCAGACAAGCTGCGTGACCTGCATTTCGATGTGCTGATTGCGCTCACCGCGCGGTCGCACGGCGCCCATCTCATCACTTCCAATCGCGCGGATTTTGAGTTGATCAAACGTTACCGGAAGTTCCACATCGAAGTGTGGTAGGCCTTCGCTCGCCGGCCCTCGGGACCCCGGTGCCGCCCGTCACACGCCACCGTGCCCCCGGTCACCGACTCCGCGCAGTCGTGCGCGTAAGGTCGAGCCGTTGCATGATGCTGGCTGCGAACCGCCGAGCATCGGCCCCTCCACCCAATTGCACAACTTCACCGTGCCGGGACCGCGCGGCGGCAGCTCGCGAGCCGCACCAAATCTTAACGAGAAGGAGATCCATCATGTTTGCACGTGTTCTGGAATTCATCCCCAAAGTCGAAAAGAAAGAAGATCTGTTCAAGGTCATCCGCAACGAAGTCTTGCCCATCCTCAAGAAGCAGCCGGGCTTCCTGGAAATCCTCCCCTTCGTGCCCGAGTCCACCACCGAGAAGACCATCACCGTGACGCTGTGGGCGGAGAAGCGAGACGCCGAGCGCTATGAGCGCGAAGTGTATCCGAAGGTGGCCGAGATCGTGAAGCCGTATCTGAGCACCGCGATCACCTTCAAGCACTATGTGGTCGAGACGTCGGTGTGCCCGAACTTCATGCAGTCGCTGACCGTCTAGGCGGTGTGGCAAGGCCGGAGCTGTCGCCCTCCGGCCTGTCTCCCCTGCGCCGCGTTCAAGCCGGTTGCGAGCGACCTGACTCGCGCCCGGCGCATCAACATCTGTGTGAGCCCCGCGCAGCGGGAATGCAAGGAGGTAAGAGATATGAGAACGAAAAGCCTGATTACGGCGGTTGCTGCAGTGGTCATTGCAATTGCATGCGTTTCAGCGATGGCTCAGGGGGGTGCCTCGCCGAAAGCCGTCGAGCGCATCCAGAAAGAAGTCCGTCATGAACTGCTGATGCTGCCTTATCTGGGCGTCTTCGACAATCTTGCTTACAAGGTCGATGGCTACAACGTGACGCTCTATGGGCAGGTCACGCGGGACACGCTGAAATCCGATGCCGAGAAGGCGGTCAGGAACGTTGAGGGCGTGGAGAAGGTCGATAACCAGATCGAAGTGCTGCCCCTCTCTCCCATGGACAACCGCCTGCGAATTCGGCTCTATCGCGCCATCTACGGAGACGGAGCCTTGGAGCGCTACGCCATGCCTGTGGTCAAACCCATCCGCATCATCGTGAAGAACGGGCACGTCACACTGGAAGGAGTGGTGGACAACGAAGGCGACAAGAACCTGGCTGGTCTGCGCGCCAACGGAGTTTCAGGAATTTTTTCGGTGACCAACAACCTGGTCGTAGCGAAGTAAGACGCGGGATGAAGAATCATTCGCTGGTGAAGTAATCCACCGTGACCGGGTTCTCAAATAGTGAATAGTCGCGGGTCACGACGGTGATACCGCTGTCAGTGACAAAGTATTTCTGGCGGTCGGTCTCGGGGTCGAAGCCGATGGTGGTGCCTTCCGGAATGTGCACATCGCGATCAACAATCGCGCGGCGGATCCGGCAGTGCCGCCCGATGTTGACGTGCGAAAATAGGATGCTGGAATCGACTTCCGTGTAGGAATTCACGCGCACGTCCGGTGACAAAACCGAATAACGCACCGTGCCGCCGGAAACGATGCAGCCCGCCGACACGATCGAATCCAGCGCCTGCCCGGTTCGGCCGGCTTCTTCAAACACGAACTTCGCCGGCGGATACTGGCGTTGATGCGTGCGGATCGGCCAGGCGGAGTCGTACAGGTTGAAGACCGGTGATACCGAAACCATATCCATGTTGGCCTCGTAATAGGCCTCTAGGGTCCCTACATCGCGCCAGTAGAGCGCTTCTTTCTTGTTTTCATCCACAAAGTCGAATGAGTACACGCGGTAGTCGTCCATCATCTTGGGCAAAATGTCTTTTCCGAAATCGTGGCTGGAGTGCTCATCCTCGGCGTCCTTTAGGAGAATGGGGATCAGCACATCAGTATTGAAAAGATAAATCCCCATCGACGCGGAAACCTTCTCCGGATTGTAGGGAGAGCGGAGGGTGGTGAACGTCGGCTTCTCCTGGAAACCAACCACGCGGTTATCGGGATCAACGTCAATCACGCCGAAACGGTAAGTCTCGTCCGGATCAATCTGAATCGTGCCCAGAGTCACGTCGGCGGCCGAGTCCAGGTGCTGCTTCAACATCAGCCCATAATTCATCTTGTAGATGTGGTCGCCGGAGAGAATCAGCACGTGCTTGGGCTGCTCGGAGCCAATGGAATAAATGTTCTGATAGACCGCGTCGGCCGTGCCCTGGTACCACTGGTCGCTGACCCGCTTCATGGGCGGCAGCACTTCGACGAACTCTCCCATTTCGCGGGCGACGATGTTCCAGCCTTCGCGGATATGGCGATTCAGCGACAGCGCTTTGTATTGGGTGAGAATGTAAACCCGGCGCAGGTCGGAGTTGATGCAGTTGGAGAGGGTGACGTCAATAATGCGGTAAATCCCGCCGAAGGTCACGGCCGGCTTGGCGCGGTCACGGGTGAGAGGATAAAGGCGTTCGCCCGCTCCTCCGGCCAGCAGGACTCCGAGGGTGTCTTTCATCACGATCCGCTATCGCGAGCTGCCGGCGCGCCACCAACCGGATTAGCCGCCTGAATTTGACCTCACTTCGCGGTAATACTAGCACAGCGAACTGGGCAGGGACGCCTGCCACCGGGCTGTTGCCCGAAAGAGGTCTGTCGGCCATTTACCTTTTGCCATCGAGCACAACGACTGATTACGATTCAGTAGATGCTTGAAGGTTTGTTCGGGGCTACTTTTCGGCGAAAGACTGGGTATGGGAAGTTGTGGCTGCTTGCGCTGGGCTTGCTGCTGGCCGTCCAGATGCCTGCCCAGACCGCGGGCGCAAGCTGGGTGAAATGGCAGCCTGCAAGACTAGTCAATGGATCGCCCGTCTTGTTCCAGGTAACCGCTCCCCCAAAGGCTGAATCGCTCTCCGCCTCATGGATGGGGCACCAGCTGTCTTTTTTCCACCCGGCCGGCGGAAGGCTCTGGTACGCACTTGCTGGCGTCCCCGTCGAGACCCGTCCTGGGCGTTACGATCTCGCGATCAAAGAGTCTTCTAACGGCGGCAATGTATCGCTAACCTTCGTGAAAGTTAAGATTGCCTCCGCGGTTTATCCTAAGATCACAATCAAGGTGGCCAAACAGTTTACCGAGCCGGACCCGGAACAACTCCGTGAGGTCGCTGCCGATAAAGACCTGAAACAGAAGATGTTCGCGGTGGACACGCCGCAGCGCCTGTGGGCTGGATCGTTCCTGCCTCCTGTTTCCGTACCGATCTCCGATGCCTTCGGCACCGCCCGCGTGATCAATCAGGAAGTAAAGAGCCGGCACCTGGGGCTGGATTTCGGCGCCCCCAGCGGAACGCCAGTCCATGCCGTAAATCAGGGAACCGTGATCCTCGCCCGCCCCCTGTTCTTCGAAGGGAACTGTGTGGTCATCGACCACGGCCAGGGGCTGATGAGCCTGTACCTTCATCTGTCGGAATTCCGGGTCAAAGAGGGCGACGAGGTTGCGCCGCAGCAAGTAGTCGGGCTGAGTGGTGGAACTGGAAGGGCCACCGGTCCCCATTTACATCTTGCGGTCCGCTGGCAGGGAGTCTATGTAGATCCAGCTATCCTTCTGAAAATGCAGCTTCCTTAGGCCCACGCGCTTCCATCCCGGCCCGGCCTTGTTCCGTTTTCGTAACAAGACTCAGGTGATTAACCGCCAATCGTAAAACCCATGCTAGAAGTTAACAACTGTCGCCGGTGTTGGCGTGGGGAAGCGCTGAAGTTCTAGCCGGACGAGGCAATATCGGGACTTGAAGGGCGCCCCCCTGTCAATGTCCCGATATCTTTTTCTTTAAATCGCCACTACACGGGTTTGCAAGGCGGGTTCGTTTTCCAGTGCGACACCGTCGCGATAGCTGACGGTCCTGCCGGAAATCGCTGGAATCCGCTCGCCCGGGACAATCACCCCAACCAGATTCAAGGGATCGGCCGCGGAAAGCGTGACCACTTCGCCACTCGGGCGGCAGCTTGCGTGTGGCACGCAGCGATTCGACGGCCACAGGGAAGGCAAACTGCTCGCCGATAAATCCGTCCACGAAACGGCCACCTCGGATTTCGCCGCGAGCTTCGAGGCGGCGAAATGCGATTTGCAGCTCCCTCCACTTCGGGAGATTGGCTTCGCGAACCAGTAGATCGCGGAAGACGACTCCGTAGCGTTTCAGCATCATCCAGCAGGTAGCTTCGACTACGCGGTCGCGCTCGACGGCGGAATCGGTGTGCAGGATGGCCCAGCGTCCCGCGCTGTGCCGCGGACGCGTGGAGCGCCCGCTTCCCTGCCCGGCACGGCGTTTGGGATCAATCAGCGCGCGAAGGTTGTCGAACCCATCCGCTGTGACTACTCCTCCGGCGACCAATTCCCATAGCCCCGTTTCGATTTCGGCTTTCAGCTTTCCTGTCGCGCGAACAATGTCAGCAAAAAATGACGCTCCACGCAAGCGAAGATATTCCAGCACCTGCCGCGCCACTTCGCTCAGTCCTTGCGCTCCAGCGATCGAATCGTGAGGAGTCATCCAGTCGGCATCCTCGCGCACGAAGAAAGTAATGGGAGCAACGCTGGTCGGGATCACCCGCCGCTGGCTCTTGGCTCCGTTGCCATTCGACGATTCCAGCGTCGCAGGATGCGGCGACAACCGTCCCCAGCCGACCGCTCCGGTAAGGCAAAGTTGATCCAGCCATTTGGGATCGTAATCCGCAATGCGCCGTGCCAGCACCTGCCGCTCCCAGGCGTTGGCGGGAATTTCAAATCCCTGCAACTGGCGAAGTACCTCAAGCGTGGCGCGCTCGCCCTGCACCTGCGATCCCAGGGCAATATGCTGCCAGCGCAACAGCCAGCGCATGAACTGCGCTGGTGTGACCGGCTCAATCTGCTTGCGCAAAGTTGCGACAGTCAGCCGATGTATGCGCGCCAGCAGCCGGCGGTCGCACCATTCGTGTTGGTTTTGCTCGTGTGGCGCGGACCTGCCCTGAGCGAAGCCGAATGGGGCCCCCGCCCTCGAAGCAGCGCCCGTGAAATTTCCTCTTAGGATGGCGCCAGAAGCTTCCATTCGCAGGAGGGCCTTCTCTGCCTCGGATGCCGCGAAACCGAGCAACCCTCCCAGTTGATCCGCTGTCACCGGCCCGAGGTGAGACATCCAGCCGGTGACGCAGGCCAGGAGTGCGTCGTCGAAAGAAAGGTCCGCTACTTCAAGTTCCTGCGCGGCAAACTGAGCCCCGGGAAAAAGCTTGGCAAAAGCTTTTCCGCGTTCGGCCGCGACCCAGTAGGACCGCCCTTCGACTGTTGCCGCCACCGCGCGGCCCTGCGAGAAGAGCTGAGCAAAGAATGGCTGCCAGCTTGTCGAGCTTTGCTCGACAGGACGGGCGGGGACGCCCGTTCCCCCAAATTCCGAGTGAGGACCAGTGACCGGAAACGCAATCAAGGTGTGCAGCACATCGTGCAACTCATCCGCATCGCGGACATCGGGCCAGGCCTCTTCTCGTACCTGCTCGATCGCCGCGGGGTCTAGTTTGCCCACTTCCTCCAGCACCGACTCTGGCAAGATCCGTCGCATTTCGACTGCGCGCGCGCGGCGTTCTTCGAGCGGCGCATCGTCGAGATACGCATACGGATTCGCATTCAGTATCTCGTGCGAGAACTGTGACGGCACCGGCGTATCGACAGCAATGCAGCGAACGCGGCCATCTTCCATGCGGCGCAGCAGTGCCTTCAGGCCGTCGATGTCCATCGCTTCGGTCAGAACATCTTTCATCACTTCTTTGACCAGAGGGTGGTCGGGAATCTGAATGTCGCCGACGATGTTTTCCTGGCAGGCGGCAACATCGGGGAAAACCGAGGCCAGCAGATCGTCCGAACGCATGCGCTGAATCTGAGGGGGAACTTTCTTTCCACCCTGAAAGCGCAGCAGCGCGAGCGAACGATTGGCGTCCCAGCGCCAGCGCGTTCCGAAAATGGGGGAAGCCAGGGCAGCCTGTTCCAGAATCGGCTGCACAGTTTCGGCATTTAGAAAATGAAAAACATCGCCCAGCGGAAAGCTGTGCTGCTCGGCCAGTGCGATGTTCAAGCCGTTGTCCGTAGCCGCTGCCTGCAGTTCAAAATTAAAACTACGGCAAAAGCGTTTGCGCAGAGCCAGTCCCCAGGCTTTGTTGATGCGCGCGCCGAATGGCGCATGAATGATCAACTGCATCCCGCCGCCTTCGTCGAAGAACCGCTCGGCGATGACCGTGCTTTGCGTGGGAACGTCACCCAGCACGGCGCGTCCTTCGAGAATGTATTGGATCGATTGCGTGGCCGCAGATTCATCCAGCCCGCACTCCTCCGCCAGCCATGCGATGGTCTCGGCAACCTGCGGAGTCTTCGGCGACAACGCGACCGGAGAAATCCCCTTCAATCGCTCGCTGATCTCTCGCCGAAGCTCCGCAACGTGAAACGAAAGTTCTTCGGTGCGCGCCGGAGCTTCGCCACTCCAGAACGGTACCGTCGGGCGGCGCGCCGTGCGCATCTTCCACCAGCACACGGCCGGACTTCCCTTCCACGCGGCGAATGCGCCACGAAGTGTTGCCCAGCAGCATGATGTCACCCGCGCATGCTCTCGACTGGCAAAGTCTTCGTCGAGCGTGCCGACCATGACGCCTTCCGGCTCGGCGACAACTGTGAACAATGCCGTCTCGGGAATGGCACCGCCGCTGGTGATCGCCGCCAGCCGCGCTCCCCGCCGCGCGCGAAGTTTGCGGTTTACGCGGTCGTGATGGATGTATGCACCGTAGCGTCCACGCCGCGAGCGGCAATGCCTTCGGAAAGCATCTCGAGGATCGAGTCGAAGAGTTCCCGCGAGAGATTGCGGTAGGGATAGGCCCGCTTGACCAGGGCGAACATCTCGTCTTCGTCCCAGCCCGCGATCGAGTGGCGCGGGCGCCCCCGCCCGCGAAATGTCTGCGGCGGGGAAAATGTCAGCCTCAGCTGTGGCATCCGCAAGCGGGCGTGGCGCCCGCTCCACACGAGCATCACCACCCCCAGCGGCGCACGTCGCCACAATCTGCTGCGCCAGCACATCCAGCGGCGCGTCCGGAATCATCAGCCGGTCGAGATCGCCGTGGCGAATCGCCCGCACCAGCGCCGCACACTCCATCAGGTCGTCTCTGGTCGTGACAAAGAAGCGGCCTTTCGGAACCGCCCCGCGCCAGTGGCCGGATCGCCCGACTCTCTGCAGCGCCACCGCAATCGCGCGCGGAGAACTGATCTGAATGACGAGATCGACAGTGCCGATATCAATTCCCAGTTCCAGCGAGGCCGTCGCGATCAGAACTTTAATCTGCCCGTCTTTCAGCTTCTTTTCCGCCGCCAGCCGCAGCTTGCGCGACAAGCTGCCGTGATGCGCTCCAACGTTGTCTTCCCCAATCCGCTCCGCCAGATGATGCGCGACCCGCTCGACCAGCCGCCGCGTGTTCACAAACACCAGCGTCGAGCGGTGCTGCTCGGAAAGCTCGACGATGCGGGTGTAGATTTCCTCCCACATTTCGTTACTCGCAATCGGCCCCAGCAGCGTGGCGGGAATTTCGACCGCCAGATCGAGCGTGCGCTTGTGCCCAATGTTGACGATGACCGGATCCGGACGGCCATTCCCGGTCAGAAAATGCGCGACATCTTCAATCGGCTTCTGCGTTGCGGAAAGCCCAATGCGCACCGGCGGCCGATAGGTCAGCGCCTCCAGCCGCTCCAGCGACAGCGTCAGATGCGCACCGCGCTTGTCGTCGGCGACGGCGTGGATTTCGTCCACGATCACGGTTTCGACATCGCGCAAGATCGCCCGGCTCTTCTCCGCCGTGAGCAGAATGTAGAGCGACTCGGGCGTCGTCACCAGAATATGCGGCGGATTCTTCAGCATCGCCCGGCGCTCGTGCGCCAGCGTGTCGCCGGTGCGGACCGCGGTGCGAATCTGCGGCATCAGCAGCCCGCGCTCGCCCGCCATCTGCAGAATCTCGCCCAGCGGCACTTCCAGATTCTTCTGAATGTCGTTGCCCAGCGCCTTCAGCGGCGAAATGTAGAGGACTTCGGTCCGGTCGTGCAGATCGCCGGCCAGCGCTTTGCGCACCAGGCGATCAATGCAGGCGAGAAACGCAGCCAGCGTCTTGCCAGAGCCGGTGGGCGCGGAGATTAGAGTGGTGCGTCCGGCAAGGATGTGCGGCCAGCCCTGCTCCTGCGGCTCGGTGGGCGTGCCGAATTTCGCGGTGAACCATTCGGCGACGAGGGGGTGGGCCCAGGAGAGAGGCGCGGACATTGGGCTATTTTATTACCAGGAAGAGTGTTTCGCACATTGTTCGCCTATTGACAGAAAGCGATAAATGAGTGTATGTTGTTAGTGTAGTTAGTTATTAGTAAAACAGTGAAGGAGCTCTTATGACCATTGCAGATGCGGTTTGGGTCGCTACAGCACAGTTGCATCGAGATGACTTGAGAGCACAGGATTTCTCCGTGCAGGAAATAATGGGGAAGGCGACTAACGGGAAACTTGTGGATTTCACCCCTGGGCTACAGGTGCACGTGTCGAAGCACTGTGTTGCAAACAAGTCCCCTAATTCGGAGCGACACCGAATGCTGTTTTCGACCGCGCGCGGGAGAAGGAGACTCTTTAAACCCGGCGATCCTTTCCATGCTGATCGGAGCAAGGGGAAAATTCATCCGGCGAAGGGTGATCTTCCCGTCGAGTACCGGGACTTAATCGACTGGTATGAGAATGCTTATGCCAGGAGGCATGTTGCAGCAAACGAGAGTATTGCCACATCAACACATGAATCGAGCCAGTCTCTGCTTTCGGGCGACCAAGTTCCAGTCGATTTTGCAGAGCGACTGACAGTTGCCAGTGTCGTCGCGGGCGCAGCAGGGGAGATTGTGATTCCAATGAACATCCGAAGCAAACTTGGCATCAAGGAAGGCACCCGGATTACACTGCAAAGCCAGGGCAATTGTCTGATCCTTCAGCCAATCAATGAAGAGTTCATCGATCGCTTATGCGGTTCTTACCGGGGAAAAACATCGCTGGTGGAGGCGTGGGACCGTGAGCACCGGATCGAACGATGACTAGAGCTTATGTGCTCGACGCGAACGCGGCCTTTGATTTCTTGGAGGGTGGACTGGGCGCGCCCCGCGTCAAGCAATTGCTGATGGAGGCGCTGCGGCAGGAAGCATCCGTAGCCATGTCGGTTCTGAACCTCGGTGAAGTTTTCTATCTGATGTGGGAGCAAAGGGGCCAAGAAAGCGCGCAACGCGCAATCGGAGAGCTTTCCCGCGCTCCCATTCAATTCGTGCCGATTGATCTTTCACTATCTCTCAAAGCCGCGGAGATCAAGGCCGTTCACAAAATACCCTATGTGGACTGCGTGGCCGCAGCTTTGGCAATTCTCACCGAGGCCGTCCTGGTCACTGGCGACCGGGATTTCGAAAAGCTTGGCCGGCACGCCCACATTCTTTGGATTAAGCGTAAGTGAGCCCTTCGTATTGACCCGCGGCTTTGCCTTCCCCTGCCCTCATCTGCCAAACTTAACCAACCCATGGGCCGCATTCACGTCCTTCCCGAGCACGTTGCCAACAAGATCGCCGCGGGCGAGGTGGTCGAGCGCCCAGCCTCGGTGGTGAAGGAACTGCTGGAGAACGCCCTCGACGCCGGCGCGACCCGCATCAAGATTCAGATCGAAGCCGGCGGCAAAAAGCTCATCCAGATCACCGACAACGGCTGCGGCATGGTCCGCGATGACGCCCTGCTGGCCTTCGAGCGCCATGCAACGTCGAAGATCAAGAATGCCGAAGACCTCCTGAACATTTCGACTCTCGGCTTTCGCGGCGAAGCCCTGCCCTCAATTGCGTCGGTCTGCCGTTTTCGACTGGAAACCCGCGCCGCCGACCAGGATTCGGGAACCATCGTCGAATTGACCGGTGGGAAGATTTTTCGCGTGGAAGAAGCCGGGCTTCCGGCTGGAACTTCCATCACCATTCGCGATCTCTTCTTTAATACGCCCGCGCGCAAGAAGTTTTTGAAGGCCGAGTCCACCGAACTTTCACACATCGCTTCGCTGGTCACGCAGTACGCGCTGGCGCATCCCGATAAGCATTTCGAGTTGCATTCGTCCACCAATGCGGTGCTGGTTGCGCCGCCGGTGGCCAGTTACAGCGACCGCGTCTATCAGGTCTTTGGCAAAGATGTTCTCGACCAGTTGATTTCCGTAGCCGCTGAAGTGCCGTTGGCCCGAATTGGACTTCCTCAGCCTCCGCCGTGGCGGCGTCAACAGCAAGAAGAAGATGAGGACGGCGCTCCGACCGCCGATCCCGGCAGCCTGCGCCTGCACGGATTTATTTCCAAGCCGGAAATTCAGAAGCTGAACCGCAATTCCATCTACACCTTTGTCAACGGACGCCTCATCCGCGACCGCCTCATTCAGCACGCGCTCACCGAGGCCTATCGCAACATTCTGCCTCCGACGGTTTTTCCCGTGGTGTTGCTGTTTTTCGAAATGCCTAACGCAGAAGTGGATGTGAATGTCCATCCCTCGAAGACCGAGGTCCGTTTCCGCCAGCAGACGGTCATGCACGACTTTCTGCGCGATTCCGTTCGCGCGGCGCTGATGAAGGCGCGCCCGGTGCCGCAGTTTGTGACCGAGATTCGGGCGCATCCGACGGCGAGCCCGTCGCTGACGCCCGGCGCACGTGGGGCAGAAGGTGGAGGACCGATGACAAATTTCTACGGCGCCGCCGTGCCGGATTCATTTGCGCTGCAAGCGCCCCCGCAGCCGGTCATCGCCGAGCGCTTTCATTTTTCGGAGGGAATCGACGTCGAAGCCAATGCCGCTGTTCCAGTAGCTAGATTCCCGCGACAGACGTTTGGAGCGGAGCCACAAACGTTCGGCGCAGACCGCTGTGCTCCTCCGCTGCGACGAAGCCGCTGGCCGAAGAGTTCGACCCGGCCGGCGATGTCACGCCCCTCCTTGCGTCACTCAAACCGCTCGGCCAGTTGCGCGAGTCGTTCATCCTGGCGGTGAATCACGAAGGCCTGTGGATCGTTGACCAGCACTGCGCCCATGAACGAGTGCTGTTCGAAAAAGTGTCGCGCCAGCGTGCCCGGCAACAGGTCGAAAGCCAGCGCATGCTGATGCCGATTGTGATCGAACTGACTCCCGCGCAGCAGGCCATCTTCACGGAAATTTCTGACGAGCTACAGAAGAACGGCTTCGAAGCCGAGCCCTTCGGCGCGCGCAGCATCGCGGTTAAGATCGCTCCCGCCGGAGTTCAGGCCGCGGAAGTCGAATCCATGCTGCACGAACTGCTCGACCAGTTCTCCCGCGAAGAGCAAAACCTGAATCTGGAGCAGATTCGCGGCCGCATCGCCGCCTCCATCGCCTGCCACGCCGCCATCAAAGTCAACATGCCGCTGGAACACAATAAAATGGAATGGCTGCTGGCGCGAGCTGGCAAAAACCGACTGCCCCATGACCTGCCCGCACGGAAGGCCCGTAGTTCTGCGATACTCGATGAAGGACATTCAGCGGGCATTTAAGAGAATCTAGGGATTACGGCGGGAGACACATGATGGCTGAACCAGGATCGAAGCGAAAGCTAAAAAAACTGGCGATGATGCTGGGCATCGCTGTGGTCGTACTGATGATCTCGACCGTTTATCTGGTCCATTATTACGGCGAGAGCCGTCCGACCGAAGAACAAGCGGGACGGACTCATGCGGCAACGATACACAGCCGAACTGTGTATCTCACGAACAGCGAGTACGCTCTGGCATTCGCGATGCATGCACATCACGGTCGTGGCCCTTGGACTGTTGATTGGAACCAGCTCTCAAGGCGACATTCGCGAAAAGCTAGCTTCTCCATGACCTCTGACGAACTCATCCGAGCTTCGCCGCGAAAAATGGCGCCTCAACGGCGTCCCCATTCGTACGCTCGAAGACGCGCGCAGCTTCGTCGAGTCCGCCGGATTCTGCCTGACCTATCCTTCTCTGCCCGCATTGCTGCTGCCGACTTTTATCGGCGCGTGGTACGGATCGGACGAGCGCCTGCCCCGCCACCGGGCGTTTCTTGATCCCGAAGCCCGCGACGCCACCGACCTGATGATCCGCCTGCTGCGCGACAAGTCGGCTTACGAAGCCAACCTCGGCGACGAGAACAACGCGCTACTGATTTCGGCTTCCGTCTTCCCTTATTTCTATACCCTGGTCGGCGAGCGCAATCCCAAGCAGCCGCCGCAGCCGGGGCCGCGGTCGCCGTACTCTGAGCTCGCTTGCGACACCTATCAGGTCATTCATCGCAAGGGGCCGATTTCGAAGGCCAAGCTGTTCGAAGACGTCGGCAAGGGCGTTTCCGTCCCCGCGCTCGACAAAGCGCTGGCCGAACTGTGGTCAAAGCTGCGCATCACCCGCGTGGATTACGACGAGCGCGACGGCGCGTCATGGGACGTGCTGCAGCGCTGGTCTCCGGAGGCAGTCGCTGAAGGCATCAATTGCTCGGCCGGGCGAAGCGCTCTCGGCGCTGCTGTCGAAATATCTGGAATGCGTCATCGCCGCCGATCAATCTGAGCTGGATTCGTTTTTCGGAAACTTCATCCCGCGCTCCAAAGTGCGGGAGTCGGTGAACGCGTTGATGTCCGCGCGCGAGCTGAATTTTGTGCATGTGGGCAACCGCTCCTTGATTCAGGTGACGCAGGCGCTGCCGGCGCGCCAAACCGAATTACGAAGCTGATTCTGCACTACCGACGACGGCATTCCCCGTTGTACAATCGCACTCGGATCACACTGGATGACCGACCCCACTCCCCGCAAATTAATCATCGCCATTGACGGCCCCGCGGGCGCCGGAAAGAGCACGATTGCGTCGCGCCTGGCCCGCAAGCTCGGCTATGTGAACCTCGAAAGCGGCGCCATGTATCGCGCTCTGGCGCTGAAGGCCATTGAGTGGGACGTTTCTTTCGACGACGAGGCCGCCCTCACCAAGCTGGCCGAAAAGTCGCGCATCAAGATTGAACCCACCATGGGCGGAAACCGCGTATTGCTCGATGGCCGCGACGTCACCCACGCGTCCGCGAAACCGACGTATCGCAGGCGGCTTCGCGGGTCTCGGTCCATCCCGAAGTGCGCGAGTGGATGGTCGCCCGCCAGCGCGAACTGGGCGCGGCCGGCGGAGTGGTCATGGAAGGCCGCGACATCGGGACCAAGGTTTTCCCCGACGCCGACGTAAAGATTTTCCTCGACGCCGACCCGGTGATCCGCGAGCAGCGCCGCATCCAGCAGCACGCGCGGTCGGAGCCTCCGCCGAATCCATGGCCGAAGAGTTGCGCGAACGCGACCGCCGCGACCGCACCCGGGCCACGTCCCCGCTCGAACCCGCGCCGGATGCGGTCATTCTCGATTCGACTGCGTTGTCGGAAGAAGAAGTGATGAAGCGGGTCGAGGCGCTGGTGGCGGCGAAACTGGAGTCATCGAACAATCGGACGCGTCATCCGCGCAGTAGCGGAGGAGCCGCGGGCACTCTGCTGTTTGCCGGCAGCATCGGCACCGCATCGAACAGCAGGTTCCTCTGCGGCTTCGCCGCGTCGGAATGACAGAGTTGCATAAGATGCGCGGGAGTGAGAAAAGCCCGCACCGCCCGCGCCCTTCCTGACGGCTGATGGCTGAGGCTGACGGCTGATGTTATAATTCTTCATCCCCACACCGTTAAAAAGTGGACGGAGGTTTGTATCGATAAGCGTTTTATCCGCACCAATGATCGTATTCGGGCGCGCGAAATCCGCGTGATTGGCGACGAGGGCGAGCAGATCGGCGTCATGCCGCCCTTTGAAGCGCTCAAGATGGCCCGCGAAAAGAACCTGGACCTGGTCGAGATTTCCCCCACCGCGCAGCCTCCGGTGTGCCGCATCATGGACTACGGGAAGTTTCTGTATCAGCAGGAAAAGAAAGAGCGCGAAGCCAAGAAGCACCAGAAGACGATCACGGTTAAAGAAGTGAAGTTCCGCATCAACGTGGACGATCACGATTACGAGACCAAGAAAAACCACGTGGTGCGTTTTCTGGACGGCGGCGACAAGGTCAAAGCCACGATCTTTTTCCGCGGACGCGAAATGACCCGCACCGGACTGGGACGGCAAATCCTGGAGCGCCTGATTAAAGATATTGGCGACCATGCAATCGTAGAGTTTCGGCCGCGGCAGGAAGGCAACACGCTGCACGCCATCCTGGCGCCGAGCGCGAAGAAGCCGGAGCCGAAAGCAGGCCCCGGCAGCACGCCAAGCTTGAAATTCAGCATTTAGCACTTTGCACTTAGCTCTGGCTTCTGCAGCGCCTGGCTTGGCTAAGCGCTAAATGCCAAGTGCCAGATTGACTGAGGTTCTATGCCAAAACTAAAAACACACAAAGGCGCCGCCAAGCGCTTCAAGAAGACCGCCACCGGAAAAGTGAAGCGGTCGCATGCTTTTTTGCGGCACATCCTGACGTCGAAACAGAAGAAGCGGAAGCGCGGCCTGCGCAGTTCGGTTCTGGTCAGCGACGCGGATACGCCAAAAGTTAAGAGGATGATTCCGTACTAGGGATTTTCCTCTGTGATCTCTGTGTCCTCTGTGGTTAAAGCTTTTCGCCCGGAGTTGTCACAGAGGCAAAGCGCAGACTAGATCGCGCCAGCGAGTGAAGAGGCAAATCCTGCCTCCAGCCGCTAATTAGAAGGTAAAAAGGAGCAACACCATGCCTCGTGTAAAACGCGGTACCAAACGCCGCGCCAAGCGCAAACGGATATTAGACCGCGCCAGCGGTTATTTCCTCACCAAATCAAAACTCTACCGCTCGGCGAAAGAAGCCGTCGAACGCGGCCTGAAGTTCGCCTACTCCGGACGCAAACAGAAAAAGCGCCAGTACCGCTCGCTGTGGATCGTCCGCATCGGCGCCGCCGCCAAGTTGAGCGGCATGAGCTACAGCCAGTTCATTCACGGATTGAAAGTCGCCGGCGTCGAACTGGATCGCAAGATCCTCTCCGACCTGGCCGTGAACGACGAAGCCGCGTTTAAGAGCCTGGCCGAGCAGGCGAAAGCGTGCGCTGGCGAAGGCAGCGTAGAACATCCGTCAGCTTTCAGCCATCAGAGAAAGCCATAGCCATGGACGCCGCAGCGCCGCGATCCTTATCGTTGCTGATCCTTACCGGCTCGATGGGATCGGGCAAGACAGCGGTGATGGCCGAGGCATCGGATATTCTGGCACTGCGCGGCATTCAGCACGCCGCAATTGATCTGGACATGCTTGGGTTCGCGCATCTGCCATCTGGCGCAGAAAACGACGACGTGATGTATCGTAACCTGCAGGCGGTCGCGGCCAACTATGTGGCGCTTGGCGTTGACCGATTTCTGTTGGCACGTGCGATCGAAAACCGGGCGATGCTTCGACGCTGCGTTGAAGCGGCTGGGGCAAGAGAAGTCGTCGTATGCAGGCTTACGGCGTCGGTTGACACGATGCAGCAACGCGTCGGATCGCGGGAACGAGGCCTGTGTAGCGATAGGTACACGAAGCGTCAAGACATTGAATGAAGCCCAGCGCGCAGGAGATTCTGAGTTAAAACGAAGACGCCCTGACCGAGTGCACGAACTGAGCGCGCTCACGGGTAGGGTAGTCTGGCAAAGAAACATGCCCTACACCGTCCCCAAACTGAAAGACTTCTCGCCCGCGGCGCTCGACAAGGCTGCCGCCGACCTGCTCGCCGCGCTGCAAAAAGAATCGGCGAAGCTCAGCACCGACGCCGACCGCAAATCTTTCCGCGACCGCTGGCTCGCCCGCAAAGACGGCGTCCTCACCCAAATCAACGACCTCTGGCTGAAATCCGCGCCCAAAGACGCCAAGCGCGATGTCGGCCAGCGCGTCAACGCCCTGAAGAAAGAAGTCGAACAAAAAGTCGAGGCCGCACTGGCGCAGCCCGCCGCCGCGACCGCCGATTCCGCCATCGACATCTCCCTCCCCGGCATCCGCCGCCCCATCGGCGCCGAGCACCCGATCATCCGCACGCAGAACGAAATCATCTCCGTCTTCCGCAACCTCGGATATTCCGTCGCCGAAGGCCCGGTGATCGAGACCGACTACTACAATTTCGAGGCGCTGAATTTTCCGCCGAACCATCCCGCGCGCGACACGCAGGATACTTTGTTCCTCGCCAACCAGGACGCGAAGCCGCCGCGCGAGCGCCTGCTGCTGCGCACCCACACTTCTCCGGTGCAGATTCGCACCATGGAGAAGCTGAAGCCGCCGCTGCGCATTCTGGTGCCCGGCAAAGTCCATCGCAACGATCCTCCCGACGCCAGCCACTCGCCCATGTTCCATCAGGTCGAGGGCCTCGCCGTGGACACCAACATCACTTTCGGCGATTTAAAAGGCACGCTCGACCACGCCATGAAAGCGCTGTTCGGATCGAGCGTGAAGACCGGCTTCCGGCCGTCGTTCTTTCCCTTCACCGAGCCCAGCGCGGAAATGTTCGTGTCATGTTTCATCTGCGGAGGCAGCGGCAAGCGCGGTGACGACAACGCCCCGTGCCGTCCCTGCAAGCAGACCGGATGGATCGAAATCCTCGGCTGCGGCATGGTTGACCCGAACGTTTTCGAGTCGGTGAAACACAACGGCTACGACCCCGAGAAGATTTCCGGCTTCGCCTTCGGCATGGGCGTGGACCGCATCGCCATGCTGAAGTACGGGCTGGATGATTTGCAGTTGTTCTTCCAGGGGGATGTGAGATTTTTGGAGCAGTTTGGGTAGAAGCCGTCGCTCCTGGTCGTGTGGTGCGCTTGGCGCGATGCTAAAGCATGAAACTTTCAGCAAATTGGCTGCGCGAATTCGTTGATCTCACGGTGGACGACCGCCGTCTCGCCGAAGACTTGACTTCGATTGGCATCGCGGTCGAGGGCATTTCCGGCGAAGGCGCGAACACCGTCTTCGAAATGGAGATTGGGACCAACCGGCCCGATGCGATGAATCATTACGGCGTCGCGCGCGAGGCGGCGGCGTTTTATGGGCTCGGGCTAAAGCCCCTAGCCTCAGCGGCTAAAGCCGATCCAGAATGAGGAGGTCGTAAATGCTGCGCTGAAGCGCAGCTCCACCCAAAATCGCCCGCCCGGCACGGCTGAAGCCGTGCCCTCCCGTGGATCGTCGCACGCGGTAAATCAACCGGCGATTTCGAAATCGACATCGAAGACAAAGAAGGCTGCGCCCGATACACGGCGCAGATCGTCCGCGGGGTAAAGATCAAAGCGTCGCCGGAGAAGATCGCCAGCCGCCTGGCTCTCGTCGATCAGCGCTCCATCAACAACGCCGCCGACGCTTCGAATTACACGCTCTGGGAGATGGGCCATCCCACGCATGCGTTCGATCTCGACCTGCTCGAAGGCGGACAAATCGTCGTCCGCCGCGCACGCGCCGGCGAAACGCTGAAGACCCTCGACGGCATTGACCGCAAGCTCTCGCCCGAAGACCTGATCATCGCCGACGCCAAAAAGCCGGTCGCGCTCGCCGGAGTCATGGGCGGCTTCGACTCGATGATCACGGAGAAGACGAAGAATATTTTGATCGAATCCGCATGGTTTGATCCCGTCGCCGTGCGCAAGACGGCCAAGCGCCACGGCCTGCACACCGACGCCTCGCATCGTTTCGAGCGCGGCGCGGATTACGGGGCAACTCCGCTGGCCTGCGCGCTGGTCGCGCAGAGAATTATCGAATCCGGCGGCGGCCAACTCGACGGCGACCCGATTGACGCCGTCGCCCGCGAGCTTGATCAAGCGCCGGTTGTACTTCGCGTTTCGCGCGTTCACCGCATTCTCGGCAGCAGCATTGAAACCCACGAGATCGTCGCCATCCTCAATCGCCTCGGATTCGAACTCGTCCCCGAACCCGGCGCGCAGCCGGAATTCTCGGTCCGCATTCCCACCTGGCGGCTCGACGTTGAGCGTGAGATTGACCTGATCGAAGAGATCGCGCGCCTGCACGGCTACAACAATTTCCCCAACACGCTGCCGGCATTCTCCGGCGCGGTCGTCGAAATCCCGCGCGCCGCGAAAGAAGCCAAGCTTCGCTCTTCCCTGCTCGCGCTCGGCTACAACGAAGCCGTTTCGCTCAGCTTCATCGCGCACGAAGACGCCGAGACATTTTCTTCCAGTCCGGTCATCGAACTGGCGAATCCGCTGAGCGAAGAAGCGTCGCTCATGCGCAGTTCGCTGGTGCCGGGCATGCTGAACATGCTGGCCTACAACCTGAATCGCGGAACCGAAGACGTTCGCCTGTTCGAAATGGGCGACGTGTACGAGGCTTCGGGCGCGGGCGCGATGGAAAGCAGCTCGCATTTGCTTCGGCGCGACCATGTCGGCGCTGAAGAACGACATTCCGCAAGGCGGCGTTCTCGACACCAGCAAAAAGACAAAGACGCGAACGATCTGGACATTTTCCGTTCGTTCAAAGGTGACGTGGAAACTCTGCTGCGGGCGTTGCAACACAAGTCGCTGACTTTCGACGTCCAGACCGTCGGATTATTACCATCCCGGCCAGTTCGCGCGCGCGCTGATGGACGGAGAAGCCGGTCGCGCAGTTCGGACAATTGCATCCGCAGGTCGCCGCGGATCGCAAATTGCGCCAGGAAATTTTCGTTGCGGAGACTTTTCGCCGATCGTCTCTATCGCACCGCAAACTGCGCGAGATTCGTTACGAGCCGCTGCCCCGCTTCCCCGGCGTCGAGCGCGACTTCTCGTTCCTGTTCGACGACAACGTGACCTTCGACAAGATTCAGACTGCCGTGCACGGTCTCGGCCTGCGCGAGCTGCGCAGTTTCTCGCCGAGTGAGATCTTCCGCGGCGGCTCAGTTCCCGCTCGGAAAGTATTCGATCCTGGTGCGCGCGATGTTTCAGTCGCTTGACCGCACGCTGCGCGAAGATGAAGTCGCCGACTGGTCGGCGAAGATTGTCGCCGCGCTGCAGCACCTCGGCGGCGCGCAAAGAGCATAGTTTCTCGGTAATCTCAGTGTCCTCTGTGGTTAAAGGTTTTAAAAGCTTGAACCACAGAGGAGCACTGAGGTTCCACAGAGGTTCACAGAGAAATTTCTTCCCGCGCAGATTTAAGATAGCCATGAGCATGGCCGAACGAAATCAAAATCATCGAGTGCCCGCGCGACGCCTGGCAGGGCCTCCAGGGCCAGATCCCCGCCGACCTGAAAGTGGACTACCTGAAAGCCTTGATCAGCGCGGGGTTCAAGCACATCGACGCGGCGTCGTTCGTCTCGCCGAAGGCCGTGCCGCAGTTGTCGGACTCCGAGGCCGTGCTCAAGGAACTCGATCCGCCCGATGACGTTGAGATCATCGGCATCGTGGTCAACGAAAAAGGCGCGCAGCGTGCGATCAAGACGGAGGCCGTGACCACGCTGGGATTTCCGTATTCCCTTTCGCCGACGTTTCTGCAAAACAATCAGCGCCAGACGCCGGAAGAATCGCTCGACGAACTGGAGAAAATCCAGAACCTTGCCGACGACGCCGGCCTCGACGTGGTGGTGTACATCTCGATGGCCTTCGGCAATCCCTACGGCGACCCCTGGGACGCCGACGAAGTACTCGCCGCCGTGGACATTCTGGAAGTGAGCGGAATAAAAATGATCTCGCTGGCCGACACCGTGGGCCTGGCTTCACCCGGGCAGATTCAGGCTTTGGTCTCGACGGTCATCGACAAATTCGGATATCTCGAGATCGGCGCACACCTGCACAGCCGTCCCGATGCCGCCGCGGAAAAAGTCCAGGCCGCCTATGCCGCCGGATGCCGCCGCTTCGATTCCGCCATCGGCGGCCTCGGCGGATGTCCCTTCGCGCAGGATGCGCTGGTGGGAAACATCCCTACCGAAAAGCTGCTGGAAGCACTCCAGCAGGCCGGAGCACAGTTGCCGCCGCTCAAGCCGCTGGACACGCTGCTGCGGGCCTCGGCGGAAATCGGGGCCAGGTATACGGCGTCTCACGCCGCCGACTGAGCCGCGATTCCGCCGGACCCCGCCAGGTCCCCACGCCGTAGTCGCAAATGCGTGAGCGTGTTGCGAACGTCCTTCGACACTAAGGATGGTGTGAAAGCACTGTCTCCGCGCGGCTTAGGGTTGCCGAGGATTTTGAAGGGCCGAGGCCCGGGCGCGGATTCTAGACTCCAGCGCCGCGGCATGCTCTTCACGCAGAATGCGTACCAGCGTGTCCACCACGACCAGCAGCACGGGACCCACAAAGATCCCAACCCCGCCGAACGCCACCACCCCTCCCATGATCGAAAGCATCACTAACATTGAATTCAGTCTTGCCCGGCCACTAACCACCGAGGAACGCACTACGCCTTCCGCGGTCGAAACCACAATGGCACACCAAACAAAAAGAAGGACCGCGCTTGTCCAGTTGCCGCGGAGCGCCAGGCCAACGCAGCCCGGTATCCACAGGAGAGAGACGCCGACAAAGGGCAAGCAGGAGAGTGCAGCCGCCACCGCTCCCCAAACCAGGGGCGAGCTTAGCCCGGTGACCCAGAAACCAAACGCGATCAACGCACCCTCGGCGATGCCGACGGCTATCACTCCATAAACATCGGCGATCACGCCTTGATTGACCGCCATCGCCAATTCCCGCGCTCGCTGCCGGGACAAGGGCAGCATCGAGAGGGCCCCGCGACGAAACTCGTCGCTGTTGCGCAGCAGCGGCAAGAGGAAAACGAAAGCTAGAGCGATGGTTACGATCTGCTGGACAAAACGGCGCCCGAATGCCGCCCCCACCACAAAAGACCAGGATGCCAATTGTCGCGCACGGAGCGCAATATCGGCTTTCAACGTCGGTACAGGAATTCCGGTGAGATGTGCGGCTTCCTCCAGCAGCGGGTCGAAACGACTCGACCAAGTTGCCGGATTACCCGCCGATCGTAAGATCGAGCTGAAGACGTTTGTGGCTTCAGCAGCCAGTCTGGCACTGATGAGAACGACAGGCACAAGGACAATTACCAGGGCCAGAGCGGTAGTTGTGAGGGCTGCAAAATACGGGCTGCGAAACCTGTGTAAGAACCATTTGTATAGCGGAAAGAAAACAATGGTCATGACCAGCGCTACGAACAGAGCCTTCAGAAAAGGACGGAAGATGATGTATGTGAGGTACACCGCTCCCGCGGTGAGAATTAGCAGGATATAAACCGAGAGCTGAGTGTCCTCAATCCACGCCGCCAGCACCTCCCGGCGTGCGACGGGATCGACGGGTCCGCCATAAGGTGCACCGGGTCTCGCCTGTGACGGATCCTCCGGAGAAGGCTTGGGCAGTTCTTGTCTCAAGGCTGCATCCACGACCTGCCGGTGGACCCCTTCTTAGCTGCTGTGGCATTCATCAGCTATTGGCAAACCAGCTGGGTTGCAGGATCGCGGCGGAATTACAAATCACGGGACAAGCCTAGGGGTGCAGGGAACTGGATTCGACTAGCAGTTCTACTAGTTCCTTCCCGCGCAGGCACTCGCTATCTTTGCTGCCAGGTATGGGTGATCTCCGTTCTGCGGCTGAAACCGGTGCACCGTCTCATCTCTACAGCCCAAGACTGCACACGCGAAGAACGGTAGAGCGCGCGCTGATGTTGCTCGGAATGGTTCTGCTGGCATTCTACGCGGCGGCCAGAATCCAGGGTTCACTGTTGTCGCAGGTGGCGGTCCAGACTTTCGAGGCGTCGCAAGGGCGGCCCTCTGCTAGTCCGAACGGCGTATCCAGCCCCTTGCGAGTTGATTTCAGTCTGTGGTCGCAACCCCGGATTGCTACTTACAAGCAAATGCTCGCGCAGCAATTCCAGCCTCCCTTGGCCTTGCTGCGGATTGGAAAAATTGGTTTGCAGGCGCCAGTGCTGGACGGCACTGATGATCTCACTTTGAACCGCGGGACGGGTTGGATCACCGGAAGCGCACGGCCGGGAGAGCCGGGTAATGTTGGTATCGCTGGCCATCGAGACAGTTTTTTCCGGGGGCTCAAGGACTTGAGGATTGGCGACACGATGGACTTGGTGACTCAGAACAAGCAGCAAACGTTCGTGGTCGAGGACGTGCGAGTGGTAAGCCCCGATGACGTTAGCGTACTGAGGCCTCGAGCCACACCATCCCTGACGCTGGTGACTTGCTATCCGTTTTACTTCGTGGGAAGCGCGCCGCAGCGTTACATCGTCCAGGCCTCATTAGTCCAGTCCCTGCCCATTAGCAGTGCAGTAAAGAAGATGGAATCGAGCAAGATATTTTCCCAATGAACAGGAGTGCGCAACCATGAATCTACCGAGAAGCAAGGCAGTGTTTAACCTCTTGGCGCTGACCGCTCTTTACATCGCTTTTGCCGCTGGCCTGAATGCGCAAGTGAAAACAGAAACCAGCAGCGCAAGCGGCCAGTCAACAACTCAAGTGAAGGTGGAACGCGGAGAGGTGGTATGGGTGAATGGCAACGACCTGTTGGTCAAAATGGACGATGGATCGCTGCGCCACTTTGCCAACGTGCCCGACAGCGTCCGGGTCACGGTGGACGGGAAACAATTGGGCATCCATGATCTCCAGCCGGGCATGAAGCTGGAGCGCACGATTACCACCACAACCACTCCTAAAACTGTGACCACGGTAGAGACGGTCACGGGGACCGTCTGGCGCGTAGTACCTCCAAAATCTGTGACGCTAAAATTGGAGGATGGCAGCATGCAACGCTTCACCATCCCGTCAGGGCAAAAGTTCATGGTGAACGGTCAGCAGACAGATGCCTGGGGCCTTAGGCAGGGGATGAAAATCTCCGCCACGAAAGTTGTGGAAGAACCTCAGATGGCGGTTGAACAGCAGAGACGGCTAACTGGTACGATGCCGCCTCCTCCCGCTCCGCCGGCCCCCGACCAACCTATTATCGTTGCGGTGCTCACTCCGGTTCCGGCTCCAGCTCCGGCGGCACAGGAGCCGGCCGCACTTCCTAAGACCGGGAGCATGGTCCCCCTTTTGGGCTTCCTCGGAGCTATTGCGTTTGCTGCTGGACTTGGGCTCCGGGTTGGCAGGCTTAGAGCGTAGTGGGAGACAAGCTTTGGCGATGAACGGCCAGAGTTCGCGTGCTCAAGGCGTGCGCGATTAAGCGCACGCCGCCCCCTCGATGGAGCACTTCCACGTCGTCTTCCCTCACGATACCTCTACTCGCTCTGTAGTCGCGAGGCGAAGGCTGCCATCGTCGCCGAGCATGAACTCGTGGATGTGAAAACTTCCCAGACATTCCTCGGTTCCCTCGCAGCCAAAAGCCACCGATGGAGCAGAGCACACAACTACGTCGCCACATCGCCCGATCCAATCTCGATGACGGTGCCCGTGGAGAACCACCACTCGTGAGGTATGAGGCACGATGGCAGCTAGAACATCCGGAGAGTTCACCAGCGCCAGACCGATCCGGTCACGCAGGCGGATGGACGCCATGGGGTACTCCACCACCTGATGATGAAGCAAAATCAGCCATGCCTGTTCGGGAGAGCTCCGCAAGACTGACCTGAGCGCTTTCATCTGCTTAGGGTTGACCACTCCGATGGCATTTGTCAGCGAGAAATTGCTGGGGGCGTTGGAATCGAGAAGAATGAGACCGCAACCAGGTTTGGCAGGGGGAGGTTCAACCAGCGGAAAGATCGCACTCCACAATTTCGCTATCTCCACGCGCCCGCGAATCGTGCCCCTATAGGCGAAATCGCGCAGAAGCCTTGCACGTTCACCTTCACGAAGGTACTCCCGGAGTGACGGCCCCAACGCACCGAAGGGACCGACCACGCGGACACGGTCTCCGACCAGGGTATCGAGGGCCAGAATGACGCGGAGCTTGCGAAGCCACGGACCGGCGCTCCACGGCAGATCGAGCCGGCCCGGATTCGTCCGGTCCACGATATTGACATCGTGATTTCCAGGAACAAACGACAGAAGCGGCCGCAACTCCTGGGAGCTACGCAGAAAATCGATGAATTCCGCCCATTCAGCACGGGTCCCGGCGTCGGTGATGTCGCCGGTCACCACAATCCGGTCAAGCGGAGCCTGCTTGTGGATCGCGGCAAGTTTGCGCAGAGCGTTGCGAAACCTCCGGTTCCCTCGCGGCCCGGACATGCCAGTTTCCATCCGGAAGCCGTAGCGTTCGCCCACCAAATGCAAGTCCGAGAGATGCGCCACGCGCACAATTGTGGAGCCGGGAAGCGGAGGACCCGGCGCCCAGTTGAGAACCGGATTCGTCAAGCTAAGCTCTCGCCACAGCCAAACCAGGCTTTCAAAGACAGTGGATGCGCCGAGAATCACAGCCGCGTTTCCCAATGTTGCTTTGACCGTAACCCATACTGTTGCCCGATCAACGTTCACGAACTGAAGCCCGGTTCGCACTTCGATGACCATGGCCAGAGCAAACCCCGCGAGTGCATAGAGCAGCGCGGCCAGAATGGTGCAGATCCGGCGCATGCGAGCAAGTTGCTCCGGGGAGATAGACGGACCTATCAAACGCTCGCCGACGGTACTCAGGACCTCGCGCAGAGAAACAAAGATGGGGAAAATCAGAGTGTAATGAAGGCTACGGACCGTGGCAAAAGCGGCCGCAAGAAAGCCGCGACCGGCCCATAAGCCGGCCGCAAGCAAAAGCGCAAAAAATCCGAGACCGGTGAACAGGCGCGACCGGGTGACATCCGCGGCCTGCAAAAGAAATTGTCCATAGGTGACAATCACCGACGGCACCAGGCCTACCAGGATCGCCGGCCCAATAATCAAGAACACAAAAATGAGCGGTGCTTTCAGGTAGTTGAATTCCCATAGTGTGGGGAGAATCAGGCCACCAAGCCCGCCGCTCTGGGGGCTAAAGCGGTTGTCGTCGTGATCGCCGCGGCGCAAATCGCAGATGCGCGAGCCAATCACTTTTTCAGCTCCTGCTGAAACCACAGCAAATGGCAAGTTGCCGCAGAACGAAGTGCCGGCGTTGCGGGTTGGCAATTCAGAGATGGGTCTTGACGTCGGGGCGAAGCGCCGGGGATATCCTCACATCCACGACCTGGCTGCGCACAAGGATGCAGGGTAGTCCTCCGGCAATACTCGTCGAATGTCTATTTTGCGAGTCTGATGTTATGAGACAGCATTGAATGCCAGAACTGGCAAATATGGCAGCTGGTCATCGGGATACGATTGTCAGGGGCTTGCACTCTCACAAGTTTCCCTGCCAAAGTTGACAGTTGCCCGGGTTCCCAGGCGTCCGCTACGTTAAACACCTGACTGATCAAGTGTTGATACACAATTTGCAATTAACAGGAGATAGAGTCATGAGAGATAGATCGAACGGGAGCGAGCGGACACTCGCACGAGACTTGGCGATTTTGGCGGTCGGCGTCGGGATTGGGTCGGGAGTTGCGCTGCTTCTGGCGCCCAACACCGGAGAAGAGGTCCGCCACGCCATCGGCCGCAGCTACCGTAAGACCGCCAGACACATAGGACGGCACACCGAGGATCTTCGCGTACGGGCAGAAGATTTGCTGGAACATGCCCACAACTTGCGCGACCTCGGCACCAAGGTCCTGCACTTTGGCCGAGAGCGCAAAGCTGGGTGAGCCGGTCTGCTCGTTGGCCTCGTACACACGGATTATCGATGGCTCCCAATGGCAAATCCGTCCGCGTCCGGATCATTCATTTGGATTCAGGCGCAAGCGATCGTGAGTACATTTCGACGGGCCAGCCATGCAATGGTTTTGGCGAGCTGGTATTTCTGGACGACATGATTCCGTCGGTAGGCGCTCGCATCCGCCGTCTTGTAACTCCTGTCAAAACAGCTCTGCGACGATTGTTTCAAGGGTGGCGTCGGGCTTGATGAAACATGATTGCCCGCATCCTGTTGCGGAAGATTCGCTGCGCTAGCAGCTCTGTGGAGTGTGCAACGCCGGAGAGTAGCAAAGGAAATTCTCCGCTATGCGGCATCCCTCCAGGGCAAAGTTTCGCCCGGTCGGGACGCTGTACACTCCTTACGAGATTGCAGGCACACGTTCATCTCAGCGCCGAGAACAATGGTCAATGCCGCCCACTTCAACCAGACCGCCAGCGCAATTGGCGTCGCCACCACCCCATACAATCCATTCAGTTTCAATTCTCCGAACTCTTTGAAATAGACGCCGAGCCCCCAGGAGAGGACCAGCCACGATGCGGCCGCCAGCAAAGCTCCGGGAACAGTAGTGCGCTTGGCAACCGGCACATTGGGAGCGAGAAGATATAGCAACTCAATAGCTACGAACGTGCATGCCCCCGCCAACAACCACTGCAGCCAGGGCCAGAGCTTGATCCAAACGTCCTGGAGAGGGACCGCGCTCGTGAGCAGGGTCTCAATAAGCGGGCCCGCCAGGGTCAGGACGACTGCGAGCAACAACAGTAGTCCGACGCCAGCCGCAAGACCGAAGGCAAGGATTCTGTTCATCCACAACGAACGCGGCGCTTGTACCTCATACACCATGTCCAATCCCGCGATGACTGCCTTTGCACCGACGGACGTAACCCATAGCGTGGTAATAATGCCGAGCGTGAGCAGGCCCGTACGATGTGAATTGACAGAGGTCACCATCGGCTCGACCAGGGACAAGCCTTGCTGCGGAACCAGGTGCGCCACGAAAGAGGTCGCTCGCTGCGCGCCGTGCTGGATCGGAAGATGTGCCGTGATTCCGATCAGCAGGAGCAGAGCGGGGAAAAAAGACATCAGAAAGTAGTACGCCAAACCCGCTGCCACGAGTTGCAGGTGTTTTCTTTCAAAACCTTTGAAGATGAGTATGCCTAGCGCTATTGTTGACTTCAGAAAATTCATTCGCGCAGCCTGGTCCCGCAATCAGAAACAAGAAAGGAAGTGATCGGCAAAGCCAGGAGGAAATCCTTTTGGATTTTCCCCTCACACAAGGCAACCTTCTGACTTGGGTACTCGACCCGTCCATTCTTCATTCCGGTTTCGATGTGAATAAATCCATTCCCAAGTGCGCGGCCAGGAACTTGGCAGCAAGCTGTCCCTTGACGCTGTTCCCCGCCTGATCGAGCGGGGGAGCAAATGTGCCAAGTCCGCCCTTGCCCGGAGAAACGGTGACGATGCCCCCGCCGATTCCGCTCTTTCCGGGCAGGCCCACGTCGTAGAGCCACTCTCCCGAGGTCTCATACAGCCCTGCTGTTGCCATGACTGCCAATGTGTAATGGCACACTTCCGGATCGACCACGCGCTCCTTGGTCACTGGATTTACCCCGCCGTCAGCCAGGGTGGCTCCCATGACCGCCAGGTCGGTTGCGGTCACGTTCAAAGCGCATTGCTTGGTGTAGAGATCGGTCGCGTGCGACGGATCAAGATAGATTCGGCCGTAACTCTCGAGTAGCCTCGCGATGCTTTGGTTACGCGAATTGGTCTCCGATGCCGACCCATACACCTCTGTATTCAGCGTAAGAGCTCGAGCCGCAAACCGGCATAGACCATCGTGGATAAACCGCCACTTCGAATCCAGAGTGTGGCCCGGCACAAGGCTGGTTGTGGCGATCGCGCCGGAATTCACCATCGGGTTGGTCCGCCCATCTCCGCTTCGCTCGACCGCTGCCAGCGAGTTGAACGGAAGCCCGGTACTATTCACGCCGACCTTCTCCCGAACATGGTGCGCACCCAGAGACTGGCAAACCAGGGCAAAAATGAAGGGCTTGGAAACGCTCATGATCGCGAATTCGTAGTCAGTGTCGCCGGCAGCGTAAACATTCCCTCGAGTAGAAACTACGCAAACACCAAACAGCTGACTCGGGACTCGCTCCAAAGCGGGGTAAACGTCAGAGTTCGTTCCTTCACTGTTTGACTTGAAACGCTCGTGCGCGCGGAGGACGAGCTCCTTCACCTGATCGGGCGAGGGCAAGTGCCCCGTGGAAACATAAGAGGTCTCGCCAACATCAACCTTTAGCTCAGTGCTCATTTATCACCCTTCCGTCGTCGCGCTCGAAGCCTCGCGTAATCCCATGCTGAATACAGTCCCCCTATCCCGTGCGGCGTTGTTTCTGGCCACCAGGAGGAACAGAAGGCGCAACCGGTTTGGTGAGAGATTCAGGCCTTAGAATTCGAGCCACCTGTTCCTCGCTGAGCAGCTTCTTCTCCAGAATCAGATCGGCTACGCCGCGTCCGGAGTGCAGGGCTTCTTGTGCAATCTCCGTTGCGTTGGCATAGCCAATGTACGGATTGAACGCCGTGATGACGCCAATCGAATGTGCGATGTCTGAGTCCAGCCGTTCCCGGTTGGCAGTGATCCCTCGGACGCACCGGTCCGCAAGCGTCAGGCACCCATTGCGCAGATGCAACAGGCTCTTAAATATGCTGTGGGCGACGATGGGCAGAAACGCATTCAGCTGCAGCTGGCCAGCCTCGGCGGCAAAGCTGACGGTGACATCGTTGCCGACTACTTCAAAAGCAATTTGATTTACCACCTCTGGGATCACGGGATTGACTTTGCCCGGCATGATGCTGGATCCCGCTTGCACAGGAGGCAGATTGATTTCTCCAAGTCCCGCACGCGGCCCGGAAGAGAGAAGGCGCAGATCGTTGCATACTTTTGAGAGCTTAATAGCGACCCGCTTCAGCACTCCTGATACTTGTACGAACACGCCAGCATCTTGAGTTGCCTCCACTAAGTTGGAGGCCGTAACAAACGGAATCCCCGTGATCTGCGCCAGCTGTCTGCATACCCTTCCGGCATATTCCGGATGTGCTGTGATTCCTGTGCCAACGGCGGTCGCGCCCATATTGATCTCACGTATCAGTAGCTTCACCTCACGCAGGCGCTCTATATCCTCTGAGAGCATTACTCCATAGGTAGAAAACTCCTGGCCGAGGGTCATGGGCACCGCGTCTTGCAACTGGGTGCGGCCCATTTTCAGGATGTCCTCGAATTCGCCTGCTTTCGACTCGAAGGCGGCCCGCAGCGAGTCCATTGCATCGATGAGGCGATCGATCGCAAACCAGATTGCGACTTTGAGTGCGGTCGGAACTACGTCATTCGTACTCTGACTCAAGTTGAGGTGTTCGTTCGGATGGAGGGCAGCGTAGTCACCGCGCGTCCGTCCCATGAGCTCGAGTGCGCGGTTCGAGATCACCTCATTGGCATTCATGTTCGTCGATGTGCCGGCGCCGCCCTGGATGACGTCCACGACGAACTGCTCGCGCAATGCACCGTTGCGGATTTCTTCGCACGCCGCCACGATTGCATTGGTTCGCTCGTCGTTGAGCAAGCCGAGTTCGTGGTTGGCCATCGCGGCGGCCTGCTTAACGCAGGCGAGCGCTCTCACTAGTTCTGGGTAAGTTGAGATCGGCGTGCCGCTGATGGGGAAATTCTCAACGGCGCGTAACGTATGCACGCCATAGTACGCGTCTGCTGGAACCTCCCGGTGCCGAGGAGGTCCTGTTCAATACGAGACTGTGACATGCCATTTCCCCGTTTCAATCCCCGCAGATGCGGTCCCGCGGCTATGCCCTGGTTCTATCCGGAACACCCCTCAAGCCGCGGCCTTGGCTGACACGGCCATGTGGGCAAGCTCCTCCAAGTAAACAATCGCGGTTTCAATGCCACGGTGGAACATCTCTACGTTGTAGTGCTCGTTGGCGGCATGCAAGCCGTCGCTGTCCAGCCCATAGCCCATCATCACTACCGGAATCTTCATCATGTTGCGTATATCCGCGACAATTGGAATGCTGCCACCGCCGCGCGTGAATACTGGCTTGTGCCCCCAGGCCTTTTCGTAGGCCCGCGATGCTGCCTGCATCTCCGGCAGATCAAAGGGAATCAATGCTGGCTTCCCTTTCGTCAACAGTGTGACCGATACCTTGATGGTTGGCGGTGCGATCGACTCGATGTGCTTCTTCAGCAGCTTGAAGATCTTTTCCGGGTCCTGATTGGCGACCAGGCGCGAGCTCAGTTTTGCTCCGGCCTTGGCAGGAATGATCGTTTTCGGACCCGGCCCCGAGTACCCGCTCCACAAGCCGTTAATGTCCAGCGTGGGCCGGGCAGAGACGCGCTCGCGAATGGTGTACTTCTTATCTCCCCAGGTTGCGGGCACGCCGGTTGCCTCCTTGAACTGAGCTTCGCTGAGCTTGTTCTTTGCGATCATCTCGCGCTCTTCGGCGGTCAGGGACACCACGTCATCGTAAAAACCTGGGACGGCGATGGTGTTGTCGGCGTTATAAAGCTTCGAAAGGATTTCGACTAAAGCGAGCGCTGGATTGTGCGTTGCCCCACCCCAGAATCCGCTGTGCAGATCGTCCCTCGGCCCCTGGATCTCGATCTCAATATAGGTCATGCCCCTCAGGCTGTGGGTAACGGCAGGTTCTTCCATGGTACGCATGGACGAATCGCTAATCACGCACACGTCGGCTTTGAGCAGATCAAGATGTTTCCTAATGAAAGGTGCGAGATTGGGCGATGAAACCTCTTCCTCGCCCTCTATGAGAAATTTCACGTTGACGGGTGCACCGCCGTTAGCCTCCAGGTAAGATTCGAGGGCTTTGACGTGAATGAATAGTTGACCCTTGTCGTCAGTCGCTCCGCGAGCGTAGATCTTCCCGTCCTTCTCGACCGGTTCGAACGGCGGCGCGTCCCAGCCATCCTCCACTACCGCGGGGACCACATCGTAGTGCCCGTAGATCAAAACGGTTGGCTTATCCGGCCCAGCCCCAGTCCACTCACCATATACAACTGGATGACCTGCCGTGGGCATGACTCTGGCGCTCTTAACTCCCAGCCCGTGCAGGTTCGCCGCCAGCCACTCTGCCGCCCGCTTGACGTCGCCAGCATGCGCGGGATCGCCGCTCAGGCTGGGTATGCGCAGGAATTCAGTAAGCTCGTGACGGAATCTCTCCGCATGGTCGCGGGAATACTTGCGCGCTTTTTCGCTGGACTGAGCCATACAGGTTGGTCCTCCTACTGGAAGTAAACTCGCCTCGATCCAATTCGGCAGGTTAAGCCGCTCTTGCTCTCGTCGTCCCACGAGCCCTGTTCTCGGCGAGGCCGATCAGAAACCCCGTCAGCAGCGGCACCGGCCGGCCAGTCGCGCCCTTGGCGTCGCCCGACACTGCGTTCGTGCCGGCGATGTCGAGGTGCGCCCACCTGTAGTCCTCCGCAAATCGTTGAAGGAAGCAGGCCGCAGTAATCGCCCCTGCCGGCCGTCCACCGAGATTGCTCATGTCGGCGAAATTGCTCTTGAGCAATTCCTGATATTCGTCGAACATCGGCAGTCGCCACGCACGATCGCCAGAATCATCGCCGGATTCAAGCAATTGATCGGCGAGTTCGTCATCGTTGGCGAACAGGCCGGTCGTGATGTTTCCAAGTGCGATCACGCAGGCGCCGGTCAGAGTGGCAACATCAATCACGTAGGCTGGATCGAAACGTTTGGCATAAGTCATAGCGTCGGCCAGGGCCATCCGGCCTTCGGCATCGGTATTCAGAATCTCAATGGTCTGGCCGGACATGGAGGTCACCACGTCCCCGGGGCGGGTGGCGTTGCTGCCGGGCATGTTCTCGACTGCGGGGATGAGCGCCACAACATTGATCGGCAATTCCAGACGCGCGATTGTTTTCATGGCGCCAAAAACGCTGGCCGCTCCGCACATATCGAATTTCATTTCGTCCATGTTCGCCCCGGGTTTGAGCGAAATACCGCCGGTATCGAACGTGACCCCTTTGCCTATCAGAACCGTTGGTCGTTCCTTTCCGCCATTCTTGAAGTGCATGACAATGAACTTGCAGGGTTGGGCTGAGCCCTGGCCCACGGATAACGCGGCGCCCATGCCCAACTTCCGCATGTCTTCGCGCTCAAGCACCTCGACATTGATTTTGAACTCCTTGCCAAGAGTACGCGCGGTATCGGCCAAATACTGGGGGTTGCAGACATTTCCGGGCAAATTACCAAGATCTTTCGCCAGCGCCGTTCCTTCGGCGATGGCCAGACCGCGTTGCACTGCGTTGCTGAGGGCACCGTTGATTTTGCCGGAAACCAACAGTTTGACCTTTCGCGCACCACGGTCTTTTTTTTCGGCCTTCGCCCGCGGAGCATCGAAGCGATATGCGCCATCTGCAAGCGCGCGGCTCAATTGTTCCACCCGCCACGCTTGCGAGCGGCCCGGCAATTCAACGTCGGCTAGAGTAACGGCTGCATCTTTGGAGACACCGCTGGCAAGGGCCTTGGCAGCGGCGTTTAGAGCGTCGCGAAAAGCCTTCTCGCTAAATTCGGTGCGCTTGCCGAGGCTGACCAGCAACACCCTCTCCGCGGCGGTACCCGGCAGGTCATGGAGCAAGAGCGTTGCGCCCGCTTTGTCCTCCAGGTCGCCTCCCTTGATCAGGCCAGAGAGTTTTCCTTTCGCCGCCTGGTCGATCGCCTTGGTGGCGGGGGAAAGTGGACTATCAACAAAAGCGCCGACTACCAAGGTCCCCGTCCGCACCGTCTCCGGCGACGAGGAATCCAAATTGACTTCGATCAAGTTACTCTTCGCGGCCATGGGATTGCTCCTCAAAAGATGGCTGGTTACCTGTTTTGGGGTTGAGCGGCGTGTCTTCATGCTCGTGTCCGTTAGAATCCCCACGGGAGACCCGCGACTTGCCAGACAACCAGGAGGACCATCCACGTGGCCTGAACCACGATGACGTAGGGCAGCATCATCGCGACTACAGTACCCACACCTGCACCCTTCTGATATTTCGCGGCGAAGCCAACGATCAGGGGGAAATACGCCATCATCGGCGTAATGGCATTAGTTGGGGAATCACCTACACGATAGGCGGCCAACACTGCTGCAGGTTGGACATGGAGCCTCATCAGCAAGGGCACGAAAACGGGAGCGAAGATTGCCCACTTGGGAATGATCCCGGTGATGATCAGATTAAGCACCGTCACCACAAGCACGAATCCGACCAGCAACGAAATCGGTCCCAGACCGGCACTGTCCAGGACATCACCCATCTTCACAGCCGCAATCGTGGCAATATTTGTGTACGTGAATAAGGCGATGAACTGGCTGATGAAAAATAGAAGGAACAGCAAACCGCCCAGCCCGATCACGGCTTTTTCCATCGCCTTGATAACGTCTGCGCTGTTCTTCATAGTTTTTGCGCCGAAGCCGTAGGCGGCCCCCGCGACCAGAAATGTCAGCGCTATGAAGACAATTAGACCGTTCATGAACGGAGAGTCTCCGATGAGAGCGCCGGTTTCAGGATTGCGAAGCGGAGCTCCGTTCGGGATCGTCAACAAAGCGAATACGGCGAAAATCGCGAGCGTCCCCCACGAGGCGTACTTCAATCCTCGCGCTTCCTCAGCTACACCCGCGGTGCTAGCTTCTTCGGCCTGAATTTCCTTGGAGGGCCGATACGGCCCCAGGCGAGGTTCGACCCACCTATCAGTGATCAACCCGCACACGCCCGTGAGCATCAGGACGGAGGCCACCGAAAACCAGAAGTTCGCGGTCAAGGAAACGGAAAGGCCGGGATTCATGAGATGGATAGCATCGTTGGTAATGCCCGTCAGAATGCCGTCCAGCGGTTTGATAAGAATGTTGACACTGAATACTGCCGAAACCGCGGCGAAGGACGTGGCCAGCCCAACCAAAGGATTGCGACCCACGCTGAGAAACGCCGCCGCCGCCAGTGGAATGAGGACCAGATAACCGGCATCCGCCGCGATGCTTGACAGAATGCCGACAAACACCAGGATGTAGGTCAGGGCCTTGGCCGGAGCAACCTGCACCAGTTTGCGAATCAATGCTTTGACCAGGCCGGCGGATTCAGCCACACCAACCCCCAGCATCGCCACGATGATTACTCCTACCGCGTTGAAGCTCATGAAATTCCGGACGACACCGTCGTACATGAAACGGATTCCGGATGCCGTCAGCAGGCTCTGCACCGTACTGGTGACCTGCTCCGGTTGATGGGTGTCCGGATTGATCGATTCGTAGGTCGCGCTCAGTCCCGTGAGATACAAAATGTGGGACAGCACGATGACGGTGGCGATCAATAGAATAAAAATGACCGCCGGGTGCGGGACCTTGTTCCCCACTCGTTCGACGGTATCCAGGATTTTCTCGAGTCGCGTCTTTTTCGGCGCGATGGGATGCACGTTTGCTCGCTCTGCCACGGTAGTCCTCCTGTTCGATGGGGCGATCACGCACCGACTACGCGGCGAAAGCGTGCATCCATCGAGTGGGTCGCGTTTCTTGCCGCAGGATCAGGCAACATTTTCAGCGCGCGTTTCGAGAGCCTCGCGTAATGATTTTTCGTCGTCTTTATCGAGCGACGTTTGGAACACCCTTCCTTTTCCCGCGAACTGCTTCAAGCCATCGAGCACCTTGTCAGGAGTAGCCCTCCGCAGCAGAACAAAGAGGGCGGATGATCCGGGCGTGAGCGACCTCCCAATGTCCTTCATCATGTTGTCGTCCAAGCCGAGATTGGCAAACTTTCCAGACAGCGCGCCCGCGCCTGCTCCGACAGCGGCGCCAAGGAGGGGGTTGAGAAACAGCATCCCGATCAGCATGCCCCAAAATGCGCCGCCGACCGCGCCTGCGCTTGTCAGGCTCACCGCCTGATGCAACTTGGTCTTGCCGCTCGTGTCCATGGTGACCACAACCGCATCCTCCATCTCGAGCAAGTATTGCTTTTGCATTTTGGCCAGCGCCGCGCGCATCTCGAAGGCAGTGGATTCGTCGTTAAACACAATCGCTATCAGTGAACTCATTGGGCCTCTCCTGTGCGTGGGTAATGATGCCGATCATTTTGATTGAGATGGGTCCGTCGTTCTTGAATCCGCCCGCTGACTTTGATGTTGAAAAGTCGCTTGCCGGAGATATTCCGGCTCTCCTTTTTTCTAATCCGTGTTCACAAACGTTTGGAAGAGAGCTGAAAGAGGACTTAATTCAACCGTGCTGGGTCGCGTCTGATCCTCGATAGGCTCTCTCGCTAGTGAAAGATGCAGTTCTTCGCTCTTCTATCCACCGGAATGGTCATTCACGAAAGTGCAACTGTGAACTGTGAGTAGTAACAGGCGCGACAGCTCCAACCATCCGATAGATTTTCATTCACCGAGCGCAGAGTTAGGGAAATACGCATGGAGTTGCTACGGTGTGAACATCTCTAGGGTTTCTTCGACGGTTATCAAGAAGAACCTCCTTCGCCACAGTCCCATCTATGTTTTCGTTTTCTGGCTGATCGCGGCGGCCATGCATGGGCAATCGCTCGCGCACGAGGTTGAAAATGCAAACGCGGGCGCGTCCGAAAAGGACGAAATCAGCGACCCTCTTGGGAGAAGTACTCCTGACGGGACGGTACTTGGGTTCCTGGATGCTGCCCGCAACGGGAGGTATAAGGATGCCAGTCAGTACCTCCAACTGCCGCAGGAAGCGCGCGCCACCAACGGCGAGCGTATCGCTCAACAACTCTACAAGCTTATGGAAAGCGCTTTTGTAGAGCGCATGGGAGTCATCAGTGGCCACCTGGAAGGCTCCCGTCAAATCGGAGTTCCAAGAGATCGCGAACGAATCGGGGCATTCCGGATCAATGGCAATGACACCAATGTTGATTTGGTGCATGTGCCCGATCCCACAGCGGGTCAGATTTGGTTGTTCTCTTCCGCAGTTGTGGCCAATGTTCCACACCTCTTTGCCCAAGCCGAGGCTGACGGAGCGGAGTTGGGTTCCTCGCGTTTTCCTGCAGTTAGCCGAATCTTCGATTCATCTTTAAGGAGTTTGATCGCACTTATATTGCTGGTTCCCATATCCCTGGCCCTGGCCTGGGTAGTGGTGTTTACACTTCGTTCCATTGCCCGGATTTCGAAGCGATGGCGGAAAAACGGGATCACCAAGGATGTTCTTCGCGCCTCGACGGCCCCGGCTACGCTCATCCTCGCCGTCGTTTTTCATCACCTCGGCGTGTACCTTCTAGGCGCTCCCATTGTCACTCGACTTCACTATCAAAAGATCACCAGCATCATTCTGGTCGCGGCGGTCGCTTGGCTGGTATTTCGGCTGATTAATGGTTGGAGTGAGCGAGCACGCGTCCAGGCTCTCGACGGTTCCGGATACCGCAGCGGCTCCATCGTTTTGCTGGGACAGCGTATTTTCAAAGTGCTCGCTGTAATTGTCGCAGGGCTGGTCGTGCTTTCGATTCTGGGATTTGAGATTACGACCGCCCTGGCCGGCCTGGGCATTGGCAGTATTGCCATCGCCTTTGCCGCACAAAAGACGCTGGAAAACCTGCTGGGTGGCATATCGATTCTCAGTGACGAGGTGATTCGCATCGGGGAGGTCTGTCAAATTGGCGACCGGCAAGGCACGGTCGAAGATATTAGTCTTCGTTCTACTCGCATTCGTACCTTGGAACGCACCGAGCTTTCGGTGCCCAACGGGCAACTTGCAAACATGAACGTGGAAAACATCAGCCGTCGCGACAAGAGCCTGTTTCACACAAAGATAGGATTACAGTACGGCGCTTCTCCGGCCCAACTGCGAGCGCTCTTGGCTGAGATCCGGTCTTTGCTCCGGGAGCATCCCAATGTGGGTTCTGATGTTCTTCGGGTCGGTCTTGTCAGCTTTGAGGAAACCCGGCTCGATGTGGTAGTGGAATGCCACATCCTCACCAGCAAGTTGGATGAGTTCATGGCCATTCGCGAACACCTGCTGCTGCGAATCATGGAGTTGGTGGCCGACGCCGGCATTCAGCTTGCGCTTCCCGGTCGTTTACTCTACATGCCAGAGGGCAAAGAGCAGGACGCACTGGCAGAATCGCAGAAGGAAAATCCACCGCTTCGTTACCGCCGAACTTCGTAGAAGAACGATTCCATGTTGTCCGTCTTGTCGGGTGTCCATGCTTTTGCCCCACGCAGACTCCTTAGGTCTTCGGTCCCATTTGCTGGTTCGGCCACGCTTGGTTTTGAAGATCACCGGTTCGTGTACCGAGGAAGCAAGAGGTTGGTCAGCGCGGCCAGCCCCAGCGCGGCTGCCAGGAGAACCAGCAAAGAGGCATAAGACCCAGTCAAGTCAAATGCGCGCCCCAAAATCACCGGCCCGATGGCCCCCGCGGCGGCGTAGAACGTCCAGGTAAAACCGTAGAGAGTAGAAAAAGAACGCAGGCCGAAATAACGAGTCAGCAGGTAAGGCGTGGTGGCGGCTTCGCCTCCGGCGCCAACGCCGATAAGCGCAGCCGCAAGGCAGCCGGCTGGGAAACTGCTTACACGGGCCAGAAGAAAAATGCCCAGCGCGGTAATCAGGTTGATGAACAACGCAACCCGCGGCCCGAAGAACCGGTCGAGCAGCCATCCCACGACGACCCTGCCCAGCAGGCTCGAACCGCCAAGCACCGATGCGCAGAGCGCCGCCTTGCCGGAGGTGAGGCCCCGGTCCGTCAGCAGCGCGGAGAGGTGAGTGATGGCCCCGTTCATGCTGATCGAGCTCACAAAAAGGATGGTGGTGATGATCCAGAAGGAATAAGAACGCAGGCCTTGCTGCCAGGTCAGGCCAGAATGTTGGACCGGAACCGACTCGCGCGCGATCGTTCCAGGTTCGTGCCCGCGCTCACGGATGTAACGCCAACTGAGCGGCAATCCGAGCAACAATGCCAGCCAGCCGAGTGACGCGTACGCTGTACGCCAGCCCGACCGGCTGATGATGGATTGTGCGACCACAGGCAAAATCATGGCGCCCAGTCCCGCTCCAACCATCACCAGGGCCAGTGCCATTCCCAGCCGCTGCTGAAACCAGGTGGAAATCGATCGCGAATACGCCAGATGCGCGGCTCCGTTTCCGACCACGCCCAGCACGAAGCAAGTCAGGTAGAACTGCCATATTCCCGCGTGCAACAGCGACAGCGAGGCGATGCCGCATCCGTAGATCGTCATGCAGGCAAGAATGATGCGGCGAGGGCCAAAGCGATCGATCCACCGGCCGAGCAAAGGTGAGATGACTCCCAACGTGACCGCGGCGATGGCGAAGCCCCCCGAGATGGCTTCCCGGCTCCAGCCGAATTCGGCGGCCAGCGGCTTCACGAAGACGGAGAAGGTATAGACGAAGAGCGAGCCGAATCCGGCCATCACTCCCAGACACGCGGCGAACGCGACGCGCCAGCCGTAGTAGCCAAGATCGGATTCGTTCAAGCCGGACTTGATTTCGGCGTCTGGCGCTGTATTGCTGCTCTGAGGCTGAGTGGCCAAGGTCAAGGTTCCCTTCCAATGCCCGCGCGTCGCGACGGATGCGGCCAGAGTCGAAATGGTACACGGAGCGCCTGTGAACCATCTCTAGTCTTTTTCCATTATTGCCGCAATTCGGCGATGGCAAGGAAGGCCTCGCATTCAGAATTGCTGGTTGGCAACGTTGGCGCCTACGGATGCGGAATCTATCGAGAGAATGGAAGGCGGCTGGCGGACGGGATATGTCCAGTCACCGCACGCTGACCTTGAAGAAAATGGCGGAAGCGAATGGGAGTCGAACCCATCGACGATCCGCTAAAGCGGACCGTCCGCCGGTTTTGAAGACCGGGACGATCACCGGACCGCATGCGCTTCCGTTGCAGCGTCGTTCGTGCGGTTTTCCAGAGTAACAGGTTCCCGCGCCGATTGACTCCCGCCCCGCTTTGCGCTACGGTGCGATGCTCCAAACATTCTCGAGCGAGGCCCCCATGTTTAACTCAAGAATATTTCGCAGAGACTTTCTCGGCTCGCTGGCGGCTGGGGTCGTTGGAACCGCCGCCGGTACCCAGGCGCAGACGCCGGACGTTCATCCGGAGTCGAAGACAAGCAACCTGAGCCTGCCGCGCTATGCGCTGGCCCACGACTACCGCTCGTTGAAGCAATCGAGCTACGACCGCAGTGGAGGCAACGCCGACTCGCGTCCCATCCCTGCCGGCGGTACGATTGAGGTCTTCCAGGCCGACGGCCCGGGAGTGATCACTCACATCTGGTTCACCATCGCAGCGCCGTCGCCCTCGCACCTCAAGGAAAACGTTCTGCGCATCTACTGGGATGGCAATGCAAAGCCCAGCGTCGAAGTCCCGGTTGGCGATTTCTTCGGGCTGAATCTGGCGGAATATTTTGTCTATCAGTCGGCGTTCTTGAATTGCTCGTCGGTGAAGGCGCTGAACTGCTACTTTGCCATGCCCTTTCAGCGGTCGGCGCGCATCACGGTCACCAATCAGGGAGCGCAGCCGGTGAATGCGTTTTATTACAACATTGACTATCAACTGGTCCCGGCGCTGCCCGCCGAGAGCCTGTACTTTCACGCGCAGTACCGGCAGGCAACGCCCAACCGCGCCGTGCAGCTTTGCGATCGGAGCCGGAAGCGCAATCTTGATGGGAAAAACAACTACGTATTCCTCGAAACCAAAGGCCGCGGCCACCTGATGGGAGTCACGCTCGGCGTCCTGCAGAATTCCGACAACTGGATGGGCGAAGGCGACGACATGATTTTCGTGGACAACGACTCGATGCCGGTGATCACCGGCACCGGATCAGAGGATTACTTCAACGGCGCATGGGATTTCGGCGGCAAGAACGGGGCCACGCCGTTCGCGCATCTTTATAATGGCGCGCCCATGATTGCGTCGCCCGAGCGCGCAGGCGGACGCTATTGCCTGTACCGCTGGCACGCTGACAATCCGGTCACGTTTCAGAAGTCGCTCAAGCACACGATCGAACACGGCCACGCCAACGACCGCGGCGACTGCTTCTACTCGGTCGGATACTGGTATCAGTCGGAGCCGTTCACGGATTTTCCGGCGCTGCCGGCGGCGGAGGAACGGATGTCGAAAGGCAGTGGCTAGTGGTCAGTGGCTAGTGATTACTGGCTAGTTTCGCCGCAAACGAGAAACGAATTTTTCACGGAAAAGATTTATCCGTGAAAATCCGCGTTAATCCGTGGTCCCGAAGTTGACTTACTTCGGCTGCTTGACTACTCGCAAATACGGCTTCAGCGTCTTCCATCCCTCGGGATACTGCTTCGCGGCTTCTTCGTTCGAGACCGCGCCGCTGATGATCACGTCGTCGCCCTTGCTTCCAGTTCGCAGGCGTCGCAACCTTGTGCTTGGCGGTGAGCTGCATGGAATCGAGCGCGCGCAGAATTTCGGCGAAGTTGCGGCCGGTGGTCATGGGATAGCTCAGTTGCAGCTTGATCTTCTTGTCCGGGCCAATGATGAAAACCGTGCGCACGGTGGCGTTGTCGGCGGCGGTGCGGCCTTCGGACGTGGTGCCGCTGCCGGCGGGCAACATGCCGTAGAGCTTAGCGACTTTCAGGTCGGTGTCGCCGATCATCGGATAATTCACCTTGTGGCCCTGCGTCTCTTCAATGTCCACCGCCCATTTGCTGTGGCTGCTGACCGGGTCCACGCTCAGGCCGATGATCTTGGTGTTGCGCTTGGCAAATTCCGGCTCCAGTCCCGCCAGGGCTCCGAGTTCGGTGGTGCACACCGGGGTGAAGTCTTTGGGATGCGAAAACAGAATGGCCCATCCGTCGCCGATCCATTCATGGAAGTGAATGGTGCCCTGCGTGGTCTCGGCGGTAAAATCAGGCGCGGTTTCGTTGATGCGCGGAATGTGATTGGTGTCGGCTGGGGTCAAAGTTGCGGTGCTCATTTTGATCTCCTCGTGAATGGAATTCTTCTCGGGACTCAGCCCGGGTTGGCCTGCTGCGGCCTCAACATCGGGCGGGAAAAACAAAACCCACCCGCGTTGCGCCGGGTGGGCCGGAAAGCTTTCAGCTACCCACACGCCGGCGCACGACAGCAACAACAGGTACAGCACGGCATGGGAAAAATTCGCATGAGGATAGGATACGCAGGGGCAGCAGGGAGCGTCAAACCGAACGAAGAGCAGGTCGAGCTACGCTCGACGGACGGCCGGGGACGGCTGTCCCCACAAGAAACTTTGCGCTTCCTTGGATTCGATTCGTGAATCCAATCCGCATGACTTCCCGCCGCCTTCCGTTCCTTCAGTTCGACGTCTTCACCTCGCGCCCGCTTCAGGGCAATCCGCTGGCGGTGTTTCACCGACGGCCGCGGCCTCAACGACGACGAAATGCAGGCCATCGCCCGCGAAATGAATCTGTCGGAAACCACGTTCATCCTGCCGCGCGACGCCGGCCACCGAGCGCGAGCGCGGAGTGCGGGTCCGCATCTTCACGGTGCAGGAAGAGTTGCCGTTCGCCGGGCATCCCACGCTGGGCACGGCCTTCGCGCTGCGCGGAGACTCCGGCGCCGACTCAGATCCAGCTCGACCTCAACGTGGGAACGATCCCGGTCCAGTTCACCGAAACTCCCGGCCAGCCCGCGTTCGGCGAGATGACGCAGACTGATCCCGTCTTCGGGCAAGTCCACGACAAGCAGAAAATTGCCGAAGTCACAGGGATTCCGCTCGACGACATTCACCCAGAACTTCCAATCCAGACGGTCTCAACCGGCGTTCCCTTCACCATTCTGCCCATTCGCAGCTCTGGAAGCGATCCGCCGTTTGCAGATCAATCAGCAGCGGTCTTCAGAATATCTGGAGGCGTCCGGCTCGAAAGTTTTTCTTCTGCGTTTCAACGCGAGACCGGTCGATCCCGAAGCCCGCCTGCACGCGCGCATGCTGTTCTACAACGGCGAAGATCCCGCCACTGGCTCGGCTTCTGGCTGTGCGGCGGCGTGGATGGTCGAACATGGCGTTGCGGAACCCGACGAGCAGGTGCATGATCGAGCAAGGCGTCGAGATGAAACGCACCAGCCGGATTTTTGTTCGTGCCTCGCGACGCAATGACAGAGTGGTTAATGTACGCGTCGGTGGAAATGTTGTTGAAGTTTTACGCGGAGAACTTTTCTTCTAGATGCACAGGCCATCGAAGTCCGCGCAAAACGCGGTCCTGCACAATCGCCGCCAATTTGCAATGAGGAAAACTCGCGTTGGCTTCGGCGCCACTTTACACGCGAGCGCTGCGCCGATAGGATTCAGTTCGCTCTGTTAGATTCTTCAACCGACAATTTGTGAAATTTTTCGAGCGCGCTGCTTTTATTTGCGCGCTCTCAAGAAAGTCCGTGCGATGAAACCGAAAAGAACCATCCTCTGCGTTGACGACAACGAACAATCTCTCTCCATTCGAAAAGTAATGCTGGAAACCCGCGGCTACCGCGTGCTGGCCTTTTCCGACGCGCAGCAGGCGCTCAACCGCTTCACCCAGGGCGGCGTGGACCTGGTGCTCACCGATCTCGTGATGCCCGGAATTGACGGCTCGAAGCTGGTGCAAAGCGTGAAAGACCTGTCACCGCAAACGCCGGCGATTCTGCTCTCTGGCAAAGTCAAAATCTACGAACAGGAAACCGGCGCGGACGTTTTTCTTGCCAAAGGAATGTACGCTCCGGCCGACCTGCTGGAGCGGATCCGCCTGCTGCTGGTGCGCAAGCGCGGCCCCAAGCGGGCGCATTGCGCGGACATCAGGTTCCTCCGGCGCCTGCCGTGTCGCGTGGCTTCGGCGTAAGAACACAGTCTCGAGGACCTCCGACATTTGTGGCGACAAGCATCGCGGGCGAGGGCGCCCGCGCCACACAACACTGCAGGCCTTGTTGTAAGATCAATGCTTCCAATGGCAGCCATCATTGAAGCGATTGAGCTTCACAAGACCTACCACATCGGCAAGATTGAAGTGCCCGCGCTGCGCGGAATCTCCTTTCAGGTGGAGAAGGGAGAGTTCGTCAGCGTGGTCGGGCCTTCGGGCAGCGGCAAATCAACTCTCTTTTATCTGCTCGGAGGCCTGACCAAGGCCGACTCCGGCAAGGTGCTGATCGACGGCAGTCGACTTCGCCGGGCTTTCCGACGCGGCACGCACCCGCATGCGCAAGAAGAAGATCGGGTTCGTGTTCCAGAAGTTCAATCTTCTGCCCACGCTCGACGCGCGCTCGAATATTGACGTGGCCGTTGACATCGCCGGAAACAACGGCGACCACGACGCCGGCACACTTCGACAGATCGTCGGACTTCTGGGACTGAGCAAACGCCTGCACCACCGGCCCGTCGGAGCTTTCCGGCGGCGAGCAGCAGCGGGTGGCTCTGGCGCGCGCGCTCATCAATCGTCCGGCGATTGTGCTGGCCGACGAACCTACCGGCAATCTGGATTCGAAGAACTCCGAAATCGTTCTGAAGATGCTGCGCCACTCCAATCAGGAATTCGGCCAGACGGTGCTGATGATCACGCACAATCCCGAAGCAGCGGCCTACGGCGACCGCATCATTCACATGCGCGATGGCGAGATCGTCGCCGCGGAAAAAGATCCGCAGTGGCACACGGGGCATTGAAAAATTGAATCATTGAATCATCGGGGGATTGAATCATTAGCCCCGATTTGCGCAGAGGTTTTCAATGATTCAGTCCCCCGATGATTCAATCGGTCAAATTGGGGGTCATCGGCGGCATAGTTTATAATTTCGTAATCGAGCGGGAGTAGCTCAGTGGTAGAGCGCGACCTTGCCAAGGTCGATGTCGCGGGTTCGACCCCCGTCTCCCGCTCCAGAAATCTTCCTCCGGGCCAACCTGCAGGTTCGTGGTTCGCATCCACTAGGGCATAGCTTCGCCAATCAAGGGGTGCTTCATGGAACGGAAAGCGTTCGGGTTTGTTGTAGGTCTCAGTCTCCTTGGAATGTTGGGTTGCGGCAACAGCGGGCTCACCTCAGTCAGCGTCAGTCCGGCAGTCGCCAACGCGCAGAACTTCCCTAACGGTCAGGTCCAATTCACGGCAATGGGGATTTACGGAGGCTCGTCGAAGCGGGTTCCTGTCAGCAACCTTATCTGGTGCGTCGGAACCAGCACGGGCTCTTGCTTTGGAAACATTGCCGTACCGGCGTCGGTGGATGGCAATGGGCTGGCTCAATGTCACAATGTAGCCGCCGGCACGGTCACGATAATCGCGGGAACGGGCGGGCAGCAGATGCCGATGCCGGACGGCGGACAGCAGCTCCAAGTGTTCGGCACCGCCCAGCTCACTTGCCCCTAGTTGGCTTGCCGGGCGAAGGCCAGTGGACAATCTTCCAACGGGGCTGCTAACTTTATCTCTAAGGGCGCGGTACCCAAGTGGTAAGGGAGAGGTCTGCAAAACCTTTATGCGTCGGTTCGATTCCGACCCGCGCCTCCAAACTTTCCCCCAACCCCCCCCCGCAGCGGCCAAAGCCCCGCTGGTCGAGTAGGACGAGTTAGTTTGCCCCCACAATCTCGGGCGGATCCAGATAACACTGCTTCCAGAAGGCCGCGTCCGAGAGTGTGCCGCTGTTCCATTGATCGAGTACGCCGCGAGTGGCCGCAACCATGCCTCCGTCCTCGGCGTCGAAGATCAGCACCACCCCTGCTGAGTCTGAAGCCAGGCGCTGCGATTCCTGCCGCAACAATCCCGCGGCGAATTGCTTCTTCTCCTGCGGGCTGGTGATGCGTCCGCTGCCGGGGGCCTGCTGCAACGAAATGATCTTCACGTTCTTGCCCTTCAGCGGCGTCCAGTCGCCGGGAAAACTTCCCACTTCCTGACTGCTCACGGAAAATAGCGCGGCGGCAGGGGGACTAGTCGAGGCCGCTGCCGGCGCAACCGGCGGTAGCGCATGCGCGGAGCTGGCCTGGGATTCGCCGGGCATTTCCACCATCGAACGCCGCAACCAGCCGCGCGACAAACCGGAAATGCGCACATGCATCCAGTCCGGAGTCTCTTCGAGTAATCTCGAATTCATCCTCCGCGCTGGCCAGGAACAGAACCTTGGCATCGACTGCCGGCATTCTGCAGCACCGGCGTGCCATCCTGCTTGACCGCGATCAAATTGTCCGGGTGCGACTGATTGCGCAGAATTTCTTCCAGACTGTTGGCTTCTTGTTGCAGTTGGCTGTCCTGTTGGTTCGCCGACCGCGGGTTGTCGCCGCTGGAAACGACGAGTTGGTTGGGGAGCTGCGGCACCGGGCGCATCAATCTGCGGGGCCACCGACTTCCGGCCGTCAGAGAAATAGCCTGTCCGTTTCCCGCGGGCTTGCTGCCCTTTGAGGCAGAGGCATCCAGTGCCTCTTGCAATCGATCGAGCAGATCCGATTCAACCCGCCCGTTAGAAATCAGCGCTTCGTATCCTGAATGCTCCGGGCTGCTGAACCAGGCGGTGATTTTCGCTGTCACCTGTACCAGCGATCCGCCCGACTTCCCCGCAGTGATGCGGACTTCGCATTGGTAATACGGACGCTGATAGCTCGACATCGCCTGCGCCCCCGGGACCACGAATCCTTCCAGCGTTGGCAGCCGGCCCGCGGTTCCGCCCGGAAGCTCTTGCAAAGCTGCACGGACCTTTTCGGCTGGTTGGGAGAAAATACGCTGATTCACCGCGTTCGTGGCGTGAGGCTCCTGCGCCGCCGAGAACGCTGCAAGCGCCAGGAAGATAACCAAGCCGTGCGGGCGAAGCCTCAAGGGAGCACCTCCAGCTCAGACCGATGCAGCCAGCCGTGCTCCCCGTCTTCGATTTCGACCCCGTACCAGTAGGGAGTGGCAATCAGGATCAACACCTGCGTCCCAGGCGGCAAGGTTTTCAAACTCGAGGCGCTGCGGTACGGCGCCGAGCGGAGCTTGCCGCCGGGAGCCTTTACCAATCTCTCCGCCTGCCGCCGCAGATTGTTAAGGTGCTGCTCCAGGCTTTCGCCCGGAGCCTGTGCCACCGAGAGATACAGCTTCTGCTGCTCTTGCTTGCGTTCCAGCTCCTTCGCGGCCAGCTCCTGCTGGTGGTGTTGCTCTTCATCGGCGACGCGCTGCTTCTGCAATTGGATAGTAGCCAGATGGTCTTGGATGGCCGCGTACTCGGCAGCTTCCACCGAGCCGTTCGAAGCGTGGGCGCGGCGATGGAAATCGTCCACAAAAATCGCATCAATGTTCAGGATGGTGTTCTTGTCGTCCTGCGGCCGCACTACATAGCGGACGGCAAGCGTTCCTGAATCGCCGCTGTCCTTGAAATTCCTGGGGTCGAGAGCGTTCTTGCGGACCTTGTAGAAGGCTTGCCCGGTCCCCGTCCATTTGGGAAATACGGGGGTGCTGTCGGCGACTTCGGCGCCGCCCACGTATTCGTCCTTGTTATATTCCCGACTGCCCTGGATGATGCCGTCGGCGGCCACATCCTGCACCGCCTGCAAAAGTTCCCGCTCTGGAACCGGTAGCGTGACGCTCAACCCCCCGCTTTCCTGCGGGCCCCTTATCGCGCGCCGCGAGGGGGACCGCTACCGACAGGGCCAGAGCGCATCCAGCAGCTAGTCTTAAGAGTTGAAGTTTTCTGTTCATAACCAAGCGCTGCCGATGGTAATGCTGCGACCATCTCTACAGTGGCCGGAGCCCATGTCAAATCTATCCCGAAGAGCGGTTCATGACAAATACGTGACAAATGGTTGACATTTCCTTGACATCCTATTTGCCCACATGATAAAAGTTCAAACTGTTGCGCGCATTCGCGCGGAACCGAAGTCTGTGGTGCTGTGGGTGTGTCCCAGGAGGTCGCAATGGCTTCTGCACGAAGGACCTTAGTAGGTTTGCTCCTCGCCGTTTTCGTTTTCTCGTCCGTTCCCAGCGCCCTGGCCCTGCCCGCCTTTGCCCGAAAGTATGGCCTGCGTTGTTCTGCCTGCCATGAAGCCTGGCCGATGCTGAATTACTTTGGGCAAAAGTTCAAGGACAACGGCTATCAGTTGATGAACGACCGGGACGCTCCGATCTGGCAGAACCCGTCGTACTGGCCGATCACCTTCCGCATGACCCCCGACTGGCATCGCGAGAGCACAAACAAGATCACCTACGACACTCCTGGCGGCGGTCCTGGACTGACCAGGCTGACCTACAGCGGCTTCGACTACGGCGGACTCGACATCCTGACCGCTGGCACCCTGGAAAAGAACATCTCATTCCAATTGATTCCCGCTTCGGATGAAACCGGTGCGTTTCACATCGAGGCGGTCAACGTCAGATTTGACAATCTCCTCCACAGTCCCTGGCTGAACTTCAAGGTCGGCAAGTTCGAACTCGACAATCTTGTTTCCGAAAAGCGAAGCCTGACTTTATCGGTGAGCGGAGGCCCCTATCAGATTTACCACTTTATTCCGGTCGGCGACAGCAATATTTTCGGCCAGATTGGCGATAACCAGGTCGGCGTTGAGTGGATGGGTCACTCGGCGAACGACCGAATTCGCCTGGCGGTAACGGTCCTGAGTTCGACAGATGGGAATCCAGACCTGCAGTATGGCAGCGAGAGCTACTCGGCCTTCTTTACGGGCAGCTACGCTTTCAATGTAGGCAAGCTGGGAACCGATCGAGTAGGTTTCTACGCGCTGGCCGGGCAGGCGGCGACCACGTACCTGACCGATGGAGGTACTCCGATTCCCAGTTCTGGAACGGCTAACAAGGGATTCAGCCGCGAAGGCTTCATAGGCATGTTCTACTTCGACAAACTTGAACTTTCAGGTCGTGACCCAGCACGGGTCAGACAGTCCATGGTTCGGCGTCGGTTATCGGTAACCCGATCGACGATCCGACAGCCCCCAACAACACGCCCCCCAGCAGCTCGGTCGCCGGCTTCCGCAGCCCGACCTGGAACGGCGGATTCGTTGAAACCCACTGGGTGCAGAACCCGCAGTTGATCTTCTTCCAACGCTCGGAGTGGATCCGAATGTCGCAGCAGGCCGATCCTCTTGTCCGATCTACCCATCCAACCTCGGCAACATTGACAACTACGTCTTCGGCTACCGGTACTACCCGTTCATGACCAGCCGGGCGGGTTTCGCTTTTCACAACGAGTACTCGTGGCTCAAACAAGTTGGCCTGGCGCCAGACGGAAGCGACCTGACCAGCAACAGCATTATGGCCGGTTTCGACTTTGACTTCTAAGGAGGAGAAAATGCGTACCCAACCCATCAAAACGATCGCGTGCGCAGTTGTGGCGCTGGCTTTTTGCAGCATCTCCTCCGCGCAGGTCACCGAGTATCAGGAAGAACAAAACTTGGGAATGGAGGCCCACGTCGGCAAGCTGACCGGCCATGCGCCAGGATGCGAAGATGCTCTACCGGCGTTATTGCGTGGGTTGCCACGGCGTGCTCGGAGATGGCGAAGGGGAGAACGCGGCTGTGGATCGATCCCAAGCCGCGCAACTTCACCCTGGCTACGTTTCAAGTGCCGCTCCACGCCGAGCGGGACCCTGCCCACCGATGCGGACCTGTACGACACCGTGGGGCGAGGACTGCAGAGCTCGAACATGCCATCATGGAATCCGCTCTCCGACCAGATGCGGGTCGAATCTGGTGGCTTACGTGAAACACTTCTCGGACCGCTTTAAAACCGAGAAGCCCGGAACTCCGATCGAGATTCCAGCCGAGCCAGCGCTAACGCCGGATCGGGTCTTAGCTGGACAAGCCGTATTCAAGAAGCTGGAGTGCTGGAAGTGTCACGGCGTAACAGGCCGCGGCCAATGGGCCTTCGGCGGACACGCTGACGGACGACCAGAACCGTCCCATTAAACCCTTCAACTTCCACGATCAGACCAAGTTCAAATGCGGAACCGATGACCGCGCTCTGTATCGCATCTTCATGACCGGGCTGGACGGCACTCCGATGCCTTCGTTCGCCGACAATGTGAAGCCGGAGGAAGCCTGGGACCTGGTGTTCTATCTACGCACCCTGCAACCCGCGACCAGAGAGAACAGCCAAAGAGAGAGAAATCGCCAAACAACTGGGGCTGAAGCCGATCAATCCCAACCCGCCGGCGCCCTAGACAAGAAGCCGGGGGGACGGTTGTCCAACTGATTTTCCGCGCCTCTGGCTCTTGCAACATTGATTCTCGTTGCCGGAAGGGCGCAAGATTATGAAGAGAGGTCGTATGAAAACACTAAATCGCAATAAGCTTGCCATCATTTTCCCGGCTGTACTTGCCCTCGCCTGTGCGGTGCTGATCTCGGAGCGCGGAGTCAAAGCGGCTCCGCCCTCGGAAGGCAGCATCACCGGCACCATTAAGCTCGACGGAGTGGCGCCCCACCAGAAGCCGATTGACATGTCGAAGGAACCGTCCTGCGCGGCCATTCACAAAGACCACCCCATCACGACCGAAGGTGTAGTCGCGGGACCCGACGGTAGCCTGGCGAATGTCGTGGTCTACATCTCCGACGGATGGAGTGGAGGCGAACGTCACTCCAGCGCGACACCCCGAGTTCACTCAGAAGGGCTGCCAGTATCTGCCGCATGTGCTGGGACTGAGCGTGAACCAGCAGTTCAAGGTCGTCAACGCCGACCAGACCTCGCACAACATTCATCCCATGCCCGCGCCCGGTGGGCCGAACCACGAGTGGAACAAGTCGCAGCCGCCCGGCGCGGCCCCGATCGATGCCTCCTGGCCGGCGCAGGAAGTTGCCATCCACGTGAAGTGCAACATTCATCCCTGGATGAGCGGATATATGGTCGTGGTGAAGTCGCCGTATGGCATCAGCGACGACAAAGGATCGTACAAGATCGACAACCTGCCGCCGGGAGACTACACCTTGACCGCGTGGCAGGAAACCTACGGCACCCAGACCCAAAAGATCACGGTGGCCGCAGGCAAACCGGCAACGGCGAACTTCACGTTCAAGGCCAAGTAGCCGGATGAGTGGCACGACGCTGCAGAACAGCGTGCGGCGGCATCAACGCAATCTGACGGCGAGCCGGCGGGGCGCCGTCCGGAGGACCAACCACTATGGCAAAGTTTTTCGCGGTCACCGTTGTCATCATTGCGATTCTTTCCGCGATTCCGATCCTTCGGCATACCTGGCCAATGCCGGAGGACATCTCCACTCATGGACACTTGATCGACGAGCAAATGTCAGAAACCATGGCCGAAGCGGGGATCGCGTTTCTGGCCGCACAGTTCATTCTTGGCTCTCTTCGTCTGGCAGTTTTCCAACCGCGGCCCCGAGTGCAAAGATCAAGAGATTTCCCGGCGGCGCCAAGGGTCTGGTGATCGCTGCATTCCTGGTTGTGGGTTTAGAAGTCCTGGCTCTCGGACTTTTTGGCGTGAAGGCCTGGGCCAGCCAGTATCTGACTCCTCCGTCGGCCGACGCCATGGCGATCCAGGTCCAGGCCGGCCAGTTCGCTTTCTATTTCCGCTATCCCGGTCCGGATGGAAAGCTCGGCCCTCTGCATCCGGACCAGATCAGCGAGGCGAACGCAGAACATCTTCGGTATCGACACCAGTGCACGATCCGGACTCCAAAGACGATATCGTGACGGCCGAGATGGCGATCCCGGTGAACAAAGAAATCCACTTGCTCATGCACACGAAGGATCTTGGCCATTCCTTCTTCGTGCGCGAGTTGCGAGTGCAACAGGATTTTGTGCCCGGGCCTGGACGTTTCCCTGCACTTCACCGCAACCAAGGTAGGAAAGTACGAGATTGTCTGTACCCAGCTCTGTGGCCTGGGCCACTACAACATGAAGGCCTATCTCTATGTTTATTCCCAGGAAGATTTCGACGACTGGCTGAAGAAGGAAGCGGCACTGCAGTAGCTCTTTCCATCCGCGTTCGGCAGGCTCGCGGGGGACGGAGACATCTCGGTTGAGGTGAGAACATGCACGACATGTCATCGCACGCGGTGCAACATCACGCGCCCCCGACCAGGTTCCTCCGGAAGTATGTCTTCAGCACTCGATCACAAAGTGATCGGCAAGCAGTACTACGCACTGGCCTTTGTGGCGGCGCTCTGTGCGGAATGGTTCTTTCCTGGCTGATGCGCTTTCACCTCGGCTGGAACAACACCGCCATTCCCGGCCTGCAGTTGCTCTCGAAAAGTGGCGCTCCCGGCGGGGTGATGACGCCGGAGTTCTACCTGCAGTTGATGACCATGCACGGCACCATCATGGTTTTCTTCGTGCTCACGACCGCGCCGTTCGCAGCTTTCGGCAATTTCTTCCTGCCCATTCAGGTCGGCGCGGAGGACATGCCCTTCCCGCGCTTCAACATGATGTCCTTCTGGGTCACGTTCGTGGCCTTCGTGGTCCTGATGGCGTCATTTCGTCATCGGCGATGGACCAACCCTCGGCGGATGGACGCAATACGCGCCGCTCAACGCCGTGGGCGGAGTTGCCGGCCCCGGCCAGGGCATGGGCGTGGTTCTCTGGATGATTTCGATTGCGCTGTTTTGCGTTGGCCAGTTGCTGGGCTCGTTGAATTTCATCCCCACCACGCTCGATCTTCGGGTCAAAGGCATGAGCCTGATGCGCATGCCGCTCACTGCCTGGGCATGGTTCATTACGTCCTGCATGGGGCTGACTGCATTTGCCGTGCTGATGCCGGCGTGCATCCTCGTCATTCTCGACCACGTTGCCGGAACCAGCTTCTTCGTGCCCTCCGAACGTCGTGATCAACGACCAGATCCAGCCGCACTCCGGCGGATCGACTCTGCTTTGGCAACACCTGTTCTGGTTCTTCGGGCATCCCGAGGTCTATATCGCGATCGTGCCCGGCATCGGCATCGTTTCCCACATCCTGATCACCAGCATGCGCAAGCAGATGCTCAGCCAGCGAGTGCTCATCTATTGCATGCTGACTCTGGCCGTCCTCAGCTACATGGTTTACGGCCATCACATGTTCGTGAGCGGCATGAATCCGTACTCCGCCCTGGCATTTTCGTTCCCCACCCTGGTCATTACCATTCCGGCCACCATCGTGGTGCTGATCTGGACCTTCAGTCTGTACGGATCCAAACTGCGGATCAACTCGGCCTCCCTGTTTGCCTTGGGCTTCGTCTCGATGTTCGTCACCGGCGGCGTCAGCGGCTTCTTCCTGGCCCAGCCCTCCCTCGACATCGTGCTGCACGGCACCTACTTTGTGGTGGGACACTTCCACATGGTGATGGCCGTGGCGGCCATGTTCGGCATCTTTGCCGGAACTTATTTCTGGTTCCCCAAGATGGTGGGGCGAATGATGAATGACACCTTGGGGAAGATTCATTTCTGGCTCACGTTCGTCGGCGCTTACTGCATTTTCATGCCGTTCCACTACCTCGGGCATGGCGGGAAATGTACGCCGCTACGCTTCGTTCGTGGATGACTACCTGCAGCCGCTGATCCCGGTTCACCGATTCATCACCGTGGCGGCCCTCATCACAGGAGCGGCCCAGGTTATTTTTGTTTACAACCTGATCCACAGCCGCTTCTGGGGAAAACCGGCGCCGGACAATCCCTGGGAAGCCACATCGCTGGAATGGAGCACGGCCACGCCACCGCCGTTCGACAATTTTGGCGGCAAGTTTCCGGTGGTGTACCACGACCCGTATCAATACGGAGTAAAGAGTTCAGTCGGTGACTACGTCATGCAGGCTTCGCCGGAACAAGTGAAGACCGAGCGAAGACGAGAAGTGACTATGCCAAACACGATACAGGAGCCTCCGCAAGTCGATCTGAACAAGTCTGCGGATCAAGGGCCTGCGGGAAACGGGGGCTGGAAGGACTCTTGTTCCCGCAGGGGGCGGGGCCAGGGTCGCGCAGTACTATTCGCCGCCGGCGTCTGCGACCGCCATCTGGGTGGTGCTTTTTGCCATCATGATGATGTTTGCAGCGTTTACCAGCGCTCTGATCGTTCGTAAAGGTTCCTCGCTCGACTGGCGGCCTTTCACCTTGCCGCCGATCCTCTATTCCAATACTCTTCTGCTCCTCGCCAGCAGCGTCACTCTGGAAGTCGCCCGCCGCCGCATCGCCGTTTTCATGGGCAGTTCGACCAGCCGGGAGCAGAGTCCGGCACGCTGGCTGTATTTGACCATGGTTCTCGGCCTGCTCTTTGTCGCTGGACAGTACGTCGCATGGCAACAGTTGCGGGCTCATGGGGTGTACCTGGCCACAAATCCCAGCAGTTCTTTTTTCTATTTGCTGACCGCGGCGCATGCCGTTCATGTGCTGGGAGGATTGGGCGGGCTGACCTACGTCATTCACAAGCTGCGAACATCGGCACTGCGACGCAGTCAACTAGTTGCAGCCGCACGCTACTGGCATTTTATGGGCATCTTGTGGCTATATCTGCTTTTGCTGCTGTGGATGAAACTCTAAGGAACTACGAGGAGGCGCGGTGAGCCAAGCGGACTTGACCATCGCTGAGCATTCGACAGGCTTGACCATAGGACCGGCGTTTTCAGTTCCGACGAAGAAGCTGGCGATGTGGCTCTTCATCATCGCCGACACCATGACTTTCGCCGCCTGCCTGGTGGCCTACGGATTCCTGCGCAATGGAACCACCAACTGGCCCCGCCCGTTCCACAGCATCACCAATGTCGCGCTGATGACGTTCATTCTTTTGACCAGCAGCTTGACCATGCTGATCGCACTGCGCTCCGCCCGGGCCGGCGACAAAGCCAAAGCCTTCCTTTGGGTCATGATTACCGCGGTTTTGGGTATTGCTTTCGCCCTGCTGCACATTCGTGAATGGATGGGACTGATCGGGGAAGGCATGACGATGTTTCAGAACCCTTGGGGGACCGGGCTGTTCGGTGCATCCTTCTTCAGCATCACAGGCCTGCATCTCACCCACGTGACTTGCGGCGTCATCGCTTTGATCGCTGTGGGCCTGCGTTACAAGGGCGGACGCTATAACGCCGATGACATCGAGGTTCTGGGCCTGTACTGGCACTTTGTGGATTTGGTTTGGATGTTCGTCGTCCCGTTGGTCTATCTTTTGAACCTCAGCCACTAGACTCAGGAAATTCTGGAGCAGATTGCCATGACGACAGCGGAAGAACACACCAGCAGCGGAATCGGCAAGGACCTGATCGTCTATGTTTGCCTGCTGGCGCTGGCGGGCTTGCAGTTCGTGATTGCCTATCAGAACATTTCCACCATCGCAGATGTTCGTGCGCATGCTGACGGTTGCCTGTGTCGAGGCAGCGCTGGCCGAATTATTCTTCATGCATCTGTGGTCCGAGAAGCGGGCTTTCCTGCTGTTTGTTGTTCTGTTTACGGTCTCCGTCCTGCTGGGGATGCAATATGGATGGACCGATAGCTTCCGCATGGTTATCGGGCGCACCGTTTTCCAAATGATCCATGGGGACGAACAAGTTGAGGGGTGAGATGTCAAAGCGAAAGATGAGAACCAGGAGACCGTCGCTTCTGATAGGGATCGCGCTGCTGGCCGGTTGTCATGCTCGCGGTGTCGCTCCCGGCCTTCTCGCAGAGCTGCGCCCTCTGCTACACTCAAGCAGCCTCTTCCGGGGCCAGGATGATTCAGGCGTTGAAGAGCGGTATTCTGATTCTTATCGTTCCTCCCACTCTTGGATCCATCGGCATGATTTTTGTTGGGTACCGCAAACGCAATCAGGTTCGACGCGACGAAAGCGATGGCGATTCTGCCAAGACTGGTAAATGGCGACCTCAAACGTAATGGCAAACACCGACCCTTTCCCCAACGCTGAGGTCGAAACTCCGCGACTATTACACGCTCACCAAACCCGAGGTGAACCTGCTGATTCTCATGACGACGTCGGCAGGCTACTATCTGGCCAGCCGCGGGCCGATGAGAATTGGGGGACTGGTCAACACCCTGATCGGCACCCTGCTGGTGGCCAGCGGCACAGCGACGCTGAATCAGTGGATGGAACGGGTGTGGGACGGCCAGATGCGCCGGACGGCTTCCCGTCCGCTGCCTTCGGGACGACTCAGCGGCCCGCGAAGCTTGCTGTTCGGCGTCCTACTGAGCGTGGCAGGCGGACTCTATCTGCTGCTGACGGTCAACGCTCTGGCGGCATTGCTGGCGGTCTCGACGCTGCTCTCTTATCTGCTGGTTTACACGCCACTGAAGCGCAACACGCCGCTCTGCACCCTGCTGGGAGCTTTCCCGGGGGCGATGCCCACCCTGATCGGCTGGGCGGGAGCTTCGGCGCGCATCAACCGGCAGGCCATGGTTTCTTTTCGCCATCCTCTTCCTGTGGCAGTTCCCGCATTTCTTGGCGATCGCGCTGATGTACCGCGACGACTACGAACGGGCCGGCTACCACATGCTGCCGCAGTTTGATCGGGATTCGCGCTTCACCCGCGGGGAAATCGTCGCCTTCACCCTGGCTCTGATTGTTGACCACGCTGGTTCCGGCGATTGGACGCACCGGTTCCAGCCTATGGGATTTACCATGCTGCTGGCGGGGGGATTTCTTCTGTATCACTCGCTCAAGCTGGCCACTTCCGGATCACGAGTACTGGCCAGCCGGCTGCTGCACGCCTCGGTGATTTATCTTCCGGTAGTGCTGGCGATCATGGCGCTCGGGCCATGAAGTAAGCTCCGTGCTCCTAGGCCGTACGCCATTTCGCCGAGCCGGACGCCGCAGACATCCAATCACGATTGCCTGCCGAGTCATGGTGTCGTAGGTCTCTGCAATAAAGTGCGGGGCCGCGCTGGCATGGGGGAAGATCATGCTGACGATACAGCCGCGGCAGAGACTGAATCGCATACAGCCGCAGCCGCAGGGCGTTCTCCAGCAGTTTGTCGGCAGCAACAACCACCGCGGGATCGGCACTCTGCTTGGCTGCCTCTCCCAGGCTCATCAGAATCGACGTGTTCCGGGTAGCGCACCAAACGTACTCCACCGCCGCCATCATGCGCTCGCGATGAACACCGCGAAATTCGCGCATCGGCAAATGCGCGCGCAAGTATTCCTCCTCGCGCTCGTCAATCAGGTTGCGGAAAGCGTCCACGTCAATGGGACGCAACTGCGCGGCCAGCTCGTCGAGGTTGCCGCCCTTCGGGCGCAGCCCCATGGCCAAATAAAGAATCAGGAACAGGCCCAGCAGTCCAATGCCGGCGAAAATAAAAGGCATCATCATCGTGGTACTATCTCGTGAGATTCTAGCCCCTGCGGCCCTGAGATCCAAAGACTCAAATTCGATTTTCCTGAAAATTCTAGTTGCTACCTGGCTTCCCGTTTTGGGAACGCGCGTACGTCAGCGTCCGCACCATTTTTTGCAGTTCCTGGTCCCAGGACTCCAAGTCCGATCTCTGCAGAGGCTCACCCGGCAAACTTAGGCCCACGCTCTGGGAAAATGAGGTATCCCAGCCAGACCAGTACGCACACGTGAAAACCCGCCATTCGGACGACATCAATAACGGCGTAGCGGTGCACGCGGAATACGGCGAACAACGGGGCTGTTGCAACTCCACACAGCCCATGATTCCCAAGCCCAGCGCAATTCCCACGGGCAGGCTTCGCCAGGAAACTCGCAGGACGCGGCTGAAGAGAAAAAGAACGAGCTAGCAGCCCAACTTGAAGCACATTGGCCGAAAAATCGAGCACCTCGAAAACGTTCATCACGCGTTCGACGAGTAACCCCCAGATGGGCGGAGGCAATCGCAGTCAGCAGCAGGAGTACGGCAGCCGACCAGCGCATGACCGGTCGTAAGTGCCTTCGCCAGGGTTGAACGAGACAGAATCAGCTGGTTCACCAGTTCGTAGATCACTCCAAAACTTATCAACGAGACGATTCCCAACCCCCAGACCGCGATCCAACCGATAGGCGTGCAAGTGCAGTGCCGGATCCCCTCTCGCCAGTGAAGCAGTGAACGACGCCAGAAAGTAAGCCGACTCAACACAGCATGTAGGTCAGAAAAAAGGGAATTGTGGTCGCAGGCCACGTCGCAGAAATATCGAGATGACAGACACCCAGAGAGAAGGTGGGGGGCGATCCAGAGATACCAGAGCAAAAAACGCATGGGCTGCTAGCATGGTAATCCGTTCGCCATCCGCAGCCCACAAAAAATTTGCTGCCTATTGCGCAGTGCACGCGGTCGACCGGCAACCGGTGGGGACAGTTCGCACTTGCTATCGGGGCGGACAGGGAGAGAGCCAACAGAGCGGCAGCCAGCACGAGAAGGGTCTTTTTCACGGTGAAATCTCCTTATTGAAGTGGGAGTTGCACCGTGATAATGTGACGGCGGAAGGCTGTTCTCCGCAGGAATCGGGGTGGATTCTGCCTTCCTGAAAACGTAACGGAAATGACGCTGAAATCGGCTCTCGACGATTTGTCGCGTACTACGCTGGAGGCGGTCACTGGCTGCCTAAGTAAGCTGGAATATCTGGCCGGGTTGCGCCATCGGGCGGGAGACTACGCTCATTGGGGCATGGGAAAAGTGTACGGGCGAACGTACCGCCAATAAGGCCCTCGGCACCGCCCATCGCGAAGTGGTTTCGGTGGTGCTTTCCACGCCTCTGGGGACACTGCTGGAAGACGTCGAAAAGTCGAGTGCGCAAGCCGGAGTGGATGCCGAAGAGTATCTTGGGAGGCTTGGCGCAGCGCGCCGGAAGACTTGCTGCCCAGCGATCCCGGGGCGGGATCGGCGCGCCACCTCAGCTCAGTTCTGCGCGCTCTCGCAGGGCTGGAGCGGACATCGGCAACGGAACGCCACGCGCCGAGCCTCATAGCGACTCCCACCACCTGCCCCACCACTTCCGCCTGCTGCGGATAGCGCAGTACCCGTGGCTGCACCGGAGAAAGCGGATGGGGCTGCAGAATGATTTCGTCCCGCGTCAAGGTGCACCAGCAACAGGTGTGGCCTTCGCGGGTTTCGACGAAGTAAATCGGGCGTTCGTATTCCGAGCGCCAGCCGCCATCAGTCACCTTATCCCGTGACTCATCCACCTGAATAAAACTGCCCGGCGGCAGAATCGGATACATGGTCAGATCTTCGCTGCCGACGTATCCGTAGGTGAAATCAACTTTGGAGAATTGCTCCAGATAGGCCAGCGGCACCGTTCCCCACTGCTCCACCATGCGGCCGAAATTCAGCGTCTTGCGCGGATCGAACGCGGGATCCATGCGCACCGGAATCTGCACCGTGGTCATGTTGGCGAGAGCATTGGAAAGATGCGACTTTGGCGGCGCCGAAATCTCAAGGTCCGAGGTCTGGATTTCGAGACTCACGTCATACCAAAGCAGAATTTCTCGCAGATCGCGGTGGTAGATGACGGCCAGCGAGTACAGGCGGTAAATGCTTGGAATGACGCCTTTGGTTTCGAAATCGGAGAGACGGCTGATGGGGACCAGATACTCTTCGTTGTTGCGCTTGCGGGCGATGCGTTCGCTGGCGGTTTCGATGTCGCGCATCGTCAGCCCGAGCTTCTCCCGCAAGACGCGAAGCCTTTGCCCTCCTGTGACCATGCCCTCTTCCCCTCGGCGGCGGATGTACCGATCACGACAATCTCTCAACCTGCCCCAACACCGGATCGAGATTTTACCGAAAATCGGTACTGCCACCCACACTTTGCAATCCTGCAGTTTACTCGAGAACGGTCCCGCTTGTTCCGAATTTGTAACATCAAGTCAAGTAAAACTTCAAGTTTCGGCGTAAAGATGCACTTTTACAGGCGGTTCCAGATTCTCAAGCAGCGGCACGGTTAGAGGGCCGCGGTAAATCGCAGCCGTGCTCATGTCCAGAATGGGACGCATTCACTGCAGAAAAGGGCTCAGTTGCCGATCCCGCCCTGCTCTCGCTCTCTGAGGATCGAAAATCCTCGGGGTGACTTGGCAGGGCTGCCTAGGATAAGAAAGGCGCGGCCATGGAAGCCCGCGCCTTCTCTCATCCAAGTTAGATTCGGCCTAGTGGGATCCCGACGCGGAGGCCACTTCTGTCGCGTGCGGTAACATCAGTCGCGTGACCTTGCCGGCTTTGGGCGCTCCGAAAGTTGAGCGTCATACCGAGATCGCCCAGCGCCAGGGACTCAACGTAGGCTCCCGTGCTCGGATTGAGCCGAGATACAGGCTCGATCCTTCCGCGAGACCGGATCCGAAATACCCTCGGGCATGATCATTCCGCTCCATCCAGAATCTTTCGGAGCAGATCGTAACCATCGTGCCAGCGGCATTCGGTGTTGAGGGTGAATTCGTACTCTCCGGGCGCGAGCAGCAGCTTGCCCCAGCGAGTCTCGGTTGGCAGTTTGAATTTTCCATGCGCGGTTTCGGCGTTCGCCGATTGCGGAAAACATGCCGACCATGCACAGCACAAACACTACAGCGCGCACTACTGCGAAATACTTGCCATTCGGTTTCATGTGAGTCTCCTGTTGAGCTGGAAAAGACACTCCCGCGCAAGCCGGGAAGCAGTCTTCAGTTGTCTGGATTGACCACGAGGTCCGGATGGAACATCTGCCCAACTTGGGCTGCGGGCGAACACCTGGGTCCGTCTTCCCTACCACGGTTTTACTGTGGAAGACAAGATCAGTCTGTCAGACGCGCGGGCGCGAGTCCAATTCAAAAAATCTATGGAGCTCATTCAGGGGAGAATACGGCCTTTAGTAACTCAGCGAATTGAATCATTGAATCATCGGGGGATTGAATCATTGGATTCCGTCAAATCAAATCCCGTGATTCAGTGAATTCAATGATTCAATTCTTACGACGCCACTCCGGCCGGCCCGGCTGCGGCTGCTGGTGCGCGGCCGCGGTGGCGGCGGCGGCTTCATTCAGAATGCGGTGATGGATGGTGAATAGCGCCAATTCCAAACGGTCGGAGACGCCGATCTTGTCGTACACGTTGCGCAGATAGTTCTTGATCACCTGCTCGGTGGTTCCGAGCTGGGTCGCGATCTCCTTATTCTTATATCCCTGAACGATCAGCGCGACGATGCGCAGTTCTTTCGCGGTCAGGCGATCGCGGACCCGCAATCCGACCATGTCGTTCTCGGTGAGCTCGCTGGGGACGGCGATGTCCTGCACCCAGGTTTCGCCGCGGGCAACTTTGCGGACGCAATCCACCAGCGCCGGGCTGGTCACGTTGCGATACACCACGCCATGCGCGCCCGCGCCCATATACTTCTGCGCGCTCTCGCCGGTGTCGGCCAAGCACCACCACGCGAGTGCGGACTTTATTCGCGGCCGCCAGCACGGCGATGAACTCGCCGTGGAATCCGCCGGCGACAATCAGCACTCCGGCGCGGAATTTATCGAGCGCCATGAACATCTGCTCGGAGGTTTGCGCCTGCGCCACAATGCGCATCTCGTCTTCGACGGCGAGAACTTTGGCGATTCCCGCCCGAAAAATTGCCTGGTTGTCTGCCAGAATCAGTTTGAGCATTGGCCTTTCACCTCGCGACTACGGCTGGCGAACAAAATCGTACGTATCAATGACACAAGCTACACCCTGGGCGTCGTCCGCGCCGCCGTCTTTGCGCACGACGCGCCCGCGGCACTGCACGATCACATTCTCATTCCCGCCCGTCAACTCCGGCGGCAGCGCGATCTCAAACTCGACGCTGGATCCCACTTCCAGCGCGGCATTGCCGCGAATGTATACCCCCGCGGCGCTCATGTTTCCGGTGGCGCTTCCCTGGTCCAGCCCATGAATCTTAATCGGCAGTTCCAGCGGAAATCTGTTTCCCTGTTCTCGTCTTCGGACACAAGCCCTCCTTTTTCGAGGCCCCTCCGGCCGTCTATCGCCTGAAATGCCAGTTCCATACGCCATCTCCTGGGAGCTCGATGACCTTAGGGCGTTATATCACGGATTTTGCTGAGGATAAAGGGATAGGTGACGTTTTAGGCAATGCCAGGGGAAAGTTCAAGGTTTCAAGGTCAAGGTTTCAAGGTTTCGCAGGATTTAAGGTTTCTCTGGGTTTGTGGCGAAATTGCTTGGCCATTGAGGTTCTCGCAACTTTGAAACCTTGAAACCTGCGAAACTTTGAAACCTGTCTTCTTTGCTATTCTCGTACCCACCAGGAGATCCCATGCCCGGTTTTAACGGCCTGCGCGTGCTTTCGTTTGAGAGCCGCCGCGCCAAGGAGATCGCTCAGCTCATCTCCAACAACGGAGGCGTGCCCATGGTCGCGCCTTCCACGCGCGAAGTGCCGTCCGAGCCGAACGAAGAAGCAAGGAAGCTAATCCGTGGGCTGCTCCAGAAGCAGTTCGACGCCATCATCTTCATGACCGCAGTTGGTGCACGTGCGTTGCTTCAAGCGGCAGAGACCGTGTGTTCGCGCCAGGAGTTCTTCGCTGGCCTGTGCAGCACCCGAGTCGTCGTTCGCGGCCCCAAGCCCGCCGCCGCCATGCGCGAATTCAATGTCCCCGTCACCTTGACTGTGCCTGAGCCCAATACCTGGCGCGAAATTGTGAAGACGCTGGACGAAAATCCCGAGAAAGTGCCGTTGTCCGGAAAAAAGATTGCTGTGCAGGAGCACGGAGAACCCAGTCCCGAGCTTTATGCCGCGCTGCGCGAGCGTGGCGCCGAGGTCTTCCCGGTGCGGGTTTACCGCTGGGAACTGCCGGAAGACATCGGCCCGCTGAAAGACGCCATCCGGTCGCTGGTCCAAGACGAAGTGGATGTGGTGATGTTCACTTCCTCGGTGCAGTTCGTCCACGCTACCCAAGTCGCCAAGGAAATGGGATTGGCGGACGCGGTCGTCAAAGCGCTGAATCGGACCGTGATAGCCTCGATCGGCCCTATTGCTTCGGAAACTCTACGTGAAAACGGCGTAGCAGTTGATCTGGAGCCGTCTCATCCCAAGATGGGGTTCCTGGTGAAGGAAGCTGCGGAGAAAAGCGCAGATCTTGTGCGGGCGAAAGTGCAAGTGCGGATCGCAAAATAACCTAGAGCAGAGGCTCCGGCACTCCCATCTACCCCGCCGCGCGCAGCGGCAGCGAGAACCAAAACACCGATCCCTGCCCGACCTGGCTGGTGACTCCCACCTTGCCGCCGTGGGCTTCGACCACCGCTCTGGCGATCGCCAAGCCCATGCCCGTCCCCTGTACCGAATAGCGGTTGCCTTTGCCGCGATAAAACTTGTCGAAAATGAGCGCCTGCTCGAATTCTTCAATCCCCGGGCCGCGGTCCGCGACGCTCACTTCCAGTTGATTACCGCTAACCTCCGCCGAAACCCGGATCGGTGAGTCGGGCGCTGAATACTTGGCTGCGTTCTCCAGGAATTGCAGCAGCACATTGACGATCAATTCCATGTCGAACCCGACCGGAGGCAGAGTCGCAGCCGCATTCACGGTCACAGGGTGGGAGCCAAGCAGCTTCTTCCCTGCTTCCAGCGCACGGTCCATGGCCTCGCGAATCGGGTGCGGCTGCAGATCGAGTTCCACCTGATGCGACTCCAGACGCGCCATCTGCGTGGCTTCTTCCACCAGATGATTCAGCCGGTCCGCTTCTTCGTTGATGATGGTCAGGAATTCGGTCTGCTGCCCTCCGTCAAATCCTCCAGCGAGGAGACTGGTGACCGAGGCTTTGATTCCTGTCAGCGGCGTGCGGAATTCGTGAGCGATGGAATCGAGGATGGCCGAGCGAAGCTTTTCGTTTTCCCGAGCGGCTTCGGCCTTGCCTACGTTTTCGACGGCGCGGGTGCGTTCGATGGCGATGGCGACCAGCGTGGCCAGAGCGTCGAACGTTTCATGAGAGAGATCGACACCCGAGATTCCAATCGAGCCGATGCTCTTTACTCCCAATCGCATCGGGACAAAGGCCAGGCCGCTCTCGGGAATCATGACCGGTTCTCCGCGGGCAGCCACTGATTGCAGTCGTTCCGTTTCAATTTCGCGAGTGTCCGGGCTGGAGCGATATACATCGGTCCTTCCCGCGAGAAAAATCGCCGCACCCCTTCCGCCGAAACTTTCCGCGATGTAACGCGGCAGGGAATTCAGCAGTTCCGGCAGGCTTTCCACAATCAGCAATCGCTGGCTGAAGGCGTACAGCCGTTCGATTTCTTTGCGACGCTGCGTGGCGCGGACGGTCTCGCGTCGGGCCCGTTCAGAGAGCTGCCCAGCAATCACCGCGGTGGCGAGAAACGCAAACAGCGCCACCCAGTTCTGTGGATCGGCAATGGTGAGCGTGCCCGACCGGCGGCAGAAAATAAGAAATTGAATGCCAGAGTGGCCAGCAGCGCCAGGGACGCGGCGTACCAGAATCCCCAGTTGGCCGAAACGATCAGCACAGCCAACAGGAATGTCAGCGCAACCGTTGTCGGGTTAGCATGGGGACCCCGGCGATAGAACAGCACGATCGGCTGGCACAATCGCGGCACACGCGACCGCTCTTAGGACAACTCGTTTGGGCAGCTTTCACGGCGTAATTGTACTGCCTCGACAAAGCGCAGAACTCGGATGACAATAGATTCGTGCAAAAAAGCCCTGAACAGTGGCTGGAAGAGGCCGCCCCGGAAAAGAAGACCGGGCATCTTCAAAATCTTCCTCGGATACGCCCCCGGCGTGGGCAAAACCTACAGCATGTTGAGCGAAGGCATTCGCCGCTACAGCCGCGGCGAAGACGTCGTGGTCGGCGTGGTGGAAACCCACGGGCGCAAGGGCGTCGTCGAACTGGTCGGGAAAATGGATATGATCCCGCGCAAGGAGATCGAGTACAAAGGCACCATCTTCACCGAAATGGATGTGGACGCGATCCTGGCGCGCAAGCCGGCGGTCGCGTCTGATTGATGAACTCGCCCACACCAACATCGAAGGCAGCAAGCACGCCAAGCGTTATGAGGATGTGATCGAGTTGCTGGACGCCAAGATTGACGTGCTCTCCACCGTCAACGTGCAGCACATCGAGAGCCTGAATCCGCTGGTCGAACGAATCACCGGCGTGCACGTGCGCGAGACGGTGCCGGACTGGGTGTTGCAGCGGGCGGAAGAGATTGTGATGTCTGACCTGACGCCCGAAGCGCTGCAAAAGCGCATGAAGCGCGGGGACATTTATCCAGTCGATCGGGCAGAACGGGCGCTTGGAAGTTTCTTCCGGCGCGGAAATCTGATCGCGCTGCGCGAACTTGCGCTTCGCCAGGTCGCCCAGGTGGTGGACAAGAACCTGGAGCAGCACTGGACGCACGAACACCATGAACACAATGTTGCGGTGCGCGAGCGCATCGCGGTGTGCATCAGTTCCAATCCCGTCGCGCAGTATCTCATCGCCCGCGGCGGACGCATGGCCCACGCCATGGACGCGGACTTCTACGTGGTCTATGTGGACTCAGCCCACGACGAAGATCCCGACAACCGCCGCAGTTTGCAGGAGAACATTCGCTTCGCGGAGAACCTGGGCGCGACCGTGGTTCGTTTGCCGCGCGGAAACATCGCCGAGCGGGTAGCGGAATTCGCCCGCGAAAAACATCTCACCCACGTGGTGTTCGGCCGCTCCGCGCAGGAAGGCTGGCGAAAATTTCTTTATCTTACGGTCATCCAGAAATTTCTGCGTCACGCCCCACCGATTGATGTGCACATCGTGACCCAAGAGGCAAAATGAGCCTGGCAGATCCTCGTCCCGCAGAGCATCGCCGCATCCTGCTGGTGGACGACGAGCCGCAAATCACCCGCGTGCTGCGGACTTCACTGAACGCTCACGGATACGATCTGCGCGTAGCCAACGACGGCGAAGCCGCTCTCGACATTGCCAAGGACTGGACCCCCGACCTGATGATCACCGACCTTTCCATGCCCAACATGGATGGCTTGGAGCTGTGCCGGCACTTTCGCGCCAAATCGCAGGCGCCCATCATTGTGCTGTCCGTAAAAGGCGAGGAGCGGATCAAAGTCCAGGCCCTCGACGCCGGCGCCGACGACTACGTCACCAAGCCGTTCGGCATCAGCGAACTGCTGGCCCGGGTGCGGGCCAACCTGCGCCGCTCACCACGGGAGGAAGAAACCTCCAGCGCGATTGACGATGGGGACTTTCGCATCGATCTGGACGCGCACGTGGTCCATGTCCGAGGCCACGAAGTAAAACTTACCCCCAAGGAATTTGATTTACTGGTTTACCTCGCCCGTCATCCGCGAAAAGTTGTGACCCACCGCAATCTGCTAGCTGCGGTCTGGGGCGCGAACAGCACCGAACAGCCCGAGTACCTGCGCGTCTTCATCGGCCAACTGCGCAAGAAGATCGAGCCCGATGCGCCCTCTCCCTCCTATATCCTCACCGAACCCTGGGTGGGCTATCGCTTCCAGCCCTCCGGCCGCGAAACAACTGAGTAAATCTGACTGGACCGGCGTGATTTCTGTCACCGCATCCTGTGATGCAGGACATAGTACCGGTCCGCTAAAAGACTGAGAATGCTAGCGCCTAGATCCATCCTGATCCGAATTGGCATTTTCCTCAGATCGCTCTTTACGAATTCTTTATGGACTCCTTAACCCACCTTTATGCCCGCCTTGATCGAATGAGTTAGGCAAGAGTTAAGCCGGAAAGGCGGGTGGCGAAATGGGGGTTCTGTTAATCATCTCGGCCATCTCGGCGGGCAGCGTCGCGTTTCTGATCTATTTTGGATTCGCGCTCTGGCGCGATGAACGGCGCCAGGGTGGAAGGCGGGTGTTAGTGCTGAAACTGCGCGAGACTATCGCTCGCAAACGGCACCAACCGCGAGTACTCTACATGCACAAACTGGAAGCCATTCGCCAGCCGCACGGCGAACGGGCCAAGAACCTATGAACCGGAGAAAGCCATGCAGGACTTAATTTTCGTCGCCACCACGATTGGGTTTTTCGCGATCTCCATCGCCTACGTGTACTTTTGCGAGCGCGTGAACTGAGGAGCCGAATATGAGCCTGGAATCGATGATCATGCTCGCTGTGAGCGTCTTGATGGGTGTGTACCTGATGTACGCACTGCTGCGTCCGGAGAAATTCTGAAATGACCACTAATGGATGGCTGCAAATCGCAGTCTTTTTTCTTCTCGTTCTCGCCGTCACCAAGCCGCTCGGCGTTTTCATGGCCAATGTGTTCGAGCGCAAGCGGACGTTTCTCGATCCCGTGCTGCGGCCGATCGAGCGCCTGATCTACAAACTCACCGGCGTCAACGAAGAGCGGGAAATGCCGTGGACGGAGTACGCCGTCTCCATGCTGCTGTTCAGCTTGGTGCCGATGCTGCTGCTGTATCTGATCCAGCGCGCGCAGTATTATTTGCCCTTCAATCCGCAGAAGCTGGTTGGGGTGAACCCTCCGCACCTGGCGTTCAACACTGCGGCTTCGTTCACCACCAATACCAACTGGCAGTCCTACGGCGGCGAGACCACCATGAGCTATTTCACGCAAATGGCGGGTCTGGCGTATCACAACTTTACTTCGGCGGCGGTAGGCATCGCGCTGGCTATTGCGCTCATTCGCGGTATCACCCGGAGGCAGAAAGAGACGATCGGCAACTTCTGGGTGGACATGGTCCGCTGCTGTTTATGGGTGTTGCTGCCGATCAGCATTGTGGGGGCGTTGTTCCTGGTTTCGCAAGGCGTGCCCCAGAATCTGAAGCCTTATGACACGGTCAACCTGCTGGAGCCGCAGCAGGTGGCAAAAGTAGATGCCAGCGGCAAACCGGTGCTCGGCTCCGACGGCAAGCCGGCATTCGACACTGTTTCTACGCAGACCATCGCGCAAGGCCCGGTCGCTTCGCAGGAAGTCATCAAAGAACTCGGAACCAACGGCGGCGGCTTCTTCAATGCGAATAGCACGCATCCGTTTGAGAATCCGACGCCCGTCACCAATCTTTTCGAAATGCTCGCGATCTTCGCCATTGCCAGCGGACTCACCTACACGCTGGGACGAATGACCGGGTCGCAGACCCACGGCTGGGCAGTGTGGGGAGCCATGGCAGTTTTATTCTTCGCCGGAGTTACCACTGCCTATTGGGCAGAGTCCCGCGGCAATCCCCTGCTGGCGGGAATTGATCAGAAGCCCAGCGCTTTGCAGTCCGGCGGCAATATGGAAGGCAAAGAAGTCCGCTATGGAATCGCGAATTCGACGCTTTGGGCCACGGTCACGACTGACACCAGTTGCGGCGCAGTGAACAGCATGCACGACTCTTACACGCCGCTCGGCGGCATGGTCCCGCTGGCCAACATCATGCTGAGCGAGACGGTTTTCGGAGGCGTGGGATCGGGGCTGTATGGAATTGTCATCTATGTCGTGCTCGCGGTTTTCATCGCAGGATTGATGGTCGGCCGCACGCCGGAATACCTGGGCAAGAAGATTGAAGCTTACGACGTGAAGATGGCCATGCTGGTTACGCTTGTCTTTCCGCTCGTGATTCTTGGCTTCGCCGGCATCGCGGTGCTGAAGGACTTCGGCACCTCGAGCATCCTCAACCCCGGCCCGCACGGCTTTTCTGAAATTCTCTACGCCTACACCGAAGGAGCCGGCAACAACGGTTCCGCGTTCGGCGGCCTTAGCGCCAACACGCTTTGGTACAACACCACCATCGGGCTGACCACGCTCACCGGGCGCTTCTTGATGATTATCCCGATGCTGGCCATCGCGGGCAATCTGGCCAAGAAGAAGTACGTTCCGCCGTCGCTGGGCACGTTCCCGGTCACCACGCCGTTGTTCACGACGCTGTTGATCGGCGTGATTTTAATCGTCGGTGCGCTGACATTTTTCCCGGCACTGAGCCTGGGGCCGGTGTTGGAGCACTTGCTGATGGGAATCGGTAAGACATTTTAGTTGGAGTGCGAATCGTGCATGACTCTTCTCTCAGCTTTCGGCTTGTTTGCAGTCACGGCGATGCTGATCTTCTACGCATTGGAGAAGCGCAGCGCGTGGTTTGTTTTTGCCTTTGCTCTGGCCTGTGTGCTGGCGTCGGTCTATGGATTTCTCCAGGGCGCATGGCCTTTCGGCTTTGTGGAGGCGGTCTGGTCGGTTATAGCGCTCCGGCGCTGGTGGCACAGAACACGGTCAATTGAAGAGCGGGGCAATTGAGAATCGGTAATCGAGGATCGAGATAGAAATGGCAACCAAGAAAAAAGCGGTTTGGGAATGGAAGATCGTCCGGCAAGCAACCATTGACTCGCTGGTGAAACTGAACCCGCGCAAGATGATGGGCAATCCCGTCATGTTCGTGGTGGAGGTCGGGCAGCGTCATCACCACGGTGCTGCTGGCGCGGGACGTCATGCAGCACAGCGGCGCGTTCAAGTTCGACCTGCAGATCACGCTCTGGCTGTGGTTCACCGTGCTGTTCGCCAATTTCGCCGAAGCCATGGCCGAAGGCCGCGGCAAAGCCCAAGCTGATTCTCTCCGCAAGGCTCGTTCTGAAACCGTCGCCAACCGCCTGCTCAATGGCGGCAAGACCGAGCAGATCGCCAGCTCCGCCCTGCGCGCCGGGGACATGGTGCTGGTTTCCGCCGGAGAATTTGTCCCCTCGGACGGCGACATCATCGAAGGCATTGCCTCGGTAGATGAATCTGCCATCACCGGCGAATCCGCCCCGGTCATTCGCGAAGCTGGTGGCGACCGTTCCGCCGTCACGGGAGGCACCCGCGTTCTTTCCGACTGGATCAAAGTAAAGATCACCTCGAATCCCGGCGAGACTTTCCTCGACCGCATGATCGCGTTGGTCGAAGGCGCCGAGCGCCAGAAAACTCCCAACGAGATCGCGCTGAATATTTTGCTGGCTGGGCTGACGATCATCTTCCTGCTTGCAGTCGTTACACTTCAGCCGTTTGCGATTTACTCCGGCTCGCCGCAGACGGTATTCGTGCTCGTCTCTCTTCTTGTCTGCCTGATCCCGACCACCATCGGCGGACTACTCTCCGCCATCGGCATCGCCGGAATGGACCGTCTGATTCAGCACAACGTACTCGCCATGTCCGGACGGGCGGTCGAAGCCGCGGGCGACGTCAACACTCTGCTGCTCGACAAGACTGGAACCATCACTCTTGGCAACCGGCAGGCGGCGCAGTTCGTCCCGGCTCCCGGCGTAACCGAAGCGCAATTGGCCGACGCCGCGCAGCTTTCGTCCTTGGCCGATGAAACTCCCGAAGGCCGTTCCATCGTTGTGCTTGCTAAAGAAAAATACGGCTTGCGCGGACGCGAGCTGGCGTTGACCGAAGCCACGTTCGTTCCCTTCACCGCGCAAACCCGCATGTCGGGTGTGAACTTCGATGGGCGTGAAATTCGCAAAGGCGCCAACGACGCCATCATCCGCTACCTCGAAAAAGACGGTGTGGGAATGCCTGTGGAAGTGCAGGCCACGGTGCGCGAAATCTCCAACTCGGGCGGGACCCCGCTGATCGTGGCGGAAAATCGCCGCGCGCTGGGCGTGATTCACCTCAAGGACATCGTCAAAGGCGGCATGAAAGACCGTTTCAACCAGTTGCGGGCCATGGGCATTCGTACAGTCATGATCACCGGAGACAATCCGCTGACCGCGGCCGCCATCGCGCGCGAAGCCGGCGTGGATGACTTTCTCGCCGAAGCCACGCCCAAGGACAAAATGGACTTGATCCGGCGCGAACAATCCGAGGGCAAGCTGGTGGCCATGACCGGAGACGGAACCAACGATGCTCCTGCGCTGGCGCAAGCCGATGTAGGCGTTGCCATGAACACCGGAACTCAGGCAGCCAAGGAAGCCGGCAACATGGTGGACCTGGATTCCAACCCGACCAAACTGATTGAAGTGGTTGAAATCGGCAAACAGCTATTGATGACGCGCGGCGCGCTGACGACCTTCTCGATCGCCAACGATGTGGCCAAGTATTTTGCAATTATTCCGGCCATGTTTGCCGGGACCTTCCCGGTACTGAACAGTCTCAACATCATGCAGCTGAAGACACCGCAATCCGCGATTCTGTCGGCTGTGATTTTCAACGCACTCATCATCATCGCGCTGGTTCCACTCGCTCTGCGCGGGGTGAAGTATCGCGCCCTGGGCGCGGCCGCGCTACTGCGGGACAATCTCGTGATCTACGGCGTGGGCGGCGTGATCATCCCCTTCATCGGTATCAAAGCAATCGACATGATCATCACACGCATTGGCCTGGCCTAGGACTGGAGTTTAGGAGAAAAGACATGAAACGCAATTTCATCACCGCCGTGCTGATGACGATCGTGACCACCGTCCTGCTCGGCATCATTTATCCGCTCGCGGTCACGGGCCTGGCGCAGCTGCTCTTCCACGACAAAGCCAATGGGCAGCTGATCGCGGGCGCCAACGGGCCTATCGGATCGCGCATCATCGGACAGCCGTTTGTGTCCGACAAGTATTTTCATTCGCGCCCGTCCGCGGCCGGAAACGGCTACGACGCAGCCAACTCCAGCGCGATCCAATTTTGGACCGACGAATCAGAAATTGATCGACCGGGTGAAGAGCGACACAGCGGCCTGCGAAAGCGGAGAATCCGAATCAGCCCATTCCCGCTGATCTCGGTCACCACCTCAGCCTCGGGCCTCGATCCAGATATCACTCCCGCTGCCGCACTCTTCCAGGTGCCACGTATTGCCCGTGTCCGCGGACTCACCGAAGACCGGGTCCGCGCGCTGGTCGAAAGCCACATCGAGCAACGTCAGTTAGGATTTCTCGGTGAGCCGCGCGTCAATGTACTGGAGTTGAATCTTGCGCTCGACCAGGTCGGCAAATAGCAAGGATCTGCCCCGCATCGCGCATGTAAGTCACGCGGTTACCCACGCGTCGTCCGTCGCCCCTACGCAGAATTGACCCGCACCCACAATGCCCAATAGAATCGGAAAAGCCGATTCGTTCGGCTCCAACCACACTGCTGCCCCCTCGTTCAACGGCAGGACACCTGCCTCTGGAGCAGGTTATCGGGGTTCGAATCCCTGGGGGGCAGCCAAATCTTCACCACTTCCATGAGAATGTCCGTTGCGGCCGTGATAGCCTTTTCTGGCGCCAAGGCGCCGACGGAGATCCCATGAACAACTGCCGCCCTGGTCACATGGATCTGCAGGCCCCTGAACGCTTTTCTCCCGCATCGAGGTGATGAATGGACCGACGAACCTTCGCCAAGGCTGGAGCCACTCTCGCTGTTTCCGCGCTGAGCGCCGGGCGGACCCTGGCCGCTGAAAACACGACGGCCGACGGCGCAGCCGCGTCCGCTCCTTTTGGATTGTCAGTGATGCTGTGGACCGTCTTTCGCGATTTGCCCTTCGAGCAGCGACTCGAAAAAGTTGCCGAGGCTGGTTTCAAGAACGTGGAACTGGTCGGGGAATACGCCCAGTGGACCGACGCCGACTTCGACCGCGCCAACGCCAAACGCAAGGAACTGGGCATCACCTTCGACTGCACCGCCGGTCTGAAAAATGGCCTCGGCAATCCGGCTGATCGCGAGGCCCTCTTGGCGGAAGTACGCAGCACGCTTCCGATCATGGAACGAATTGGCTGCCCGGCTCTGATTTTTCTTTCCGGAAATGTCGTTCCCGGCCTGCCGATCGAGGACCAGCAGCAAAGCTGCGTTGCTGGACTGAAGGCCGCAGCGGCGTTTGTCGAGGACAAGCAAATCAACGGCGAGCCGGTCCGTCTGCTGCTCGAAAATATTGACCCGGAGGAAAATCCGCATTACTTCCTAACGTCGGTAGCCCGGGGATTCGAGATTGTGAAAGCGGTGGGCCATCCGCAAGTGCAGTGTCTGTACGATTTTTTTCACGAGCAGATCGCCGAAGGCAATCTCATCGAGAAATTAGAAAAGAACATCGAGCACGTGGGACTGGTCCACATTGCCGACGTTCCCGGGCGGCACGAACCCGGAACCGGGGAGATCAATTACCCGAACATTTTTCGCAAGCTGGCGGAGTTGAAATACCACCGCATGGTTGCGATGGAATTCCTACCCACGGGCGAGACGGTCACCCAGTTGCGCGCCGCCGCCAAGTTGGCGCTGGACTCGGCACGGGCTTAAGCTGCCCCACGATTAAAACCCGCCGGCGGCAATCTTGAAACCGGGCCGCGTGGCCATGCTGCGGCTGCCCGTCCCGATCTACACTCTTCCGCGAAACTGAATAATCCGACGGCGGTCGCGCTTTGACGGACGGCCCGCTGGCAACTCTTCGAACTGCGTCAGCGCTTTTCGCTCAGCTGCCACCTTTAGACGCATTTCCCGGCTCGCTTCTGTCTCACCATAAAGTGTCTGCGCGATCGAAGCCGGGCCGCGCACGTCGCTCAGCAGCAGCACTTCAACCTCAAACTCTCCGGCATCATTGGTCACGTGCAGCATGTCCCCAACCCGGACCTCTCGCGCCGGTTTCAAAGGCTGCCCGCGAGATTGAATTCTCCCCAGGACACAAGCACGTGATGCCAACGCCCGCGTCTTAAAGAAGCGCGCGGCCCATAGCCATTTGTCCAAACGCACCGAAATCATGATTCACTTCGCCGCCATGGCCACGTCCGGCGCGGAACCCGACTTCATCCGATCGATGGCTGCGAGCATGGCGGCATTATCGGGGAACCTATAATAAGGATTGCTCCGTAACTGGCATTCCTGTTCCTCGGCCTTGGTCAGCCACTCCAGGTCGGTCTTGGGAACCGCCTCAATTCCCTTCTGCGCCAGCTCCTGCGCGATCGCTTCGACTGCGGCCCCTGTCTGCGGCTGCACTGCCTGCAAATACTCCAGCACATGGGCTGCACCAACTTCGCCGTCGTGCCGCGCAATTCCCACCAGCCCTTCACTCGGCTTGCGCGCCCATCCGGTCACAAACACTCCGTCCTGGATCTTTCCGCAGGCGGGATCAAAAACCTCGTAGGCGGCGCGGGGAATCCCTGAGTCCGGATTGGTGACGTAGCCCTGGGGCCCACACGGCAAACCAAGAGCCGGATCGTGCTTGTCGCCGATGGCGAAGATCAATGTGTCCACATCCAACTCCGTCACGGTTCCAGTGGGCTTGGCTGATAAATTTCCGTCGCGGCTGACGAGCAGATTGTCAGCGACCGTTAGCCGCGCGATTCTTCCATCAGGCGCGGTAGAGATTGCGGTCGGCGAACTCAGAAACCGAAACGTGAGGCGCGGCAGCGTAGTTTGCGGATCCGGAAACTTGGTCAGGCACAGAAAAGTCTCTTGCGGCACCTTCGCGATGTCTTGCCCGACGGCTTCCATGCGCGCTTTCACGCGTTGCAGTTCGGACGCGAAGATCGCCCGATCAAGGAACGCCTGCACGTACGCAAATTCTTTCTCATCGAATTTGGCTTCGAGCGGCCCGCGGCGCGCGATCACGATTACCTCTTCCGCGGTGCGGGCCGGTGCATCCAGCAGCAGCCAGCGCGCGATGTCCACCATGACGTTGCCCATGCCGATGATTGCTACCCGCTTGCCAATGGAAAAATCTCCGCTGGCGAACGGCGGTAGCTGGTTGTAGTGATAGACAAAGTCCTTGGCTGAATAAACGCCGAGAGCGTCTTCTCCCGCCATGCCGAGCTTCTTGTTGCCCTGCGCGCCAACCGCAAACACCATGGCCGCGGGACGAAATGCAAGTAGCGTCTCGATCGAGACGGGAGATCCCGCACCCACCGGGACGTGTCCGAAATAATGGACGTTCGGCAGCGCCAGCACCTTGGCAAATTGCTTGCGCAAGCCGTTCTTCATCTTGTCTTTGATGGGATAGATGCCATACTCGGCGAGGCCGCCAGGCTTCACATCCCGATTGAAAATGACAACCTCATGCCCCGCCAGCCCCAGCTTTTGCGCGGCAAACATACCCGCCGGTCCGGCCCCAATCACGAAAACTGTTGCCATGTTTTGTCCCCGCGACGCATGCCCACCTGCGAATCTCAGCGGGCAAGATGCGGCGCCCTGAAACAGATTGTAGGTGATACGGCCTTCCCGCGCATCTGGATCTCTCCCTCCAACAAGCCATGCTCCGACGAAAGCAATCCGGATTGGCCGCTGATCGGCATGGACGTGTACCTTTGGCAACTAGCCGAGGAAGGTCGCGGGACTTAAACTGTACGCCAATTGAGCGGTGGCGGGAGTGTACAAACCTCGCCTGCGGGGGTGCAGTGCCGGCCAAGAGCGGATCCGATCCATACACTGGCGAGCGGGACGAAACCGGAAACGAAGAGAATCGTGCACTCGAGCGAGTCGTACGCGCTCTAGCCCGCGCTCTCGTGGATCGCGTTTTGCTTCTGCGTATTGGTAGTAGCGGTCAGCGCGCAGATCTCTCCCGGGCCGTTGTCGCGGCCGCACCAATCGCTCAACGGCTCCACCAACTGCGCCACTTGCCACACGTTCGGCGGACAAGCCGTGCTCAAATGCCTGGACTGCCACACTGAAATCGCAACCCGGCTCAGCGCCCGCCACGGACTGCATGCCACTTACAACATTCCGGCCAACTCCAGCCAGGAGTGCGCCCGTTGCCACTCCGAGCACAACGGCGAAGATTTTCCCGCTGATCAAGTGGGACACCAAGACCTTCGACCATCGCCAGACCGGTTACGTTCTCGAAGGCAAGCACGCGGGATTAAGCTGCACAAGTTGCCACACTCCGGCGCACATCAGTCCGCAGGAACGCGCGGCGATCAAGATCAATGACCTGAGCCGGACCTACTTGGGTTTGGCGACGACCTGCGCCACGTGCCACCAGGACCCGCACAACGGCCGCCTCGGGCAAACCTGCCAGCAGTGCCACAACTTCGAAGACTGGAAGTCGATCAGTGTCAACTCAGTCCGGTCAAGTCCCAGTTCGATCACTCGAAGACGCGCTATCCGCTGACCGGAATGCATCTCAGGTTGCGTGCGCGAATTGCCACACTCCGGCCGGACAACAAACCGCGCTACACCGGGCATTCCGTTCAGCCAGTGCTCCGATTGCCACAAGGATCCGCATCGCGGCAGCTTCACGCAGACCTGCCAGTCCTGCCACAACACCGCAGGCTGGAAGAAGATCTCGATCGCCGCCGTGAATGAGCGCTTCGATCACTCCAAGACGAAGTTTCCGCTGGAAGGAAAGCACGCGACCGTCGAGTGCTGCCCAATGCCACGCGGGCGGCGACTTCAAGAAGCCTCTGGTGTTTGCAAAGTGCGCCGACTGCCACCAGCCCGACCCGCACAAAGGCCAGTTCGCCGCGCGCCCCGACAAAGGCGAGTGCGCCTCATGCCACACCGTCGAACGGATGGAAGCCTTCGACGTTCACCGTGAAGGACCACGCTGCCAGCGCGTATCCGCTGCAGGGCGGACACGCCAATCGAGCTGCGATCAGTGCCATATTCCCAAGGGCAAAGACACGCTGTACAAGCTCAAGTTTGAGCATTGCACCGATTGCCACAGCGACCGCCACGCCGGCCAGTTCGCCGCTGCGCCGTACTTCAACGCCTGCGAGCGCTGCCACACGTCGGAAGGCTACAGCCCTCAACGTTCACCCTCGCTCTTCACAAACAGACGCGCTTCGCTCTGACCGGCGGCCACATTGCGGTCCCCTGCGGCGATTGCCACAAGGAATCAGCTGATTCCGATCCTGAGCCCGAAAACCGTGATCTATCACTGGCAGAACCTCGGTCTGCACCAGTTGCCACACCGACCCGCACAAAGGCCAGTTCAAGCAACCGCATGCAAGCAGCTGCGCGCCGACGGGACCGCCGCCGGGTGCGAAGCTTGCCACTCACGAAATCGTGGAAAGAACTCTCTGGCTTCGACCACTCGCAGGACCTCATTCCCGCTGCTCGGCGCCCACCGCGCCACCGCCTGCATGGATTGCCACAAGCCGCCGAACCTGGAGACCAAGCTGATCGACGTGGATTTCACGGCTGCGCCGACCCAGTGCGAAGACTGCCACGAGGACATTCACGGCAAGCAGTTCGCCAAGAACGAAGTCACCCACTGCGCCGACTGTCACAACTCCACGAAGTGGAGGCCGTCACTTTTCGATCACGACCGGCGGACCGACTTTCCGTTGCGCGGCGCGCACCAGAATGTCCGCTGCGCTGATTGCCACAAACTGACAAAGTCGTCGCCGACAAGACTGTCCTCTTCTACAAGCCCACGCCAAAGAATGCGAGGGCTGCCACGGTCCGGTCACGCCAGCCGAATCAAAACCGCCGCGCAAACCTGAAAGTACAAGCTCCCGACGCTTCCGAGAGTTCACTTTTCGGTGATCAGGGACGGTCATAGTTACCCTGCGCGGCCAGTTCCCAGCGGTATCTCCATGGGCCACATGGCCTCTCAAAAATGTACCTGCGTAACCTTCTTCAGGGTGATCTCGGCCCGATACTCTATTTACAAGCGCGTTACTCCGTCTTCGTTTTCTTTTCGTACTTGTCTGTGCGAACAAGCTTCGGTCGGCAAGGAACTTTTAAGAAGGGGAGTCATGTGGATGCGAGGCGGGCGCACAGGCTTGGCGGGACCACTGCTGCTGGCTGTTCTCGCAACGGCGGGAAGCCCGCGTCTGCACGCCTCAGCGAGCACGCACAGCCCGCACGGCGATCTCGACGTTCCCTGCCAGAACTGCCACACCGCGGCCGCCTGGCGCCCGATTCGCGCCGTTCCGGAATTCGATCACAACCACACCCGCTATCCCTTGCGCGGCATGCACCAGTCGGTGACCTGCACCCAATGCCACGTGAAGATGGTTTTCACCGATGTCGGACAGCGCTGCCAGGATTGCCACGCCGACATTCACAAACGCCAGCTCGGCGCCAACTGCGAGCAGTGCCACACCGTGCGCGGTTGGAGCGTTTCCGTCCAGCAGGTGCAGCAGCACAACAATCGCTTTCCGCTGACCGGGGCACACGCCGCAGTGGATTGCGATTCCTGCCACAAGGGAGCGGCCAACAGCCAGTTCCAGACCATGTCGACGGATTGCTATTCCTGCCACGCCGCGGAGTTCAAGAGCGCGAGCTAATCCGAACCACGTGACTGGAAAGTTCTCCACGACCTGCGAGCAGTGCCACGGCACTGACACCTGGCTCGACGCGAAGTTCGACCACTCCGCGACTGGGTTTCCCCTGACCGGAGGGCACATGGTGCCGCCGCGCCTGTGCACCGACTGCCACATCAACAACAATTACAACCTGACCAGCACGGCTTGCATTACCTGCCATCTGAAGGATTTCCAGGGGACGACCAATCCGAATCACGTTGCCGCGAGCTTTCTCGCAGACCTGCGAGCAGTGCCACAACACGACCTCATGGCTGACTGCACCTTCGACCACAACAGCCACCGGGTTCCCGCTGACCGGCTTGCACACGGTTCCGCCGCGGCAGTGCACCGACTGCCACGCCAACAACAACTACAACCTTACGGTGACGGCCTGCGTCTCATGCCATCTGCCGGATTTCCAGGGCACGACGAATCCGAATCACGTCAGCGGGAACTTCCCGCAGACCTGCGAGCAGTGCCACAACACGACGTCCTGGCTGAACGCGACGTTCAACCACAACAGCACCGGCTTCCCCCTGACCGGCCTGCACACCGTGCCCCCGCGGCAATGCACCGACTGCCACGTCAACAACAATTACAACCTGACGAGCACCGCCTGCGTGACGTGCCATCTGGCGGATTTCCAAGGCACAACCAATCCGAATCACGTCAGCGGCAACTTCCCGCAGACTTGCCAGCAGTGTCACAGCACCACGTCATGGCAGGGCGCTACATTCGACCACAACACGACCGGCTTTCCGTTGACCGGAATGGCACACGGTGCCGCCGCGGGTGTGCACCGATTGCCACGTCAACAACAACTACAACCTGACCAGCACCGCCTGCGTCACGTGCCATCTACGCGGACTTTCAAGGCACACGACCAACCCGAGCCACGTGCAGCAGAATTTCCCGCAGACTTGCGAGCAGTGCCACAACACCACCGCCTGGACGAACGCCACCTTTAACCACAACAGCACCGGATTTCCCCTGACCGGACGGCCACACCGTTCCACCGCTGCAGTGCACCGACTGCCACGTCAACAATAACTACAACCTGACCAACACGGCCTGCGTCTCGTGCCACCAGACCGACTACAACAACGCGACGACCCCGTTCCCCCACGCGACCGCGGGAATCCCCACCACCTGCGCCAACTGCCACGACACTGTCCTATGGACCGACGGCAAGTTCGATCACACCACGACCGGCTTCCCGTTGGCGGGGTCGCACACCGTGCCCCCGCGCCTGTGCAGCGATTGCCACGTCAACAACAACTACAACCTGACCAGCACCGCTTGCGTCGACCTGCCACCTGGCCGACTTCAACGGCACCACCGGCCCGAATCACGCCGCGGCCGGATTCCCGCAGCAGTGCGAACTCTGCCACGACACCATCTTGTGGACGACTCGACGTTCAACCACAACAACACGCCGTTCCCGCTGACCGGCTTGCACACCGTCCCGCCGGCGGCAGTGCAGCGACTGCCACGTCAACAACAACTACACGACGCTGCCGACGACCTGCATTGGCTGCCACCAGACCGACTACAACACCACCACCAATCCCGGACATGCCGGCGCAGCCGCAGTTCTTCCCCACGACGTGCCAGACCTGCCACACCACCACGAGCTGGCTGAACGCGACTTTCAATCACAAGCAGTACACGCAATTCCCGATCAACCACGGCAATGCCAACGGAGTGTGCTCGACCTGCCATACCAATTCGAACGACTATTCGGTTTTCCAGTGCACCAATTGCCATTTGAAGAACCAGACCGACGGGAATCACCAAGGAATCCGCAACTACGTTTACAACAGCATCAACTGTTACCAGTGCCATCGAACGGCGGTGGCGGATAGGCAGGAAAGCAGTCCCAACAGGATGAGGTATCACACAGGCGGCAGGCGGAGCGCCATAAGGTGACTAAGAGCGGATGAAGGCAGTTGCGAACAAATCTTGGGACCCTGATGCTGTTGCTGTCGTGTGCCGCGGCGCAGACGCCCGGCGAATACAGCGACGGTGCAGAACATCACATTCACACAACAAGGAACCGACGTGCGCATTGAGGTGACGCTCAGTTCTCCGGTGACGCCGTCGATTGAAACCGCGGTTCATCCCGACCGCATTCTGCTCGATCTCCCGGACACAATCTGTACGGACGACACAAAGCATGGTTGAGGTGCACGCGGAGGCGTGCGGCGCGTGCGCACAGGGCAGCACTCGGCCGAGTCCGATGATCACGCGCGTGGTCCTGGATCTGGATCAGGCCCATCCTTACAGCGTGAAGTCGGAAGGCAACCGCATCGTCCTGACTGTCAGCGCGGCCGTGGCCGTGGTGCGCTCGGGCGCACCGGTGGCGGCGAAGTCAGGCAGTTTGACCGGAATCTTCCGCCGCCAGCCGCGAGCGCCGGAAGTGAGCGCGGAAGAGAATGCGCTCCAAACCTGCGCCATCCGAACCGCCCGCCACGACGGCGAAACTCGGCCCCTACATTCCGCCCTCGTTAACCGGCCCGACGCCCTGGTTCCCTTCGGCGCACGCGGACACTCAATCGTCGTCAGAGCCAGCGGCGACGTCGGCGTCGGCCGCTCCCTCCGCTCCGTTCCCGCCATCCAGCACGGCGGAGAAGACTGCTCCGCCGCAGAAGGATCAGTCGCGCAGGAATCGTTTCCCGCAGGTTCAGGTCGCCGCCAACGCGGCGAAGCAGGGAACCCGGCGGAAGTCGGATTCCTCGAGCCGACGCGTCCTCGCCCGCACTCCGGCGACACCGACTCCAGCGCGCACGAGGGGAGAACCCGGCAGGCTACGGTTCCGGCGTCGGCATTCATCCACCGGTTCCCGCATCGCGCAATACGTGCAGCCAGTACGAACACCGCCAACGCCAGCGCCCTCATCACCGCCGGTATCATCGCACGGCACCACCCATCGTGCCGTACCCCGACGCCCCCGATGCCGCCAATGCGGCAGCTGCGGCAGCACCGCCGGCAGCCGCCGTCTGCCGATACCCGACGTCCGTTCGGCCAGTCTGCGCAATCTGACGCCGGCCGAACAGTACGCGGAACCAGGCCATGATCGCCCGCAGTCGACGATCCCAGGCCTGCGCACTGTGTTCAAAGTGAAATACGTCGCCGAGGGCGTGGCCTATCTCGAAGGCGGCAGCGCCCAGGGGCTGAGCGAGGGAATGAAGCTGGTATGTCGAAGACAACACCTTGCCGGCAAAGCAAGGCGACAGCGTCGAGCGCCGACGATCCGCGAGTGGTGGCCGAACTGGAGGTGAGCGCGGTCGCCGACACCTCTGCCGTGACCGACATTCACTCGCCCAAGCGCCCGGTGAAAGTCGGAGACCTGGCATACCTGTCGAGCGGCGACGCGGCGGCGCTGGTGCCCAGCGCGCGCTGAGCCCAACCCGCCAGTATCCCGCGGTGATCTCTTTCACCGCGGACGACACGCTCGACGACGAAGCGCGCGAGGAAGTCCCACGCCCGCCGCTGCCATCCGTCAATCGCGCCCGCGGACGCATCGGCCTCGACTACATGGACACCATCAGCCACGGCGCCACCAACCTGACCAGTTCGGACGTGGGCTTCGTCTTTCGCGGCGACATCACTCGCATCGGCGGCACCTACTGGAACCTGAGCGGATACTGGCGAGGCCGCATCACCCACACTTCCGCCGCCAGCGCGCAGACTTTGCAGAACCTGATCAACCGCACTTATCACCTGAGCCTGACCTATGACAATCCGAACTCACACCTGGTCGCCGGCGTCGGCCGCCTCTACCTGCCCTGGGCCCCAAGCCTCGACACCATCGACGGCGGATATTTCGGAGCTCGAGCCGACGAAAGGAACGACGCTTGGGGATCTTCGGCGGCTCGACGCCCGATCCTTCCTCATGGGACTACAGCCCCGACCGCGTGATCGGCGGCGCGTTCATTAATTTCGAAGGCGGCCGATACAACGCCTTCACTACACCAGCACCTCCGGCGCCGGACTCAGCATGGTGAATGGCAAACCGACCGGCCGTTTATTTTCTTTGAAGACTCGGTCTCGTACGGACGCACCATCGCCGTGTACGAGTCCGCGCAACTCGATGACCCTCACGGCAACGCGGCAACCCCATCGCCAGGTGCGGCCTGGGGCGCAGCTTCTTCACCGTTCGCGTGCAACCACACCCGCGCGTCGAGCTCGATTTCAACCACAATTATTTTCGCGATATTCCAACCTTTGATCCCACCCTGATCGGTACCGGGTTGCTGGATAAATTCCTGTTTCAGGGTTTCAGCGCCGGGGCGCGCGTCGAGGTCGCGAAACAGGTCTGGGTGTCCACCAACCTGGGCCGCAGCAGCCGCACCGGCGATTCGACCTCGTCGCTGAACGAAATGTACGGCCTCACCTTCGGGCACCTCCCCTGGCTGGACCTGCGCGCCGATGCACACTATGCGCGCTTCAACAGCTCGTTCGGCAGTGGCTCGTACCGTGCCGTGACGCTTTCCCGTCAGATGAACGAAAACCTGCGGCTGGAAGTTCTGGCCGGTCAGCAAAGTTTCAGCTCGGCTCGACCACCAACAGCAACGCGCGTTTCATCACCGGCACCGTGGAAACCACCTTGGGTTCGCACTACTACGTGCAGGGTAACTTAACCACCAACCACGGCCAGCTGAGCTACGACCAGTTGATGTTCTCGCTCGGCTACCGCTTCGACACCAAGAGGCACAGAAAATGACTCGCCGGTCACAACTCGTAACGCGGTGGCGTCAGGTCTGTGGACCTGATTGCCGTCGCACGTTTGCTCACAATGGAAGCGCGCAGGATCACAACGCCGATGCGCAGAAGCTCAACGACCTGCTGAATCGCACCGGCGATCAGACCGCCGCATTTCTCGATCAGCTTTCCGATGTGAAATGTACCGAGCACGTGGTGCAGGAAAAATTGGGGAAGGACGACAAGGTTGAGATCAAAGAAGATTCCAGCTACGACTACCTCGTGATCCTCACCAACAGCGGAGGCGAACTCAGCCTCTCCGAATCACGCCTGCCGCTGCACGATGCCACGCATGACCGCAAGAATACGTCGATGCTACTCAGCAACGGCTTTGCGACTCTCTTCCTCGTATTCCACCCGTACTATGCGCAGGCTTTCCAGTTCACTTTTGCCGGGGAGGAAATGATCAACGGTCGCGTGCTCGACAAAGTCACCTTCCAGCACATTGCCGGGAATGAAGTCCCCTGCCGCCCTCGCCCTGCGCGGACGCGAATACCCGCTGGAGCTTTCCGGCACTGCGTGGATCGTCCCCCAGACCGGCACCATTGCCAGAATCGAAGCCGGCATCGACGACACCTTGCAGGATGTTGGCCTGAAATCTTTGCGGGCCGAGATCGAGTTTGCACCTCTGCCGCTGGCCGATCCGAAGTTGGTGTACTGGTTCCCCGCCCGCGCCAGCGTAGAGGTGCAAACCCCGCGCCAACACTGGCGTAACTTGCACCAGTTCACGGATTACAAGAAGTTTTCCGTAGCCACTGAGGAGAAAGTGAACGAACCAATGAGCTCGCATTGCCACAGCGCCCGGCCGCATCCCTACCGCCAAACCGGCGAGCGGTCGGACCTCGAGAAACGCCATCGCGTCCGCTTGTACTCTTTATACGCGTTGGCCATCGCCATCAATCTCGCGATCTTCTTTTATGGGTTCGACTACTACAAGCTCTCGGCGATCGACCGCCCCTTTTCGCCCAAGCATCACCTGCTGCAGACCAAGCGGCCCGGTCGGCATCTATCTCGGATTTTTCGGCGCCGCCCTGTTCCTCGGGATTTTTCTTTATCCGTTGCGCAAGCATTGGGCGTGGCTTGGCGACCAAAGGCAGCACCCGGCACTGGCTCGACATTCACATCCTGATGGGCCTGACCGCTCCGGCAATCGTTGCGTTTCACTCGACGCTGAAATTCAAAGGCCTTGCCGGGATGGCCTTCTGGATCATGTTTGCGGTCTCCGCCAGCGGCGTGGTCGGACGCTATCTCTACGGACAGATTCCGCGCAAGGTGACCACGGCCGAATTATCCATGCGCGAACTGCAGGACCTGCAGGCCGAGCTCTCGCAACAACTGGCCGCGCAAAATCTCTTGCCCGAAGCGACCTGCGCGCACTCTTGCGTCTGCCGGACGCCGATCGGGTCGCTCGCCTGCCGATTGCCATCGCCATCGTGTATATGATGCTGCTCGACGTGGCCCGCAAATTCCGCGTTGCCCGCCTCCGCCGCCATACGCTGCAAGGCAGTTCGTCGTTTTCCACACTCTTGGCGGATTTCTTCCCACCACGAACCGCGAAGTCGAGCGCGCCATTCACGCCGCCGCCGAAGAGGCGGCGCTTTCGAAGCGAGTCCTTTTTCTCTCACGTTCGCAAAAAGTTTTCCATCTCTGGCACGTCGTTCACAAGCCATTCAGCTACGCCTTCGCCGTACTGGCGTTGATTCACATCGGATTGCAATTCGTCCTGGGGTATTTCTGACAACGCAGACACATAAATGGAAACCCTGACCACATTCGCGATCGCCGCCGTCATCACCCTCTTCTTCGTGCTGAGCTATCTGCGGGGCCTGAAGAAGCGCGAGGCTCGCGCGCGCGCCGCCGCCGGAAAAAGGCAAACTGTTCTCCGAAGGCCCCAAGGCCCAGCATCCGCATATTGACACCAGTAACTGCATCGGCTGCGGCGGCTGCACCTCGGTCTGCCCGGAAGGCGACGTGCTGGCAATGATCGGCGGCAAGGCCGTCATCGTGAACGGCCACAAGTGCATCGGCCACGGCCTGTGCGCCGACGCCTGTCCGGTGGGCGCCATCACCATGGTGATGGCCAGCCCCAGCATGGGCGCCGACATGCCGCTATCTGACGCCGAATATGAGACCAGCGTGCCGAGTCTGTTTATCGTCGGCGAACTGGGCGGCCTGGCTCTGATCAAGAACGCCGTCAACCAGGGCCGCGACTGCATCGACACCATTGCACGACACGCTGCGCGCGAGCTTCCGCGCCGCAGCCGGACGGCGTCTACGACGTCCTGATCGTCGGCGCGGCCCGGCCGGAATCAGCGCCTCGCTGCGCGCCATCGAAAACAAGCTGAACTACATCACGCTCGAACGGGACGAAATCGGCGGCACGGTGGCCAAATATCCGCGGCAGAAACTGGTCATGACCAGCCCCGTGGAATTCCCCATGTACGGCAAGTTCAAGAAGACTGGAGCTCTCCAAAGAAAACCTGCTCGCGTTCTGGGACAAGGTCCTGCAACCGCGCCGATTTCAACGTCTCGCACCGGCGAGAAAGTGGACGACATCAAGAAGGGCGAGGACGGCGTCTTCACCGTCACCACCGCGAACAACCAGTACCGCGTCACGCGCCGTGATGCTGGCGCTCGGCCGCGCCGGCGACGCCGCGCAAACTCGGCGTGAAGGGCGAGGAACTGCCCAAGGTGATGTACCGCCTGATCGAAGCCGACCACTACATCAACAAGAAGATTCTCGTCGTCGGCGGCGGCGACAGCGCCGTCGAAGCCGCCATGGGCCTGGCGCCACCAGACGGGCAATCAGGTGACGCTCTCCTATCGCAGCGAGCGCTTCAGCCGCATCAAGGAACGCAACGCCAAGCGCATCGAAGAATGCATGCGCTCCGGAAAAGTGAAGGTGCTGTTTCAACTCGAATCCCGTCGAATTCACCGCGAGACTCGGTGATCCTCGAGGTGAACGGCGCGGCGCGAGGAGATTGCCGAACGATTTCGTCTGGATCTTCGCCGGCGGCACGCCGCCCAACGATTTCCTGAAGAAGATCGGCGTAGGCTTCGGCGCGCAAGACCTGACCCTGGAGGCCAGCAACGAAGCGAAAGAGGCCGAAGCGTCGCGCAAGCAGTTCGCGCAAGCCGCTGCCAACTAGAGCACTACTTCTCGGCGAAATGCAACCAGCAACTGGAGGCAAGAATCGTGAAAGCCGGAAAAATCCAAATCGTTCTCGCGATTCTTCTCCTGTCCGCCTTCGCTGCCGCCCAGACCCTCACCGGCACGGTCAAGAACTCGACCACTGGCAAGCCTTCATCAGGCGACGAAGTAGTCCTCATCAAGCTCGGCGCCGGCATGGAGGAGGTCGCTCACACCAAGACCGACTCCAAAGGCAATTTCACGTTCAAGCTGGAAGACGGCGAAGGCCCGCACTTGGTCCGCGCCATCCATCAGGGCGTCACTTATCATCAGATGGCCCCTCCCGGAACCACCTCGGTAGATCTGAAAGTTTATGATTCCGGAAAAAAGATCGACGGCATCGAAGTTGTCGCCGACATCATGCGCCTGCAAGTCGAGCAGGGACAGCTCGAAGTCACCCGCGAATTCGCGGTGCAGAATTCTTCCAAGCCGCCGCGCACTCAGGCCAACGACCGCAACCTCGAGTTCTATCTCCCCGAAGGAGCGCGAATCACCGAAAGCTCGGCCGTGACCGAACACGGCAACCCGCTCAAAACGACGCCGCAGCAGGAAGACGAGCGCAATCGCTATTCGTTTGATTTTCCCTTGCGCCCGGGCATCACGCAGTTCCAGGTCTCGTATCAGCTTCAGTACAGCGGCAGCGCCAGCATTGATCCGCGCTCGCTCTACCCGCTGCAGCACTTCGTCGCCATCCTGCCCAAGGCGATGAATTTCTCTCCCGCCGGCGGCGCGAACTTCAAGTTCATGAACGACCCCAACCAACCCGATGCCAACGTGCAGTTGGCGTCCGCCACCACTGCGGGCCAGCCGTTGACGTTCAAAGTATCGGGCGAGGGAACGCTGCAAGCCCGCGTAGAAGGAAGCAACGGCCAGGGCGGCGGCATGGCAGCCGGCCAAAGCGATAGCCGCCCCGGCGGTGGCCTCGGCGCTCCCAGCGACGCCCCTGATCCCCTCGACCAATATCGCTGGTACATCCTCGGAGGATTTGCAGTCATCCTGGTCGGCGGCGCGATCTATATATCCATGCGACGAAGGACTACTAGCGCGGGAGGTCCAGCGACAGCTGCAGCCCAGCGGCCAGCCGAGAACTACGTTGAATACCAAACGGCCGACGCCGCTACACCCGCCGCAGGCGCCGCCGCTCCGCTAGCTGCTGCAAGCTCCAGCGGCATGCTGCTTGAAGGCCTGAAAGAAGAGCTCTTCCAGCTTGAAGTCGAACGCCAGCAGGGTAAGATCTCGCCGCAGGAATACGACAAGACGAAAGCCGCTCTTGACCAAACTTTGCAGCGTGCACTCAAGCGTGCCGCGGTTCCGCAGAGCTAGACCGGCAGCCTATTCCGGTCGCCGTGTATCTGTCAGTCGTGCTCTTCGTCTAGTCTCCCGAGGGTTGGAGCACATCTTCGTGGGCAGGCATGATCTCCGGCACAAAAGGCGTGGACGGGCACTCACCCAGGATCGGCTGACAGGCCGCGTCCGGGCCATGTTTGGGACGCTTGAAGTTCTTCGTTTCCGAAAACTGGTCCTGCTCGGTGGATCCCTTCAGCGCGGTGGTTGAAGCCAGGCCTCCGGCAATCACTTGCGTGAGTGCGTCGAAGTATCCGGTCCCCACGAAACGCTGGTGCTTCACCGCCTGATATCCATACTCGGCTTCACGGCTGAATTCCTTTTCTTGCAGGCGGGAATACGCCGTCATGCCACTTTCTTTGTACCCGCGCGCCAGTTCGAACATGCTGAGATTCAAGGCGTGGAATCCGGCCAGGGTGACAAACTGGAATTTGTAACCCATCTTGGCCAGTTCGGGCTGGAAACTGGCAATGGTTGCCTCGTCGAGCTTCTTCCTCCAATTGAACGACGGCGAGCAGTTGTAGGCCAGCAGCTTGCCCGGATACTGCGCATGAATTGCGTCCGCAAACCGGCGCGCTTCTTCGACACTTGGTTCCGAAGTTTCGCACCAGATCAGATCGGCATAGGGCGCGTACGCCAGGCCGCGCGCAATGGCAGAATCCAAGCCACCACGAATGTGGAAGAATCCTTCCGACGTCCGCTCGCCGGTAACGAACTCGCGGTCGCGCGGATCAATGTCGCTGGTCAACAGATAAGCGCTGTTCGCATCGGTTCGCGCCATGATCAAAGTCGGCACTCCGAGCACGTCTGCGGCCAGGCGCGCGGCTACCAGCTTTTGGATTGCTTCCGAGGTTGGGACCAGGACTTTGCCGCCCAGGTGCCCGCATTTCTTTGCCGAAGAGAGCTGGTCTTCAAAATGCACGCAGGCAACGCCGGCCTCGATCATCGCTTTCATCAACTCGAACGCGTTCAGGCTCCCGCCGAATCCGGCTTCTGCATCGGCCACGATGGGCGCCAGCCAGTACATGCCATTCTTGCCGTCCAAGTGATGTACCTGGTCGGCGCGCAGCAAGGAATTGTTGATACGCCGGGCCACATTGGGCACGCTGTCGGCCGGATACAAGCTCTGGTCGGGATACATTTGGCCGGCATTGTTGGCGTCGGCCGCCACTTGCCAGCCACTGAGGTAGATCGCCTTCAGCCCGGCCTGCACCTGCTGCACCGCTTGATTTCCGGTGAGCGCGCCCAGCGTCGCAACATACTCTTCATGGTGCAGCAGCCACCACAACCGCTCTGCGCCCAGCCGCGCCAGGGTGTGCTCAATCACAAACGAGCCGCGCAGTTTCTCGACCTGCTGGCTGGTATAGGGCCGCTTGGTGCCCATCCAGCGAGAATCGGTGTGCCATTGCTTGGTCATTTCAGCAGCGCTTAGAATGTACATAGTGACTCCTGCCGGGTGTGCCGGCCCAGTGAGTAGTACAACGCAATCGCTTCACCGGCCGCAAACCCGATAGTCCGAAACGGTCAAGTAGTCCGTATCGGACTGGCAGCCCGTCGCCGGCCCGGAAAAGACCCTAGGATGGTAGCTATGACTACAACCACAGCCCTCCGCAGCGAAGTCGAAACCGAAATTCTCACCCCCGAAGCCAGTTCCTTCCTCAACCGGTTGGGTCGCCGGTTCGAATCCCGCCGCCAGGAATTGCTCGCGCGCCGCAAAATTCGGCAGCAAAGAATCGACGCCGGAGAGTTGCCCGACTTTCTCTCCGAGACCGCCAGCATCCGCGAAAAAGAGTGGACTGTGGCTGCGATTCCGCACGATCTGCTCGACCGCCGGGTGGAGATTACCGGGCCCGTGGACCGCAAGATGATCATCAACGCGCTGAACTCGGGCGCCAACGTTTTCATGGCCGACTTCGAGGATTCGAACTCCCCAACCTGGCAAAACAATCTCGAAGGCCAGTTCAACTTGCGGGATGCGGTCGAGGGAGCCATCACTTACGTTAGCCCCGAAGGCAAGCGTTATGAACTCAACCCGCATGTGGCCACGCTGGTGGTGCGCCCGCGCGGCTGGCACCTCGACGAGCGGCATTTTCTGCTCGACGGCAAGCCGATTTCCGCTTCCCTCTTCGACTTCGGACTTTACTTCTTTCACAACGCCAAGGAGCTCATTCAGCGCGGGACCGGCCCATACTTTTATCTGCCGAAAATGGAGAGCCATCTCGAAGCGCGTTTATGGAACGACGTCTTCTGCTTCGCGCAGGATGAACTCGGCATTCCGCGCGGTACCATCCGCGCCACCGTTCTCGTTGAGACCATCCTTGCGGCCTTTGAGATGGACGAAATCCTTTACGAACTGCGCGAGCACTCCTCGGGGCTCAACTGCGGCCGCTGGGACTACATTTTTAGTTTCATCAAGAAATTCCGGAACCGCCCCGATTTCGTGCTTCCCGACCGCTCCGTCATCACTATGGACAAGCATTTCCTGAAGTCTTACGTGGATCTGCTGATTAAAACCTGTCACCGGCGCGGCATTCACGCCATGGGTGGCATGGCAGCTCAGATTCCCATCAAGAACGATCCTGCGGCCAACGAAAAGGCCCTCGACAAAGTGCGTCAGGACAAACTGCGTGAAGTGCATGCCGGACACGACGGGACCTGGGTGGCCCATCCCGGCCTGGTTTCCATCGCGAAAGAGATATTCGACGCGCACATGAACGGAGCCAATCAAATCCGGTTGCGCCGTGACGATGTGCAAGTCACCGCCAAAGATCTACTGGCGGTCACCGAAGGCAAGATCACGGAAGAAGGCTTGCGCTGGAACATTGATGTGGGCTTGCAGTACTTGGAGTCGTGGCTGCGGGGCTCGGGCTGCGTCCCCATCTATAACCTGATGGAAGACGCCGCCACCGCTGAGATTTGTCGCGCCCAGGTCTGGCAATGGGTTCGCCACGGCGCCAAACTCGACGATGGCCGTCCGGTCACGCAAGAGATGGTTCGCAACATTATCGTTCAGCAGAAGAGCAGGCTTCCGGGCGGACGCATTGCCGAGGCTGCCGATATTTTTGAGCATATGATGACCAGCCCCGATTTCGCGGAGTTCCTGACCCTGGTGGCTTATGATTACATCGACTAGGAGTTTGCCTAGCAGAAGCTCCGCCCCCCGCCCGGCAACGCAGGAAAATGTCGAAATCGAGCCCCAAGTCTGACGACATCCCGGACGAGTTTCTTGCCCAGCTAAAGCAGGACTTGGTGTGCCGCCGCGTGGGACACGGAATGGCACTGCTGGAAGAGCACCGGCATCTGCTCGTTTCCTTCGACCCCGAAAGAAGGAACGCCGGGCGTCTTGCGGGATACCTTGCCCAATGGGTTGATCTCGGCTTTGAGCGGCTGCCAGTCGTCAAAGAAATTATCGGCAGGTTCTCGAGAGCCACGCGCGCCGGCCTGTCCCTGGAAAACTATCTCTATCTCCGCATGGCTGAGGGTATGGTGGCCATGTCCGAAGAGAGAATTGAGCAAGCGCTTCTCCATTTTGATTTTGTATTGAGCCTGGACCAGGAAGCTTCTGATCAGGAACTAGTCGCCATTGCTAATTTCTGGAAGGGCCGCTGCCTGCGCATGAAGGGCGAGTACGATCAAGCCCGCGTCTTTGCCATCAAGGGACGGGACTTGGCATTGCAACTCGGCCACCACACGATGGCCGCAGTCACGCAGGTTCTGGAGAGCTGGCTCTGCTTTCAGAAGGGGGACGCCAAGCAGGCCATCGACATTCTGCAAACCGCCGAATCCGTATTCAAGCAGACCGACGACTATCTCACGCTGGGCAACATTCATTCTTCCTACGGCCGCATTGCGCGCCGCCAGGGACGTTACCAGCACGCAATCGACAGCTTCACTGCCGCCATCGCGCTTTACAAGCGGCGCGACCCGCAGCACCGCAACGTGGCGCGCACCCTCAGCAACCTGGCGTATGTCAAGCGGTTGATCGCACTACAATTGCGCCGCAAAGCCGATTCGGAAGCCGCCCGCCGCCGCAAAGCGGCCAAGCGCGGGCGCGCCGGCAATGGACGGGGCGAGACGCAAACGCAATTCCGCGGCCGCTTCGAACAACTTCATCAGGAGGCCCTGGCCGACCTGGCCGAAGCTGCCGCCATTTACCAGCAGTACGAATATCATCACGGGCTGGGCAGCGTGAACCTGAACTACGCGTACCTCCATCTGGACAACGGGGATCTGGAGCGCGCGGAGACTGCCGCAAAGGCCGCCTTTCGTCTTGCCGAGGACAAACACGACTATATCCTGATGGCGCGGGCGCGGATGCTACGTTGCATGGTCGAGAACGCACTTGTGGAGGAAGGCATCGGCGAGGCGGAACCTGGCAACCATGCCCGCCTGGCCCAGGACTTCGCTCAGGAGGCCACCGAACTCGCCAAACGTACGCAGAACCGGCGTCTTCTCGCCCATACCTACATCTGGCAGGGACTCACGCACTGCAATCGCTTTTTCGACGATCCCGACGCGGCGCGCCGTTGTTACGATCAGGTGGTCACGCTCTCCAAAGGCGATCATGCCGACAGCGCCTGGGAAGACTTGCAGGCGCTAAAGGCCAAAGTGCTGCGTGGCAGCAGCATCGATCCCACCTTGCGGGCCTGGTCGCAAGGCTCGGTTGGCGACAAGACCTTCCAGCAAATCAGCGAAGAATTCGCCGAGCTGATCATTCCCAAAGTCTGGGAACGAGAGGGCCGCAAAGTATCGCGGGTGGCGGCGCGGCTGTCGGTGTCCCCGAAAAAGGTCCGTCGCATTCTCAACCGGGTGGGGCGTCGCAAGCCGCCCGCGGACTAGTCCCTCAACCGCAGCTCTTCTACGCGCCGGAGTGAACTGGCGCCGAATACGCATCCGAGGGAGTCTCATCTTTCGCCGGGATGAAGCTCATGGCGCGCTCTGCCAAGGCAGTGATGGTGAGGCTGGGATTGACCCCGAGGTTGGCGGCCACGACCGATCCGTCACAGACGTACATATTCTTGTACCCGAAGACGCGGTGATGGTCGTCCACCACCCCATGCGCCGGGGAATCGGCGATCACGCAGCCTCCAGCTAAGCTACCTGGTACTTCCCAGTCTCAATCACCCTGTGTGCAACTTGCTCCCGCAGCGCAACAGTGTTGAACGGCTCATACTTCGACAAGCGGCGCAGGATGGCCATTTGCGAACGCAGCATGTCGCCTTCGCTCACCGCTGCGACTACGCGCCTTGCCCCGCTTTCGACTCTTTCCATCGCGCCAGTGATATAGATGCGGGTCATCGCGATGGCATTCGCTGCGCCGGCCTCGCCATTCCGCGCGGCCAGTTTCTGCGCCCGCAGCACGGCCGATTCCATGGCGTAGATCTCAATCACCATATCGGCGATGGCGCCCATGATTTCCTGCTGGTCCTGGATTGCCTGCATATATTTCTGCGTCGCAACCCCGGCAGCGAATAGGCCAAGCTTTTTCGCATTTGCCACCAACTTTCGTTCCTCAGCCAGCAAACCTTCCGGGCCTTCGTCCCGGGTGCCGGCGATCACTTCGTCCATCAACTTGTTGATTGCCGACATGAGCTGAAGCTGCCCCGTCATCGCGCGCTTTAAGAGGAACCCGGCAATGAGCAGACGGTTGATTTCATTCGTGCCCTCGAAAATGCGGTTGACGCGGGCATCGCGATATGCGCGCTCTGCGGGATACTCCTCCACAAAGCCGTAGCCGCCATAGATTTGCACCGTCTCATCGGCGACGTGGTGCATGAACTCCGATCCCCACACTTTCAGAATCGAACACTCCACCGCATATTCGTCAATGATCTTGCGGACCGGGGCCATGTCGTTGTGAACTTCGCCGAGTTGCGCGATGGCGGCATCCGTCATGCCCACGGTGCGATAGGCCATGGCCTCGCCTACAAAGATGCCGACCGCCATGTTGGCGAGCTTTTCGCGGACCAGACCAAAATCCGCAATCACTTTGCCGAAAGCCTTGCGCTGCTTGGCATACCCAATGGCGCTCTCAATCGAACTCCGCGCGCCACCAATGCACGCTGCGCCCAGCTTGAAGCGGCCGACGTTCAGAACATTGAACGCAATGTGATGTCCCTTGCCGATTTCTCCGAGAACGTTTTCTACCGGCACCTTGCAGTCGTTGAGAATCAGCGGACAAGTGGACGAGCCGCGAATGCCCATCTTGTGTTCTTCCGCACCCACGGAAAAACCCGGGAAGTTACGCTCAACGATGAACCCGGTGAACATCTCTCCGTCCACTTTGGCGAACACGATGAACAGATCGGCGAATCCGGCGTTGGTGATCCACATCTTTTCACCATTCAGCAGATAATGCTTGCCGTCGGCGGAGAGCGTGGCCTTGCTGCGGCAGTTAAGCGCGTCCGACCCCGAGGATGATTCCGACAGGGCGTAGGCACCGACGGTTTGGCCGCTGGCCAATCCCGGCAGGTACTTCTTTTTTTGCGCTTCCGTGCCGAAATAAACGATGGGCAGCGTGCCTATGCAGGTGTGCGCGCCCCACGTGGTGCTGAAGCCGCCATACTTCGCGATTCGGTCGGCAATGATGGCGGAGGTCACTTTGTCGAGTTCCATGCCGCCGTAGGCTTCAGGGACATCCACCCCGCTCAGCCCCAACTCGCCGGCCTTTCGCAGAAGCTCGCGCGAGACGGCAAAGTCTTTGTGTTCCAGCTTCTCAATGTTGGGGACAATTTCTTTGTCAGCAAATTCTTCGGCGGTCTGCGCAATCAGTAAATGTTGCTCAGTGAAATCCTCTGGAGTAAAAACTTCTTCTGGTGTGCGCTCTTCAATGAGAAAACCGCCGCCAGCAATCTTAAGACTGGGTGCTGCCGTAAGTGTGGCCATGTTCGTTTCTCCGTTAATCCTCGTTGTTGCCGTCCCCAAACCATGATCGGCTGCGTTGAATATGATTTGGCCTCTTCCACCTGCGATTCTACGAAACTGCACTCTTCTGTGCTGACCAATATTTCTGGCGCAACTCCCGCTTCAAAAGCTTGCCGGTGCCGGTCTTGGGCAGGCTTTCCATAAACTCCACCGACCGCGGGCATTTGTAGTGGGACATCCGGGCCCGGCAGAATTCCAACAGCTCTTCTTCGGTGGCCTTGACCGGGCTTCAGCACGACCACCGCCTTTGGCACCTCTCCCCACTTCATGACGGGTACCGGAATCACAGCCACTTCATACGCCGCAGGGTGCGCGGAAAGCGCCTTGAATGAAACTCTGCGGCTTTCCATCCGCGGGGAACCGCCTCGCCCCGGATTCATCAGCAGATAACGAAACCACCACGCGCCGAAGCCGTCCGCCAGACCCATACGAAGAAACCAGACCTCGTAGCGGCGGCGCGTCGAGAGCGATGAAAATACTTGGTTGGGAGTATTCACGAGCTTGACCGCCCGATTGTACAACGGGCACAGAATTCAAACGGGAGGCTGATGAGCGATCAGAAGTGTTCGTCGAAAAGGGCTCCAATCGACGGACTGCTTGAAGGCTAGCGCTCATGCAGCATCAAGATGGCCGTCGCCAGGCGTTGGATATATCTTGAAACGCCCTGGTTGCGAAAATGCTGCAGCCGCTCGGCGCAGCGCGCAGCATTCGGAGTTGATCAATCTGCGGATACAGGTGTCCGTTGCGACAAAAATATCGAGCCATCCAGAATCCGAAAAATCCACGAACCCAGTCCCCCATCCGACGCAGCATCAACTGAGAAGCCACTTCACACGCGGAGGGTGTGCTCTTTCAAATCTCTTGCGGCAACCCTACGGCTTTCTCAACAGCCGGTTAGACCTGCTGACGAAGGTTGGGGCGCAGGGTGAGCGAGCCGTCATCGTTCAGCTTCTGGTGGCAAGCCCATCGCACCGGATAGCGCATTCCCTTTACCTCAATCTCGGCTCTAAGTTTCAATCCCTTCCAATCTGTCATGTTCGGAAGCACGAACTGTGCCTGGCGAATCTTGCCCGGCAACGGATAGCCGGCGTCCAGGCAACCGCTGGTGAGCACCTTTCCGTCCTGGCTCTCCACGGTCACCCGCAATACGCCCGGCACGCCCGCGATGCCGTCATTGGCGAAGCCGATGATCAGCCCCAGGTAACTGCTGTCCTTATAGCTCCAGATGAATGACGGCCTCACCCGATAGCCAATGCGGCGATTGATGCGGTCGAACGCCGCCGGATACGCCTGGTAGTAGCTCATCAGATTCTTGGCGCTGATCTGGTGAAAGTTCCAGAGCGAAAAGTAATTGGCCCCGACATCGATCACATGAGCGATCATGTTCTCGGCCGGAGATATGCCTTCATGTGCGGCGTTCGGATCGGGAGGCTTACCGGGAAGCCCCTGCTCAAGCAATGCCGCGATCCAAGGCGGACGGTTGCTGAGCGCTTCAATCTGCTCGTTCTCGATAAAGATGGTGTCGCTGCGAATCCAGTTGTTGCTGCGGACCGTGCGGTCCAGCATTTCTGCATTGCCGACCCGGCTGTAGTCCGGTTGCGTATTGGTCAGCAGAGGAGTCTTCTTGAAATACTCGAGCTGCACTTCGAGCATATTCGTCCAGGTGCGCTCTGCTGTCAGGTAGTCAGGGAAAGGATTGTTGGGAAATGGCCACGTGTGCCCTTCTCCCCAGAAGCCGTACATAAAGGTGTCGATAAACTCGATCAGCGGATTGCCATCGAATTCCGCCGCCAACTGGCCGACCAGCTCTTTGAATGCCTGCTGAAAAAAAGGATCGTCGTAGCGGGGCTGATAACGCGAGTGCGGGTTCTCCAAGAATCTTTTCCCGGCAGCGATGCTCTCCTGATCGCTAGGCTCCACCAGATCAACTTTCGGCACTTTTTCCAGGACAAAATCCGGCAGGGCCGCTTCGTGCTTATAGTCCGGAGCGCACATCTGAATGCGCAATCCAATCCGCTTGTTGTTCTTCTTCGCCAAGTCAAAAACCAGCTTCAGATAGTCGGGCAGCTCCAGGCGTCCAGGCCGCGGCTGCACTTCTCTCCACGTCGGGCGGATGTAAAGCTGCTGGCCCAAGGGAAAGCGAACCAGGTCTTCGATCGCCTGAGGAATATTGTCTGACTTGATTTCGTCCGTGCCACTGTCTGCCGTGATGTAGGTGACCAGCCCCTTGCCATAGTTCGGCACGACGTCTTCGGAAGAAGTCGTAGTCATCACCACATCGTCAGTGGGAATGACGGCATCCGGTGGATATTGAGGGAACGGACCCTGATTGAGGCGATCGTTCACCTGGGACCGGAGCCGAAGTCGTAGTTTCCCCAGTTGTGGGCGGGAACCTTGGCCTGCGCTTTACCCATTCCAAGTTCCGCAGCTACGGCAACCGCGACAGTGCTTTTTAGAAAATCTCTACGTTGCATCGGAGTTATCTCCTCCCAGGTTTTTAGGGTGCCCTGCCATGCTACTATCGAAATGTTACTTCTTTATATCGTTTTATTTCGTTTATCCAGCGTAGGATAACCACTATGGGATCCGACAACAACTCCCTTCGAATGCCGAAAAACTGGACGACTATGACCAGACTTGGAATTGCTCTCGCCATCACGATTGCGTCCTGGCTGCCGCTGCGGCGGCAGATCTGCCCACCGGCAAGCCGCAGATTCAGGGCGGCAATCTTCGCATTGAATTCGACAGTCAACTGCGCAGCCGGGTGGTTGCCCGTTTTGACAACAAGGAGACAGTGATGGGGCCTTTCACTGCCTCTGAGACGGTGACCACCGCCGACAAGCCCTGGACTCGAATTTCTTCTGACCTCACAGAAACACGAGCGCACAAAAGACGCTTTCGGAGAGGGTGAGCGGCTCACCGTCGAAGGAAAGGCGGGAAGCGCTGACAAAGATGGTCACCGTCACCGTATACGACGACTTTCCTGCGATGGCGTTCTTCGATGTCCAGTACACCAATACCGGAACAACCAAGCTCGCGATCAAGAGTTGGACCAACAACGCGTACACCGTGAACGCGCAACGCGGTGCGGGCTCGCCCGCTTTCTGGTCTTACCAGAGCGGCTCCTACGAGAAACGTCCCAACTGGATCTTGCCGCTGCACGCCAATTTTCAGCAGGAAAATTATCAAGGCATGAATGCCAGCGACTACGGCGGTGGCACACCGGTCGTCGACGTCTGGCGGCGTGATGTTGGAATGGCTGTGGGACACGTCGAGCCGCGGCCGAAGCTGGTTTCTCTGCCCGTATCCATGCCCGATGCCGCACATGCCAGGATCGCGGTGCGCTTCGCCAAAGATATTTCGCTAGATCCCGGTGAAAGTTTTCATACATTTCGCACCTTCGTCGCCGTCCACCAGGGAGACTACTTCCGCGCGCTCACCGACTACCGGCGCTTCATGACGAAGCAAGGTTTCCAAATGGCCACAGCTCCCGATGACGCTTTCGGCGCCATCTGGTGCGCGTGGGGATATGGCCGAAAAGTTCAGCCGCAGCAGGTGTATGACTCGCTTCCGACGGCGAAGCGACTGGGATTCAAGTGGGTCACGCTCGACGACGGTTGGCAGAACAATGTGGGCGATTGGCAACTTGATCCCAAGAAATTCCCCCACGGAGACGCTGACATGAAGGCCCTGGTGGACCGCATTCACCAGGAAGGATTCAAGGCTCAGCTCTGGTGGTCGCCACTCAGCGCGGTGCCGAGCTCGCAGCTGCTGCGCGATCATCCCGACTACGAGTTGCTGAATCGAGATGGCTCCACGAGAAAAGTTTCCTGGTGGGATTCCTATTATTTGTGCCCGGCGGACCGGCGCGTCGTGGAGTACCACAAGGCATTGGTGCAAGAAAATCCTGGTGGATTGGGGATTTGACGGACTGAAGCTCGATGGCCAGGACATGAACGGAGTTCCGGCCTGCTACAACCCAGCTCACCATCACGCACAGCCGGAGGATTCGGTCGAGGCCCTGCCGGATTTCTTCAAGCGCAATTTACGACACCGCACAGGCGGTAAAGCCCGGAACGCTGGTGGAGTTCTGCCCTTGCGGCACGGCGTTCTCGTTTTTCACCATGCCGCACTTCAATATGTCGGTGGCTTCCGACCCGACAAGTTCCTTTCAAGTTCGTTCCAAGGCGAAAACGTTAAAGGCCCTGATGGGAGATAACGTTCCATTCTTCGGCGATCACGTCGAACTGAGCGATGGCGGCAACGACTTCGCCTCCACTTTGGGAGTGGGAGGCGTCGTGGGGACACAGTTTGTTCTTCCGTCTCTGGTCACCAAGCACGGCAAATCGGACCTGACTCCGGCGCGGGAGAAAGAGTTTGAAAAGTGGCTCCGCATCTACCGCGAAAAGATGTTGTCAAAAGGACAGTATCTCGGGCAGCTCTATGACATCGGCTTCGATGTGCCGGAGACTCACGTCATCCGCAAAGACGAGGCCATGTACTACGCCTTTTTTGCAAAGCAGTGGAAGGGGACAGTCGAACTGCGCGGCCTCGAAGACCGCAACTACAGCGTCGTGGACTACGTCACAGGAAAAAGCCTGGGGACGGTGTCAGGACATAGCGCGCATCTGCCAGTTGCGTTCGACGGACATCTGCTTCTGGAAGTGCGGCCACTGTAAGGGAAGATGCGCTGCATTGAGTAGCATCCTGGGCGACTGGCAATCGTTCTCGATTCAATGCGGCAATGAGAAACTAAACACGTCGCTTCCAGCCCCCACGACCACGTACTGGACGCCATCCACGGCGTAGGTCATCGGCGAGGCGTGCATCAACTGGCCCGTATTGAAGTGCCATAACGCCCGTCCAGTGCTCGCATCGACCGCCTCGAAGGATTCGCTGTCGTCGCCGAAGAACAACAGTCCGCCGGCCGTCGTCAACGTCCCGCCCCAGGATCTTCCGGCCCCTACTTGCGGGTAGCTCCAAACTATCTTCCCGTCGGCCGGGGAGAGTGCCAGCAAAATCTTGTCGGACTTTTCCGTCGAAGAATGATCGGTCCCGGTGTTGTAAAACGTCTCGCCCGCGACGAATTTTCTGGGCTTCGCGAAGAAGATATTGCAATTCTCCATGGCGACTACATAGAAGAGTCCGGTATCCGGACTGTAGGAAGGCGAAAACCAATTCGTCGCTCCTTCAATTCCTGGGCAGATGTAGGTGCCTTCCGGAGTGGGAATTCTTCCGGTGAGAATGGGACGCCCGGATGCGTCCACGCCTTTGGCCCAATTCAACTTCTGGACAAACGGCGTCGCGTGAAGAAACTTTCCATTGGTGCGGTCGAGAACGTAGAAATACCCATTGCGGTTGGCTTGAAGCAAAAGGTGTCTGCGCGGTTTCGCTTTTCCTGTGTATCGATCAGGACCGTGGTTTCAGTCGCGTCATAGTCGTACAAATCGTGCGGCGTGAATTGAAAGTACCACTTCAGTTCGCCATTGTCTGGGTCCAGAGCCAAGACGCATGAAGTATAGAGGTCGTCGCCGGGCCGCGAACTCGCCAACAAAGTCGGGGGCTGCATTGCTGGTTGTCCAATACAGCGTGTTGAGTTCGGGGTCATAGGTCCCGGGCATCCATGTAGTGCCACCGCCGTGCAGGTAAGAGTCGCCCGGCCAACTCGAGGAGCCGAATTCTCCAGGCCCCGGAATCGTCCAGCGCTGCCATTTCTTCTTTCCGGATGCCGCATCGAATGCAGCCAGAAATCCCCTCACGCCGGAGTCTCCACCTGAGGTCCCCACAATTACTGCGTCCTTCACCACCAGCGGAGCGCTGGTTGCTCCATAGTGCTTGACCTTGTCAGCGTATTCCACGTCCCACAGGAGGCCACCCGAGCGGGCGTCGAGAGCCAGCAGATGCGCGTCATCGGTTTCGACAAAAACGGAATTCTGCCATACCGCAACTCCGCGGTTCTTGTGCGCCGCGGCATCATCCAGCAGCCCGGAACTCACGGGCCGATGGTAGTGCCATACCTGACGTCCGCTCCGCGCATCCAGGGCAAACACATCATTGGCGGAGGTCACGAACATCACGCCTCTGATAACTACCGGTGTTGCTTCCAGGTTCTCGGAGTTGCCGGGATGGAAGACCCAAGCCGCTCGCAGCTGTTGGACATTGGCAGCATTAATTTCCCGCAAAGAGCTGTAGCGGCGCCCAGTGTAGTCGCCGTTGTAGGAGGTCCAATTCGCACCGACCGGACTGGTCAGCAAATCTTCTGCGCGTACTGTGCCGACCACCGGCCGTTCCTGGCCGAGCAATGATCCGCTAAACAGCAAAAGAATCGCGCCCAATGCCGCACGTTGCATTCTCATTTCAGCGAATGTCCCCTGTCCGGATTGGAACTTCCTGAAGTGCGCCTCGATCCAACCCGCCCTGATCTTCCAGGTGTAAAGAGACTCGCGTTGGCCTTCCTTGCGGCGCGGTTTCCATGTCCAGCACAACCAGATCCGCGGGACTCACTTCCGCTAGCCGCAGCGTTCCCGTGCTTGAGCCGTGCTCGTTATAAAAGTGCGCAACCAGTTTGCCGGGGAAAAATACTCCAAAAGAACCTGAAAGCTTCACCTTGCCATTCTCAAGACTGACTGCACGAAGCGGCTTGGTCACGATGCCTGCGTCAGTCACTCCGTGAAATTCGCTGTCGGTCCGGGTTGGAAACCAGTCTGTTTCCAGTTGGCAGGACTCTCCCGGACGTAACCGGCACATCGGACTGTTAATCTCTGCTTCCATGTAAAAAGGAGATGCGCCGTCCGCCCCATCGCTCACTGAGGCCTCACCGTCGTTGTTGAATCTCAGATTCGAACCGTTGGTCCAGAAAATAACCGAAGCTTTTCCCGGATAGGTTTTGTGTTCTTCGTATTGAAAGCGCTCGACCATCGCAAAGCGGCTGCTTCCATCGACGACAGCGAGCCAACCATCAGTCGAATCGATCCAAAACTCGGCGGCCAAATGGGAATAGTGTAGAGAAAATAAACCGTCGTCTCGTATGGTTGCCGCAGGGTTCTCAGCCGGACCGGTACGAACGTGATAGCGATTCAAATATCCGCTGGATGGATTCGCCGGAGTAAATCCCCAAATCTCGCGATTGCTGCTCGCGGGATCTTTTGGATTACCTGTGTCGTACTGCGAAACTGACTGCATCGACCACTCGACCGTATGACCGCTGACGTTTTTCATGGACGCGCGAAAAGCGATATGAGGTGTGTCAGGGTCCAAGCGAATGGTGCGTGAAATCTGAACTCCAGTGTGGGGGTCAGGCGGTCCAGTGAGTTCTATCTCACATCCCGGATGTTCCGAAAGATTTCGAAAGCTAAATTCCCCGTCGTCTAGCAAGTCCGAATTGCCGCGCCAATGTTGTTCATCGTCGTCGCCCTCGGGCAATAGCCAAAGTTTGTCTCCACCATAGTTGAACCATTGGTCATCCGACGGCTGCAGGTACTTTCCGGCGTGTTTGGGGTTCACAAACAAATACGCATGCCCGTCAAAGATCACCTGCATCAGGCGCCCGCCATTTTGCGGGACGATAATGAGTTGCACCCACCGGTTGGAGAGTTGTTGCGCTTTCCACCCTTTATAATCAACACTTTCGATGCGGCACCCCACGCTCCCAGGTGATTTGGCTTGGGCCGTAGTTTGCGCGATGGCCGGAGGTGTTTTAACGGCGCTAAGCAGAATCGCCATGATGAAACCTGCTCCAGCGATTTGTCGAGCCAGGCTCACACTCCGTTGCGCTGAAACATGCAAAACCTCAGATTGATCCGTCATACTCCTCCCTGTGATAGCGGACGCTACCGCCCCGGATGCGTCATCCTATTCGGCATAACAAGAAAAGGAAAGAATTAAATATAAAACGAAAGAAAATGATTGGCGTCAAGAAATTTCTGTGTTAAACCCTAAGAGCCTCATTTTGTGGCACGGACAGGGCACTTTCAAGGAGAATGATCATGGCCGGAAATGGGTCTAGTCGGCGTTCCTTCGTTAAATTGTTGGCTGCGGCTCCGCTGCTGACTCAAATTGCCACCCGCGATCTCTACGCGCAGGCCACCACGGCCATGGGAGTTGGCGCCAAGCAGAACGTTTACTCCCGGCTTGGTGTGAAGACCGTCATCAATTGCCGCGGCACTTGGACCTATCTCAGCGGCTCGCTGGAGTTTCCTGAAGTCCGTCAGGCCCAGCTGGAAGCCAGCGAATATTTCGTGGACATGCTCCAACTCCAGCGTGCCGTCGGGCGCCGCTTGTCTGAGCTGACCGGCGCCGAGTCTGGCATCGTGACCTCCGGTTCCGCTGGCGCTATGGCTGCGGCCACGGCTGCCTGCATGGCCGGCGCCGACGACAAGCTGATCTGGCAGCTTCCCGACACCACGGGCTTGAAAAATGAAGTTGTCATGGCGGGAGGCCGCAGCGCTTTTGATAGCGCCATTCGACTGACCGGCGCCAAACTCGTTCTCGCACACTCCCCGGAAGAAATCGCCAACGCCGTCACCGAGAACACGGCCATGATCTACACGACTGATCTGGGCGAAAAACTGGAGCAGCAGGTGAAGGTCTCCAAGGATCGCAAGGTCCCCATGCTGCTCGATGACGCCGCTGGCATTCCTCCGGTTGACAACGCAAAACTCTACGCCCGAATGGGAATTGATATGTATTGCTTCTCCGGAGGCAAGGGACTTCGCGGGCCGCAGTGCAGTGGTCTGCTCCTGGGCCGCAAAGACCTTATCGAAGCCGCTCTGCTGAATAGCAGCCCGCGCGAAGGTGCGGTTTGCCGTCCCATGAAAGTCGGCAAGGAAGAAGTCATCGGCTGCCTGACTGCGCTTGAAACATGGTTGAAGGTTGACGAAAAGAAACTTTATGAAGAATGGAATGCGCGCATCGACCGAATTCGCAAGTTGGTCGAAACCGTGCCGGGAGTTACCACCAGCACTTACGTTCCCGACGACGGAAACCGCTATCCAACCTTACGAGTGAAGTGGGACCAGCAAGCCTGGAACTTTTCTATTTCCGACTGTGCGAATGAACTTCGTGCCAGTGATCCTGTCATCGAAGTACTGGGTGCCGACAACCCCAGTCTGGTAAAGGCTGTGCGCGAAGGTAATCCCAATAGCAAGGCACCCAAGGCGCCGGACCATATCGAACTGGTTTCCATGACCATCAAGCCCGGAGAGGAAATGATTGTCGGGCAAAGGTTGCGCGCTGTGCTGGGCGCTGCGCAAAAGAAAGCCGCGTAGGCGGAACGAGAGGAAACCGTGCATCTGTCAATCATCGCTCGGCACTTAGGTTTTTCCCTGCTGCTGACATCGCTTCTCACCGCGCAGGAACAGGTGCGCGCTGCGTCGCCTACCCACGCTCCTTCAAGCAGTAGCAGCCGCTTTCTCTCGCCTGGTGTTGACGCCGGCGACTATCTCTACATCTCGGGCCAGGGCCCTCGCCGCTCCGACGGCACCGTGCCCTCTGCGCCGGACGCGCAATTCCGCCAAGCCCTCGACAACGTCAAGGCCGTCGTGGAATCTGCGGGGTTGACTCTCGACAACGTTGTTTACGTTCAGGTGTACCTGACGGACATGGGTTCGTACTCGGAGATGAATCGAGCATTCGGAGAGTACTTTCCGAAAACTCCGCCAGCCCGCGCGGTCCTCGGAGTTTATGCCCTCCCTGATCCGCCGGTTCAAATCAACGCCGTTGCCGTCCGCAATCTGGACGGCCGGAAGGCGGTTTATCCGGCAAATTTTTCTAAATCTAAAGATGAGTCCGCATCGCCGGGAATCCTTACCCATGACCGTCTCTTCATTTCCAGCATGGCTGGGATTGATCCCACAACCGGCAAGGTTCCTGATGATCCCGCTGCAGAAGTTGATCTCGCGCTCGACCGGATGACGGCTGTGGTAAAGGCCGCCGGCTTGGAAATGAGTCATGTGGTTTTCGTGAATCCCTATCTGACGTCGGAAATCCCCTCGCGTGTCATGAACGAGCGGTATGCCAAGCGGTTTGAGTTTGGCAACACGCCGGGCCGCGCCACAATCGAGGTATCGAGTCTTCCCGGAGGCGCTCACATCGAATACACCGGTGTGGCCGTCCGCGACCTTCAGCAGCGCCAAGCGGTGCGGCCAAAGAACATGCCTCCGAGTCCCACGGCCAGTCCCTGCGTCTTTGCCGGCGACACTTTATACTGCTCGGCCAAGAGCGGCTTCATTCCCGGGCCCCATGGCGGAGTCTATGCCGCCACCACCCAGCATCAGGCCCGGCAGACCATGCGCAATCTTCTCGACAACCTCGAAGAGGCTGGGATGGATTTCAGTCAGGTTGTATCTACTAATGTTTATTTGGACAGTCTCGCCGATGCTCCGGCATTTAACGAAGTTTACGGACAATATTTCAGCATCATGCCTGCGAGTACGACGATTCAGCAGATTGCTCCTGCAGAGCGTAAAGCGGATCAAAGCGATCACTATCCAGACTTAGAGCAAGTTTCACTGATCGCAGTTCGCAGGCCCACACATTGAGGAAGATGTTTTCAATGAATGGACAACTCATCAAGCGGTGTATTGCATGCATGGTTGCGGCGCTGATCGGCGCGCTTGGGAGCCAGGCCCAAACAACTGTCCATAAAACCGAGAAACCGAAGCAATCCAATCAAACTTTGGCTGCTGGAAAGCGTACCTTTGAATCCCATTGTGCGTCGTGCCATGGACTTAATGGAAAGGGTGGCGAACGTGCCCCTGACATCGCGACCAGGCCCGAAGTTGTGAAGCTATCGGACAGCGACACTCTGAAGGTGTTGCGGGAAGGAATCCTTCAAAAAGGAATGCCTCCCTTTGCCGCGCTGGGTCCGTCAAAGCTCTCCGAAGTAGTGAACTATCTGCGCTCGCTGCAAGGCAAAGGCAAAGCACCCGCAGCGACCGCAAACACCGAGGAAGGCAAAAACATATTTGCCGTCAAAGCAGGCTGTTCGCAGTGCCACATGGTCCACGGTGCGGGAGGGTTTCTCGGCCCTGATCTTTCCGATTACGGAGTGAACCATTCCGCTGATGACATTCGCAGCGCCATCGTGAGTGCAGACAAACGACCGGGATTCCGCAAAGGATTGGCCAAAGCAACCACCAAGGTCGGGCAACAAATTTCCGGATTGGTCAGGAATGAGGACAATTTTTCCGTGCAATTGCAGGCGCTGGATGGAACATTCCATTTGCTGGAGAAATCCAGCCTCTCTGAATTTACGCATGATTCGGCGCCAGTGATGCCTGGCGATTACGACTCGAAGCTCAGTAAATCAGAGCTAGACCAACTCGTGGCCTACCTATCGAGCCTTGGGGATACAAAGCAATGAAGAAACAATTGAAGTTAGCCATGCTTGCAGGAGCACTAGTTTCTCTGACGTGGGCAGCGGAAAAACCTTCCCGTCATTTTGAGTTGAAAGCAGATTCACCCGAATTTTGGGAGCTGGTTGCAAAAGATGCCAAGTTAGAACTAGTGTCCGGTGGGATGGGCTTCACCGAAGGACCGGTTTGGGATCCAGCCGGTTTCGTTTATGTGAGCGACGAAGTAATCAACAAGATATTTCGTATTTATCCGGACGGTCACAAAGAAGAACTCATTTCACTGGGCGATCCCGATGGCAATACCTACGACGAGCATCGCCAGCTCATCGACTGCGCAAGCGTTCTCCGCGCGATTATTCGCATCAAGCCTGATGGCACGTACGCCGTTCTCGCCGATCGTTATCAGGGCAAGCGACTCAATAGTCCCAACGATGTTGTAGTCGGCCCGGATGGAGCGATCTATTTCACCGACCCCACGTCAGACTTGCCGAAGGACCAAAACCAGGAACTCGACTTCAAAGGAGTGTTCCGGCTGGATGCGCAAGGACAACTCACGTTGCTGACCAAGGAACTCACCGAGCCAAATGGACTCGCCTTTTCTCCCGATGGCAGGCGGTTCTATGTGGATGACAGCGCCCAACAAAATATTCGAGTTTACGATTTTCAGCCGGACGGAGCCCTTCGCAACGGCCGCATTTTTGGCGAAGAATCAGGGGTTAAAGGAGAGGGTGTTCCGGACGGGATGAGACTCGACCGCGCCGGCAATCTCTATGTCACGGGCCCCGGAGGAATCTGGATATGGGATTCCGACGGACATCACTTGGGGACAATCCTCTTGCCTGAGCAGCCAGCGAATCTTGCGTGGGGAGATCCTGACTTGAAAACGCTGTACATCACGGCCACAACGTCGCTGTACAAGCTCAAGATGAGTGCATCGGGTTTCGTGCCGTACCTGGCGAAATGAAGTCAGGGGTGCTTTTACTTTCTAACGTCCTTTGTGGTGAAAGCTTCTTGAGTTTTGTTCTAGAGGTCGAAAAGCTTGAGCTGCGAAGAACGCAAAGAACGTCCACAAGGATTCAAAAAAAAGCAAGACATGCAAGGAGGACCACACCGTGTTCACATTCCTTCGCCGTATGAAGACGCTGAAGAAGTTCTTCAGCCCGCTCCTGATCGTTGTGCTGGTGGGCGCTGCTTCACTGATATGGGGACTCCGCACAGGGACGGGACGAGTAGCAGCCAGCAATAACGACGATGCGTCGTTGCTCGAAGCCTACCGGCATGTCGAAGTTGCGTCTGTTTCCGATGCCCTCGAACAGGTAGTTGGCAAGAAGATGTACATGACGCACCGCATGCGGCCCATCTTCCCGAGCAAATTTGCGGGCGTCGCCTTAACCGTCCATCTGAAGAAAGAAGAAAATGACGATCCCGCTGCCCTGAACGGCATGCTCTCCGCCATTGATGCAGGCGACAAAAATTCCGTCTGGGTCATGGTGGTGGATGATGGGGCCGACATCGCCGGCATGGGCGGTCTGATGGGCACCGCCATGTCCGCCCGCAATTATGCGGGCGCTGTGATCGATGGCGGAGTGCGCGACGTAGCCTACTTGCAGAAGATCGAGTTCCCGGTTTTTGCGCTGGGCATCGTGCCCTCGACTTCGGTTCACCACTACCGTTTTGCCGGCGACAACGTGCCCGTCGTATGCGACGGTGTAGTGGTGAATCCCGGAGACATTATTGTCGCTGATGCCGACGGTGTGGCTGTCGTTCCACGTGCAGCCGCAGAGAAGACGCTCGCTTTGGCACAGCAACTCGACTACAAGGAACACTCGATGTACGCCATCATTGAGAAAACGAAATCGATCGTCGAAGCGGTGAAGCAAGTCGGCCGGCTGTGAATCTGTTTTGCTGTTTTAAGCTGCAATATCTGATCGTCTAACAGAGTCTAACAGGAGGATCTACGAATGTTACCGACAACGCGCAGAAGCTTTGCATCTCGTATCGCTTGCCTATTCACAGGAGTGGGCGCCGCCAGCCTATTGAGCGGCTCAGCCCGCGCCGCAACCGAAAAGGGCGGTGTCCGCAAGCTGGGCTACGACGGAAAGCCGACCGATGGCACCGGATTCATCACGCCCCTGATTGTTCACAACGGAGTGATTTATATCGCCGGACAGGGCGCACATTCCCGCAATCCGCAGGAACAATTTTCTACCGATGCTGAGACGCACACAACCAAAGTCCTGGACAACGTGAAGACCTTGGTCGAAGCCGGTGGCGGGACCATGGACAGCATCCTGCAGCTCACCGTTTTCCTAACCAAGATTGAGGACTTCGACGCGATGAACAAAGTGTTCAAGACCTATTTCCCCCACGGCGGCCCTGCCAGAACGACAGTTGCGGTGGCCGCGCTGCCTGGCCAGTCTCTGGTCGAAATCAACTGCACGGCTGCGGTGGTTCGCAAGTAGCTTAAGGAGCGATGAGATGAAGACGAGTTCGCGGCCAACCTGCAATACGGAAAGTGCCTGTGGCTGATCTGCCTGTGGGCCGGGTGCGTTGGTATCTGGTGTTCTTGCTGTTCGTCCTGGGCGCCGTTTCCTTCCTTGATCGCGTCAATATCTCCATCGCGGGTAGCGCCTTGGCGGAGGAATACCATCTGAGCCAGGTGCAGCTCGGCTCGATCTTCAGTGCTTTTCTGATCGGGTATGCCCTTTTTCAGACACCCGGCGGATGGCTGGCGGACAGGCTCGGCCCCCGCACCATCCTCACGATCGGCGTGGTGTGGTGGGGAATCTTTACCGCGCTTACGGCATCGCTGTCTTCGACGATTGCTGGGGCCCTGTCCTACCTCATTCTTATTCGCTTGCTGCTTGGTGCTGGCGAAGCCATCATCTATCCAGCTTGCAACCGATTCGTTTCGCAGTGGATTCCCTCTCAGGAGCGCGGCCTGGCCAATGGCTTGATCTTCGCGGGGGTTGGAGCAGGTACAGCCAGTGCTCCTATTTTGGTTACCTATCTGATGGTCCACTACGGTTGGCGGGCGCCGTTTTGGGCCAGCACAATTCTGGGGTTGATTGTCGGTGTTGTCTGGTATGTGGCCGCTCGCGACGTCCCGGAACAACATCCGATGGTCTCGCGCGCGGAACTTTCTTACATCCGTGAATTCCGCACAGCAAAACCCGCCGCGAATTCAACTTCCAATCTTCTGCCTGAAGATTCCGTGGATCGTACTTCTTCCCCCATCACTTGGCGACAGACTGCTACCAACAAGAATATTCTCGCGGTCACCGTCAGTTATTTCTGTTTCGGATATGTTGCGTGGATATTCTTCAGTTGGTTCTACATCTATCTGGCAAAAGTACGCGGTCTGGATCTGAAAGCCAGCGCCTTCTATAGCACGCTGCCACCTTTGGCCATTGTCGTTTGCAGCCTCTGCGGCGGCGCTATCAGTGACGCAATGACGAAGTCTTACGGCAAGCGCATCGGCCGCTGTGGCGTGGCCGGTTTCGCGCTGGTTCTGGCCTCGATGATTCTTGTCGTGGGATCTCGCGTCGCCAACGCTCCTCTCGCCAGCGTCGTGCTTTCAGGAGGCGTTGGCGCCCTCTATCTCGCGCAAAGTTCCTATTGGTCCATCACCGCCGACATCGGCGGAAAGAGCGCAGGACTTGTGTCCGGTTTTATGAATATGGGTGCCCAGTTGGGAGGAGCACTGACCGCATGGCTGACCCCCGTAATCGCTCAACGCTACGGCTGGACTTCTTCTTTTCTGGCGGCCGCTATCTTGAGCGCCTTTGGAGGCATGGTCTGGCTGTTGGTCGAACCGGACCATGGCCTCGCGCCGGCAGGAAAACCATCGCACTAAACAGGGCTGGGATCGGCGAAAAACGGCGTCCGAGAATTACGTTTACTTACAGATTATTTCATAATGCGTTGTGGACAAACGAAATCAAACGGTATAAAGTGAAATAGCAATCAAAACCCCGGAACAAGCCCGGACTCCAGGATGAGCGGAGACTTGTGCTGAACGAAGAACGCAGACGCGCAATTGTAGAACTGGTAAACCGCGAAGGCCGGGTCTTGGTGACCGATCTCTCCCAGCAATTTGAGACCTCGCAAGTCACCATTCGTAAAGACCTGGAACTTCTGCATGAGCAGGGTCTGTTGCATCGCAGCCACGGTGGCGCTCTTCCGGTCCGGGAAGGCGCGCTTGAAGATCCAACCCTTCGCGAGAAAGAACAGCTTCATCGCAGGGAGAAGCTCCATATCGCGGCCGCTGCAGTGCGCTTCGTCAAAGAAGGACAAGTGGTCGTTCTCGACTCGGGAACGACGACCACCGCCATCGCACGCGCGCTGCGCGGATTTCGCAATCTGACGATTGTTACCAACGCGGTCAATATTGCGGCTGAACTCTCGAACACTACCGTGGAGGTCATCCTTACCGGGGGTACGCTGCGCAAGAATTCGTTTTCACTGGTCGGCCCGATTGCCGAAGAAACCTTGCACCACCTGAACGCGGACCTGCTATTCCTGGGCGTAGATGGCTTCGATGTGCAGTATGGTTTGAGCACCCCGAATTTATTGGAGTCGAAAGTAAACCGCGTGATGCTTGAGGTCTCGCGGCAAAGGATCGCGGTGTGTGACTCCAGTAAGTTTGGCCGGCGCAGTCTTTCCTTAATTGGTCCTGCCTCTTCGGTGCACGGCGTCATCACTGACCACGCGGTCCCGAAGTCCGATCTCACCGCACTTAAGAAAGCTGGTATTGAGGTCACGCTTGTCTAACGCAAGAAACAATACGCACTCTGCAGGCGCTCACAGCCTGGATGAGATCCTCTCCCAGCCACAATGCTGGAGCGCGACTCTCGAAGATCTGCAACAGAAGAAGACACTCCACTCGGTCGCTAAGCGTTTTGCCCGCGCGACGGAATGGGTGTTCATTGGCTGTGGTTCCAGCTATTACGTGGCGCTCTCCGCCGCCGCAACCATGGGGCGCTTGACTGGACTTCGCTCGCGTGCGCTGCCGACATCGGAGGTATTGCTCTATCCCGATGTTGTTCCGTCCGGTACAGGGAACTGCGTGCCGGTACTGATTTCCCGGTCCGGACTCACTTCAGAAGTAGTAGCCGCCGCCGAACTCCTGAAGGGCCGCGGGATCCCGACGCTGGCCATCACTTGCGCCACCGGCCAGCCGCTCGAAGAATTTGCCAGCGAAACCATTCTGCTGGCGCGCGCCGATGAAAAAAGCACGGTGATGACCCGCTCGTTCAGCTCCATGCTGCTGACCCTGCAGGCGCTGGCCGCGGTCATGGTGGGTGATTCAGGATTCTTGGATTCTCTTTCCCTGATGGCGCAGGATGTGGCTCCGCTGTTGCCCACCCTCCCGGAAAAGTTGCGCACATTCGTTTCCGGGCATGATTTTGATGACTACGTGTATCTGGGTCAGGGGCCGTTCTACGGCTTGGCTTGCGAAGGCGCGCTGAAAGTGACCGAGATGTCGGTCTCGTATGCGCAGTCGTTCCACACTTTGGAATTTCGCCACGGCCCCAAATCGATCGTGGGGCCAGAGACGCTGTTGGTGTTTCTGCTTTCCGAGAGTGGATACCAGCCTGAGTGCGAAGCTTTGCGCGAGATGAAATCGTTAGGCGCAACCACCCTGGCGGTCACCAACCGGGCGGATGGCATTGTGCGCGGGGCCTCTGATTTAGTTGTCGAGTTGCAGCTCGACGTCCCGGAATACGCTCGGCTGGCTCCGTATCTTTTTGTCGGCCAACTTCTGGGGCTGCACACGGGACTGAAGAAAGGTCTCAACCCTGACTCGCCCCGCAATCTGAGCCGCGTTGTCCTGCTTGACGACGACAAATCACGGGCCAAGACTGAGCATGCCTCGATTTGACGTCACCATCGCTGGGGAACTGAACCTCGATCTGATCCTCTACGGTCTGCCGGACGAGCTTCCGCCCGAGCGCGAGCTGATCACCGACCGCATGCGGCTGACCCTGGGCTCGTCGTCCGCAATCGTGGCGCATAACCTGGCTGCTCTGGGCAGCCGGGTTGGTTTCCAGTCGCGTATTGGCGACGATTCGCTCGGACAAATTGCGCTCGAACGCCTCAGCAGCGGAGTCGACATTAGCCGCGTGCTGAAAGTCTCCGGCCCCATTAAGACCGCGGTTAGCGTGATCTTGCAGCGCAAGGACTGGCGCAATATCCTGACTTACGCGGGAACGATTGTCGAGCTCACGCTCGACGATCTTGATTTCGAATTTCTGTCCGACTCCCGCCACTTTCACCTTTCCTCCTTTTACCTGCAGCGGGGACTCAGCCCGCAAGTCCCAGAACTGTTCCGGAAGCTGAAGCAAGCCGGGCTTACCATTTCCCTCGATACCAATGACGATCCGGATGATCGTTGGGAAGGACAGCTATTCGAGGCCCTGCGCTATGTGGATGTCTTTCTTCCCAACGCGCGTGAAGCGAAAAAGATTGTAGGGACGGATGATTTGGAAGTGGCTGGGAACAAGCTGGCAGAGATCGTGCCCACGGTCGTGATCAAACTGGGTGCGGAAGGAGCAATGGCCCGGCAGGGGAAAGAGAAGATCCAATCTCCCGGGCTGAAGGTGGATTTCGTGGATCCTGTAGGCGCCGGCGACAGCTTTGACGCGGGCTTTCTGCATCAATTCGTGCGTGGAGCCGACCTGCGTACCTGTTTGGCATCCGGCAACAGGGCTGGCGCGTTTTCCACTACGCGCCCGGGTGGGACAGAAGCGTTTCGTGACCGCGAATATCGTGAGAGGTTTTTCGCGGATACGTATTTACAAACCACATAACGCGCAAGCCGCTTCGCGGCTGCGTTCGTAACACTCCCAACTTACTGCGGCGTCACCTCCAGCAACAAATGCTGTTTGAACTCGGCCTTGAGTTTTGGGACTTGGCCATCACTAGCCTGGATCGTCCCCAAATCCGTTCCTTCGGTGTAGTCCTGCACCCGATAAGCTCCGGGCTTTAGGCCCCGCAACTCCACTTCACCTTGCCAGGGCTTGTCAGAAAAGAACGCGTAATACATCTTGCCGTCCTTGGTGATCGCGTACGCCTCCGGAAAATCGTAGCCGTAGGTGTACAGATCAAGAAACGTGCCTTTGGAAAGCATCTTCTGGTTGTAGATGCCAATCCACTTTTTCCAGTGCGCATTCTTCTCTTCGGTCAGGTTGACGGCCTTGAACTTCGGCCCTGGATCCGGCCACACAAACTTGGTTCCTACCACGCCGCCTGCGCCGATGGTGGAAGCAAAATCATCGCCATGCTCGAGCCAGTCATTGCCCACTCGGGTCATGGCGGAGAGCTCGACGTGATCGCCGTACACCGCCGACTCCGGGCCCAGCAAGGCTTTGTACACCTTGATGCGTGACCGGACTTGCCCGGCTCCGACCGGATCGGCCGTAACCGCCTGGTCGATGTAAGGCAACCAGGCCAGCGACGGTGGGGTACCGCAGGGGCAGGCCTGCGTGACGCTCTCCGGCTTCAACGCGCGAGTAGTTTGGAAAATCGTCTTGTACACATCCGCCACCGCATTCACCGAATCCTGGGGAGACTTGTGGTGGTGCGCCGGGTTGTAGCACATGGGAACCGTGTAGATATTGTCGAGCTTCGAGCCGTCGAAACCCCAGTCGCGAATGAACTTCTCCGTGAGCTTCTTGTAGTACGCCTGCACTTCGGGAACGGCCGGGCAAAGCGCTGCAAGATTGCGAGTCATGCGGCCATGCTTGCCGTTCTTGTCGAGGATGAGCCACTCGGGATGCTGCTTCACCACATCAGACACGCGATACTTGTGCGACTCCCATCTTCCCTCCCCGTCCTCGACCCCGATCGGCAGCCACCAGAGCTGCGCCAGTATGCCCTGTTTATGAAAGTCATCCACCATCTTCTTCATGGAGTCGCCGGGGAACGTCTCCGGACGAGGACGCCAGTCGCCATAGGCGTCGAACCAACGGTCATCCAGAGTCGCCCACTTGATTCCCATCTCTTTCAGCTTTGGCACCGTGCCCAGCATCTGCGCCGGCGTTACATTGAACTCGTATCCCCAGCCGCACCAGCTGACGTTGTAAGCTTCATTGGATGGCTTGGTAATTTCCCATCCTTCTTTCTGGAGCACGTGCGACCAGAGATGCAGCGGCTCGTAATAGTCTCCCGCGTACACCGCGACAAAACTGCGTGGAGTCGAAAAGGTGTCGCCGGGCTTTAGGGTCGTGTTGGCGGGAATCTCCACGGAGGCGTTAACCAAGCCGTCGCTCTCCACCTTCACCGGAATGGAAAGCGTAAGCGGCACAGTTTCCACGTGGCCGATTGCCTCTCCCACTTGTGCGTTCCAGAAGGCGACGACAGGAATGCCCCCACCGTAGCCGCCTTTCACGATTTTTCCCATTTCATTGGCTTGAGAGAAGCCGCTCTTGAGCTTGAAGATGTCATCTTTGCCCCAATCAATGCTCGCGCCCTGGTAAGACCACATGTTATACGGCTTGCCACTGACTCCGCTATCGAACCGATGTCCCTGCGCCGTGGCGCGGTCGATCTTGAGGTCCGTTGCTCCGCCGTTCTTGTACTCCGCGCTCGTCAGCACGAGATTGGGAAAATCATCGTAAGCCTCGACATGCAGCATCGCTTGCAGATCGGGAGACTCAGAAGAATGGCCGGGAATGTCGATGCGCTTGCCACGCCCCAACTTCCCCGAGGCCTCGTTGACAGTTGCATGATCAAGGTCGAATGCGAAGCGGATATTCTTGCCATCTCGCGAAAGGTAGCTGGCATCGGAAGAGGGTGCGTCGAGAGTCAACCTAGCTCCATTTTTAAGTAGGAACGCACGTATCGCTCCCGAGGGCAGGACTTGGAACTCCGCAGCGTTTGTGGCCAGCGCCATCGGCCCGCCTGATGTCATTTCCACTTTGATGGTTGATGCCGGTGGAGTTGCGGGCGAAGCGGGCGACGTGGATTTGCTACAGCTGGCACTGATCAAGGCCAACAACATTGCGAAGAAAATCGGGGTGCGCTTCATTGATGTGCTCCCTTCTTAACCAGGGCCACGCCCTTGAACTGACTGAACACGCGTTCGGCGTTCCTGTGATAAATCTTTTCCAGCACGGGATCGGGGAGTCCTAAACCGTAAATCTTCCAGCGGCCCTGCCCGGGAGATCCCCAATAGTCGAAATACTCGTCGGTGGTTTCGAGCCAGCGGAAATAGTTGCGATACATCGCTTCCGTCACTTCCGAGTCAGTGCCAAACATTACCCGGTCCTGGTACTTGAGAAAGAATTCCCGCGTACGCCGCGGCTGGCGGCCCAATTCGGCCTGGCGGGCGCCGAATTCCACCATTACATTGGGATATTTGTCGAGCAAGCTGGAGACGTAATCCAGATTCTCCGGCCAGTTCGCCACATGCAGCGCGACGAAGGTTGTTTTCGGATGCTTGGCGAAAACGTGATCGCGCGCGGCGAGTAGGGCCTCTTTGCTGGGGAAGTCTGAACCGTAGAAGCTCCAGTCCGGGTGGCCAATCAACTCTTCGTAACGCTCATTGGTGTTGTCGGTCGGATGGAAGAATGCCTCGGGATCGCTGGTGTGAATGGAAACCGGAATTCCCAGGCGGCCGCACTCCTCCCATACCGGGTCAAGCCGTGGATCATCCACTGCGATCAGCTTGCCACTCTTGTCCCGCACCCCCAGGCCGAGATCTTTCAGCACTTTCAGTCCGCGGGCGCCGCGCACCACAGCATCGTCGAGTTGAGCCACCATTTCCTGGCCGAAGTTCGGATCGTCGATTTTGCTCCAGTCATATTGGGCAAACACAATGAACCGGCCGGGATACGGTTTGACCATCTCATCGATCACGGCTTGCAGCTTGACTCCCCACATGCCGGTGAGGATGACGACCGTCTTCACGTTGGTGTTGTCCATCGCCTGGACGCCATCCTGCACCGGGCGGTGTTCGTCGATGCCGGCGGCATCATTGAAATGATTGTGCTGTATGGGAACCGTATCATTTGCGGTTCGGATGATAGTTCGCGAGGTAGTCGAGTTGATCGTTTTCGAACGTGCTGCGGATGCTGCCGATGCGGAGCATTTCCTGGATGGCGTCGTCGTTGCTCCAGCCTTCGCATTCCATGCGGTAGATGGCCACGAACGCGCCGGTACGGTGGATGCCGGCGAAGCAGTGGACGAGAATGGGCCGCGGCGTTTTCGGATCGTGCACGATCTCCAGGAACTTCGCCACGTTCGCCTCGGCGGGCACGGTGCCGTCCGGCGCGGACCAGCGCCGCGGAGCGAGCCGGTGATAGGCGACGCGTTTCGACTGGCAGAGATCCGTCTCGAACTCGTCCGGCGGCGGGGCGGTCGAATCCCGCGAATCGCGGAACGAGATCAGGGTGCGGATGCGATATTCATCCAGAATGCGGCTCAAACCGGCGGGGGTCATCTGGCCGCTGCGGTACAGCACGCCGGGCGTGACGACGCGGAAGTTCCGCGTCTCCACCGAGGTCAGGCTGTAATGCGCCGCGGGCAGGCCGGCGATCAGCGCGAGGAGAAGGAGAGTGAGCGAGATTGCGGCGAAGGATTTCATGAAGCTTCCTGCTACCCGGCCAGGGCCGGCGGGTTCGCGTCCGTGGAACCGCGGTGAATTTTCGTCCAACTCGATTTCAACCAGCGGGTCGCCCAGCCGGGGCCGTTTTCGAGCGGCGGTTCCAGGTCGGTCGCGGTGGGCCGCAGTGTCATAATCAAAAGCAGCGGCAGATACCAGAGCACATGCATCTCGCTGCGCTCGGCGTACCAGAATTGAATTCCAATCAGCACCGCCGCGGACAGGGAGACGGCATGGGCGAGCGTCTTCACGGATGGCCAGGAGAAAATCGCCAGGATGAAGCCGGCGTAGAGAATGAAGACCGGCAAGCGGTATGCCCAATGGACGCCCTGCCAGAAGCCTTCGGAGGTGGGATGCTTCCAGGGCTGCCAGTCCGCCAGGTGCACGGCCCGCGTGAAGCCGTTCGGGAATTGCCCGGCACTCCATAGCAGCAGCACAGTAATGGCGAATCCAATGGCGAGGGCGCCGACAAAGGCCGCCGTGAATTTCCACGGGCTTTGCCGCCAGTAGAGCCGCCACCAGACGGGGAACAACAGCACTGGAAAGATGGTCGTGCCGGCCGCGAAGCCGAGCAGGGCCCCGGAAAGTTGCTGGCTTGCGGTAGAAAGCCACGGCCCAGGTCACGAGCGCCGCGGGCAGGACGTGGTGCAGTTGGGCGACGTGATAGCCGGTGTACGGCACGAGCAGGTACAGTGTGGCCATGGCCATGCCGACTTCGGCATCGCGGAAGTGGCGGAAGCCGATGGCGAAAAGCCCGAGCACCACGGCGGCGTGGCCGAGCAGCGCCAGCGTGCGTTCGACGGCGATCCGCACGCTGTCAACGTCCGCCGGCTCGGCTTGCTGGACAACCGCGGTGGCCCGGTCCGTCACCGCGTTGATCGCCGCAGGGGAGTGGCCGATCATTTCCTCCGCCACGACCGGTTTGCGGATCGCCACGGCGATCAAGACTGCGAACAGCGCGACGCCGAACCAGGCTGAGCCCCGGCTGGTTGAGGTTCGCCCGATAAGCGGGGCGGCGCGTGAGCACTCCGTCGAGCAGTGCGCGGATCAGCCAGAACCCCGACGCTCCGAGCAGCCAGACGTAGCCGAGGAAGTGATGCCCTTCGCCGAACTGTACCAGCAGCACGCCCGGCACGAAGAGATACAGCGCCAGCAGATCGAAGTTCCGCACCGATAGCGGCCGGCGGAACTGGAAGAAGAGCGCCACCGAAAGCATCAGCGACCAGTAGAACCAAGTCGCCGGGCTGGGCAGTTGAAATTCCAGAAAGACCGACACGCCGCGATCCTCAGCGGAACCCAGACATTCTATTCGCAACTCCGAGACCGTTGCGGCCGCGGGGCGTTGCCCTTGACGCTCGTTTCGCGGCCGGTCTACGATTCAGCCCGCGGAATTCGCACAACCGTCGGAGCCGCCGGCATGGCCCGCCTCGCGCCATTCATCCCCGCACCACTGCGGTCAGTATACGCCTCCCTGCGGCGATTCCCGCGCGGCTTTTTGGTCGTCCGTTGCGACGCTCCCTTGACCGAGCCGCGTGCCTCGATCCAAAGTTTGACTCCGCCGGTGATCGTCGAACGCGGGGCAACGTTTTCCATCATGTTACGCGTGCGGAATCATGGCTCGACCGCGTGGTCGTCGCAGGGCGATTGCCCAGTGCAATTGCGGGCGCTGTGGCGGACAAGCCGCAAGCAACCGACGGATCGCCGCGCCGCGATCATCGGTTTGCCGCGGGCGGTTCATCCCGGCGAATCACTGGACATCCCCGCGACGCTCACGGCTCCGGACGCCGTCGGGCAGTTTCTCCTCGAAGTCGCACCCGAACAACTCGGCGGGTTGCCCTTCACGCTGGTCGATCGCAAGCCGGCCTGGATCGACGTGCAGGTCATCGCACCCGCCGTGGAGGAGATCGACTATCACAAGGTCTACGCCACCGCCGACTTGAATCAGGATTACTGGACTGTAGTCGGCCCGCCGACGAAGGAGGAGTTTCACCGGCTGGCGAAGGTGAAACTCGGCCAACTTCAGGAGCAAGGGCTCGCGCCTGATTCGCACGTGCTCGACGTTGGCTGCGGCACCGGCCAACTCGCCGCCGCCCTGCACGATTACCTCAACGAGCGAGGGCTTTATTTCGGGACGGATGTCGGTCCCGAGGCGATTGAATTCTGCAAACAACAGTACCCGCGGCCGAACTTCCACTTCGCCGTCAACGATTTCACGCGGTTGCCCACCGGGCCGCATCGCTTCGACATCGCCTGCTTCTTCAGCGTCTTCACGCACACCTATCCCGATGAATCGGCGCTGCTGCTCGCCGAGACGGCTCGCGTGCTGAATCCCGGCGGCCTCATCCTCGGCGACATCTTCACTTCGCCGCTCACCGACCGCTGCGCCGGCAATCGCGGGGCCGTCGAACTCAACCGCGAACACTTCCTGCGGCTCGTCGATCTGGCGGGACTGAAAGTTGAAATGGTTTCCAGTTGGGCCTGGAAGCAGCACGCCCGCCGCGAGGTGCTGCGCTTCACGAAGCGTTGAACATAACATGTCAACATGCGAATTCTCCTCACCAACGATGACGGCATCTACGCCCCCGGGCTCCGCGCGCTCCGCAAGGAATTGCAATCTCTCGGCGAAGTGATCGTCGTCGCGCCGGCCACGGAGCAATCGGCGGCGGGGCATTCGGTCACGCTGCTGACGCCGCTGCTCATCAACGAGGTTTTTGAAGACGGCGCATTTCCTCGGCTGGGCCGTGGAGGGCCGCCCGGCGGATTGCGTCAAGCTGGCATTGCTCGAATTACTCCCCGATCCGCCGGATTTGATTGTCAGCGGTCTGAATGCCGGCTCGAATGCGGGAATCAACGTGCTCTACTCCGGCACCGTCGCCGCTGCCATCGAAGGAGCTTTCTATGGTCAGACCGCCATCGCTTGCTCGCTCGAATACGACAAGAAGATTTACGATTTCCCCACGGCGGCCCGCTATGCCTGCCAAGTCATTGAGCAAATCATTTTGAAGAAACCCAACGCGGGCAGCCTCTTCAACGTGAATATTCCCGTGCTGGAACGCGGCCCGGTGAAAGGCGTCGTTGTGTTGCCGCAAAACGTGACGCCCTATTCGGAGAAGTTCGACCGCCGCGTCAATCCGCGCGGCCGTACCTATTTCTGGACCGGCCCCGATTTCAACTGCCCCGAACCGCACCCGGACACTGACGTGACGGCGCTCGCCGACCAATACATCACGGTGACGCCGCTGCAATTCGACCTGACGGATCACGCTAAAGTGGAAGCAATGAAGATCTGGGCGTGGAAAATCTAGTGAAAAGCACCCGGATCGGATTCTCCTAAATGGGGCCTATTTTAGGCCGGAATTTTGACTTGCGCCCGGACGAGATCACTGGCTCGGTCGAGAACCTTCAGTCGATCCTCGGCGGGAAAATGAGCCAGCATGTTGCGGATCGTCTCGGCAGTTCCTTCAATCGCCTGATCGCCGGTCTTGGGAATCGAGTGATAGACCCAATCGCGATGGCACATGCCGATCAGTCGGTCGAGCGTCCCTCCGTAGGCGTCAAGGACGTGATCGTCGTCATAGAAAGGCAGTTGTTCAATCTGGTCCCAATAGGCGGCCAGTTCTGAATTGATTTCCTGCGTTGTGCGATAGGCCGCCAATTCCCGCCGGACGAGGCGATCCATTTGCGCATAGCGATCCTCGGACTTCAGTGCTGCCGCAAGCTCCTCGAAGGAAATCATCGCAAGGGATCTCCAAGATTGTCAAAATTATACACGACGCCAGAGTGGTCTGGTTGCCACGAGCAAGGCCAAAAACGCCTGGCAAGTCATTGGGCTGGAAGGAACGATCAACATATGTTCAGGATGTCCTTCAATGGGATTGTCGAACACGGCGAGACCGGCGGGCAACTCGTTGCAGGCAATTTCCCATAGGCATTCCTTCCGTTGCAATGGGCGGCGAAAGCGTTTCAGCAATTCCGCTGGATCCGCCGTGGAACAGGAGAGACCCTGTCGAGGCGGAACAATTTCTTGCCAGGATTCGACAGAAACATCCGTACCGCGGTCTGGTTGATTGGGATCCTTCAGCCGAAGTCCCAATTTGCCAAAAGTGTTTCCGACCTTCGGCTGGCCGTCGCTATCCTGCAGCATTAGCCGAATGACCTTCACGCCGGCAGTTCAACCCGGAACTGGCTGCCATCGCCTGGCACGCTCTCGACGCTGATGCGGCCGCCGAGGCGTTCGACGCATTCCTTGACGATCGCCAGCCCCAGACCCGCGTGGAGGCCGGTGGCGGTGCGCGACGGGTCGGCCCGATAGAAGCGTTCGAAGATGCGGTTCTTCACGTCGTCGGTCATACCGATGCCAGTATCGTTGACGGCGAAGACGGCGCTCGGGCCGCCGTTGCTGACATTCAGTTCGACTTTGCCGCCCGGCTGGTTGTACTCGACGGCGTTGTGCAGTAGATTCAGCAGTACCTCGCGAAGTTTTTCGGCATCCGTGCGCAGCGACACCGGCTGCGGAGCGTTCACGGTCAGCGAAAGACCGTGCGCCTCGGCGAGCGGGCGAATCACGGCGGCACACCCCTCGGCGAGTTCGACGCCGTTCACGTCCGTGGCCGAAATCTTCGCCGGACTGGCATCGAGCGACGCCAGCAGCATCACCCGTTCGACCAGCCCTTGCAATTGCTTGGTGACGGCCCGGCACTCGATGAGCGTTTGCTTGTATTGCTCGGCATCGCGCGGCTTCCGCAAAGAAACATCCAGCGTGGCCAGCAGCGCCGCCACCGGCGTGCGGAGCTCGTGCGAAATGTCCGCGACAGCTTGCTTGTCGTGCTCGAAGGCCTGCTTCAATTGGGCGAGCGCCTGCGTCAAATGGTCGTGGATCGGAATCAGTTCAACGGAAAGCTCGCTCTTATCGACCGGAAGATGGAAGTCCTTTTCCGAGACTTTCGCCACCGCGTTGGAAAGGGTGTCGAGCGGCCGCAGCCCGCGACGGACCAGCAACAAGCCGCCGCCAATCAGGCCGACAAATGTGAGCGCGACAATGATCCCCAGCCAAGTCCGAAGGCCACTCCGATCGCTGGCAGTTCGGTTCGTTTCCGTCACCTTTTCATTGTCGCGAAGAGTTTCGAGCGCTGCAATTTTCTCATCGAGCGGGGCAAGGAGCCTTCCGCATTGAATGTAAACCGTGTGTGGATTGGGTTGAGTCTGGTTGGGCAACGGTTCCGTTCGCGAACCCGATTCAAATCGCGGAGGACCAAAACGCGCTCCCGGCGGTGGATTGAAGGAGGGGCGAAATCGCGGAAATCGTCCACCCTGGATGATCTGCAGGCAGAATGTGCGAACGGCGCTTCCGTCCTTGAGAAAACGATCCTCGACCCTTTCTTCGCTGTATTTATTGGGTTCGAGATGCGGTACGGTCGGATCCCAGTTCTCGCCTTCGACCCTTCTCGAACGGTAAACCTTGTCCGGCGTGCCCTGAACTGTCGCCATCACCACCAGTCCGGGACTCGGTTCGTCGGGAAGATGCAGCCGGGAGAAGTCGGGTTTCGCCACCACTTCGCTGACGCGGCGGATTGAATGGCATATTCATCCAAATCAGCAACCCCGGCCAAGAATATTGTGACATTCCCACGCCGAGGGTCCCCAGTTGCGTATATCGCATGAATTGTCTGTGACGATCGGTGTCCTTCGGGCTTTGCATCCAAACGTCATAGGCGATGCGCGTCGCCAGGTGCGCCAGATCCACGTTAAATTTCCGCGCTCCTCGTGAGTGAGTTCCGTATACCGCTGATCGATGTAACTGTGCTTCGCCGTTTCGCGCGCGCCAGCGTGCGCTCGGCCAGTTCGTCAATGAGCAGCCCGACGGCGCCAAGGGCGACCGCCATCAGAGCAAGAAAATAAAGGAGGAGCGAACGGCGAATCGAGCGCACGGATCACCTCTTGCCCGCCACTCTCGCGGCGGGCGCCGGCGTGGACTTGTCGTCCTCGCCGCGGAGCATGTAGCCTTCGCCCCACCGCGTCAGGATCAGCGGCATGTCGAAGTTCTTATCGATCTTATTCCGCAAGTAGCGGATATAGACATCCACCACGTTGGACGTGTTTTCATCATACTCGTCGTAGAGGTGTTCCCAGATCATTGTCCGCGTCACGACAGCTCCGCGGTGGAAAGCGAGGAACTCCAACAGGGCATACTCCCGCGGCGTCAGGTGGATCGCTTGCCCAGCCCGCTCGGCCGTCCGGGCCGCCGTGTCCAGCGTCAGATCGTGGATGCGGATCAGCGGATCCTTCTGCTGGTGCCCGCGGCGGACCAGCGCCCGAATGCGGGCCAGCAGCTCGTCCAATTCAAATGGCTTCGTCAGATAATCGTCCGCCCCGTGGTCGAGGCCGGTGATCTTGTCGCTGAGTGTGCCTTTGGCGGTGAGCATGAGAATATGGCTGCTGACACCGCCGGTCCGCCATTTCTTCAACAGCGTGATCCCGTCAATCTTCGGCAGCATGATGTCCAGCACGACGACATCGTAATTCGTGCCAGTGGCTTTGGCGTCCGCCTCTTCGCCGTCGAGCGCGGTGTCCACGGCAAAGCCTTCCTCCTCCAGCCCTTGCCGCAACGCTTTTACTAAAGTCTGTTGATCTTCGACGAGCAGTACCCGCACGGCCGCCTCCCACGCTCGGGTGTTCTCATTTTTCTTTTAACGGTTAAAGGATGAAGGGGATATGAGAATTAGACCCACTTCGTCCGCTCCTTCTAATCTCGGATGAGAAAGGCGATTCCGGTGCAAAATAATGAGTATTCGATCGGGCATCGCCCCTTCGCCATTCCCTCTCCTCCGAAGTGAAAGGGAGAATAGAACGATAAAAACGAGGATACCTCGAATGCGCTTTGACATTTCATCGTTGGAAACGGCCCAGAAAGTGCCCGGCAAGCCGCGGCACAAGACCCGCGAGGTGGCGGTCGGCGACAAGGTCGTCGGCGGCGACAACCCGATCTGGGTCCAGTCGATGACCACGCACCGACACCATCGACGTCGAGGCGACCGTCGCGCGAGATTCATCGCCTGGAAGAGGCCGGCTGCGAGATCGTCCGCGTCACGGTGCCCAAGCCGGAGGACGCCGGCCGTGCTGGGCGAGATCAAGCAAGCGCATCGAGCATCCCGCTCATCTGCGACATCCACTTCGACTACAAGATGGCCCTGGCCGCCCTCGATCATCCGGTCGACAAGATCCGCATCAACCCCGGCAACATCGGCGGCTACGACCGCTATCGCCAGGTGATCCGCAAGGCCAAGGACAAGGGCCTGCCCGATGCGGATCGGCGTCAACGCCGGCAGCCTGGAGCGCGAACTGGTCGAGAAGTACGGCTTCCCCTGCCCGCCGGCGATGGTCGAGAGCGCCCTGCGCTACATCGAGATCGCCGAGAGCGAGGGCTATCACGACATCATCGTGTCGCTGAAATCGAGCGACGTGCTGACGGCGGTCGAGGCGTACCGGCTCTACGCCAAGCAGGCCGACTACCCGACGCACATCGGCATCACCGAGGCGGGCAAGCCGCCCTACGCGGTGACCAAGTCGGCGTGCGGGCTGGCGCCGATCCTGCTCGACGGCATCGGCGACACCATCCGCATCAGCCTGCTGGGCGACCCGGTGCCGGAGATCGCGGCGGCGTTCGACATCCTGCAAGCGACGCAGCGGCGCGTGCGCAAGCCGGAGCTGATCGCCTGCCCGACCTGCGGCCGGCTGGCGATCGACCTGGAAAAGATCATCGCCGAGCTGGAGAAGCGGCTGGACGGCCGAACGACGCCGGTGAAGATCAGCGTGCTGGGCTGCGTGGTCAACGGCCCCGGCGAGGCCCGCGAGGCGGACATCGGCATCGCGGCCGGCAACGGCAAGGGCGTGATCTTCCGCACGGCGAGATCGTCCGCCACGTCGCGGAGAGCGGAGATGGTCGATGCGCTGATGGAGGAAGCTGGCCCGCTGGGAGAGTGAGAATCAGCACCGGCTGCCGAAGGCCAAGGACGCCGAAGGCATCGGCCGCCGCAAACTGCCCGTGGTGGCCGGTTAAATCACATCCGTTTTTTCCGCCGACACGGCAACGCTTCCGGCTTCTTGCAATCGGCCGGCAACTCGGCCTGATCCGCGATGAGCATCGGCACTCCTTGCTTAACTGGGAAGCGCACACCGCAATTGCAAACGAGTTCCTGC
>CAWFXO010000003.1:0-753178 GCA_963819825.1 uncultured Acidobacteriota bacterium
TAAGGCAGGCGCTCTAACCAACTGAGCTAACCGCCCGAGAATCAGGGTTGGACTGATTTTAAACTACCTCTCCGAAAGGAGCCGCGATCTACAGCGTGGATCGCGGAATTCATGGCGCTATTTGCCAAGTTCGCGAACGTACGAGATCACCTGATCAATCTGGGCCTCGGTCAGCTTGCCTTTGAACGGCGGCATCTTGTTCTTGCCGTTGGCGACGATCTTTTCCAGGTCATCGTCGGAAAGCTTCTTGATGTCGGGCGAATGGAAATCGGGGATATTGAGGGTCTTGCCAATCGAAGTCTTGCCGGTGCCGTCAGCGCCATGGCACAGGGCGCACTTGGTGGTGAAAATGGCCTTGCCCGGATTTTCCGCCGACGCGATGCTGGCGAGTGAGAAGACTAGAAGTAGGACGATTGCGATGCGTACGCGCATGTTTCCCTTCCTTGGATGAGGTTGGCTGTCACAACTACAAACACAATTATAAGCGCGGAGTTGCCGCTCCAGGTTACACGTTCGGTGCTTCAGGAATTCGTTTCAGGCTGATGGGAAACGATCGAATAGAGATATAGAAGAACTCCAGCCAGGACCAGAGGGCAGCTGACCAGAATGAAAGCCATGAAGGCCAGGGGATGAATTCGCACCAGCGTGATCAGCTGCACCAGCAGCCCGGCACAAATCAGCAACGCGGCCAGGCGCACTCGCTTCTCGATCTTGGGGGACGTGGAATCCGGCATGGGTTCGTTGGTCATGCTATTGCGTTCCCTTCCAGAGCGTGGCGTCTTTCAGTGTGCCTACGTCGTGCACGGTGTCATGGCATTTGCTGGTCATGCAGGAAAGCTGGTTCGACATGATCTGCTGCATCATCTCGGGGGTCTTGCTGTGCTTAGGATGTTCTTCAAAAGCGCGCATCCCGGCGTGGCAGTGGAGGCACTCGCGATTGTTGAACGGGGTGTAGAGCTTGATGTCGGCGGGGGCGGGAATTTTACCCAGGTATTGGATATAAACGTGGCGCAGGCCGCGGAGTTTGGCGTGGGCGGTGCCGAACATCGTGTAGTCGGTATGGCAGGTGTAGCAGGCGTGGTCGCGCGGGACCAAATTATTTTGAAAATGCATGGCGGGGATGTAACTAGGATCGTCCACGTAGAGGCTCTGGCCGAAATCGTGCATCACGTGGCAGGAGAGGCAGAACTGTGTGCTCTCAGCGCGCTCCATGTGGACGGAGAAGCCGAAGGAGACCGCCAGCACTGGCGCGACAAACAATGCGAGAAAGGCCAGGATCTTTCCACCACGCGCACGAGTGAGTTCGGCGCGGACAGCCAACAAGACCGCCAAGCGCCAGGACGATGGCGATGAACAGCGCTTCGAGGAGTGTGGAAGTACCCGTCACTGGTTGAGTGAAGCTACTTATTTGCCCAGACTGCGATAGTAGGCGACCAGCGCCTTGATCTGATCGGACGTGAACTCCTTTTTGTAGGAATCCATGTCGTCGCCCTTGCCGTCGGTCACGGCCTTGATCATGTCCGCTTCCGAGTCCTTCATGTTGGCGTGCACATCTTTGACGTGCACCTTTTTGCCTTTGGCGGTGTTCCCTAAGCCGTCTTTGCCGTGGCAGACCGCGCACTTGTGGTCGTAGAGGCCAGCGGTGTCGTCCTGGGCCCGCAGCGACCCATTCGCAGCAAAAGTGACCATCACGCCAAGCAGGGCCAGAGCGTAACTGTTTCTCGAAACTTTCAAACGCCAATTCATTCCACAATCCTCCATTGAGACCTTCGAGTTTACGTCAGAACAATAGCAAAGATTGGCATGCGGCAATCAAAAATCTCTGCTCCAGCGGAGGGTCAGCAGATTAGCCGAGAAATTATTGGCGGTCACGATCTCCTGAGCATAGTACGTCCTTTGCAAGTCGATCGACAGCCGGCCCGCTTTGGGAAAGTCATAGAAGACGGTCCCGGTAGCTAGCGGCCAGGTGACGGGGCCGTAGGCCGGCGGTTCGCCGCTGATCCGGCCTACTCCAGAAGAGTTGTCGAAGTTCCCGCTGAAGCGCAACGCAAGCGCCTGGTGGGTCTGCGCTTCCACTCCGCCTTGCCAGACGCGGTTGATTTCCTGGTCGCGCAAGAAATCGTTCAAAGGCGCGGGGCCGCGGGCGTAAACAATGTCGCCCTGAGTAAAGAGGCTCTGGTAGCTGAAGCCGGCGAAGACCGAGAACCGCTCGTTGAGCGCGTAGTCCAGGGTTAGGGCGTTGGCGCGCAGTTGCTTGCGATAGTTGGTGTCGAGCAATTTGCTGTTGCTGATGTTGAGTTCGTTCGTCGATGGAAAACTTTGCGAAGGGATGGTATCTTGATCGACGATGCGGCCACCGACTTCGGTGTGGGGCGTAATTGCGGTGTAGGAAGCACCATTATTTATGCTGTGGAGGTCGCCGCGAATGCTCAACTTCTTCGAGGGCTCGTAGCCAACACTGATTTCCGGCCAAGCCGTCTTGATCGCGTGCGACAGGACGGGATCGGCTATGCCACCGCGAGAGGCTCACCACGTCGGCTTTCAGGAGACGAACTCCGGGCCGGATGACTAGGTTGCCGATGGGCGTGAAAGTCCATGTTGAAAGTCGAGGTCGCTCAGGTTGTTGCGCCAGACGATATCTTCCTGGAGCGTTGTCGGGGTGGTGGCGTTGAAAAGACTGCTGAGAGTGCCGAGACCGGTGCTGGTCTGATGCGAGTAGCGATAGTCGGCGCTGACGCTCCACCAACTATTGATGTCGTAGGTGAAACCCTGGCTGATGATGTTGTCGGGTTCGGTGACGCTGGCGCGCACGCTCTGGCTCACCGCGTAAGGGGTTTGCACGTTGGTGCTGTCGGGAGCAACCCCGTTGTAAGGATTGATCGAAAGGTGACCGGCCCGCTGATAGCGGTAGAAAAGATAGCCGCCACGCCATTCCAGACGCTTTAGAGGCTTGCCGACGAAGGAAAACTCGCTGATCGGCGTGTCATCCGGCGGAAGTTCGACCAGGTAAAGTTGGCCAGCGGCTCGAGTTGGGAGCTCGCCGCCGGATTAATACTAAGCTGGGGCGAGTTCACATTGTTGACGTTGGTGTTGGCGCTGAAGGTCTGATAGCCAGCCGCGTAGTGAAAGGTCCAGGTGTGGAAGGTGTAATCCAATCCTCCGGTGAAGCGGTTGGTTTCGTCGTTGATGGGTGCGAACAAGTAAAACGGATTGGCGCGCGCGTAGCCGCCCCAGTAACTGGGCGAGCCTAGAAAATCCGGGGAAGCGGTGGTGAATGTGGGCCCGTTGTCGGTGGTGCGGTAGTAATTGAGATTGAATCGCAGATTGTTGGTGGCATGCAGAGTCAGGTCAACCGATCCAAATTTGCGGACCGTGTCCCAATTGTGGTGGTCGGTCAGGCCGGTGGATAGGGTCGTCGCCACCGTGGTAATGGGCAAGATCACGTTGTCGTTCTGATTCCAGAAGTAGTACGACTGCCGCCAGTTCACGCGCAGGTCGAATAGCTTTATTCTTGCTGACACTGAATTGCGCGGTGGGAAACGGGTCTCCGCCGAGACCGCTGAGGGAGAGCGAGTAGCTGTCGGCAAATGGATTGCGCGCCTTCGCGGGCTTCGCCGAACAGATTGAAGTCCAGCAGACGCGGGCCCGACTCGAGATCAAAAAGCTCCTTGTACATCGGCTGGAAGCCTTTGACCTCGGTGAATCGGTAGCCGACCTCGGCTGAGCCCTGATTGTTGAAGCCGCCAAAGGTCATGGGCGGGACTTCGTAATTGTCGTTATTCTGCGCCCACAACAGCGGTGACATGCCAGAAGGCCGGCGAGGAGCAGTGGAAGATGGCGGGTTGATTTCATTCGGTGCCTCCCCTCTGGAGCCTCATCTCAGCAAAGCACGGATCAAGGTTCGATCCGTGAATCTGCGTGTGGCAGCGAGTGCATTCACCGCTGGTCTGGAAACCCAGGCGACTGTGGGGCACGCGGTCTTGCCCGTGGAAGCCAGTGTGACACTGCAAGCACAACTGACGCCCTTCGCGCCGCACCAGAAGATGCGAGTTGGTGCTGCCGTGCGGGGTGTGGCAGGCGGTGCAGCCTTCCACCTTCACCGACGCATGCTCGTAGAGGTAAGGGCCCACGCTTCTCGGCGTGGCAGTTGACGCAGGTTTGAAAGTCTCGGCTGGGTCAGGCTGACCCGATTCAGCGAGCCGTGCGGATTGTGGCAGTCGGTGCACTTGATCAGGCCTTCCGGCACGCGGTGATGCACCGGCAGCGCAAACTCTGCCTGCACGGTGCCGTGGCAACTGAAGCACAGCATTAGGTTCAGATTCTTTCAGTCAGACTGCTGTGCAGCCAGCGAACTTCATCGGGCAACTGCGGGACCTGGAAAAAGTGGCCCTGCGGGGAATTAAGGTCGCCTTTGCTTTCGTCTTTAACTTCCTTGACCAGATGCGCGGTGTGGCACTGGTCGCAAGACAAGCCGTGGGCCACGTGGGTCGAGTGCTCAAAGAAGTCCTGCTGCTTGCTGCTGATATGGCAAAGCAGACAGCGCGCGGCGTTCTCTTTGGAATTGGAGCGGAAGCGGAAGACAGGAAACTGCTGCAAAGCGGCGGTGATCTTGGCATTCACGCTGAAGGAGAAAATGGGATGCTCTTCCAGCGCGTTCTTGGTCTTGCCTTCGTCGCCTTCGGCGGCCTCGATGGCGTCGGCGTGTGCCTTGCCGGGACCGTGGCAGACTTCGCAGCCTGAGACGTAGCTCTTACCGGGGACGCTGAAAGCTGGGCGTGAGCGGTCTTTTCATACTCTCGGTATTCGGGCTTGTGGCAGGAACGGCAACGGTCAATGCCGGCGTAGTCTTCGGGATTGCCCAGAATGAAAGAAGGGGCCACCGACGGGCCCTTGGTAGCCTCGGGCATTTTCTGACCCAAAGCAGGGCTAGTGGCCAGAACAAAGGAGATGGCTAAAATCAAGGCGGCGAGGTTTTCTCTAAACGTCAGGCTTGGTTGTCCACTTGTGGGCATCTACCCTCCTGTTCGGCATTCCCGTGGCACAAGTTTCACTCAGACTGTCAGATGGACAGTAAATTCCTCCTGATTGCCTGACTGACGTGACGCTTCCTCTTGCCGCTCGCAGCGTATTCAAGCTCGCACCGTCCGTCTGATCAAAATTGCTCACTTTCCCTGCCCACCGGACTGGCCTTTTGCGACAATCCGCGCGGCGCACGCATGCGAGAGTTTTGCATTGGCCGAAACAAGACGTCTGTGATGTTCGACCCACACGCGTGTGATGAAGATCACAAAACAAATCTTCCCCTCCAAAGTTATCGTCATTTAAAGACTTGCCCGTTTATTACGAAGGTACAGGTCTGAGCGGCGTCCACCCGATTTGAGACGGGACATGGTGTCGATACCATCCTGCTAAACTCGCATGCGTGCGGCGGCTAATTGTTAATGCGGATGATTTTGGCCTAACCTCGGGGGTGAACCGGGGCATTCTGGAAGGCCACCAGAACGGAGTGATCACCTCGACGACGCTCATGGCTTGCAGCGCCCGGTTCGACGAGGCCGTAGGGCTGGCGGCGAAGGCTCCCGGCATGAACGTGGGCTGCCATGTGGTGCTGGTGGATGGTTCGCCGGTACTTGGCGCTCAACGAGTTCCCAGCCTCTTGGCGGCTGGGTCTCCGCCAAGTTTTCGCGTGAGCCTCGTCCACTTCGCCAGCCTGGCAGTGGCGGGGAGGTTGGATCAGGGCCAAATCGAGAACGAGGTGACCGCGCAGATCCGGCAACTACAGGCGGCGGGCATTACCGTTTCGCATTTGGACTCGCACAAGCATACGCACATGCTTCCGGTGGTGCTGAGAGGAATGCTGCAAGCAGCTCAGAACTGCGGGGTCCGAGCGATCCGGAATCCTTTTGAGCCTTTGGTGTTCACCAGGATCGCGGGCTGGAAACGGCAGTTCCAACTCAGGATTCTGAGCCGCTATCGTTCCACCTTCAGAATGGAGTTGGCCAAAGCGGGCATGAAGACGCCGGATGGCTGCGTTGGGATCGCTGCTACCGGAGGCCTGACTTTGGCGAATTTTCAGGGGCTCCTCGAAAAGCTTCCCGAAGGGACGTGGGAGTTTGTCAGCCATCCTGGATACAACGACGCAGGCCTCGACCGGGTGCGGACGCGGCTGCGGGATTCCCGGGAAAAGGAATTAGCGATTTTGACTTCGGAGGCGGCTAGGGAGTCGCTGCGGCGCGAAAACATTGAGCTTATCTCGTATCGGGACCTGGCTGCCTCGTAAAGCCGGAAGCACCGGAAGTGCTACCACCTTCGACTCACCAGAGTACTTGAGTACTGTTACGAGACTTGGCGGAGCGGGTTATGATGAGGCAACTTCTATGGAAAAACGACCCGAGATACGAGTTTCAGCAGATATCCCTGTGCGCGTTTGGGGCATGGACGCGGATGGAAAGCCGTTCTTTCAGAGCGCGACGGCGGGCAGTCTAAGCAGCGACGGCGCCCAGCTGGCCCACATCAACCACTCTCTGAAAAAGGGCGACATCATCGGAATCCAGTACGGCGATAAGAAGGCGCGGTTTGAGGTGGTCTGGGTGAAGCCCGCGCTAGTACCAGAGCGGAGCGACGTGGGGGTGATGGTTCTGCCCAAGCAGGAAGTTCCGTGGGGAGTGGTCACGGCGGCAAACGCGACCGCTGGTACCGAAGGAACATCGCGGATCGGAAAAACGAACATTTACCCGTCACAAGGTGCAGTTCCCGATTCAGATCAGTTTTCCCGACGGGCGGCGGGCGCATATGCAGTGCAGTTCGACTGACATTGGCGGCCGCGGATGCTACGTCGAGACCATGGTCCCGTTGCAGATCGGAACCGATATTATTATTACTTTCTGGATTGATTCGGAGAAAATCAAGACCACAGCCGTCGGTTCGCGCAAGCGATCCCGGCGGTGGGCATGGGAATTGAATTCACCGCATTCGAAGCGCACATTCAGGAACGGCTGCAGGCCTACCTCGACAAGATCGATCAGGGCTTCGCCAAGGCCGCCAACCAGAACTAGCTAGCACGGCTAGGATCTCAACTTCGTCGGTTCCGGTAGAATCTGAATCTCCGCCCGGCGGAGACCATCGAATCGGACATGGCGACGAAAGCTCAACATCTGAAGATCGGGATTACCTGCTATCCGACTTACGGCGGGAGCGGCGTGGTCGCGACCGAATTGGGCCTGGAACTGGCCACGCGCGGACACGACATTCATTTCATCTCCTATGCGCAGCCAATTCGACTGACCGGGCCTGCACCCAACATTCACTATCACGAGGTAGAAGTTTCGCGGTATCCGCTGTTCGATTACCCTCCTTACGATCTGGCGCTGGCCACGCGCATGGCGGAAGTTTCCGAGCTTTACGAGCTTGACCTGCTGCACGTGCACTACGCCATCCCGCACTCGGTAAGCGCGCTGCTGGCGCGGCAGATGCTGGCGGCGGGGCCAAAGCACAAGAAAGTTGCCATTCGTCACCACCCTGCATGGCACCGACATCACGCTGGTGGGACAGGACCGGTCGTATCTTCCGATCACACGTTTTTCCATCGAGCAGAGCGACGGGGTCACGGCGATTTCCGAATATCTGCGCGAGCGCACGGTGCGCGAGTTCGGGGTGAAGAACCCGATTGAGGTGATTTACAACTTTGTGAATTGCGACGTATACTGCCGCGCAAAGGGGGACGAATTTGAGAAGCGGCGCGCGGAATACGCTCCCAACGGCGAGCGCATTCTGGTGCACATTTCGAATTTCCGGCCGGTGAAGCGGCTCGACTGATGTGATCGAGATTTTTGACCGGGTGCGAAAACAGATGCCGGCCAAGCTGCTGCTGCTGGGCGACGGGCCGGACCGGTCTCCGGCGGAGTGGCTGGCGGTGAAGAAAGGCATTCACAACGACGTCATCTTTCTCGGCAAGCGCGAGCAGGTTTATGAAACGCTGGGCATCTGCGATGTTCTGTTGCTGCCTAGCGAACTGGAGTCGTTCGGACTGGTAGCTCTGGAAGCGATGGCTTCGGAGGTGATTCCCATTGCCACGAATGTCGGCGGCGTGCCGGAGGTGATTGAGCACGGCAAGAGCGGGTTCCTGGCCGACGTCGGCGACGTGGATACGATGGCACGCTATGCGGTGGACATCCTGAGCGACGAATCGCGTCTGCGGCAGATGGGAAAGGATTGCCGGATCGCGGCACGCGCCCGATTCTGCACCACCAAAATCATTCCGCAGTACGAGGATTACTACCGCCGGTGCTGGAGCGCTCTTCGTAGAGCGCGGCGGAGACTGCGTCTCCGGGCAGTACCGGCAGGCGCAAGACGTACCAGTGTACCGTTTCCGTTACGGCTGTCGATGGTCATGCGCGCAGTATCTCCGTAGAGCACTTTGAGTCTTTCCGCCACGTTGGCCATGCCGATTCCGCCTTCGCCCAGGCCGCTGGGGCGTTCGAGTAAGTTGCGCCGACGCCATTCCCACCCCGTCGTCTTCTACTTCAATGGTGACATGCTCGTCCGACAGCTGGCTGCGCAGGAAGATGCTGCCGCCGTCGATCTTCGACGACAGGCCGTGCTTGATGGAATTTTCTACCAACGGCTGCAGCAACATGCTGGGCACCATCACATCGAGCGAGGCAGGCTCAAGTTCTTTGACGACTTTCAGCTTGTCGCGGCCAAAGCGGACGACTTCGATGTCGAGATAGTTGTCGATGAAATCAATTTCCTCTCGCAAGGGAACGAACGCATCGCTGGAATGCAACAGGCGACGGAGGATACTGGCCAGTTTGATGATCAGCTCTCGCGCAGTATCGGGCGCGACCCGGACCAGCGATGAAATCGAATTCAGCGTGTTGAAAAGAAAATGCGGATTGATCTGATTTTGCAGCGCGGTCATGCGCGCGCGCAGCAGTAGTTGCTCCTGCTCTTCGAGTTTGATTTGCAGGCGGACGCCGTTCCAGATTTTTAGTTCAATGACGATCACCATTACTGAAGTCGCATAGATCAGGACATCGACCCAGCGCGGATGGGGGCCGTAGGCGTATGTGGGCATCCAGCGCGCGACGGCCTGCAACTGGAGAAAGCGCAATCCGAGGATGGTGAGGAGGAATACCATCTGCCAGTCGCCGAAGCTGGGGCCGGGTTCGGCGCGGCGAATCCAGCGGTAAATGCTCAAGTAGTTGAAGGGAGAAAATTTCCAGATTTCCTCGCGATGCGGAGCGAACTCGCGCAGCTGGCCGGAGACCAGGCCGATCAACGCATTCAGAGGAACCAGAAGCCAGGACCCGCCACTCAAGGCTTCGGGGAGTCGCAAGCAACGCTCCGCCTGCGGCTCCGGCAAAACGCCCTGCGATGGCCCCCAGAAGGATTGTGGTTTCGAAGGAAAGATCGCCGGCGAACAAACGTTCCGCGCCAAACCTGATCCACACGCCCAAGGCCAGGCGAATGCCAACCCACGCGGAAATCGCCAGCCACAGGACGAGGTAGAAGCGGTCTTTGAGGGACCGCTCCTCGCGGAACAACAGCGACTTGAACTCGACCCAACGAACCAGTCCCGCAGCAATGGCCGCGGCCACGCCAAGCTTCACCAGCAGGTTGATGAGGATGAGGCGGTATTCCATAAGGGCGGCTGAGGAGAATGTAGCATCTTCGGGGACCAGCGCGAACTCAGACGTCGAGCGCCCAGCTACCCGACTTAGACGCGTTTGATGTCGGCCAGCATTTGTTGCCGCAGGATGCGGTTCACTCGGGTCTGGTATCCCTTACCCCGTTTCTTCAACCATGCGATGACATCCGCGTCGAGGCGCATGGATACAGCCAGCTTGACTGGACGATAGAAATGGCCCCGCACCGCATCTTTCCACGCACCAGAAGGGAGCTCGGGAATGTCTGAGGTGTCAATCTCATCGTCAGTGAGCGCGGACAATGCTTTCAGTTCCGCTTTCTGCTTCGCGGTGAGTCCTCGACCGGCGGCTTGGGTCAATTTCGGTGTTTTAGTTGCCTTGAGCATAGGTGTTTCTTTCGTGGCGCGTCGCCTTTCGCGCGGATAGGATGCGAACCATTTCCGGGTCTTCATCCGCCGTGTGGGCGACCAGGATGACTTGAATGCCTTGCACCATTCCAATGGTCTGCCATCGCAGTTCGCCGTCAACTACCCGATCTTGCCTCGACAAATGAAAAGGGTCCTCGAAGACCAGAACGGCGGTCTCGAAGCTAATGCGGTGCTTGCGCTGGTTCGCCAAGTTCTTGCGCTCGTCCCAGGCAAATTCCACATTGCCTCGTAAATACTTATTTGTATATACAATACTCCGAATTACAATTCGATTCAAGGCAAAAATGAAGGAGGCGAACTACCATTATCCAAGGCGCCAAACGGCCATCAGTACGGCCCGATAATCCCGCCAATTTGCCTCGTCGCAGGGGCTTTCTTTTCGTTCAGAACGTCGAGATACTTCAACCCGGTGCCGGTGTTGAAGAGGACGACCTTGTCGTTTTCGGAGAGGAATCCACTTGCCTGCAGGTTGCGGTAGGCAGCGAGGCTGGCGGCGCCTTCGGGGGCGGCGAAGATGCCTTCGGTGCGGGCCCAGTGGTGGAAGGCGGCTTTGATTTCGGCGTCGGAGACAGCGACGGCGGTGCCGCGGCTGCGCTTGAGGATGTCAAGGACAAGGTAATCACCGTAGGGCTTGGGCACGCGAAGGCCAGCGGCGATTGTGCTCGCGTCCTTCCACATTTCGACCGTGGACTTCCCTTCATCCCATGCTTTCACGATGGGCGCGCAACCTTGGGCTTGGACGACAATCATGCGCGGGCGCTTTCCTTTTTCGCTGGAGGCGTCGAGCCAGCCGACCTGCTCCATCTCTTCGAACGCCTTCCACATTCCGATGATGCCGACTCCACCGCCGCTGGGGAAGACGACAGCGTCGGGCAGTTTGCCCCCCAACTGATAAAAGAGTTGCTCGAAGAGTTCGTAGGCCATCGTCTTTTTGCCCTCGACGCGGTACGGCTCTTTGAGTGTCGAGAAATCGAACCAGCCTTCTTTGTCTTTACGTTCGCTGACAATTCGGGCACAGTCGCTGATGAGCCCGTTCACCAACGTGACTTTGGCGCCGTAGGCTTCGCACTCGACGCGATTGGCAAGCGGCACGTCCTGCGGCATGAAGATGTGGGCTTCGAGTCCGGCGGCGGCGGCGTAGGCTGCGAGAGCGCTGCCTGCGTTCCCCGCGGACGACATGGCGAGTCTCTTGAGGCCGAGCGCTTTGGCAACGCTGACAGCCACAGTGATGCCGCGGGCTTTGAAAGATCCGGTGGGATTGAGGCCCTCGTCTTTGATCCAGATATTGGGGAATTCACGGCTGGGGAGGAGCGGGGTGAAACCTTCGCCGAGCGTGATTGGCTCAACGTCGGGCAGGACTTCGCGGTACCGCCAGAGGGTCGCTTCTCTGCCACGGAGGGACTCTGGCTTAAAGTTTTGCTTTAAGGATTGCAGATCGTAGCGGACGAAGAGGATTCCGCCGTCCTGCGGGCAGACGTTCTGGGGAACGTCGGCGGGGAGATGTGTACTGCATTTGGTGCACTCGAGATAAGTCACGCGGGACACGTGGAGAGTGTAGCAGGGCTCGGGAGGGTTCACTGCAGCAGGGAGAGTCTTAGATAGAAAGTTTGGCGCCAGTTTGAGACGCTCAAATCCTCCAATTCGCCTCAAAAGCAAAGACGTATGCCCGATTGAGGGGGCGTCCTCACGCTAGCAGGTGCCGGGCTTGCGCGGTGACATCCGCCTACTTGGCAACTGAAAAAAATCCGCTTGCAGCGAGTACCTTCGTGTCAGGTTTGTGCACCTTCACGCTGCTGTCGCACCAGATCGTTTTCGACTTAGACGGAACTGAGAATGTCAGGACGTAATACGAATCAAGACTCTGGCGCGCGTTCGCAACTAGCGATGCCAGGTGAACCACGCCACGTGTATCGGCGCTATCTGCATCAAAGCCGATCCCATCCGGATCGGCCAAAACTGTACCACCGGTTCTTCTTGCCAGTTCTGAAAGGCCATATTTCGAATATGGATCGTATCGATATGGTTGCAAGGGATACACAGTCAATCGTGCTGTGTTCAGTGCATCGATCGCATCCTCATAAGCAGAATTCAGTGTGCCATAGTTTTCGTCCAATTGTATTGGCACGTTTCCCTTTTGCCGATCCACGAAGTCCATTTTGCTGATCAAGGCGCCATTTTCCACAAAAAGTGGAAACTCACCCGTTATCCATACCAAGGGCTTGCGCTTTCGAGACCTCTGAAGCATCCTTCCCACCGCTTGTAGTCCATTGAGCTGCCGGGTGTACAGCGAATCCATATTTTCGTTGACCAAAGGCGGCACTGGCTCAATTAGTTCGTTTAATCTGGCGACCTCGTCGCGGACTGCCAATTCAAATTCTTCGGACTCTCCTGATCCGCCATTTGAGCGCGATTTGCTGTCCGGAGGGATTAAGCGATCCATTGCAGTTGCAAAAACTTTCGCGTCAGTCGCCATATCGTGTATCACTCTGATACCAGCCGGTGTATTCACCAGAACCGTAACAGCCACGTGATCGTCCGCGGCTTTACGAAGATAGTTCAAAAGCAAACGCGCCACGTCGGTTTGCATTTTGCGGACGATCAATGTTTCATCGAATAAGACAAATACTGGAACCGGATCAGCAAACCCCGAAAAGCTTAGTACCGGCACTTCTTCTACGGACTCAAATGAGCCATTCTTAGGAAGGTGGATCTCGAAATCCGATTTCTGCAGTCCGTGAACGCTCTTGCCGGACTTATCAGTGACCACTACTGGAAACACGACTTGTCCCGCCGCGACGGGTGCGCTTTGGCCCTGAACAGTAGGGAACGACGCTAAGAAAGACACGATTGCCGCTGCACATACAACCCTCTTGCTCTCGCGCAAAAGGAGCCTCCAAAGGGGAAAGCAGGGAAAGTTTGCACCACAACCGGGGCAAGCGCAAGCGAAATTAGATCAAGTGCCCACAACTCTGTCACAAAGGCAGTGATGACAAGCAGTTTAATCGCTTGTTAACAGATGTGAAGCGGCAATTTGACTAAGACGCCGGAAGCTGTTTAAGCAACCCTTTGGCTTTCCTGAACCAGGGGCGCTCGCGGCGCTTGAGGTATCCCGGCAGGGTGGGCTTCTTGGCGAGGATTTTCTGTGCCCACTCGCGGGCTTCGGCGGTTCTTCCCCGCGAGGCCAGGAAACTGGAATAGTTCAAGTACGTTTCCGAGAGAGTGGAGATTTGCACCGTGCCACGAAAAAGGGCGTCGGCTTTCTCTGGTTGCCCGGTGCGGGCGTAGGCGTGGGCGAGCAATCCAGCGGCGCGGTAGAAATCGTATTTGGGATCTTTCGTGGTTGCGCGCTCAAGGTCAGGGACGGCGGCGGCGAAATCTCCTAGTTCGATTTCCGCAATGCCGCGGCGATAGAAAGGATCGGGCGAGTCGGTGCGCGACGAGATGGCCTTGTCGTAATACTCGCGGGCGCGGGCGTACTTCCCTTCTTCCAAATTGAGGTCAGCTAACTCCTCATAGTTTCCGGCCGAAGGATTGTCGAGGATGATGGCTTCGAGTTCGCGGATTCGCCGACGGCGTGGGAAGACTTTGAACGATTGACGCAGCAGGCCGAAGTCGGGCAAGACTTCGACGAAGATGTACACAAGCGCGCCGAGGCCGCCACCAATCAGGATGATATAGAGCCAATACGTATCCGGACGACGGCGGATGAAATGGATGATCGCGATGGCGATCAGAACCAGGTTCCACGGAAACAGGAATGAGTAGAGGAGACCCATGAGTTCTGCGAAATATAGCAGAACCAGTGGCTGGTGGTTAGTGGTTAGTGGTTAGTGGTTAGTGGTTAGTGGCTAGTGGCTAGTAACAACGCTTGCGGACAAACTAGCCACTAGCTACTAGCCACTAACTACTGAATGTTAAAATCCCATCAGTGACTCCTCCCATCCGTATGTTGGCCGTTGATATTGACGGCACCCTGCTTGGCTCAGACTTTCACATCTCGCCTGTGGATATTGATGCCTTGCGCCGGGCGCATGAAAGCGGCATTGAAGTGCTTCTGGTTACCGGACGCAGGCATACTTTCGCGTTGCCCATGGCGCAACAGCTTGGCTTCGACCTGTGGCTGATCAGCTCGAATGGTGCGGTCACGCGGTCCCTGCACGGGGAAGGGTTTCATCGTGATCTATTGCCGGTGGAGACCTGCCGCCAACTGTGCGCAGCGATGCGCGAGTTTCGCGGGAATACCGTGATCACGTTCGACAAGGAATCGAAGGGGGCGCTGGTGCTGGAGCGCATGGACGAACTCACCGCCAGCATTCAGCGCTGGCTGGAAAAGAACATGCAGTACATCGAGTTTGTGGTCCCGATTGAAGACGCACTGGTCGACGATCCGGTGCAGACGATGTTTTGCGGGCCGATCGCGCGAATGCGCCAAGCTTTGAGTAGTCTGGAAACGAGTGGATTGCGAGAGCACATCACGGTCGTGCGTACGGAGTATCCGTTGCGCGATCTTTCGATTGTGGATGTGCTCAATCGCGATTGCTCTAAAGGACATGCGGTGGAGCGGTGGGCGCGGCATCGCGGGATTGCGCGCGAACAGGTCATGGCCATCGGTGATAACTATAATGACGTGGAAATGCTTGCCTTCGCCGGACTGCCGTTTATCATGGGAAATGCCTCGGAGGAGTTGAAGTCGCGGGGTTGGGCGGTTACACGCTCGAACGATGAAAATGGCGTGGCGGAGGCGATTGAGCAAGTGTTAGGGAAATCCGGGGTTTTCGTCTAATTCAATGAAATTCGCGTTACAGTCCGCAGTGGCCGTCATCGCGGCCGCGACTTGTGCATTCGGCGCCGATCTCGCCATTTTGCGTAATGGAAATTCCATCCGGCATGAACGGCGGCAGGTGGTGGGCGCCGTCACCCGGCTGTACATGGGCGACTCGGCCAACGGGTACATTGAAATTCCCACCGATCAGATTGAGCGATTCGAGAAGGACACAGCGCCGGATCCCGCGCCGATGAAGCCGCAGCCGGCTGTGTCCGCAAGGGTGGCAGCACCGACAGCGGCGTTGCCGGTAGTGAGGCCGGTGGATATGAAACAGATGGTGAACAGCGCGGGCGAACGGCACCAGATTGATCCTGACTTCATCAACAGCGTGATTCGCGCCGAAAGCGGGTTCAACAGCCACGCGGTATCAAAGAAAGGGGCGCAAGGGCTGATGCAGCTGATGCCGCAGACGGCTTCGCAGTTGGGCGTGGCGAATTCATTTGACCCCAATGCCAACGTAGAGGGCGGCACCAAGTACTTGCGGGAGCTGCTGGAAAAATACAACTACGATGTGGTGAAAACGCTGGCCGCGTACAACGCCGGGCCGAAGCGGGTGGACCAATATCACGGCGCGCCGCCGTATTACGAGACCCGCGCCTACATTGCCAGAATCATTCGCGACTTCAACCGGCAGAAGATTGCGGAGAATCCGGCGCTGGCGAAGACGGCGGTGCATAAACCTGCCGGAGCGCAATTGCGCGCGAGCGCGAAGAAGAAGGCTGCGGGTGAGGCTGCCCGCGCAGATGAATAGACGGCGACTTCTTCTCTATGCGCTGGTTGCGCTCTTTCTAGCGGTTCTTTTTTACCTCCAGTTTCGTACCTGGAGGGGATTCGATTGGAAAGTGTTTCTTCAGCAAACGGAGAGCATCAAGCGGCATCTGCTGAACATTTTCCTGGCGATTGTATTCATCTATTTCGCCTACGTGCTGCGGGCAGTGCGCTGGCGAATCTTCCTGTTGCCGGTTAAGCGCACTTCCACTCGCGAGTTGATTGCCCCCACCATCATCGGCTTCACCGGCCTGGCCTTGCTGGGAAGGCCGGGGGAGTTCATCCGCCCCTACTTGCTTTCGCGCAAAGTGAACTTGAGTTTTTCCTCGCAGCTGGCTGTATGGACAGTAGAAAGGATTTTTGACCTAGGATCGTTCGCAATCTTATTCATGCTGGCGCTGCTGAATCCGGAGACACGGTCGCTCCTTCACGGTTTTCACGTGGGGAAAATCGCCGTGGCGGCGATGGTGACGGGATTAGCGGCCATCGCGGGAGTCATTCTGAAAGGGGAATTGCTGGCCGCCTGGGTGGCGCGGCTTTTCTCGCACCGGGCCCCGCATATGGGGAATTTAATTGCGGTGCGCATCCGGGAATTTCGTGCGGGTTTTAACACCATCCATAGCGTTTCGGCCCTGGTCCAACTGGTGGTGGTCTCGGTCGTGATGTGGACAGTGATCGGCCTCACGTACTGGCAGGTCATGCTTTCCTATGGTGAGCCGGTGCTGAATCGCCCGCAGCAAGTTCCGCTGATCATGGCTTCCAGCATGGTAGGTTCGATGATCCAACTGCCGGGAGTCGGTGGCGGCTCACAGCTAGCGACCATTTTCATGCTGCAAAAAGTCTTGGGCGTACCCCGCGAACTGGCGGCCAGTTGCGGAATTCTGCTGTGGCTGATTACTTTTATGGCGATTATCCCAGTCGGACTCATCCTTGCCCAGCACGAACGCCTTTCGCTGCGCAAGCTCTCCGACGAAAGCCACGCGGAAGAAGAGATGACGGAAGGCTGACGGCACTTTTCGTCCTGCTACAATAAGCCTTTCTCCAAACACCATGAAATGCCCCTTTTGCGGCTTTGCCAATGACAAGGTCGTGGATTCGCGCGAGAGCAAGGAAGCCGATTCCATCCGGCGGCGGCGCGAGTGTCTGAAGTGCGAGAAGCGCTTCACGACCTATGAGCGCATTGACGAAATCCCCTACATGGTGGTGAAGAAGGACGGGCGGCGGGAGAAGTTTGATCGCCAGAAGGTGCTGAATGGGCTGCTACGGGCATGCGAGAAGCGGCCGGTGCCGATCGGTAAACTGGAGCAAATCGTCAATGAAGCCGAAGGATTTGTAATCGATTCTCGCCGAGCGTGAGCGCAAGACCAGCGAAGTTGGTGAGCTGATCATGAACCGTCTGCGCCGCTATGACAAAGTGGCGTATGTGCGGTTCGCGTCGGTCTATCTGGACTTTAAAGATGTGCAGGAATTCATGACGGAATTGAAGGATCTGCTCAAGACGAAAGAAGCGGAACCGCAGGCTAAGAAGAATTGAATCATTGAATCATCGGGGGATTGAATCATTGGAACCACCCGACTATCAAGGTTCTTTAAAGAAGGCAGACGATCTCAGGCGACGCACAAAGAGCTTTGCGATTCGTATTGTGGGGCTATTTCGGTCTTTGTCTCGTTCTTCTGATGCGCAAACCCTCGGGAAACAGGTATTGCGGTCCGGGACGTCGGTGGCCGCGAACTATCGTGTGCGGTTTGTCGGGCCCGATCTAAAGCTGAGTTTGTTTCGAAAATGGGTATCGTTGTCGAGGAAGCAGATGAAACTGTTTTTTGGTTGGAGGTGCTCTCTGAGACTGGGGTTATGCGTGCCGACCGAGTCAGCGACCTTCAGAAGGAAGCCAATGAGCTGTTGGCCATTTTCTCGGCGTCTCTGCGAACTTCCAAGCGCGGTGCTCAATGATTCAATCCCCCGATGATTCAATGATTCAATCCTCTATGTCCCACAAAATCACCCTCATTCCCGGCGACGGCATCGGCACAGAAGTCACTCAGGCAGTGGTCCGCATCCTTGAAGCCACCGGCATCAAGTTCGAATGGGAAACCGTGCAGGCCGGCGCCGAGGCCTACGAGAAATACCACGAGTACATCCCGAAAGAGCTGACGGAATCCATCGAGCGCACACACGTGGCTCTGAAGGGGCCGATCACCACGCCCATTGGCGGAGGCTTTGCCAGCATCAACGTGCAGCTGCGCAAGCAGTTTGAGCTCTACGCGAACTTCCGGCCGGTGCGGAATTTGCCGCATATTCCTACGCGCTATCCGGACGTTGATTTGGTGATTGTCCGCGAGAATACCGAAGGACTTTACTCGGGTCTCGAACATGAAGTCGTGCCGGGAGTGGTTGAGAGCCTGAAGATCATCACCGAGAAGGCCTCGACACGCATCTCGCGCTTTGCGTTTGAATACGCGCGCAAGAACCAGCGCAAAAAAGTCCACGCCATCCACAAAGCCAACATCATGAAGCTTTCGGACGGCCTGTTCCTGCGCTGCTCCCGCAAAGTGTCGAAGGACTATCCCGAGATCACCTATGGCGAGCACATCGTGGACAACACCTGCATGCAGCTGGTGATGAACCCGTATCAGTACGATGTTTTGGTCATGGAAAACTTTTATGGAGACATCCTGTCCGATCTCTGCGCCGGACTGGTCGGCGGATTGGGCCTGGTGCCGAGCGCGAACCTTGGGGAAAGCTGCGCGATCTTTGAAGCCGTGCATGGCTCGGCGCCGGACATTGCGGGCAAGAACATGGCGAATCCAACCGCGCTTCTGCGTTCTGCCTTGCTTATGCTGCGGCACATCGGCGAGGCGGAAGCGGCGCTGAAAATTCGCAATGCCCTCGAAAAGGTCTATCGTGACCGCGACAAACTGACGAAAGACGTCGGGGGTAAAGCGGGGACTTCGCAGTTCGCCGATTCGGTGATTGAGGCGATGCGAGGGCAAACCGAGGCTGGAACCATCGCGGGCCAGTAAATTTTCCCGCCAGCGTGTCACAGAGCATTCCCTTCCCACCACATATTCGGTATAAGGCTGCCGCCGCGTGGGGAGGCGAACCATGTTGACTTCCGATTATGCCTTGATCCGAACCCTGGGAGCTGTGTTCCTGGGCTCGCTACTCGTTTGTGCAGGAACAAAGGCGCAGTCGCAAACTGACTCGGCCACGGGTCAGCCGAGCGCCGCATCCGCCTTTCACGAACAAGTGATCGCTGAAATCACCCCGAGCAGCGAGTTGAAGTTCTCTGTGGTCGGCCGCAACCACCTTGCCTGGGTAGAAAAGCGCGATGGCAAAGAAACCGTGCGGCTGGATGGGACGCAACAGGGCGGGACGTTTGACGATGTGAAGTACCTTGACTTTGGATCTCACGAGGCGCATCTGGCGTTTTTCGGCAAGCGCGATTCGGCATGGATCTTCGTTCTGGACGGAAAGGAACATTCGCAAGGTTATAAGAAGTTCACCTCGATCGTGTTTCAACCGAAGGGAAATTCCTACTCTTACTGCGCCTGCGTAGAGAAGAAATGCCGGCTGGTGGTGGACGGCGCCGAGACTGGCGCCGAATACGACGATGTTTCGTACACCCAGTACAGCCGCGATGGCAAGCGGCTGGCGTTTATTGCCAGGCGGCAGAAGAAATGGATTGCGGTGGTGGATGGCAAGGAGTCCGGTCCCGAACTGGAAGACTTCTGGCCCTCAGCCTGGGGCTTCAGCCGGGATGGCGCCAGATTCTACGTGGCGGCGTGGATCAAGGGAAGCAAGTGGCTGTACATGGTGGACGGCAGGATGCAACCTGGATTCGATGTCATTAGCGATATCTCATTCACCGATGACAGCAAGCACTTTGCTTTCGGCGGCACCAACGCCAAGGCCGGATTCAAGAAGCAGAAAACATTCGGCAGCGTTATGCTCGACGGACAGGCAACGGGATCCTACGAAGGCAGCGGATTGGGTGGGGCTTGGACGGCACTGGCGGGCGAGGCCGAATTCATGGCCGGGGGCGTGCGCGACCTGACTCCCGATTTCCACGGAATTTCGACGCCGCAGTTCAGCCCTGAGGGAAAGCTGATCTATGCCGCGCGGCGCGATAAAGGTGACGTGGCGGTATTCGTGGGCGCTGACGCCGGACCGGGCTTTGACGAGATTCTCAGTCCGGTGGTTTTCTCCACTGACTCCGCGCATTTCGCTTATGTAGCCCGGCAGGGGGAAGCGTTTGTCCCGGTGCGCGACAATCATCCCGGCGCAGGTTTTACTCCCAGCAAGCATGGCGCTACCGGAGTGGGTTGGATTGTGTTCGGCGGGAATGGCGACCATCTGGCGTTTGAAACCATCAGCGGCGGCAACCAGTTCAAAGCGGGTGGTACGCTGCGAGCGCTGCGGGCGGTGGTGCTCGACGGAGCGCGGGCCAAGGAGTACGACGCCTTTAGCCTCCGGGATTTCGATTTCAACAGCGCGGGACACTATTGCTACATCGTGCGCGGCGCGAGCGGCAACCGTGACCTGGTCAACGTGGACGCCCAAGAGAGCCGACTGTACGACGACGTGGTGGACACGCGATTCAGCGAGGATGGAACCAGTGTGGTCTTCGTCGCTCACGATGGCGCGCGTTTTCTCCGCGTGATTTATGACCTGGGACCCTCCCGCCCGGTAGTGGCAGAACTGGCGCCTGCCCCGTACTAGGTCGCCGTGCCGGGGACACTCCGCGCGTCTTGCTCTGCTAAAATTACGTATTCTGAGGAGAGCGCTTGCCGTCTGCTTCTACGCCATTTAATCCCTGGCATCACCGCGTCGCGGTATTCATCGCCTGTGCGACCCTGATCGTCATTATTGCTGGGGCGCTGGTAACCAGCGAGGACGCGGGGTTGTCGGTGCCGGACTGGCCGACTTCTTATGGCCACTACTTCCGGCTTCCGCCATGGGTTGGCGGGATCGTATTTGAGCACAGCCATCGCGTGGTGGCGTTCTTTACCGGCGTGTGCACGACCGTGATCGCGTTTTGGACTTTATTTGTGGACCGGCGGCGCTGGATGAAGGCGCTGGGATTTGCTGCGCTGGGCACGATCATCGCACAGGGAATTCTGGGAGGAATGACAGTGCGGCATTTTCTTCCTCCGGCGATTTCAAGCGCGCACGCGACGGTGGCGCAGACTTTCTTTTGTATTGCTGTCGCAATCGCGGTTTTCACTGGACGACGCTGGGTGGAGGAAGTTCCTCCGCCGGTTTCTGACGACCGGCATCCGAGCTTGCTGACTCTCAGCCTGCTATCCATTTTCATTCTTTACGTCCAGCTGATTCTGGGCGCGATGTTCCGGCATCATGGGATGCCGTGGTGGCCGCATGTGCTGAATGCTCTTGTGGTGGCGTTGATGCTGACCTGGACCTGCGTGAGCGCGATTTTGCGATTCCCGCGGATTGACGCGATTCGGCGGCCCGCGGTGTTGCTACTGTTCCTATTGGTGATTCAACTTTGTTTGGGATTCGCGGCGTTCCTCACCAAGATTGTTTGGGGAGCGGATGCGCCGCAGCCGGAGTTTTCCATGGTGCTTGCGACCGTTGCGCATGTAGCAACTGGAGCGCTGTTGCTAGCGACGACCGCGGTGCTGACGCTGCACGTTTGGCGGCATGCGCCGGCGGCGCATAGGCAAGAAGTGCCGGACGGACGAGCGATTACAGCGTAGCAATGAAATCCGCGCAGTAGTAACCTAGTTCTTGTCCGCTCGGAGTTGCTCCGTGAAACCTGACAAGCCCCACCCTGGCATAACGCTGCACCGGAGTTTTTGGCATTGGCTTCGCTTTGGTCCTTCGCCGAATCCATCGCTGACGATCCACCAGTTCCGCCCCGTTCGTCGTAAAATAGAGTATTGACCCCTGACATGTCTGCCATCGCCGTAGTGGGTGACGATCCCCGGGAAGAACCGGCAAGCGCGCCGGTCATTGCCGTGCGTGACGTGGTGCACAGCTATGACGGCCGAACGGCGCTGAACGGCGTTTCATTTGACGTGCGGCCAGCGGAATTGTTCGGGCTGCTCGGCCCCAACGGCAGCGGCAAGACTACCCTGTTTCGAATTCTTTCCACGTTGATGGTTCCGGTGGGCGGGCGGGCGTGCATCCTGGGGCATGACGCGGCGAAGGACCCCAGCCAATTGCGGCGCGAGATTGGTGTCGTTTTTCAGGCGCAGAGCATCGATGTGAAGCTGACTGCGGCAGAGAACCTTTGGCATCAGGGACACCTTTACGGGCTGCATGGGGCGGCGCTGAACCGAAGGGTCAAAGAGATCCTCGGGCGCGTAGGGTTGTCGGATCGCGCCAAAGATAAAGCTGAGACTTTTTCCGGCGGAATGCAGCGGCGCCTGGAGTTGGCAAAAGGACTGCTGCATGGGCCGCGGGTCTTGCTGCTGGATGAGCCGACGACGGGGCTGGATCCGGGGGCGCGCCGCGACTTGTGGCAGTATTTGCAGATTTTGCGGGACCAAGAGCGGGTGTCAGTGCTGGTGACGACTCACTTGATGGAAGAGGCCGAGCGCTGCGACCGGCTGGCGATTTTGAATGAAGGCAAGCTGGTCGCGCTGGGCACGCCGGCAGAATTGAAGAACGAAATTGGCGGCGACGTGATTGTCCTGGAGGCCAACGACGCGGCGTCGCTGGGCGGCAAGATTCGCGAGCGCTTTGGAATCGAGGTTCAGGTGGTGGATCAGCAAGTGCGCATTGAGCGGCGCAACGGGCATCGCTTTGTGACCGATCTGGTGGAGGGATTTCCCGGCGAGATCAACGCCGTATCTATCGCAAAACCCAGCCTGGAAGATGTTTTCATCCGGCGGACGGGGCATCGATTCTGGAACGAGCAGGAAGAAGCCGATCAGCCGGGAGACCCGAGCGCGCAGAAAAAATCCGCGAAGGGATCGAAATGAGTTCTGTGGCACAAACCGCTGTACTTCCCGCCGTTGTTCCGGATGAACTACTTTTGCCGGCGTTTACACTGTGGTGGCGCGAGATCGTTCGCTTTTACCGGCAGAAGTCGCGGGTGGTGGGAGTGATCGCCTCGCCGGTGCTGTTCTGGGTGGCCATCGGTTCGGGATTTGGGAATTCGCTTCGCCCGGGGGCATCGGGCGAGAGCCAGCCCTTTCTGAATTATTTTTTTCCGGGCGCGCTGATCATGATCGTACTGTTCACCTCGATCTTCACCATGATGTCGGTGATTGAGGACCGCAAGGAAGGATTCCTGCTGTCGGTGTTGGTGGCGCCAGTTTCGCGCTCGGCGATTGTGCTGGGAAAAGTCATGGGCGGCACGACTTTGTCCACTATTCAGGGACTGATTTTCCTGGTGTTCGCGCCCCTGGTGGGGGTCCACATGGGCGTTGGTACTTTTCTACTGGTGGCGCTGACGGTTTTCCTGGTTTCATTCGCGCTGACTGCGCTCGGGTTCGCCATCGCATGGCCGATGGATTCCAACCAGGCTTTTCACGCCATTATTAATCTCTTTCTGATTCCGATGTGGATGCTTTCGGGCGCGCTGTTTCCACTGAGCGGCGCGTCGCCGTGGCTGCGGGTGCTGATGGAAATCAACCCGCTGACCTACGGAGTGCAGGCGCTGCGAAGCCTTTTGTATCCGACCAGCACGGGAGACTTTTCTCTGATGGCGTCGATGGCGACGCTGGTTCTGTTTTCGCTGTTCATGTTTGGTCTTGCCTTCCTGATGGTTAACCGCCGCACTACCAAACCGGCCGCATGATACAGGTTCCCGCACAATATGCGATCTATCCGGTCATCAACGCCACTCTGAACGGGACCAGCGCGGTGCTGCTGCTGGCTGGGCGGTGGCAGATCAAACGAGGACGGATGGCGGCGCATCGAGCCTTCATGCTGACTGCGGTTTGTACCTCGACTTTGTTTCTCGCGTCCTACCTTTACTATCACTGGCATGTGGGATCGGTGCGGTTTCAGGGGCAAGGATGGTCCCGGCCGGTTTACTTCAGCATCCTGATTTCGCACACGATTCTGGCAGCGACGATTGTGCCGTTGGCGATCATTACGTTGAGCCGCGCGCTGCGGGAGCGCTTTGACCGGCATCGCGCGATTGCGCGCTGGACGTTTCCGCTGTGGCTGTACGTGTCAGTTACCGGCGTGGTGATTTACTTCATGCTCTATCGCTGGTTCGCGGCTTAGGATTTACGAGCAGCTACTTCCCCAGGGCCTGATTGAGCAATGCGGCGAGGCGAAGACCAGCCAAAGCAAGCCGTTCGTCCAAAGCGCCAATATTTTTTCGGTAATAGGTTTCGTCCACTGCCTCACCCTCGTTCAACCAGACCTGATGGGCCAAGTGGAAAGACTCATTCGCCCATTGTTCCGGCGTTCCCAGCGGTCTCGCCTGCAAATTACGGACCTGAATCACATTCTCGAGCAGAGCCGGGTAGTTCAGAGGGCCAAAGGGCGGAGCGCCCAAGTGGATGGCGTGCTCGATAAGGGCTGTGTCCCAGACGGAATGAAGATTACACGGACCATTCCCGCAATTCGGCGATCCGAATTCTGTCACATGGATGTCGTTGCCGCCGCGGGCTTCGCCGACGGCATGTAAAGGCTGATGGACATCAGCGACAAAGTTAACCAGGAACTTCAAGGCCTCAACGCGATTGGCATGTGACTCGTTCTCGTCAGCAAGAACTCGCTGGAAGATTTCTATGCGGTCAACTACACAGTTGTGATGGTCTTGTTTTGTTTGCGGATGTTTTTCATCCGGCCGATAGCAGTCCCGTGCCTCAGAGAAGCCGCTGGCATTCATGGGGATATCCACAAAGTGCCAGCCAAAGGTTTCAGGGCGTTGACCGCGAACTTCGTCCGCCCAGATGGAGATCGCCGCGAGGTCATCGTTACCGAGTAATTCGCGAATATGGCGGCGAGCTGTTCCGGTGAGATGAGACCTGGCAACGTCGGCGACGAACTGATGACCTTCGGGGCCCCAGGCAAAAGCCGGCGTGCTCAGGCAGATTATTATCAGGAGCGCGATGCGGGCGGGCACGAAAGGATTTTAACCGCAAAGGTCGCCAAGGCGGCGCGAAGGACGCAAAGAGAAACACCATACAGTCCGCTGCGTGGCCTTTGCGTTTACTCTGCGCGCTTTGCGGTTAAGGGCCGTCAGCCTCGCTGTGCAGCGCGAAAAGTCATGCGCTCCCGCGCACCAAACTAACTAACAAGTCCAACCCCTTCAATCGTTTGTCGGCATGGTACTCTCAAATTGCTCTGGCCTGTCGCATCCGCTAAGGATTGACGGCCCCAAAAGAAAATTTCCGGCAGCTGTTGCGCACGGTAGAAACGCTCTCCGATCTCGGACCCGAGATGACGGCGGAGCGGGACTTTACCCAGACGGCGCGCACCATGCTCTCCGCGCTGGTGCACGCCAGCGGCGCGCGCGAAGGCGTGCTTTTTGTTTTCATTGAGAAGCCGTCGATGCTGACCTCGGTGGCGACACAAGGCTACGCGCTGATTCCTGAGCCTTCTGTCATTCCCCTTCTTCCTCGCCACGTTCATTCGCTGAGTTCTACCCAGGGAGCGGTGCTGCTGGCGCAAGCCTCTTACGACACGTTCTTGAGTTCGAATGGGAACGTCGCCCCGGAATTGTTCAAGTGCGTGGCTCCTCTGAAGGTATCGGGCAAGTTAGTGGGAGCAGTCGCGCTGGGACGCCGCGATGGCGAGTCGTCATACGACGAAGAAGGCTTGCAGGCGCTGGATTTACTCTGCCATTACGTTGCGTTGGCGGTGCAGAACCACTCGCTGACGCAGACATTGGCACAGCGGGTATCCGAAAATCTGCGGTTGATGGCTTCCCTGCACGGTTTCTACGACAACGCGCTGGAAGCGTTTGCGGCGGCGATTGACGTGAAGCACGTCAACATCCACGGCCATTCGCTCCGAGTTGGGCGGTATGCCGCGGCCGTCGGCGACGCCATTGGAATGGACATGAACGATGTTGCCGCGCTGCGCTCGGCGGGCTATTTGCACGACATTGGCAAGGTAGCAGTTGATAAGCGCCTATTCGGGAAACCCACAACTCTTGATGCGCAAGAATTTCAAGAGATGGCGGACCACACAATTGTCGGGCATCAGATTGTGACCGGAGTGCAGTTTCCCTGGCCGCGAATTCCGGAGATTGTGCGCTGGCACCATGAACGCGCGGACGGCACGGGGTATCCGGACGGACTGCTGAATGAAGATGTACCGATGCAGGTGCGGATTGTCGGGCTTGCGGACACTTTCGACGCGATGACCAGCGCGCGCCCGTATCGCGAGCCGATTTCTCTGGGCGCCACGCTGAATGAGATCGTGCGGATGACGCCGCAGAAGTTCGATCCCAACGCGGTACAGGGATTACTGGTGCAGATCCGCCGCGACTCGGTGGGCAGTAACCGCACTCCGTTCCTCGAAGACCGCTCGGCAGGCAACCTGGCGCCGACCGATATCGACCATTTGGCGGCGACGCTGCAACACAAGGTGTCGAACGGGCGGCTGTATTTGACCTAGCAGCCTTTCTCCTGCCAGTTAGCATTTTTCAACTCAGCGGAAAGCGACGGCGTAGAGCTCCAATGAAACCCTGATCTATCTTCGACGAAATCATCTCCAGGGGCGAGAATCCTCGCTTCCATGCCAGTCGTAGCGTAATCAACAGCAAAACAACCGTTATCAAAACATTGGGCCAGGCGTTTAACTGCCATTGACCGTGCCACGTCAGTTGCAAGGTCGAAGAGAATGGCTTCAGATATGGAATCGGCCATTGATATCCATCCGGGCCACGCGAGCCCACTAGGTCCTCGAAAAGATGCAGGTGAAAGCTTAGGAGCGCAAGTAATCCTGTCTTCCATTTCCGCGACGCGAGCGCGAATGCGATGCCGGCTATCACCAGTGCAAATGCCAACGTGTGCAAGGAATGGTGAAAGAGCGAGAACCATAGCATGGGATGCGAAGAGTTGCGGGTGAGCAGCTCTGGAATGATGCCCAGACCGTCGAGATCGGGCGCAACCGATGCCAGCGTGACGATGGCGCGATCCCTCGAATCGAGATTGAAGCAGTTGGCGAAGACCCATCCGGTGAGGAAATGAGTGACGGGGCTCATGAGCCGGTTGGCATCTAAACCTCAACCATCACATCCCCGTTCTCTATCTTGATCGGATACACGGGGAGCTTTGACTTAGGATCGTGACCGACTTCACCAGTTTTGGGGTCGTATTCCCAGCCATGCCAGGGGCAAACGACTTTGTTCCCCTCGATAAATCCCTGGCCCAGCGGGCCTCCCATGTGCAGGCAGACGTTGTCCATGGCGCTGATCACGCCGTTCACGTTGGCAACGCAGATGGTCTTGTCGGCCAGCTCGAATTCTTTGACTTCGCCCGAGGCGGGCAGCTCGGATTGAGTGGTGAGTTTGAGAAATGGCATGGAGTTGGTTTGAGGGCCTTAGTTTAGGGGCGATGGCTGCAGGTGTCAATTTTTGATTGGGGATTGGTGTTCGGCGCTAGGCATCAACTCCGCTGAGGAACCCGCCTAAGTGGGCCGTGAGTCCCAGAACCAGAACTCCGAGCAACTCGATGGCGAGGCCATACCCGGGTAAGGCTTCACAGTCGCGTTTGCGCGATCGCTGCTGCACCCACCAGGATGCCAGGATCAAGATCGTCGTAGCCAGGCCGCCCAGCAGGTGCAGCAGCAGGATTCCTTTGAGCTTCTGTCCGTCCAGCGCGAACTGCCATGCCAGGAGTCCGGTGGCGGCGGCGGGTACAGCGGTCAGAGCAGCGATGGTCACGTTGATGTACGCAGCATTGGAGAGGCCCGAGGCTCTCTTCCCGCGAGATAACAGGTCCAAGGCCACGCCGCTGACAAACAGGGCGATGGGAAAATGAATGAGCACGACGTGTTGCGCGTGCCGCGCGAGGAGAATGGTGCGAAGATCAAACGGGTTCGTCATGATTCGTGTCCTGTTGGCCCCGGCCGGGGTTTGCCCGGACGAAAGCGTCCGGGTGTACCCAATCCGAGGCAACGATTTAACGCCTTACTGCACCACGATCTTCCCGACCATCTTGGGATGAATTCCGCAGAAGTATGGATAGGTGCCGGCTTTGGTGAAGGTGAAAGAGTATTTGTCATCGGTGTCGAGGGCTTTCGAGCGGAACACCCCGTCGGTGCTGACAATGACGTGCGGTATGTCGTCGCGGTTGACCCAGGTCACCGTGGTGTTGACGGGGACTGTGATCGACTGTGGGCCGAAGGTAAAGTTGTCCACCCGTACCTCGGCGGTTTGATTGGCTTCGCTCCTGGCTTTGTCCGGACTGGACATCAGGGCGACAATGGTTAATGCGATTGTCGCAGTCAGTATTGCAGCGGGGAACTTTTTCTTGGTCATAGATTTTCCTTTTCAATAAAGTGTCTGGTGCGTTCTGCACCCTAAAGAGGGGTACCTTTGGCCCCTGCAGGGCTTTGGTTGGTTTTCCGCCCTCACCGCGGGCTTGCGCCCTGGGCTGTATTCTTTCGCCGCTTCGCGGCTGGGCTTGATGCGGCTCTCTTATGCCAGGGACGAGTCCACAATTCCCAGCGCGTGCTTGCCTTGCACGTAATTCACGTCGGTGATGCCGAGGACGCTGCGCAACTGCTCGGCGGGGACTTTCATCGGGCCCGGTCCCTCGGCCTTGCCGGGAGCAGGTTGCGGGAACGCGGTTGAGCACGCCGTGTGGAAAGTCACATTGCCTTCGACCTTTTGCATGGTCTGGTGGATGTGTCCGTTCAGCACCGTGACGGAGCCGAACTTCTTGAGACACGAAAGCGCCTGGGCGCTGTCGTCGGTCCCCCATCCCCACTGCGGATAGACCGACCACAGCGGAATGTGCGCGAACACAGTGATCGGCGTGCTGTGCTTCAGGTGCTTCACGTCCTGTTTCAGCCATTCGAGCTGTTCGGGGCCGAGGGTGCCGAGCCCACCTGCCTTCAAGTTCATCACGTTGACCAGGCCAATGAAGTGAACGCCGTTTTTGTCGAAGCTGTACCAGCCGTGTCCCTGAGTCCCCCGTCCGTAGCGGTCGAGAAAATTCTTGCCTTCGTCGTTCAGCATGTCGTGCTCGCCGGGGACGAAGAAAATATCCTTCGCGCTGGCGCTCTTCAGAATCTGGTCCACGTTGTCGAACTCCTCAGGCTTGGCCAGATGGCTGACGTCGCCGGTGTGCAGAATGAACGCCGGCGGCTCGGGCAGGGCGTTGATCTTGTCCACGGCGGCTTTGAGCGTGGCGATGACATCGGGATTCGCTGGTTTGCTGAATCCCATGTGGCTGTCACTGATCTGCACAAAGCTAAGCTGGCCCGTGGCATGGTGCTTCGAATGGTGGCCGAGGGCGAAAGACTGCAACACCCCGCCTTGGACCACGCACAAAGCCCCGGTGCCTGCCCAGGCCATGCAGCTGAGGAATCCCCGGCGGTCGATTCCATCGTGATTGTGGTCGTGCTGAATGTGGTTGCTATCGTTGGGTTGACTCAAGTTGCTCTTTGACATCTACGTCCTCCTGAGCACGTTTGATCAAGCGGCGGGAGCCTCACTACAGGGCCACGGCGTGGGTTTGCTGCTCCCACCGCTTGTCAAAACGTGTTACACCTGCCTAGACGGCACGGGCGCACGATTTATTCCCGAAGGTCTTTGTTTTTTATGTTTGCCGAAAATTGGGAATAAAATGCCTAGGCCGTCAGTCTTATAGAAAGGGCAAGGACCCTCCAGAGTGCTGCTGCCCCAGGAAAGAGAGCGGTTTGAGATGTTGGTGGTGCCGCATCTGGACAGCGCGGTCAACCTGGCGCGCTGGCTGTTGCGCGATAGCGCCGACGCGGAAGACGTAGCCCAGGAGGCCATGCTGCGGGCGTACCGGTTCTTCGGCCAGTTTCGTGGCGGCGATGCGCGAGCCTGGCTGCTGCAGATTGTGCGAAACAGCTGCTATACCTGGCTGAAGAAGAACCGGCCGTTGGAACTGATGACCGAGTTCGACGAAGAGTTACACATGAAGCCGTCGGCGAGTCCGGAGGCGTTGGCGGTACAGGCAAACGACCGCGAGCGTCTGACGCGGGCGCTGGAATCGCTGCCGCCGCGCGCCCGCGAAGTGCTCGTCCTGCGCGAATTGGAGGAGTGCTCGTATAAGGAGATCGCGGAGATCACCGGGATTCCCATGGGTACGGCCATGTCAACGTTATCCCGAGCCCGTGAGCGGTTACAGCGAACCCTGACCGCGGCAGTTAAGGAGGCATCGTGAACTGCGATCTGACGCAAACTGCGTTACACGGTTACCATGACGGAGAACTGGATGCCGTACGCGCGGCGGAGTTTGAGCGGCATCTGGAACAGTGCATGGAGTGCCGGGCATCACTGGAAGAAATACGGGCGCTCGGGCGTGGTTTGCGGCAGAACAACTTGTACGAACGCAGCTCGACTGAACTCCGGCAGCGGCTGGGCAAGGAGCTTGGCCTGGGGCAACGTGGGTCCCCGGCGCGGGCGGGTTCTCTGCGCTGGTTGCTGGTTCCGGCGTTCGCCATAGCGGCCGTGGCTATCATCGCGGTGCTGGCGCGATTCCCCACGCAGCCGCGGGTGGTGGCGACGGCGACCGCTTGCGAGCTAATTGACGCCCATGTGCGCTCGCTGCAGCCGGGGCACTTGACCGATGTACTCTCGACCGACCAGCACACGGTGAAGCCATGGTTTGATGGCAAGCTGGACTTTGTCCCACCGGTCAATGATTTCACCGAGCAAGGCTTCTCTCTGATCGGCGGCCGCCTGGACGTATTGAACGGACATAACGTGGCGGCGTTAGTGTACGGGCGCCGGAAGCACACGATCAACCTGTTCGTCTGGCCGGCGCGGCAGGGAGAAGCGTCCCTTTATGGTTGGGGATCGCGAGACGGCTACAACTGGGGGATCTGGCAGGCGGGCGATATGAGTTTCTGCGTGGTCTCCGATGCGGCCCAGACCGATCTTCGCGAGCTGCAACAACTCATTCATCCCTGAACGTTGGCTTTGTGAGAAGCTAGACTGCGGATGAGTGAACTTGGATCGTCATCTTCCGAACGGCAGCCCACCGCGGCGTCATTCCGCCGCTGGTGGACGCGAGTCCGGACGTCCTTCTTCTGGGTGGTTGCCATCGCCTTCGCCCTGCGCTTCAGTTACATTCTGATTGCCCACACCTACAAATTCAAAACGTTGGACGGCAATTTCAGCTTTGGCTGGGAAATGGGGCGCATTGGGCGTGCTATTGCCACTGGCCGTGGCTTCGCCGACCCATTCGACGCACAGACTGGGCTAACAGCGTGGGAGCCGCCCCTTTATCCGTATCTGATCGCGGGCGTGTTCAAACTTGCGGGAGTCTATAGCGCGGCCTCGGCGCTAATTCTTCTCAGCTTCAACAGCCTTTGTTCGGCGCTCACTTGCGTTCCCATTTTTCTTGTCACACGGCGATGCTTCAGCGAGAGGGTTGCAGTCTGGACTTCGTGGATGTGGGCGCTGCTGCCATTCGCTATGTTCTGGAGCACTCGCGCGGTGTGGGAAACCAGCCTGGCGGCGCTGCTGCTGGCCCTGCTTTTTTGGCTGGCTCTCGAAATGGAGAACTTGACGGGTGTCGCGCCGTGGATTGCTTTCGGCATGCTGTGGGGCGTCGCCGCTTTGACGAACACTTCCCTGATTTCGTTTCTGCCGGCGTCCGGATTGTGGGCTTGGTACTGTTCTTCGAAGAGAGGCAAGCCGGCACTCGCAGGAGTCGTGCTGGCGTCGCTCTTTTTTGCGGCCACCATCGCGCCGTGGCTGGTTCGCAATTATGAGACTTTCGGACAATTCATTTTCATCCGCTCGAATTTTGGGGCTGAGCTGCGCTTGGGAAACGGCCCGGGGGCGGACGGGACCTGGATGCAATTTCTGCACCCTTCGCAGAACATAACCGAGTTGCGGCGCTATCAGCAGATGGGCGAACTGGCATACGTTGCGGAGCGTAAACGCGAGGCGCTGGAGTTCATCCGCGCCGACTACTGGCGGTTCGCCTGGCTCAGCGTTAAGCGCTTCGTTTATTACTGGGGCGGGTTGCCGCGGTCGTCGGAGATTCCGGCGCTGGCGCCATTTAAGAACTCGGTGTTTCTGGCATCTTCAGTGCTGGCGTTCTGGGGACTGGGTCGGGCTTTGCGTAAACGGCAGCCTGGGGCTTGGCTGTTTCTGTGGCTGATTCTGTCCTACGCGACGATCTATTACTTCGTGTTCCCTCATCCCCGCTATCGCCACCCAATTGAACCTGAAATGGGAATTTTGATCGTCTATGTGATCTCCGAGGCCAAGCCGCGAAAGTCGATAAACCGGGCCGCGGCCAGCTAACCATTTTCAGGGCCGTCCGTCCAAAGGGCAGTCGGAGGAGAGGAAACATGAAACGCACTTCGAGCTTTGCAACCTGGACAGGCGCCATCCTGGGGATCTCGCTTGCCGTACTGCTGAATGTGGCGCTGGCCCGAGCCACGGATGACGATGCGGTCGTCACCGAAGAGTTTCATCATACGTATCCATTGACCGCCGGCGGACGCGTCGATCTTTCGAACATCAACGGTGACGTGCACATCGTCGCCTGGGACCAGAATGAGGTGAAGGTAGACGCGGTAAAAAGCGCCGAAAACAAAGAGCGATTGAAGGATGCAGAAATTCGAGTGGAGGCGCGAGCCGATTCTATTTCGATTGATACGCATTATCGGGAACAGGGCGAAGGATGGCATGGCAACCACTACCGCTCAACCGAAGTCGAGTACACGCTGACCGTGCCCCGCGGCGCCCGGCTCGATGAGGTCAAGTTGATCAACGGGGGCCTGGACGTGACCGGCGTGAGCGGCGAAGTGCATGCGTCGTGCATCAATGGAAAGCTGACGGCGCGCGGGCTATCCGGCCGGGCAGCACTTGCGACCATCAATGGGCCGCTGGATGCGGACTTTGGCCGTTTGCCATCGGATGAAGTGAGGCTTACATCCGTGAACGGGCCTGTGGAGCTCACCATACCGTCGGACGCGAAGGCTTCGATTGAGGCGACCACTGTCCACGGGGGGATTGATAACGAGTTCGGGTTGCACACTAACAACCACCGCTTTGTAGGTCACGACATGCGTGGTGAGTTGGGCGGGGGCGGAGCGGAGATCAAGCTCACGAACGTCAACGGCCCCATTCATGTGCATCACGCAAAGGACGGGCATCCGCTCAGCCCGGCGAAAGATACCGGCGAGCGCGATTCGGGAGACAGTATCTAGACTGAGGCCGTCTGCGCGATGGTTGCCAGGGCCGTGGCGAAGGCGCCCACGGCCCGGTCAATTTGATCGCGGGTGATGATGAGAGGCGGCTGAAAGCGGACCACGTTGCCGTAAACACCACCAACCCCAACCAGCACGCCATGGCGCAATAAAGCATCGCGCACTGCTTCTGCTTCGGTGTTGGCCGGGGTGAGCTTCTCGTCGCGCACCAGCTCGACGCCAATCATCAGGCCGAGGCCTCGAACTTCTCCCATCAGCGGATTCTGCTTCTGCAATTCGCGCAGCTTCTTCATTGCGTATTCGCCCGTCTCAGCGGCCCGTGCCGGCAGGTTCTCATCCTGCATGAACTCGATGTTCGCCAACGCGGCGGCACAGGAAACCGGATTTCCACCGAACGTTGAAAGATGATCGCCGGGTTTGTACGCGGCGGCGATTTCAGCGCGCGTGGTGAAGGCGCTGAGGGGGAACCCATCGGCGATGCCTTTGGCGGTGACCAGAATGTCCGGCTCGACCCCGTAGTGCTCGATGGCGAACATCTTTCCAGTGCGGCCGAATCCGGATTGAACTTCGTCGGCGATGAACAGGATTCCGTACTGGTCCAGCACTTTCTTGATCTCGCGAAAATAGTTCTTGGGCGGAACTACAATACCACCCTCGCCTAAGACGGGCTCGGCAATGAAAGCGGCAACGTCGCCGGAGGTCTCAAATCGAATCACGTCGTCGAGGCACTTGGCACAGTGGCGGGAAACCTGCTCAGGATCATCCGGCCAGAGCGAGCGATAGACATAAGGCGAAGGGGCAAACGACACGCCGGGAGCGTATGGGCCGCCTCGCTTCTTGCGTCCGTGATTGCCGGTGATGCTCAACGTTCCCCAGGTGCGTCCATGAAAACTGCCATGCAGGGCGATGAACTCGTGCTTGCCGGAATAGAGACGCGCCAGCTTCATGGCGCCTTCAATGGCCTCGGCGCCGCCGTTGCCGAAGAAAGTCTTGGTAAGACCGCGCGGGGCAATTTGCGCGATCTTTTCCGCGAGGTCAGCAACCGGCTGCGCGTGATAAAGATACGAAGCGCAATGGACCAGCTTGTCCATTTGCGTTTTGGCGGCGGCGATGACACGAGGATTGTTGTGGCCGGCATTGACTACCGAAATCCCGGAGAAGCAATCCAGATATTCGCGGCCAGCGGGATCCCAGACGCTGCAGCCACTGGCGCGGTCGATCACAATGGGTGCGACCGCTTTTACGAAGCCGGTCATTACGTAGTCTTTGTATTTTTGGATGGTGTCGGTCATAGGTGGCCTTTGATCAGCGTGTGCACCTCCAACCTCAAGTCAAAAGCTTTAACCACGGAGGCCACAGAGGATCACAGGGTAACAAATCAGAACTTTCTTGAATGCTCCGCCGCCCAGCGTTCGACAACCACTTTCTTTTCGGTATAGAACTCGACGGCGTCACGGCCCTGGCCGTGCTGCACGCCGAAGAAACTGTCTTTCCAGCCGCTGAACGGAAAATAGGCCATGGGGGCGGCCACGCCGATGTTAATTCCAATGTTGCCTGCGGGCGCTTCGTAACGGAAGCACCGGGCTGCTGCGCCGCTTGAGGTAAAGAGCGAAGCCTGGTTGCCGTATGCGCTGCGTTCCAGGAAGGCGAGGGCCTCGTCGAGATCGGTGGCGTGGACCAGACTCAAGACCGGGCCGAAGATTTCGGTATCGGCAAGATTGCTTGCGGCGGGCAGCGCGTCGAGCACCGTGGGCTTCACAAAGTTCCCTTCCCCGCCGCCGGGGATTTTCGCGCCTCGGCCATCAAGCAACACTCGCGCTCCCTGCTTCTCCCCTTCGCCGATTAGCGACTCAATACGCGTCTTGCTCTGCCGCGTGATCACCGGGCCCATTTGGACGCCTTCATCGAGACCGTTGCCAACTCGCAACGTAGCTGCCGCTTCGGTGATGGAATCGCGAAATGCTTTTTGTGCCTCACCAACAGTCACGGCCACGGAAACTGCCAAACATCGCTGCCCGGCACACCCGAAAGCACTGTCGCTGATGATCTGCGTGGCCATCTTCATGTCGGCGTCGGCGAGAACGATGACGTGGTTTTTCGCGCCGCCCTGGCACTGCGCGCGCTTGCCGTTGGCGCCAGCGCGGGAGTAAATGTATTTCGCCACCGGAGTCGAGCCGACGAAACTGACAGCGCGGACTTTGGGGTGGTCGAGAAGCGTGTCCACCGCGGCCTTGCCGCCGTTTACCAGGTTCACCACGCCTTTGGGCAATCCCGTTTGCTCGAGCAGTTCGAACGCCCGGTGCATAGTCAGCGGCACACGCTCGGACGGTTTCAGCACTAGAGTATTTCCGCAGGCAATCGCGTAGGGCAGAAACCAGAACGGAATCATACCGGGAAAATTGAATGGCGTGATCGCGGCGACAACGCCCAGCGGCTGGCGGATCATCGTCTCGTCAATGCCGCGGGCCACGTCTTCCAGGTTGTAACCCTGCATCATCATGGGAATGCCGCAGGCGACTTCCACGTTTTCGATTGCACGGCGAAGCTCGGCTTTGGCCTCGGCGAAAGTCTTACCGTTTTCCTGGGTGATGATGCGGGCGAGTTCGTCCTGATGGTCTTCGAGGAGCACCTTCAGCCTGAACAGTGGCTGGATGCGGTCCTCAGGAGGAGTACGCCGCCACGCGGGATATGCAGCGGCCGCGGCGTTAATCGCTTTCGTAACTTCGGCGGTGTCGGATAGAGGAACACGTGCGACAGCATCGCCAGTGGCAGGGTTAATGACATCCTGCCACTCGCCGGCGGTGGAGTCCTGCCATTGGCCGTTGATGTAGTTCGGAATTTTTGTCAGTGGAGGAGCTGCAACCGTCATTGCTGGATGCCTTTCCGATCGTTAAGAGTCGCAACGTCAAAAGCTCTTAACCGCGAAGGACGCGAGGGAAAACGCAGAGGCCGCAAAGAAAAGCTCATCTTCGCGCCCTTGACGCTTTCTTTGCGCCCTTTACGGTTAAAAGCTCTTGACTTCATTTTGAAACTGCTTCAGCTAGTGGTTGTGCAACGCAGACAAAGGCCAGCGCACCTTCCAGCACATCCAGGCCTTCGTCCATTTGCTCGTCGGTGACCACGAGCGGGACAAGAATGCGGATCACGTTGCCGTACGTGCCCGCCGTGATGGTGATCAGGCCGTGCTCGTAGCAGTATTGCGAGATCTGTTTCGTTTCGTCGGGTGCAGGTTCGAGTGTCTCGCGGGATTTTACCAGCTCGATGGCACGCATCGCTCCCAGCCCACGAACGTCACCAATAAGGTCGAAACGCTTCCCCCATTCTTGCGCGCGCTTCTGGAAACGCCCGCCGATGGAGTTGGCACGGGAGAGAAGGTCGCCGCGCTCGAACACATCCAACACCGCATTGGCGGCGGCACAGGAAACCGGATTTCCTGCGAATGTCCCACCCAGGCCGCCGACGCCGGGGGCGTCCATGATCTCGGCGCGGCCGGTGACGGCGGCGAGTGGCAAGCCTCCGCCGAGGGATTTGGCGGTGATGAGAACATCCGGCTCAATTCCGTAATGCTCGGAGGCGAACATCTTTCCGGTACGGCCGAAGCCGCTCTGCACTTCGTCAGCAATGAAAACCACGCCGTGCTTATGACAAATCTCCATCAGGATGCGGAGAAACTCTGGCGGAGGAGCGACAAAACCGCCTTCGCCGAGGACCGGTTCCACGATCACCGCGGCAACGTCTTCGGAAGCGACGACCCGGCGAAATGTATCTTCCAAATGCCGGGCACAGAAAACGTCACACGACGGATACTTCAGCGAATAAGAACAGCGATAGCAATAGGCATAAGGGATGCGGTAAACGTCCCCTGCGAACGGAGCGAATCCGGCTTTGTAGGGATGCGTCTTGCTGGTGAGGGCCAGCGCCAGCATGGTGCGGCCGTGGAATGCGTCTTCGAAAGCGATCACGCCGGAGCGGCCGGTGTGGGCGCGCGCGATTTTGATCGCGTTCTCTACCGCCTCGGCCCCGGAATTTAGAAAGAACGTCTTCTTCGGAAAGGTTCCAGGCGTAACTGCGTTCATACGCTCGGCCAACTGCACGTACTGCTCGTAAGGCGTGACCTGCGCGCAGGTATGCAAAAAGTTCCGGAGCTGCGCCTCGATAGCGGCGATCACCGACTCTCTGCGATGGCCGACGTTCAAGCAGCCGATGCCGCCGGCGAAATCGAGATAGCGATTGCCGTCCACGTCTTCGAGCCATGCATCTTGTGCGCGGGCGACGAACACCGGGGTCGCCTGCGAAACGCCGCGCGGGACGGCCGCTTCGCGGCGGGCGGCGAGTGCACGCGAATTCGGTCCCGGCACCGGCGTTTTCAATTGGATCGTGCTCATGTCGACATCCTTCAGTAACTTCTCAGCACTGGCGTCAGTACCACCCGATCGGCTGCTCGTTCAGATTGATGTACACCTGCTTGGTCTCCAGATATTCTTCGACTCCCCACGGACCCAGCTCGCGGCCGAAGCCGGATTGTTTGTAGCCTCCCCAGGGCGCTTCGACATAGGTCGGCTGCATGTGATTGACCCAGACGATGCCGGCGCGCAGCGCCTTCACCACGCGGAATGCTTTGAAAATGTCGCGCGTCCAGACGGCGGCGGCGAGACCGTAGGGAGAGTCGTTCGCAATCTTCAGCGCGTCCTTCTCGTCTTCGAATGGAATGACCGAGGCGACCGGGCCGAAGATTTCTTCCTGCGCGATGCGGGCGCTGTTTTCGACGTCGTAGAAGATGGTCGGCTCAACGTAGTAGCCTTTGGAGAATTTCTCGGCGCGGCCGCCACCGATAGCGACCTTAGCTTCTTTCTTGCCCAGTTCCTGATACGACCGGACGCGGTCGTATTGATCCTTGCTGACCAGCGGACCCATTTTGGTGTCGCGATCGAGCGGCGCGCCCAGCTTCACTTTACGCGCCTTCTCGGTCATGGCTTCGACAAACTTCTTGTAGATCGGCTTGTGCACCAGAATGCGGCTGCCGGCGGAGCATACTTCGCCCTGATTGATGAACACGCCGAATAGCGCGCCGTCGATGGCGGCTTCGAAGTCAGCGTCGGCGAAGAAGATGTTGGGTGACTTGCCACCGAGCTCGAGAGTGACACGTTTCACGGTGTCGGCCGCTTGCTTGACGATGATCTTTCCAACCGCCGCCGAACCGGTGAAGGCGATCTTATTCACGTCAGGATGTTGGACCAGGGGTGCACCGCAGGTCTCGCCGAATCCGGTGACGATGTTGACGACTCCGGGCGGCAGGCCGACATCAGAAAACCAATTGGCCATCTCCAGTGCTGTGAGCGGGGTTTGCTCGGCTGGCTTTAGCACACAGGTGCAGCCCGCGGCCAGCGCCGGCGCCAGCTTCCACGCGGCCATCAGCAGCGGATAATTCCACGGGATGATTTGTCCAGCGACGCCGATCGGCTCCTTCATGGTGAGGCTGACGGCGTTGTCGGGAACGGGATTTACGTATCCAAGGATCTTCGTGGCCAGTCCGCCGTAGTACTCGAAGCAGGTGGCCACATCGTTGATGTCGTACTCTGCTTCGACGATAGGCTTGCCGGTGTTGCGGGACTCAAGCTCAGCCAGCATCGGAAGGTTCTGGCGGATTTTGTCAGCCAGGCGGAACAGGACGCGGCCACGCTCCTGCGCGGTGGTGGTTGCCCAGGGGCCTTCGTCGAATGCTTTGCGGGCGGCGGCGACAGCGCGGTTCACGTCTTCGGCGTTCGCGTCCGGGGCCTGCGCGATCACTTCTTCGGTGGCGGGATCGTAAACGGGGAATGTCTTCTTCGAATCGCTGCTTACCCAATCTCCGTTGATGAAGAGCTGGTAGGTCTTAACGTCGGTGGTAACTCCGGCTGGCATCGTCGCCTCCTGCAATTAATCTTTCGAGCTGTGCTCGACCGGACGGGCGAGGACGCCCGTCCCTGCACGAACTGTTCCGGGAGCCTTCTTACGCCCGTATACAAAGAAGAAAAATGCCGCTAGCGCGATGAAGAACAGCGTCAAGCCGAACATACTTAATTCGTACTTCATTACTGACTTAATCTGACTAGCAGGAAAAAATGCGACCACGATAGCAATTACAGTCGTGATCAATCCGCTGCTGCCCGCAAGAATGAGCGTGGATCGGCTATATCGTCCGCCGGCAGCCGCCGGACGCCACGCCAGCTTCAATAAGGCCCCGAACATATAAACGAACGGAACCAACTGCAGCACGACCGCGATCGAAAGCATGGTCTGAAAGGCCGCCTGGACGCCGCCTGCGGCCGCGAAATTAATCACCACCAGCACCAGCGACACCAGACCTTGCACGATCAACGCTGCATAGGGGGTGGCGTAGCGCGGATGGAGACTGCCCAGCCAAGACGGCATGTAGGCGTCAAGGCCGGCGACGAATGGAATACGCGCTGAGCCCCCCATCCACGCTGACCCAATGCCTGCAATGGAAAGGCTCAGCATGACGGCAAATGGAACGACAATCCAAGCCAGTCCGACCTGCGAAGCCATGTGGCTCACCGCCTGCACGATTCCCTGCAACACGCTCACCTGCTTGCCGACGGCGATCAACAAGGTGAGCGTCGCGCCGACGTAAAGCGCGCCGGAGAGAATGCCGCCCCATGCCACCGCTCCAGGGAGAGTACGCGCCGGGTCCTGGATTTCATCGCCCATCACGGACGCGAGTTCGAGTCCCACCAATCCAAAACAGATCACGCCAAAGGAATTCAGAACGAAGCGCGGATCGGCGGGAACGCGAAAATTCGCTGCCGTAAGCGTCGTTCCAAATCGCGACCAGATAACCACACCAAGTCCTATCAACACCGCAGCAGCGATGCCAGTGCCGATGGCGCCGAGATTGTTGATCCACTTGCCCACGCCAAGGCCGGCAATGTTGAACCACGTGAGCAGTGCCAGCAGTACTGTGGACGTGGCGAGAGCAAAAACTTTGTTGTCTGCCAAACCCTGGTGGCTGGGGCCAAGGATGTACACGGAGACGCCGACGAAATAGAGCATCACCGTCGGGACGTAGAGCATGTTGTTGGTCCAGTAACACCAGCCGGACAGGAATCCGTGGAAGTCGCCGAAGACTTCTTTGGCCCAGAGATAGACTCCGCCCTCGCCGGGATAGCGGTGCGCCAACTCGATGACGGCGATGCCCTGCGGCCAGAAGAACAGGACCAACGCAATCAACCAGAGCCATACCGTGACGCCTCCATTGGCGGCAATGGAAGGAACAACGTTGAGGTTAAAAACAGCCACGACGAAGAGCAGCACCAGATCGAAGCGGCCGAGTACGCGCTTGAGATGAGGCTGGCCTTCGGGTTGTGTTGTGGCGGACAAAATGGTTCCTGGACTAAACCTTAAAATCAAAAGCGGCGGGCGAGGGCGCCCGCCCCACACAATCTGCCCGTTCTCAGTGCACAGCGACTGGCACCACGCCGACGCGCTCCTGCTGGGCTTTGGCTAACGCTGGCGCTACGTCCGCAAATGCGGCCAAGTGCTGGTCGATATCCGCTTCCGTGTGCTGGACGGAAATCGTCCATTGCTCGTCCCACCAGTAGGGCTGGGGCATGACGCCGCGGTTCACCATCGCGAACCAGTAGTGCCGCCACAAGTCGATGTCGATCGCTTCCCAATCGCGGTAGTTGCGAATTTCGCTCGGATACAGCATGAGCGCGCCGTTGGCTCCCGCGGTCATGATGTAAGCCTGCAATCCCGATTTCGCAACGATCTTGCGATAGCCGTCGGTCAACTTCGTACTAAGTTTTTCGACGTGCGCGTAATTCTCGCGGGTAAGCACTTCGCGGAAAGTCGCCAGGCCGGCGGCCATCGAAACTGGATTCGTGTTGTAAGTTCCGCCGTGGAAAACCTTGTGCTGCGAGATCAGGTCCATTACTGACTTGTGGGCGAGAAACGCCGCCAGCGGCAAGCCGCCGCCGATGGACTTCGCCAGGCAAATCATGTCGGGGACAACGCCGAAATATTCCGAGGCCCCACCCCAGCCAAGCTTCGCGCCGGTTTTCACTTCATCGAAAATCAGCAGCGAGCCGTTCTTGGTCGCGATTTCGCGCAGGCCCTCCAGAAAACCGGGCTGCGGCATGCACAGGCCCACGTTCATCAGGATCGGCTCGAGAATGATGGCGGCAATCTGCCCGGGGTTCTCCTTGAAGCGCCGCTCCACCGAAACCAGATCGTTAAAGGTGGCGATGGTCACATTCGCCAGGCTGGCCTTGGGCACGCCGAGGCCGCCGGTGACTGACGTGGGCGCGCTGATGTCGCCGTAGTCGGGCGCATGCGGCTTCACGCTGACCAAGGCGGCGTCGTGCAGGCCGTGGTAAGCACCTTCAAATTTCAGGATTTTGTCGCGACCAGTGGCGGCGCGGGCCAGACGAATGCTGTGCATGGTCGCTTCCGTCCCGCTGTTGCCAAAGCGGACCATCTCGACTGGAAAACGGCTGCAGATCTCTTCCGCCAGTTCCCATTCCATATCGTGCGGCATGCCGAACATGGTGCCGGTGGTCAGGCGGGCCCCGACAGCCTTCATCACCGCGGGATGGCAATGCCCGGCCATCAGCGCGCCGAAGCACAGGTTGTGATCGAGATAGTCGTTGCCGTCGAGGTCGCGGAAATGCGATCCGGAGCCTTCTTTTACGAAAATCGGATGGGGATCGTAAGCGCGGTAATTGCTCGCCACGCCGAGCGGGATGCGTTTGAGGTTCTTCTTGTGCGCGTCGGCGGATTTGGGGGTACGGCGGACGAAGGTGTCGAGTTCTTTCTGTAGGTCGGGGTACATCGTGGTCCTCGAAGTGACTCAGGCCGGGTCAGGCCATTAGATTTGTACCCGGCCGGAAGTCCGGCCGGGGCTTTTCATAAGACGACTTAGAACAACAACTTCAATGCTAACTGAATCTGGCGCGGATCGCGGGTATGCAGTACGCGGCCGAAGTAGGCGCCGTCGCTGAAGTTGCCGTCCGGATTCTGGAACTGCGCGTGATTGAAGGCGTTGAACAACTCCAACCGGAATTCGCTGGAGATCCGTTCGCTAACCGGAGTGATCTTGTGTAGAGCAATGTCGAAATTGTTGATTCCCGGGCCACAGCAGATGGCGCGTGGGGCGGTGCCATACAACTGCAGCGGGGTCGAGGTCGTCGGATCGATCACAGGATCCGCAAACGCACTGGTGTCAAAGAAGTAGCCCTGATTGCTTCTTGGATTGAAGGTCTTAAAGGGTGCAATCAAGTCGGGCTTACCGGGCAAGTTGAAATCAAAACTGTTCATCAACTCGTCGTCGTTATTCGACAGAACGCGAATCGGGAATCCTGACTGGAAACTGGTAATACCGGAGAGCTGCCAGCCATTCAGCACCTTGCCCTTGCCACCGGCATATTTGGGAACCGGCAAGTCCCACACATAGCTGAATACCAGGCGCTGCTTGGCGCCAAACAGTGACAGACTGCGGTTGGCGCGAGGGTTAAGCGGATTCTGGACCTCCTCAAAGGTCGAGGCGTCGTCGATGGTCTTGCTGAAGGTGTAAGCGATCAAGAACTGCAGTCCCTTGGACGCCCGCTTTTCGAGCGACACCTGCAGCGAGTTGTAGTTGGAACTGGCGACCGTGTTCTGGGCAAAGATTTCCGCGAATACCGGCGTGCCATCGGGCGGGCAGCCGTTTCCGCTCAGAGGATCGCAGAGCGGAGCCGAATAGGGCCGCAACCCGACCAGGGTAATCCCGTTGGGGTTGGTAGCGACAGTGCTGATGGGCGTTCCTGCAGCAATCACCGACGGGCCGCTGAGGCCATACGGCAGGTGCAGGCCGCTTGCGGGCGCGACCACATTGACCAGAGTGCCGCTCGAATCGTAAGCCTGGTCGGGAATGGAGAAGGCCGTGTCCGCAAAATATGGACCGCAATCCGTGCCGATACCGGGATGGGCGGAGGTGCCATCTCCCGGATAGTTCAGGGCCAGCGCCTCCAAGTCCAGGCAGGTTTGCGAATTGCCGTGATTCAGATCGCGAGTGGCCAGCAGGCGATGACCTTGCGTTCCCACGTATCCAACCTGAAAAACCATATCGCGGCTTAGCTGGCGCTGAATCGTAAAGTTGTACTGCTCCTCGTATTGAGGCCGGATTTTAGGCTGCAACTCGCCGTACAGGATCATGGGGCGGAACAGCGACCAATCCTGCGGGGTACCGCGAGCCGGATTCAGGATGGTCCCGGAATTGTTTGGCACCACTCCGGTCCCGCCCACGGCGCAGGGTCCACCGCTATCGCCGCAACTCTGTAACGCCCAGGGTGTGTCAAGGAAACCTTCAGATACGGTAGTGCTCACGCCAAAAGGAGGCTCAGCTTGGAACTGTTCCAGCACCAACTGCTCCATCGGGTTGTAGAACATCCCCCAACCCATGCGGATACTTGTCTTCCCCGAACTGCCGGGGCTGTAGGCCAACCCGATGCGGGGAGCAAAAGCCTTGTAATAGGTGTCGGTCAAGCCGGGCTGAATGCCTTTGTCGCCGGGCACCACCAGGCCCACGGGAACGACGCCGGCGTTATTGCAGTCAGGATTGGCAATCCCAAAATTGTTTTGAAACGAGGCGATCGTGGCGGCCGAAAGCTGGCAGGGATAAGTCGTCGAAAGCTGGCCCGGGCGGAAGGTCTGCACTTTCCTTTGCGAATCGGCGAGCGGAGTGTTCAGCTCCCAGCGCAGCCCGTAGTTCAACGTCAGGTTTGACTTGACCTTCCAACTGTCCTGGGCGAAAAGGTAGAGCGCGGTGTTACGAATGGACTCGGAATTGGTGGAACCCTGCAAGTAGGCGTCTGGCAAGCCGAGCAGGAAGTTCGCCAGCAGGTCGCCGGTGTCATTCAGGCCGCCGCCGAAGAAGCTGAAGTCCCCGTTGGGATCAAAATACAAGGTCTGGTCAAACATAGCGCGGCGCACATCGGCGCCGAACTTGATGCTGTGCGATCCAGAAACTTTGCTGAAGCTGTCGGACCACTGCAGGGTGTTCCCTACCTGGGGCAACTCGCCCTCATAATCGTTGCCGATGGTGAATGCGCTGGAGAGCGTAATAAACGGAACGCCCTCATGATTCGGTCCCACGCCCGGAGTAATGCCGAGCTTCGTGTCAGGAGTGAAGATTCCAGGCACGTCGAACGTTCCGGTGAAGCAGTAGGCCTGCGCGGCGCCGGAGCAGGAGTTGGTCACCAGATCGGTACGCTTGGGGTGAAGAAACTTACCCTGGGAGTTGCGGAAATAGGTGAAACGGAATTCGTTCACCGAACTATTGCTGACCGTCCAGGCATGGGAGATATTGATCTGCTGAGAACGCGTGGCGTTGGTGTTGCCGAATCCCTCAAGCAGATTGGGGGTCAAGGCCTCAAATCGCGTGAAGGGCTGGGAAGAGCGGCTGTCGAAGAAGTAATCGTAAATCGACAGATTCTGGTTGTTGTTGATGTGGTGGTCGAATCGCACGGTGAATTGGTCGTCGTTCTCGCTGCCGTTGGGGACAGTCTGGTGCACATTGGGTATGGAATTGAAAATGTCGTTGGGGTTGTTGGGGGCCGGCACGTACCGCTGGATGAGGTTCAAAGCCACGGGATCAAAACAAGTCGTGGGGATTTGGCTTCCGGCAAACAGCGTGGCATAAGAATCGCCGACATTGGCACCGACTCCGCAACGCCCGTTCAGGATGGAAGCAACCGTTTGATCCCCGATAGAACCGGTAAGACCGGTTGCCGAGAAATCTCCTCCTAGCTCGGATGAAGAAGGCACAACCACCGGGTCTGAAGTCACGCCCGCAATTTGCCGTCTTCCTTCATACGAGCCAAAAATGAAAGTGCGGTCCTTTCGAATGGGGCCGCCCAACGTCGCTCCGAACTGATTGGTCTTGTTGTCGGGCTTGTAAGGATCCAGAAAACCTTTCGCGTTCAGCGCCTTGTTGCGGAAGAACTCATAGACATCGCCGTGCAGAGCGTTGGTGCCCGACTTGGTGACCACATTGACCACCGCGCCGGAGTTGCGTCCGTACTCGGCGTCGAAGTTATTGGTGATAACGCGAAATTCCTCAATGCTGTCGGGCGAGGGTTGCACCGCAGGCGCGTTCACGAACAGATCGTTGGCATCGCCGCCATTCACACTGAAGTTGTTGGCGCGCCCGCGGCCGCCGTTTACGGAGACCGCTCCGGACTGGCTGCTGCCGTAGAAAAGATCGGCCCCGCCTGTGCCCTGGACTCCGGGCTGGATTTGCAGGAGCTGATAAGTGTCCCTGGAATTCAGCGGCAAACCGGCGACGGTGCGGTCATCGACCACGGCGCCGAGCTGGGTGGTGGTGGTATCGACCAGCGGAGCTTGAGACGTCACTTCGACGACTTCCTGGGCCCCGCCCGGCTGCAAGGTTACATTCAGGGTAAGGACCTGATTCACCAACAAAGTGACGCCGCTGCGAACATCTTTCTTAAAACCCTTGAGAGTGGACTCCACGCGGTAACTGCCCGGGGTCACCTCGATAAAGCTGTAGTCCCCGCTCGCGCCGCTCTGCGTACTGCGGCTGACGCCTGTGGCTTCATTCACCAAAGTGATGGTCACACCGCCGACCACGGCGCCGCTCGAATCTACAACCTGGCCGATCACGCGGCCGCCAGTACTCTGGCCCGAAGCCAGCGAGAAAAACAGAAAGAGAAACGTCAGCAGGCTGCCACCAGATAAGGCGCGACGCAGTGCGTGGGGAGCGTACATGCGATACCTCCAAGTTCTCAGCGAGAATTGTCTGAAAGCGGTTGCGGAAGCCGGCAACCTTGCTATAATCCCGCAAGGTTAGTGGGCGGCGAACAATGCTGTCAAGCGAAAACTTCCGGCGGGAGAACACCTTGCAACGGAACCTGCCCGCGCCACAGGGCAACAACGATTATCTGAAGATCGGCGACGTGGCGCGGCTGGTCGGGCTCTCTCCCACGGTGATTCGCATGTGGGAAAGCCTGGGGCTGGCGCAACCTCGGCGCACTGCCAGCAAGTACCGTTTGTACACCCGTGAGGATGTCCGGCTGCTGAAGCGGGCCAGTTTTCTGCGCAAAGTGCGCGGCATGAATGCGCCGGCGATTGTGCAGACGCTGAAACGCGAGGGTCTGGACCCTGCTCCGCGGGACGGAACCGCCCGCGCCATCGGCACGCGGTTGCGGCAGTTGCGGCGGAAGCACGGAGTTTCGCTGGCCACTGTCGCCAAAGCCGCCGGCATTTCGGTCGGGTTCCTCTCCGCCATCGAGCGTTCGCAGATGAGTGCGTCGGTCAGCACCCTGCGCAAGCTGGCGCGCTATTACAAGACCAACATCCTTGATTTCTACGATACTGCCGAGCCCAACAAGCATCTGGTACGGCCCAAGGCGCGCAAAGTCCTGGAGGCTGGCCCCGGCGTTCGCATGGAACTGCTGGCCTGGGGCAATACCGTCATGGAGCCGCATCTGTTTCGCATCGCTGCTGGCGCAGGCAGCGGCGACTCGTACACTCATGTGGGCGAAGAATTCTTGTTCGTGCTCAAGGGCGCGTTGCAGATTTTCTTGCGTGACGAGAAATATCTGTTGCAGTCCGGTGACAGCTTTTACTTCGAGAGCGCAGTGCCCCACAATTGGTTGAATCCCGGACGGACGGAGACGTGGGTGCTGTGGGTGAACACGCCGCCAACGTTCTGACACGAGACCGCGGGGAGGCGGCCCGATGCAAGTGGTTCCTGGATAGCAGCAAGCACCGGTCGCCCGTTGAACCTCGGTGGTTCACGCTCATTGCACCTTCGGAATCAGCGGAATCACCAGATCGGTAATGGTGTACGAAGGCACCGTGACCGTGAAGCTGCTGCCCAAGCCCGCGGCTTCGGCCGGCGGCACCATATACTGCGTTCCCGGATTGTTCCTCCCGAAGTCGAAGCGCGTTCCGGTAGCGGCGAGGTTTGCGCCACTGACATTGACCTTTACCGTGGCGTTGTTCTTGGGATCTTTGTTGATCAGCATGATCCCAACTTTTCCGTCCTTGCGCGCGTAGGCATGGACGGCGAGCAAGGAATTACTCGAAGTCGTGGCGACAACGTTATCGTAGGGGCCAGCCATCTGGCGGACCATCTGCATCGCAAAGTAAATGGGGCCGGGTTTGTTGTTGTCATCCAGGAATCCGCCGTTGCGCATGTCCGCCCAATCGATATTGGCGGCGCCATCTTCAATCAGAGTGGCGTAAGCGTCGGCAGCGAACAGAGCGGGGACAATCGGCTCGGAGAGCTTCACGTAGGACTTGATCCCCATCTCGGTAACCAGTACCTGCATATTACCGGCGTTCTGGCCGCAGTACTTTCGGATCATATCGACCAGCGCCGCCAGAACTTTCGGAAGCCCCTCCTCAGGCTCCATGAGGGTCTTGGTGTTGTCCATGCTCTGATAGTGAGAAGCCTCGGTGGTGTCGGCCACGTACCAATGAAGGGAGACAAAGTCGATCCCCGAACCTGCAGCCTTCAGGACACCTTGGTCCCAGTCCAGCCCGGCGTTGAAATCCTTGTGGGCAATGCCCAGTCCGGCAGCTGCGGCAGTCCCCTTCTGCACATAGGCATGTTGTCCCGGTTTCGACGGATCTTCCACCCAATCTCCCGAAGTGTTCCAGTCGCTGGACAAGGGAATATCCAACGCGACCCCTACCTTGATTCGGTTGTCCACAGCCTTCATCGCATTTGAGTATTCCAAGGCTGCTTTCCCGTAGGCTTCGGGAGACAGATTGGGGTTCTTCTTCCGCTCTTTTTCGTTATCATTCGCATCTGCTGGATATGCCGCGTGCAGGTCTTCCTCGCTGCCATGGCCGCCATAGTAGCCGTTTTGATAGACCTCGTTTCCGACCTCCCAGTATTTGATGAGAGTCGGGTTAGGGTGATTGATCCGCAGAAAATTCAAGCCATCGTCGGTGGCGAGTGGTTGTGACGAACGCAGCGTTGCCCAGTATGCGACGGTCTGCCAGTCGTGGCCCGACGCGTCCTTGCCGATTACCACGGTGCTTTTCGGATCGCCCATGGCATAAGCCACCCAAGCCGCGGCTTCTTGCGGAGTCCCCCCGCCGGATCCATCCAAGTTCGATCCGTAATTAACGGTTATCGTTGCGGTCCCGAATTGATCCATCAAGGCGATGAGATGAGCGAAGTCGTTGATGGCGGCGGGATATGAGGGGGGATCGGAGGCCTGAAACTTGGTCGGCTTATAGGTGGACCAGTGATAGGTGTCGGAATCTGTGCTGCCAGGGTAGCGCAGCGTGCTCACGCCCCCCGACATCAGGATCTGGGGCATTAGTTGATCCATCAGGTGGGCGTCCCCCACGCTGGAAGCCATGCCTAGTGCCCGCGGTGCCATGAAGCCATTCAACTTCTCCGCCTGCACGGTCACTTTGACCGGGCCCTTGATCTCCAGACTTACCTGGCTTTCCGGCATATCTTGCGAATGTCCCGGGTCGACTCGATTGAGGCCGTTGCCCTGCATCTGACCGATGCTGCGCGCAGGATGCAGCAGCGCCAATGCCAGTCCCGTCATCACGAAATACCTTACGTAAACCTGGGATCCGAACGCAGAACCTAGTTTTCTCAGTTGCACTGTTTCACTCCCTTTTCTGTTACGAGGCGATTACCGACAGCAAGAGATTCTTCCCGTTCTTGAGGTTGGTGTCAAGAGCAGAAACGGGCACAGACCGCGTGGAATTTCGACTTATCTGAAAGGAACGCGGTTCCGTCGGTCCCGGTACCCCTTGAAGGCGGCTCCGTCGGCCAGCTCACAACCGGTGCTGCCTTGCTCGCCGAAGTCTGCCCCCAGGTCCAGGCGGGTTCCCCCTTGCCCCAGCCTCAGGATTTGCTATACTCTCGGCGCGTTTGCGAACCCTGGTCAAACAGCGGTCTGTTCGCTTGAGTGTTCGCCCCGGTTCGCGGAAAGAGGGGCACCGTGAAAAATATTTTCGTTGGGAACCTCAGTTTCAATACCGCGGAAGACGAGTTGCGCCAGCTTTTCGCAACCTACGGACAAGTGGATCGCGTCAGCATTCTCACTGACCGCGAGACAGGCAGGTCGCGCGGTTTCGCGTTCGTGGAAATGACGAACAACGAAGAGGGCGAGAAGGCCATCGCGGGACTGAACGGCACGCAAGTGGGCGGGCGGACAATTAATGTGAACGAAGCGCGCCCCAAGGCAGAACGGGCGGGCGGTGGAGGCGGCGGCGGACGCGGTGATCGTGGCGATCGCGGACGGAGATAGGCGGCTCTTGGCTCTTAGCTCTTGGCTCTTAGCTCTTGTTTCTTACCCCGGCCTCGCAGCGCGAAGCCCTGCCGACGAACCCGCCGGTCAATCAAGGGCAAACACCGGTTCCGATGTAAACTAGATTGACGCGCCCGTAGCTCAGCTGGATAGAGCGGCAGCCTCCGGAGCTGTAGGTCGGGAGTTCGAATCTCTCCGGGCGCACCATTCCTTATCTTCTTCCAGGTTGTTATCACAGGCTTCGCCGAACAAACTCCACAAACTGCTTCACGTCCGCTTCCGTCGTGTCCCACGCGCACATCCAACGGACCATGGACTGCGCTTCATCCCACATATAGAAGAAGTAACGCTTTTGCAGTTTCGCGATGGCGCGGCGGGGCACCTTGACGAAGACTCCGTTGGCCTCGACTTTGTACGCAAGTTTGACTTGAGGAATCTTGCCGAGCTCGCGCTTGAGCAATTGCGCCATGCGGTTGGCGTGCTGGGCGTTGCGAAGCCAGAGGCCATCTTTCAGCAAGCCTTCGAACTGGGCGGAGAGATAGCGCATCTTCGAGGCCAGTTGCATTCCCTGCTTGCGGTAGAACTTGAAGTCGGCGGCGAGCTTAGGGTCGAAGAAAACGACAGCCTCGGCACCCAGGCCACCGTTCTTAGTGCGCTCCGAAAGAGAGCACGTCAACCCCGAGATCGCGGGTGGCCTCGCGCAGACCAGCGCCTAGCGATGCCGCGGCGTTGGCGATGCGGGCGCCATCCATGTGGAGAAACATGCCGCGCTCGTGGACAAACCCGCTAACTGGCGGATCTCATCCTCTTTATATACAGTGCCGACTTCTGTGCACTGGGTGATTGAGACGACGCGGGGCTGAACGTGGTGCTCGACCCCGATTCCGTGATAAGCGGAGCGCACGGCTTCCACCGTCAGTTTTCCGTTTTGCGCGGGGATAGGGACCAGCTTGCAGCCGCGTGAACTTTTCCGGAGCACCGCATTCATCCACATAAATGTGAGCGGCCTCGGCGCAAATCACCGCGTGGTAAGAGTTGGTCAGGGCTTTCAGGCTCAAGCAATTCGCGGCGGTGCCGTTAAAGACGAAGAACACCTCAATATCGTTTCCGAAAACCCGCTTGAACAGGCGCCCGGCGGATTCGGTGTAGGGGTCGTCGCCGTATCCGACGACGTGGCCCTGATTAACGGCGGAGATAGCTTTCAGGACTTCGGGATGGACGCCGGCATTGTTGTCGCTGGCGAAGCTGCGGGAAGGCTTCATAGGTCAACAATTTAGCAGACTGGAGGGCCCTCAGGCTTCGGGGGATTGAAGGCGAGTCTTGTGTTTGAGGAATTCGCCTACCCGCGCGGAACCAAGGTGGACACTTTCTGATCGAGTTTTTGGAGCCTGTGCGGGAGGAGCCTCATCCAATCTGTAAAACGCGGGGGAACGACTGACTCGAGTGGTTCAGGCGAAGCCCGTAGCAGAGCGGTAACTCCAAGAGGAAACCATGTTGAAGCGAATGCTCATAATGCTGGCGGTGGTAATCGCACTGATCGCCGGCCTCGGTTTTGTGAAGTACAAGCAGATTTCTGCCGCCATCGCGCAGGGTGCGAATTACGCGCCGCCACCGGACGCAGTGACAACGATCGTGGCCAAGCGCGAAAACTGGCCCTCCACGCTGGACGTGATCGGCACGGCCCAGGCCATTCAGGGCGTGACCGTGAGCGCGGACCTGCCGGGCACGGTGACCAAGATCAATTTTGAGTCGGGCCAGGCGGTACATGTGGGCGATGTTTTGGTGGAGCTTGATACCCGGCAGGAGCGCGCGCAGCTGGCCGCGGCGGAGGCCCAGCGCGATCTGGCCCGGATCAATTTCGACCGGTCGAAGGAACTGGTAAAACAAGGCGTCCTCGCCCAGACCGAGTACGACAACACGTTCCAAGCGCAGAAGTCGGCGGAAGCCCAAGTGGGTGAAATTCAGGCGACGATTGAGCGGAAAACCATCTGTGCGCCCTTTACTGGAGTTCTGGGACTGCGGCAGGTCAACCTGGGACAGTATCTGGCAGCGGGCCAGGCGATTGTTCCGCTTCAGTCGTTGAACCCGATTTACGTCAATTTCGGAGTACCGCAGCAAATTGCGCCGCAAGTGCGCAGTGGCCGCGTTCTGAAGGTCACCAGTGACGACCTGCCCGGCGCCGCATTCACCGGCCGGGTGACTGCAGTTGATTCCGTGATCAGCGAAGCCACAAGGAACATTCAAGTACAGTCCACTCTTCCCAACCCCTCCGGCAAACTGCGCCCGGGAATGTTCGTTCAGGTGCAGGTCGTCCTGGGAGCAAGCCGCAACGTTATTACGCTGCCGGCGTCGGCCATCAATTACGCGCCGTACGGAGATTCGGTTTTCGTGGTAACGGATCTCACCGATCCGAAAGGCAAGATGTATCGCGGAGTGCGCCAGCAGTTCGTGAAAGTGGAAGGCTCGCGAGGCGATCAGGTAGCGGTGGTCTCCGGCGTTGACCCGGGACAAGAGGTGGTTACCTCAGGAGTGTTCAAACTGCGCAACGGCGCGGCGGTCACCATCAATAACTCCGTGCAGCCGTCCAACAATCCGAAGCCGAACCCTCAGGACACATAAGCATGAAGTTAACGGATCTCTTCGTAAAAAGGCCGGTCCTTGCAATCGTCGTCAACCTGGTGATTCTGATCGCCGGGCTGCAGGCGATTCGCTCGTTGAGCGTGCGCCAGTATCCGCGCAGCGATATCTCCGTGGTCACAGTCTCGACAGTGTACGTGGGCGCCAACGCGGATCTGGTGCGCGGGTTTATCACCACTCCGTTGGAGCGAGTGATTGCCAGCGCCGATGGCATCGACTACATGGAGTCCACCAGCGGGCAGGGGCTGAGCACCATCAGCGTGCACCTGAAGCTGAACTACGACACCAACGCGGCGCTGACCCAGGTCCAGGCCAAGGTGGCGCAGGTCCGCAATGATCTTCCTCCTGAGGCAGAGGCCCCCGTCATTGAACTGGAAACTGCCGACACGCAGTTTGCCGCGATGTACCTTGGCTTTTCGTCCGCCGATCTCGATCAAAATCAGATTACGGATTACCTGACCCGGGTGGTGCAGCCCAAGTTGAGCGCGGTAAGCGGCGTGCAGCGCGCCGACATTCTGGGGGACCGCACTTTCGCGATGCGAATCTGGTTGAAGCCGGACCAGATGGCCGCTCGCAATGTGTCACCTTCTGACGTGCGCGACGCGCTGGCGAAAAACAATTACCTTTCGGCGCTGGGAAGCACCAAGGGGACAATGGTTTCGGTGAACTTGGTCGCCAACACCGATCTGCGGAACGCCGACGACTTCCGCCAAATGGTGATCAAGCAGCAGAACGGCGTCGTGGTGCGGCTGGGCGAGATTGCTGACGTCCAACTCGGCGCCGAGAATTATGACTCGGACGTTCGTTTCAACGGCGAGACCGCGACCTTCATGGGCATCTGGGTCCTGCCCACGGCGAACTCGCTCGAAGTCATCAAGAATGTGCGCAAGGAGTTGCCGGGAATTCAGGCGCAACTTCCGACTGGCATGAAGCTCGGCGTCCCCTACGATTCGACGGCATACATTCAGGACGCCATCAACGAAGTGCTCCATACCCTGACCGAGACACTGCTGATCGTCGTCGTCGTCATCTTCTTGTTCCTGGGGTCGTTCCGGTCGGTGCTGATTCCGGTCGTCGCCATTCCGATCTCGCTGATCGGCGCGGTGTTCCTGATGCTGGCGGCGGGCTTCACCATCAACCTGCTGACGTTGCTGGCCATCGTTCTGTCGGTTGGACTCGTGGTCGATGACGCCATCGTCATGGTGGAGAACGTGGAGCGGCATCTCCACATGGGCAAGACCCCGTTCCACGCCGCCATGGACGCCGCACGCGAGCTGGTCGGCCCGATCATCGCCATGACCATTACGCTGGCCGCGGTTTACACACCGGTCGGCGATCCAGGGCGGATTGACCGGCGCTTTGTTCCGCGAGTTCGCCTTCACGCTGGCTGGCGCTGTCATCGTTTCGGGAATCGTCGCACTGACTCTGTCGCCAATGATGGGGTCGAAGCTGCTGCGCGAGGGCGACACCGAACGCGGCTTTGCTGGCTTCATCAATCGTCGCTTCGAGAAGTTCCGCAATTTCTACGTGCGGACACTCTCGGGCACGCTTCGCTACCGCCCGGTGGTCCTGACTTTGTGGGCGATCGTGCTTTTGTTGATCGTTCCGTTTTACATGTTCTCGCAGCGCGAATTGGCGCCGACGGAAGATCAGGGTGTGGTCTTCGGAGTGATCCAGTCCTCGGCGAACGCGACCATCGACCAGACGAACTCTGTTCGCGCAGCAGGTGTATGACGTTTATCACTCGTTCCCTGAGAGCGAGAGCATTTTCCAGATCACGAACCCGAGCGGCGGCTTCGGCGGTATGGTTACAAAGCCGTGGAGCAAGCGCAAGAAGACGACGCAGCAACTTCTGGTCGAATCTACCGGGCCGCTGTCGAAGATTGCAGGGGTGCGGGTGATTCCTCTCACGCCGCCACCACTGCCGGGAGCGGGAAACTTTCCCGTGGATTTCGTGATCGCCTCTTCGGCGGAGCCGCAGCAACTGGCGGCGCTGGCGGGACAGCTGGTGCAGAAGGCCATGGCCAGCGGTCTGTTCATCTTCGCCGACGTGGACTTGAAGTTCGACCAGCCGCAGACCGAAGTCGTGTTTGACCGCGACAAGTTGCGCTCACAGGGCGTGGATTTGAGCCAGGCGGGGCAAGACCTCTCCACCTTGCTGGGCGGAAACTATGTGAACCGGTTCAGCATCCAGGGCCGGAGCTACAAGGTGATCCCGCAGGTGAAGCGCGTGGAGCGTTTGACTGCGGACCAGCTGGCGCAGATTTACGTCAAGGGTTCGAACGATCAACTGGTCCCGCTCTCGACCTTTGCCACCTTGAATACTACGACTCAGCCCCGTTCGCTGAACAAATTCCAGCAGCTCAATGCGGTGCGCATTCAGGGCGTGATTCCGCCGGCGAGTACCGCTCGACAAGGCGTTGACCTTCCTGGAAGACACCGCCAAGCAAACCTTGCCGCAGGGCTTCACCGTGGACTACGCGGGCGAATCGCGCCAGTTGCGGGTCGAGGGCAGCAAGTTCCTGGGGACGTTTGCGCTGTCGGCGATCCTGATTTATCTGGTGCTGGCCGCGCAGTTTGAAAGCTTCCGCGATCCCTTCATCATTCTGGCGGGTTCGGTGCCGCTGGCCCTTTCTGGCGCGCTGATGTTTTCGTTCCTCGGACTTACCACGCTGAACATCTACAGCCAGGTCGGACTGATCACGCTGGTGGGCCTGATCGCAAAGAACGGCATTCTGATCGTGCAGTTCGCCAACCACCTGCAGGAGGAAGGGCGAGAGAAGCTTGCCGCCGTTATCGAAGCGGCCGGAACGCGACTGCGTCCCATTCTGATGACCACCGCGGCAACGGTGTTCGGACACTTGCCGCTGGTGTTCGCCACCGGCCCGGGCGCCGGCGCCAGGAACAGCATCGGTATCATGCTGGTCAGCGGCATGATCATCGGCACCGCGTTCACGCTGTTTGTGGTGCCTTCGATCTATATGCTGGTCGCCAAGCGGCATGTGCGGCTGGTGGAAGACGAAGCTGAATCGGTGCTGAGTGAAGCGGCGGAGGCGACGGTCTAAGATTCGACAGAAACGCAGGCCAGAGAAACTATTTCTGAACGCGCTCGACCGCTGCTCCGAGGATTCTTCCCTGGTTCGGCTTCCTGAACGAACGCCACCAGGCGATACGGGCTGCCCGATGGGTCGGCCGGGAAGGCTCACTTCCTCAGAAAAGGCCTCTCGCCCCTCGTTGGATGTCCCAACCCGAGTCAGGTTTCGCACCACGGCGACGTGCTCCAGGCGATGTCCTCCGTTTTCGCCGTGTAGCACTTGCGACTGCGCATGATCCAGGGCCAGCGCGACGAAACACGTCGGCTTGCGCAGGCAGAGGTCCGGTTTCAATGTGCGCGTGCAGATTTTCCGCTTGTCGATTTTCAGCGATGAAATTTTGACCTCAACCTTGGGAAGGTCCCGCGCTTTTGCGAAAGCCCTGCTCCGCTCGGTCGCGGTCGCTGCCCACAAACTCAAATTTTCCATCCACCACCATCTGCGGCGTGTAGGGACTGGCGAGGCGCAAGCGATCGGCATAAGTCTGCTGGCGAAGCGTAAAAGCGTGCGCCGAGTAGGTATCTTTCCATCCCAGATCGTCCCAGTAGTCCACGTGCTCGCCGAGGACGATCAATTGAACTCCCGTAACCGGCTGAGTGCTGTCCAGGGTACGAAGCAAGGCGTCGGCGGGCGGGCAACTGGAGCAGCCTTCGGAAGTGAAGAGCTCAACCACGACTGGTTTCCGGTCCGCCGATTGGCCGCTGCGCGAGGCCGCCTGCAAGAGCTAGCAGCAGCGCCGCCAATCACGCCCGAGATGGGTTTTGGTGACACTCCGAATTGATGAAAACGCGACATCTCATCTCCCGTCAGATTCGCCCGCAACGAAAAGGTTACACTAGCGGGAGACGATGTTCGCCGGAAAGAGATCTAGCCGTATGCGCCTCTCGAGACCTCTCCTGCTCGCTTCCCTTTCATTGACTCCTCTCTTCGTCCGGACAAGCAGCGGACCCAAGGACGCCGCGACAAACCTGGACGTTTGCCGTCTCCGGCGATTCGCGCAACTGCGGCGACGTCGTCATGCCAGCTATTGCCGCCGATGCGATGAAGCATGACGTGGCGTTCTACTGGCATCTTGGTGACCTGCGGAAGATTTCTGCACCCGACCAGGACTTTCTGCAAGAGAGGAAAGTCGAAGGAAAAACCACCGACCTCGCCGACTACGAGGACAACGCCTGGCCCGACTTCATCAAGAACCAGATCGATCCCTGGGGAGATGTGCCGTTTTTTCTGGGTCTCGGCAACCACGAGACCACCAAACCGAAATCCCGAGAAGCATTCCTGCGTGAATTCCACGATTACCTGAACCGGGCGGAACTGAAAGAGCAGCGGCTGAAAGACGATCCGAAAGCCACGCAGCCGCGGACTTACTTCCACTGGATGCGCGACGGCATTGACTTCATCTATCTGGACAATGCGACGAACGACCAGTTCGATGCCGGCGCAGATGAAGTGGATTGAAGAAGTGCTGAATCGCGACCGCAAAGACGATTCGATTCGAACCCTGGTCGTCGGAATGCATGAGGCGCTGCCGGAGAGCATCTCCACCAACCACAGCATGAATGAGTATCCCAGCGGCATCGAGACCGGACGGCGCGTTTATGCCATGCTGCTGGCCATGCAGAACGACGCGCACAAGATCGTGTACGTGCTCGCCAGCCACTCGCATTACTTCATGGACGGGATTTTCAACACTCCGTATTGGAAGGCAAACGGCGGCGTGCTTCCGGGATGGATTGTCGGAACCGCCGGAGCGGAGCGCTATCGCCTGCCTCCCGAGCAAGCGACGCCAAGGCCGCCAAGACCGACGTGTATGGATACTTAATCGGGACGGTCAATCCGCCGGGTGAGCCTCGCGGGACCATCAAATTCAAGTTCGAGGAATTCACCGAACATAGCATTCCGTAGGATGTGGTGCAGCGCTTTACCCCAGGTTTCGTCCACGAATGCTTTGTGGGAAACCGGAAGGGACTTAATGGAATTGAATCATTGAATCATCGGGGGATTGAATCATTGAAAGACCTCAACAAGATTCATCGAGGGGTTCAAAATCTGCGGTTACTGTTCGGCTTTCAATGATTCAATCCCCCGATGATTCAATCTTCTTGTAAACCCGCACGTAGTCCACCAGCATGGTCTGCGGAAAGATCGTCGTTTCATCGGGACTGCCGGGCCAGCCACCGCCAATCGCCAGATCGAGAATCACGTAAAACGGGTGGTCGTAAACCCACTTGGTTCCCGGGCGGAAGATCGGCGGGAGTACGGGTGGCGTACAGGTGGTCGTCCACATAGAAGCGGACCTGATTCGGTTCCCACTCGGCGGCGAACACGTGATAGTCGTCGGCAAAGCGGCCGGTCAGCTAGCGAATAAGGCGCGCCGATTCCCTTCCCGCCGGAATATCCGGGGCCGTGGATTGTTCCGTGGGCGATGGCCGGTTCGCGGCCGATGTTTTCCATGATGTCGATCTCGCCGCACGTCGGCCAGCCGACTTTGTCGATGTCGTTGCCGAGCATCCAGAACGCGGGCCAGACTCCCTGTCCATAGGGAATTTTGATGCGGGCTTCGAAGCGTCCGTAGGCCTGATCGAATTTGCCCTGCGTGTTCAGGCGCGCGGAGGTGTAGTTGCGAGTCACGCCGTCGGCGCCAGTGTAGGTTTCCTTGAGCGCGATCATTTCCAGATTGCCGTTCTTGACGTGCAGGTTTTGAGGACGGGCGGTGTAGTACTCCAATTCCTTGTTGCCTCCGCCTTCGCCGTTGACCTCAATCTTCCATTTAGCTGGATCGGGTGGGGAGCCATCCGGCTGGTTGAATTCGTCGCTCCAGGTGAGGGTCCAGCCGGGGCGAGACGTAGGAGCCTGAGCCGAAACTGGCGCGTTGATGAAACACACTCAGCAGGGTTACGACCGACGAAGACTATTGACGAGGACATGCTACGAGAGTGCATCGTGAGGATTCCCTTCCGCGATTCCGCTGGTAAATACTCCCAGGGGTCCTTCGACTGCGTGGCATGATTCGCCTTGCGAATCATGCCACTACGCTCAGGATGACAGTGCCGTTCTTGCGACTTACAGGGCAGGCCGCAGATCCACTTTCCTAGTGGTGATGGTCAGCGTGACCGACGGCAGCTTCGGCCCCGGCCACGGCTCGGTGTACGCCTCCAGCACGATCGTTCCCGGCGTTTTGTTCGACTGCACGATGACTTGCGCCAGTCCGTTGAACAGGCTTCGCAGGTTGTGATCGGCTGACGGCTTGTCCGTCTCCTGGCAGTTGGGGTCGCCATTGCCCATGCCGATCAGCGCGCCTTCGCCGGTCACCTTGAAACTGATGCCGTTGTCCGCGACAGGGACCAGGCGGCCGTCCTTGTCGCGCCCTTCAACGCGGATGACCGCGATGTCTTCTCCGTTGGCGTCGATCTCAGTGCGATCAGCGCTGAGTACAATGCTTTCCACCTTGCCGGTGGTCTCGCGCTTATCGGTCAGCACGACTTTGCCGTCTTTACTTCCGCGCGCTTCGATCACACCGGGTTCGTACTTCACCTTCCATTCCAGATGCGTCAGCGGCTGAACTTTCTGGCTGCCCTGGCTCACGCCATTCAGGAAAAGTTCGACTTCATCCAGGTTGGAATGGACCCACACGGGAATGACTTCGCCTTCGCGCTGCTCCCAGTTCCAGTGCGGAAACAGATGCAGCACAGGCTCGTTGCCCCACCAGGCTTTGTAGTAATAAAAATTGTCTTTGGGGAAGCCGCACATGTCCACGATGCCGAACTGCGAATTGATCGACGGCCAGCCGTAAGGCGTCGGCTCGCCGCGATAGTCGAAGCCGGTCCAGGCAAAGCCGCCGGCCAGCCACTCGCGCGCGGCGTAGAACTTCCACCACTCCTCGGCCAGCTCGGACCATGAAGTGTGGTTCAGGTCGTAAGCGCTGAGCCAGTTGCGCAGCTTGTCGGTTTGGTAGATGCCGCGGGTTGAAATCGTGCTCGCGGTTTCCGAGCCCACGCTCGGCGTTTTCGGATGCTTCTTGTGCCATTCGTCGATCACCTTGAGGTTGTAGTTGAAACCCATGACATCCAATTGCTCGGGAAAGCGGGTGTCGAATGCCATGGGCACCGCGGCCGTGCACAGGCGAGTGGGATCAAGCTCGTGCGATCTTTCGATCATCTTGTCGATCACGCGCACGCCCTGCGGCTGCGGCATCATGACGAACTCTTCGTTGCCCATTGACCAGATGATGATCGACGGCGAGTTGCGATAGCGCTTGATCATCAGTTCGAGCTGAGCCAGGCCTTCAGGGTGGAACTCATCAGGCGGGTCTCGCACATCATCATCATGCCCATGCGGTCGCAGGCTTCCACCCATTCCGGAGTGGGCATGTTGTGCGAAGTGCGGACGGCGTTGCCACCCATGTCTCTGAGCACAGCCAACCGGTACCACTGCAAGCGATCGGGCAGCGCCGCGCCGACGCCGGCATGGTCATGATGGTTGCAGGTTCCTTTCAACTCCACGCGCTTGCCGTTCAGGAAGAAGCCTTTGTCCGCATCCCACAGTAGCGAGCGCGCGCCGAAGCTGACGCGCTCGGCGTCGCGCGGCTTTGCCGGCGGATTCGACAGTGACAATGGCGGAGTAGAGGTTCGGTGTCTCCGGCGACCATAGCGCAGGGTTGAGCAGCCTCGCGGTAGCAGCAAAGGTTGCAGAGGAATCCGCCCCGATCTGTTGCGGCGCGGCATCTGCTGTGGCAACGATCTTCCCGGAGGCATCGAGAATCTGCCAGCGCACGCGGCAAGTCTCGGCGGACGTGCCATCATTCTGCACAATCGTGCCCAGGTTCAATGTGGCCGCGCTTCCCTTCACGTCAGTGCGGACGTAACTGTCCCAATGGCCAAGATGCAACGCATCGGTTTTGGTGAGCCACACGTGCCGATAGATGCCGGCACCTTCGTAGAACCAGCCATCGCCGAAGCTGGCGTCCATGCGAACAACCAGATAATTCTTGCCGCCGTAGTTGGCAAAATCACTGATGTCGAAACTGAAGGGCGCGTAGCCGTTGTTGTTGCGACCGATGAAATATCCGTTGATGAAGACCAGGGCATCGCGGAATGCGCCGTCGAATTCAAGCACGATGCGACGGCCACTGTCGCTCGCGGGAAGATCGAAGCTGCGGCGATACCAGCCGACGCTGGTCTCGGGATACTTTCGGCCGAGTGGTTTGTATCCGTGGCCTTGCAGACTTTCGTCGCGCACGAACGGCAACTCGACTGCCCAATCGTGCGGAAGATTCAGGTCGCGCCACTTCGAGTCATCAAACTTGTCGGTAGAGAATTTAAACTCACCCGTCTTGGCAAAATCGCCCTGCCCGCTACCCAAGCCCAAATCTCGAGCGGGATCGCAGCCGTGGCCAAACTGGAATTTCCATCCGAAATCAAGAAGCAAATGCTCGCGCGGTGCAATGGCGGACAAGGCCTCGGCTGAAGCCGGGCCGGGATACGCCGCCAGCAACGCGTTTGCGCTCGAAACGAACGATCCTGCCGCCAGCGAAGACGCGGAAACCACGACTCCAGAGCGCAACAGGTCACGGCGAGTCAACGAGGACATCGGCACCACCTCCAAGGACAAAACTTGTTTTTGTCGGGCCACGCAACGACCCGGAGAAGAACGATCAATATATGTCAGCGGAGGCGGTTGAGACAATCGCGGACGCAAATATCTACCGGCCCGAAATTCTTTACAACCTTTTACGCCGCATTGACCACTCTTTACGCAAACTCAGCAACTTCACCGCGGAACCTTCGCATCCATCCCGATACAGCAACCACTAAATTCTTTTCATGGAGCACACTCTTGACTCGACTCTGGAAGCTCGTCCCTCTCACGCTCGCAGCACTCACGTTGGCCACCATGGTTGTAACCACCGGATGCGGTTCCAGCGGCGCCCGCGTCCGGTTGCTGAACGCCTTCGTGGGCCAGTCGAGCCTGGATATGCTGATCGGCAACAAGAGCGAGGCGACGGGAGTGACGTACGGCGCGGCCTCCGGCTATACCTCAACCAATTCCGGATCCGGCACGCTACAAATCGAGAATACAGGAACCACCAATATTCTGGTCAGCCAACCCATTAGTCTCGCCGCGAAAAGCGATAGCACGGTGCTGGCGACGGGATCGGGCACGGTGGTCTTGACCGACAACAACGCGGCACCATCGTCCGGCAACATCGAGATCCGGGTCATCAATGCCTCGCCGACGCTGGGGACAGCGGACGTTTATATCGTGCCCTCCGGCACTGCGATCACTCCGGGCAACCCGACCTTCTCCAGCCTGGCCTTTGCGGCTGCGACGGGTTACGACTCGCTGCCCGCGGGTAGTTACGAAGTGATTTTTACTCAGCCCGGTCAGGCATTTGCGGTGATTAACAGCAATCCGCTCTCGTTCAGCGCGGGCCAGATCCGCTCCGTGGTCGGCCTCGACGGCCAAAACGGTGGCTTCACCACGGCGGTGCTTTCGGATTTGAATTAGATCTGCTCTCAATTCAGCACGGGGCGCTCTTTGGCTGTCAGAGCTGGCTGTCAGAGCTGATAGTTCGTCAGCCTCGTTCAAGACGCTCTGATGGGGGGGGCAATGCGGAGGAGTTGGTCCGCGAACCCCCATCAACTCCAAGCCGGCCAACAGTTCTTGAACTAATTCTCTTTTTCGGGCGACCCGCCGGACTTCAGCGAAGCCCGCAGACACAGCAATGCTTGAAGATTTGGTGGAGCTGGTCGGGATCGAACCGACGACCTCATCGTTGCGAACGATGCGCTCTCCCAGCTGAGCTACAGCCCCACATGCTTTGGGATGGACAGCAACAATTTTATCACCTCGAGACTTGCCGCCCCATGAGGCACCCGATCCGACTAACCCTAATACGTCCCCAGCAAATTCGGTCCCGTCACGGCCCCATCGGCTAGAATGCAGCCATCGCCTGGCATCTGACTATGATTTTGCGCCGTTTCATTCGCCTCTCCGTACTCCTGGCCGCCTTGGTCGAGGCGTTCGCTGGACAGACCGCCAGTTCCAGGCCCATCCGCCTACACCCCAAGAACCCACACTACTTCCTGTTTCGCGGAAAGGCGGTTGCGCTGATCACCAGCGGGGAGCACTACGGCGCGGTGATGAACGCCGACTTCGACTTCCTCAAATATCTCGGCACGCTCAAGGCCGAAGGGATGAACTATACGCGGCTGTTTCCCGGCAGTTACGTGGAAGCGCCGGGCAAGTCGTTCGGCATTCAACGGAATGACATTGCGCCGGCGCCGGGGAGATTTGTGGCGCCGTGGGCGCGAAGCACAACCGCTGGATATGCCGGCGGCGGAAACAAGTTTGATCTGGACCAGTGGGACCCCGAGTACTTCAAGCGCTTGCATGAATTTCTGGCCGCGGCGTCGCAGGTTGGGATTGTGGTGGAGATCAGCCTGTTCTCGTCGCAATATGGCGACCTGCAGTGGGACCTAAGCGTTTTTAATGCGGCCAACAACACCAACCTAACCACCGCGATAGACCGGAAGAAAATCAACACGCTGGAGAATGGCAATATCCTCGGACATCAGGAACGCTACGTGCGAAAGCTGGTGCGCGAGGCCAATTCGTTCGACAACGTGATTTTCGAAATCCAGAACGAGCCGTTTTCCGACCGGCCTGTGGTCGAGGGAGTGGTGAATCCCTATTTGTTTCCGCCGGCGCGCAATCAGTTTCCCAACACCATCGAGGTGGCCGACGATTTGTCTCTGGCGTGGCAGGAGAGGGTTGCGCAGTGGATTACGAGCGAAGAAGCTTCCCTGCCCAACCGTCACATGATCGCGCAGAACTACTGCGATTTTGGATTGCCGGTGCGGAAACTTGTCCCGGGCGTGAGTATGGTGAATTTTCACTATGCGTTTCCGGAAGCGGTGTCGGCGAATTATGGACTGGGAAAGGCCATCGCCTACGACGAGACCGGGTTCCTCGGCCGCGATGACGACGGCTACCGGCGGGAGGCGTGGAACTTCATGCTCTCCGGCGGCGGCGCCTTCGATGCGCTGGACTACTCCTTCACCGTCGGGCACGAAGACGGAACTGACATCGAGCCGAACGGACCGGGCGGGGGGAGCGCGGCCCTGCGGCGCCAGATTCGGGTCTTGAGTGAGTTCCTGGGGAAGTTCACGTTGGCGGAACTGCGGCCGGACCATCACACCGTGCAACATGTGACTGGAAACTATGCCCGAGTGCTTTCGGTTCCAGGGCACGAGTACGCGATGTATTTGGACGGCAACGGTCCAGCGGAAGTTTTGCTGGAACTTCCTGCGGGCGAATACTCGGGCGAGTGGATCAATACGAAGACTGGCGAAACCGAGGGCCTCGAACGATTCCGTCATCGGGGCGGAACTAAGACCCTGGATATGCCGCCATTTCACAATGGAAACGCTCTGCGCCTGGAGCGGAAGATGTTACGTGGCGTCGGTTCCCGACCCTGAAGTTGACTCCCTTTTTCGATAGATGCTGGTATTAAGAAACTCCTGCCCGTCCGGTCTTACAACGTATTGGGTGATTTTCATGGCTCTGTTATCGGGAAGCATTTCGCGGGTCCAACGGTCAACTACTTTGCCTTGACGCTTGAGCGTGCTCTCAATCAGGCTTTCGCTGTAACGGGTCAGGATGAGAACTGCGGCACCCCCGCCCAGTACCTGTTCCCTCCCATCGAGTTCCCCTCCGTAGCTGGCCTTGATGGGATTTTTGTCTGCGTCCTCCGCGTCCAGGTGGAACATGAGGCCACCGGCGACGGCTTCAATAATGTAGGTGGCTCTGCGGCCCGGACGGCCGGACTGGTAGTTCAAAGTGTCGGGGTCAAGTTCCCAAGTACCGACGAAGGGATCGAAATTCATATCGATAGCATTTTACCCCTCGCGAAGCCAGGTTCAGGCCGCCTACGAAGCGACCGGCAACTGGTCCCTGTTGCGTTCGGCGCGGAAGCGGAGCAGGGCAGCGATGTTCCCGACCCGGTCCAACTCCTGGCTCGGCGGCATCAGCACAAGGCTAATGTTGCTCTTGATCGCCGCCGGAACCAGGGCTTCGCAGACGTCATCGAGATTTCGCGTAGTACGCCCGCAAGCCGGGCAGTAGGGGACAAGGTGGGAATCAAGGTGGCCGCAGCTAGTACACTCGACGGCGCGCGCGGTGTACTCCTCCGCCATGACGATTGTTTCCACCTGGCCCTGTTCGGCTGCGCGCAAGACTCTTCGCAACCCGGTGGCGCCTCGCCCATTGCTTCTAGCCTCGCTCAAAATTTCGCTGAGTAACGTCTGGCGATGCTGACGCAGCGAATCGTACAAAATGCCGCGGGCCTGGTGCGCCGCCCTGTCGTCCGTCAGCGTGCCAAGGTCAGCGGAGAATCGGCCGAGCAGTCTCTTCTCGACAAAAGGGTGGAGCTGTGGCCGCAAGTCGGGCCAGTTCACATCGTGGCAACTGATGACCAGGGCTTCGAATTTTCTCCGTTCTGCGGCTTCTTTAAGGAATTCCGCTGCCCGCGCATAATGGCGGCGCACTTCTCCGTCGGCATGGCGTTGCGCGTGGCCGGCATCGTATCCGAGATATCCGTCGCTGCGTCCATGCCGCTGCACAGGATCGAGAATGGAGCCTTGTTCGATGGTTCGATCGAACTGCACCTCCAGGAAGCGGGCGATCTTGCGGTCGATCAGCGCCAGCCAGACCGAGGGGTGCTCTGAGAGCACCGGGGCCAGCGGCTTGAGGTGAAAACGGCGGCTGACAAACAGTTGGGTCGGGCTGGTCGCCGGAGGCAGATCAAATTCCCGCCACAGCTTGCTTCCGGCGCAGGCGAAAACCGCCTTGGCGCGGTTGTGGTTTCCGTGCAGGCCTTCGGCCAGATGCAGAATTCGCTCCAGGTCCTCGACCACCTGGCTATGGGTCCCGTTCAGTTGCAACTGGCTCAGAGTCTTGCGAACCAGATCTTTCGCCAGTATGGCTTCGTCGCGATGAGATTTGTCGGGCGGTTTGGCGGGTTGAAAATAGAAGCTGACGGCGAGTTCATTCGGATGCTGGCATTCAAACCCAGCCAAGTGCCGCAATTCTTCGTGAGAGATCATGTGTTTGCACCCTTGGGTCGTATTCAGTGCGTGCCGGTGGGTTGAAGATGTTTGCCTGCGAGCGCAGGGTTGCCGGGAAACGCCCCGCGCAACTTACTTCTGGCGCTGCGAATGGATGCCTGGACCTGTTCCGGCGTGCGGTCGGTGATGGCGACAATCTCGTCGGTTGAAAACCCTTCGAGAGCATGGAGTACAAAAGCCTCGCGGTCTAGTGGAGTGGCCGCCCGCAGCGCGAACTGGATGAGCGCAATCATTTCTTCGGAATAGGCGATTTCTTCCGGAGTGAATGTCCGCGAATCGGCAATTCTGCTCTCGGTAGTCATGGATTCATCGGGTTGATGGAATTGAAGCTCAAGCTCATCGCTGGCAAGCTCATCGTGTCCCCGCCACACGCCTTCCAGGTGAACGTCCGACTCGGCCTCGACCAGACGCGATCCCAAATCGTCCATGGCGCGGATCGCCAAGCGATAGAGCCAAGGTTCCAAACCCATCCGGTCCGGCTTTTCGATGCTCTCGTCCAAGGCGCGGGCTACCACTTCGTCAACAACTTCCTCCGCGCTGAGGGAACCGGCTTGCAGCTGCATTGAATTCTCGCGAAAGACAATCTGATGCTGCGCAAACAGGCTCAACCGCCGCAGGTTTACGTTCATGTAGAGGCAGACGTCATCTGCCGTCGCCGTCAGCGAGGGAACGGCGGCAAAAGTCTGCTCAAACGGAACTTGCGCCATGCCCCTTCCGTTGGTGGAGAACTTGTGCCTTCCCCGGTACGACTTGCGCAACAAATCCTTGTGGCGGGTAATTTGACCGAGCAGGTCGTCGAACACCGCCTTCACCGCGGCCACTGGAGTCTCCGCCAACTCATGAGCAGCCATTTGCCCGGACGGCAATCGCAGATTTAGTGAAGCGGCCGCGCCTTCGTGGGCCGCGCCCTCACGGATCGAGGTCTGCTCCACCAGCCCCTTCAAGTGAACTAACTCTGGGCGAAAGACCTGCAAACGCCGTTGCACCTTGGCAATCCAGTGGTGAATTTCGTTGTCCAACTCGGAAGTTCTTTGGATTTTGTAGCTGATATGAACATTCATGCCTGCCTCGGATCGGGAGAAGGCCCCGTGAAGCTTCGCTACAGTCCGATTTTACACCCCCGAGCGTCGGAGGGAAGCGGGGGAATACCTTAGAATCTGCTGGGTATCGGCCCACGACGCGGGGGAGGGTCGGCATCTTCCGATTGTAAAAATTCGTAAAGTCACCGCCGTCTAAAAGGTTTCAGTAGGACAATGTCACCAGGCGCAGATGTGGTAATCTTCTGAGCTCCGTCCAACCGCTGGAGAGTGACTCTGCTATGTGTTCCTGTGAAAGCCGATTGGGTCTGCCCCTGGTTAACGTAATCAAGAACTCTTTAATCTCAAGGATTCCGGGTTCTGCCCAGTGGTTGCGTGATCGCCGAATTCGCCGCGGGCTAATGTTGGGGGGAATGCTGGGGGTATTGATTTGCGCCTGCGCCGTGATCGCGACGGCTGACCAGCCAGCCAGCTCCACCGCAAGCGATGCCTCGCCCGCGCGGCAGATTGATCTAAGCAAGCTCGGCTACCAGGGCCTCTCCGCAGAGGGCCGGATGATGACGACTTCCAATATCACCATCAACTATGTGGACGCGAATCACGTCTTGTTCACCTTTAATCCTAAGAAGCTATTCCAACGCGATCCGGCCTGTCCCCCGACCCATCAGGACCGAATCATTCAAGCCCAGGTGATTGACGTTGGAACCGGAACCGTGGTTCACCAGGCCAGTTGGTACGTGCACGATGAGCGCCGCTACCTGTGGCCGTTGGGCGAGGGAAGATTTCTGCTACGCAAGCTGAACAGCCTATACGAGGTGGACTCGGATCTTCACGAGAAACTGTTGCTGGAATCGCCGAAGCAGTTGTTGTTCACCAGTGTCACGCCCGAAGGCAAGCAAATCATCGTGGAGACGGCGGTGGATGATTCCGCCAAGGCAGCGAAATCGAGCAAGGCGAAGGTCAAGATCGAGTTCCTGGACGCCAAATCGCTGGCAGTGCAGCGGACCATTAGACTCTCCCAGATAATGCCCCTGGACGCCACCAGCCTTGGATTCGCCGACGCGGTGCATTCGGGCAAGATCTGGCTGATTCGGTTTGGCTCCGGGTCCAAAGACCGCAGCTACATTACCCGAGTCAGGTCGCAATGCATTCCTGACCTGAAATTTCCCACTTACAACACGATGTTCGTTGGGCGCTGCTCAGCGGAAGGCTCCGACTACAGCGTGAGCATCTTTACCTTGACCGGGCATTTCCTGTGGCGGGAGAAATGGAACCAACACCGGTATGAGCCGGTCCTGGACCGTAGTGAAGACGGCAGCCGGGTTGTCATCAGCACACTGATGGGGACCACGCCCGACGGCACACCGATAGCCGAAGACCAGGAATGGCCGCAAGTGCAACAGAGCTTCCGGGTGATGGACGCCGCCACCGGCACTCCCGTGCTCACCACCAAGGCTGCGGCAGCGATTCTCAAGGGCCAGAACTTCGCCCTATCTCCCGACGGCCGCCAATTTGCGGTTCTCGATGGCCCGTCGCTGGAGATGTTTGACTTGCCGCAAATGACCACCGACGAGCGCGCCAAGTATGTCGCCTTGCAGGCGGATGCACCGACGCTGGCGGCCCCCGCAGCGCGCAGGTCAGCGGAGGCCTCCAATGATGAAGGTGAGGTCTTCGATGCTGCAGCGCAAAGCGATAGCGACGAGCCACCGAAACCGCCGGTGATCGCGGCGCCGGCTGCTCCGACGACGGACGTTTCCAGCACGCCTGCGTCGGCAACGGCTGCTCAGGCGGCCGCAGCCCAAAACGGAACGTTGAATTCGGATTCCCCGGTCGGCGACTCGGTGCTCACAATCAAGGTCGCGTCCAAGACCGTGGTGGTGGACGTTGTGGTCACCGATTCCAAAGGCCATTCCGTGAAAGGCCTGCCGGCCGCGGACTTCCAGCTTCAGGAAGATGGTAAGCCGCAGAGAGTCAACTATTTTCACGAATTCACCGGCTTTCAAGACCCAAATGCGGCCAATGCCGCACTCGGGGATCAAGCTGCCCCGCCACCAGAGCTTCCGCCCAACGTCTTCACCAACAACCAACTTACCCGCGAAGATGAGCCGGTCACGGTCGTGCTGTTCGACTTATTGAACACGCCACCCCTGGACCAGACTTTTGCCCGTCAACAATTGATCACGTTTCTCAAGAGCAAACCCAAGGGATCACAATTCGCCTTGTGCACTTTGGCCAGCCGTCTCCAACTGATACAGGGGTTCACCACCAATGAGGAGCTGCTCATAGCGACCGCCAACGGGAAGAAAGGCGGGACGCGGTACAATCCCTTGCTTGAGAGAGACTCCGGCCTGGATAAAGGCCTGGCCATGCAGAAGGAGATCGCCGCTGTCGATCCTGGCATGCAGTTCGTGGTGCAGATGTACCAACAGGCGGTCGCTGACGAACGGGTGCAGGACCTGGATCGGCGTTTCTCTCTCACGGTGGACGCGTTCGCGCAGTTGGCGCGGTACCTGTCGGGCGTACCGGGAAGAAAAAATGTGATTTGGTTGTCGGCGTCTTTCCCGCTGGGCGTCTTCCCTAACAGCGACTTGTTTGATGCCTTTTCTGAAAGCCGCAACTATTCGGCTATGCTGAAGAAAACCGCCAACCTGCTCGCCGAAGCCCATGTGGCGGTTTACCCGGTGGACGTACGTGGCCTGACCACGCAATCGATCTTTGCTGCGTCTTCGAACTTGAATCCGTCGGTGGGCGCCCCCGGGTCGGCAACTCCGATTCCCGCAGCGGCTGGAACGCAGTACTCCAGTCGCTCAATACTGCCACCAACGCGGCCCAGACCACTCCCATGAGCAAGCGATTCATGAGTCTTTGGAGCAAGAGGTCGGTGACACAGACCACGATGGACCAGATCGCGTCGGACACGGGTGGGAAGGCGTTCTACAACACCAACGGAATCAAGGAAGCCATCCAGACCGCGGTGGAGCAGGGTTCGAACTACTACATGCTCTCCTACACTCCCGCGAATCACAGTTACGACGGGAGGTTCCGAAAGCTCAAAGTCGCGCTAGCGGTCAAGGGATACCACGTGACGTACCGCCGTGGCTACTATGCGGAGGATCCCTTCGCTCCTATCCCCGAAGGAAAAGACGCGCTCTCGCGGGATGTTGGCATCGCTGCCATGCAGCACGGCTCGCCGCAGTCGCACCAGATTGTCTTTGCTACTCGTGTCATACCAGTGGGCAAGCCGGTAAAAGTGGACCCCACCAAAGACGCCGCGGGCAAGAAACCCAAGAAGAACGCGATCGCGATCACTGCGGTCCAGCACTATGCGGTGGACTACGCCATCGCCGGTCCGCAGTTGCATTTCGTGGACCAGGGCACTCTGCATCACGCGGTGTTAGCGTTCATGGCCTCCGCATTCGATGACGACGGCAAGTGCCTTGTCTCGAGTCGCCAGCCGCACCACCAGCGACCTGAAGCCATCTTCCTACAAGGACGTGATGGCTGGCGGGTTCCGTATCCATCAGGAATTCGACGTTCCGGTCAGCGCTACCTCTCTGCGCCTGGGAGTGGAGGACGAACTGAACCGGCGGCTGGGAACGGTTGAAATCTCGCTGCCGGTACCGCAGCCGCCGGAACAAGCCGGATTGCGGGCCAAGGCTCTGCCTGAGATCGAACCGGATTGATGGTGAAACGGCCTGTTGCGGGTGCGATCAGACTTAGACCGCGACCGTGACCGAGGTTTCGGTCCGGGTGACGGGATGGTAAAGCGTGTCGCGCTCGACCGGTTCGCGGCCGGCTTCGCGAATCAGGCGCATCAATTCCTGGCGGCGCATGCCTTGCGGCGTGGTGGCGCCGGCGTCGTGGTAAATCTTCTCTTCGATGACGGTGCCGTCGAGGTCGTCGGCGCCGAAACGTAAAGCGATCTGCGCAATCTTCGGCGTCAGCATCTGCCAGTAGGCCTTAATGTGCGGGAAGTTATCCAGCACCAGGCGGCTGACCGCAATCTGCTTGATATCCAGCATGCCGGTGGTTTTCGGCAGATGCTCGAGCGGCGTGTTGTCGGGATGGAAGGCCAGCGGAATAAACGTCTGAAAGCCGCCGGTTTCGTCTTGTAGCGCGCGCAGCTTCATCAGGTGGTCCACGCGGTCTTCGTCGTTCTCCACGTGCCCGTAGAGCATCGTCGCGTTCGATTTCAGGCCAATGTTGTGGGCGGCGCGGGCCGTGTCCAGCCACTGATCGCCATCAATTTTGTGGTCGCAGATGATGTGGCGCACGCGGTCGGCAAAAATTTCCGCGCCGCCGCCGGGGAGTGAATCGACTCCCGCGGCCTTCAGTTGCTGCAACGTCTCGGGGATCGAAAGCTTGGCGCGCTTGGCCAGATACGCGACCTCGACCATGGTGAAGGCCTTCAGATGCACCTGCGGAAAACGCTGCTTCAGTCCGGAAACGAGATCCAGGAAATATTGGAACGGCAGGTCCGGGTGCAGTCCGCCGACAATGTGGAACTCGGTGACCGCTTCGCTGTAGCCGGAAGCCGCGGTCTCGAACGCCTCTTCGAGCGCCATGGTGTACGCGCCGGGAGAATCCTTCTTGCGGCCGAAGGCGCATAAGCCGGCAGGCGGCAACGCAAACGTTGGTCGGATTAATGTGCCGGTTTACGTTGAAGTACGTCTTGTCGCCGTGCATACGCTCGCGGACCTGATTCGCCAGCCAGCCGACGGCCGAGAATGTCGCCGGTGCGATACAGGGCCAGCGCGTCGTCAGAACTCGAGACGCTCGCGTGCCTGCACCTTCTCGTGGATGGTCGCGAGGTGGGGGTCGTCAGTCTGGAAGGAGTGCGCCGGAGCCATTGTCTTGATGATACAAGCGGCAGCACTGGCCAGTGGCTAGTGGTTAGTAGGCGACCGGCTAGCGGGCCTATCGGGCCAGCGGGCGCAGCAGCAGATCGGCCGCCAGAAAAACCCAAAACACGACCGCGATGATTCCATTCATGGTGAAGAACGCGGCGTTCAATTTACTCAAATCGTCTTTGGACACCAGGCTGTGCTCATAGGCCAGTAACAGAAACACCGCGGCCAGGCCGATCCACGCAATCTTGCCGAGACCAAACTCGAAGATCAGCGCAGCGAGCAGGGCCAGCATCACCAGGTGGAAGAGGCGCGCGATCCACAACGCGTTGCCGACACCGAGATAGCGAGGGATGGAATGCAGTCCCGCCTGGCGGTCGAAATCCAGGTCCTGGCAGGCGTAGAGCACGTCGAAGCCTGCCACCCAGAACGTAACCGCGGCGGTCAGCAGCAGGATGCGCGGATCGAGCGAGCCGCGCACGGCAATCCATGCGGCAGCCGGCGCAATCCCCAAGGCAAAGCCCAGCGCCAGATGAGACCAGCGGGTCCAGCGTTTGGTGTAGGAGTAGAGCAGAATGATATCCCAGCGCGAGCGGCGAAAGCAGAAACGCCAGTCGGTTCAATTCCCACGCCGCCAGCACAAACACGCCCGACGAGAGCACGACAAAATTCCTGACGAAGCCCTGAGTTAGCGCCCCGGCAGGAAGCGCGCGAGCGCGAGTGCGAGGATTCGCGGCGTCGATGGAGGCATCGGCGAGCCGGTTAAACGACATCGCCGCCGAGCGCGCAGCGACCATGGCCACGATGATCCACAAAAGCTGGCGCGGCGCGGGCACGCCGCCGGCGGCCAGCATGGCGCCGCACAGCGCGAAAGGGAGCGCAAATACCGAGTGCTCCCACTTGATCATTTCCAGGGTGACTCGCAGGTTTTTCAACAACGCCACATCAGCATTGTAAAAGAAAAGCCGGGCCCGTTCGGCCCGGTCGTTTTCTCGTTCACAACTTTCGCGACTAACTTCGTCGCCGGGCTCAGTACCCTTCGGCGCCAATCAACGGCACAAAACGGCATCCTTCAATCACCTCGACCGTAGTCTGGCCGTTGCGCTTGCGCACCAGCTGCAGCTTCTGCTCGTGCGGCGGCCCGACCGGGATAACCATCCTTCCATCATTGGAGAGCTGGTCCAGCAGGCCCTGCGGCACGCTGGGAGCGGCCGCCGAGACCACGATGGCGTCGAAAGGCGCGCATTCATGCAATCCCTGGCTGCCATCGCCAATTACCACTCTCACATTGGGCATGCTCAGGCGGAAAAGGATTTCTTCGGCGTTGTGGGCCAGGGCGGGGTGGCGTTCGATCGAGTACACAGTGCGCGCGAGTTCCGCCAACAGTGCGGATTGATATCCCGAACCAGTGCCGACCTCGAGCACCGCCTCTGATCCATCGAGGGAAAGCGCCTCCAGCGAGCGGGCAACGATGAAAGGCTGGGAAATCGTCTGGCCCTCTCCGATGGGTATCGGATGGTCCGCGTAGGCTTGCGATCGGTATTCGGAAGGGACAAATTCATGACGTGAAACTCGCAGCATGGCCGCGAGAACACGTTCATCCCGAATGCCACGGCGTCGAAGCTGGCTCTCCACCATCTCGCGGCGCTGGCGGGAGAATTCTCCGCTTCTAAGTTCGTCTGTCGCCATGACCTGGCGGCCGTGAGACCGTTCCATCCCTAGGCACAGTTTATCGCTTGCGCCTTCGAATCTTCACGTCAAAACTCACTACCCCGTTCTGGTCGCGGATCGCCACGATCGAGATATTTCGGGTGACGTTGTACTCGGCGCTGATGATCTGCTGCGAGGTTTGGGCCACGTTGGTGGTGTAGGTGACGGTCAGGTTGTCCTTCACTTGCTGCTCGATGGTCACTGCGGGCCCGGTCTGGGTAGGCGAAGTTTCGGTGACCAGGCCTTGCGGATCGATCTTGATGCGGCTGCCGCCGAACAATCGCTGCGTACGATTGTTCAGCGTCGCGTTGAGCGCCGCCGTCAGCAGTGCGCTCGAAGCCTGCTGGCTGAAGGCCGACTGGTTGGCTTGTTGCAAGGATGCCGACTGTTCGGTGGTTTGACCGAACGCAAGCAGACCGATAATGTCGGACGTCGGCAGCGGCGGCTCCGAGCGGTAACTCAGCTTGGGGTTGGCCGCCGGGCCGCTCATGGAAAGCGTGATGTCGTAATTGCGAACCCGGGTGGTGGCTTCAAGATCGAGAAATGGAGTGGTGGAACCCGGATTGCCGCCCACCGTCGTTCCGAAAGTGACCGCCCCGCGTTCCAGTTGATACTTGGTGCCATTGAAGTAGGCCTCGCCCTCAAAGATATCGGCACGCCCCAGCAGCACCGGCTTGGCGGCGTTGCCGCGGACGCGAAGATCGGCCTCCCCCTGCAGGCGAAGAACGCTGGTCTGCATTTGCAATTCCGGAGTGGTGACCACGTGCAGGTCGAGGCGGATGTTGTTGAGCACGGGATCGGTCTGCGGCAAACCAGCTGAGGATGCGCTGCGCTCCAGATAGGCGCCAAAGTCAAACCCGGGGGTGACTCCAAGCCTGATCACGGTAATGTCGCCGGAGAGGAGCGAGCCCGACGTACTTCCCCGCCAATGCAAATCGGCGTCGGCGGTGGAACTGACTCCGGGCGGGTAGCGCATTCGCACCGCCGCCGCCTTGGCTTCCAGATCAAAGTTCACCTGGCGGCCCACCACGTCCGCGAAACCGGAGAAATTCACGGTGCCGCCGCCGGTACGAGCGCTCAAGGTTCCGATGGTGATCCGATTCTGACTGAACGTCAGCGTCCCGTTCAGATCGGTAAGGGCGTTCGGAAGGTTGGCGTCCGCGATGGCACCGTTCTCGATCTGAAGCTTACCTTTGACCGCCGGCGCGTCCAGCGTGCCGGTCACGGCGGCCTCTCCCGAAGCAGTCCCCGAACTGGTGATGTCCGGGTCGTAGGTCTGAATCAATTTCAGGTCGAGTTTTCCTTGGCCATGGAAGTCGATGGTGCGCGCTTCGGAAAGCTGCATGGAACCGCTGCCCGAAAAGTCGGTGGTGTCGCCGACCAGGTGCAGAGTTTCGATCTTCAACGTTTGGCTCGACAACGCAAAGCGGATGGGCCCGTCGTTACGCAATTTTGCACCTTCGACGTCAACCGCCAGCGTGGTCAGATCTCCATTCAGGTTGAGATGACTCGGGTGGAGCAACGGGCCTTCGACCACCAAACTTCCGGTCACGGCCGAGTGGCCCGTGATATGTCCGTGCAAATAGCTTTGCAGAAATGAGTCCACATCCAGGCCCGTGAAACGCAGGTCGATCCGAGCGGGCCAATCCTGCTGCGGCCGGATGTTCCCATCGACCAGCAGATTGCCTTTCCCGAACTCAGACTCGCCGCTGACCTGCAGATCGGGTCCATGCGACACCGCTTTCAACCGATAGTCCCCAAGCACCTCTCCGTTAAAGGCCAGCTCCCGCAACCGAAGGTCAGCGTCCACTTGCGGCGCACTGGGCGTGCCTGAGGCTTTGGCCGAGAAATCGAACTTGCCGGCAATCGCGATCCGCGAGCGTTCCAGCGGCGCGATCTCAGTCAGATCAAAGTTCGTCCCGTTCAGGTTGAGTTGGAAGGTGTGAGCCTTCAGATCATATGCGCCGCTGCCGCTGACCCGCGCATTCTGGAGCGCCACATGCAAATCGCTGAACGCGAGCTGGCTGCCGCTCCACTGCAGGGTCGCACTCGCGGCGTCAAAGGCGTGTCCTTGCGCCGAGCCATGTGAAAGGATCACCTGCGCGCGGCCTTGGGGCTTCCCGACGAGTCCTGTGAGTGTGCCGCTACCGTCCAGAGTCCCGATCAGGTTGTAACCGGACCGCGTGAAGCGGGCCAGTTCGGCGAGATCGGCGTTATGAATCTGTAGGCTGAGGTTCAGTGGGCTGCCGTCGACCGGCGTCCAGCGTTCCAACCCCACGCTTCCATCCAGGTTCGCAGTCGCGCCTCCATGTTGCAGAACGGCATGGTGCAAGGTCAGATTGTGAGACGAAACACGGATGTCGGCGGCCAGCGAATCCCAGTGCACTGGCTCCGAGACCGAGCCTTTCATCGGCTGGGTATCGAAGTCATCGACTCGCAGGTTGCCGGCGAGCGTCGGGTTCGAGGGCCCGCCGGAAGCCGTTCCGCTGAACGAGGCACGCCCGTGCATTTCGATGGGGAAACCGTCAGGAAATACTTCGGATATAACCGGCTGCCATTCGCTCAGGTCGGTGGTTGAAAAAGAAAGCCTCAGCGCGGACGAAGCGGCCAGTGCACCCGACGCGCGGAGTTGCGTTGCCGGTGTGGAGGCCTGAAGGTTGCCGACCTGGATTTCACCACTACGCGCGCTGTAACTCACCTCAGCGACTGCGGTCAGGGGGATCTGTCTCGCGACCACCCGGGTGGGGCGCTCCACCGCGACGCTAAGACTGACTTCGGCGTTTCGGACCGATTGCCTCCACGCAATTTCAGACGTTCCGGAAATATTCCCAGCCAGCCGCAATTGGTTCATCGGCCGGAACTGGGATCCAAGGCCGGCCAGCATTTCCGCCAGGGCTAGATCCTTAGCCCTTATCTTGATTGTGCCTTTCGGTTCGTCTTTCACGTTTCGCACTGGCTTGGCCGGAGTTTGCCAATTAGAAATTTCCACTTCCGAGGTGAAATTGCCATGCCATGCACTGCCTTCCACTTTCGAAAACAGAACTTTCTGCGGATCAATCGAGTAATTTCCGGATGCTCCAACTTCCCGGAGGGAAACCGTCTTGTCCTGGAAAGCCAGATCGCGCACTCCGAACTTTCCCGTGGACATAAAACTCTGGCTCGACCAGGAACCGCTTCCGGTCAGCGAAAGGTTCCCCGCCCTCACCTGGGGCTGCCGGGCAACCGCCGCAGCCTGGGCCAGATCCAGAACCAGATCGTATGAGCCCTTGAAAACCGGGTTCGTGAGGTTGGAAATCATGCCTCTGGCCTGGAGGCGCGACGCTTCGGAGCCGGCTTTGAGCGAACTGATTTGGAGTCCATTCTTGTCGAGAACGAAGGCGGCGCCTGCCGACCAGCCCACCGGGCGATAGCCATCGAACTGAGTCTCTGCCCTGCCAATCGCCAGGTGTCCCGAATAGCGCTGGTGCAAAAACGAGTAATTCATTCCCGCGGAAATATCGTCCGAGGTGAAGTCCAGGGGCAGGCTGTGGTCCTGCCAGAGGAATTCGCCGTGACGAACCTCGAGGTGCCCGATGGAAAACGCAAACAGCTTTTCGACGCTGCCACTTCCCTGCTGCTGCGGAGTTGGCCGGTTCGTGCTTCCATCGGGATAGAAGGATGACGTGGACCACAGGCCGCTGCAGAACCAGCGAGTGGAAACCGAGCCTCCCTCCCACGGCAGCGGAAAGATTTACCGTGGCGACCACGCTGTCCACGTGAACAAAGGGGGCGACACTGGCAGACTCACGTCCGTGAATGGTGAGGTCGCGAACTTCCACTTGGAACCGGAACGGGATTACGTGAAAGCTTCCCATCTCAGCGCGACCGCCGGTGGCGCGTTCGACCTCGGCGACTAGCCGCCGGCGAACCATCTGCTGAAACGAATCCGTGGTCACAAACCAAAGCAGCGCGGAGCAGCCCAGCACGAACACGACTGCGGCCAGGAAGCAATAGCGCCCGAATTTGCGCAGCCGCGCCCTCAGCTTGCTCATTGGGCCGGGCCTTCTGAGTCGGAAGAATCCGCAGGGAAAGTCCGAACCTCGGCTTGCGCCCGCAGGCTTTCCAGCCATGAACTAAGCTCCTGATTCATCTTTTCCTGAGTCAGCAGCTCGTGGATTTTGGGGGTCGCCTCCTGCAGGCTAATTGGCCGGCCGCCTGTGCTCGACGAGAGATGGCTTCGGTAGTACGCCGCGATTTCGTCGGGCTCCACCTGGATCGAAGGCCTTAGGCGCGCATCGATGAAACGCAACTGAGAGAGCTCCAACGCAATGTGATTCCTGAGGTCGGCCTCGGTCAGCTGATACTTCGCCAGCGCCTCGCCCCAGGGCATCGCCTCACGCGCGACGTCAGCCTTCATGGCCTCAAGTTGCTTATCGATTTCCTCGGCACTGATCGGTACCGTTTCCACGGTATCCTGCTGCTCGCGCAACAGCTCCCGGTCCGTCAGTCGATCGAGAGCTGCCTTCTTGTCCTGAGCGGTGACCGATTGCAACTTGCGGCCGCCAATAAAAGCCTCGTAGCGAACCTCATCCTGCCAGTCGCTCAGCAGGATCGCGTGTCCGTTCACGGTGGCGACGATGCGGTCGAGCAACTCGCCGGCGCGGAGAAGCGGCGCGGCCAGCATCAGCAACCCGAAAATAAAAACGCGCGTGACCATCAGAATGTCTGCCCGATACTAAAGTAAACGTTGAAGGGGCTGGTTTGCTTCGTCCCGGTGAACGTGTACTGCGTAGGATTCGATTTGGGCACCGGAGTGGAACCCGGATAAACCGTTGGGGTCAGGTTATACCCAAGATCGAAGCGCACCGGGCCGACCGGGGTCCGGTAGCGGATTCCCAGCCCGATCGCATTGGAAACGTAATTGTAATTGCACAGAGTCGCGCCCGACCCGGTCACCAGCAGAGTGCCGACGGTCTGTGTGCATGAGCTGGTATTTTGATGCCAGCGCAGCAGGCTTTGGCGCATGTTGGAACCATCCGTGAACACGTTGCCCATGTCATGAAAGACGGCGAAGCTCAAGTTGTCCTGCACCCAGGGGAGCGTGGGCGGGGGAAATCGAACTTCAAAAGTATTCAGGAACAGGGCCGAGCCTCCGAGGGGAAAGCCCGTCAGGGGATCACGGGGCCCAGCCTGATTCAGGCCGAAACCGCGATGCGAGTTGCCGCCGCCCATGAAGAATCGCTCGGGCAGGGGAATCAGCGTCGGGGTCCCGGTCGTCACCTCGCCGGGCTGGGTGATGATGGTGTCGCCAAAGGCGTTCTCAACCCCGACCCGGGTGGAACGGGCGAATACCAGCTGCTTCGGCTTTCCGAATGGGTAAAAGGTGGAGTTTTGTACCATCACCCGGCTGAAATCGGCTTGCGAGCCGAAGTAGCGGCTGGCCACTCCGGCGTCCACCGTGTTGTAACTTCCTCGCGTGGTGTCCAGATCATTGTCGCGCCGGTTGCGGATGTAGCCGAAGCCCGGCTCACCCACGCGAACCGGCAGAGAGAGCAATGGGATCTGGTCTGGGCTGATGGTCTTCGCGATATTGAGGGCTTTGACCAGCCGGTAGTTGAAGCGGTAATCAAAGGTGGTGATGGGCGTTCCGTCGCCGCGCTTGCTGAGCACTTGCCCGGCTTGCACTGCGCCTTCCAGGCGCTGAGAGGTGAAGGTGGTCACATCCAGCGTGTGGTCGAAGAAGCCGGTGAAGATCAGGTTCAGGTTGGGATTGTCCAACCAGCGGGGCGCTTGATAGCTGATAAGACCTCTCTGCTGCAACCGCCCGACTCTCGATTCGAAAGTGATCGTGTGCGCGCGTCCCAGGAAATTGAGCCGGGTCACGTCGAAAGATGCCAATGGGCTCGCTTCCAGGTTCTGCTGGCCGGTTTGAAACTCAAATCCGAGTCCGTAATTGAACGTGTAGCGCTTGGCTTCCTGCACCTTGACCAGCACATTCTTGTGGGTTTCCGTGCCTTCCGGATTTTGCACCGCCGTATCGACCTGACTGAAGATGCCCAGGTCGTAGAGTTTCTTTTGAGTATTCAAGAGATCGATCTGGCTGAGATCGTCGTCGGGCTTCACCTCCAGCTCGCGATCGATGACGTACGGACGGGTGAATTCGCGACCTGAGACCAAGCACCTGGTTTACATAAAACCGCTCGCCTTCATGGATTTTGAAAGTCACATCCATGCGATTGCCGGCGGCAGGCTTGGCGGTAACTTCGAAGGTGGCATTGGGGAATCCGTTATTGAAGTAGTAATTCAGCAAATGATCGCGGTCCTCGGCGATCCACGAATCCGAAAATGGCTGGCCCGGCTGGGTCCTCAAGTCCGGAAACTCTGCATCCTCAATCCTCGTGTTATTGCCGAGGATCTGGAAAGACCCCACCAGCGTCTGGGGCCCTTCCTCGATGTGAATTGCGACGAGGATCAGGTTCTTGTGTCCTCGATGTTCGTCCTTGGCGTCGCCTTCAATCTTCACCTGGGCGTAGCCGTTGCTCCGGTAGTTATTCTCCAGGTTGCGGATATCGCTTCGCAGCAGAGCTTGACTGTATCTTCCATGGGGAAGCAACACACTGGCTTCCTGCACCTGCATAAGGGCGCGTAGATCTTCGACCCGGGAGAATGTCTTGTTGCCGGTGATCTCCACCTTCGCGACCTTGTGCTTTTCGCCGGCATCGATCTGATAGGTCACATGCAGTTCGTTGCGCTGCGGATCAGACTCTTTGTGCAGTTCAACCTTGGCATCGAAGTATCCCCGCGACTGCATGTGATTCAGAAGGTTGCGCTGGCCTTCGTTGAGCAGATCATCGTCGAGCGCGCCTTCTTCATAGACTGGCACGCTCTGTTTGATGGTGCTCCGGCTGAGCTTGAACCCTTCGACACCGATCTGCACCGCAGGCCCGGGCTCAATTTCAAAGCTGTAGTCCACGGTGTTGGTCTCGGGAACATACTTCTTTTCCGCGATGCTGACCTGCGCCAGCCAGTGATCTTGTTTTTGGTATTTCTTTTGGATTCTCTCAATTGCGTCGGAGGCTCTTCGCGCCGACACCATGTCCCCGGGATGCAAGCGAGCGATGTCTGCGATTTGGCCGATCGAGTACTGGGTCTGCCCCAAGACATTGATCTTGCCCACCCGCGCCGCATCGCCGGAATGAATGCGGAGCGTAACTTCGACCTGCTGAATCTCGGGGTCCTCTCGTTCGGCATGCGTAATGGTCGAACGATAGTAGCCATTTTCCTCCAGTAGTCGCCGCGTGTTAGTCAGAGCTCGATCCATTTTGTCGGGGGCGTAAAGTTCCCCGAGCGACAACTTCGAAGCATTCACGATCTGAGAGTCAGTGGGCTTTCCAGGACTGCCCTCCACGCTCACGCCTCCGACGAAGAAATTGGGGCTGCTTACGAACGACACCGTGGTTTTGCCGTCGCTGGAGCGTTCACACTCCGCGCGTAGGTCCGCGAAGCGGCCGGTAGCGAATAAGGCTCGGAGACTGTCCCGGAGGGGCGTACGGTTCAGCACTTCTCCTGGACGTAAAGGGAGCATGCCCACCAACCTCCTCTGATCGGAATCGGCGATGCCCGGAAAAGTGATCTTCTCAACCACGCTGCCGAAGCATTCGGGATCTCTCTGAATGGCCGTGCCGGAGGTCGACGCTTTGCGCAGGACAAAGCGTCCCCGTCAGCAGGAACGAGGCAATGGCAAACACCGCACAGCCACGGCTAGCACCCTCTCGAAACAATAAAACTCCTGCCCGAAGACTCAACCCGACCCGTAGAGTTGGATGGGCCATACAGGCGCGCAGGTTGCGCCGCCCTCTGGCCCTCGCCACTTATAATAAATGTCAGAGTCAGAATCCACAGTGGACGCGAATGGTTCGTAGGCGGATCACCATCGTCCCATCTCGTTGAAGTATCGCTTGAATGAAACCCGACCTGGACGAAAGATATTCGCGGCAAGTGCTGTTCGCCGGTATCGGCGCCGAAGGTCAGCGGCGGCTGGCCGAGGCCCGCGTAGCCATTGTAGGCTGCGGGGCCACCGGTTCGGCACTGGCTTCGCTGCTGGCGCGGGCAGGGCGTCGGAACGCTGCGGATTATGGACCGCGATTACGTGGAAGCCAGCAATCTTCAGCGGCAGACTCTGTTCGACGAAGCCGACGCCGCCGAGTCGCTGCCCAAAGCCATCGCGGCCTGCCGAAAGATCGCGGCTTTCAACTCGCATGTCGTGGTCGAGCCCCAAGTCAGCGATCTGCGTCCCGAGAATGCGGAGGAACTGCTGGGCGGGGTTCGAACTGATCCTCGACGGAACCGACAATTTCGAAACCCGATACCTGGTGAATGACTACGCGGTGAAGAATTCCCTGCCCTGGATTTACACGCGCAGCGGTCGGCAGCTATGCGATCACCATGAACGTGATCCCGGGTGAAACCGCCTGCCTGAGCTGCGTTTTCCCGCAGAGTCCGAGCGGGATGGTTGAGACTTGTGAGACGGCGGGAATCTTGAATTCGACGGTGAACTTTGCCGCGTCGGTGGCGGCAACCGAAGCGATCAAGCTTTTGACCGGAGCAACGCAACGGCTGCGGCGCACCCTGCTGTCGTACGATCTGTGGCGAAATGAACGCGCGGAGGTTTCCGCCGCCACCCCTCGGCCGGACTGCCGCACCTGCGTGCGGACGGGAGTTTCCATATCTTTCGGGTGAAGGCCGGCCGCACATTACGCTGTGCGGACGAAACTCGGTGCAGATTCACGAGCACGATCGCGGCCGATTGATCTGGAAGAATGAGCGAGCGCCTGAAGCCCCACGGCAGCGTTCGCCACAACGACTTCGTGCTCAAGTTCTGGAAAGATCCGTTTGAGATGACGCTCTTCCCAGACGGCCGGGCGATCATCAAGGGCACGACGGACACGGCGGTGGCCAGAAGTCTGTACGCGCGATATGTGGGAAGCTAGGACAGCAGGCTCAAGGTTTCAAAGTTCCAAGTTTCTGGACGTCGGATCCCGGTGGAGTCTTAAGAGACCTGTGAAACCTTGAAACTCTGAAACTTTGCGCACACTGACTTCGGCTGCGGCTTTTGCGCAAGAGTTTGCGCTGGCCAACGCGCCTCTTCAACGCTGAAACTGCAAAATCCACACGATTCACCACAAAGACGGGTAAGTCTCGCGGAAACCGCCAATCTCAGGCCGACTGGCACTCCACCTGCATCCTGAGAGGTCAGCAGTCCCAGGAGGGTAGCATGCGTCGATTCCACGGTTCTCTGTGCGGCTTCTGTTGGTTTCCAGTCTGGCTTTGGCCCAGGTGCCCGAATACTACCGCACCGGCCCCTATATTCCGCTGATCACGACTCCCAGCATTTCGCTGCAGACCTTTTCGCCCGCTCCGGTTGGAGCCCGCAACGCCACCACCGGATTGATGGCCGGCGCGCAGGAACTCCACGCTCTCCATGATCGACGGCAACACCAGCTCGGTTTACACCGAGGCGGTGTGGTATTCGGGCGGCGGCGCGCCGTTGATTTCCAGCCCGGCGGTTTCGCTCGAAGTCCGTCCGTTGCACCATCCGGAAATGCACGGCGGAATGCGCATGGAGCGTGAGCACGAACGCACCGAGGCCGGCCCGCGCAACTGGACCTACTTCGCAGCGTCGAACGAAACCTCCAGTCCGGTTGAAGCTTCGATGGCGGCCAAGGGCGGCAGGAAAGCCACACGTACCATCACCAACGACGACATCGACAAAGAGAACCAGAAGACCGGAATGGTGAAGTACGACGGCAAGACCGAAGAGATTAAGTAAGGAAATGTCTTGTGTGGGGCGGGCGCCCTCGCCCGCCTCCCCTATCCACTTCACCGCTGGAGCAAACTCTCCAGGATATTGAAGAATTCCGGATAAGAGATCACCGCTGCGTCCGCTCCGGTGATCTCGGTTTCTCCCTCCGCCCGCAGCGCCGCGACCGCAAATGCCATCGCGATGCGATGATCTCCAAAAGAATCCAGCGAAGCTCCGTGAAGCTTCTGACCGCCGGGAATGCGCAGGCCGTCGTCGAATTCTTCCACCTCGGCGCCCATCAAACGCAAGTTGGTGGCGACAGAAGCGATGCGGTCGGATTCCTTCACCCGCAGCTCGCGGGCGTCGCGAATTTCGATTCCTTCGGCGGTGTAAGGAGCAATCGCTGCCAGCACCGGGATTTCGTCAATCAGCGCAGCGGAGTCTCCTCTCGGCAATGCGCAGGCCTTTCAGCGTCGCCGCCCTGCACCAGCAAGGTTCCCACCAGTTCCCCGTGCTGCTCTTCCAGTTCGCTCATGTTGATGCGAAGCCCAAGCCCCATGCAGGACATCGAGCAGCCGCGCGCGCGTCGGATTCAGCAGCAGGCCGGGAACGGAAAGCTGCGAATCAGGAAAAAGCGCCGCCGCGCAAAGAAAAAACGCCGCGCTCGAAATATCGCCCGGAACCATGGCTTCGATGGCGTGCAGCGTCTGGCCGCCTTCGATGCTGACTTCTTTCATGCGTGCGGTCAATCTGCGCGCCGAAGGCTTGCAGCGCCAGCTCGCCGTGGTCGCGAGTCTGAATCGGCTCTTCGATGCGGGTAGTTCCGTCGGCGTAAGAGTCCGGCAAATAGCAGTGACGTTTTCACCTGCGCGCTGGCGACAGGCAGTTTGTAGTCAATCGCCTTCAGCCGCGCTCCGGTCACACGCAGCGGCGGACGGCCGCCGTTCGACCGCTTCGATCTTCGCGCCCATCATTTCCAGCGGCTTGATAATTCTCGCCATCGGCCGGCGGGAGAGCGATTCGTCTCCGCCCAGTTCGCTGGTAAATTCCTGCCCCGCAAGAATCCCGCTCAACATGCGAATGGTCGAGCCGGAATTTCCGCAGTCCAGAGGTGCAGCCGGGCGCCTGCAACTTCGCGCCTTGTCCCTGAATTACAACCGAGCCCGCCATTTCGCTGCGCACTTCACACCCAGCGCGCGCAGGCATCCCAGCGTGCTGGCGCAGTCGGCGCCAGTCGAGAAATTCTCCAGCTTGGTGGTGCCTTCGGCGATCCCGCCCAGCATGGCATAGCGGTGCGAAATGGATTTGTCGCCAGGCAGGCGGACGGATCCGGCGAGGGTCTTGGCGGGGCGGATAACTACAGATTTGTTTTGGGACATTCTTCTTTCAATATAAAGGAATCGGTTTGGTTGGGCGATGGAGGAGAGGTACGTGTGACAGACTCTGAAAAACGTCGGGCAGCCTCCGGTTCCATTGGTTCCAATCGTGGCCACCGGGGGCGGGATGATACTCGTACCGGAAGTGATACTGATCGAGCAGCTTCGCGAATCTCCGATTCGCAGGCAACAAACCTTCTTGTCCGCCGCAGCGTGAGAAAAATGTAGGGAGTCTGCGTCGGATCTCCCGACCGGACGAGTACGTAAGAATCGTTGTCGCGCCGGGATTGACTTCCCCAAGGCCCGAAAATCGAGCTGTGCTCCCGCCACTGACCAATCCGCTTTATGGAGAACGGCCTGCTCGGAACATCAATCGCCGGACTCAACGCACCGGCAAACACGAACAAGTCTGGATGTTTTAGGGACAGGTTGATAGCACCAAAACCTCCCATGGAAATGCCGATTATGGCGCGGCTCGACCTGCCCAGCGCGGCGGAAACCTGCCCTCGACATCCGCGATCAGATCTTTGACGATGTAGTCTTCGTAGCGGTCCTCGGGCCGCTGGCAGAGTTGACGTAGTAGGAGGAATTGCCCTCCGGCATGACGAGGATTACGTCCTGCTCCGCAAAACGCTGCGACATCGGAATCGTTTGTCCAGTCGCGAAAGCCTCCGCCACCGCCGTGAAGCAGGTAAACGACGGGAAGCTTCTGGCCTGGCGCGATGTTCGCGGGAAGCACGACGCGGTAGGGCATGTCGCGGTTGAGTGCCACGCTGTGGAAGGTGACGTCACGCATGACCACCTTCGGAGTTAGCCGAGGATGGTCAGGTGGAGTCTTCGTCTTTCTTGTTACAACCGACAGCCGGGAACAGGACGGCGCATAAACCGGCGATTACGAACCGTGTGCTGAGGATGTTTTTCACGTCGAAGAAGCCAACATTATGCTCACTGCGCGGGCTTAGGAAGTTCTGATCTGGTTTCTCCAACCCCGGCTGCGCAGGCGTCCGTGGTTCCCACCTTTTCGCAACGTGCGCGAAAAGATGGGGCACCCTCGGTTAAGTGGTGCCGTGGGGCGTAGTTCTTGAAATCACAGCCCGGACGTCAAACGCGATGCACTGAATCCAGAAACTGCCGCAGCAATCTCCCGACTTCGTCCGGCTGCTCCCACGGCGAGTAGTGCCCAGCTTTGGCGACGACCTTCATCTGGCTTCCGGAGATGTTCTGCTTCATCAGCTCGGCTTCGGGGACGCCGGTCAGGATGTCTTCGTCTCCGGTGATGATGAGGGTGGGCACGGTGATCGTCTTCAGTGTGGGGACGGAATCGGGGCGCTCGGCCATGCCGCGTTGCACTCCGGCGACATTTTCGGCGGACATTTTGCGCATCATGCGCAGCGCGCCTGCCGACCAGGTCGGGACGCGAGCGGCGAGTGGTTTCGCCCATCAGTTTTTGCATCATGCTTTCGAAAAACTGTTCGGTGCCTCGCTGCAGCACATCGTCGGCAACTTGCAAGCGGTTGGCACGAGCCTCGGGCGCATCGGCCTGAGCTTTGGTGTTGCAAAGGACAAGTGCGGTCACGCGATCGCGAAATCGCCGCCAGAATTCGAAGATCGCGTATCCGCCGATGGAAACGCCGATCAGCGGTGCTCGGTCAACGCCGGCGTCGTCCATGACGCGAGCAATGTCGGCGGCGTGCTTCTGCATGGTCGCGGGGCCGCTGCCGAGCGACGATTCTCCGTGCCCGCGTAGGTCAGGCATGATCAGGCGATAGCGCGAAGAGAGCATCTGCGCGACGGGAGTCCAGAGTTCGTGATGGACGGGAAAAGGGTGCAGCAGGACGACCGACGGGCCGCTGCCGGTTACTTCGTAGAAGATTTCGGCGTCGTCGCTGGCGATGCGATTCATCACGCTATGATGCGGGGCGGCACGGCTGAAAGCCGTGCCCTCTCGTTACTGGTTCGTGACCTGCTGCCCCGACGTCGCTGGCGCCGTCAGCATGTACGGCTCATCGGGCATCACGATCCAGGCGACGATGTATCCCAGGAAGCCTACCCCGGTCATGAAGCCCAGAATCAGCCAGACCACGCGGACCAGGGTAACGTCGAGGTCAAAGTATTCCGCCATGCCCAGCGCAGACGCCGGCGATTTTGCGCCCTTCGCGCGGACGAACCAGCCGCTTGCGGCCAATGACTCCGCCGACGCGAGTACCGCAATACGCACAGACGTTGGCATCGTCCTGAATGGACTTACCGCAATAGTTGCAGTACATAGAGGCCTCCACGCAATAGGATACGCCCAAACGCGGAAAAGGTTCCGCCCAAATACCACCTGGAGGAGCACGGGGCCCTGGGATATCATTTCCCAATGCCTGCGGGGTTGGGTATGCTCCTCTGTGCCATCCTGCGCTTCCGACGTAAACGTGCAAGGGATGGCGAATCGGAGCGATCCTACAAATGCGTTTTGCCCTAATCTGTGTTCGATTCTGCTGACAACAGCATCACCGGAGCTCAGACCGGCGATTTGCCCTCGGCCTACGATTCGGTCGATACATTCATCGGCACGGGGGCGGACGGCAACACCTTTCCCGGAGCCACTCTGCCTTTCGGCATGATGCAGTGGAGTCCCGACACGCGGCCCGACGGCTGGTATCACTACGGCGACAAGACCATTCGAGGGTTCAGCCTCACCCACATCAGCGGCGCGGGTTGCCCGGTTTATGCCGATGTGCCGATTTTGCCGTGGCCTATCTATGACGGCGGCTCCGGCCCGGTGGTGAGTAATACGTTCGACGACACCGCCCTGATTTTTTCGCATGAGCACGAAGCGGCTCACCCGGGCTACTACTCCGTCGAGGCAAACACCGCGTCGGACACCGGCGTAAAAACTGAGCTCACGGTCACGGCGCACGCGGGCATCGGACGATTCTATTTCCCGGCCAGCGCCGGCCGAATGTTGCTCTTCAAAGCCGCCGCCAGCGCGAACGTCAACGAAGAACAATCGCGGAAACGGACGGCGGCGCGGTTGAGATTCGCGGCAAGGATACGGTCGTCGGCTCGGTCCACAGCGGCGGATTTTGCAACTCGCCGACCAACTACGTTCTTTATTTCGCAGCAAAATTCGAGAAGCCGTTCGACCGCGTCCGGCACCTGGACCGACAAGATCACGGCGGGCACGACTTCTGCTTCTGGACACCGCGCGGGCGCATACGTTTCGTTTCCGAGCGGCGCCGAACCGGTGGTGATGAAGATTGGGATTTCATTCGTCAGCATAGAAAATGCCGAAGCCAATCTTGCCGCCGAAATTCCCGGCTGGGACTTCGACGCCGTGCACGCATCCGCGAAAGCCGCTTGGACGAAAATGCTCGACAAGGTGCAGGCCGACGGCGGAACTCCGGAGCAGCGCGACGATTTTCTACACCGGCCTCTATCACATGCTGCTTTCGCCGAATCTCTTCAGCGACGTCAATGGGGACTACATCGGCTTCGATCAGAAAGTACGCCGCTTGCCGCCGGGCCAGCAGCAGTTTGCCAATTTCTCCGATTGGGATATTTACCGCGACATTGTGCAGTTCCAGGCTTTGCTTCTTCCGCAAGCAGACCAGCCAAATGATGCAATCGCTGGTGCGCGATGCGGAACAGAGTGGATGGCTTCCGCGCTGGGCGGTGGCCAACGATGTCAGCTACATCATGGGCGGAGACTCGCCGGCAATTCTGCTTGTCGGAAGGCTTATGCATTCGGCGCGCGGGCGTTCGATCTCAAATCCGCGCTGCATTTCATGATTAAAGGAGCTACTGAGCCGGGAAAAGGGCCGCACGATAATTCCGAACGCCCGGGGCTTCAGGAATATCTCGACCCGAGGATACGTTCCGCTCTCTGATGATCCGGAGGCAGCGGCTTCGATCACGCTGGAGTACGCCAGCGCGGATTTTGCGGTTTCGCGATTCGCCGCTGCACTGGGAGATAACGCGCACGCGGCAAGCTTGCTGCGTTCTTCGCAGAACTGGCGCAACCTGTTTGATGAAGACGGCGGATGGATCCGTCCGCGTACTGGAGACGGCAAATTTCTCGAGGGCTGGGATCCCGATCATCTCCTGCCTCACCACAAGAATTGGGACAAAGACAACCAGATGGGGTTCGAGGAAGGCTCGACCTGGCAATACAGCTTCATGATCCCGCATAACTACGCGGGACTGTTTCAAGCCATGGGTGGAAATGCGAACGTAGTCCCCAAGCTGGATAAATTCTTTGAGAAACTCAGCGGCTGGGCTTTGCCAAATTTCACGGTGACGAACGAACCGGACTTCTGCGCGCCGTATGCCTACCTGTGGACGGGGAATCCGTGGAAGACGCAACAGGTAATCGACCGCATTCGCCGCGAGACTTTCACCACCAAACCGGACGGACTACCGGGCAACGACGATCTCGGCGCAACCTCTGGAGTGTACGTGTGGAACGCGATCGGGATGTATCCAGTCATTCCCGGAGTTGGTGGAGTTCGCGCTGGGGACGCCCATGTTTTCGCGGGTCTCCATGCAATTGGGCAATGGGAGCACGCTCGAGATTCTTTCGCGCGGACAAGGCATCTACGTGCATTCGGTGAAGGTAAATGGGAAGCGCACTGGAGAGCAGTTGGCTAAGCTTGTCCGCGTTGTCGCAAAAACACAATCGGGTGGAGTTTGAACTCAGCAAACGAGCCGGATCACGCGTGGGCGGTGAAACCGACGAGCTTTCCGCCTTCGTTTGATGTTGCCGGAAAGTAAGGAAAGCTCTAGCTCCCGCTGTACGGGCGCTTTGATTCTCTTGCGCGCGGTTTCGGCGAGGGGGGAGCCGGAGTCAACCGCGACCGCGGCTTCATATCGCTTGACCGCCAGATCGCGTTTTCGCAACATGTCGTACATTTCTCCGGCGCCGACGGCGGCCCGCTGGGCCATTTCCGGATCGGGCTTCGATCACCTCGGTCATCAGGTCATAAGCGGCGGCCGCGCCTTCGTAGTTCTTCTCGCTGCGCAGCAAGTCTCCCGAGAGCGATCGCGGCGATTTCGTAGTGCAAGCCGGAGTACTTTCCATTGCGGCCGTCCTGCCAGACGCGGCGATAAATGGCTTCGGCGTCGCGATTCTGGCCTTTCTCGCGCAGCAGGTTTCCATCTTCCATCGCGAACAGAACGTTGTGCGGATATTGCGGCTCGAGCGAGCGGATGATCTGCAACGATTCGTCGAAACGGCGCTCGCGGCGCAGGAACACGACCAGGAGGATTTTCGCGTCCACGCTGGTCTCGCTGTTGGCGGTCGCAGCATCGTGCAGATACTCCAGACCTTTTTCCTTGTTGCCACCCAGCCCAACCACGGTGGACGCCGCTTTCACGCCCCACGGCAGACTGCCGATGACGTAGTTGTGCGCGCCCACGATCAGCTTCGCGTCCACGTTGTGGGGATCGAGTTCGAGGACCTTCTCGTGATCGTGCCGGGCGCCGACCGCATTGCGCAACGCCGAAAACCATGCGCGCTCGATCAGCGCGGTGTACGTGGCAAACTCGGCTCGAGTGACGCCGCGCGCATAGAATGCGCCAGCGTCGTTGGGATTGCGCGTCGATCCGCTTCTCTTCGATCGCCAGGGCTTTCTCGACCAGCGACTTGATCTGATCACAGGTGTGCGGATCGGCGGGCTGATGCTTCATGTCCACAAAGCTGTCGTTCGCGTATTCCCCGGAGCTGAGCGCGCCGATGCGATAGAGCTCGCGAAACAACACCGACGGTCAGCAGATGATTGATGGCGTCGGGATCGTCGGGATGGCGCTTCTCGATCTGGGTGAATTCCTGGATCGAGGCGTCGTAGTCCATGTCGTAGAAATGATCGAAGGCGGCGGCGTTCAGCGGGTCGGCGGGCCGGAAGGAGAGCTTTTCAGTCGGTTGACTCAGTTTTGACGGTTTGCCTTGACGGCCGGTTCGGGCCGGATGTTGTCCCCACAGGCGTTTGCCACGGCATACGAAAACAGCGCGACCAGCCAGGCACAGACGCAATGTGATCGGCCGAAGCAAGGGATGGAGGATCTCAGAAGCTGACAATCTCAGTGTACCCGAGACCCATTCATAGATGCGCTGAACGGCGAAGTCCCGATCAAGAATCTTTGCACGGTGCGCGTAATTCTTTCTCTGTCTGTTCGCCAAGATACGGGACCTGCTATAGGTCAAAGGCTATGGAAACACTGCAGTTGCTGCAATCCGCGCTTTGGTCACAGGTTTGCCTTGTAAACCGTCAAGGGATTTCACCATGTCTGACCTGGTTCACGACACGCAACACGAGTTCTGGCGTCCTCCAGCAACCCAGCCGGCGGCGGAGCCTGCTTGCCGATGCCTGCCGGCGATGCGGCACCGAATTTATGGTCGGCGCGGCTTTCTGTCATATCTGCGGCAGCAACCGGCATCGCGCGCAGCCGCGTCCTCCCCGCGAGATTGGACGCCAGTATTTTGAGTTCGCCCGAGCCATTGATTTTGCCCGGTGAAGAAATGGCTCGGCCTGCCACTGCCTTCGCTGTGCGCATTCCTGATCGGGCGTCGCCTTCTGGTCATCGCGCTGCGCGGTTGGGCTCTGATGAGCGTGCACGACTACTCAGACTTTCGAAGCCATCCAGCTCTGGCGCATTCAGTGGCTGCTGGCGGCCTGCGCGGCCTTCCTGGCGGGAATTCTGTTGAAGAGCCGGAAGCCAGAGAACTAAAGTCCTGTCCCCGACGCCAGCTTCTTGCTGTCTTTCCTCACCTGCGGATGGTCTTTCATTCCGATACATGTGGTTGACCGGGCCTATGCCTTTGCCGACCGGATAAGCGTTGGCAATGGCTGCAGCCACGTAGGACTTGGCCGCCAGGACCGCCGAGGACAGGATCTCGCCCCGTGCCAGGTGGCAGGCGATGGCCGTCGAAAACGCGCACCCGGTGCCGTGAGTGTTGTCGGACCGCAAAAGGTGCGGACCTGAAGGTCTGCGGCCTCTGACCTTTCTCGCTCAGTAGATCAATCGCCTCTTTCCAGATGGCCGCCGGTGATCACGACGCTCTGAGCGCCCATTACGTGCAGCAACTGGGCCGCCTGTTTCATATCGTCGACGCTCGTGATCGGGATCCCGGTTAGCGCTGTCGCCTCGTCGATGTTCGGGGTCACAACGGTCGCCAGAGGTACAAGCCTTTCCTTCAGAATCGCGACTCCGGCTTTGTCCAGCATGGTGGCTCCGGAGGAGGATTTCAGAATGGGATCCAGAACCACGTTCGGGAGGCTTGAGTTCGCTCCAAGGAACCGGACCAGACGCGCGGCGATCTCCCCGGATCCCAACATCCCGATATGCACCCCGGAAACCGTCACGTCGGCGGTCAGCTCGTCCAGGGTATCCAGCAAGCAGCACGGGATCAACCGGCGCGATACCTGCCTGAACCCCTGCGGTGGACTGGACGGTCATCGCCGTAATCGCCGCCACCCCATAGCAGCCGTGGGCGGCGATGGTCTTGATGTCGGCCGTGACCCCAGCTCCAGATGAGGGGTCAAAGCCGGCAATCGTCAAGACCACGGGCGGCGTTTGGGACATAGAGGAAATCTATCGGAAACCCCCGAGTTGGCGAAGAATTTTAGGGGCGGTCGGTCGTGAAATCGGATTGCTGCTGAAATTTGCGCGAGCGAAATGCCGTAAACAATTGATAATTAACATGTTAATAGAAATTACTCGTAAGTCTATGAAAAAACAATTACGAAAATATTGCACGGGCGGTCGGCTCGGCGGTTATTGACCGATGGGTCAATAGGCATGTCTTTACCCCACAGTTACATAGCCCGTGAGGTCTATTTTGCGCCACGTTACTTCACCTATCTATAACTATTCTAAAGGACTTATGCACAGTTTGCGGATTGACACGCCGCTTCCCGGCCTCTAGCTTTAAAGATTGCAAGCGACTTGTGCCGAGGAGGACGACTTTGACGATGGAGGGGATCTGATGCGAAGACGTATAGCTCAAGGCTTGGCGATAGCGAGTACTCGTCAGCTTCGGAGCGGCTCAGGGGCCAACCAGCTCATGGTCGCCTAACACAAGGCGGCAGCAGCGGTGGCAGCGGCGTATCCAGTCACCCGGCCCCATGCCCGTCCTTATCAGGTGGGAACAGCCTCCTGGTATGGCGAGTACTTCGAGGGCAAGCCCACCGCCAGCGGCGAACCCTATAACATGTACGACCTGACGGCGGCGCACCCCACCCTGCCGTTGGGCACCCTGGTCAAGGTCACGAACCTGCGGAACCACCGGGCGGTAGTGGTCCGGATCAACGACCGCGGGCCGATCGTCCCGGGACGGATTATTGACGTTTCCTACAGCGCCGCCAAGGTGCTGAAGTTCCAGAGCCGAGGGATCCAGCGGGTACGGCTGGACGTGATTCCCGCCCGGAAGCCGGCGACCACCATGGCCCTGCTCCGCGAGCCCGACCTTCCCGATAACAATTGAGTATGGAATTTGGTAATTGGGTAATTGAAGGCCTGCGGACCGGAGTGCTTTCAAATTTCACAATTACCAAATTTCCCAATTACCAAATCCCTCATTCTGCCTTAAACTCGTTAGTCAATGATTCCCACCCGTGAGCGGCTGATCGTTGCGCTCGATGTCTCTTCCGCCCGAGAGGCGCCAGAAGATTGTTTCCAGTCTTGGAGACTCGGTTCAAACTCTACAAAGTCGGCATGCAGCTCTACACCGCCGAAGGGCCCGCAGATGGTTCGCGATCTGGTGGCGTCCGGCCGCAAAGTTTTTCTCGACCTGAAATATCACGACATTCCGAACACCGTGGCCGCAGCCGTGCGCGAGGCGGCGCAGCTTGGGCGTGAGCATGTTGACGGTACACGCCTCTGGCGGAACCAAGATGCTGCACGCTGCCGTCGAGGCGGCGCGGGAGAAGAAGCTCGGACTTGCAGATTCTTGCCGTCACCGTCCTCACCAGCATGGACGACCAGGACCTGAATGAAACCGGGGTGCAGGGCCCGGTTGAAGACCAGGTGGTCTGGCTGGCTTCGCTGGCGATCGAGGCGGGATGCGCCGGGGATTGTGAGTTCGCCGCGCGAAGTTGAAAACCTTGCGCGCAAAACTGGGGAGTGATTTCCTGGTCGTCACTCCGGGCGTGCGGCCCGCAGGCGCCGACGCACGGAGATCAGGCGCGGGTGGCGACTCCTGGCGAAGCCATCGCCGCCGGAGCCACGCATATTGTCGTCGGCAGGCCAATTACTGCGGCGGCGAATCCCGCAGCAGAAGCCGCAAAGATTCTGCAGGAACTGACAACCCAGCCCTCCGAGTTGCAGACCGCAGAATACGTGATGGGAATTTCCAGCGCCCGAGCGCTAGCGATGCTTCGCATCTCTATCGGAATTCTCTTTCTCATCCTCGCCGAATACAAGGTCTTTGGAACTCAATTCACGCGCGGTGGCGGATTTCAGTACTGGATCAACAGCTTTCTGCGAATCCGGCGCCTACCCGTTCATGGTTCCGGTGCTGAAGAATTTCGTCCTGCCGCATGCGACGGCTATTGCGTTTCTGGCGGCTTACGGAGAACTGGCGATCGGAATTTCGCTCGTGATCGGGCGGCTGGGTGCGCGCAGCCAGCCTCAGTGGGCTGATTTACATGGCGACGCTACTGTTCTCGTCGAACTATCCCGGGAGCGCACGCTCCTCTTTGGCAGTACTTCGGGGCGTCGCTAAATCATCTGGTGCTGGGGCTTTGTTTCGCGACGTTTGCCGATGACAAAAGTCGAGAAAAGAGTCACTATTCGAACTCTTTGGGTGCAGCCGCGCACGATGATGACAGGATTAGAGCTTCTCGTGGAATTCGCAGGCAGAGCAGGAAATGAAAACGCCGCCGGGGGCGCCGCGTTCGCGGTCCTTAACCCGCTTCACGATGCGCGTGGGCTTGCCGCACTTGGGGCAGTCGGTGCTCTTGGTGGTATCCATTACCTTCTTACGGTCAGCAGTCTTGGCGATCTTGGCCATTGGTTCTCCCAGTTTTTTGGTGTGGGTTCATTTTACCTTATGCGGGAGCAAGCATTCAGCACTCAGCCGTCAGCATTCAGCCTAGTGCCGGTTTGCGCTGGCGATAGCGGCCCCGGCCCGAGGTTTGGCTGAATGCTGAGTGCTGAGTGCTGACTGCTATTCAGGAATCCGATGCCTCTCCATCCAATTTTCTGAATTGACTCAGGAACTGGCCTCGCGTAGCCTATTTTTTCATGTTGACCCAGCACCATCACCACCACCATCATCACGCGCACAGCGCGTCGGCGGGTGTGTGGGGCTGAGTTAAACAGCAAAACACAGGATTCAAGGCCCGCTGACGCGCAAAGTTCAGCGGGCTTTTTGTTTGTGTTCAGACGAATCATTTTCAAACTGATCGGGAAAGCGATATGAAGATTGACTTCGACAAAATGCAGGGCCTGGTTCCGGCGATCATTCAGGATGCAGTCGGCGGCGTCCTGATGCTCGGCTTCATGAACCGCGAGGCGTACGAGAAAACTCTCGCCATCGGCTATGTGACGTTCTACAGCCGCACTCGCAACGAGCTTTGGACCAAGGGAGAAACCTCCGGCAACCGGCTGAAAGTGATCTCAGCCGCAACCGATTGCGATTTCGATTCGCTGCTGATCCAGGTGGAAGTTGAGGGCGCGGGAGTGGTGTGTCATGAAGGCACGCGGTCGTGCTTCACCAAGCCGATCGCGCGCTGGGGCCAGCAATCGAGGAGAGCGCGCGATGAAAATCCGGCTGGGAATTCCGAAAGGCAGCCTGCAGGACGCGACGCTGCAACTTTTCTCGCAGGCGGGATTGCAGATTCACACCAATTCGCGCTCGTATTTCGCGTCCACCGGCGATCCGGAAATCGAATGCATGCTGATCCGCGCGCAGGAGATGGCGCGCTACGTCGAGCATGGCGCGCTGGACGCTGGCTTGACCGGATACGACTGGGTCGTCGAGAGCGGGCTTGAAGGTGGTCACCGTTTCCGACTTGATCTATGCGAAACAGAGCCGCGGCAAGGTACGCTGGGTGCTGGCCGTGCCGGAAAGCTCGTCGTTCGAGAAGGCCGGAGGACCTCCGTGGGAAGATCATCGCCACCGAACTGGTGAACGTCACGAAGAAGTTATTTCTCCAGCCGCGGCGTCGACGTGCGGGTGGAATTTTCCTGGGGCGCGACCGAAGTGAAGCCGCCCATGCTGGCCGATGCCATCGTGGAAGTGACCGAGACCGGCAGCTCGCTGCGGGCCAATCACCTGCGCATCATGGACACCGTGCTCGAAAGCAACACGCAGATTATCGCCAACAAGACTGCGTGGACCGATTCCGCCAAGCGCCGCAAGATCGAAAACCTTGCTCTCATGCTGCAGGGCGCGATGGCAGCGAAAGACCGCGTCGGCCTGATGCTCAATGTCCGCAAAGAAGATTTGGAACGCGTGCTCGCCGTTCTTCCCGCGCTCAAGCGCCCGACGATCTCGACGCTCAGCGATCCGGAATGGCTGGCGGTGAATACGGTGATCGAAGAATCGCTGGCCTGGGACGTGATTCCGCGTCTGAAGGAAGCCAACGCGCAGGGGATCGTGGAATATCCGCTGAATAAGGTGGTCGTGTAATGCGGACTCTCTCCGGCAAATCCGCCGCGGCTTACGTGCGCGAGATTGAGCAACGAAGCTCGCGGCTGGAAAAGATTGAACCGGCGGTGCGGCGGATTGTGGAAGACGTACGGCGCAATGGCGACCGGGCGCTGCTGAAGTATGCGCGGAAGTTCGACGCGCTTGCGCCCCGAAGCAGAGTTTGCGAGTGAGTGATGCAGAATTGCGCGCGGCGTGGAAGACCGCTCCGGCGGCTTTGCGAAAGGCGCTTCGCGTCGCAGAGAAGAACATCCGCCGCTTCTGCGAATGGCAAAAACCGAAAGAATGGATTCGTGCAAGCAATGGCATTTCGCTCGGACAGTTGGTACGGCCGCTGGATTCGTGCGGCTGCTATGTCCCCGGCGGAAGATTTCCGTTGGTTTCGACGCTGCTGATGACCGTCATCCCAGCGCAGGTTGCGGGCGTGAAAAACATCCGCGTGGTTTCGCCGCATCCGAGTTCCGAAGTGCTGGCGGCTGCGGCCATGCTCGGCGTGCAAGAGTTTTATCGAGTCGGCGGCGCGCAGGCGATCGCGGCGCTGGCCTACGGCACGGAGACGATTGCCCGCGTGGATAAAATTGTCGGACCGGGAAATTTGTACGTGACCGCCGCTAAGAAATTGGTCTCGTTCGATTGCGCGATTGACATGCTCGCAGGCCCGACGGAAGTTGTGATCGTGAGCACGTCCGGGAATCCCGCATTTATTGCCGCTGATCTGGTGGCACAGGCCGAGCATGATCCGGAGACGCTGGCGGTGTTTATTACCACGTCGAAGAAGCTTGCGGCCAGAGTGGTAGAGCGAAGCAAAGCGGCGTTCCAGCGAGAATACGATTGCCGCTCAGTCGCTGAAGAGCGCGCGGAGCCGTGCTGATTGCAAGTTCTCGCCAGCAGGCGTTTGATTGGGCAAACCGCATCGCGCCGGAGCACATTACGGTTGAGAAATCGGATCTTCCGCTAATACAGAATGCCGGATCGGTCTTCGTCGGCGACTACTCGGCGCAAGCGGCGGGAGACTATGCCTCGGGCCCGAATCATGTGCTTCCAACCGCCGGCGCGGCCCGCTTTCGCGGCGGCCTGAGCGTGATGGATTTTGTGAAGGTGATCACGGTGCAGGACCTTTCGGCGAACGGATTGCGGAAAATCGCTCCCGCAATTCTTACCCTCGCCGAAACCGAAGGCCTGCGCGCGCATGCCGACTCCATCCGCGTGAGGTGCGCCAATGCTTAAGGCGCGAGATGCAATCCGCACGTTGAAGGAATATCACCCGCCGCTGGGAAATCGCGAAGGGCTGCGGCTCGACTTCAACGAAAACACTCGCGGATGCTCTCCGCGAGTGCTGGAGCGGTTGCGGCAACTCGACGGCGAAACGCTGGCGCGATATCCGGAGCGCGATAAAGGCGAAGCGTGGTTGCCGCGCACTTCGGCGTTTCGCCGGAAGAACTGCTGCTCACCAACGGCACCGACGAAGCCATTCATCTGATCTGCGAGACGTATCTGTCACCGGGCGACGAGGTGCTGATCGCCGTGCCCACATTCGCCATGTTTGAGATTTACGCGGCGGCGACCGGAGCGCGAGTGATCTCCATTCCCACGGGCTCAGATTTTGCGTTCCCAACTCAGGCAGTGCTGGACCAGATCACCAGCCGCACCCGGCTGATCGCGGTTGCGAATCCTAATAATCCGACCGGAGCTTTCGTGCCGCCTGCCGATCTGATGCGAGATTGCGCAAGCCGCGCCGGATGCCGCACTGCTGGTGGACGAAGCCTATTTTGAATTCTGCGGCGAGAGCATGATCCCGAAATGGCGGGAGATTCCCAATCTTTTTGTGTCGCGCACATTTTCGAAGGCCTACGGAATGGCCGGGCTGAGAATCGGCGTGCTCATGGGGAATCCCGAGCAAATGTCGGTGGTCCGGCGCGGAAGTTCTCCCTACAATTTGAATTCGGTTGCGCTCGCCTGCCTGCCGGACGCGCTGGCCGATCAGGAATTCGTTCGCGACTACGTGGCTCAGGCACGTCGACGGCCGTCGCGAACTCGAAAGCGAACTGGCCGCCTGGGGCATTCGTTTCTGGCCCAGCCGCGCGAATTTCGTTCTGTTTTATCTCGGCGACAAATGCAAGCCGTTCATCCGCGAGATGCGCGAACGCGGCATTCTGGTGCGCGACCGATCAAGCGATCCCGGCTGCCAGGATTGCGTTCGCATCACGGTCGGCATTCGCGAGCATAATCAGAAGATGCTTGCAAACCTGCGCGAAGTCTTCGCCGGACTTGGCCTGCGGCAGAAGGTGGCGCGATGAGGAAAGCTGCGCTCGATCGCACCACGAAAGAAACCAGCATCCGGCTTCGCCTCACTATTGAAGGGCGAGGCCGTTACAAGATTTCCACCGGCATTCGTTTCTTCGATCACATGCTGGAGTTGTTTGCGCACCACGGCGGATTTGATCTGGAGCTGACAGCAACCGGCGACCTCGACGTGGATCAGCATCACACCGTCGAAGATGTCGGCATCGCGCTCGGCCAGGCCTTTGCGCAGGCGCTCGGCAACAAGCGCGGCATCCTGCGCGCCGGATACTTCGTCATGCCCATGGATGAAACGCTTGGGCCTCGCAGCGGTGGATTTTTCGGGGCGCGCGGCGGCAATCGTGGATACGAAAGTCCGGGTACGGCTGGTCGGCGATTTGCAATCCGAACTGGTGCACGATTTCTTTGACGGCTTTGCCCGCGGCGCGCAGGCCAATGTTCATGCGCGAATTCTCTACGGCCGCTCCAATCATCACAAGATTGAAGCGCTGTTCAAGGCGTTCGCGCGAGCGCTTGCGCGCGGCTTGCTGGCGCGACAAGCAAATGGCGCGACTACTGCCCAGCACGAAGGGATTGCTGTGATCGCGATCGTTGATTTTCGCGCCGGCAATCTCACTTCGGTGAAGAAGGCGTTTGATCATCTGGGCGCGGAGACGGTTGTGACCTCCGATCCGGCGGCAGGTGGCGAAGGCGGACAAGATTGTCCTCCCGGGCGTGGGACATTTCGGCGCGACCAGAGTCCTCGACGATTCCGGGTTGCGCAACGTCATCATTGAAAGCATTGAGCGCGGCGTTCCCTTTCTCGGGATTTGCGTGGGCATGCAGTGGATGCTGGCCTCGAGCGAGGAGGCGCCGGAAATCTCTGGGCTGGCGCTGTGGCCGGGCGAGTGCAGCCGGTTTCCAGCCGCGGTGAAATCTCCGCATGTGGGATGGAACAGTTTGCAGATTCGCAACGGTTCGCGTCTTTTGCAAGGCGTGCCTTCGGGATCGTTTGTCTATTTCACGCATTCGTATCGCGTCCCGTTGCTGACCGCGACGGTAGCGGAATGCGAATACGGCGGCGGTTTTTCGGCGGCGGTGGAGCAGGAGAACATGTTTGGAGTTCAGTTTCATCCGGAAAAATCGGGAGTGGTGGGGCTGACGATCCTGAAGAATTTCTGCAATCTCTAAACGATCGACTTAGAACTGTGACGAAGAAATGCTGACCAAACGCATCATCGCCTGTTTAGACGTGGACGCCGGACGCGTGGTCAAAGGCACGCAGTTTCTCGACCTGCGCGACGCTGGAGATCCAGCCGCGTTGGCCGCAGCTCATGGCGCGGCCGGCGCGGATGAAGTGGTGCTGCTCGACATCACAGCGACGCACGAAAAGCGGAACACACTGCTGGAGACCGTCCGCCGCACGGCGCGGGAACTTTTTGTTCCCTTCACCGTCGGTGGCGGAGTGCGCACGCTCGACGACGCTTCGGCGATTTTCGACGCGGGCGCGGACAAGATCAGCATCAACTCCGCCGCCATCGCCGACGCGGAACTGATCACCTGCATCGCGCAGCGCTTTGGATCGCAGGCCGTGATCGTCGCGATCGACGCCAAGCGCAATGGCGCGGATTCCACTGCCGGCTCCGAGGACGGATTCCAGGCGTTTGTTTCCGGTGGGCGCGTGGCCACCGGGCGGGACGCAATCTCGTGGGCACAGGAAGCCGAAGACCGCGGCGCGGGCGAGATCCTATTGACCTCGATGGACCGCGACGGCACCGGCGTGGGATTCGATTGCGATCTGACGCGCAGCGATCGCACAAGCCGTCCGCATTCCGGTGATTGCCTCCGGTGGCGCCGGCGGCGCGGAACACTTTGTCCAGGTTTTCCGCGAAGGCGCGGCGGATGCGGCCCTGGCCGCGTCCATTTTTCACTTTGGCCTAAGCTCGATCTCGGAATTGAAGAAGCACTTGCAGGTGGCCGGAATTCCCGTGAGGTTGCCGTGCTGATTCCTTCGATCGACCTCATGGGCGGCAAGATCGTGCAATTGGTCCAGGGCGACAAGAAAGCGCTGGAGTTCGATAACTTCGACGAATGGATCGCACGGTTTTCTTCGTTTCCTCTGGTGCAATTGATCGATCTGGATGCGGCGATGGGCCGCGAAGCCGAACGCCGAATCTGATTGAGTTTTTCGTGAAGCGGCTTCCCTGCCAGGTCGGCGGCGGGATTCGCTCGATCGAAAGCGCGCGCAAGATGCTCGACCTCGGCGCGCGGCGCGTGATTCTCGGCTCCTCATTGATTCACGACGGCGCAATCAACGTCGCGTTTGCGCAAGCAGCTTGCCATCCGAGTTCGGCCCGGAAAAGCTCGTCTTCGCCATTGATGCGCGCGGCGGCAAGGTTGCGATTCGCGGATGGAAGGAAGTCACTTCCATCTCTCCGCTGCAGATGGTCAAGGCGCTCGATCCATTCTGCGCGCGTTTCTCTACACCCACATCGACACCGAAGGGCTGATGGGCGGCCTTCCGCTGGAACCCGTCCGCGAGCTGCGCGCAGCCACAACCCGGCAACTGATCGCCGCCGGAGGCATTACCACCCATGAAGAGATTGACCACCTGCACCAGATGGGAGTGGACGCGGTGGTCGGCATGGCGCTCTATTCCGGGCGGCATGACTGCATGCCTGATACTATTCCAGTTCCGAAGTAATCGCTTTCGAGTCGAGCCTTCAGCCGGGAACATAGCCAGTGAGCGATTCACCCAATTTCGCGCCCGGATGGCCGGGCATTCCGCCGCGCTGGACTTCGAGCGCCAAGACCGGCATTGGCACCGCGCTCAACCGCAGCAGCCGCGTCTGGTTCACCCTGAGTCACGGAATCCTGAATGAAATTTATTTTCCGCGCGTGGATATGGCCTGCACCCGCGACCTGGGCCTGATGGTCACCGATGGCGCCAGTTTCTTCTCCGAAGAAAAACGGCATTGCAGTTTCGAGGTTCTGCCCGTGGAGCCGGGAGTGCCGGCCTATCGCCTGGTGAACACTGATCTCGGCGGACGATACCGCATCGAGAAAGAGGTCTTCGCCGATCCTCACCGGAACGTGGTTCTGCAGAAGGTCCGTGTTCAGCCCGCTGCGCAAGGTGCTCCAATGCCAGTCATCTCTACGCGCTCCTCGCGCCGCATCTGGGCAACGTCGGCAGCAACAACAATGCCTGGGTCGGCGACTACAAAGGCGTGCCCGATGCTCTTCGCCGAGAGTGCCAGCGGCACTAGCACTGGCGTTTGCATGTTCGGTGCCGTGGAAGAAGATGTCGGTCGGATTCGCGGGGTACTCCGACGGCTGGCAGGACCTCTCGCGCAATTTTCAGTTGACCAATCTCTATCAGCGAGCGGAGAACGGCAACGTCGCGCTCACCGGTGAGATTGATCTGGCGGCGACCGGCGGAGAATTCGTGCTGGCGCTCGGCTTCGGCAACATCTGGGCGGAAGCCGGTGAGCAAGTGCGCGCCAGCCTGATGGAATGACTACGACACCCTGCTGCGCGATTACGTTGCGCAATGGAAAGGCTGGCAGAAAACATTGCTGCCGCTCGACCGGCAGGTGGACCGCGACTTGTATCGCGCCAGCACCGCAGTGCTGCGCGTACACGAATCCAAGGACTTTGCCGGCGGAGTTATCGCCAGCTTGTCGATTCCATGGGGATTCAACAAAGGCGACGAGGACCTCGGCGGATATCACCTGGTGTGGCCGCGCGACCTGGTGGAGACCGCGGCGGGTTTTCTCGCCGCCGGGCGCCACCGGAGATGCCGTTCGCGTGTTGCACTATCTTGAAAGTCACGCAGGAAGCCGACGGCCGCTGGCCGCAGAACATGTGGCTGGATGGACGTCCATACTGGAATGGCCTGCAAATGGACGAAGCGGCGTTTCCGATCTTGCTGGTGGACTTAGTTGCGGCGGCAGGGCGCGGTCGCATTGGGAGACTTGAAAACTGGTGGCCGATGGTCAAGCGGCCGCGACGCTTCGTCGCCTGCAACGGCCCGGTAACGCAACAGGACCGCTGGGAGGAAGATGCGGGCTATTCGCCCTTCACACTGGCGGTGGAAGTCGCAGGCTTGCTTGCTGCCGCCGATCTGGCAGAAGCCGTGGGCGATGCGGGCATCGCACCCTACCTCCGCGATCTCGCCGACACCTGGAATGAAAATATCGAGCGCTGGACGTATTCGAACGACGGCGGACTGGCGAAGCAGATTGGGGTGGATGGATACTACGTTCGCATCGCCCCGCCGGAGACGGATTGCTCGGCCTCTCCAACCGAAGGCTTCGTGCCCATCAAGAACCGCCCCCCCGGGCAGGACGGAGAAGCGGCGTCGCACATCATCAGTCCTGATGCGCTGGCGCTGGTACGGTTCGGGCTGCGCGCACCGGATGATCCGCGGATTCTGAACACCATCAAAGTGATTGACGCGCTACTGCGGATCAAACTTCCGCAGGGCCCCTGCTGGTACCGCTATAACGACGACGGCTACGGCGAACATGCCGACGGCGGCCCGTTCGACGGTACTGGAATCGGTCGCCCGTGGCCGTTGCTGGCGGGCGAACGCGCACATTACGAATTGGCGGCGGGCAACAACAGCGGCGCGCAAGAACTGCTTCGTGTGATGGAGCAGTCCACCAGTGGCAGCCGCCTTTTGCCAGAGCAGGTCTGGGACAGCACAGACATTCCCGAGCGCGAGCTGTTTCGCGGTAAACCTTCGGGCTCAGCCTGTCCGCTGGTCTGGGCGCATTCGGAGTACATCAAGCTGGTGCGCTCGCTCAAAGACGGCAAGATTTTCGACCAGCCGCCGCAGACGGTGAAGCGATATCGCGTCGAAAAGCGCTGTTCGGTGTATTGCGAATGGCGGTTCAACAACAAGTGCCGGGTCATGGCGGCGGGAAAAATCCTGCGTATCGCAGTGATGGCGCCCGCCAACGTGCACTGGAGCAGCGACGACTGGAAGATCTCCAATGATCTCGCAACCCGTGACACTGGAGCAGGGATTTACGTCGCCGACTTGCCCACCGGCCAACTGCCGCCGGGACGCAGTGTAGTTTTCACGATGTATTGGCCGCAAGGCCAGCGCTGGGAAGGCACGGATTTCTCGGTAACCGTCCAATCGGAGTAAGGCGGGATCTACTCTCCCAGGAAGACCATTTCCACCACGGTGCAGTCGTCGCTCAACGGGGTGCTGCCGCAGAATTCGGAGACGGCGGCGAACACGTCTTGCATGCTGCCTCTGCGGGCGGCGATTTCGAGGCGCTCGTTGTCGAAGAATTCGCCTTCGGCGTTTTCGGCTTCAGTTACGCCGTCGGTGACCAGGATCAGGCGGTCCCCGGCGTGCAGGCTGTAGCGGTCGCTTTCGTACACCGCGTCCGGCAGCAAGCCGACGGGCAAACTTCCGTGCGTGGGGCGGATGACCTCGCCGCCGCAGACCAGCAGCGGCGGAACGTGGCCGCAGTTTACGTATTCGAGTTCGCCGTCGCGGCGCAGGCGGGCGATGACCACGGTCGCGTATTTTTCACCGATGCGCTTGCTGGTGAGGAAGCGATTGGCGGAATCGACAATCTCCGTCAAAGGCATGCGCGCGACGAGTTGCGAATAGATCATGCCTTGCAGAGTCGAGGCGAGCAGCGCCGCTGAGACTCCCTTGCCCGCAACGTCGGCGAGCACAACCGCCAAGCCATCTTCGGTATTTACGGCATCGTAAAAATCGCCGCCGATCTCTTTACAGGAAAGGTTCTTGCCGCTGAGGCGTGCAAACGGCACTTCGGGAATGGTCACCGCCATCAGACGCTGCTGAATGGTGGCGGCAATGCTGAGCTCCTGTTGATAGCGCCGCGACTCTTCTTCGGCCTGCACCAGGCGTGCGTTCTCGATCAGCGACGCAGCTTCAGTCGCGACCAGATGCAAAATATCTCCGCTGACTTTGGAAATGTCGCGCGACGCGAAACGTGAATCCACGTACAGCGCGCCCATGGCATCGCCTGAGGGCACCGGCTCGGAAGCCGCGCGGGCCTTGGTCTGCACCTGCATCTTGCGCAGAGGAATGCAGATCACGGTGCGGAGATCGTAGGCGACGATGCTCTGGCGCCCGGAAAGATCGAGCGACTGACTGGTGTCGGTGAGGAGAAATTCAGAATTCGAGCGCAACGCGTCTTCGAGAATCGAGTGCGAAATGGTGGTGTCATCGAGCAGCAACTCGCCTTTGGAGTTTCGCCCTGCCGCCAGGCGCAGCTTGCCGTCTTCATTTCTCAGGAAGACGTAACCACGCTCCGACCCGGTGAGCTTCAGGGTCACGTCGAGAAGCGTCAGCAGGATTTCATCCAGCACGCCGGTAGTGTTCAGCTTGCGTGCGGCTTCGAGGAAGATAGTCAGCTTCTCGAGATCGGTGACTTCGTTCGAAATCTGGATGCCAGAAATCTGACTGAGAAAATCGCGCGCCGTATTGGTGGTGACGTGCTGAGGATGAAAAACCGCGTAAATCGTGTCACGGGCGCCAAACTCGAGGCGGTCGTTGCGCTCGAGCTGCCGACGCTCCACGCGTTCGCCATTGACGAACGTGCCGTGCTTGCTGCCCTGGTCCTGCACGAAGAACTTTCCGTTTTCGGAAAGAAGAAGGGCATGGTCGCGCGAGACCCGGGGATCTGCAATCGCCAGGTCTTTTTCCATCTTGCGGCCAATACTGAACGGACTGTGATCGAGGTAGAGGGTACGCTGCTCGCTGCCGTGAACAAAAATCAGGCTGGGAAAGACACCGGAGCCGATACCGGAAATTGGGCCGATGATGGTTTGGCTAGCCATTAGGGCGGAAATCAGCTCTCTCAGCATAATCGCACAAAAAAAGCCTCTACAGAAGCGGCGATCGCGGCATGCAAGTTGCTGGCCTGAGTTCCGCTTCGGGGGAATGAAGCCTGCGGCGCGTGCACTTTCCACAGTTACGGTTTGAGTACGTGCGCAGGGAAAGCCGGAATCGTTGGACTATAATCAGCTTCTGGCGATCCCGACAACCTAATGCATTTGCCCTTCTTGCCTGCTTTTATTATTGGCGGCGACATCATTGATCTCGTCAAGGAAACGGGTGCGGTAGCGCAGGCCGTACTGCTCGTACTGCTGGCGTTCAGCTTGGTTTCCTGGTCCATCATCCTTTCCAAATGGAGCGCTCTGCGACGCGCGCGGGTACAGAGCGGCAGGTTTCTACGGGCTTTTCGCCGTGCCCAGAAACTGCAGGATATTGCCGCTTTCTCTGAACAGTACCGCCCCAGCCCGCTGATCGCAGTATTCCAGGCAGGGTTCAAGGAATATGAGCGTCAGGTAGGATCCACGGGCGTACTGAGGAATCCTCTGGCCGTCCAGCGGTCCATGCAGATTGCATCGTCGGAGCAGATGACGCGCTTTGAGAGAAATCTCCCCTGGTTGGCGATTACCGCTGCGGTCACTCCGTTCATTGGATTGTTCGGAACGGTATGGGGAATTATCGACGCCTTCCACGGTCTCGGGACCAGCGGCGCTGCCACGCTGCGGGCGGTGGCGCCGGGAATTTCCGAAGCTTTGATCACGACCGCCGCCGGCCTGGTGGCTGCGATCCCGGCAGTGATTGCCTACAACCTGATCGGCGGCTCGATTCGCGACTTTGCGGCGCGCTGCGACGATTTCTCGCTGGAAATGCTCAATGCCATCGAGCGCCAGGCTCCTCTGCCCTCGCCCGCCGCGGAGGTGCGGCGCTAATGGCCTTCACGGCGGCCAACGGACGCACGCAGCTCTCGCTCTCCGACATCAACATCACTCCGCTGGTGGATGTGGTGCTGGTGCTGCTGATCATCTTCATGGTCACCGCGCCAGTGTTGCAATCGGGAATCGAAGTCAGCGTGCCCAAAACGCGCACCGTAAAAGAGATCACTGAAGAGCGTCTGGTGATCAGCATTGACAAGCAGCAGCGAGTGTTTCTGGGCAACGATGCAGTCAACATTAACGAGATTGGAACCAAATTGCGGCAGAAAGTGCGCGATCCGCAGCATCAGTCGATTTTCTTGCGGGCCGATGAAGATGTGCCGTTCGGCGCTTTCGCGACCGTGATGGATGCGGTGAAGTCGTCGGGGATCACGAATGTCAGCATCGTGACCCAACCGCTGGAAACCCATGGCCAACGGTGAAATATTCTTCGAGCATGATCGCTGGGGACATAACCTGGCGTGGTCTGCGGCGCTGCACGTTGGCTTCACGCTGGCCATTGTGGGTTACGCGCTGATCGTGCACTGGCGGTCACGGCTCGAACTGGGGTGAGGGCGGAGGCGGAAGCGCGATGGGAGTCTCGCTGGTCAGCAACGTGCCGCTGCCGGCCAATCCGGTGCAGACGCAGAATGTGCTGGCAACGGAATCGAAAGGTTTGTCGAAATCGCAATCGAAGCCGAGTAGTGGAGGAACCGACGGCGATTCCGATCGCGGAGAAAAATGCAAAAAAGAAACCGGTTCCGCAGCCTACGGCTACCCAGCGCCAACCGCAAGCCGCAACCCGTTCAGGAGGCCAGCAACGTCGTCCCGTTTGGCGAGGGCGGGCCGGTCAGCGGGCCGTATGCCATGTTCAACTCCGGCGCCGCGAAGGGCGGATTTGGTTTCACGGGAGGCGGGGGCGATTTCGGATCGCGTTACGCCTGGTATGTGCGCGTGGTAAATCAAAAAGTTTCCGAGAACTGGCTGAAATACGAAGTTGATCCGCGAATCCAGGATGCCAACCGCGTTTACGTGACCTTTGACATCGAACGAAATGGACGGCCGACGAATGTGCAGATTGAGCAGTCGAGCGGCGTGCCCTCGCTGGACCAGTCGGCGGTCACGGGCGTTACAAAGGATTGATACGTTTGGGCCGCTGCCTTCGGACTATTCCGGAAGCAAGGTCAGCGTGGAGTTTTGGTTCGATTACAAGAGATAGCTTTTAGCCGTCTAGCTCTTAGCTTCTAGCTTGGGACGTGGAGTGATGGTGAGACGACATTCAACGAAGGCAACTCCTCTATGGTTTGCTTCCGGTGCTTTTATTGGCCGTATGCCTCCGCGCAGGACTGGATCAAGACCGGCACCGGGTTGGGCGTGGAAAAAGTTCGCATCGCGGTGCCGGATTTTAAGGCCTCCAATCAAGATGCTCGCGAAACACGGACCTGCTCAAGACCTTCAACGACACGCTGTGGAACGATCTCGACAACGCCGGCATTTTCGAGATGGTTTCGAAAAGTTTCTATCCGCTAGGCCCGGTCGGCGCTCCGGCAGACGTGAAGTTCGATTCCTGGAGCGCACCGCCGCCGAATGCAGCCATGCTGGTATTTGGAAATCTTGCGGCGCTGGGTAACAACGTCACCGTGCAAGGCTGGCTGTACGACGTGAAGAACGTTGCGTCCCCGCAGGTGCTCGGCAAGCAATACACAGACGCCGCAACGGCGCAGGGGGCGCGAGCGATTGCGCACAAGTTTGCTGACGAGATCATCCTGCGTCTGGGCGGCGGAATTAACGGCATTGCCGAAACGCAGATTTTCTACGTCAGCGCGCGCGGCGGACACAAGGAAATCTGGGCCATGGACTACGACGGCGCCAATCAGCACGCGACTCACCACGTTGGGCACCATTTCCCTCTCGCCGCACATTTCGCCGGACGGATCGCGGCTGGCGTTCAGTTCCTTCACCGGAGCCGGCTGGGAGATCCGCATGTACTCCTTCGACCTGAACCGGCTGGTGTCTTTCCCGAGGCTGGGCGGGACCAATCTTTCCCCGGCGTGGTCGCCGGATGGCGCGAAGCTGGCATTCTCGTCGTCGCGCTCGGGAAAGCCCGAAATCTACGTTGTGGACCAATCCGGTGGAAACCTGCACCGCATCACAAACTCGGGCACGACCAATGTTTCACCTGTATGGAACCGCAAGACCGGGAACGGAAATTGCCTGGGTCAGCCGGCGGGGCGATCTGCCGCAGATTTACACCATGGGATCGGACGGAACCAATGTCCAGCCGATAGACTGACCAGGGCTACGCGGTCTCGCCGGCGTGGTCGCCGAATGGGCAGTTTCTGGTGTTCTCGTGGATACGCCACTACGGCCCCGGCGCTCCCGGCGCGCAGGACATCTACATCATGGACGTCGCCAGCAAGCAGTGGGTGCAGTTGACCCACGATGGCGGACGCAATGACTTTCCGTCGTGGTCGCCGGACGGACGGCACATCGTTTTTCAGTCCAACCGCTCGGGATCGCTGCAGATCTGGGACTATGCTGGCTGACGGCAGCAATCAGAAGCAGTTGACGACATCCGGCAGCAACTCGGAGCCGGATTGGAGTTGGAAATAGGTTTACAGTTGTAATTCGATTACAGTTCTTGATATCTCTGGAGGGGTCGTGTTTGGGCCTGTCCGGGACGAACGTGCGCCGCAGGGCGTGCGCTATATAGGAGAAAGAAAAAAGATGAAACAGTTAACGTTGCGATGGGTCGCACTCGATATTCGCGCTGAGCGCGATTCTTTTCCTGGGCGCGTGCCATAAGAAAGACTCCGCCTCCGCCGCCACCTCCGCCGCCGGCTCCCGCCGCGCCCACCGCGACGCTGACCGCCAGCCCCGAAACCATTGACAAGGGCCAGTCCTCCACTCTGACCTGGCAGACCAGCAACGCGACCGACGTCAGCATTGACGGAATCGGCGCCGTCCAACCCAGCGGAACACAGTCGGTAAGTCCGGCGACAACCACGACCTACACCCTCACGGCCAAGGGAGCGGGCGGAACCCAAACCGCGACTGCAACCGTCACCGTGAACACGCCTCCACCGCCAGCTCCTCCACCGGCACCGGCGCCTACCATGACCGACCAAGAGTCTGTTCTCGCAGAACATCAAGGACATCTACTTCGATTACGACAAGTCAGATATTCGCGCGAGCGATCAGGCGTCGATTCAGGCCAACGTCGCTTTCCTGCAGCAGCATCCCAACATCAACTTCACGATTGAGGGACACTGCGACGAGCGCGGCTCAACCGAATACAACCTGGCGCTGGGCGACAATCGCGCCAGTGCGGTGAAGAACGCGCTGGTTGCGGGAGGCATTTCCGCCGACCGCATCAAAACCGTGAGCCTCGGGAAAGAAAAGCCGTTCTGCACCGAGTCCAACGAAGCTTGCTGGCAACAAAACCGGCGCGGGCATTTTGTGTACGCGAAATAGCCAGGCTTCGGGCTTCAGGCTCTAGGCTTCAGGAAACCATCGGGGGCGGCTAACTGCCGCCCCTTTTTCTTGCGCGGCTGCAAAACAATTCACAACTGTGCATAACTGGGCCAAATCTGCCTTGCTGCATTCACTTAGAATTAACGCAGCGGTAGAATCAAACCTGAAGCCCAGAGCCTGAAGCCCGAAGCCTGAACCTCAGAGCCCGATTTCACATGTCCCAATTCGTCCACCTCCATCTCCACACCGACTACTCGATGCTCGACGGCGCTTGCGACGTGGAGAAGCTCTGTCAGCGGGCGAAGGAACTGGGCATGCCGGCCGTGGCCATGACCGACCACGGAAATATTTTCGGCGCAGTGCACTTTGTGAATGCGGCCGAAGGGCACAGGGATCAAGCCCATCGTCGGCTGCGAACTTTACATCTGCAAGAAAGACGACCACCGCATCGAGCGCACGCCGCCCGACGGCGACACTTACAACCATCTTCTCGTGCTCGCCGAAAACGAAGAAGGCTATCGCAATCTGGTCAAGATCACCTCGGAGGCTTCGCTGCACGGCTTCTACTACAAGCCGCGAGTGAGCAAGAGATTTCTGGCCGAACACTCCAAGGGATTGATCGGCTCTTTCCGGCTGCCTGAAGGGTTCCGTCGCCGAATTCCTGATGGAAGAAAAGTACGACGCCGCGCGCGCGGCGGCCGCCGAGTATCGCGACATCTTCGGCGCAGAACAATTTCTTTCTCGAGATTCAGGACCAGGGCCTGGAGATGGAGCACCGCATCCATCCCAATCTGTTCCGCCTGGAAAAAGACCTCGGCATACCGATGGTCGCCACCAACGACAGTCACTACCTGTGCGAAGACGACGCCCACGCGCAGGACGTGATGGTCTGCATTCAGACCGGCAAGAGCATTCAAGATACGAACCGGATGAAGTTCCAGGGCAACCAGTTCTACGTCAAGAGCCACGACGAGATGTATCAGGTGTTCAAGGACGCGCCCGACGTGCTCTCGCGCACGCTGGCGATTGCCGAGCGCTGCAATCTGCGGCTCGACAAAGTCAGCAATCCGTTCCCGCATTTTGATGTGCCGGAGGGATACACGCTCGACAGTTATTTCGAGCACGTCACGCGCGAAGGCTTTGCGCAGCGCATGGATGTGATTCGCGGCCTGCTGGCTGCCGGCAAACTCAAGCATGGAATTGCCGAATACGAGCAGCGGCTGGCACGAGAAATCTCCATCATCCAGCAGATGAAGTTTTCGGGCTATTTCCTGATCGTGTGGGACTTTGTGCGCTACGCCCGAGAGAACAATATTCCGGTTGGCCCGGGCCGTGGCTCGGCGGCGGGATCGCTGGTTTCGTATTCGCTGAAGATTACCGATCTCGATCCGCTGGAGCACGAACTGTTCTTCGAGCGCTTCCTGAATCCCGAACGCATTTCCATGCCTGACATCGACATGGATTTCTGCATGAACCGCCGCGACGAAGTCATCGACTACGTCACGCGCAAATACGGACGGGAAAATGTCGCGCAGATCATCACCTTCGGCACCATGGCGGCGAAAGCGGCGATTAAAGACGTGGGCCGCGCCATGGGCGTGCCCTACATCGACGTGGACCGCATCGCCAAGATGGTCCCGACCACGCTGAACATCAAGCTGGAAAACGCGATCAAGGAATCTCCCGCGCTTACAGGCGGCTTACGACAAGCGATACGCAAATCCGCGAGTTGCTCGATACGGCAAAAAAGCTGGAAGGCCTGGTGCGCAACGCCGGCGTGCACGCCGCCGGAGTGGTGATTTCGCCGCGTCCGCTCACCGACTTGGTTCCGCTGTTCCGGACCAAGAACGACGAAATCGTCACCGCCTTCGACATGGTGGCCATCGAAAAGATGGGCCTGCTGAAGATGGACTTCCTCGGGCTGACCACGCTGACCATTCTCGACGACACGCTGAAGCTGATCGCGCAGGTCAGGGGCGAGCAGCTCAAGCTCGAAGAGCTTCCGCTTACCGATCACGAAACTTACGTGAAGGTCTTCCACAGCGCGCTGACTTCCGGCGTCTTCCAGTTTGAATCGCACGGCATGCGTGACGTGCTCCGCCGCTATCAGCCCAACACGATCGAAGACCTCACCGCGCTGAACGCGCTCTATCGTCCCGGCCCGATTCAGGGCGGCATGATCGATTACTTCATCGATCGCAAGCACGGCCGCAAGAAGATCGAGTACGAATTGCCGGAGTTGGAAGAGATCCTGCGCGAGACGTTTGGCGTGATTGTCTATCAGGAGCACGTGATGCAGATCGCGCACCGCCTGGCGGGCTACTCCCTGGGCGAAGCCGATTTGCTGCGTCGCGCCATGGGCAAGAAGAAGCCCGAGGAAATGGCCAAGCAGCGCGAGCGCTTCGTCGAGGGCGCGGTGCAGCGCGGTTATCCGCCGAAGAAGATCGAGAAGATTTTTGATCTGCTGGCGAAGTTTGCGGAGTACGGCTTCCCCAAAGCGCACTCGGCGGCCTATGCGCTGCTGGCCTATCAGACGGCGTATTTGAAGACGCATTATCCGGTTGAGTTCATGGCCGCGCTGCTGACGTCGGTCACCGGCAGCACCGACGACGTGGTGAAGTACATCAACGAGTGCCGCGAAATGGGACTTGCCGTTGAGCCGCCGGATATAAACGTCAGCGACGCCAACTTTACTCCGCATGGTCAGGCGATTCGCTTTGGGCTCGCGGCGGTGAAGAACGTCGGGCACAATGCGATTGAATCGATCGTTGCGGCTCGAAAGGAAATCGGGAGCTTCAAATCCATTTACGAATTCTGCGAAAAAGTTGATCTCCGGTTGCTGAACAAGCGCGTGCTCGAGTCGCTGATCAAGAGCGGGGCCATGGATTCTCTTGGCCGCCGGGCGCAACTGATGGCTGTGCTCGACAAGGCCATGGACCACGCGCAGAAGTCGCAGCGTGACGCGGAATCCGGCCAGCATGGTTTGTTCGGCGTTTTCCAGCAGGAAGAACAGCCGCAGGAAGACCGGCTCCCCGATACTCCCGATTGGGACGAGCACACCCGCCTCGCCAACGAAAAAGAAATTCTCGGCTTCTTCATTACCGGGCACCCGCTGGATAAATATCGCGAAAAGCTGGAAGACCTGCGTGCGCTCTCTACCGCCGAGCTCGCGGCCATGAAGTCATCCACGGGAAAGGATGAGAACCTGTGCACCGCGGGCATCATCACGAATCTTCGGGTGCTCAAGTCCAAGAAGGGCGACTTCTACGCGCAGGCTGCGCTCGAAGATCTTGCGGGGTCGATTGAGATGCTCGTCTTCCCCGAGGCCTACCGCAAGCTGCAGGACAAAGTGAAGATGGAAGTGCCTGTTCTTATCCGTGGTGGAGTTCGCATCGAAGAAGGCGCCAATCCCAAGCTGACGGTAAACGACATCACTCCGCTCGAAGAGGCCAGGGTCCCGCTGCCCCGTTCGCTGCGCATCCGTATCCCTCTCGACAAGGCCACCGAAACTATAGTGGACGACCTGCATCTCCTTTTCTCTCAACGAAAAGGCGAGGCCAAGGTGCTGTTTGACGTGGAACGGGAAGGCGATTTCATGGTGGTCATGGAGGCCTCGGGCTATAATGTCCTGCCAGACCGCAATTTCATTGGCCGCGTGGAAGAACTCTGCGGACGAGGCGCGGTCCGGGTGATTGATTAGACTGCAGAAAGAATCGGTGCCCTCCCGGCAGGGTCGGTCGCGCCGGCGAAAAGCAGAGCCTGCCCTGAGCCTGCCGAAGGGTTCCTCCCTCCGCTGACGCGGGGTCGGAATGACATCGAGAGTTCAAGGAGCGGCTGCGATCGCCAAAATACACGCAATGAAGCCAGCCGAAATCACCGCTGCATTGAGCGGGACGCAATTTCTACTCGCCATGGTGGAGACGCGCCGGGCAGCGCGCAACGGCGAATCCAAGCCCGACCTCGCCATTCCCCACGAACTGGAAAAAATTGAGAAACAGGTCATCCACCTCGAAGCACTGGAAGGGCCGGACGACGAGACCCGCCTCCAGATCGAAGACCTACGCGGGCGCATTGAGGCGCTGAGAAGAGAAATCTTGCAGCACCGCGAAGCCTGGATCAAGACCGAACTCGCCCGCCATCCGCAGCGGCCATATTTCCTCGACTACATCGAAAAGATTTTCACCGACTGGAGCGAGATCCACGGCGACCGCCACTTTGCCGACGATCCCGCGATGGTCTGTGGCATCGCGCGCTTTCACGGCGAGGAAGTGCTGGTCCTGGGAACGCAAAAAGGGCGGGACATGAAGCAGAAGGTCCATCGTAATTTCGGGCTGCCGAACCCAGAAGGTTATCGCAAGGCGCTGCGAGCAATGCAGCTTGCGGAGAAGTTTTCGCGTCCGATATTTACCTTTGTGGATGTAACCGGAGCGAATCCCGGCTTGGGAGCCGAAGAACGCGGACAGGCCGAGGCGATCGCGCGGAATCTGCGGGAAATGGCGCGGCTGAAAGTCCCGATTATTACTGCCATCACTGGCGAAGGCGGCAGCGGCGGCGCGCTGGCCATAGCCGTCAGCGACCGCGTGCTGATGATGGAGAATGCGATTTATTCCGTCATCTCTCCCGAGGGATGCGCGTCGATCATGTGGCGCGACGCCGCGAAAAAAGAGCTCGCCGCCGAGGCCCTCCGCATTACTTCTTCCGACCTGAAGCAGCTTGGCTGCATTGATGACGTCGTCCCCGAGCCGGAAGGCGGGGCACATACCGATCCCGATGCCGCCGCGAAACATCTCGACGTGGCGCTGCAAAATCACTTCTCTGAGCTGAAGGGCCTGCCGGTGAAAGAACTGGTCGCGTCGCGGTACGACAAGTTCAGGAAAATGGCGCAGTTCTTCACGGAGCAGTAGCCCTTGCAATGACCCAGGAGGCCTTGTTTCAAGCAGCTTTCCGTAGCCTCGAATATGAGCAACGCTGACGAACAGCCGACGAACGATCCCACCAAGAGACGGCTCATTTGGGGTCTCGTGCTCGCTTGGAGCACTCTAATTCCCGTCTGCATTGGGCTGGCCGAGAAGGCTAGCGTAAGTTCTGCTACCGGTCTGGACGGCGTCCTCGACAGCGTGCTCATTCCGTTTATAGTATTCGGCCTTGCGGTAACAACTCCTTTCTCAAGTTGGAGCTATCGTTCTACTGCTGAGGTCGTTTGCGGGTGGATATCGCGCCTTCTCGTTCGTCTCTATCTGTTGGAGCGGACTAATCCTGTTCCTTTCCAGTTTGTGCATGTATGAGCTTGTCCACCAAGTGATCTACCGCTAGCCCTAAGAATCAGCCCGAGTTCCTACTCGGTAATCCCCCGCCGCCCATTACTAACTCATCCAACCCCTGCCGTATAATTTAAGAATCCTCCGCACCGGTGGTCGGTGTGGGCAGGGGCGTCGCATAAACGTTATGGCAGGAAGGATTCGCTAGGGAATGGCTACGACTGATGTGGGGCTGCACGAGTCCGCGGGGCGGGCTGGGGTGGTGCCGGTTGTTAACAACATGAGCATACAGGTCGCGACCGTGAACGGCAGCGGCTCGCAAAGCTCCAACACTGTACTGCTGAGAAGCATTTTTCAGATGGGCGTCCCGGTTTCGGGGAAAAACCTGTTTCCTTCGAATATCGCCGGGCTGCCAACGTGGTACACCATCCGCGCCAACAAAGACGGCTACGTCGCCCGCAAGAAAGAAATTGATTTTCTGGTGGCGATGAACCAGGAGACCGCGCGCGCCGACGTGATGTCGCTGGCTCCCGGCGCGGCCGTGCTTTATGACGAGCCTCTGAATCTGAGTTCGCTGCGGAATGATTTGGTGTTCTACGCCGTCCCCTACGACAAGTTGGTGGCGACGGTTTGCCCCGAGGCCAAGCTGCGCAAGCTGGTCAAGAACATGATTTACGTCGGAGTGGTCGCGAAGCTGCTGGACATCGAAATGGCTGAGATCGAAATCGCCATCCGCCGGCAGTTCGCCAAGAAGGTGAAAGCGGCGAATCTGAATCTGGCGGCGGTGCAGGCAGGGTTCGATTACGCGACGGCGAGCCTGACCAAGGGCGATCCGTTCCGCATCCAGCGCATGAACAAGAACCAGGGCAAAATCATCATTGACGGAAACGCCGCGTCGGCGCTGGGCTGCGTGTTTGCTGGAGTTACGGTGTTGAGCTGGTATCCGATTACGCCTTCGTCTTCGCTGGCGGAGAGCATGATCGAGTACCTGAAGCGTTTTCGCGTCGGCGCTGATGGCAAAGCGACTTTTGCGGTTGTACAAGCCGAAGACGAATTGGCGGCGATCGGAATGGTCATCGGCGCAGGGTGGGCGGGTGCTCGGGCCATGACGACGACTTCCGGGCCGGGAATTTCGCTGATGTCGGAATTCGCAGGGCTTTCGTATTACGGCGAAATTCCTGCCGTGGTGTGGGACATTCAGCGCGTCGGGCCATCCACCGGCTTGCCAACGCGCACGTCGCAAGGCGACATTCTTTCGACCGCGTTTCTGTCGCACGGCGATACCAAGCACATCATGCTGTTCCCTTCCTCGCCGCGCGAGTGTTTTGAGATGGCGATGGATGCGTTCAACCTGGCGGAGCAATTTCAGACGCTGGTGTTTGTGCTGTCGGACCTCGATCTGGGAATGAACAACTGGATGTCGGATCCGTTTCCGTATCCCGAGAAGCCGATTGAGCGCGGCAAGGTTCTGACCAAGGAAGACCTCGACCGGCTCGGCAAGCTTCAGCCGCTACAAAGACGTCGAGGGCGATGGCGTGGGTTATCGCACGCTGCCGGGGACACCGCATCCGGCGGCGGCGTATTTCACGCGCGGCAGCGGACACAACGCGGAAGCCCAGTACAGCGAGCATCCGGAGGACTACGAAGGCAACATGGACCGCCTGCGCCGCAAGTTTGAGCACGCGCGCGGATTTGTTCCGGCGCCTGTGATTACGAAGATGCCGAAGGCTGAAGTCGGGATCATCGCGTTCGGCAGCTCGCATTGGGCGATCACCGAAACTCAAGACCAGTTGCGCGACGAGCGCAAACTGCCGACCGACTATTTGCGAATCCGGGCGTTTCCGTTTTCTCCGGAGATTGCCGATTTCGTGCGTGAGCACAAACGGGTTTACGTCGTCGAGCAGAATCGCGACGCTCAGATGCTCAGCCTGCTCAAGCTGGATTTAGAACCGGAACTGGTGCTGAAGCTACGCAGCATTGCGCACCTCGACGGCTTGCCGCTCGACGCGCGCTCCGTCACCGAAGAAATTGCTGCCATGGAGGGAAAGTAATGGCCACCACACCTAACCGGCACTCCAGCTCCTGCTCCAGCTCCAAAGACCAATCGCCTGGGACTTGCCGTTCTCGACTATCGCGGCGGAAAGACCACACTGTGCGCGGGCTGCGGCCACAATGCGATTTCCGAACGCATCATTGACGCCATGTACGAGATGGGCGTGCAGCCCGAGCGCGTGGCCAAGCTGAGCGGCATCGGGTGCTCGTCGAAAACGCCGGCCTACTTTATGGCGCGCGCCCACAGCTTCAACTCTGTCCATGGACGCATGCCCTCGGTCGCCACCGGCGCGGTGCTGGCGAATCGTACGCTGATGGCGCTGGGCGTCAGCGGCGACGGCGACACGGCTTCCATCGGCATCGGACAATTCGTGCACCTCATGCGCCGCAATCTGCCGATGATTTACATCATCGAAGACAACGGGGTGTACGGCCTGACCAAGGGACAATTCTCCGCCACGGCTGATCTTGGCTCGACGCTGAAGACCGGAACCATCAACGAACTGCCTCCGATCGATACTTGCGAGCTGGCGATTTCGCTGGGCGCAACATTCGTGGGGCGATCGTTCTCCGGCGATAAACGGCAGCTTCACGCCATGTTGAAGGCTGCAATCGCGCACAACGGCACGGTTCTGCTGGACGTGATTTCTCCGTGCGTCACCTTCAACGATCACGAAGGCTCGACCAAGTCGTACAAGTATGCGATCGACCACGAAGAGCCGCTGCAGGAGATCAACTTCATCCCGGCGTTCGAAGACATCGCGGTCGAATACGACCCCGGAACGACCGTCGAAGTCACCATGCACGACGGTTCGCGGCTGCGGCTGCGCAAGCTGGAAGAAGATTACGATCCGACCAACCGGATTCGCGCCATCACTCGCCTGAACGAAGCCAAAGAGAAAGGACGAGATGCTGACCGGCGTGCTCTACGTCAACACCAAAGCGCCCACCTTTGTCGACATGCTGAACATGACGGATGCGCCGCTGGCCACGCTGCCGGCTCGGTGGTGCGGCCCGGGCGCGAAGTGCTGGAGCAGGTGATGGAAGAACTGCGGTAGAGCTTCTCTACCGTTCGTCTTCATCTATAATCGCTGCTCGCAGCTTGAAGAAACTTCTCCTCATCATTGTCATCCTGCCGGTCCTGGGCGGACTTGGCTGGTGGTACTTTCGCCAGCGCGAGCTTCCCAGCTTCGACCCGGCGTATCGCGAGTATGCCTACGTCACCAACGGCAAGAGCAATTCGGTTTCTGTGATTGATCTGCGGACGTTTCTTGCCGAGTGAAGACGCTACGCGTCGGCCTCGACCCTACCGGGGTCGCCGCCAATCAGCAAGAAGAACGAGATTTATGTCGTCAACACCGGCTCAGCCAACGTGAGCGTGATTGACGCGGAGACAGAATGCGGTGGTGGCGACGATTGGGGTCCACGGGAAGCCCTATTTCATCGACGTTTCTTCCGACGGAAAGCGCGGATACGTGGCGAATTCCGGCTCCGCCAATGTTTCCGTCATCGATCTGGAACAGCGCGAGGTGATCGCGCACCGTATCGGCGTCGGAAACTCTCCGGGGCTGGCACGGGTTTCGCCGGATGGCAACACGGTTGTCGTCAGCAATCGCGGTAGCGATTCGGTTTCGCTGATTGATACTCACATCTTCGCAGTGCGCAGCACCATCCCCATCTGCCATCAACCGGAGGACATCGCCATACTTCCCGACAGCAGCAAGGCCTTCGTCGCCTGCTCGGGATCGGCGCAGGTGGCTTCGATTGATCTGAAGAACGACAAACTGCTGGCCTCGCTCGATGTCGGGAAAGACTCCGGTGAACTTGGCGCTCAAGCCCGACGGCGGCGAGCTGATCGTCTGCAACTTCGATTCGGACAACATTTCCATCATCGAGACTGGCACCGACGAAGTCAGCGGCAGCTACTTGATCGGCACGCACCCGGCGCGCGGCGATTGTTTCCGACGACAATTCGCGGCTCTACGTTAGCGACTTTGGTTCGAACGCGGTGACGGTTTACGACATTGACATGGGCAAGATCGTGGCGTCGCTGACTGTCGGCAGCCAGCCGGATGGACTCGCGCTTTCCGCAAGCCAGAAATATCTGCTGGTGCTGGGCTGCATCGTCGGGGGATGTCACCGTGGTCGAGAAGCGCAAGCCGCGAAAGCTGGAGCCGGGAGAATACGGCCTGCTGACCATGATTCCGGCGGGCATGCAGCCGAACAACATCGTGGTGAAGTCGTTTATGGTAACGAAGGCGGCGAAGTGACTACAGCGGGACCCAGATTGATGTTCGCCGGCCCCAGCCCCGCCGCCGCGCGGCACATCTGGTACTGCGTCGCCAACTGCCGAATCAGATTCAGGGAAGTTTGGTAGTCGTTTGTCGCGGAAACACACTGCTCGTTCTGAGGATTGGACGAACAGGCGGCCCCCTGGTCGTGGAGCAACTTGGCGGCTTGCTCTTGCTCCTGCTTCAAGTGTTGAAGGATTGTGTCGCAGTAGTAGCCGTTCACACGCCCCAGGTGGGCATAACATTGCCCTGTGCCGTCGCAATGGTCAATATAACCCAAAGGCTGACAGTACCCACTGGGCTGCGGATAGCCAGTCGGCAGATACGCGCAGGTGTTTTGGGGCGGCGGTGGAGGAGCACAGTTGGCGCCCAAGCAAGGCGGCCCCGGCCGGCAGTTTTTCCCCGTGCAGGGCGGAGGAACCGGACCGCATTCTTTGAGAACACACCGCCTTAACGACGCCTGCGCCTCAGGCTGGGCCGGCCGATTCTTCTCGCGATCGCCAAACAGGAACTTCGACAATCGGCCCTGGGGCTTCTCGGAGCTTAACTTCTCCGCCGCTTGCAGGTGAGCCATCTTCTGCTGATAGGCTTGTTTATTCGGTTCCAGCCCCATCTTCAAGAAATCTGCATCCAACTTGCCTTCCTGGCGGGCCTTGTCCAAATCGGCTCGGGGCAGCGCGTTTTGAAGGTGGAACTGCACCGGGGTATCGGTATAGCGGGAGTTTCCGGGAAACAACTGCGAACCACTTCCAGATTCCGAACCCGCGCCGCGCAGATTTGAACTCGATTCAGACCAAGACTTGCCGCTCCGTCCTGACGAGTCAGAATCCCCGGTTCTGAGATTCGACCTTGACGGGTTGTTGTCCTTCGTGGTGTGAGTACCCACGCTGCCGCTAGCGCCCGGCTGGCTCCCCGTGCCGCTGTGGCCTCCGCCGCGCGAGTACGAAGGCTCTCCACCGCCCGAGCGCGAGCTTCCGCCGGAGGAGCTACCTGAGCTGGAGCTACCAGAGCTGGATGAGTGACTGTTTCCCGAACTGCCGCTGGAACTACTTGAGCTGGAACTGCTGCTGGAGGTAGAGCTGGAGGAGCTCGATGAGTGGTACGTATCAGAACTACCGCTGTGGCCGCCGGAGTAGCCTCCGGAACTGGAAGACGACCCGCTGGACCCGGAACTCGAACCGCCCTCGCTGCCGTGATGTTGTCCGAATAATAGAACAGGAACGAGGAATGTCAGCAGAACCGCAAGCGTCGCACGTCGCATCACCCACCTCCGATAGCAACGACACCCTGCCAGTTCATGGTCGGTCGCGCCCCGGCCGGCGATGAGAGGTCGAGTTAATTCTTCTCTTGCGGCGCGGCCTCGTCAAGTAAAGGTTTGTATCCGGCGCCGGTCCCAAGCTCCCGGTGCGGAGGTAAAAAGTAGCCGCCATCAGCTAGGCGTTCGCTCCGCAGCACTTCTTGTATTTCTTCCCTGAGCCGCAAGGGCAAGGATCATTGCGCCCGACTTTGGCGGCGCCGCGGACGACCTGCTGCACGGGCTGGCGCTCTCCGGCTCCGGCCATGCGGGCCTGTTCCAGTTCGCGGCGCTTGCGGCGCTGGAAGGCTTCTTCAAGATCGTCCATGGAAGTGGTGACCGCCCGCGGAGGATGCTTGCCGTTGCCGTCGGTCCCGCCACCGGGACGAACCAGGGAACACCGAGCCGGGCCAGCCGTGGCCTGGATCCTGTGAGCCTCCGCCGCCGGAGCGACGCCGCCAGTCTCGCCGCGGCTGATGATCTGCATCAGGTACAGATACCGCGTCGTGTCTTCCTGGAAGTTCAGCAGCATGGCTTCGAACATGTCGAAGGACTCGCGCTTGTACTCGACCAGCGGGTCCTTCTGTCCATAGCCGCGCAGACCGATTCCCTCTTTGAGGTGGTCCATGTTGAGCAGGTGGTCTTTCCACTGCTGATCGAGCACGCTCAACATGATCATGCGTTCGTGATAGCGCAGGGCATCGGGGCCAATGAGTTGTTCTTTCGCGTCGTAGCGCGCTTTGAGCTGTTCGAAGATCGCATCGCCCAGTTCCTGGCGATTCAAGGTCTTCGGGCTTGAGGCCTTCGGCAAGAATATCCACGCCGAAGCGGGTGAAGATGGCTTCCTTCAGGCCTTTGATGTCCCAATCCGCCGGATGCGCCTTGATCGGGCAATGCTCTTCCAGCAGCGATCCCAGGATTCCGGCAACGTAATCTTCGAGGATGAGGTCTTTCTGGTCCGTGCCTTCGAGCAACTGGCGGCGCAGGCCGTAGACCGCCTCGCGCTGCTTGTTCATCACGTCGTCGTATTCGAGCAGATGTTTGCGGGCTTCGAAGTGCTGGCCTTCAACCTGCTGCTGCGCCTTCTCGATGCGCCGGCTGATCATGCGCGATTCAATCGGAACGCCTTCTTCCATCCCCAGCCGCTGGAGCAGAGTTGAGACCCACTCCTTGGCGAAGATGCGCATCAGGTCATCTTCGAGAGAAAGATAGAAGCGCGAAGCGCCGGGATCGCCCTGGCGGCCGGCGCGGCCGCGAAGCTGGTTGTCAATGCGGCGGGCTTCGTGGCGTTCAGTGCCAAGAATAAACAGGCCGCCGGCGGCGATCACGTCATCGTGCTCTTTGTCGGTCTGCTGCTTGTAGCGGGCGAGGGCTTCGTTCCACTGGTCGGTCGGGACCGCGTATTCGTTGCCAGCGTAGTACCAGACCGTGGTCTTCGATTCGTCCACTTCAATTTCGAATTTTGCCCTGCGCGGCGCGAAGTTGCTGGGCGACACCCTTCTTCACGCACTCCTGCTTGGCCATGAACTCGGCGTTGCCGCCGAGCAGAATGTCGGTGCCGCGGCCGGCCATGTTGGTGGCGATCGTGACCATGCCCTTGCGGCCTGCCTGGGCAACGATTTCGGCTTCCTTCTCGTGAAACTTGGCGTTCAGCACCACGTGCTTGATGCCTTTTTTCTTCAGCAGATCAGACAGTCGCTCGGATTTTTCGATCGAAGTCGTTCCCACCAGCACCGGTTGCCCGGCGTCGTGCAGCTTTTGAATTTCGTCAGCGGCGGCGAAGTATTTTTCTTTTTCTGTGCGGTAAACCAGGTCGGCATTCTCCACTCGCAACATCTGCTTGTTGGTCGGAATGACGATGACATCGAGTTTGTAAATCTTGCCGAACTCGGTGGCTTCGGTGTCCGCCGTACCGGTCATGCCGGCCAGCTTCTTGTACATGCGGAAATAATTCTGGAAGGTGATGGTCGCCAGCGTCTGATTCTCGCGCTCGATCTTCACGCCTTCTTTGGCTTCAACCGCCTGGTGCAGGCCATCGGACCAGCGGCGCCCGGGCATCATGCGTCCGGTGAACTCGTCCACGATGATGACTTCGCCGTCTTTGACCACGTAGTCCACGTCGCGGCGATAGATGGCGTGCGCTTTGACCGCGGTCTCTACGTGATGCTTCAGGTCCCAGTTCTCCGGGTCGGCGATGTTGCCGATGCCCAGAAGCCCCTCGACTTTTTCCCAGCCTTCGTCGGTGACCGTGGCGTTGCGGTGCTTTTCGTCCACCACGTAGTCGCCGGTCATCACGTCCGGTTCGCCCGGTTCGCCGGGCAGGGACTCGCCCTTCTCCAGCTTGGGGATGATGCGGTTGACGCGCGCGTACTTGTCGGTGGATTCTTCGCTGGCGCCGGAAATGATCAGCGGGGTGCGGGCTTCGTCGATCAGGATGGAATCCACTTCGTCCACGATGGCGAAGTTGTGCCCACGCTGCACGCAATCTTTCAGGTCGAACTTCATGTTGTCGCGCAGGTAGTCGAAGCCGAATTCGTTGTTGGTGCCGTAGGTGACGTCGGCGGCGTAGGCTTCGCGGCGCTCGCGGTCGTCGAGATCGTGAACGATGACTCCGACGGTCAGGCCGAGAAAGCGGTAAAGCTGGCCCATCCATTCCGAGTCGCGCTTGGCGAGATAATCATTGACCGTGACCACATGCACGCCGCGCCCAGCAAGCGCGTTCAGATAAACCGGCAGCGTCGCCACCAGCGTTTTGCCTTCGCCGGTTTTCATTTCGGAAATCGTGCCGTTGTGCAGCACCATGCCGCCGATCAACTGCACGTCGAAATGCCGCATGTTGAGGACGCGGCGTCCGGCCTCGCGCACCACGGCGAAGGCTTCTTCCAGAATTTCGTCGAGCACTTCGTTCGATGACCTTGCAGGCGCTCGTCTTCAAGCTGCCGGACGCGGTCGGGGTCCGGTTCCTGCTCTTCGGGAATTCGCGCCATCGCGGTCCTGAATGCGCTTGCGGAATTCGTCGGTCTTGGCGCGCAGTTGTTCGTCCGAGAGCTTCCGCATCTCGGGTTCGAGCGCGTTAATCGCCGCCACGCGCGGCATCAGGCGCTTCACTTCGCGCTCGTTCTTGGTCCCGAAAACCTTGCCTAGCAGAACGTTAATCAATTCGGATTTCCTTCAGCGGGCACACTTTACCCAGTGTTTAGAAGCCTAGCATATTAGATGCAGCAGGGAGGGTTAGGTCGCGAGCACACTGGTTACCGCCGAGACGCCGGGAACGCCAATCAGAACCCCGTATACAGCCTCTGCGGTCTCGGCGCCTCGGCGGTGGACTCGGTTTTCATGTATATTTCGGCCACAGATGCCCACTTTCTACGACCGCTTTGTCGAATGCGCCGAGCGCTGGCCGCAGAACACTGCCGTTGAAATTCAAACGCCAGATGGCATTGAGGGCCACACCTACGCCGAGCTGCGCACCATGGCGGAGTCCATCGCCGCCTGGCTGGTCGCGCACGAGAGTTCAGCCCGGCGCGCGGGTTGCGATTCTGGCTGACAATCATCCGCGTTGGGTGGCGGCATATCTGGGAATCATCGCTGCCGGCGGCGCGGCGGTCCCGCTGGATACGGCCTACCACGCCGACCAGGTCGCGAAACTGCTGCGCGACAGCGGCGCGTCCTTCTCTTTTGTGATCTGAAGCATTTGGAAACGGCGCAGGAAGCAGTCGCAGGGCTGAATGTGGAGTTGGTGCTGACGGAATCCGGGCTTCGCCCGGAAGGACAGCCGGGGACGGCTGTCCCCACGCGGGCGGTGACGGAACTCGACGGCATCCTCAAGCAGCCCGCCGGACGCTTCGTCCCCGTGCCCCGCGCGCCTGACGATCTGGCTTCCCTTCTCTACACCTCGGGCACCACCGCCGATCCCAAAGGGGTGATGCTCACCCACGCCAATCTTCTGGGCGAGGCCGAGGCGGTCTTCGCGTGGGCGCACATTGGGCCCGACGGACGCGGTGCTCGGAGTGCTGCCGCTGTTCCACGTTCTGTCGCAGATGGCGAACCTTCTGCTGCCGTTGGTTGCGGGCACGCGCGTGGTCTATCTTTCCACGCTGAACACGACCGAGCTGCTGCGGGCTTTGCGGGAACGAAATATCACGGCGTTTGCCGTGGTACCGCAGTTTTTCTATTTGATTCACGACCGCATCTTCAAAGAAGTCGCAGCAAAAAGGCGCTTTGCTGCGGTTCGCGTTCGGCTGGATGCGGCGCATTACCGTGCTGGGGCGCAAGCTGGGATTCAACCCCGGGCAAATTTTGTTTGCCAACGATTCACAATCTGTTCGGCAAGCGCATGCGGCTGCTGGTGACCGGGGGCTCGCGCTTCGATCCCAAGATTGGCCGGGATTTTTATTCGCTCGGCATTGATGTGCTGCAAGCCTACGGCCTGACCGAAACTTGCGGCGGCGCATTCGTCAATCCGCCGGATAAGAACGTCATTGGCTCCGTCGGCCAGCCGCTGAAGGGCGTCGAGGCCAAGATCGTCGATCCGCAAGCTTCCGACGACGGCTCGCCCGCCAGCGGCGAAATCATCCTGCGCGGGCCGATCGTGATGAAGGGATACTGGAACCGTCCCGACGCCACGGCGGAAGTTCTCAAAGACGGCTGGCTTTACACCGGCGATCTCGGCTACATCGACCAGCGCGGGAATCTTTTCATCACCGGGCGCAGAAAAGAAGTCATCATCCTTGCCAACGGCAAGAATATTTATCCGGAAGAGATCGAGTCGCACTACCTGCAGTCTCCGTTCATCAAAGAGATTTGCGTGATGGGAATGGAAGGCACGGCGGGGTCGGAAAAACTGTACGCTGTGATCGTGCCGAACTTTGACGTTTTGCGGCAACGAAAAGTCGTCAATGCGAAAGAAGTGATCCGCTTCGACGTCGAAGGGCTTGTCGGCGAAACTGGCGTCCACCAAGCGAATCAGCGGATACGAAATCTGGCAGGAAGACCTGCCGCGAACCACTACCCGCAAGCTGAAACGTTTTGAAATTGAAAAGCGGGTGCGCGCGGGAAAGCAGGACGACGCCGGCGCGGAAATAGCCGCCTCTAAGCCGCTTACTCCTGAAGAAACTTCCTGGCTGGAGCAGGGCAGCGTACAGCGGGCTCTGAAAGTCATTCGCGAATTTTCTCCCCATGCGCCAGAAGTCATTCGCCCCGGCGACAATCTCGAGCTCGATCTCGGCCTCGACTCCATGCGGCGAGTCGAGCTGCTGGTTGCGGTCGAACAGAAACTCGGCGGCGATGTGGAAGAATCGCAACTGGCGGGAATCTACACCGTTCGCGAGTTGCTCGATGCGGTCATCGCGAGCGCGGCGTCCGGGAAAACTGCCTCCAAGCAGCAGTTTGCCGGCTGGAGCGCTGTGCTGCGCGAAGACCCGACCGACCCGGCAGTGCTGGCGATCATGCAAGCTGCGCTTCTTTACCGACCGCGTGATCTACCTGGTCTCTCGTCTCATCAGGCTGGCTTGGCGCGTTCGCTCGCGCATCGACGTCGAAGGATTGGAAAATCTTCCGCGCGATGGCGCATACCTTCTTTGCTCGAACCACCAGAGCTTCCTCGATCCTGCGATTTTGCTGGCGGTGCTGCCATTGCGTAGCATCCAGCGCATGTTTGCCGTCGGCACCAGCGAAATCTTCGGCTCGGGAATTATGCTGCGAGTGGCGCGGATCATGCGCACGGTGGTGGTCGATCCCGATGCCAATCTTGTCCCTGCCATGCGTGCCGGGGCCTATGGATTGCGGCACCGCCTGGCGCTGGTGCTGTATCCGGAAGGCGAACGCAGCATTGACGGCACGCCCAAGACTTTCAAGAAGGGCGCGACGATACTCTCCATCCATCTTCAAGTGCCGATCGTTCCCGTCGCGGTCGACGGCATCTACGACTCCTGGCCGCGCGGCAAACCATTCCAGAAATTCGCTCCCATCAAGATCAAGATTGGCGAGCCGATGCAGCCGCCGCCGGAAGCGGAGGCGTCGGAAGAAGCGTACGCGAAGTTTACGGCGGAATTGAAGGCGCGAGTGGTGGAGATGTGGGAGGAGTTGCGGAAGTAGATAAACCCGTTTGGCTGAGAGCTGACGGCATGCAGCTACTTCGCCCGTGGATGCGTCTTGTCATACACGCTCAGCAAATGCTTCATCGATAGTTGCGTGTAACGCTGCGTCGTGGAGAGCCGTTCGTGGCCGAGCATTTCCTGGATGGCGCGCAGGTCTGCTCCTTCTTCCAGCATGTGGGTGCCGAAGGCGTGGCGCAGAGTGTGTGGGTGGACGTCGGGCGAGAGTCCTTTGGCAACGGCGATCTTCTTGATGATGCGTCCTACGCTGCGTGTGGTGAGGCGCCCTCCCCGTTGGTTGATGAGAAGCGCCGGAGTGTTCTTGCAGAATTCCGCCAGGGTTCGTTGCCGCGCGGGAAGATAGAGCGGCCATCGCCGATGTTACGCCGTTGCCGAAGGGAACATAGCGTTCTTTCTTCCCTTTGCCGCGGATCAGAATCGCCTCGGCGCCGAGTCGAACGTCGTCGAGATTGATGCCGACCAGCTCTGAATTGCGAATGCCGCAGCCGTAGAGCAGTTCGAGCATCAGGCGGTCGCGCTCGGGGAAGGACGCGATCTCGGGCATAGCGCCATCGAGCACGGAATTCATCTCTTCCATCGTGGGCACACGCGGCAGTTTCTTGGCCAGCTTGGGAGTGGAGACCAGCGCCGCTGGGTTTTGCTCGACGACGCCTTCCTGCGCCAGCCAGCGATAGAGCGAACGTACTGCCGCCAGCGAACGCGCGACAGACGTTTTGCCTAGGCCTTTTTCGTAGAGATGCGAGAGGAATCCGCGGATGGTGATGTGGTCAATGTCGAGCCACTTTCGCAAGCCGACGTACGCGGAGAAATTCGCGAGATCACCCGAGTAGGCCTTCATTGTGTGCGGAGAAACGTTGCGCTCGCGCAGGGAGCGGAGGAATGTCTCGATGGCTTTGCCTACGACGGTTCGCTTATCTTGCATAGTCAAAACCGTTCACCACAGAGACACAGGGACGCAGAGAAACCAAGGTCAAGTTCTTAGCCACGGGTTTGCGCGGATCAACACGGATAAATCTTCTTTCTTTTCTTGATCCGTGTGAATCCGCGCAAATTCGTGGCCAAATTTTTTCTCCGTGCCTCCGTGTCTCCGTGGTGAATACGCTCATCTCGCCTTCGCCCGTGGATGATGTTTCGCGTACACGCTCTTCAGCCGATCCAGCGCGACGTGGGTATAAATCTGCGTGGTCGAAATGTCGGCGTGGCCGAGGATGGTCTGCACGGTGCGCAGGTCGGCGCCGTTTTCTACCATGTGGGTGGCACAACTGTGGCGCAGCATGTGCGGACTGGCGTGGCGTCCGGCGCTCGCCGATGCGATGCCCACCATCTGCCAGACGCGCTGGCGGGTAAGCTTCTTCGCTCCTCGTGCGATGAACAGGAACGGCGAAGACTTCCCTGCCGCCAGCTTCGGCCGCGCATCGCGAAAATACCGGGCTCAGAGATTCCTGCGCGCTTCGCCCTACGGGAACGATGCGTTCTTTATCTCCTTTGCCGCGCACCAGGACGTATCCCATATCGAGCTTAACGTCTTCGAGTTTCATGGAAGTGATTTCCGAAACCCGCAGTGCGCCAGCGTAGAAGACCTCGAGCATCGCGCGATTGCGGATGGCGAGTTCCTCGGAGAACCTGTGGTGGGCGGAAGAATCTTCGCGAAGCATGCTTTCCACTTCTTCCCGGCCCAGTGACTTTGGTAGCACCTTCCACTGCTTGGGCAAAGGAATATTCAATGTGGGGTCGCGGTCCACGCGCTTGTCGAGTAACAGGAAACGATAGAGATGACGCAGGGCCGAAAGTTTTCGCGCCACCGAGCGCCCGTCAACAGAGTTGGAAAACAGTTGCTGGAGAAATCCAGAAACATCGTCGCGGCGGGCATTTGTCAATGTGCGTTTGCCGCGGTCGAGAAACGCCGCGAACTGGCCGATGTCGCGGTTATAGGCGGAAACGGTGAGCGCGCCAAGTCCCTTCTCGACTTTGAGGTAATCGATGAAATCAGAAACGACGCGAGAATTGGCTTCGAAGGACACAGGCTGAGTATGCGCGTTATCGGACACTGCGAAAAGTACTGAGACGGATTCGCCACGGATTAACACCGATCACCACGGACAAATCTTCTTTGCGTTTTATCCGTGGTGATCCGTGTCAATCCGTGGCTGGTTTTCCCGCTTCTTTCAGCAACTCAACTGCGTACAGCACCCCCTGCGGCGTTTCTTCATGCTTGAAGTAGGCATAGGTGTCGAGGCCGGCCGCGATGTGTTCGTGCATGCGGCGGACCATGGCTTCGCGCTCTTCCACGTCGTACTCGGGTTTGCGGTAGCGGTAGTAGCAGAAATCAGCGGTGACCACGTCAGGCGTGAAGCGCTCTTCGGTTTCGGCGATGCACAAGGCGCGGTTGTGTCGTTTCAACAACGAGAAAATATCGTCCGCGAACCAGGACTCGTGGCGAAACTCAAACGCGGTCTGGATGACCTTTGGAATTGCCGACATGAATTCGTCGAGCAGCTTCGGATCAGCTTTCATGTTCGGCGGCAACTGAAACAGTACCGGCCCGAGTTTGCCAGCGCGCGCCAACGGCTCAATCGTCATCAGAAAACGCTGCAAGAATTCTTCCGCGCCCTTCAGACGCTTGATGTGAGTGATGACTTGGTGGGCCTTAATTCCGAGGCGGAAGCCATCCGGGGTCTGGGCAATCCATTTTTGCGCAGTGGTGTCTTTCAGCAACTGCCGGAATGTGAGGTTCACTTCGACCGTGTTCAACTGGCTGGAGTAATACGTCAGAAACTTCGCCTGCGCGAGTTTCTCGGGATAGAAGGCGGGCTTCCAACTCGGGTAAGCCCATCCCGACGTGCCGACATATAGTTGCGCCATGCAAAACCCTTTAACCACAGAGGGCACAGAAGACACAGAGGAACACGAGAGATTTTATCAGGGACGCTTGCCGCCTCTGCGATGTCCTGCGCGCCTCTTGCTCGGGGCCTTGTTCTCTGCTTGTGCGGCGACTTCCACTCGCCCGGCAGCGTGCGGTGTTTCCGCTTCTCCGATTCCCGTCAGCGTCGGGAGTTTCTGCTTGAGTGTGAGCAGAGGTGCGAACAGGTCGCCCATTTTCTCCACGCGTTGCAAGACCTGCTGCGATTCGAAGACGAGCAGGCCAGCGTCTTTTTTCTTTAGCGCACTCAGAACCTCGTCCCACGTGACTGGAGTCGAAACCGTTGGCCGTTCGCGGGCACGAAGCGAATAGACACTGATGGTGGTCTTGTGTTCGTCGTTCTGGCTCCAGTCCACCAGCACTTTGCCGGTGCGGATGGCTTTCTTCATATCGGAGACGACCAGATCGCGGTGTTCGTTTTCGAGAAGACGCGCCAGAGCGTGCGCGAAGGGCTTGGTCTCGTCGTAGCTGGTCTTCGTATTGAGCGGAACGTAAATCTGCAGTCCCTTAGATCCGGAGGTCTTCGGGAAACTCTGCAGCTTGAAGTGCTCAAAGATGGCGCGCAGCCACAATCCCACCTGGCAGCATTGAACGATGTTTGCCGGGGGGCCGGGGTCGAGATCGAAAACCATCGTCCGCGGAGACTCGATGTCCTTGGCCAGCGAAAGTGACGGATGAAGTTCGATCGCTGCGAGATTGGCCAGCCAAACGATCGTCGCCAGATCGTTGGCAAGAATGTAATTGATCTCGCGCTGATTGCCTTCGCTCCACATGGGCGCGGTCTGCACCCAATCGGGGCGGTGCTTGGTGGCGTTCTTTTCGAAGAAGAATTCCTGATCAACGCCGCTGGGATAGCGCTTCAGCGTCAACGGCTTCCCTGCCAGATGCGGCACCAGCACCGGCGCGATGCGCGCGTAGTAGTCAATCACTTGGCCCTTGGTGAATCCGGTCGCGGGATAGAGAACCTTCTCCAGGTTCGTCAGCTTCAGGCGCTGACCACCAACTTCGACGATTTGGTCGGGACTGGGCATCCTGAACTTGACTGGAGAAGAAATTCCTTACGCGTTCGTCTTGAGCATCTGCTCGGCATGCTTCAGCGACGTCTCGCTGACCTTCGCGCCGCTCAGCATGCGGGCGATTTCTGCGGTGCGCTCATCGCCGGTTATCTCGCGGACGGTGTCTTCGTGCGATCGCCTGACTTTTTCTTTTCGATCAGGTAGTGATGGTCGGCGAAGGTGGCGATCTGCGGCAGATGGGTCACGCAAAGAACCTGGGTCGAGCGCGAAAGCGATTTCAGCTTCTTTCCGACGGCCTCAGCCGCGCGGCCGCCGATGCCGGTATCAATTTCGTCGAAGATCAGCGTGCGCTGCGCCCCGGTCTTCTTGTGCGAAGTGCCGGCATCGACGCTGGCCTTCAGCGCCAGCATCACCCGCGAGAGTTCGCCTCCCGATGCGATCTGCTCCAGCGGATGCATGGGTTCGCCGGGATTGGTGGATATCATGTACTCGACCTGATCGAATCCGGAGGCGGTCCAGTTTTCCGCCGCATCGGTTCCGCTCACTTCGATGCGGAATTGTGACTTCATGGCCAGTCCGTTGATTTCAGTTTCGACGATCTTCTCCAGCCTTTTGGCCGCGTCGTGGCGCTTCTTGGAGATTGCCCGGGACGACTGCTAAATAGTTGCTCCGCCGCAACTTCAAGTTCCCCATGAAGCTGGCGCAGGATCTCGTCTTTGTTCTCGATCTCCGAGAGCTTGCGCGCGACTTCTGTTCCCAGGCTGATCACATCATCCAGCGTTGGCCCGTACTTGCGCTTCAGCTTATCGAGCAGCGCCAGGCGGTCTTCGATCTCCGCCAGCCGCTCCGGGGAGGCTTCGATGCTGCCGGCGTAATCGCGCAGGGTGGCGCCGACGTCTTCCACGCTGATACGCGCGGTATCGAGCGAGGCCAGTGCTTCCTGAAACTTCGGCTCATAGCGGACCAGCTCTTCCAGGTGCTTTTGCGCGGCGCGCAGCGAAGCCGACGTGGACCCCGCGCCTTCGTAGAGCAGATCGAACGCGTGCATTGCGGAGTTATAAATCTTCTCGGCGTTGGCCAATACCCGCTTTTGCGTTTCGAGCCGTTCGTCTTCTCCAGGCTGGAGCTTCGCGTCTTCGATCTCGCGCTTCTGGAACATCCACAAATCCACCAGCTTCAGGCGGTCTTGCTCTCCCTGTGCCAGCTCCGCAAATGCGGGCCTTCACCTGTTTCCATTCGTCGAAAGCTCCGTTCACCGGTTCGAGCTGGATGTTGGCGTAGCTGTCAAGAAGTTCCAGCCGAACCCCGGCATCGAAAGAAACCAACGACTCATTCTGCGCGTGGATCACTGGCAAGATGCGGCGCCAGTTGCTTGAGCACGGCCACGGTCGCAGGCTGATTGTTGACGAACACTCGTCCCTTGGCGGCGATTTCGCGGCGCAAGATCAGGTTGGCTTCGTCGGAGTCGATCCCGTTGTTTTCGAGAATGCGGGCGACCAGCTTCTCCGCTGCTCCGTCCACTTCGAAAACGGCTGAGATCACGGCACGATCGCTGCCGAATCGAATGACGTCCGGCGATGCCTTTTCTCCCATCAGCAAGCTGAGCGCATCGATGAGGATGGATTTCCCCGCGCCGGTTTCGCCGGTCAGAAGATTAAGTCCGGGCGCGAACTCGACGGCCAGGTGGTCGATGACGGCGTAATTTTCCAGACGCAGTTCGAGAAGCACGCGCGGTCCCGGGAAAACGAGAGTTGAGCGCAGAATAGCAGTTGCTAGTGGCTAGTGGCTAGTTGTCAGCGCGGCTTCGCCGCCGGTCGCCTGCATCTGGCGGACCCACAATGCTAAGGCCGCAGTGATCGGAATCGGAATCACGATGCTCGTCCACAACGGGACTCCCCAGAACTGCTGCACCGCCGGATTGAAGAACGACAGCACGGTCAGTCCCGTGGCCATGATCGCGGGCCACAGACAGGCATCCGGCCGCGACCCCGGCGAGAAGGCGGATCGCGCGGCATGTTCGTCTTCCGTTCCAACTTTGTACGAGGAGAAAAATTCCGGGCAGGAGGAGAAGCTGGTTGTAGGGTGCAATGGTGGGGATGACCAGAAGGTTGGCGGCCAACACCAGCGCCGTGGTCCAGCAAAACAGTTCGTCTGCCGCCAGAGTCTTTCGCGCCCTCCAGCACATTACTGCCACCGACAGGGGCGACGACGACGGCCAGCGGGATTCCCAGCGCCGGAGTCACCAGTTCGTCGAGCGGGGAGAGATGGCGGGTGTATCCGCGATACGCGATCATCGCGGCGTAGAACTCGTGGATCCATCCGGGAAGCAACACTTCTCCCGCGACCATCAGGGTCAGCAGTGTACCGCAAACGCGGCGACGAATTTCCACCTGAGAAAGATCCGCCCAGCAAGCCCACAACATAAGCCAGGCAGCCAGCAGGAAGAGCAATCTGCGGCTTGACCGTGGCCAGCCCCAGTAAAATGCCGGATGCTACCTGCCGATTCTTGATCAGTAGATAAACACTTGCCGCAATCATCGGCGCAACCAGCAGAGTGAGTTGCTGCAAATGGATCCCCTGCACCACCCAGAATGTTCCCAGCACAAATATCAAGATTGCGGCTGTCTCAACTCTTGACGGCTTCCAGTGCACAATTCGCAACCAAAGCAAAACGCTGATCACAGTCAATCCCGCCAAAGTCCAGCGAAGATATTCCCTGCACCATGGGAAATGGCAGGGTCACGGTTGGCGCGAGCAGGAACGCAACGTAAACGGGATACGCAAACGCCTCCTGGTCCCCTGGATCGTTGGGTCGCGACGCGTCAAGTGGGCGGCCGTAGTATCCAATCTGAATTTCGCGGGTGATTTCGAGGGAGTAAGGATCGCGTCCATGAGACAGCAGCTCGCGCGATCCCAGCCACCGCGGGTAAAGATCAGAAAGATTCCCCCGGGGATTGCCGTGGACGGCGGCGTAGGCTCTCTGTTGCGGCACCAGGACCCGGCCCGGGTACAGCCACATACCTGCACACAGCACGACTGCACCTATAAGCAGAACCGCGGGAGAAGGTTTCATGACCTCGCCGCCGTCGAGCTGACGCCCGGACTAAGGCCGTGCCCATGGCTATGTGAAATTTCTTGCGTTAAGCCCCATAGCCAGAGAAGCAGAACCGGAGTCAGAAAATTCAGGTGCTCAGCCGAAGCAACAAGAACAGCAGCAGCGGAGTAGAAAAGAGCGTCACAACTGAAACCACCGATTCCCATCGCACTCGCCGCATCTCATCCCTGGGCGTTAGCCTTGCTCTATCAGCCAGGAAAATCGCAGGCAGAAACAGCAGTCCCAAATCGTAGACGAAAGCGTGATAGCTCACCAGAATCGCTGACCAGCACTGAGGCAGAAAATCCCAGCTCAAGGTTGCCCTCATGTTCCGCTGAGCGAAAAAGCCGAATCGCCAGGATGAGCAAAAAAACTGAGGCGACCGCCGTAAGCGTCAGAGCCAAGGGTTGCCCGTCGCGGAAGAAAGCAACAACGAAACCGCGCAGATTCGGCATGTCCCCCGAAAAATGAATCCGCGTCCCATCACTTGTTCCAGGCTCCACACCTACTTCGGATAATCGAGGAACCCGCGCCAGCCGACCACAGCAATCGAAATCGCCGCCATGGCCAAGGCGGAGCCCGCAATCCCGAGTACCGCCTTCCGCTTTCCGCTGAACAGGAGAATGATCGCCAAAGGCAATACCAGGTGCGGACGGAACATCCCCATGCCCAGCCAGCATCCCGCCAGCAGGTCCGATCCTCTGTCTAAGCGACACGTAAGCTGCCACCAGGAGAAAAAAGAACAGGAGCATGTCCTGACCTTGCAGTAGACAGGCAAATATCGGGAAAAATGCGACCGCGCATAAAAACCAGACCCACAGGGACCTGGTCTGCAATAACGCGAACGTGGGGGCGCAAGATTCGAAGCGCCATACACAGCAACCCGAGGTTCACTGCATTCCATGCCAGGTACGCCGGCAAATACGCAAGAAAAGAGAACGGGACAAACAACAGCGCTTCAAACGGCGGATGATTGTACGGCAGTGCGCCATGGCGAATGCTGACTCCGGGCGCAAACTGGACTTGGGTCTGGAATTCGACACTCTCGTCGTACAGGCTGCTGGCCATGCCCGCCCGCACCATCTTCCCGGCGGAGTAAAAGATGGTGAAGTCCGGATAGCCCTTGCGCACCAGGTCCCGGTCCTTCCAGGCCATAAACCCGTTCAGCGACAGCCCGGTGGCCAGCAGCGCTCCAATCAAGAGGCGCGTATCTTGAACTAAGCACGGGGAGAACCTTATCAAGAGCAGTAGCACTTTAACAGGCCGCCACGATCCGATTGGCCGTCCGCCCGATAAATAATCGTCCAAATCTGGCTTGCGGCGCGGTATCATTGTCAGCACTTCAAAGTGCCTCTCCCTTCGCTCGCAAGAGCGGATTAGTGCTGAAACGAATGCCATTACTGGACTGGAAGGGTTACTGTACGAACACCGGGTGCGCCGCATCCGACTTGATGGCTCTATTGCCGTGGAGCGGTAAATGAATCGTACCCGACTGATGTTCATTGGAGTACTGGCGCTGGTGCTGGGCGCTTTCGCCAGCCTTTTGGCGTACCGGGCATTGCAGCAGCATTCCGGAGCCAGCGCAAGGCCAAGTTGCAGGACGTGGTGGTCGCGACCTCCGACCTCGCCGTGGGCGCCCGAATTCAGGACAGTGACGTGCGTATCGCCCGCTTTCCGACGGACTCAGTCCCTCAAGGAGTCTTCCATCGCACCAAAAGCGTGATCGGACGCGGCGTGGTACTCCCGATCGCGCGGGGAGAATTCGTGCTTCCCCTGAAACTGGCGGGAGAAAATTCCGGCTCGGGATTGGTGTCCACAATTCCGCAGGGCATGCGGGCAGTATCGGTGCGGGTCAGCGATATCAGTTCGGTGGGAGGCTTTGTGCAGCCCGGCACCCGCGTGGATGTGTTGATGACCGGAAACCCGGGCGGTTCTGCGGAACCGCAAACCATCACGGTCCTGAGGAATGTCGCCGTTCTGGCCAACGGAATGAATATGGACCGCACGATTGTGCGGGGCGAATCGCAGCAGAACGCGCCCATTATCACGCTGGCGGTTTCTCCCGATGACGCGCAGAAGTTAGCGCTGGCGACCGCGCAGGGCCGAATCCAACTGGCGTTGCGCAATCCCATGGATACCAGCCAGGGCGAAGTCGCAGCCATTGGGATGCACTCGCTTTATCAGAACACTGGACTTCCCGTGCCGGTGCCGGTTCATCACACTGTGAGACCGGTAAAGGTGACGCAAGCGCCACCGCCGGCGACGACGGTCGAAGTGATCAAAGGCGACAAGCGCGACGTGACCAAGGTGGATGAGTAATAAAGCAGGAGTTTCATACCAGGCCTTACGAATGAGCGAGCGAACCCCGATCCCGCAGAAACTCTCAGCCCTGGCGGCAGCCCTGCTGCTGCTCTCAGCGATTTGTTTCGCCCAGCCGGCCGCGCAGCCAGGCAGCGCAAGCTGCGCCGGTGCCGGCGTCGAGCGGCCCGGCGCCGTTGCGCGTTATGGTCGGCAAGTCTCTGCTGATCAACACCACCGACCGCCTGAAGCGGGTCTCGGTCACAGATCCGGAAATTGCCGACGCGATCGTGGTCACGGCGACCCAGGTTCTGATTCACGGCCGTGCCCCCGGCGAAGTGTCGCTGCTGATCTGGGATGAGTTCGAGCGCTCGCGCAGTTTCGACTTGCGCGTGGATGTGGACATCACCGCCGCGGCTGAAGAGATGAAGCGGATATTCCCCGATGAGCAGATCGATGTTTCAGCCTCCCGGTCCGCCATCGTGCTCTCGGGTTACGTCACCACGGAGGATGTGGCCAAGCATGCGGGCCTGGTCGCAGCAGCCTATTCCAAGAATGTCATCAACGTTCTCAACTTCGGACCGGTGGGCGCGCAGGAAGTGATGCTGGAAGTCAGGTTCGCGGAAGTGGACCGCTCGGCGGTGACCCAGCTGGGAATCAATCTGTTTGCTCCCGGACTCGGTAATACGGTTGCGTTGAGTCAGACCGGACAGTTCGGCAGCGTCAACGTCACCAAGACGCCCGCGAGCGTGACCTCTACCTCATCTTCGACCACGGTCACGCCAGCGACCACGACAACCACTGTCAACGATTTTCTTAATCTCTTTGTTGCTCGCACCGATATCAATATCGGTGCCGTCAGTCAAAGCTCTGCAACAGAAAAACCTGCTGCAGATTTTGGCGGAGCCAAACCTGATCGCGGTCAACGGCAAGGAGGCCAGTTTCCTGGCCGGCGGAGAATTTCCGTATCCCATCGTGCAGCCCGGCCAGGGTTTCAACGCAGTGACCATTCAATTTCGTGAATTCGGCGTGAAGTTGAAATTTACCCCGGTGATCATGCCCAACGGCAACATTCATCTTCAGGTGGTGCCGGAAGTAAGCCAGTTGGATTTCTCCAACGCGCTGACGATTTCAGGATTTACCATCCCGGCATTAAGCACGCGCCGCGCCCAGACCGAATTTGAGCTCCAGGATGGACAGAGCTTCGTAATCGCGGGGCTCATGGACAATCGCGTGACCAACATCGCCAACAAGATACCTGGCCTCGGAGATATCCCCATTCTGGGAAATTTTTTCCGGAGCAAGAGCTTGCAGAAGAACAACTCCGAACTGATGGTCCTGTGCACGGTGCACCGGGTTTCACCCAGCGGCCCAGGCGCCGGTAGGACCCAAAGATCCGCAGCCGTTTCTAGACAAGGACAAGTTCGACGGGCCCGCGAAACCAGCGGCGGAAAAGAAATAGTTAGTTAGGGACTGCGGAATAGTCGGACATGGCGAATCTTCAAGCCTTCGAGCGCAGCGAGTATCAGCAGGTAAAAGCCGACCTGCATCGCAAGATCCTCGACCGCCTCGATCTGGAGAAGTTAGGCCGCACTCCCAGCGCCGCCGCCCGCGAAGAAGTCCTGCAGGTGATTCGCAGCACCGTCAACAGCGAGGCGGTGCCGCTCAGCTTCGCCGAACGCGAGCGCCTGTCTCGCGAAATTCTAGACGAAATTTTCGGCTTGGGACCGCTCGAGCAATTGCTGAAAGACCCCACCATCTCCGACATTCTGGTCAACCGCTACAACAAGGTTTACGTGGAACGCGCGGGCAAGCTGGAGATGACCGGACTCAGTTTCAAAGACGATCAGCACTTGATGCAGATCATCGACCGCATCGTTTCGCGGGTGGGGCGGCGCGTCGATGAAAGCTCGCCGATGGTGGATGCACGCCTGGCCGACGGCTCGCGCGTGAACGCCATCATTCCGCCGCTGGCGTTGGATGGCCCGGTGCTCTCCATCCGCCGCTTCGGCCGTGATCCCATCACCGCCCGCAACATGGTCGAGAATCGCACCCTGATCGATCCCATGCTGGAAGTGCTTTCGTCCATGGTCAAAGGCCGGCTGAACATGCTGATCTCCGGCGGCACCGGCGCCGGCAAGACCACGCTGCTCAATGTTCTCTCCGGATTCATCCCGCACTACGAGCGCGTGGTCACGATTGAAGACGCCGCCGAATTGCAGCTCAAGCAGGAACACATCGTGCGCCTCGAAACCCGGCCGCCGAACATCGAAGGCAAGGGCGCGGTGCGACAGCGGCAACTGGTGATCAACAGCCTGCGTATGCGTCCCGACCGCATCATCGTGGGCGAGGTGCGTGGCGAGGAAGCCTTCGATATGCTGCAGGCCATGAACACCGGCCACGAGGGATCGCTGACCACGGTGCACGCCAATTCTCCGCGCGACGCGTTGGCCCGCCTGGAAAGCATGTTCTCGATGGCCAATCTCAACGTTCCCGAACGCGCGGTGCGCCAGCAGATTGCGGCGGCGATCCACGTGGTGGTGCAGATTGCCCGCCTACCCGACGGGACCCGCAAAGTGATCTCCGTCTCCGAGGTCACCGGCATGGACGACGACGGCATCTTGATGCAGGACATTTTCACCTTTGATCGCGCTGGGAATGGATCCGGACGGCAAAGTGCGTGGCGTATTCCGAGCCACCGGCACAAGTCACGTTTCTGCCGACCGGCTGGCGACTGCGGGCTATGGATTGCGGGCCGAGCTGTTCCAGTCCCGGATGGAGGTTTAGTACAAGCGGCCATGAATTTGGCGATTCCCATCCTGATTTTTCTCGCGGTTTCCGGCTTGGTGTTTGCGGCGGCAGTGGTGCTGGACCAGCGGCGGGAGCATGCCCGCCTAATCCGCGATCGCCTCACCGCCGCGCAGGGGCAAGCCACACGACCGGCGAAAGACTGGCGCTGCTGCGGGACGAAATGCTCAGCCGGATTCCGGCCTTTGATACCCTGCTGCGCCGCTCTGAACGAGTTTCCCAGCTGCAGACCTTGCTGGAGCAGGCGGGCCTGAGCATGCGCGCCGGCAACGTTCTGATCTTTTCCGTCATCAGCGCCGCTCATGGTGTCGCTCGCCGCTTACATCGTCGCGGATCCGCTACCGCACAACGAAACTGTGTCTGTTTGTCTGTGCCGCTGCCGGCGCTGGGAGCGATTCTTCCCTACTCCTACGCCGCGCGCCGCCGCACCCGCCGCTTTCAGAAGTTTGAAGAACTGTTTCCCGAGGCGATTGACACTCTGGGCCGCGCCGTCCGCGCCGGTCACGCTTTCACCATGGCGCTCGAAATTGTCTGCAACGAATTCAGCGAGCCCGTGGCCACCGAATTTCGCAAGCTCTACGAAGAGCAGAAATACGGCATGCCGGTGCGCGACGCGCTGGTGAATCTGACCGAGCGCGTCCCGCTGGTGGACGTGAAATTCTTCGCCACCGCGGTCATGCTGCAGCGCGAAACCGGCGGCAATCTGGCCGAGATTCTCGACAACCTTTCCTACATGATTCGCGAGCGTTTCAAGATCCTGCGGCAGGTCAGGGTTTACACCGCGCAAGGACGATTGACCATGATGCTGCTGATGGGATTGCCGCCGGTGATTGTGGTCACCATGTTGATTGTGAATCCCGGCTTCATCCAGCCGCTCTTTACTGACCCCATCGGACATATGCTGATCGCGGCCGGAATTACGTCTGCAGACGCATCGGATACTTTGTGATTCGAAGAATTATTCAGATTCAGGTTTAAGAAACTATGTTTCGAGAGATGCGGGTTTAAGACATGTATTGGTAGTGCATAATTTTCGTGACCGTGGTGGTGGCAGTGGCCTTCTTCGGGGCCGCGGCCTACGCGCCTTCTTCCGCGATCGGGCGCGCGACTTGAGTCCCTCGGCTTTGACCGGCCGATGGCGCCGCAAGCGGACTTCGTTTCGCGAGCTTCTGGACAAGATTTTCGATCCGATCAGCCGCGCTCTGCCGCTTTCTCAAGGCGACCGCTCGCGCACCTGGCTTATTCAGGCCGGATACCGCGAGCGCCGGCACTGGTGATTTATGCGGCCAGTAAAGTGCTTCGGCGCGCTATTTCTGTTTACCTTGGCCGTCGCCATCACGGCTTTCAGTCCACACTGTTGCTGTTTGGGCGTAGCCATGCTGGGCTTGTTTCTTCCCCGCTTTGTGCTCAAGCGGCTCATCCGCAAGCGCCAGCGGCAAATCACTGTGGGTTGCCGGATGCCCTGGATCTGACCGTGGTCTGCGTCGAGGCCGGGCTTCCGCTCGATCAGGCGCTGCTGCGGGTCGGCGAAGACTTGAAATACGCGCACCCCGAACTGCGCGAGGAATTCTACCTAGCGAACCTCGAAATGCGCGCCGGCAAACCCCGTGCCGAGGCCCTGCGCAATCTGGCCACGCGCACCGGGGTGGACGACGTCCGCCTGCTGGTAGCCGCCCTGGTCCAAACCGACCGTTTCGGAACCAGTATTTCGCAGGCCCTGCGCATGTATTCCGACGCGCTGCGCACCGAGCGCCGCCGTCGCGCCGAGGAACAGGCGGCAAAGACCGCCACCAAGATGGTCGTCCCGCTGGTTGTTTTCGCCCTGATACCTTTGTTGTTTGTCACCCTGGGGCCGGCGCTGATTCAATTGTTCCACCAACTTTCGCCAGCGGTTGGGCGATAAGAAGGTATTGCACCAGCCATGTTGCATTCCGCCGGAATCGCCGCCGTTAATCGCACTCGCGGCGTTTGCCTTGCCGAAAATGTCCGCATCGCCCGCACCCACTGGACGCGCCTGCGCGGCCTGATCGGCACCCAGGAATCCGCCTTTCAGCCCGGGCAGGCCCTGTGGATTGTCCCCTGCCGCGGTGTACACACCCTGGCCATGAACTACCCACTGGATGTCATCTACCTGGACCACTCCGGTTTCGTGGTAAACCTGCAAACGGGGATCAAGCCCTGGAGGTTCGCCCCCATCAGCCTCCGGGCGGCTTCGGTACTGGAATTGCCCTCCGGAGTAGTCCCCAGGAGCGGGACCGTGATCGGCGACCACATCGAAATCGTGCAGGCAAACCAGCCCGGAGAGACCGCCGCGTGAAAGACACTCCGCAACTCCTGATCGAGTGGTCGTCTCCTTGGCAGGAGTTTGTCGCCGCCATCGGCCCGGCCTTGCGCCGGTCTCCGCCCCGGCAGGGGTTTGAGACCCGCGCTGGTTTGTTTCCGTTTCGTGGCATGCTGTTGGCCATGCTGTTGGAGATCGCGGCTTTGGCGGGCATGATGGCGCGGCTGGATCGAATTGAGCCGGTGGCGTTCCAGCCGCCTCCGCCCGCTCCGGATGTGATTTACTTCTCCGCTGACGAACTGCCCCGGACAGCAGACTTGGCCGGCGCGGCCGGCGGCAAGGCGGGAAGGACTGGTGGCGCGTCGCGGCGGCACATCCAGGCCATCAAGGTGGCCCGTGACCAGGTCGTCCGCGAACGCGTGGCCGATGCGCCGCAGTTAAACCTGCCGAAATCCGATTCACAAATTAAGAACTTGCTTGCGTACCGGGCGGAAGCCGGCCCTGCCCCGGCGGAAGCCTTGCGTATGAATCGGCAGATACCACAAATGGCGATGGCTGTAGCTCCCCCGCCCCCTGACGCCCCCGCGGAAGTGCAAAGGCAAATGCGCCAGAATCCGTTAGCGAATCCTGTAGTTGTGCCTCCGCCAGTGGCGCTCTCGCAGCACGACCTTATGCGGCGCAGCGCCATGCCCTCAGCCACGGTCGTACCTCCGCCAGTTTCGGCGCCTCCTGAGCTCCGTAGCCATCCCGCGCGCCTCACCCTTCCTGAACAAGCTGTGGTTGCGCCGCGCCCGGAAATCGGCAGCGCGATGCAGTCGCATCGTGTGAGCAATGATTTCACTCCCCGGGTCGTGCCGCCGCCCGTTGACTTGTCCACCGTGCGGACCTCACCTTCGACAACAGCTTTGAACGGGACGCAAGCCGTGGCTCCGCCGCCCGTCGAACTTCACGACACACAGTTGCATGCGATGAAGGGATTGGGAGGTAGTGCGGTGGCTCCGCCGCCGGTCGAAATTCACAGCGTTCAGCCGCGTTCGGTTCGAGGCCTGGGAAATACTGCCGTGGCTGCGCCGCCTTCAGAGCTGGCGTCACTGCACCGAGAGCGCGGGCTGGGGAGATCGGGCGTTTCCGTTTTGCCGCCTCCTGATCCGCCTTCTTCGAATGGCCACGGTGGACCCGGTGGCGCGCGAACTGGAAAGGCTCCGGCTTCCTCGAACGCGGGCGTGGTCGTGTCGCTGCAACCCGGCAAGCAAGCCCGGCGTTCCGGAAAAAGTCAGAAAAAGCGACCTTGGCGATGGCCCCCGACGGATCCGCAATTCCAGGCCCGGGCGGAAGCCGGCAACGGCGGTGGCCTTGGCCGCGGATTCAGCTCCGGCAGCGCGCCTGCAGGAGTGGGTTCCGGCTCGACCGCAGTGGGGGCCGGACGTGGCGCCAGCCCTTACGACCGCCCCGGCAACTCGACAGCTCCTGGCCCCGGCGGTGCGGGTAACTTGAGCGCCGGAAATCCTCGCGAGTGCCGGGAGTTTCCGTTTCCAGCGGAAATAATTCGGTGACCCTTCCCAGCTTCGGCCCCGCTCCCGATCCCGCGGGCCCAGGGCGTTCCACCGCCACCGGAGTGAAGAACGGAATCACCATCGTGGCCAGCCCGCGCGCCGGCGGCGCGCTCAATCTGTACGGCGCACTCAAGGGCGATCGGGTTTATACCATCTATCTCAATACGTCGGCCGGCACTGCGATTATGCAGTTTGCCGATCCCGATTCCGCCGCCCATCCCTACGACGCCGACCTCGCCGCGCCGCGTGTCCTGCGTGTGAATGTCCCGCCCGATTTACAGCCCCGCCGCCTGCTCATCGCCTGCGTGCTCGACAGCAACGGCTCAATTCGCCATTGGCATGTGCTGCAGTCGGATTCTGCCGATTTTTCCGCGAAGATTCTGGCCGCCCTGCCGGACTGGAAATTCAGTCCGGCCTTCCGCGGAAATGAAGCGGTCGAAGTCAACGCCATCCTCGGCTTCGCCGTCGATACGAAGTAATCGGGCGATCTGGTGATCGGTCATCGGGTAAAGTAATGTGGGTCGGACATTCTTGTCCGACGCTCTTGATTTGGTTTCAGTCTTGACCGGGGTTTCAAATCACCCGATCACCAGATCGCCCAATTCTTTTTCGTTTCTTTTCCTCCTACCGGTGAATCTATATATGTTGTGCAGAGAGGCTCTGCATGCCCAGCGAGAGATCCCGAGTCGTGATCATTGGCGCCGGTTTCGGCGGCTTGGAGGCCGCACGCCTGCTGGCCAAGCAATCGGTCAATCTCACTCTGATTGACCGGAAGAACCACCACACATTTCAACCGCTGCTCTACCAGGTCGCCACCGCCGGTATTTCTCCCGGAGAAATCGCCGCTCCGGTGCGCTGGATTCTGCGCGGGCATAAGAACGTCGAGGTCCTGCTCGGCGAAATTGTGGATTTCGATCTCCAGAGGCGCCGCGTAAGACTCGCCGACCAGGAAATTCCCTACGATTATCTGATCGTCGCCACCGGCGCCGCGCATTCCTACTTCGGCCACGATGAATGGGAACCTCTGGCCCCCGGCCTGAAGACCATCGAAGACGCCCTCGAAATCCGCCGTCGGGTGCTGCTGGCGTTTGAGATTGCCGAGCGCGAAAGCGTGGCTAACAAACCCGAGTTGCCTCTAAACTTCGTGATTGTCGGCGCAGGCCCTACGGGGGTGGAACTCGCCGGAACTCTGGCCGAGATCGCGCGCCAAGTGCTGCGCAAAGAGTTCATCTCGATTGATCCCCGGCGCACGCGAATCATTTTGCTCGAAGGCGGCCCGCGCATTCTCCCCGCCTACGCACCCGATCTCTCGGCAAGCGCGGTCCGCCAGTTGGAGAGACTCGGTGTCGAAGTACGGTCTTCCGCACTGGTAACCGGGATCAGTCCCGGCGAAGTCCGGGTCGGCGACGAGCGCATTCCCGCCGCTGTGGTCTTGTGGGCAGCGGGCGTGGCCGCATCACCCCTGGGGAAAAAACTCGGCGCGCCCACCGACCGCTCCGGACGCGTCCTGGTGAACGGCGACCTAAGTCTGCCGCAGCATCCCGAGGTCTTTGTCATCGGCGATCTGGCGTCCTTAAAAGATTCGGGCGGCAATCCTCTGCCGGGCGTGGCGCCGGTGGCGCTGCAGGAAGGGCGGGCCGCCGCGAAAACCATCGCCGGCGATTTGCAAAATAAGCCGCGCAAGAACTTCCATTACTTCGACAAAGGCAGTCTTGCCACCATCGGGCGCGCCGCCGCCGTCGCACAATTCCGCAGGCTGCATATCTCCGGATACTTTGCCTGGCTGGCCTGGCTCTTCGTCCACATTTTCTTCCTGATCGGCTTCCGCAATCGTTTGATCGTGCTGATTGAGTGGGCGTGGTCATATATCACGTACGAACGCGGGGCGCGGTTGATCACGGGAGACACTACCCTGCCGGGCTGGAGCGGAGAGAACCAGCGCGAGGTCGAGCACGAAACACCCGCACACTCCGCGTAAAGACGGCACCTGCCCAGCCCGTGTGCGATGTCATCCCGAACTCGCCGCAAGGCGAGCGAGGGACCTTACGTCAGTTAGAAGCTGCCACTGCGGTCCGAGAGGAGTGGCATGCCTGCAAACGCCGGCATAAGTTCCAGGCATCGTAAGGTCCCTCTCTCGCCTGCGCGAGTTCGGGATGACCCGCTCGGGGATTCTTGTGCCTCCACCCTCAATTTGCGAGACAATGGCATTACCTCCGCCAAGGAGTTCGCCATGCGCATCAAAAAGCTTCCCGTCGTTCTGGTCTCAATTTTTCTCCTCTCCGTTTTCTCATCCGCCCAGGTTTTGAAGATCGTCGTGGACGACACCATCCAGGCCGCGACTCAGGAGCGCATCGAGCGCGCCATCGATCAGGCCGCCACGGAAAGAGACGACGCCGTGCTGATCGAACTGAGCACCCCCGGCGGACTGATGGACTCGATGCGGCAAATCATGAGCAAGATTCTCGCCTCGCCGGTGCCGGTCATCATTTACGTGACTCCGAGTGGCAGCCGCGCTGCTTCGGCCGGATTTTTCATTCTTCGAGAGCGCCGACGTTGCCGCGATGGCGCCGGGAACCAATACCGGAGCTGCGCATCCGGTCGGCCTTTTCGGCGGGGACATCAAGGGCACACTCGGTCAAAAAATCGAAGATGACGCGGCCGCCCTGATGCGCTCGGTGGTTTCAAAACGCGGCCGTAACGTGGACGTGGCGCAAAGCGCGGTGCTCGAATCCAAGTCGTTCACCGACGGCGAAGCCCTTTCGCAAAATCTAATTGACTACGTCGCATCCAACCAGGAAGACCTGTTCCGCCAGATTTCCTCAAAGCCGGTGAAGCGCTTTGACGGCCAGACGGTCGTCTTGAACCTGACCGGCAAATCGGTTCGGGCGATGGAAGAGACGGTCAAAGAAGACATCCTCGCCTTCATCATGAATCCGGACATCGCCTTCATCTTGCTCGTCATCGGCGCCTTCGCGCTCTACACCGAGTTCAATCACCCTGGCGCGGTGTGGCCGGGGACTGTCGGAGTTGTCTTCATCCTGCTGGCGATCTTCGCGTTGCATCTTCTTCCCATTCGCTTTGCGGCAGTGGTGCTGATCTTCGCGTCGTTCGTGCTGTTCGCGCTGGACGCCAAATTCGCCACCCACGGCGCGTTGGCCGTCGGAGGAATCGCGACCCTGGTGATTGGCGCGCTGCTGCTGGTGGATTCGCCCATTCCGGAAATGCGGGTGAAGTTGCTGACAGCGTTGGCGGTGAGCATCCCGCTCGGCGTCATTACCGTTTTTCTGATGACCATCGCGTTGCGCGCGCGCGCCAACAAAGTCGTCACCGGGGCCGAGGGTCTGATCGGCACAATCGCGGTTGCGCAGACTGCCCTGGCGCCTGTCGGGGAAGATTTTGATTCACGGCGAGACTGTGGGACGCGGTTGCCTCGGCCAGCGTCTCTGTAGGCGAGAAGGTCGTGGTGCAGAGGGTTGAGGGACTCGAGCTAAAGGTTGATCCCGTGCACGAGGCGGAAAAGGTCACTCTCTGAGCATCCCGCATCTTTTTCGCTAACCGCCACCTCATCAAGACCCGCGCCGATGCGGCAAGATTGCAGTACAATCAGCGTCACACACAAAAATTGAGCAGGAGGCGCACGATGGACCATGTTATGGGGCCCGATTGCGGATCGCCGTCATAGTCTTTATTCTTTACGCTCTGAGCTCAATCAAGATTCTCGCTGAGTACGAACGAGGCGTTATCTTCCACCTGGGGCGGCTGCGGCTGAAGCCAAAGGTCCTGGAATCACTCTTGTGTTCGCGCCGGTGCAACGGCATGGTGCGCAGTCTCGCTTCGCCAGGAAGCTCTCGAAGTCCCTCCGCAGGACATCATTACCCGCGACAACGTCACGCTGAAAGTCAACGCCGTGATTTTTCTGCGTGTGATTGATTCCAACAAAGCGGTGGTGGAAGTTTCGAACTACGTTTATCAGACGTCGCAGTTCGCGCAGACCACTCTGCGTTCGGTGCTGGGCGAGCAGGACCTCGACGAACTCCTGGCCCATCGCGAGAAGATCAATCTGCGGCTGCAGAGCATTCTCGACCAGCACACCGCGCCGTGGGGCGTGAAAGTGGTGAATGTCGAGGTCAAGCAGGTGGACATGCCCGAGTCCATGCTGCGCGCCATGGCCAAGCAGGCCGAGGCCGAGCGCGAGAAGCGGTCCAAGATTATCCACGCCGAAGGCGAATTCGCCGCCGCCCAACGTCTGGTGGATGCTGCGCATTTACTCGCGACCGAGCCGGTCAGCGTACAGTTGCGTTATCTGCAGACGCTGACGGAAATCGGTGTGGAGAAAAACACGACCGTCATCTTCCCCGTCCCGGTGGATTTTTTCTCCGGCCTGCAGAAGTTGATGGGCAAGGAGGCGGCGAAATAGGAATTTGCAGGTTGTGGGATTGCGATTAACCGACGAACATGACTCAGACTACCGACGAGCAAGTCAACAACGCTAACGCAGAAGATACCGAAATCACCCTCGGCACCGGCAAGATGTTGGCCTTGTTTTTTGGTCTGGTGATCCTGTGCGCGGTCTTTTTCGGCATGGGATACAGCATGGGCAAGAGTGCGGTGAAGTCCGCGCCGGAACTGCTGCCCTCGCCCAGCACGTCGAGCAATCATTCGACCACCAGCAAGCCTTCTGGCACGCCCGCGCCGCCTTCGCAGGAAGTCGTACAGCAACAGTCGGTGCCGCTATCGAACAACGGCGCCAGTGCCGCGCCTAACACAACGGGCAATCCGTCTCAGCCTGCCCCGGGTCAGAGCACTTCCTCCCCCGACAGCGGATTCTTCGTCCAGGTTGCCGCAGTCAGCAAGCAGGAAGACGCGGAAGCGCTGGTGGAATCGCTCAAAGGGCGGCAGTACGCGGCGGTTATCGCCAGTTCCGCCTCCGACAAATTGTTCCATGTGCAGGTCGGCCCGTTCGCGAATATCCAGGACGCCGAGGCCACCCGCGCGAAGCTGGTCAGCGACGGCTACAGCCCCATCCTGAAAAAATAGCGGTATGGTTTATTGCGGTGGCCGCGCCGGCTGGTTCTGGTCGCTCGGTCTCTGTTCAGGCAGCAATGGAGCCAGCTCCTTTTCGAATCGAATCAAAACCTTCGCGTCCTTGGCGGCCTTTCTCAGCGATCTTTGCGGTTAAAGGCTTTTTTGCGTGGCAGCGAAGAAAATCAAGACCCTTTAACCGCAAAGATCGCAGAGGACCCGCTAAGGTCGCGAAGAAAACCAAATCAGGACACCACTGTCCAGATCGACAACTGCAATCAGTTCGCTTTCCTGAATCTGCCGATTCCCAGTCTTACCTCGACCGTATTGACTCCCGGATTCGGATTGGTCAGTCCGGCGTTCGAAATGTGCAAGTACCGGGCCTCGAGTGACAACGCATGGCGCGGTCCGAGAAACTGCAAGCCAAACGCGGCCGCGTCGGTGAAGTTCACCTTGGAAGTCCCCGGCGGAACTTCTTGCGAGGTAAACAGCGTCCCGCCATTCAATTCGAGATACGGAGCCACGTGGCCGCGCGTGGCGAAGTTCCACTTCAATCCCAGCGGATTCACTCCCGCGCCATACGCAGTGTTGGTCGGTTGGAAAATCAGGAACGCGGGCACCGCATCGATAGCGTATTCAAATCGGCCCTTGAGAAATCCCGGGCCGATGGGTTTGGTCAGGACCCAGCCATAGCGAAGGCCAACGTTCCAGATGCCAGTGTTGCCGCGCCCTCCCGCGACGGAATGACCGCCGGCGGTCCATATCTGAATTTCGGTCGCGCCTTGCTCTGGAGTCTGTGCAAGAGCGCCCGCGCAGAAAAACATTGTGAGAAGAACGAGAAGAAACGATTTCATGTCGGTATAAGCTAGCACGCCGCAGCGCGGATCAGAGCCCCAATCCCCCATCCACAAACGAAATCTGCCCCGTAATAAACTCCGGCGCAATGGCAAAGAACAGCACCGCCGCCGCGATCTCTTCCCCGCTCCCGTTGCGCTGCATTGGAGTCTGCTTCGCCATCCGCCGCATGAATCCAGCAGCGGCCTTTTCGCCCAGATCAATCATCCCCGGAGCCACGCAGTTCACCGAAATTTCCGGCGCCAGCGCCTTCGCCATCACTTTGGTCAGCATGTGCAGCGCTGCCTTCGACGAACAGTAATGCGCGTGGTCGGCCCACGGCCGCAGCCCTCCCAGCGACCCTAGGTTGACGATCCTTCCCTGCCGCTTGCGCAAATATTTCAGCGCGGTTTGCGACACCAGGAACGGCCCACGGACATTGCTGGCAAAAATCGCGTCCCATTGCGCGAGCGTCAGGTCTTCGAACTCGACGGTTTCATAGTTCCCGGCGTTGTTAACCAGGATGTCCAGCCCGCCGAGTTTCTTGACCACTTCTTTCACCGTGGCGGCTACGCTTTTCGGATCAGTCACATCGCAGCGGATAGCCATCGCCTGCACCCCCGCCTCCCGTAGATCCGCAACCGTCCTCCCGGCTTCCTTGCCCGACTTCCGGAACGTGATGGCCACATTCGCCCCAGCCTCAGCCAGCGCCAGCGCCGATGCCCGGCCCAGCCTCTTGGCTCCGCCAGTTACCAGTGCGACCTTTCCTGCCAACGGTTTGGACACCCGATTCACCATGGCCCCTCTCAACAATCAAGGAAGAATTGTACCTTGCGCTCCGGCCCGCCCTGCCTACAGTAAAAAACTGCCCAAATGGGTGCAGATAACTATGGAAAAACCCCATCCGGCTTGCTAGACTTCCGGCCATGTCTCTCCTCCGCGAAGTGATCGTGTATTCCCGCAAGGGATGCCATCTTTGCGAAATCGTGAAGGAAAAGCTCACCAAGCTGGAGCGCCGTGGCGGCTTCCACTGGCGCGAAGTGGACGTCGAAACCGACCACGGCCTCAAACGCCAGTTCTCCGACGAAGTCCCCGTCGTGTTCATCGACGGCCGCAAGGCTTTCAAGTACCGGCTGGACGAGCAGGAATTTTTGAAGAAATTAGCGAGTTGATAGTCACCCTCCCACTGAGAAGGGCTGATAGGGGAAGAAATCAGCTTCCTGTCGATGGCAGCGAACTCGACTCGAGCACCTGATACCGATTCTCGCGATGCCAGCGGCTGAAAACAAGAGCCACAACCGATAAAGCAATGGGTGTTAATACACTGGCTTCAGGGCCAACGATCCCGCCAGTGAGCCATTGCGGCCCGCTGAAAGTGGAATGGAACACACTGTGGTAGGGCGCCATGCCGCTATCGGGGACGCCGTAAAGGGTTTGCCCCCAGTCGTAGGCTGCGTGAAAGCCGACCGCACACCAGAGATTTCCGGTCCGCCGCAAAAACAGGCAGAGAAGGAGCGCGATCAACCCGGTCGACAACACGCCCACCGGAGTCTCGTTTGAATTGAAGGAGTGCCCGAAGGCGAACAGTCCACACATCACCAACGCCGCTGGCCAGAAACCAATTCCGGAAGTGAGCGTGTACTGAACGTATCCGCGAAACAAGAATTCCTCACACTACCCGACCACAAAGAATGCCACGCCCCACCCGACGCCGGAGGCCAAAATCGCGGTCCCGTGAAGAGCGAAGCCGGTAATCCTAAACCCGCCAAACAAGAACATAGCCAGCAGCGTACCGCCGATCGCCAGAAAACCCGATGAACACCCGACCCAGAATTCTTTCCCGAGGGCCCTGCGCAGAGGCAGCCCGTACTCGCTGAATTTGCGATGCTCGATTTTCCCCATGATCAGGGTCGCGATACAAATCAGCAAGAAGGCCGCGCCTTCAGATCCCAACATCAGGAGCGGGGTGACCGTAATTTCTGCTGCGTGCCTCTTTGCATCCATGAAACCTTGAACACCGCCGTTGCGGACGAGAAGAAAACCGCCCAGCAGAACAACAACCAACACGGCGAAGATGAGCAGCCGCCAACCTGCCCGCAGGCCGTTGGGTCCCACAAAGATTTTCAAACCGAATGAGGAGTGCGGGCGCGTTTGGGAATGTTCGGTCGGTGACGCGGGCGCGTCCGCCGCGAATTTCTGATTTGGGAATGTCATTGTTTTCTCTCCTTATTCAGTGAACAGGTACCACGTAATCAGAACTGGATAGACCCCGGTTACCGTGAGCACGACCGCCAGCAAATCCCAGCTCAAGATGTGATTGACAAAATAGCGGTAGCCGAAAAAAGCATCGGCAACGATGAAGCCGATTAACCCGGCGGCCCTCTGCGCGCGCCGGCGATGACTCATGAAACGTTCGTCAACTAACTTGCCGAGGATTGGAATCTTCCTTAATCGTTTCCCGATCAATACGAGGATAGGAATCACCATTTCTCGTCCTCCCGCATTTCGCCGTTCAACGTGAAGATCTCATCGGTGGAGCAGCCGAACAGCCGGGCAAAGGTGAGTGCCAACGGCAGACTCGGCACATAGCGGTCGCGCTCAATCGAGTTGATACTTTGCCGGGACACTCCCACCGCATTGGCAAGCTGCTCTTGCGTCCATCCGCGGGCGACGCGGAGCTCCTTTACCCGGTTTTGGATGTTCGGGGCCATGTAAAGCTAACTTTCCATGCCAGCGTACGACCTCGCACACATGGATGTCAAGTCAGCTTGTCATTGCAGGGAAAGGGGCGCCCCCTGTGCCGGCCGCCCTTCTCGGTTTTCGAAGGGTGGGCGACCAACTTACAAAACGTTTTGTCTCAGGCGTGATATTCCGATAAACGCAATGTCCGGCAAATATCCATCGTGGCGCGCCGCTCCGGGGATGTGGAGCTCAACCTTCAGCGCCCCGGAGAGTCGATCGGCAGGAGCCGTTCGACGGAACAACTCCGTGCGCCAAACCGCCATCGAAAGCCCGTCCTATTTCGCTTTTTGAGCAAATCAGGGGAGGGATTTGTGTCTCACAAGAATCGCCTGACACACGCCGCTTTTGGCGGCCTTCTATTATTGACCGCCGGCACTTGGGCCCAATCGCAGTCGGAGCAAGCCGCTGCGAGCGGTCTTAACCAAATCAAACACATCATTGTCCTGGCGCAGGAAAACCGTTCCTTCGATCAATACTTCGGCGCTTTGCGTCAATACTGGGCGCAGAATGGCTATCCCGACCAATCTTTCGATGGCTTGCCGCAGTTCAATCCCACGTCCGGCATTCCCCCACTATTCGGGCCGCCGCCGGCGATTCCTGGTTGCGATCCCGCGTTCCCGCCACCCAACGATTGCCAGATTGATTCGAAAAGCCCCAAGGTTTCGTCCTTTGAGATGCTGACCCAATGCACCGAGAACACCAGCCCGTCCTGGAACGAAGCCCATCGCGACTGGGATGTCAATGACCCGCTGGGTTTGCGTCCTGCAAACCTGACCGGCTTTGTCCGCGCCGCTGCTCATGACGCCCGCACCATGGCGAACCCGTTCCATGACTTCGATGGCAAACGCGCCATGGGTTACTACACAGACAAAGACTTGAACTACTACTACTTCATGGCAACGAACTTCGCTACGTCGGACCGTTGGTTTTCGCCGGTCATGACGCGGACCCATCCCAACCGCTATTACTTGTACGCCGCCACCTCGCAGGGAGACGTCTATCCTGTCGGCACCGACGCCGGGGATGCTGCGCGCCTGACCGCCAAGACCATATTTCAAGCGTTACAGGCCAAGGGCATTAGCTGGAAAATCTACGTCAATCCAACTCACAGCGTATGCTCCGCGCCCTTTACCGCGACCTGCCTGATCAAGCTCTCTTACGTCAAGAATTTCGTCTGGGGACTGAGCATTCCCAAAAGCTTTCCCAAAAACATAGCTCCCATCTCGCAATATTTCACCGACGTAAAGAACGGCACTCTGCCGCAAGTCGCGTTCATTGAGCCGGCCAGTGACGCCGGTCTGGACGAGCATCCATCCGATTTCGACGCGCACCCCATCAGGATGCAGGCCGGGGCGCAGTACGTTTCAACCCTCATTAACGCGCTTATGAATGGCCCGTCCTGGCATGACTCGGTTTTCATTTTGACGTTCGATGAAAATGGCGGCCTCTACGACCACGTAGCTCCGCGTGCCAGCGCGAGCCCCGATGGAATCAAGCCTAAAGACTTGAAGCCCCATGACTACTGCACCACCAGCACTGGCCCGACCTGCAATTTCGTTTTTAGTGGCTACCGGATCCCGCTGATCGTGGTTTCCCCGTTCACGGTGAAGAACCATGTCTCCCACACCCCAGCCGACAACACCGCCATTCTCAAGCTGATCGAAACGCGTTTTGGGCTCAGCGCGCTAACCGCTCGCGATGCTCAACAAATGAACATGACGGAGTTTTTTGATTTCACCAACCCTCCGTGGATCGTGCCGCCCAAGCCTCCGGCTCAGCGTACGAGCGATCTGTGTTACCTGAACGCCTTGCCCTGATTCAAGGCTTGGGCGCGGGTGGCGGAGGCGCCTGGAATTGTGCTTCGTCCACCGGAACATTCTGGGTGATCTGGTCGAACTGAATCTCCAGCTTGGCCCGCGGACGCGCAATGGTCACATGCAGCGGGACTTTGACGCCGTCGAAATCTTTGTAGTCATCGTAGTCGGTGCGCGTGGGGTTGAGGCCCAGCGGCGATTTCGAGAAACGCAACTGCCGCAGCAGCAGGCCGGATTGCGTGTCAAAGAAAAGCTCCAGCCCCGGCTGCCCTGGATTGCTCGCCAGCAGCAGGACCGCGTCGTGGTCGCGGACTTTTTCCACGTCGATCACTTTGATGTCGCTGAACAGCTGCTTGAGGTGGATGGGCAATTGCAAGTCGGCGTCGAGCCGCGCGCCCTCGAAATCGGCCTCGTTGGTTTCGTGCACCGGAGCGCCCGGAGAACTCAGCCAACCCGCGTGACCGTTCCAGACGGTGGTACTGTCGCCCGCCGGAAGATGAACCGTCATGATCTGCTTGCCCGGGGCCTTCCAGGAAATCTGCACTGGAAGCGCAGGCCCGGCGGCGAACGTCACTGTGCCGGTTCCGACGCGGCTGGAAATCTTTTCGATGGCGGCAGCTCCGCCGACCGCGGTGACATATTTATCCAAAACTTCGGCAGCGCTCGGCAGTCCGGCGGCGGGCAGTTGCCGCAGAGTTCGCCTCGGCGGCAGGCTGCGGCGCGTAAGTCTTCGATCGCCTCGAGCGCGATCGTGTCCGCCATCATCGGAATGCTCACCGGCTTGCTGCGATCCGCGATGGCAGGAATAGCAGGTCACTTCGCGGCGGTTGTCGAAGTTCTCCTGGTTCAGTGCGATCATCATCTGCATCATCTTGCGCGCGGTCTTCTTGGTTCGGCTTGTCGTCCTTGTCGAAAGCGCCACGAACGTGGCAGAAGTCGCACTCCACCCCCAGTGACGAAGTAATAAACTGCATAGCGGGTATCAGCTGCCCAGGCGGAAGGTCCTTCAGTACCTGAATGTTCTTGAATGCCTCTTGCGTGGTCTTAGGCTGGGGAGCGGGCTCGCCGGACTGCGCGCGGAGGCGAGACCCAGCCATCGAGAGAACAATCGCGGCAACTGCTATGGCAAAAATTGCGAAGCCCAGTTTTTTCATGATTCGCTTCATTATAGTTTGCTCTCAGTCGCTGTCCCGCTCAGTCCTGAAACGGCTCGCCTTCCTTGTGGATTGCAATCTTGTGATCGGTGAAATCGGCGCGCATTTCCGGGACATTGACCTTCGGCCCTACGACGAACAACTTCCAACGCAGGACCGCCACGAGTGAGAGGCATCCTAGTGCGTGGAGCGGACTTTTGTCTAGATATGTCAAATCGTGTCATGCGATCTTGACAATCTAAGGGGACTGGAATTTGCTGGGGAAAAACGCATCATTCCAGCGGATTTCCGCATCTTATTAGAGGTGACTAGTGGGTGACCTTCAGTGTCCCGAGCCCGCTAAGTTTGCGTTTTTCCACATGTTATACTTCACGAATTAGACTGCCCGGAAGACCGCCTTTCCGGGCTGAAGGAAAATTGAAGATGCCCCGTAGTTTCGGAAGAAATTCCCAACGATCCTCTCTGTTTATTGTTCTTTTCTTGGCGGCTTGCGGCTTCATGGGAATGGTATTCGCCCAGAAGAACCCCGCCACTGCGCACGACAGCGACTCCGATGTCAGCCAGAGCCTGCAGCAGTTCACCCAGGTCTATGACATCGTCGAGCAAAATTACGCTGAGCCGGTGAACCCGGACAAGGCAATTTACAACGGGGCCATCCCCGGCATGTTGCATGTGCTGGATCCGCACTCGAATTTCTTTGATCCCAAGTCGTACTCGCTGCTACGCGAAGATCAGCGCGGAAAATACTACGGCGTGGGCATGACGGTCGGGCCTCGCAATAATCGCGTCATCGTCATTGCGCCGTTTGCCGGAACGCCAGCGTATCGCGCCGGCATTCATCCCGGGGACATCATCAGCGCTGTCGATGGCAAGCCCACCGACAACATGACCACTGGCGATGTCGCGGACTTGCTGAAAGGGCCGAAGGGCACCACGGTTCACATCACGATTTTGCGCGAAGGCTCCGACAAGCCGCTTGAGTTTGCCGTGGTGCGTGACGAGATTCCGCGCTACAGCGTAGATCTGCATTTCCTGATTCGCCCCGGCATCGGCTACATGCACGTTTCCGGATTCAACGAGACCACCGAGAAAGAAGTGCAGGACGCGCTCGACGGCTTCTATGAGGCCGGCGATCTGAAGGGATTGATCCTCGATCTGCGCCAGAATCCGGGCGGATTGCTGAATGAAGGCGTGGGCGTGGCCGACAAGTTCCTGCGCAAGAACCAGCTGATCGTTTCGCATCACGGGCGCTCTTCACCCGAGCGCCGCTACACCGCAGCCCATGGAAACGGCGGGAAAGAATATCCGCTGGTGGTACTGGTCAATCGCGGAACAGCTTCCGCAGCTGAGATTGTCGCCGGAGCGATTCAGGATCACGATCGCGGCCTGATCGTCGGCGAAATCACGTTCGGCAAGGGTTTAGTGCAGACGGTGTATCCGCTTTCGAACGACACCGGACTGGCCCTGACCACCGCCAAGTACTACACGCCCAGCGGCCGCCTGATTCAGCGCGACTACAGCAATGTCTCGCTCTACGATTATTACTTTGATCGCGACAACGTCGGCGACACCACCAACAAAGAAGTAAAGCTGACCGACAGCGGCCGTACTGTGTACGGCGGTGGCGGAATCACACCCGACGTGAAAATCGATCCCATCAAGAGCACTCCCTTCCAGGACACGCTGTTGCAGCATTACGCGTTCTTCAACTTCGCCAAGCACTACGCTATCGGCCACAAGGTCACCAAGAACTTCGAAGTGGATGACAATCTTCTGCAGGATTTCCGCAAGTCGCTCGATGCTGACAAGGTGCCTTACACCGAAGCTGACTTCGTCCAGAACAATGATTGGATCCGCTCCAACCTGAAAAGCGAACTCTTCGTGGACGCCTACGGCCAGGAAGAAGGCTTGAAGGTTAAAGCGGAAACCGATCCCGAAGTGCTCAAGGCGCTCGATCTTCTCCCTCAGGCGCGGCAGTTGGCCGAGAATGCGCGGAAGGTCGTCGCTGAGCGGAACAACACGCCTCTTTCGCACCCGTAGGACATAACTTCTCTTGCGATCAAGGCCCGGCCCTGCCGGGCCTTTTCCTTGCTGGAAACCACGTTCACGCGCCCAAACGACTGTAATCTGATTCCCGAAAGGCTCCGCTCGCTGTAGAATTTCCAGTGCCGTGAACCAGGTCATCTGGGTCCTCGCAGCCATTTTCGCTTTCGCAGCCGGGATCACCGATCTGCGTTGGCGCAGGATTCCGAATTGGCTGACGGTTCCCGCAACCATCGCGGCTATCGCTCTTCATTCGATCGCCACGGGCTGGCCGGGAGCAAGGTTTTCCCTGCTCGGCGCCGCCCTCGGTTTGGGGTTGTTGCTGCCGTTCGTTCTCATCCGCAGCCTGGGCGCGGGCGACTGGAAGCTGGTTGGCGGGCTGGGCGCATTCTTGGGAGCGCAAAGCCTGATCACGGTGCTGATTCTGACCCTGCTGATCAATGCCGTCATGGCGATTTTCATGGTCATCTGGAAGCGCCGCCTCGGCCAGACCCTGCGAAACGTCGGGCGAATGGCGGGTGCGTTCTTGACCCTGCACCTTCCGGGCAAAGAGCTTACCCTCGACAACCCTGAAGCGGTTAAAGTGCCTTTTGGAGTGGCCGCCGGCGTCGCCGTTCTGCTTTATACTTCCCATCAGGCTTGGGGAGCGTTTTAAGTCATGAAGTCGTCGTGTTCAAGGCCGCAATCAAAGGGACTTCGCAGCGAACAGGGCTCTGAAGTCGCTGAGGCCGCCGTCGTCCTACCAATTTTGTTCTTCGTACTGATTTCCATCTACTGGTTCGGGGCGGCGTTCAACACCTATGGCGCCATCAATCACGCGGCGCGCGAGGGAGCGCGCACGGCGGCCGTCCCTGCCTGTGGCAGTTGTACCCCGGGTTGCCCGACGTGGATGGGATCCAACCTGCCTTGCGATACGTCCGTCGTCGATGCCGTAAATGACGCTCTGCTCGCGGCACATCTGGACCCAACCCAAGCGCAACCGCTGGTCCTCAGCCCGGCGCCAGTCGCTTGCCCGGGAGTACAGCCCCCGGGGCTTTGCGCCACCGCCTCCGGCGGCGGGTTCACCATCTGCCGCAATGTGGTTTTGAACCTGAGCAATACCGCGCCTCAGGCCTGCGGAATCATCGTCAGCTTCCAGTATCCCTATCAGATGAATCTTCCTTTTAGTTCGCTGAGCAATCAGCCTATTCTGCTCAAAGGCGTCGCCGAGGTGCAGGGGGCGGAGCAATGATGGGCGGCAGATTTTGGAAACAACGGCTGTCAGGCGCAGAGGCGGCGCAAATCGTCGAACTGGCAGTCTCCTTGCCGCTTCTTCTGGTCTTTGTGGTGGGGATTTACGATTTCGGCCAGGCTTTCAACACCAAGGAAAAATTGAACTTTGCCGCCCGCGACGCCGCCCGCTTCGGGAGCACCCAGCCGACCAGCGATTTTGTACCGCTCACCCCGCCTCCACCGTCGGTCGTAGCGATTCGCGACCTGGTGGACGCTGATCTCGTCGCCGAAGGCGTCAACGATTGTGGGCTCGGTTCCATCAGTTCGACCGGCACGCTGGTTTGGACGGCCACCGGGACTTGCCCCAATTCGGCGACTTTCACCTTGACGATTGACCGCGGATTTGTGGTTCCCGGGTCGGCCCAGCCGGTGCAACAGATTTCCACTCACGTTGATTTGCAGTATCCCTACCAATGGCAGTATGGCAATGTGATCGGCTTGCTGGTGCCGGGAGCAACTTCGGCGGGGATCACCATCATTGACACCGATTCGCTGGCCGCAAATCAGGATTGAGATGAAGACCCGAACGCGAAATCACGGGCCAAAGGCTGAGCGCGAGAAGGGGCAAACCATCGCGCTGGTGGCGGTGGCCATGTTCGGTTTGCTGGCCATGGCGGCCTTGGCCATTGATCTGACTACGCTGTATGTCGCGCACGGGGAAATCCAGCGTGCTGCCGACGCCGCCGCTCTAGCCGGCGCTAAAGCCTTCGTGGACTCCGGAATAACCACAAGTCCCTCGAATCCCACGTTGCAGACTCTGGCCCAAACCATGGCCGCCGACTTCGCCACCCAAGTCTTGCATCAAAACAATGTCGCCGGCGCCCCCGCCAACTTTATCAATGGAACGCCGCAGATCAACCTCAACATCAGCGTATCGGGAAATACGAACGTGGTCGGCAATCCGCGCATCACGGTGACCGTGCAACGAACCGACCTGCCGGTTTTCTTTGCCAAGATCTTTGGAAACACTGCGGCCTCGGTCAGCGCCACGGCGATTGCGGAAGCCTTCAATCCCGCCTACTCGCAGACCAACACCGGGACGACGATTCCCCCCGCGCCCAAATGCGTCAAGCCCTTCCTGGTCCCGAATAACGACCCCAACCAGTCGAGCATTCCCTTCGTGGACAAGAACACTGGAGCTATCTTCGCCGCACCCCAATCCTTCATCGGCGAAACCATCACTCTGACCTCTGACTGCGGGGCCGGTACCTGCGCCCTGAGCCCTGCTCTCCCAAAGCCCATCGCGGGTACCTATCTGCCCATGCACTTGTCGGACACGCATCACTTCTGCCCCAACCCAGGCGCCCAGGGTTGTAGTCCCATCGGCAGCGGTTTCCAGCAAAGCACACAGTGCTGCGATGGAACCACCTTCAACTATCAGCAATGCGGTGTACCAGGAGCAATCGCTACGTGGCAGATTTTCAATCCCGGAGGGGCGGGGAACGACGCACAGGAAGGCTTGCAGTGCCTGATCCACACGGCTAGCACAGGCCCCCAGTCGGGCAATCCGGAACAAGACACGCTGAATGCTGCCATGCAGATCCAACCCGGCACGTACGACCAAGGCCGCTACAACATTTCGCGTGAATCTATGATTAGCACCAGCGATTCCATCATTACGGTCCCCCTCTTTGACGTTCCGGCTTGGCCGCCGGCCAACAATCGAGTAACGATCGTGGGGTTCCTGCAATTGTTTGTGAATTATGTGGGACCGACTCCCGTTGGCGCACCGAACCCAGCGCCCAACGGAGACATGAATGCCACCATCCTGAATGTAATCGGCTGCGGGATCCCTCCCACGTCGAGCACGGCGGTTTCGGGCGGCGGGGTGTCGGCAATTCCCGTCCGGCTCATTCACAACTGAACCGGCCGGATCATAGAAAATGCTACTGCGGAGGAGCAGCCACGCCAGTATCAGATGGGCCCGGCGCGGCCTGCTGCTGAGGCAAGCTGTTATCTGGCGGTACGGGATTGCTATCGGGCGGAGTCAAATCTTCCTGACCTTGCGGCGGAATATCTTCCGCCTCGGGCGCCGAATAAGGTTGCGCAACCGCCCCTGCCCCGCCCGGTTGGTCCGACTTGGGGCTGAGCAGCACGCTGCGTAGAGCCCGGGGATCAGATTCCGACCCTACGACCACAAAATTCAATCCTGACCCGTTGAGCAGGTCACCCAGCACCTGGCCCGCGGGGCCGGGGCCAAAATTCGCCGCCACCCGGTCCTGCTCGGCGCCAGCGGGGATCGCGATTTCCGCGCCCGTCTGTTTCTGAATCTCAAAAAGCACTTGTGACAGCGTCGCCCCAGTCGCTTGAATGGACAGCAATCCGTCGGCAAACTGGACACTCACACTGTTGGCAGCGAGCACGGGGCGGAGTATAGCCTTACCGGCGGATGGGCTCGCTACCGCGTTAATCACCTTGACCGTGCTTTTCCCCGAAACCCATCCGATCACGCCGTTCGCCTGAGCGCCTGATGGGGCTGCGGATTCGCTCGTCAGGCTGACCAGAAGCCCGGCTGGGTTGGGAACAACGTTGTATGTCTGCGGTGCAAGCAAGTCCACGACAATCCGCGTCACCGGAGGCATTGTCGAATACTGGCTTACGCGTACACCCTTCACTGCCTCCCGATTCACCGAGAGATTACGCAAGCCCGGTCCCTGCACGCTATTCGGGATGTCGATGACCAGGCGGTCCGGACCTGAGATCAACATGGTCTGAGGCACCGCCCTGGAATTCGTTTGAATCTGCAATTGCAGCGGATTTTGACTGACCACCGTTACCCGGCGCACCGCGGACAAATCTTCTCCCTGGGCGGCAGCTAAGAACATCAGGCATGCCAAGGCAAGAATCCCGCAGGAATTTTTAATTCGCGCCATTAAACAAAATTCTAGCAGCGGAAGAGTTGTGCGAATCCGCACTTTAGTTCTAGTACCAAACAGCACATCAGGGTGGATTTTTGCGAATGGGAGAGTCAGAGTCTCTTGCGGCGGAAGTGGGCCAACACCGCAGCGCTTCCGGAAAGCACAAGAACCAGGGTCCCGGGTTCAGGCACGGTCGCAGGAGGGGGCTCCGGCTTGCAATTGTGGTTTTGCTTGCTGGGCACACAGGTCGTGCCCGGGATTGGAAGACCAATGGGAAACGGCATAGAGACGCCCGGCGGCCCGGGGCCTAGGGGAGGCCCTCCAAGCGGCGTCCCGCCGCCCGCCACCGGCGAACCCGGCCCAACCGGCATCACCGGATCAACCTGCATCAGTTGAGAATTCAGCGCGGACGGGAACTCGATTCCGCTCGCCAAAGCATCCGGCTGGTCGAGCTCGGCCATTAAAGGCTCATCCGGCGCGGTGTTCGCTTGCGGCAGCACTGAAACTTGATTCCCGCAACGCTCGCGCGCCGTGATCTTGCCATCGCTGATCAACTTCTCGCCGGGATGCAAACTCGCCTGCTTGCTGCTCCAGTGAATTTTGCCTCCGCGCCGGTAGGAGAAATACACCAGCCGCGGGCGATCCACCTGAATGACTCGGGCCCGCGCGTAGTCGAACCCTGCATAGTGCTCAGCCACAACCGGGTCGTGGGCAGCAGCGTCACGCAATTCGGCGACGGAGTCTATCCCCCCGGGAATCACCGAGTAAGGATAAACAAGCCTGCGGTTGCGAGCCCGGACTGCCTCAGCCCGTGGCCCGGCAAGGGCTGCAAGGCTTTCCCGGGATCCGGCTGCTAGCCCACCCCAGTGGTCGGTGTAGTGATGCAGCCCCTCAGAAACCAGCCTGAGCCCGGCCACGCCGGCGGCCAGCAACAGCAACAGGGCAAAGCTCCGCGTCAGAACTACGGCCGCTCTTGCAGATCCTCGGCGTCTGTGACGTCGTCTTTTCTGGTGATAAGGCAAAGATTTTCGCGGCTCTCCCGGACACTCCTCGGCGAACGGTCAGAAAAGGGGAGAGACCGTTACTTCAGAAGCAGTTGACATACCAGTCCTGGGAACTGGCGCCAACTGGCAAGTCCATGAATTCTTTGCAGATGGGGATTCTGCTGCTGCCAATGTTACCAGAGTGCGCAAATCCTTGCACAAAAGTACTGTTACTCACTTAAAAACTAAGTCTGTTCCGTATTGGGAATAAGCAGCATACTATTCAGCAACTTGCGCGCTGCTTGCGACGCCGACGGGCCCGCCCTTCAAGCACAACTTTGCTCGGGTGCCCGTTGGGCAGAGTTATATTGGAAGGCGATGAAGAAGACCGTAAGTACCGGGAAGCACGAGCTTAGCCCTGTTCACGGCGAAGCCCGAACCGCCATCGCCATTATGGCGGCGGGCAAGGGTACGCGACTGAAGTCGAAGCTCCCCAAAGTCCTGCACGAAGTCGGCGGCAAGCCGCTGCTGGCGCATGTAATCGCCGCCGCGAAACAGGTGGTCCCTGCGGAAGACATTTACGCCATTATTGGTCACGAGGCCGCGAGCGTCCGCCAGGGGGTTGAGGGTACCGGCGTTCAGTTCGTGGTTCAGGAACCGCAGCGCGGCACCGGACACGCCCTCATGTGCGCCAGCCAAGCCCTCGCCGGATACGACCACGTCATCGTGCTCTCCGGCGACGCCCCGCTCATCACCGCCGGCACCATCAGCAAACTGCGAGACTTTCATCGCCAGAAGCAAGCCGCGATGACCATCTTGAGTGCGCAGCTGGAAGATCCCACCGGCTATGGCCGCATCATTCGCTGGACCTCAAACCTGCAGGCCGACGAAGTTCAGGCCGTCATTGAAGAGAAATCGTGCACGCCGGTGCAGCGCAAGATTCACGAGATCAATTCCGGCTTCTACGCGTTTGCGGTGAAGCCGCTGTTTGCCAACATCGGGCGGCTGAAAACAGATAACCCTCACGCCGAGTATTACCTCACCGACATGGCGCACGCCCTGCGCCAGGCCAGTGAGCGGGTGGTGGCGATCCAAGCCGAAAATCCGTCCGAAATTCTCGGCAGCAACACCCGCGCTGAACTGGTCGAACTCGACCACAAAATGCGCCGCGACAAGTGCCAGAAACTAATGGCGGCGGGCGTGACCATCTTCTACCCCGAAACCTGCGTGATCGACTCTGACGTCGAGATCGGCGCCGATACGGTCATCGAGCCGTTCGTGCAATTGCTGGGATCTACGCAAGTCGGCGCTGACTGCCGGGTGCGCTCGTACTCGGTCATCCAGAATTCGGAGATCGGCGACGGGGTTCTCATCCGTCCCGGCTGTGTGCTCGACGGTGCGCGCGTCGCCAGCGGTGCAGTCCTCGGCCCGTATTCTCATCTGCGCCCGGGAAGCGACATTGGCGAAGGCGCGCACGTTGGCAATTTTGTGGAGACCAAGAAGGTCCGCCTCGGCAAGGGATCGAAAGCCAACCACCTGACCTATCTCGGCGACGCCGAAATTGGCGAAGGCGTGAATATCGGCGCCGGCACCATCACCTGCAACTACGACGGCGTGCATAAACACAAGACGATTGTCGAAGACGGAGTTTTTGTCGGTAGCGATTCCACACTGGTCGCGCCGGTCAAGCTGGGCAAGGGATCGTACGTCGGCGCTGCGTCCTGCATTACGGATGATGTCCCCGAAGACTCGCTGGCCATCGGGCGGGGAAAGCAAGTCGTGAAAGAAGGCTGGGTAAAAAAGAAGCGGGAGCAACAAGGCTCCTGACCGCGGCAAAGCCTTTAACCGCAAAGATCGCAAAGAAGAGCCAAGGACGCAAAGAAAAGCTCTTCTCTGCGACCTTGGCTCTTCTTTGCGATCTTTGCGGTTAAGAGCTCTACCGCGATACCGCCGCGAACAAGCTGGTATGCAGCAGCGACTGGAACTGCTTGTCGTCAGCCTTGAAGTGCATTCGCAGTTTGGAGCTGTCGGAATCCACCGTCACGTCTTCGAGCGCCGACTTCTCCACCGGGCTGGCCGTCATCTTGCGATAGAGCACGCCAGCCTTCACCAGCGAAGACAGCGTTGCCGCAGTCACGGTGTCGGAAGTAATCACATCCAGATCGAAGTTCACGCCGTTCTGAAAATTCATGGTGTAGCGAGAACCGAGAATGTGTTTCTTTACGGTTTCAAAATCGGCCAGGCGCGAGGCGTCGCCCAGCGCCGACAGCATCATATTCTGCGTGCCCTTCTGGTCCAGCACGCTCCATACCGAGCCGCCTTCCACATCGCCGATCAAGTTCGCAATGTCGGGGTTGGAGTCCAGAGTCGTGACGTAGCCATCGCGAGCGTCCAAAGCCCCGCGCAACGCGCCGCCTTCGCCGAACAGCAGCGTGGTCTCGTCGAGAAACGCCATTTCCATGCCCGATGACATCGGATAGATATCCGCATCGCGGTACTTCACCGGCTTGATCTTGTGCAGCTTAAGCTTGGCGAGCACCGTCTTGGTCGAAAAAACGCCCTGCGCCGCCCCCACCACTTCCAGCGCGTGTTTCGCATTGCGATAAGAGACGAAGGTCATCTCGTCCACGTCGCGGTCGGCGTTGATACCCGCGCCCTTGAGCGCCACCTCAAATTGTTTGAGATTGTCGGGCAACACCTGATCTCTGAGCTGCTGCGCAGTGTCGGAATTCTTCAGCGCGCGGTAGTCCACGCAGATGAGCTGCTGTACTTCGGCAGGAATCGCCGGGCGGACAGAGGAACCCAGGGGCGCGGCCAGGGCGGCGCAGGTGAGGGCTATTGGACAGAGCAAAATCAAGCTGTTGCGAAGGAACTTATTCATGGCAACCCCAGAGAATCTAATACTTGGATGCGGGGGCAAGTCGAGCAGTCACCCCATAGTTGATCAATTGTAGATCAAGACGCATGAATGCAGGTGATAACGGAGGTGCCGGGAAAACCTGGTCGCTCACACCTTCAGCGCTCCCGCCCTGCCACGCACCTGCGCCACAAACCCCTCATCCTTCAGCGATTCCAGATTGATCTCCACATTTGCCAGCGCGCCTTCGATCGCCGCCCGCGCCAGCGCCGCTGCCGTCACCAGATCAGACTTCATATTGGGATTGGTAATCGGGCGCAGGCTTTCGACGATCTGCAGCACTTCCCTCGCCCGCTCCGCCACGCCGAGCGGAACGCTGGTAGCCTGCTTCAACGCAGCGTCAACAATGCCATTTGCCGCGGCCGATTCCTTCGCTTTTTTATAAGCCGCCATCACCGACTGATACGACTCGGCGTCGGCGTCAATCGAGGCTTTCAGTTCCTCGCGCAGGCGCGAGACTCGCGTGATGGCATCGCTCAACTCGCGCTCATGTTGCGCGTACGCTTTCTTGCCCCGCGACATGGAGGCCACCATCGCTGCCAGCCCCGCTGCCATGGCCCCGCTGGCCGCAGCCGCGCTGCCGCCGCCGGGTGTCGCTGTCGGCGCCGCGAGTTGCTCGATAAACGGCTCGACTCCTGCCCGCAACCCACCCACTGCCGCTTTCCCGCTCATCACCGAGGTCAGCCGGTTTTCCAGAATCAGCGACGAATCAAAGTTCTCGATCTGCAGGAACCATTCCGCCACCTGCTCCAGGGCCTTCTTCGGAACCAGGCCGACGATCTCGCTGCTGGTGGGCTTCACGCCGTAACGTTCCGCTTCGCTGCGCACCATCTCGAAAACGCGATGCATCGGCGTTTGCTCGAAGTCAGTCAGGTTCATCGAAACCTGCGCCTGTCCCCGCACCAGAAAACCCGCCGCCTTCACAAAACGCAGACCGCCGCTCGAAAAACGTACCGCCTTGGCGACTTGCTTTGCGATGGCAACATCCGGAGTGTTCAGGAAAATGTTGTAGGCGATCAAAAACTTCCGCGCCCCCACGACGACCGCGCCCGCCGTCGGATGCAGCCGTGCCTCGCCAAAGTCCGGCTTGCGCGCCGGATTGGTGGCAATCTCATCGCGAATGCCTTCAAACTGTCCGCGCCGGATGTTCTCCAGATTCTGCCGTTCGGGCGAAGCCGCGGCCGCTTCGTATAGGTACACCGGAATCTTATACCGCTTCCAGATTTGCTCGCCGGTATGCCGCGCCATGGCAACGCAATCTTCAATGCTCAGGCCTTCGATCGGGATAAACGGCACCACGTCGGCCGCGCCCAACCGGGGATGCGCTCCCTGATGCTGGTTCAGGTCAATCAGCTCCGCTGCCTTGCCGACGCCGCGGATTACCGCTTCCTGTACCACCTCGCGCTCTCCGGCCAACGTAATGACGCAGCGGTTGTGGTCCGCATCCATCTCGCGGTCGAGCAGATAGACGCCGTCCATTTTCATGGCGGCAACAATCGCATCAACTTTGGATTTGTCGCGGCCTTCAGAGAAATTCGGCACGCACTCGACGATAGTGGACATCAGCGAAAAGCATATCTGGCAGACCCCACGCCTGCAAGCGCTGGGGCTAGTGTGCGCCGGCAGCCTTGGCCTTGACCAGCAGTCTGCGCGCATTGGCGATCAGATCACCAATCTCGAAAGGCTTCACCAGGTGCGGAACGTTACTCTGCTCCAAGAACTTGCGCGCTTCCGGCTCCGCCAGGCTGGCGAAGGTGAACAGAATATGGCCGGCCAGCCCAGACGAGTTGTCCAGTACCCACTTGTGGGTTTCGGGAACGGTTCCCGCCCCTGGCATTTTTCCGTTGATCACCACCGCATCAAATGGTTGGCTCCCCAGCAAGGATCTCATCTGCTCCACGGTGGTAACAGTCGTGACTTTGGCTCCGGCCCCCGCCAGCACATCGCGCTCAAATTCCAAAACCGCCTCTTCATCTTCGACCAGCAGTATCCGCCCGTTGATCGCGGTTTCGCGCTTCGGCGTCTCAGGCAAGCGTTGCGGGGCCACCGCGCCTCCGGCCGCGGGCAGCTTGATCTCGATCACCGCTCCGCCCTTGTTCCCGTCACCGTTGCGCGCCGAAATTTCCCCGCCATGCTCTTTTACGATGCCGTAGCAGATGCTTAGGCCCAGCCCGGTGCCTTTGCCCACAACTTTGGTGGTGTAAAACGGCTCAAAAATGCGATTGACTTCTTTAATCCCCGGCCCCGAGTCGTGGAATTCGATGACGACCTGACTTTCCCGCGCGCAGACCCTAACTTTGAAGCGCCGTTGCTTCGCTTCACTCTTCGTTTCCGCTTTCGCTTCCTCTGCCGCCTCTTCCGCCATGGCGTCCAGGGCGTTGTTGATGATGTTGATAAACACTTGCTCCAACTGGTGGGGATCGCCGAATACACCCGGCACATCGGGTTCGATCTCGCGTTCCATCTTTATGTTGCCGACTTTCATGTCGTAGTCGCTGAGCAGCAGGGCCTCTTCGATCACCTTCACCACGTCGAACTGGTGCTTCTCGGCCTTGCTCTGCCGGGCAAACGACAACAGGTTTTGCACCACACGGTGGGTGCGCTGCGCCTGCTTGAAGATTTTGCCGGCGTATTCCAGCGCCTTGCTGTCCAACTTTTCCGACTCCAGCAGTTGAGCGTAGCCGAGAATCGCGGTCAGTGGATTATTCAGCTCGTGCGCGACGCCCGCAATCAACTGCCCGATGGCCGACATTTTCTCGCTTTGCAGCAGTTGTTCCTGGGCGCGGCGCAGGTCATCGTAAGCTTTGCAGGTTTCTTCGTACAGCCGGACCTTCTCAATTGTGGTCGCCAATTGCCGTCCGATCGCGACCAGCAGGTTCTCATCATTGCTGCTGTACTCGCGGAGCTGGCCGCGGGTAATTCCCATCAGCCCAATCGGATCGTCTTTGCCCCACAGCACCACCCAAATCGATGACCCGCCGTCTCCCCCGCCAATGAATTCGGTGACCGCCAGCGGCACGTGAAGCAAGTATTCCTCGGTGAGAACCTCCGCCCGCGAGCGCATCACCAAGTCGCCGAGGCCTTGCGGAAACACCACTTCCGCCAAGCGTGTGCGATCCGTGATTCTTTGTCCCCAGTTGGCGCGGCGGCGGAAGTGGTTCTGCGGATCGCCCAGATAAACCGACCCCGACTCTGCCCCCAGCAGCGAAATCACCTGCCGCAAGGTCAGGTTCAGAATCTCATCCAGATCGAAGCTCTGAGTGGCGATTACCGCCATGGTGTTCAGCGCGTTCAGTTCGCGATTGCGGCGGCGGATTTCATCTTCGGCGTGCTTCTTCCCGGTGACGTCGAGCAGGAATCCCTGGTAGCGTTCGATCTGGCCATCTTCACCCCGGGTGGCAAAGCTGCTTTCCACTGCAGTCAAAAGCGCGCCATCCTTGCGCCGCAGCTGGACTTCGAAATCACGGACGAAATTATGCGCTTCCACTTCACGACGGAACACCTCTCGCTGTTCTGTCGAAGCGTAAAACTCCACATCTACGTTCCGCCCCAGCAATTCTTCGCGGTTGGAATAACCCAGCATGCGCACAAAAGCGTCGTTGCAGTCGAGTAGCGTACCTTGCGCCGTTGCCACAAATACGCCTTCCTGCACCTGCTCGAACAGAGACCTGTACTTATGCTCGGCGGCGCGGCGCTCGGTCACGTCCCGCACCACATGGATGGTCCCCTTCTGTTTGGTTCCCTGGTCCACGTAAGTGGAAGTAGAAGCCACGGAGAAGCCCCCAAACGGATCCGGCCCTTCGTAAAACCCATCCTCTTCGCCGTGGCAATACGGGCAATGTTCCCACTGGACTTCGTCCTTCGGCAACACGGTCTCGCAGAATTGGTTCATCACCTCGGACTGCGATTTTCCCAACCGCCGCAGCAGCGACGGATTCGCCTTCAAAATGCGGTACTCAGAATCGTGCAGCAGCACCAGGTCCTGAATCGATTCGAAAGTATTGCTCCACTGCCGGTGCGAGCGCAGAATCTCTTCGACCAGATGTTGGTTTTCCAACGCCAAACCCAGTTGCTGTGCGCAGGTGACAAGAAAATCCAACTCATCCGGCGCATAAGACTTTGCCCGCCGGCTGGCCAAAACCAGAGTGCCCACCGCCGCCTTGCGCCCTGGCACCGCGATCCGCACCAGCTGATGAAGATTTTCGCGCTGGAACACCGGTAGCACCGAAACCAGTTCCGACGATACGAGGATGACGGGACGAACTTCCTGTGGAATATGTTCCGCAGGATCATTCATCGAAACCGAGGCGCGTTCGCCAAGGAATTCCGCAGACAAGCCAATCTGCTGAAACAGGGTCAAGCGATGTTTTTCCGCCAGCCGGAACCAGGCGGCGTCGGCGCCCATCAGATCTTTGAGCTGCCGTAACGCGGTCTCCGCCATGGCGCCGTCCTGGCCCGTGCGCGCAATGCTGCTGGTCAGCGCATTCAAAGTGGCCAGGCGGCGAGTATGCAGCCGCGACTCGTCGAATACCACCATCAGCATGCCCAGCCCGAGCAGGCTGTCGAACAGAACGCCAGAATCAGCGGGTAAGTGAGAGCTGACCGGCGCCCAATCCAGATGCAGGCAGAGCAGTCCGGCGGCCAGAATCCACGGCCCCATCTCCCGGCGCGCACGCCGGAAGCGCAGAACCTGCACCGCGGCGGCCAGCGCCAGAAGCCTATAGGACAACTCCAGCGCAAAACGCAGCGTCACCGAGCCCGGCCAGTAAATGCTCCGCAGCGCCGTGAACACAATCAGCGCCAGAGCGATGCCCAGCAGGAGAGCAAGAAAGTCGCGGGCATTCGCGTAGATAAACGCTCCGGCGACAAACAGCGCAACCGCCAGAATGAATTCGCCCTGGGCGACCGGCGCCGCATACGCGTTGGCGATTCCCGACGTGCCGACCAGCGTATGGTTGGAAACAAAATAAGCCAGCCAGCCGACGATCCAGATCAGCAGGCAGCGCTCGCGCAGGGTGCGAAATACCAGCAGGCTGGCTGCGAGCACCAGCAGCACCACCGCTTCCCGGGTCACGAGTTTGGTTAACGCGAGCCCGCCCGAAATACCCCAGGCGTGCCAGGCCACCGTATTCATAAAGTGCAAACCTGCCGATTCAGGTTAGGTTTTAGCACGGTTAGGGGCGTAACTAGTGGGGTTTCCCCTGCCCCTTGGTTACTTTCGATACCGTTAACGTGGGTTACAATCGGCATACACTGTAGCGGGTCGTTATGCCAGCCGAGCGCATCCTCGTAGTGGACGACGAAGATCCCATCCGGGAAGTAGTTTCCTCGATGTTGACCTCGGCCAACTTTGTCTGTAGCCAGGCCGCGTCCGGCCAGGAAGCGTTGGCGCTTCTCCAGTCTGGCGGAACCTTCGAACTCATGCTCACCGACCTGATGATGGCAGGCATGGATGGTCAGGAACTGCTCGGCGCCACCAAAGAACTCGTCCCCGACATGCCGATCGTCATGGTGACCGCCGTTCACGACGTTTCCGTCGCTCTGAGTGCGATCCGTAACGGCGCCTACGACTATCTACTGAAGCCATTCGAAAGAGAGCAACTGCTGGCCACCGTCCGGCGCGCCCTCGAAAACCGTCGCCTGAAAATGGAAAACCGCGACTACCAGCACAACCTGGAAGCGCTGGTGACCGCGCGTACCGAGCAATTGCGGCAGGCGGTGACGAACCTGGAGCGTTCTTACGACATCACCCTGGAAGCTTTGGGCAACGCGCTCGACTTGAAAGATGCTGAGACGGAAGGCCACTCCAAGCGCGTCACCGCGTACACCATTGCCATGGCGCGTGCCATGGGCCTCAACTCGGACCAGATTCGCGTCATCGCACGCGGCGCCTTTTTGCATGACATCGGCAAGATGGCCATCCCCGACGCGATCCTGCGCAAACCCGGCGCGCTCACCCCCGAAGAACGCGATATTATGCGCGAGCACTGCTTCCGCGGATATCAAATGCTCAAAATAATTCCCTTCCTTTCCGAGGCCGCAGAAATCGTTTACGCCCACCAGGAGAAATACGACGGCACCGGCTATCCGCGAGGCTTGAAGGGCGAGCAAATTCCGCTCGGGGCACGCATTTTTGCGGTGGCCGACACTCTGGATGCGATCCGCTCCGACCGCGTGTACCGCCCGGCGCAGCCGCTCTCTGCTGCGCGCGAAGAAATTCAACGCTTTTCCGGAAAACAGTTCGATCCCGAAGTGGTTAAGACCTTCCTCGCCATGCCCGAAAACATCTGGGACGACCTGCGCAAAGAGATCGACGCCCAAATCTATCGCTTTGCTTATTCAGCTACCACCAAGGGCTGAGTACGCCGCCGGACGACTTCCCTGCAGCGGCCCCGGCTGCCGGATTCACGGCTCCGCAGGCGTAGCGATGACAATCCAGAAGCGGATCTCTCGCGGAACACGCTAAACTAAGTGGGTAATGAAACTTCTCCTCCTCGGCGCCGGCAAGACAGGATCGTTGGTCGACGAAGTTGCGCGTGAGCGCGGCCATCACGTTGAAACTCTGCGCTCCGTAGAAAATCCCCAGGCCTCTGCGCTGACGAAAGGCCGTCTGTCGTCGATTGATGCAGTCATCGACTTCACCACCCCCCACTGCGTCGTCCAGAACATTCACGCCTGCGTTGCGGCCGGGAAAAGCATGGTCGTCGGAACAACTGGGTGGTCGGAGGATTTGGCGAGTGTCCGCAAGCTGGTCGAGCAGCACGGGACGGGATTCCTCTACGGCGCAAACTTTTCCATCGGGGTGAATCTGTTTTTCGATCTCGTCCGCAATGCCACCCCCGCGTTGCACCAGCACTACTCCGCCCAGATCTACGAGCGCCACCATGCGGAGAAAAAGGACGCCCCCTCTGGCACCGCCGCCAGCATGCAGAACATCCTGCAGGAAAACTCAAATGCCGAAGTGGAGATCACTTCCTTCCGCGAAGGCGATGTCGTCGGCATGCACGAACTGGTGCTCGACTGTTCTAATGACACCATCTATCTCTGCCACGACGCCAAAACCCGCCGCGGATTTGCCGAGGGTGCGGTGCGAGGGACGGAGTGGCTTGCCGGGAAAAAAGGTTTCTTCGAGTTCAAGGATGTGTGGCGGGAGATGTAGTTTTCCATCCTCCCCCTATTCGCGTTATCTTATTCTCATGCAACTACGCGGATGCGGTACGGCCCTCGTCACCCCGTTCCATCAGGATGGATCGCTGGACGAACCGGCCCTCACAAATTTGGTCAACTGGCAGATTGAGTCGGGCATTGATTTCCTCGTCCCCTGCGGCACCACCGGGGAGACGCCGACGCTCTCGCACGATGAGTGGCTGCGGGTGATTGATCTCACCATCGAAGCCGCCGCGGGACGTGTGCCCATCGTCGCCGGAGCCACTTCGAATTCCACGCACGACGCCGTCGCCAAGGCCAAAGAGGTCAGCGACCGTCCCGGCGTGGACGCCATTCTCACCGCCTCGCCGTACTACAACAAACCGACGCAAGAGGGCCAGTACCAGCACTTCAAAGCTATCGCCGAAGCCGTCAGCAAGCCGGTCATTCTCTACAACGTCCCCGGACGCACCAGCGCAAACCTTGAACCCGTGACCGTCGCGCGTCTTGCCGAAGTGCCGAACATTGCCGGAGTAAAAGAGGCCAGCGGCAACCTAACGCAGATTGCGGAAATTTGCGCCGCCGCGCGTCCCGATTTTTCCGTTCTCTCCGGCGATGACTCCGTGACCCTGCCGGTGATCGCACTTGGTGGCGTCGGCCTGATTTCCGTCGCCTCCAACGAAATTCCGCGCGAGATGGCGGACATGACCCGCGCCGCACTCGCCAATGACTGGACCACCGCCCGCCAGATTCTGAAAAAATACCTGCCGCTGATGCAGGCCAACTTCATCGAGTCCAGCCCCATGCCGGTGAAAGCCGTCCTCGCCATGATGGGACGCATCGAGGACGCCTATCGCCTGCCCATGGTCCCCGTCCGCCGCGACACCCGCTCGAAGCTGCAGAAGATCGCAACCGAAGCCGGACTGATTGTTAAAATCGCGGTTGCCTCTGCGGACGCTCCCAGTTTTTTCGTATATGAAAATTGGTCGGCTGGCCCACACAAAGCCGTCCTGCACCGCTCGGCCTGTGGCCAGTGCAACAGCGGCAAAGGCGCGTCCCGCAGGACACTCAGCGAATCACGCGCATTGGCACGGCCCCTACACCACGCTCGCCGAAGCCCGCCAGGTGACGCAAACGCTGCCCGAGCGTGCTGATCCGCAGCGAATGCAAGTGCATTTAGAGCTTGGTTGTTGACGCTTGCTGTGGGTGGAAGAGCGGCTCTTTAGAGCCGCGTCAGCTTGGCTGTTTGTAGTAGTTTGCGGGCTTCAGCCCGGGGGGTCCTAGAGGCGTTCTATCTGGAACGCTATCGCGGCCATGAATGGCCGCTCTTCCACGGCTCTCCCCAACAATCCGAAAATTACCGGGCTTTCCTTTATACTTTCCCATCACATGTCCTCTCTACAATCCGAAATCGAGCGCCTCTCCTCTCTCGCTGACCCGAGTAACGACGCCCGCGCCACCTTCCTCAAATTCCGCGACGCCCTCACCCGCGGCGAAATCCGCGCGGCAGAAAAGATCAATGGCGACTGGAAAGTAAACGTCTGGGTCAAGCAAGGCATCCTGCTCGGATTCCGTCTCGGCGAACTGGCGCAGATGAGCAGCGGCGAGTGCCTCTCGTTCGTGGATAAAGACACTTTCCCTGCGCGCAGGTTCACCGTCGCTGACCGCGTGCGCATGGTGCCCGGCGGGTCCTCCGCGAGACAAGGCGCTTACATCGCGCCGTCCGTTATTTGCATGCCTCCAATGTTTGTCAATGCCGGCGCCTACGTGGACGAAGGCACCCTGATCGACTCTCACGCTCTTGTTGGCTCCTGTGCGCAGATCGGCAAGCGCGTGCATCTGAGCGCGGCCGCGCAGATTGGTGGAGTGCTCGAACCGGTCAGCGCGGCCCCGGTGATCATTGAAGACGACGTACTGGTAGGCGGAAACTGCGGAGTCTATGAAGGCACGCTGGTGCGATCGCGCGCCGTGCTCGGCGCCGGAACGATTCTCACCCGTTCAACTCCGCTTTATGATCTGGTCCGCAGCGAGGTTTATCGCGCGACGGAAGAAAAGCCGCTGGAAGTCCCTGAAGACGCGGTGGTCGTCCCCGGATCGCGCGCCGTGAACAAGGGCAAAGCCGCAGAATGGGGCATCTCGCTCTACACGCCCGGTGATTGTGAAGTACCGCGACGAGAAAACCGCAAAGGGCGTGGAGTTGGAAGACTGGCTGAGGTGAAAAGACACTGGCTAGTGGCTAGGGGTTAGTAGCTAGGAAAAGCAAATACTAGCAACTAGCCACTAGTCACTAGCGACTCTCTTCACCACTTCACAATCGCCGCAAACGACTTCGCATCCAGGCTCGCGCCGCCGACCAGCGCGCCGTCAATTTCTTCCTGCGACATCAGCGCATTCGCATTCTCCGGCTTCACCGATCCGCCGTAGAGAATCCGCAAGGCCGGCGGCAAATTCCTCGCCGAAGGCTTTCGTCGCTTCTCCGCGAATCAGCACATGCGCATCGGACGCCATCTGCGGCGTCGCCGTCTTACCGGTCCCAATCGCCCACACCGGCTCGTAGGCAATCACCAGCTTCGCGGCCTTCTTGGCCGAAATCGCGTGAAATGCGCGCAGGCATTGCCGCCGCAGCACATCTTCGGTCAGCCCGGCTTCGCGTTCTTCCAGCACTTCCCCCACGCAGACGATCGGCGTCAGATCGTGTTCGAGCGCAGCTTTCAGTTTCATGTTGACGGTGTCGTCGGTCTCGCCGAAATACTGCCGCCGCTCGCTGTGCCCGATGATCACATGCGTGCACCCAATCGCCACCAGCATCGGCCGAAGAAATTTCCCCGGTGAACGCGCCTTCGTCTTTCCAGTAAACATTCTGCGCGCCGACCGCAACGGCAAGCCCCTTGGCCGAGTCGAGCGCCGCGTGCAGATCAACATACGGAGGACATACCACGATCTCATCGCGGTCATGGCCATATACCAGAGGAAGGAAATGGCTGAAAAATTCCTCGGTCTGCGCGGGAGTTCTTGTACATCTTCCAGTTGGCGGCGATCAGTTTCTTACGCGGCATTGGCGCTTCCTTTCGAAAACCTTCTCACCACAGAGGGCACAGAGATCACAGAGGGAAACTATTCAAAAACCTTTCTGCCTACGCCGGGAATGAATCCAGGATGTCTGTTCTTACTCTGTGAACCTCAGTGTCCTCTGTGGTAAAGCTTTTGTCGGCAGCGGCTAACGTTTATCCGGTAAGCGCAACCACCCCGGCAGTTGCTTCCCTTCCAGAAATTCCAGCGAGGCCCCGCCACCGGTGGAAATGTGCGAGATCTTGTCCGCCACGCCGGCAGCCTTCACCGCGGAGACCGAATCGCCGCCGCCGACGATCGAGATCGCTCCCGCATTCTCCGCCACCGCGTGCGCGACCTTGAATGTCCCCTTGGCGAACGGCGACATCTCGAACACGCCCATCGGCCCATTCCACACAATCGTGGCCGCGCGCGAAATTTCTTCCGAAAAAAGTTCCGCCGACTCCGGCCCGATGTCGAGTCCCATCATATTTTCCGGGATCGTCTTCACGATCTGGGGGCGGGCCGTGGCTTCGAACTTGTCCGCGACCACGTGGTCGACCGGCAAACAGGAATTTCACCTTCTTCGCCTTGGCGTCCTTAAGAATCTGCTTCGCCAGCTCGAGCTTGTCTTCTTCCACTCGCGACTTCCCAACCGGTATCCCTTGCGCCTTCAGGAACGTGTACGCCATCGCCCCGCCGACGATCAGCGTGTCCACTTTGGTCAGCAGGTTTTCGATCACCGCAATCTTGTCGCTGACTTTCGCTCCGCCCAGAATCGCAATAAACGGCTTCTCGGGATGCTCCATCGCCCGGCCCAGGATATTCGAGTTCCTTCTCCATCAGCAGCCCGGCCGCGGATTTCTGCACGAACTTCGTGATTCCCACCGTCGAAGCATGCGCCCGGTGCGCGGTGCCGAACGCATCGTTCACGTAGAAGTCGGCGAGGGCGGCCAGTTGCTTGGCGAATTTTTCGTCGTTGGCTTCTTCTTCGGCATGGAAGCGCAGATTCTCCAGCAGCAGGGTCTGCCCTTTTTCCAGCTTTCCCGCCATTTCTTCAGCTTCCACGCCCACGCTACTCAGGACAGAAACCAACGTTCTCGCCCCGCGCCAGTTCTTTGTCCAGCATCATGCGCAGGCGCTCGGCGACGGTCTTCAGGCTCATCTTGGGATTCGGCTTGCCCTTGGGACGCCCCAGATGCGAAGCCAGAATCAGCCGCGCCCCATGCCGCAGCGCATACTCGATGGTGGGCAGCGTTTCGCGGATACGGGTGTCGTCCATGACCCGCCCGTCTTCGAGCGGAACGTTGAAATCCACGCGCATGAAAATGCGGTGCTCGTTCAGCGGCAAATCGCGAATGGAGAGCTTAGACATAGTGCATATCACCTTGGGTGAAAGTTGCTAGTGGCTAGTGCCAGTGGTCAGTGGCTAGTGGGCTGCGTGCGCCAGGGACCTTACTGATCGCCACTAGCTCACTAGCCACTAGCCACTGCATTTTCACAGTCCTTTACTTCCGATGAAGTTGATCAGATCGCGCACCCGGCACGAGTAACCCCACTCGTTGTCATACCAGGAGACGACCTTCACCAGGTTGCCGACCACCAGAGTTGAAGGCGCATCCACGATCGAGGAGAGCGGATTGCCCTTGAAGTCCGACGAAACCAGTTCGCCCTCTTCAAATCCCAGATAGCCCTTCAGCGGCCCGCTTTCGGACGCCGCCTTCAGCGCCGCGTTCACTTCTTCTTTGGTAGCTTTCTTCTCGACCAGCGCCACCAGGTCGACGACGGAAACGTTCGGCGTGGGAACCCGAATTGCAAAGCCGTCCAGCTTTCCAGCCATTTCCGGAATCACCAGCTTCAGCGCCTTGGCCGCTCCGGTGGAAGTCGGAATCATGGAAAGCGCTGCCGCCCTCGCGCGCCGCAGGTCTTTGTGCGGAAAATCCAGAATGACCTGATCGTTGGTGTAGGAGTGAATCGTGGTCATGGTCCCGCTGACGATCTTGAACTTGTCGTTCACGACCTTCACGATTGGCGCCAGGCAGTTGGTGGTGCAGGAGGCGTTGGAAATAATGTGGTGCTTGGCCGGGTCGTACTTGTCGTGATTCACGCCCAGCACCACGGTCACGTCTTCATTCTTCGCCGGGGCCGAAATGATCACCTTCTTCACCGTGCCCGCGCAGGTGCTTCTTGGCGTCTTCGGCATTGGTAAAGTGTCCGGTGGATTCGATCACCACCTGCGCGCCCACGCTTTCCCACGGCAGTGCCGCCCGGATCTCTCTCTTTGAAAACTTTGATGGTCTTGCCGTCCACAGTAATGCCGTCGGCGCCGGCGCTGACTTTGTTGGGCAGATTACCCAGCACCGAGTCGTACTTCAGCAGGTGCGCGAGGGTCTTCGGGTCAGTCAAATCGTTGACCGCAACGATCTCGATGTTTGAATCGTGCAAGGCTGTGCGAAAAACGTTTCTTCCAATTCGACCAAATCCGTTAATGCCTACTTTGATGGCCATGTTGCCTCCGAAACGACATGAATGCGAGATGAACTGCCTACCGCAAACCTTGAACTCAAGGGGGAACAGAAAATGGTAACAGGCGGAAGCGAGCAGCGGCAAATTAGAACCCGATTAAAATTTCCGAAGCGGCGTATCACTTTCGTCAAACGTGTCAGACCTGCTGCGATCCAGCGATCACGACCAGCCACAATCTCCAGAAACTCGTTCTTGCTTGCTCCAAAACGGCAGCCGCGACATCCAGTATTTCCGATGCAGCGCCTTCTTCGCGTCCGGCCACTGCGCCGCGCGGAAGCACTCGCGCCGGTCCCGGCAAACTCCGGCCCGGTGATTTTGCCGCCCATGGTGCACGGCGCCAGCTTCACCTGCGGATTATTGCGGATGCGTTTGTACTTCCCGGAATCGCTGCGCGTCATCACGTACACCTTGTCGTCCTCTTCGGCAAACCACACCGGAGTATTCACCGCCCGACCGCTTTTTCGAACGTGGTCAACGAAATGTACTTCTGCCCCTGTATCTCTTTAGGTATCGCCATGCATCACCTCCGGCATTTAGCATTTAGGCCTTGGCAATCACAAACGCCCACCGCAGATTGCTTCCCGTTGTACGATTGCGGCAATTGCCCGCAAGCGTCCGGGTATGTTACAAGCCCTACATGCGTAAATGGATGCAAGAAAAATTGAAACGGCGTAAAAAAACGCCCGAGGAAAAGGCCGCCGATCCCGCACCTCTGCAACCCGCGTTTCTACGACACCGCGCCGTCACCCGAGCCGCCCACGGCAAAAGCCACAGTAGAGCCTACACCTGAAGCTTCGGCATGTTGCCGAGGAACCTGATTCTGCCGCGTCGTCGAGTGAAACCTCCGCCACACCTCAGTCCGCCGGCGATGCCCGCCGCCCGCGCCGTCGTCGCGGTCGTGGAGGTCGCGGACGCCGAAGTTCAGACTCCGCGCCCCGCAGTGCCGCCCGTAGCTGGAGATTCTCCGCTTCGCTTCGCCCGCAGCCGTGCGCTGCTCCCTTAACACCACGTCCGCCAAAAGGCACGGTCATTCTCGCGGTCGGACTTCCTGGCTCCGGCAAGAGTTCTTGGTTCAAGCGCCACAACATCACTCCGCTTTCGAGCGACATGTTGCGTTCCCTGCTCTTTGACGATCCCGCCGAGCAGCGTTTTCAGGATCTTGTTTTCTCCAATCTGCGCTCGATGTTGAAAGCTCGCCTGATCGCGCATCGTCCGCTGAATTATGTGGACGCCACGAATCTCACTCCGCAGGAACGCCAGAACTGGATCAAGCTGGCCAAGGATTTCGGATACGAAGTCCAGGCGGTGTATTTTGATGTGCCGCTGGAAGTCTGCATCGAGCGCCATCAGCGCCGCGACCGCCTGGTCCCGGAAGACGTGATGCGCAAGATGTCGGCGAAACTGAAGGCTCCGACCTTTGACGAAGGGTTTTCGAAGATCACGGTGGTGCGGGTGAAGCAGCAGAAGCCGGAATAGCGGGCTTCAGGCTTCAGGCGAACGCTAAATGAGCGTACGCCACGCCTAAAGCCCAAAGCCGGCTTTCACTTCAGCCACTTCAGCATCTCCTTGAACACCTCGGTCCCGGAGCCTCGCAACAATTCATAAATAATCATCTCGGTCGAAGAGATGACCGCCCCCGCCGCCCGCATTCTCTCGATGCCAATCTTCCAATTCCATTCGGTGCGCGAACCCACGGCGTCGGACGCTACATGCACCAGATATCCCTCCCGCAGCGCGCCGAGCGCCGTCTGCGTCACGCAGATGTGGCTTTCCATGCCGCAGAGCAGAGCGGTGTTCCGCCGCCCCGGCAGGCGCTTGAGTGCCGAGCAAAATGCGTCGCTCCCGAAACAGGAAAACTCTTTCTTGTCGATTCCCTCTTGCGGCAGCAAAACTTGGATTTCCGCGACCATGCTTCCCAATCCTTTCGCATACTGCGTGGTCGCAATCACCGGAATCTGCAATGTGTTCGCCAGGCGGATCAGCAACTGCGCATTCCTCACCAGTTGCTCTCTCTGGAAAATCGGCGGCAGCAGCTTCTCCTGGATATCAATCACGATCACGGCGCATTGATCAGCTTCCAGCGGACGCCGCGCGATTTCCGTCATCTCTGGGCTTAGCGAGATAGGACTTAGTTCAGTCGCCATAAGGAACTCCTGCCGATCATTCTATTCGCAGGAAAGTACAGCCGGCGAAGATCACAGGAAAAAGGAGGTCAAGTCTATCGCCGGAACAGATAGCTGATCTTTACGAAGAGCTGTCGCCCGTCATTCGTAAGCTGGTTGCCGCGCAGCAGGCCGCCACCGTTGGGGTCGCACATCGTCGAGTTCGGCAGATGCAGGCACAGCGCCGGATCAACATTCTCGAGGTTCGAGTTGTATCCCACGTAAACCGCCGTCCCCGGATGCAGAAAGTAAGTAAACAGCACATCGAAGTTCATGTTCTTTGTGGTCTGTAGGTCAGAGTAGACAGGGTTGGTGAGCTAGCCCGTCATACTGCGCGATGAAGCGCAAAGAAAACTCGCGCGTGAACTGATAGTTCCATTTCGACCGGATGATGTCGCTGTTGACCACCCCGTGGTGCGCTGCCCCGTTGACGACCCGCTCCAGAATGTAGGTGTTGTCAATCTGCAACCGGTGCGTGGGCTTGAGGCCAATGGTCTGATAGATGGCGGTCTCGTTGCCGGTGTAGGGCAGCTGCCCCGCCGCCGGAACCACGACCACCGTCCCGTCACGAAAGATGCGCGTATTCCAGCTGAACATCCGCCATGGGCTGCCGCGGAATACGATCCCGGCCACATCCTGCGCGTATTGCCGGTTGTTCGGCAACCCCGTGAAATCCACAGGCCGCAGCACGTCCGATTCATAGCCAATGATCGGCGCGACCACAATGTTGCGCTGGAAGCCAAACACATAATCAAAGCTGGCTGTCTGCTGAAGAACGGTGTTGTGGCTGCTCCAGATCACGTCCCCGTTCTCCTCCGGCCCGTGGAAAACCAGATGCTTGCCTTCCGGCCGGAAATAAAAATGTCCGTATTGGTTGATCGTCCTCTGGTCCACGCGCGGAACGAATCCGGTCAAAGCGACGAAATTCGGTGTAATGTCCAGATACTGCAATCCCAGCGAGAACCGGCGCCCCGAGCCGACCAGCACTCCTTCGTGATGCTGTCCAAACGAATAGCCGGTGACCGGGTCCAGCGTGGAGCTCATGTATCCGCGATAGCTGGCGTTCCAGTTCTGGTTCAGGCGAAACGTCCCGTCCAGCCCGCCGACGCGGTTATACGAGCCTTGGTATTCGCGGTCCGTAAACATCGCGCCCACGCTCGATTGTTCGCTCAAGTCGCGGCTCACGCGGCCGATTGCGAAATACGCCCGGGTCCCATACAACGGATCGCTGTTGGGAACACTGAGACCGGGAGAGCGATCGTCCGCCACCAGGAAACCAAGATTCCACGGGCCATGTTTCCCGGTCAGGCGAATACCAAACGAGGGATCGGCAATCTGGCGGGTAAACACCATTCTCGGCTGCTGCGCGAATGCAATCAACGGCGCTTCGAAGAAATTGGAATTCTCCAGAAAGAACGGCCGCTTCTCCGGAAAGAACACCGCGAACCGCTGGTTCACCGTATTCTGAGGCTCGTCGGACTCCACTTGCGCGAAGTCCGGATTCACCGTCGCGTCGAGCACCAGGCTGTCGTGGAATACCAACTTCGAATCCAGCCCCGCTTTGCCGCGAAAGCTTGCGGAATCGAATTGTGGCTGAGTGGAATCACGAGTATCCAGCGTGCGAAAAGTATTCGACTCCACATACGGAATCAACTGCATGTTCCGCCCAGGAGAAACGTTCTCCAGGCCCGTGACCGTAGCTTCCTGGTTTAGACGCCCCGCCAGCTTCGCCGAGACAAAGGGCCAGTTATCGTACTCATTCTTGTGTGCAATGTAGCGGGAGAGGATCACTCCCCAGTGATCGGCGCTGCTGGGATGGAAGCGCAGACTGTGAAACGGAATCGCGGTCCAGATCACGTAGCCCTGCGAGTTGATCTTGGAGCGCGAATACCACAACGTGTCCCATGAGTAATCCGTCCCCTGCCCTTCCGTCCACAGGCCGTCGGCCTGCACCCCTCTGGGATTGATGTCAAAAATAAAAGCATGCCGCTTGTCCTGAAAGGTATCGAGCACAACTTCAACGTAGTCGTCGGAATCGAACGGCGTCGAAGGCTCACGTCGGGTCAGGTCCGCCTGCACAGCGTGGCGGCTGTCAAAGCAAACCAGCACCACGTAAAGGTTCGACTCATCGTAGCCAAGATAAGCGTCGGTGCGCTCGGTCGCCGGCTTGCCGTCGGAGGGCTGGTTCTGTATGAAGTCGGTGACCCGCTGTAACTCGGAGGCCGGGCCGTTTGGCGCCATGCCTTCGAAGTCTTCCAGCCGCGGCGCATGAGCGACCCGGGGAATCTTGATCGCGGTGGACACGCCACGGCAGAGCGGTGCAAGCGTCGCCATCAGCAGCAACGCCGAGCAACAGGAAACCACTGCCCGCCGTCTTACAACTCTACTTGTCTCGCCGGGCAATGCTGTTCCCCTGCACCTTTCAGCGTTAATTCGTCAGGCTTTGGACGCCTTGCCGACCCAAAGGTTAGCCGCGTCCCCGCCCCATCTGGTTCTTCCGATTCTACCGAAGCCTCAGCGGCTGGTTCCCGGCGTGCGTTTTTCAACCATCAGGCGTCTTTGGCTATAGTCAAAAGGCTGCAAGGAAGGAAGTCCGGCATCGGGTTCATCCCCAGCCTGAAAGCACGCTAGGCAGGAAATGATTGCCCTCGATTCTTCCGGTACCTACCCGTTTGAACTCCTGATTCTCTCCCTCGGAGGAAAGAGATGAAAAACCTGCGGACCATCCTCCTCGCCAGCAACCGCCGAGTGGACGTCACGCTCAGTACCACAGGCGAGGAATCATTCAAGCAGTATCCGTTCAACGCGGCGGATTCGTTGACGCTGCTGGAGCCATCTGTGAAAACGAAACCCGCGGCAAAAAAGAAGATAAAGAAGTAGTTGGGGAGAAATATTCTCGTGAACTCATGCCGGCCGGATGAAGATCTCGGCCGGTTTTTTGTGGGCCCGCACCCGAGTGCTATACTCCTCCCTCGGAACTCCAAAACCCTGCGCAAACCAGGCCACTCTATTGCCGAAACTCAAAGAACGAGCTCCGATTTCGCAGCGCAGCGCTCAGGCTTCGTCGAATCACATCCATCCTCTGGCGCTCGCCTTCGCGCTCACCGTACTGTTTAGTTGTTTTGCCCTCCTTCCCGACGTTAACGAGTATCTCCGGCTCCAGTGGTCCATCATCGGCACTGCAGGCGCACTGCTGCTGTTCTTGCTCTTCGTGCGCCGCCAAGCTGCCCGCGCCGGCCGCGTTCTATGCTACGAATTCGTTCCCAAGCCGGTGCATTACGTGCAGCTCACCATGCACACCTCCATTTATGCCTACTGGGGATGGTACTGGCGCGAGGTGTATCATCACGTCCCGCTGATTCTCTGTCAGATCGTTTTCGCTTACGCGCTCGATATGTTGGTCTGCTGGTCGCGCCGCGACAAATGGATCCTAGGCTTCGGCCCCTTCCCCATCGTCCTTAGCACGAATCTGTTTCTGTGGTTCAAGCACGATTGGTTCTTTCTGCAATTCCTCATGCTCGCGACTGGCGTGCTATGCAAGGAATTCATCACCTGGACCCGCGAAGGCCGCCGCGTCCACATTTTCAATCCCTCGGCGATTGCATTGTTCATTTTTTCCATCGGCCTGATCCTTACTCACAGCACGCATATTTCCTGGGGAGAAGAAATCGCCGTCTCTTTCGACCGCCCGCCGCATATTTATCTCGAAATCTTTTTGCTTGGACTTGTGGTTCAAGCCCTCTTCTCGGTAACTCTGGTCACGTTGTCGGCGGCCGCCACTTTGTACGCGATGAACGTGGTATTCACCCACCACACCGGCCTCTACTACTTCATCGACACCAATATTCCAGCCGCTGTATTCCTTGGCTTGCATCTTCTGGTGACCGACCCCGCGACTTCGCCGCGGAAAAACTTCGGCAAGATTATTTTCGGTGCCGGCTACGGCGTTGCGGTGTTCGGGCTTTACTGGCTATTGGGCTGGATGGGAGCACCAACTTTCTACGACAAGCTGCTGTGCGTACCGGTGCTGAACCTTACCGTACGCGCCCTCGACCGCGCCAGCGATGCACTCGCTTCCCGCGTCCGTATGCCGGCCTGGAATCCCAAGCGCGCGAATCTGGTGGCCATGGGAGTTTGGGTCTGCCTCGCTGCGGTCATGTTTTCGACCGGCTTTCTAGGAAGCAGCCACCCCGGCGCCGACCCCGAATTCTGGCGCAAGGCCTGCGTTGAGGGCCGCGGAAATGCATGCCAGACCTGGGTCCGGTCGATGAACATTTCCTGTTATCACGGTTCCGGCCAGGCTTGCCTGATTCTGGGAACCGCACTCAGCCGAGGCGATATGGTCCCCTCTGACTTGCCTCAGGCGGCGAAAGACTTCGCCCACGCCTGTGAACAAGGACTCACCACGGGCTGCTCGGGCATTCTGCGCCTTGTGCAGGAGAGCCAGGGGAGCTTTCTCCTACATGCCTGCGATGGCGGAGATAGCGAAAGCTGCTTCCTTCTCGGATCCCTGTCATACTCCGGACAAGGAGTTCCCCAAGACCCTGCCCGGGCTTTCAGCTTGTTGAACAAGTCCTGCTCCTCGGGCTGGCAGCGTGGCTGCGGGAGCTTGGGCGAATGTTATCGCGCTGGCGTGGGCACGACGCCCGACCCTATCCGTGCCCTCCAGTTGTTCGACAAAGCTTGCCACAACGGAATTGCCTCGAGCTGTTTCTCCTCTTGGTCCATGCTCCGCGATCAGAACGATTCGGCCAAGGCCGAGGACAGGCTGCGCCGTGGTTGCCAGATCACATCTAGTTTCGCCGAATCGAGTGCAGCTTATGTGGAGAGAGGAGTGCTCGCAAAGGCCGCACCGGTTCCGCAGATCTGTGCTTTCGCTGTTAAGTAGCGGCAGAAGCCGCTAGGATACCGGCCAAATCCCCAATGCCGTCTCCGACAAAATCTTCCGTTGGATCTCCTCACTCAACGGCAGCGCCCGGAAATCATCCAGGTTTTTCTTGATGTCCGGCACTCCCGGCCCCGGCCAATCGGTCCCGAATAGAGTCTTGTGCGCGATCTCCTCCAGACGGGGGAAATATTTCAATAGCGTCCTCGGCGGAATCCCGCTGATATCGAGAAACACGTTCGGATGGCGGCGCAACAGGAAGAACGCTGTGTCCATCCATAGCGGCCGGCCACCGTGCGCCAGGATGATTTTCAGCTTGGGGAAATCTACCGCCACGTCGTCAATAAAGATAGGGTCGCCGTAGCGATTGCGCGCTCCGGTGAAGATCGACGTTCCGGTGTGGAACATCACCGGCACACCATTGGCTTCAGCGGAGCGATAGATGACCTCCAGCGCCTTCACCCCGTTCTGGTAATCATTGGGAAACAGCAGCTGATGGGGAGGATGGATCTTGATCATCCGAATCTTGAGCCGCAGTAGATGCTCAATGTCGGCTTCGATATTGCGGCTCTGCCGCGGATTCAGCCCGCCGCAGGAAATCAGCCGCTTCGGATCCTCCTTCACATAGTCCGCGATGAACTCATTCACTGCCGCCGGTGAACCCAATCACTTCCGGCGCAACGTAGTTGATGAGCACGGCGCGGTCCACGCCCGCTGCGTCCAAATGTTTTAGAAAGGCCTTCGGCGAACGGCAGAACTCGGCAATCTGCTCAAAGTTCGGCCGCTTCTTCTTCATCAACACCAGCGCCGAGGCGTGAAACATCTCCAGCGGCTGAATGTGAACATGACAGTCGGTGATCAGGGCAATAGTCCCCTTGAGGACGCGGCAACACTCAGCGCCTGGCGATTTAATTTTATCCGCGAACTTTACTTCAGCTGAAGCGACTCAATATAGCGCGTCAGGTTGGCGATGCGCTGCTGCACTTCAGACTCGTGCCCGCCGCTCATGCGCCAAAACACCGGCCCCCACACCGGCATGTCATAGTTGCCATGGGCGGTCACAGTCGCCTGGCCGCGCAGAATGCTGGTCACGCGGTCTGACGGAAACTTCCCGCCGTTGTTCTTGGCCAGCACGGTAAGGTCGGGCGGTGGCACTTTCAGTGCCGTAGCTGCCGGCCCATCCCCCTTGGCGCCAGCGCCATGGCACGTCGCACAATAGGCCTTGAACATTTCTTTCCCCGACGCTGCCGAAGTCGCCGGCGCGGGAACATGTTTGATTTCAGGTTTTGTATCTTGCGCTTGCGAAAGAACAGATGTGATAAAGCAGATAAAAAAAGACAAGAACAGAACGCGCGGAAGGGACATAACTGCCTCCTTTGGCTACGCGCATTTTCTCGTAGCCACCAAGTGTACTCCCGCCGCGGCGCAATAGAAACCAGGTGCCGACTGGGCGTCGAGACCGACCTCTGCTCTACTTTGCCGGATACTCCCGCGTCTTCCGCGTCCGCGAGTTGAACACCTCAAAGTGTCCGTCCGGCCACGCGGTCAGTTCAAGATAGTTTCCTGCGTCCGGCCCCGGAGGATTGGCGATAAACTCCTCCGGCACGTTGTGCGCCGCTCCACCTTCGTCAGAAAAATGCAGTTGCCACAGATTTTCCAGCCCCGGCGATTTTTCGATGATGTCCCACACCGGCGGCGAGCCGCCTTTCTTCGCTCCGTTGTCCATGATCGCCACCCGCGGCGCGATTCCGTATACCAACGCCGGACTGCCGCTCTGGCTCCAGCCGTGGTGGGAAACGATGTAGATGTCAATCTTGCCCAGCTTGTTGTTCGGACACATCAACTCCATCTCTTTGTCGTGAGTCAGGTCGCCGAGGTCGAGAATTCGCAGCTTGCCGAAAGTAATGACCGTCCCCAAAGACCGAAGATTTTCGGTCGTGTCAGCCGGATACTGCTCCGCGCCCTTGCAGGCCGGATTCTCTTCTCCCGCGCGCGGAAGCGGCTGGTCAAGCACCGCGCCATCGGCGCTCACGACCACGGCGTCCATGCCGAGGATCGGCAGAACGTCTCCCGGCTTCGCGGTCATGCGCTTGTATTTTCCGGTGGCCAGAACGTTCTGATAGGCCTCGAAACCTTGTTCCGTCACGGCATCCGTGGTCTCGCGATTCTCGCCATGATCGATAAATGTCCCGATGGGAATCCGCGCCGCCAGTTGCGGCACTCCGCCCACGTGGTCGGTGTGGTAATGCGTGATCAGGACGTAATCAATCTTCTTGATCCCCGCCAGCTTCGCCGCCGCTACAATGCGGTCGGCGTCGCGGCCTTCGTTCCCCGGCCAGCCGGTGTCAATCAAGAGCGATTGCTTCGCGGGAGTGACAAACAACGTTGCTTGCCCGCCTTCGACGTCCACGAAATAAATGCGCAGGGCTTTCTTGACGTTCGAGGACTCGGCCCAGGCTGACGTGAGGCAGAGCGCGCCCAGAAGTCCAACTGCGATTGCCGCAAATATGCATTCGCCGCGAAGAACGTTGCCGCTCTCGATATTGCTTTGCTGTCGAGAAAGTATTGCGTATCATGTCCGCCTCTCTTCGGACGATTCTCATCCGCGCACCGGAAGGTGTATTCTTCCCTCTCGCGATCATGAGATTGCCCAAACGTTTGTACACGATTCTAGAAATGTTTTCCATCGCGCCACAGCTTTCGGCATGGAGCCTCACCTAGGATGAAAAAACTCCGCAGTCAGGAATGGTTCGGCCGGCAGGACCGCGAAGGCTTCATGTACCGCAGTTGGATGAAGAACCAGGGCTGGCCGCATGATCTTTTCGACGGCCGCCCGGTCATCGGCATCTGCAACACCTGGTCGGAACTCACGCCCTGCAACGCGCATTTCCGCGAGATCGCCGAATCCGTAAAGCGCGGCGTCTGGGAAGCCGGCGGCTTTCCGCTTGAGTTTCCCGTGATGTCGCTGGGCGAGACGCAACTTCGCCCGACCGCAATGTTTTTCCGCAACCTCGCCAGCATGGACGTGGAAGAATCCATCCGCGGCAATCCCATCGACGGCGTCGTCCTGCTCATGGGTTGCGACAAAACCACGCCTTCCCTGCTCATGGGCGCGGCATCGTGCGATCTGCCCACGCATCGGCGTTTCCGGCGGCCCCATGCTCTCCGGAAAATTCCAGGGCCGCGACATCGGCTCCGGCACCGGCCTCTGGCAAATGTCGGAAAAAGTCCGCTCCGGCGAAATGAAGGTTGAAGATTTCAACCAGGCCGAAAGCTGCATGAGCCGCTCCAAAGGCCATTGCATGACCATGGGCACGGCCTCGACGATGGCCAACATGGTCGAAGCTCTCGGCATGAGCCTGCCCGGAAACGCCGCGATTCCCAGCCGTTGACGCCCGCCGCTACACTCTCGCCCAAATGACCGGCCGCCGCATCGTGCAAATGGTCCGCGAAGATTTGTGCATCTCCCGCATCCTGACCCGCGAGGCTTTCGAGAACGCAATCCGCGCCAACGCCGCCATCGGCGGATCAACCAACGCCGTGATTCATCTGATCGCCATCGCCGGACGCATCGGCGTCCCGCTTTGCCTCGACGATTTCGACCGCCTGGGCATCGGCGCTGCCGTGTCTGGTGGACATTCAGCCCTCCGGCAAATATCTGATGGAAGATTTTTTCTACGCCGGAGGCTTGCCCGCAGTCCTTCGCGAGCTGGGCGAAGCCGGCGTGCTGCATCGCGATGCCCTGACCGTAAACGGAAAATCCATCTGGGAGAACGTCGCCGAGGCGCCTTGCTGGAATCGCGACGTGATTCACACTTTCGCCGAGCCTTTCAAACCGAACGCCGGAATCACCGTCCTGCGCGGCAATCTCGCGCCCGACGGCGCGGTCATCAAACTCTCCGCCGCCAGTCCGCATCTTTTGCAGCATCGCGGACGCGCCGTAGTCTTTGAAAACATCGAGGAGTTTCACGCCCGCATCAACGACGACGCGCTCGATATCGACGAAAACTGCGTGATGGTCCTGAAGAATTGCGGCCCGCGCGGATATCCCGGAATGGCCGAGGTCGGCAACATGCCGCTGCCGCCGAAGCTTCTGCGCCAAGGCGTCACCGACATGGTCCGCATCTCCGACGGCCGCATGAGCGGCACCGCCTACGGCACCGTCGTCCTGCACACTTCCCCCGAAGCCGCAGCCGGCGGCCCGTTGGCGCTGGTGCAGTCAGGAGACATGATCACGTTGGATGTGAAGAAACGAATCGTCCAGCTCGATGTGGACGACGCCACGCTCGCGAAACGCCGCGCCAAGTGGACTCCTCCGCCTCTACCGAAGCGGGGATGGGCGAAGTTATACGTTGAGCACGTACAGCAGGCGCATCTCGGAGCGGATTTGGATTTCCTCGTCGGCCGCAGCGGCAATAAAGTCGCCCGCGACTCGCACTAGATGCCAATCGTTGCCCGATCTAGTTCGCTGCCTTCTCCGGCAGAATAATCTTCTCCAGATACTCCAGCGGCAGCGGCCCTTGATCCAGCGCCCGATCGTGAAATTCTTCCAGCGTGAACGCGCTTCCCTTGGCCGCCTGATATTTCTTCCGCAGCACCCACCACTGCCGCGTGCCGACGAAATAAGTTGGCAATTGGGTTGAGCTTAACTTCGCGCGTATCAGCTTGCCGTCGGCTTCGGCCTGGGTCTGGAAAGTGTCTTTCATCATCAGATCGAGCGCCTCCTGGTCGGTCATGTTCATGGTCTGCATGCGAATATCGAGAACAGTATTGGACACCGCCGCGCAGCCAGATTTTCAATCTCGCGAGCCGAAACTTCGGATTGAAATCCAGGTAGCCTTCCTGAGTCATCACGTCAGCCCCGTATTCGGCCCAGCCTTCCACGTACGGCCCGTTGGCAAACATGTTGCGCAACAGCCGCCGCGTCGGAGGCTGCACGTCATTCGAATGCTCAGCCTGCACGTAGTGGCCGGGCAGCCCTCGTGCATGCTCAGCCACTTCAGCGTGTAGTTGTTGTATTCGCGCAGTTTGCTCTCGGCCTTGGCGTCGGACATTTTCGGATCAATCGGCGTGACCCAATACTGCGCCTCCGCCGTCGGCTCCAGCGGCGGCGCGGAATGAAAACCGGCAACCGAGTAAATGCCGCGCATGAACTCCGGAGTAGGAATCACCTTTAAGATTGTCGCGGCTGCCGAGCGCAACAATCTTCTTGTCGCGGATAAACTGCGTGATCCCCGCGATATCACGCTTCGATCGCTGCTCATCAACTGATCGCGCTGCGGATGTTCGTCGCTGATTTTATCCAACACCGCGCCGATGATTTTGTTCTCGCGCTCTTTCGCCGGCAGGCTGCTGTAGTCATCCTGCCCGGGATACATCTCTTTATAAAGCGGCAGCGCCAACTGCAACATTTCCGCACGTACCCGCTTGATTTCGGCCTCCGCTTCCGCCAGCAACTGCGCCGGTTCGATGGACGTCTCAATCACATAGCGAAATTTCAGCGCATACCACTCCTGCGCCCAGCCGCCAGGTGCGCCCGTTGGTCGGACGCTTGGCCAGATCGTTCGTGCAGCCAATCATTGAAGTCGCTGAGCGCCTTCTTCGCCGGAGGCGCAACCTTGTCGTACTGCGCCTTCAGCGGTGAGTCCGCGGGAATGTCGCTCGGCCAGCCCATCGATCATGTCGAGATTGCCCATGTTCTCGCCGACCGCCGTCGAAATAAAGATCGGATCGGCATCCACCAGTTGCGATTTCGCCTGCTCGATAAACCGCGGAATCTGCCCAATGCGCGAAATCACATCCGCCGTGCGCACATCTTTCGGCGCATAGTCCTGCGTCATGGGCAGGAACAATCCGCCGCCCAGCAGCTCCACATACACCGTTGGATTATGTTTGTAGTTCTGAATGTGCTCCAGTTCCAGCAGGTTCTGCGAAATCTGATCGTCAATCAGCCGGTAGTCGGCCGCGTCCTGCGCATTCAACGACGCCACCGGCGTCTCGGTTTGGAACTTGCGACGCCAGTCGCGATAAAACGTCAACTGCGCCGCCGTGCCTTCGGCGCCCACATCGTCGAGCTCGGCGTCGAGCATGATCGTCTTGCCGGTCTTCGCGTCCACATGCTTGTGATACCCCGCCTGCGACGCATTCACCGGCGACAGCGCCAGCGACTCCTTGACGAACTGGTCCGCCATCGCCATGAACTTCGCGTTGTCAGGAGCTGCAGCTTTCGATTGTTCAGTCGGCTTCATGGTTTGTGCGGCAGCTAAGGAAAACAGTACAGATGACAGGAGGAGGACATGCGTCAGGATTCTCATCATAAGCCCGCTCAGTATACTCACTTTTCAGTCGCGGTTTCGACGCCGTATCATAGACGGGAATGGCCTTCCCGATCAAAACTTGCGCCGTCTGCGGAGAAGAATTTGAGCTAAAGCCCGACAAGCCCGGCTTCGCCAACCGCTGCCCCGATTGCACCGAAAACGAAACGGAAGCTATCCCTTCCAGGGATCCGCGCAAGATGAGCGCCGAAGAGCGGAAAGTAGCGAAAGAAGCCAACGAAGCCCGAAGGCAAGCTATGCGCAACCTGCTCTACCGTAAAGACAGCTGAATCCCTGTGGCGCGTTGTCTTCTGATCTCTGAAAGAGATCCGTTGACGACCGGGATTTGAGGCTCCAGACCCCTAGGGCTGGGGCGCGTCGCCCTTTTGCTTGTGCTGCATTTTGCGGCGAATGTCCGGCCAAAATTCCTTCATCAGGTTCGAAACCCCGTCCCACATGACCAGGGTCCCGTATGTACCCAGGTTGTGAGCCAGGGTGTGGTCTTCAGGAGGGTGGTAAAAGCTCGAGATTCCTGCGGCCACGGCGTTGCCGACATTCTCGGAGTAATTGAAGCGGCTGCGTCCATCATCAGTACGGGCCACGAATAAGCGACTTAGCGAATAAAAAGTCCGGTGGGAGACGGTGCCATGCCCCAATCGGTAGTAGCGCGGGTCTTCGTGAAGCACACTCGGAAAGATGGCGGTGGTCATGTAAGTACCAATACCGTTGTCGGCGAAAGACGCGCCGTAGCGTTTGCCGTACGCGCCCCAACCCTGTCCCCAGGACGCTGGCGAATTGTTCGCCTGATCGATCGCGGCTAGCGCGCCAACAAACGGAAACGTGAAATAGTCAAACACCCCGGCCGTAGCCAGGCGGTATTTCTCCTTGGTCGAGATCGGCGGCAGGTCGCGGCCACTCTCAACCGTGCCGAAGTTAGGCATCACACCGAGGAAGCGGTCGTTCACCGTCCCGGTTTCCTGCTCCAGCTTGGTCTTGCCCTGACGCGGCTGTTGCGTTGCGTCGGGAGCATCCGGCATATCGGTCTTCTTAGCCGGCTGTGCACTTTTATCAGGCTGCGCGGATTGTGCGGGTGGTGATGGCGCGGACTGGGCGGACTGTGCCGGCGCGGTAGATTGCGTCGTCGGTGCCGCTACAGCTCGTGAGTCAGCCGGCGCTGGCCCTGCCGTCCCCGTCTGTTGGGCCGCAGAGCCGACGCAAAGCAAACTCAGGATTGTGCCCGAGGTCGCGCAGGCCAAACAACGTCTCAAGCGGGATCCCTTTTCGCGCTCGGCGGCCCCCACGGACGCCCCTGGGATCCATCTTGCCCACCACAGCCGAGCCTTCACGTCGGCTGGGCAGCAATGCGAATGGCTCAACGTCACTCGACGGTTACTTGCAATCCCCGACCACGGTTACAACCGTCCGAAGGCGTAGGTCCGTTAGAACTACTGGGCTACCGTTTGCCTCTGACGGGGCTGGAGTGTTGTGATGCTCCAAAATGCCGGTGACCCTCACCTGCTTATTGACGTATTTCGACAGGTCTTTGCCGGTTTCGATCGGGTAGCTGTCACTATCAGTTTTCAGCGAATACCCCTGATCGCTTTTTACCACGCAGCCAGTAACGCTTTGTACCGACGTGCTGCTTGAGGCCTGGCCTTGGGAAGCTGGCGGCGCTTGTTGCTCGTGCTGCTCCTCCTGGGCGAGTACACCCTCTGCCGAAATGGCCAGCAACAACGTCAGAAGTAAGTTAAAGAGTTTTCGCATAGTTCTAGCTCCTTCTTTCTTTTCCTTTCTTTTCTTCTTTGCTTTAGGTCGCATACCGTTTTCAGTTTGCACGCAAGGATGAACGGAGGGTACCCGTAAAAGTTCGGTCCCTCAGCAAAACCGCCGGCCGCAACCGCGTTTATCGTCAATCGTTGCTGACTGTCCCGCCGGGTGCTTGAATGAAAAAAGAGCCGCGCTTCTGGAGGCACCAGGCGCGGCATAGCTTCCACATCTCTTCGGGACTTCCGGTCGGGCTTGCGGTTGCCAACAGACTTACTTCGGGCTAGCCGATTTGCATGTTTCGGAGATGTGCTTCATGTCCTGAACGGTCAGCACCGGTTGTTGTGTCGCACCTTCTGTTGCGCCGGTTGTGGAACCGGTCGCGCTTGATGCGGATGTGGAGGACCCGGTGATCTGCACCTCATGTCCAACATGGGCACTGAGCTTCGCGGTGTCGCCCTGAAGCTGGTAGGTCGTTCCGTTCTCGTCCGTCAGAGTATAGTTCCCATCCGAGCCCTGCAGGCAGCCTGTCACCTTAGTCTGACCGGAAGCAGAAGCCTCAGTTTGATTTGAGTCAGTCTGCGGATATTGGCTTTGTGCCTGTAACCAAACCGCGGAAACCAGAAGGCTTACAGCGAGCAGTAGTTTCCTTGTCATAGGACACTCCTCCTTTCGTTCTCCCAATTCGATTGCGTAACGAACTGCTGGGTGTTCTGCGGAACCCAGCCTCATCGACGTTGCTCCGCAGTTCCCTCAATTGGCCGATCTCAGCTTCTGAATTTTCTGGCGACGGCCTCATTCATGCCGACTTCTTTCCGAACACTCCTTCCAGACCCTCCTTAACTTTTTCGGTCATTCCTCCTGTTTTCTCTGCGGCGACGCCGCCGCCCTGCAGCATGCTGTCTAACTGGCCGCTGAGGCCGGGAACTTTTGTTTTCAGGAAAGAGATAGCGGCTTCCGCTGCCTGGCGGGCTTTGTCTTCGCCGATCCCCGTTCTCTCTGCAATTTGATTGATCAATTCATTCATGGTCGCTCCTGGCTACTTCCTTTTCCAAAGTTGTGATCGGGACTACCCTTCGGCGTGTGTATTTCCATTCACTCTATCCAACCGCCGTGGCGTTTGGACACGGTCACTGTTGACAGAGGGCCCTCGTTAGGAACTCGTAACTCATAACCGCGCACGCCGCCCAGCGAACCCCTGAGGCAAATCAGCTGCGGATTCCTCGCACGGGGTGTCGCCCGAAATCACTCGCCGAGCCGCACTTGCAGCTCGCACTGGCGGCGATTGACTGCCAACGTCGGCCGCTGACTCGGTCCTGCGCCACTGGAATCATTGCTGGGCCGGTGGTGCTGTCGGCGGTCACCGCACTCCTGAGCATCTTCCACGAGGAACGCCATAAAGCCCATCGCGGCAGCAATCCGGAGTAGACCACCGCGGCATGATGCAGACAGAACTGATTCCTGTTGATAACGATGAACGAGAAGGCGATTAACCGTCAGACTCACCCTGCCCACTCCTCGGGTATGCGCTTGCGCTTGACTCGATTCCGCAAAGATCAGCGGTCCCTTATGACCACGGGTCGTTTCCTTTCCTCCTTTGGAGACTCAGTGCCGCGGGCTGAGATTTCTCCGCGGACGTAATCAGGTAGTCCTCCGGCAGGGAAGAACGCCAGCAAGGCCAGGCCCGCGAGGGTGAAAAAGGAAACCTTCAGCGCCAAGAGGCGGGTTTCAATGTTGATGCGCTCGGCTTCGGTTACTTGCTCTGGAGTCGCGGCGTGCGCCCCAGGGTGCTAAGCAACTGGCCGTTGGTGACGAAGGGCACATTGTCGAGATTGACCTCCATCTTCAGCTCGTTTGGAATCGTCGGGTTGTGCACCAGTTCGCGATGGACACTGCTGCCCATCACCCCTACCAGGAGTGCGCCGGCCAGGGCTGTGCCTACACCAGCCGCAAGGTTGTTCGTGGTCCCGCGCATTGACCCTACATCCCCGGCCAACTCCTTGGGGGAGGCCGATACGAGCACGTTGAAGAGGAGCGAAACCAGAGCCCCCTCACCAAGACCGGCCATGATCATGCCCACAATGACCATGAACGTGCTCCAGTCGTTGCGGATGACGATTCCCAGCAGCGCCACTCCAACGGCCACCACCAGAAAGGCATACCGCGCAATGCGGCGGGGGCTCAGCTGGCCGTAGAGACGGACGACGAGAACCGCCGATGTAAAGCTCGCGAGAGAGAACGGGATTACAACCATCGCCGTCTGCAGGCCACTGCGGCCCTGGACGATTTGAAGGTAGAGAGGAATCAGGAAGGTGATGGCCGAACCGAGCGCCCCGATGATGAAAATTGAAAGTAAGGCGGCTCGTTCCTTGGGGGTTTCGACAACTTCGAGGGCGATAAGCGAAGTTCTTCCCGCTGCCCTGCACTTGCGCGACCAGGAAAAAAACGCCTGAATGAGAAAGATGCCACAGACAATCATGATTGGCGCCGGGGACATGTCCAGTACGCTGAACGGCGCCCCGGGTCCGGCCAGCAACAACCCCCAATGGGTAAGACTGTTGGCGCCAACACTGATGAGAAGTACCGCCGGAGCGATTAAAGCCACTCCAAACCAGTCAATGGTCACGCTAGACCGGTTCTTAACGGGACTGAGCTTGTCGCTGAGCTTGTAAATCGCGGCCGCTAGAATAACGAGAAAGCCAAAAGTGTAGCGCCAACCGATCCAAGTGGAAAGAGCGCCAGCTAGCAAGAATGCCAGCACGATACCCATCGCCTGCGCACCGCCTAGCCATCCCAGGGCCTTCTCCTGTTCTTGACCGCTATAGTTATCGGCAACCAGCACGACGAGTGTGGGAACCAGTGCGGCCGCTGCCACACCAGCGATGATCTGGGCGATGATCATGATCACGGCGCTAAAGCTCAGTGCCATAAGCAGCATGGCAGTGCCGAAGAGCAGGACCATCGCGCGAAATACGCTGCGTGAGCCGAAGATCTGCCCGACCCGGGCGCCCGGCATGATGAATCCGGCTACGACGAGCGAGTATGTGACGATCGCCGTGCCGATGGTGGTTGCGGGCGTGCTGAAGCTGGCGACAATCCCTTCGATGGAGACCTGCAAAGAGGAGATGTTGAAAATCATGAGGATCTGGGCCAGGGCGATGATCACCAATGGCAGCCACGACGTTTGCGTGTGCGGTTCAGCTTCAACGTTTGATGTCGGCTGAGTTGCCATGACGCCTCGATATCAAGTTAGCGGGAAGGCGTGCGCTTCGCCGCGCGTTTGGGTTTGTGGGGTGGTCGTGGTCCCACATGCGAAAGCCTCCGTGAAATGCGTTCGCGTTACTCCCCAAACGGCAACCCTTGGGGATCTCCTTTAACTTCTTCGCGTTCCCTCCACCCAGAACCACATCATCGAATTGCAGCGCGCTGGCAAGCTGAGCCACAACTTCAGCTACGTCTCGGGTCCATTTCTTGGGTCCCTGCTGCTCCAAACGCCGGCGTCCAACATAATCTTCGTAGGTTCCTTTCTTGTAAGGGAGATGGGCTAGCTCCAGGGGAATAACTTTGCCGTGCACGATTGCGCACGCCCCGAGGCCGGTGCCGAGCCCCAGGAAGAGCATCTTCCCGCCCTGGTAGGAACCCAAGGCTTGCATGGCCGCGTCATTCATGATCCGGACGGGGCAGCCGAAAGCTCGCTCAAAATCGAACTCGACCCAACCCTTGCCTAAATTGCGGGGTTCGGCGATGAGGCGGCCTTCATACACGGGGCCTGGGTATCCGATAGACACAACGTCGTATTCCCAATCCTTGGTAAGCCGTTTTGCTTCCGAGACCATTCTCTCGGCCGTCATTTGCTTGCCGGACGGGACCCGCCGGCGTTGCTCTTGACCCGTGGCCAGAACCTTCAGGTTGGTGCCCCCCACGTCGATCGTCAAGACGGTCATAGAAAAGCGTAGTTGTGGTGGACGGCTTGAGCCATTTCTGCAGCGAACGCAAGTTAGATGGCGGCATTCCTGTACACACATTACTGTCAAAAACGACAGCTCATAGCCGCGGCGCCCCCTTGAACGCTTCCGCGCCGCTGATCAATCGGAGGCTGTCCAGAGCCTGTCAGAACCTACAGCCCCTTTGGAAATTTCTGGAAGGTAGCATGTAGGGCTATGGTCGGCGATTTCCCTCCAGAGCGGAGCACGAGGCTGCCCATCGAAGTGCTGATGAGCCCTTTTGTAAGCTTTGCCAGAATGCAGGCGGCCAGCGGCATCCTCTTGGTGACCGCGACTATCGTGGCGTTGACCTGGGCCAACTCACCCTGGGCGGCTAGCTACCATACGTTTTGGTCGGCGCCGGTTCCCATTGGCTTTGGCGGATTCGGCCTGACCGTGACCCGGCATGACTGGATCAATGATGGGCTCATGCCGATTTTCTTTTTCTTGGTGGGTCTCGAAATAAAACGCGAAGTGCTGGTCGGAGAACTTTCCTCGCTCCGACAAGCCGCCTTTCCTCTCGCCTCCGCCATAGGCGGCGCCATCGTTCCGGCGCTTGCTTATTTGCTCATCGCCCACGGCGCAGACGTGCGGCAAGGATGGGCCATTCCCATGGCCACCGACATTGCATTCGTCATGGGTGCACTGGCAATTCTGGGAAATCGTGTTGCGGTGTCCCTAAAGGTCTTTGTGACTGCGCTTGCCATCGCCGACGACCTGATCGCTGTGCTCGTAATCGCACTGTTTTACACCCAGCAGATTCACATGGCGAATCTTGCGTTTGGTTTCGCCGGTCTGGCTCTTTGCTTTTTGGTAAACCGACTGGGTGTGAAAGCGCCCGCGTTCTACGCCATCATCGGTGTCTTTGTATGGTATGGCATGCTCCAATCCGGCGTCCATGCGACCGTGGCCGGGGTTCTTCTCGCCTTTACGATTCCGACCCGCACCTATGTTGACCGAGACTATTTCCTGAAGCGCAGCCGATGGCTGATCGATCGCTTTGAAGCCGCACCGAACAACTCCTCCGAGGCGCACTCGGCAATACACATGATGGCTTCGCAATTGCAGTTGGCTGCGTCACCGTTGCAACGTTTTGAACGCTTCCTGCACCCGTGGGTCAGTTTCATCGTCCTCCCCCTCTTTGCGTTGGCAAATTTGGGCGTGCAAATTCGAGGAAACGTGGCGGCCGCGATACGGCATCCTGTGGCGCTGGGAGTAGCCCTCGGCTTGTTCATCGGCAAACCCATCGGCATTTGGGTCTCTGCCCGGTTGTCGGTGAAACTCCGTCTGGCCGTGGCGCCTCCGGATTTTTCGCAGCGAGCGCTCTTTGGAGCCGCATGGCTGTGCGGAATCGGCTTCACCATGTCTCTGTTCATCGCAACTCTGGCCTTCGGTGACGGAGCACTGCTGAACATGGCCAAGATGGGAGTTCTTGCTGCCTCTCTCGCATCCGGGATTTGTGCAAGCCTGTTTTTGACCCGCCAGACTGGGTCGAGGACTCATTCGGATTCGGATGTGGAAATGACACAGCAAGAGCAACCGCACTTGGCGGCTTAGCTGGAGGAGGAAACCATGCAAACAGAAGATCTCGTCAACGGTAGAAGTAGAGGCTGGTCCTCGGCAATGGGTTTTCTGCTCATTGTCCTTAGTGTCGCGATGATGGCAGTCGCGGCGATCGCACCGCTTATTCATCGTGGACGGAATCCATCGAACTGGGGCTTGCATTCCGGCTGCATGGGAGCCCCAGAGGCCGTGGTTGGCTGCTGGCGGGCGGAATTTTATCGATTGCTCTTGGAATCATGATTTGGCGTGTCTTTCCCTTGAGCGCCATTTGGGTAATCGGGCTATTCGTGGGCATTCGTCTGGTGTTCAAAGGGTTCGAGCTGATGATGCGTCACCCCTCCAACCCAAGAGCCAGAATCGACGGACCGAGCGACTGGGGGAAACGCGCCGCGTGAGAGTTGTACTGCCCGAAATACCAGTTCCGCAGGCAGAACGTCCTCGTTATGGTTCTCTAGCGCTGTCGTTCCACGCGTCTACGGGAAAAGCCTAGATGAGCACAGTCTTCTTCAAAAACGTCCGCATCTTCGACGGCAGAAGCACCACGCTGTCGGCCCCTTCGAGCGTGCTGGTGCGCGGCAACAAGATCGACAAAATCGTAGCCGAGACTATTCCATTTCATCCAGAAGAAGAAACCGTGATTATCGACGGCGGTGGCCGAGTGCTAATGCCCGGCCTCATCGAAGCGCACTGGCATACGTTCATGACGGCGACGCCTCAGATGCTGCTCAGTACCGCCGATCCTTCCTACCTGCACCTCTTGGCCGCGCGCCAGGCCGAGGCTACGCTCATGAGGGGATTCACTACCGTGCGTGACCTCGGAGGTCCTGTGTTCGGGCTGAAGCGCGCCATCGACGAAAATGTCGCGATCGGTCCACGCATTTATCCATCGGGAGCTTTTATCTCGCAAACCTCAGGACATGGAGATTTCCGGTTCTTTTTCGAAGTTCCGCGGACGCCGGGAGGCAGTCTCAGCCAATCTGAGATCGAGGGAGTAGCAGCAATTGCGGATAGCCCCGACGAGGTCCGGTTGCGAGCCCGAGAACAGCTGAGGAAGGGTGCAAGCCAGATCAAACTGATGGCCGGCGGCGGGATCGCGTCTCCCCACAATCCGATCGAATCAACCCAATATACCGAACCAGAGATTCGTGCCGCGGTTGAGGCAGCCGAGAATTGGGGCACCTATGTAACCGTACACGCGTACACTCCGCGCGCAATTCAGCAAGCGGTGGCGGCTGGTGTCAAGTGCATCGAGCACGGCCAATTGATGGACGACCCTACCGCGCAATTGCTGGCGGAAAAGGACATCTGGTGGAGCCTGCAGCCGTTTCTTAACGATGAATACGCGTCTCCGGTCAACCCGGCATCGCAGGTGAAAGCATTGGAGGTGTTTGCCGGAACGGAGCGGGCCTACAACTTGGCCAAAAAGTACAAGGTCAAGACCGCCTTTGGTAGCGACATCCTGTTTGATGCGGAGAAGGCCAGTCGGCAAGGAGCGCAGCTCGCCAAAATGGTCCGCTGGTACACGCCGGCCGAGGTACTAAGAATGGCCACTGCAGATAATGGCGAACTGCTGGCCCTCTCTGGGTTTATCAACCCCTACCCCGGCAAGTTGGGAGTTGTCCAGGAAGGCGCTCTGGCCGATCTGTTGCTGGTTGACGGTAACCCGATCGCAAACATCCACCTCATTGAAAATCCCGCGAAGAACCTGCTCGTCATCATGAAGGATGGCAAGATCTACAAGAATCTTGTTGCCGACGAGAATGGGGAAGTGAGCAGTCGACAGCGAGAGATGGCATATGTTGGGTGAGAGCATCCACTCAAGCTTCAGAGCTCATGGGGATCAAGATGAAGATGCCTAAACAGAAGGGCTTTTCACTTATTGAGTTGCTGATTGTGGTGGCGATCATTCTGATCATCGCCGCGATCGCGATTCCGAACCTGCTGCGCGCCAAGATCAGCACCAATGAATCTTCAGCTGTAGGCTCCGTCCGCGGCATTATTACCGCTGAAGTTTCCTACTCCACCAGCTTTCCGCAGACGGGGTATGCAGCCAACCTCCTAGCCCTGGGGCCGGGCGCTGGCAACCAGACTTGCCCTGCGGGTGGTCCCGCGGTCGCCAACGCCTGCTTGATTGATGCTGTGCTCGCAGCCGGTACCAAGAGCGGTTACGGCTTCGAGTCGCTCGGGCAAAATCCGGTTAATGGCGCCAACACCGCTTTTACAGCGGGTGCTGTTCCGGTCACCTACAATCAGACAGGTACGCGCAACTTCTGCGCCTTTGAAGACAGCGTTCTGCGCCAGCTTCCCCCGGCGGCTGGTAACACCGGCGGAAAGGCCGCGGCGGTGGCTTTGGCTGCGGCCGGCGGTGCTGCAACCTGCACCGTGGCTCCCTGGAGCGTGTTGCAATAGTTAGGCTGTTCGACCGGTCCTCGACTCGCTGGCAGACCTGCCGCAGCCTGGTCTGAAATGGTAGGCACGAGGAGACTCGAACTCCTGACCTCTACCGTGTCAATCGACCGCTGATTGGTGGCTGATGGAAACCGAACGGCACGGAGGGCGCTGAAAATCGGTTTTGGCACCCTGCGGAAAGCTTATTGGACAGTTATCGGACAGATGAAAATGGATTGGCCCGGTTAGCGGTCAGTCGCTGTAACCTGTCCCCCAGAAAGTTGGTCCATTGGAAGTGTGATTTCCTCATTTAGGATAACCCGCTCACTCACAACCGTCTCACGCCAGGTTCTTGGAGGACATGGACCAGAGGCTTGACTAGGTTTTAAGTTCTAACGCCGCTTCGCAACGATTATGGGTGACCGAAGGTCGCGCACCTGTAGTCGAGGTTTTCACTCGCAGATGCTCGGCACGATGATCGATGGTTCCTGCTCCCTTGGCCCCACGATATTCTTCTCCGACCCTGCCTGTCGCCGAGCTACCAAACGGCTCGCAGGTTCCAAGATGAAAAGCTGGCAGGAACGCGATAAGCTCCGGCCAGCCCAATCCGCTTTTTCTTTTCCGACCCTGACTACTTCTTGTCTTCGTTGGCTTCCGCAACGCTGGGCCTGTTGGCCGGCTTCTGATACTGCCTTCACGAACTGCTCCGTGCTTTCCGGAGTTGCAACCTTGCCCGACAGAATGTTGCGGAACCGCATGCTGCTTGCCGTAGATCGCGCGTGTGGAATCGTCATCCGCTGGATGACGGCGCCTTCAAGCGTCAGGCCTGCAAACACGCCTTTGGAGCGCGAGTAGGTCAGCATTTCCGTGTTCATCTTCCAGTCGGTGCCAGCGGAAGCATGACGACCAACCGGGCCCGCCGCTACCGATCCTTCACCGGTGAGGTGCGAACTTGCTGGATAGCAGATGCTGGAGACCTTGTTCATTCATGACCAGCATGACCAGGTCCACGCCTTCGACCCCGATCTGCAATCCCCAGCTGCCGCCGCCGACGGAGACAAATGCGGGAGCGCTCCAGCCATGTTCAGTGCGGCATGAGGCAACGCCACGTCCGTGCTTGCCACCAAAAATGAAGCCGCCCTTAATCAAGTCCGGCACCACCAGGATGCACTTTGCATTGCTCAGTACTTCTTCCGGAATCCCTTTGTCCGGAGTCGCCATAATCGAGTGCAGAACTTCGACCGACGATCGCAGGCGCGCGTCGGTGTCTTCGCGGGCAGAGCCTGCCCAGGCGTACGATCCCAACACGCCCATCAAGCTCATCAGCAGAAGTGAAATTGTCTTTTTCATGAGTTGATTCCTTTCGAAGCTGCGGAACTAAGAGGAGAAAGACTTCAGATGGCTGACTTAGTTCAGAAGACCTGAAAGAGAGAGAAGAGGTGCTCGTCTCTATCATCATGATCGCTCAGATGCAAGAGGAATAGCTGGTCTGAATTGCTCACTTCGTTTTTGCGCCACAAGGAATTCCACCGTGATCGATGTCGGCGCCAGAATCGAGGTCGTTCGCGCCAATGTGAGCAATCCGGCACAGAAGTGCCGGCCCGCGCCTGTCATAGTCGATGAATAAGAGGTGAAACCGATGGATCCCGTTATTCCTCCCCTCCACAAGCGAATCGGCCAGCGGATGATTTCTGTGCAGGATTGGTTTGGAAAGCTGTTTTCGTTGACTCGGACCGCAGACCTCAGAAAGTCGTTCACAGAGGATGTGCCCGTTCTGCGGGCGAATCACCCCGAGCGCCAAGTGGTCTTGCCTGGAGTGCGGAAAGCCGCTCCGGGCCCTTCACAATGAACGCTGAGATGCTCGACAAAGATGAATCAAAGGAGATTGACATGCTTTGGACGATCGTTGCTGTGCTTCTGATTCTCTGGCTCTTGGGTCTTAGCCTGCACGTGGCCGGTGGCCTGATTCACTTGCTGCTGGTTGTGGCTTTGATTGTGGTGGTGTTCAACTTGGTGAGCGGCCGCCGCGCAGTTTAAGGGCTTCGATCCCTGCATCGCTCTCAGAACTGGAAGCTTCCACTCCGGATGCCACGCCACACTCTCGGCGAAAAGGGCGGCTCTTCTCGTCAGTCGATGCTGCAAGCGTGTCGGCCCGCGAAAATCCCACAATGGTTCGTACACGACCGGGACGACTGCGGGGCGCTTGGGTTTGTGTCCGCAGACTTCCTTTCGGGCGCGGGTCTCGCTTTACATTCAGCACAAAGTGAACGGTGGCCCACAGAAAGTGGGCGCCATCGGAGCGGGTAACAAAAGCATCAACGAACTTTAGGGTCCCGTCCGGCAATTCCAGGTTATCAACCAGCATGACAATGGGAAGGTGCGGCTTGATCTTCTTGATCTCAGCTGCTACGACAGTGCCATCCAGCCGGCCTAGTTCATGCTCGAGCACGATTCCGTCCACGGGGCGCGAGCCGAAGAGCCGCAAACCCTCGCTGCCGTTACGCGCGGTCAATAGCTGATAGCCGTTTTCTTCCAGCACCCTCAGTTGGGTCGGGTCCCGGTGGATGCAAAGCAGAGTAGGGTTGGTCGCCATGCCATCCATGTGTACCGACCCTGGCCGCCGAGGTCTGCTCACAATTGCTCATCGGCAAACAAAATGTCCCGTCAAAAAAGATGCGCCCGCTCCACTCGCCGGGTCTCGGCGAGGGGAGCGGGCGCCAGGCCTGGATCCGATCGTCTGCCTGTTATCGCAGTGACTCAAAACCCAGGATTATGGATAACTGAGGGCCTTGCACACTGAATCTGCCGTCCACGTACTGGCCATACTGAGAGCGGCTGTTGTAGCCGTCGTCATAGCCGCGACGGAAGCCTTCGCGGAAGTAGTACTGGTAGTCGTCCTGGTTCACGTAAAAGCCGTCGTAGCCGTAGTCGGCGTCCTGATAGGCATACGAATCTTGATAGCTCGAGCGCCATCGGTCTTGCTGGTCCGCTTGTCCGGTTTGGAATCCTTCTTCGTAACCGTAGTTCACGGCCTGCCGCAGTGTGTCGGCGCCATACTGATTGATCTCGTAGTAGTTGCCTGCCCGCTGATAGCGATAGATGGGAGCGGTATAGAAATACGGATCCCGATCATAGTCGTGGCGATTGTTCTGGAACGTTATCCGTTGTTGCCGCTCGCGATCTAAGTAGCCTTCCTGAAAACGATACTGTGCCGTGCGTCGTTGCTGTTGGAGCTGTTCCGTCCTCTGCTGCGCCAGACCCCGTTGCTGTTGCTGATCCAACTCCCGGCGGTAATCGTTCGAGCGCTGCTGCTGCTGTGCCACCATCTGCTGCTGACGCTGCTGGGAGAGCCGCTCTCCCTGCTGCCGATTCTGCTCCTGCTGCTGGGCCTGCTGGTTGTTGCGCTCCTGTTGCTGGTTATTACGGTCCTGCTGAGCACGCTGTTGGTTCTGGTCTTGTTGCTTCTGATCGGCTGCGCGCTGCTGCTGTTGCCGATTCTGTTCCTGCTGCTGTTGTTGCTGCTGAGCCTGCTGTTGTTTGTTGCGGTCCTGCTGCTGCTGAGCACGCTGCTGGTTCTGGTCTTGTTGCTTCTGATCGGCTGCGCGCTGCTGCTGTTGCCGATTCTGTTCCTGCTGCTGTTGTTGCTGCTGAGCCTGCTGTTGTTTGTTGCGGTCCTGCTGCTGCTGCTGCTGAGCACGCTGCTGGTTCTGGTCTTGTTGTTTCTGATCGGCCGCGCGCTGTTGCTGTTGCCGATTCTGTTCCTGCTGCTGTTGTTGCTGCTGAGCCTGCTGTTGCTTGTTGCGGTCCTGCTGCTGTTGCTCAGCACGCTGCTGGTTCTGGTCCTGTTGCTTCTGATCGGCCGCGCGCTGTTGCTGTTGCCGATTCTGTTCCTGTTGCTGTTGTTGCTGCTGGGCCTGCTGTTGTTTGTTGCGGTCCTGTTGCTGCTGCTGTTGAACTTGCTGCTGCCGGTTTTGATCTTGCTGGCGCTGTTGTTGCTGCTGTCTGCTTTGGTCCTGCGGTGTTGCCTTTTGCGGCTGCGCTTCGGGCTTGGCTTGCCTTTGTTCTTGCTGCTGCGCCGCCTTCGCGTCTTTTTCAGATTTGGTTTGTTTTTCGTCCTGCTGGTCCTGCTGCGGGTAAGCAGCAGCGGATCCAAGCAGCGCGAATAGAGCTGCTGCAACGATAACTGCGATGCGTTTCATGAGTGTCGCCTCGACTCCAGCCTAGGCTTCAGGGAGATAACTAACTGTCCCTTTTTGACCAGTTAGAAAGTGGATAGCTGCGCCTGGCGAGCGTGCACAATAAACCGCTGGGAGGCCGATCCCACGAAATGAAACGGGTAGCAGGTCACCAGCGTAAGCGAAGAGGAGCTTGATGGGGCCAGAACACTGATGTCATCGGGATTGACAACCTTCACCCAATCCACCTCGTAGCGCAAAAGCTCCGTTGCGGTCTGAAGTTGAATCTCGTCATTTGGGTGAATGTTCCGCAAGTCGCGGAAGAAGGTGTCACGGTGTCCAGCAATGCCACTGTTTCCGGGCTCACCGGGAAGAGGCGTGCCCTCAATGTGTCCGGCGCCCAATCGCAGCGTCCGCGAATTTGTCCCCTGCAGAATCGCGAATGACATTCCCAGCCGGGGAATATCAATGCGGCCCAGAACGTCGCCCTGCTTGACGGGCGGTCGGAACTGACTCGATCCGATCTCTCTTAGAGTTTGGACCTGGGTTTCCAGCGAATGTTTCGCGGATGCCTGGTAAAACCGGGCATCAAGCAGAGTCATGCCGACATAACTCAAAGCGATGACCCCCGCAATCAGCAGCAGCCGGCTACTCAGGCAGACCCAGCGGTGGGTTCGCTCCGGCACAGACAGGGCCCGCACGATTCGGAGTCTCATGGCAGTTGTCTCTGTCCGACCGCGACTGGAACTGCCGACGGGGCGAAGTACCCGGTGCGAGTGCGAACCCACAAACGTCCGTGACCGGGCGCGATTGCTTTCACCTGAATGACTCGATATGTTCCGTCGCGCTTTCGATTGGTAGGCACATAGCCCAGGGTGTACTGGTTACGGATGTCGTGAGCGATGCGCTCACAGATGGGGACAACATCTTTCGCTGACTCGGGCAGGAAGGCCTCGCCGCCCGTGTCCTTGGCCAGTTGTTTGAGGACACTGGGATTGCGATCGCCATCCTGCTCATCAAAGATGCCGATAGTATAGATAATGGCGTCAGACTGGCCGGCAATTGCCGTGACTTCAGCCAGCTTGTGTTTACTGGCATTGTCACCTCCGTCGCTGATCACGATCAGAACTTTCTTATCGCGATTACCTTTCTTCAGGTGAGCGAGACCGGTGGCGACGGCGTCGTACAAAGCCGTTTCGCCATCGGGTGTGAGTTTCGATAGAGCAACTTCCAATTGAGGCACCTGGTCGGTGAACGCAACGTTCTCCGGGAGGCCAAACGAAACCTTTTCGTTGAAATTGATTACGAACATCTGGTCTTGCGGGTTGCTGGAGCGGGCAAATGCCAACCCGGCGGCAATCACGTCGGCGCGCTTCGAAGACATGCTTCCGCTGTTGTCCACGACCAGGCCGACGGTGACCGGGATATCTTCGTGGCTGAAATACTTGATCGTCTGGGGCACTCCGTCTTCGTAGATTTGGAAGTCGTCTTTGTTGAGGCCGGAGACAAGAGTGCCTCTGCGGTCTTGGGTGGTTGCGTGCAGGACGACTACGTCCACGTTTACGCTGATCGCGTAGTCGTCATCCGAATGACTTTTTGGCGGAGAGGATTCCTGCGCTTGAACCAAGCCCGGCAGCGCGATCAGCAGGAGAAGAGCAATCGCACCCCATTGCGGAGGGCAGCATTTGCGCACCTTGTTCAGTTCGTCACCGCGAACGAACGCCGCCTGCAACCACCACTCGCTCTGCGGGCACGGTGCGAATGAGGACGGCGATGTCATCAGTAGAATCCTTGGAGTCCGTGCACGCTGGCAGGAGAGGCGGTACTTGCAAACCACCTCTCCTGCCATATCTATGCGCGCATGGCTGGAGTTCCGCTCCGCTCTCACCCAATTAGACACTGCGCTTCGAAAAAGCCGAGAGCGCAAGGCCGGCGCACAGCGTCAGCAAGCCGATCAGTCCAATCAGCGGCAAAGAACTGGCGGTCTTTGGCAGCTCCGCAGCTGGCGCAGCCACAGGTTCCGCTGCAGCCACGGTTACTGGCTCGGGAGCAGGGGCGGGAGCCGCAACCGGCTCGGCAGCCACTGGCGGTGGTTCAACCACTTGGGAAAGTTCCACCGGTTCGCCGGTAGGAGCAACGGCCACGATCGGCGCCGTTTTCAAGGCTTCGACGGGTGCCGCGTCCAGTGCGATAGTAGTCGCAAGCACTGGCTCATTGCTTTCCTTGGCCAATTCGATGGCTCTCGACTTCGAATATACAAATTCCTCTCCCCATTGACGCCCGGGGTAAAACCACGCCTTGATAGCTTCCGGTTGTCCAGCGGGACGTTCGCTGAAAGTGATTACCGTCTTGTCCGTCGTCTTCAAACGGTAGTTAGGAATGGCGAGGATGGTGGTGTAGAGATGAGTTCCATCCTCGCTAAAGATCTGGACAATGTGCCGGTCGGACATGGAATCCATAATCTTGAAGACATAAGTGCCTGCCGGTAACGTCTGGGCTCCCACACCAGGAACTTCGACGGGCCCGCTGAAAGTCACTACCGTCTTCCGGTTGAGGTCATCGGCCAATGCTGTGGGCGCCACGAGTGCGCAAAAGACAGCGACAAACAGTAAAATTCCTAGCGTTTTTATCAGTTTCATATTTCTCTCCGGGTATTTTCTCCGACTAACTCGCACGGCGGTGGTGGCTCTGGGAGAACTCTTCATGTTGTCGGCTCACAAGAGATCTACGGCCGGAAAGTCCGGCACTTTTCCCGTGGAAAGTTATTCGGGGGCAAGTATCAAGCTTGAGGATTTCAATTACTGGTCAATATTGATCGGGGGCTGTGCGTGTGCGCCGATTCGAGGGAAAGCTTCGCTCGCCGCTCAATCGTGCAAAACAACATTGAGCAGCGAGCTGTGGACTTGCAGTCCGCCGTTGTAATGAATGAAGCCAAGCTTCCTGAAGCGGTTCATAAAAAAGCTGACGCGCGAACGAGTGGTGCCGACCATTTCGGCCAGCGTTTCCTGACTAATCTTGGGGACCACCGTTTCCGGCGTCGCCCTCCTTGCCGAAACGAGCCAGCAACAAGAGGACGCGGGCCAGCCTCTTCTCGCTGGAATTGAACAATTGGTCCACCAGGTCCTCTTCGTAGCGAATGTTTCTCGCCAGCAAATAGGTTACGAACAAATCGGAAAACGTATGCTCGCGATGAAGCGCGGCCATCATCACTTTCTTCTCGACCCGTAGAAGCTCACAAGCGGTCAGTGCAGCCGCGGAACCCATGCGTCGAATCTGACCTGCCAGCGAGCCTTCGCCAAAAAAATTCCCCTCACTGAGGATGGCGATGGTCGCTTCCTTGCCATTCTTCGAAACGACAGTGAGCCGAACTTTGCCTTTTTGAATATAAAAGACAGCATCCGACTGGTCGCCTTGGGCGAAGATCGAACGCTTTGGCGCAACCGCCACTAATTTTCGGCCGTCGCCAATGGTGGCCAGGAAAGTGTTGGGATCGAAGTCGAGGGTCTTGTTCTTGGTCGCAATTCCCATAGAGATGAAGACTGACGTCTTTGGAGTGCCCGGTGATTTGTTGCCCGTCGGCCACTGCAGAAGCGCGATCAGTTGCTAATCACGGTATCGCTTTTTCAGTTATACGGGTCAACTCTTAGCAGGTCTTACTGCAACGCGATCCGCGCAAGCTATTGACAGAGTGGAACTTAAGGTGCGGACTGCACAACGCATCGCAGTGGTAGTCTCGTATCGCATAGATTTTTAGTTGCAGCATACGATTCCTTGCAGTAGGATTTCCGGCGTACGATTACGTTACCCGACACGAGGAGAACACCGGTGAAACGAAACGGGAACGGAAGCGACACTCATTATGCGTCGGTGAATCGGACAGATGTTCCGCAGGGCCGTAAGGGAAAGCATCGCAAAGCGGTGGCGGACATTCTGGCCGATCTTTCCAAGCTGAGCACCCAGCAGGCGGTCAAGATTCCGCTCAGCGGGCTGAACGGCGAGAAGATGCAGAATCTGCGCTCGGCTTTGAACCGCGTCACCCGCGAGAAGAAAATCCCTGTAGTAACTTCGAGCGACGAAAAATACCTCTACGTTTGGCGCGCTGACGCGCCCGCGGGTACCGGCGCGACCGAGTAGTCAGCTAGAAAATGCAAAGGGGTTGACGCCGCCGCGACGCTCAATCGTGGAGAACTACGTTGAGCAGTGAGCTGTGAACCTGCAAAGCGCCTTCTGCGCCGCCGGCGTAGTGAATAAAACCCAGCTTGCGAAACCGATTCATGAAGAAGCTGACGCGCGAGCGGGTGGTACCAACCATCTCCGCCAGCGTCTCCTGGCTGATCTTGGGAACCACGGTTTCCGGAATGCCTTCCTTGCCAAAATGCGCCAACAGTAGAAGGACGCGGGCCAGCCGCTTTTCACTGGAGTTGAACAACTGGTCCACCAGGTCTTCTTCGTAGCGGATATTCCGCGCCAGCAAATACGCCACGAACATCTCGGAGAAAGCGGGCTCGCGGTGGAGCACGTCCATCATCGTTTTCTTATCCACCCGCAGAACTTCGCAATCGGTCATCGCCGCGGCTGAACCCATACGTAAGAGCTGGCCAGCCAGCGAGCCTTCGCCGAAGAAATTCCCTGTGCCCACAATCGCGATGGTCGCCTCTTTACCCTCCTGGGACACCACCGTGAGCCTCACTCGGCCTTTCTGAACAAAGAAAATCGCGTCCGCGGCGTCGCCTTGCGCAAATATTGTTTGCTTTTTCTCAATCAGCAGGATCTTCTTGCCGTCGCCAATAGTCGCGAGGAAGGTATCGGAGTCAAACGCCGGGAGCTTCTTAGCGAGGGTAGCCATCTCTAATGATTATAGTCCAGCGCCTTTCAATTTCCTTGGATGAGGCCAAGCGGGCTCCGCCACCAGCGGGGCCGGTCCTCATTCCTCCGACGCCGCTAAACGCCGGCCTCGATGCGGGGCGGTGCGGGGTAGGCCAGTGCTGAGCTCGCACTTCTCTCCTTTTTTCGCGCCGCAAGTCGGGCAACGAACGGAGAGGCTTGTATCCTTTGGGGACTTCATAATCGCATTGTGAACTGCGTTGGGGAAAAGTAGTGGTCAGTATTGACCAGTTTTCAGGGTCGCTCTCGCTCCATACTGTCCGGAGGCACGTTCCCTGTCGGCAAAGCGCATAGGCTGGCCTCTTTTAACCCCAGTTTCTCAACCACCTAAGGACAAAATGCAGTCGCCACGCGAAGGGTTTCCTAAAGCCAATCGAGAACTCGCTGACCCCCGCCCAGCGGAGCGCGGCCATGGCACCGGCCTGCGGCCTGAGTTGTCTCTGCCCAGTCGAATTGCGGTGATTGGGAACCACCTTCCGCGACAGTGTGGGATCGCCACCTTCACCACCGACCTCTGCGACGCTATCGCCACGGAGTACGGCAACGCCCGGTTACTGGCGCTGCCGGTAAATGACTACGCCCCAGGGATATGACTATCCCGAGCGCGTGCGGTGGTCGCTCGACCAGGACGACGTGGCGTCATACCACGCGGCTGCTGAATTCTTGAACTTCAACAACATCGACATGGTGTGCCTGCAGCACGAGTACGGGATCTTTGGAGGGCCGGCAGGAAGTCATATTCTGCACTTGCTGCGTGGACTGAAGATGCCCGTGGTGACCACGCTGCACACGGTGCTGCGCGAGCCAGACCCGAACCAAATGCGGGTCATGGAGGAGATCACCCAACTCTCCGACCGCGTGATCGTGATGAGCCAGCTGTCATCGCAGTTTCTGCAGGAAATCTTCAAAGTGCCCGGCAGCAAGATCGACATGGTCCCACACGGAGTTCCGGATCTTCCATTCCTAGATCCCAATTTTTTTAAAGACCGGTTCGGCGTGGAAGGTAAGGCGGTCCTGCTCACCTTCGGATTGCTGTCGCCGAACAAGGGAATTGAAAACGTGATTCAAGCGCTTCCCGAGATTTTGTCCCGACACAAGAACGTCGTGTACATCGTCGCCGGCGCCACCCACCCGCACATTCTCCGCCGCGAGGGCGACAAGTATCGCGAGTCCTTGCAGGCGCTGGCCAAGCAGATGGGAGTGGAGTCGCAAGTGATCTTCCACAACCGCTTTGTCAGCCCACAAGAGATGGTCGAGTTCATCGGCGCAGCGGACATCTACATCACACCGTATCGCCACGAAGCCCAGGTGGTTTCAGGCACGCTTGCCTACGCGCTGGGCGCGGGCAAGGCGATCATCTCGACGCCGTACTGGCACGCCATGGAATTGCTCGACGACCGCCGTGGCGCACTGGTCCCCTTTCAAAATCCTGGCGCCATCGCGCAAAAGACCGTTGAACTTCTGGACACTCCCGCGATTCGCCACGCCATGCGCAAACGCGCCTATGAGTATGCGCGCGCAATGGTCTGGAAAAGAGTGGCGCAGGGTTACATGGAGAGTTTTGGCCGCGTCCGCAGCGACCGCATGGAAAATCCGCATGTGCAGTTTTCGGCGCGGGTCACTCCGAAGTCTTTGGACCAATTGCCGCAGCTGAAAGTCAATCACCTGCAACGGCTGACGGATGACACGGGAATGCTACAGCACGCGATCTTCACCGTCCCCAATTCCTGGGAAGGGTACACCACCGACGACAACGCCCGCGCGCTGATTTTCACGGTGCTGCGAATCAAGAGGGCCGGAACGAATTTAGGCACGCAGACTCGCTTGCTCCGGATCCCACGTTTCGCTACCTCGCGTTTCTGGAGTATGCGTTCAATCCGAAGAAGGGGCGCTTCAGGAATTTTCTCAGCTATAATCGCCGCTGGGCTCGAAGCCATTGGCTCGGATGATTGTCACGGCCGCGCGCTCTGGGCATTGGGAACAGTTCTAGGACGCTCCAAAGACGTGGGATTGAGGGGCGCAGCGGGGCGCTGTTCGAGTTTTCGCTACCCGCGGCGCTGGCCATCACCAGCCCTCGCGCCAGCGCTTACGCTTTGCTTGGCAGTTCAGGAATATCTCGAGTTCCTATCCCGGCGACCGCGAAGCGCAAAGAATTCGATCGACGCTCAGCCAGCGGTTGCTGCAGATGTATGAGTCCGTCCGCAGCCCCGGATTGGAAGTGGTTCGAGGACGTTGTGGCCTACGGAAATGCGCGCTTATCGCAGGCCATGCTGGTGGTGGGATCAGCCTGCTCCGACAGTCGCATGATTGCCGCCGGCCTTGAAATCTCTGGACTGGCTGATGAAGACGCAGCGCTGCGAAACTCACGGCCACTTTGTTCCCATCGGATCGCAGGGTTTCTATCGCAAGGGGGCAGCAAAAGGCGCGCTTCGATCAGCAGCCGATCGAGGCCGCCGGCGCAGTATCCGCGTGCCTGGAAGCCTACCGCGTGACTGGCGACAACCGCTGGCGCAGTGAGGCCTGGTCGGCGTTCAACTGGTTTCTCGGCGACAACGATCTTCAACTTCCCCTGTATGACTCGGTCACCGGCGGTTGCCGCGATGGCTTGCATCCCGACCGCGCCAATCAGAACCAGGGAGCAGAATCCACGCTTGTCGTTCTTGATGGCGCTGCTTGAAATGCGCTCGCTCGGACAATCTGAACTCCGGAAATCACCGGAGAACTGTTTGCCCCTAGCACTGAAGAACTTCTGATCGCCACCAACTAAAACATATGAGCGTTGCTGTCACAATTCGACACGAACCGTTGCTTCTCCGTCATCCGGCCAACCCGATCCTAACCAGCAAGGATTGGCCTTACTCGATTAACAGCGTGTTCAATGCGGGCGCGACGTTGCTCCCTGACGGAACGACCCTGCTGCTCTGCAGAGTGGAAGAACGCCGTGGCTTGTCGCATCTTTGCGCCGCGCGCTCGCAAAACGGCGTGGACAACTGGCAAATCGACAGCGAACCGACCTTGATGCCGAGCCCCATCGACTATCCCGAGGAGATCTGGGGCATTGAAGATCCGCGCATCACGTTCGTCCCCGAACTGCAGCAATACGTCGTCACTTACACTTCGTATTCGCGGGGTGGTCCCGGTGTGTCTCTGGCTCTGACCAAAGACTTCCGAAGCTTCGAGCGCTACGGCGTAATCATGCCGCCGGACGATAAAGACTCTGCACTTCTACCGCGAAGAATCGATGGCAAGTGGGCGCTGATTCATCGGCCCGCAACCAACCTCGGCGCGCATATGTGGATTTCCTACTCTCCTGATCTGCATTATTGGGGAAGGCACAAGCTGATGCTCGAAGCTCGCCGCGGCGCGTGGTGGGACGCGAACAAAATCGGCTTGTCCCCGCCGCCCATCGAAACTTCAAGAGGCTGGCTGGTGCTGTACCACGGAGTCCGGCACACTCCCTCCGGTTGTCTGTATCGCTTGGGCTTGGCACTCTTCGAGCTTGAGCATCCGGAAAAATGCCTGCTGCGCGGGGACTCGTGGATCTTTGGACCCGAGGCGGAGTACGAGCGCCACGGTGACGTGGATGATGTTGTCTTCCCGTGCGGATATACCATGGCCCCGGATGGCGACACCCTTAACATTTATTACGGAGCCGCCGATTGCTCCATCGCTTGGCCCGAGCCAGCGTGACCGCTCTGCTGAATTGGCTGGATGCCAACGGAAGCATTGATCGCCGCCAGCGCGCGCAGGATTGATGCGAGGGCTTAATTTCCGCATGTGAGCTATCTTGCTCAGACGCTCAGTCCCGCACCAGTCATTCTTATCAGGTTGAATGTGCTAACGAGGCTGCCACCGCTGATTAGCAGCCCTCATTTCTTAGGCCGCTCCGGCCGAACCAGGCACCGAGAGCGGTCACATCCAGCCCATCGGCATTCTTCATCCGCGTGCATGCCGCAGAACCTGGCGGGCACGGCTCGACTCTGAAAACGGGCGGCCCTCGAATGGGGCAACACTTCCGGCGGATGCGGTGTTAGCCCGCGAAATAAGAAAGGTCACGCATCATGCCTTTACTTCAACTCCTGGAAGTTCTGATCGTGGTGGGAGTCCTGCTGTGGTTGGTGAATCGCTTTATTCCCATGCAGGGGACCATCAAATCGATCTTGAACGGCGTGGTCGTCATCGCCGTGGTTCTGTGGCTCCTGAATATTTTTGGACTGTTTCATTCCCTTTCCAAAATGCACGTCGGAACCTAGTCAACGCACTCAAACGGGTCTGTCAGCCGGGCTGAAGGAGACCACCAGCATCGAACCCGCCGCAGACATCTGCGCCAAGGAGAACTTGTGAAGACCAAGCTTCTGTTAGCCGCCGGAATCGCAACTTTCAGTTTGAGCGCGCTCGCTCAGACCAATTCCTCAACCACGGTGGTGGTCGAGCCCATGACCTACACGCCAACCTTTCGTGTGCTGGTCGTCAGCCGCAGCGTAAAGGCGGTCAACTACAAACATCGCAGCGGGGCCACCAAGCTCGACTTTGCCGGCACGGATCTGATGCCGGGGGCGGATGGCCAGGCTAAAGTTGAGAGCAAGAAAGGTTACATCGAAATCGAAGTCGAATTCGGCGACTTGCAAAAGCCCACCACTTTCGGCAGTGAGTATCTGACCTATGTTCTCTGGGCGATTTCGCCCGAGGGCCGAGCTGTAAACCTGGGCGAGATTCTGGTGGGCGACAACCATCGCAGTAAGGTGGACGTCACCACCGACCTGCAGGCCTTCGCTCTGGTGGTCACCGCCGAACCTTACTATGCGGTTCGCCAACCCAGCAACGTGGTGGTAATCGAGAACGTCGTCCGCGAAGACACCAAGGGAACCACCGAATTGGTGGATGCCAAGTATGAACTGATGGAACGCGGCGGCTACATTCCCACCGGCTACAAGTTTGATCCGGTGGTCCTGAATTCCAAGTTGCCGATCGAATTCTTCGAAGCGCGCAATGCCGTGCGGATCGCGCAATCCGAGGACGCGGACCGCTATGCCCAGCGACAGCTATCGGCATGCGGTCGGAGCTGATGGATCGGGTCGATGCCTACGCCGTCAGTGGGCACGGTGATCGAAAGCCAATGATCGCGCTGGCCCGCGAGGTCAGTGCAGACTGCCGAAGACGCGCGCGAAATCGCGGTCAAGAAAATGGACGACGTCCGTCTGGACAACGAACGTCTGGCCGCTACCAACGCGCAGGCACAGACGCAGGCGCAAGCCGACGACGCCACCCGTCAGAAGAACCAGGCCCAGTTGAGATCGGGCTCAGGCCGAGCTAGCCGGAATCAGGCCCAGTCAGATCACCGCGAATGCGCAGGCCGCACACTGCCAGATGCACAAGCTGCCCAGGCCCAGGCCGAGACTGACACCGCCGACGCAAATGCAGCCGCCGATCGAGCCCGGTCAGATTCCGACGCAGGCGAGATCCGACATGGCAAACAATCAGGCCAACTCAGCCACGGCACTGAACGCAGCTCAGGCGGATGCAGATCAATCCCGACTGGCAGCACAGCAGGCGCAGGCAAACGCGCAACAGGCAGACAGCGACAAAGCCGCTATGCGCGCCAAATTGTCCGAGCAGTTGAATTCGATTCTTCAGACTCGCGATACCGCGCGCGGCCTCATCGTCAGCATGTCCGATGTTTTGTTCGACACCGGGAAGATATTCCCTGAAGCCGGGAGCGCGCGAGAAGCTGGCGAAAGTTGCCGGCATTCTGCTCGCCTACCCGGGACTCAACATTGCCGTCGGCGGCTATACCGACAATGTCGGCGGCGACGCCATGAATCAAACCTTGTCTGAAAATCGCGCCGGATCGGTCCGCGACTATCTGGTGCAGCAAGGCGTAGCGACGGCTTCGGTCACCGCTACGGGCTTCGGCAACACTCTGCCGGTAGCTACCAATGACAACGCAGCCGGACGGCAGCAGAACCGCAGAGTCGAGCTTCTGGTGTCCGGAGAAGCGATCGGCAGCCCGGTGAACGCGACCACAGGAAGCTTGCAGTAAGTAACGTCAGGAAATCAGTAACGGAGGCAACACCCGTGAAAACAATTGGAATCATCAGCACAGCGGCACTCTCGCTGCTTCTTGGAGTCGCCGCTCCCAGCTACGCACAGGAGCAACACGACCAGCAGCAGGAACAGAAAGACAAACCTGCGGAGAAAAAAGCGCCCGAGCAGAAATCCGCGAAGCCCGAAGAGAAAACCGCTCCGCAGCAGGACAAGAACGCAAAACAGGAAGAGAAAAGTACGCAGCAACAGAACAAGAACAACGAACAGGAACAGAGAAACGGGCAGCAACAGGGTAGGAATACCAAGCAGGAAGAAAAGACCGCGCAACAGCAGGACAAGAACAAGCAGGAACAGAAAAACACACAGCAGGCGCAGCGTTCCGCCGGTAACCACGGTGGCCGCATTCCGGACGACCGTTTCCGAGCCAATTTTGGACGAGAGCATTCGTTCCGTGTGCGACAGGACGATTACAGCCGGGACCGCCGCTTCCAATACGGTGGCTATTGGTTCGGGTTCGTTGACGCCTGGCCGAGCGACTGGCTCTATACCCAGGACGTCTTTGTTGTCGAAATTAACGGTGTGTACTACTTGTGCAACGCGATGTATCCGGGCGTGAACGTGACGCTCAGCATCGAGGACTGAACCGGTAACTGAGCAATGGAGGCAACATCTTATGACAATATCCAGAATTGCTAGCGCCGCTTTCCTATCCTTGCTTCTCGGACTCGCAGTGACCGCCGGCGCTCAGGACCGGCAAGAAAAGCGAGATCATCCGGCGCAGCAACAGAACGGGCCAGAACAGGCCAAGCCCGCACAGCAACATGCCCAGCCGCAACGGCAGCCGCAGCAGCACGCTCAGCAGCAACAGCGGCAGGACCAGAATAAGCAGGAGCAACAACACGCTCAACAACAGCAGCGGCAGGCCCAGAGCAACCGCCAACAGCAGGCCCAGCAACAACAGCGACAAGATCAGAACAATCGCCAACAGCACGCCCAACAGCAGCGGCAGGACCAGAACAACCGGCAGCACGCCCAGCAACAGCAGAGGCAGGACCAGAACAACCGGCAAGAGCGTGCTCAGCAACAGCGCGGGAACGACCGGGTTCAACGCTCGCCGGAACGACAGCGCGTGGAGCAGAGCTCATGGCAGGAGCATCGTTCGCGCAACTGGGATTCCGACCATCGCAACTGGCAACAACGCGGCGGCTACCACGGCTATCGTGTTCCTGACGATCGCTATCGCGGATATTTCGGGCCGAACCACGGGTTCCGCATCGGCGGTCTGCCCTTCCTGGTCGTCGGCGGATATCCCCGCTTTCAATACGAAGGCTATTGGATCAGCACGGTTGACCCCTGGCCGGAATACTGGGGAGACAACTGGTACGACAACGACGACGTTTATGTCGCGTACGTAGATAACGGCTATTACATGTACAACCGCAGGTATCCCGGTTCGGGAGTTGCAATCAGCATCTCGTTCTAGCGCTTCCCCGCGGGGTGCAGCTTCGAGGGAGGCTGCACCCAGTACTCTGCGAATTTCAAAATGGTAGGAGGAAAACATGCTCGGAACTATATTGATCGTGATTTTGCTTTTAGCGCTCTTCGGTGCATTACCCCGCTGGTCGCACAGCCGGGACTGGGGCTATTACCCGAGTGGCGGAGTGGGAATGATTCTTCTCATCGTGGTCATTCTCCTGGTAGTCGGCAGGATCTGAATCATGCGGCCGCAACCCACACTGGCAGGTGTCTTACCTAAAGGTTGGCGCCTGTCATTTGCACGTGCGGCTGCCGCTGTTCTCGCGGTCTCTGGTGTGCAGTGGTAGTCTGTTCGCGTACTCGGTTCTGACCCACGAAGAAATCGTGGACTTGGCGTGGGCGGACCAAATCCGTCCTCTACTGCTGCAACGTTTTCCCGGACTCACCGACGACCAGCTCAAAGAAGCGCATGCCTACGCCTACGGCGGCGCAGTCATCCAGGACCTCGGTTACTACCCATTCGGCAGCCGGGATTTCAGCAACCTGGTGCACTACGTTCGCAGCGGCGACTTTGTCCGCGAACTGATCCTGGAAAGCCAGGATGTGGACGAATACGCCTTCGCTCTGGGCGCCCTGTCGCACTATGCGTCCGACATCGCCGGCCACCCCGCGGTGAACGCAGCGGTCTCCATCGAAGTATCCCAAGCTGCGGGCGAAGTACGGCAAGTCGGTGCGATACGCGCAGGACAAGACCGCGCATTTGAAGATCGAATTTGGATTTGACACCCTACAGGTCGCAAAGAACCGCTACGCCTCGGAGCAATACCACGACTTCATCGGATTCCAAGTCTCCAAGCCGCTGCTGGAGCGGGTCTTTCCCGTGGTGTACGGCGTGGAGTTGAAAGATGTGCTCACGCACGAGGATCTGGCCGTGGGTTCGTATCGTTTCGCGGTGGGCCAACTGATTCCGCAAATGACCCAGGTCGCGCTGCAAGTCCACAAGAAGGAACTGATCCGCGAGACGCCGAATTTCGCGAAGAAAAAATTCCTGTATCGCCTTTCGCGCACCAGCTACGAGAAGGAATGGGGAAAGGACTACGTGAAGCCGGGCATCGGCACCCGGATCTTATCCACGCTGCTGCGCTATATGCCGAGGATCGGTCCCGTTCAAAGGTCTGGGCTTTGATAACCCGACTCCGCAAACTGAGGATCTTTATATCAAGAGCATCAATACAACGGTTGATCAGTACCATGTTTTTCTCGAACAAGTGCGGACCAATACGCTTGGTGCTGCCCAACTGCGACTTTGACAGCGGCCTACCGACCAAGGCCGCGGAATACTCGCTCACCGACGAGGCTTATGCCAAGTTGTTGTCGCAGTTGTCGGAGCGAAAATTCGACCGCACGTCGCCCGAGCTGCGCGACAATATCCTGCAGTTTTACTCGGACCTTTCGCTGCCGATCGAGACCAAGAAAGACAACGGGGATTGGCAAAACGTGTTAACCGAACTCGACCAACTCAGGCTGGTCACTCCAGTGCCAATCGTCGCCAGCGTTCCTGGACAATGATGGGACGTGAAGAGATGCGATTCAGCCTAGCCCGCGGGTTGCCGCTGATGCTGGTGATGTCCGCTGCGCTGTTGTGTGCTGCGGAGGAACCCGCGCTCACAAGCGATGGTGGCTGCCGGCAGATCGCGGGGCAACTGCCTCACACCGCCTACACGTTTGGACAAGGTCTGGTTGCAGCGCCCCGTAACGCCATTCGGCCCAGCAACCTCAAATGGGAGTTGCCCATCGCCGCCGCCACCGGCCTGCTGATCGCGACCGGCGACAATCACATCAATAATCACATTGAGTCACCAACGTTGGTTCGGAACTCGGCTCGCGGGTCAAACATTGGACTCGGCATCGAACTGGGAGTAGCTGGATTGATGTACGTGGGAGGGTGCGTCGGACAGCACTCATCGTATGCGGCAAACACTGGCTTCAGCGCTCTCGAAGCCATGGGAGCTGCGAGCCTGATGACCTTCGCCATCAAGACCGCCACCAACCGCCAATACGCCTACCACCCCAGCACACAGGCTGAATTTTGGGAAGGCGGCAGGTCGTTTCCCTCTGGACACGCGGCGGCCAGCTTTGCGTTCGCCAGCGTGATCGCGCACCGCTATCCGCACAACCCCTGGATCAAGTGGGGAGCTTATGCGTTAGCGACCGGAGTCAGCCTTGCACGGGTGGGCGGGAAGAAGCATTTCGCCTCCGACATCCTGGTGGGCGGCACGATCGGTTATGTCACTGGAACCTACCTGGCGACCCGCCAGCCGGAAGATCCATGACGCACCCCGATGCGTTTTGCCCAGTGGGGTTCGGATGGCGAACCGCCGATAGGACATGCAGGAAGCAGCTGCTAGGCAAGTCGATTCGAGGAGTAGTTTATGTATCCGTCAGATCAGTACCTATTACTTTTCGTGGCAGGGATGTTTGTTGTTGGGATCGTACTGTTGATTCGATGGAAACGTCAGCGATCCAGAACCCACCAACGGTGGAGCAACGCCCCCCGGCGATAGAGCCGGCTGCATCGTGGCGAACGCCGCACTCTGACCACGAAGCAGGTGCCTGAGACCCAACCCGAGTTCTCCGGCAGGCGCAGAGCCGCGTAGCAAGCACTCTCCTTCCGAAACCTACAGCTATGAACGCAGCTTTTGAGGGGCGCTAAAAACCGATTGGACAGATTTGGACAGATGTTTCAGAAAACCAATCATCGGTAAGTTGTTGAAGGAAATGGTAGGCACGAGGAGACTCGAACTCCTGACCTCTACCGTGTCAAGGTAGCGCTCTAACCAACTGAGCTACGCGCCTACAACAAATCCGAGTTTATCAGGGAACATCTGGGAACGGAAGCCGACCAAACCGCAGCACCGACGCCGGATTGCCCCTGTCGGCGATCCGCTGTGATGGATTGAGCGTAAGGGTCCGTCGGGAGCAGACGTTTCAAAGCACGTTCATGACTTGGGGGCCTACAGCAATCCCCGTCGGGAGACCGGCCTTCTCATTCCGTCTGGTTACAGGAGTCAACCCCCGATCCGTGCTTAGCGGAGCTGCTTCTTGAGTCCTTGCTTCTCGCGGTCAAGCACCATTTGGTCGAAGGCGTGGGGCAGCGACTCGCAGCGGGAGTAGGGGCCCGGTTTATAGGCGCGGGATTTGATTCCAGCCTGCGACAGCTCTGAGATGGCCCAGTCTTCCCGGTTGGTGATGTCCCAGAATTCAACTGCATCGTCGGCTTCGAACTTGGGCTTGACCATCTCGTCAGGGTGGAAGTGCCATTCGCAGACAACGTCCGTACGGTCCACGGCACGCGGCCATAGTGTGTGCGTCATCACGTAATCGGGATGGAGGCTTAGCAGCAGATTGGGGAAAATCGCGTAGTAATAAACTTTGTTGCGTTCGTCTGCGGTGAGTCCGGGAAGGTAGTCGCGCCGCAACTTGCCATCCTTGCTCATGGTCTTGGCGCCGCCCCGAAAATCCATTGAGCCGCCGATGTATCCGCGACGGGGCGGGTCGTTCTCGCCGGAGAGGTAATCGCTGACGGCACTGAGCGCCGGATGCAGAATGGGGCAGTGCAGGCACTCGTTGTAGTTCACCATGATCAGTTTCCAGTTGGCCTTTACCTCGTACTCGATGCGTCGATGCGTGCGCAGCTCAGCCATCTGCCAATGCAAGAACTTCTGAGGCAGATCTTCTAACTGACTGGCAAGCGGCGCGGGCTCGGAACCGAGGTGGATGAAGATGTGTCCGTCCCAGACGTCGGCTTGAACGCGATTGAGCGGATAGTCCTCACTCCTGAAACCGTCCTGTACATGGGGAGCCCCGAGAAGGCTCCCGTCGAGTCCGTAGGTCCAACCGTGATAGCCGCACTGGATGCTTCCGGGGAGATGTCCTTCGGGGTGGGTGCAGATGCGGGTACCACGATGCCGGCACACGTTGAAAAACGCCCGCAACGAGTCACCCTGGTCGCGAGTAATGATCAGGCTTTCACCCGCGACCTCGCGCAGAAAATAGTCGCCCGGAGTCGGGACCTGATTGGCCCGCCCGGCGCAGATCCAGGTTTGGCAATAGAAGCGTTCGACCTCGTCGCGGAAGAGATCGGGATCCGTGTAATAGCGGGCGGGTAGTGTCATGGCAACGGATTGGGTTTCAGAGGTCGGCATTCAGCACCAGCACGTATCAGTAGGGATTGAGTCTCGGTGTTCCTAGCGGAAGGATCTTATAGCAGGAATCGAGTTTGCGCTGGTTACTCGGCGAGCCAGTCCAGAATCATACTGGTCGTTCGGCACTTGAACCCCGGATAGCTGGTGAAACATCGCCATTACGCTCATTGACCGCCGCGCAGTTGCCCTACTCCAATTTGGCGCTTTGGAACGAAGGTTTCCCCACACCACGGGCAGTCCATTTCTTCCGCATCCACGCGCACTTGGTTTTCCGGTTCAATTATGGCCGAGCAATGGGAACACACAACGCTCAGCGGGGCGCGAGTCTTTGCGAGGTCGAGATTCCTGCGCGGCATTCCGCGAAGAGAGACAGGGAGTAGCAAGTACCTGCGAGACATAGTGCCTCCTTGATTCGCGAATCGCTAAGGGCCAACCAACATCCCGGAAGCCGGAATCGGTCACGGTTGTAGCACGCAATGCAGGAGCTCAGGCGATGACTCTGCCTGCGGCGCTCTCAAGTCCGGTTGCGGGCCGCCAAGGATAGAGGGAAACAGCACAACTTCTCCCGGTTGCAGAAAGCGGGCGTGTTCGTGATTACGATTATCGGGTCAGTAGTTATGCCCCGGCACTTTTACTGCAGAGTCTCTCTGAGTCTGCTATCGCACCGAAACTGTCAGAACTGACAGAGCGCCGGAGCCTTCCACGCCCAGCTGGCGTTGAATCGTAAGAGCTGGTCTCAAACCGCGTATTTACAGGCGGAAGACAACACATCCGTCATGTTCGTGTTCTAATCCAGTAGGGTTGTTTCCCCCCGGAGGTTCCTTATGTTCAGGAAAGCTCTCCCCTTCTTTGCTTTCGCAGTTCTTATTGCTCTGTCGATCTCGTTGCCGGCATTGGCGGAGTCGCACGTCAGAATCGTGCGTCTCAGTTACATCGAAGGCGACGTGCAGATCGACCGCAACACCGGGCAATTCGAAAAGTCAATTGTGAACCTTCCCATCACCGAAGGGACAAAGCTTCGTACTGGAGGCGACGGCCGGGCTGAAGTTGAGTTCGAGGATGGCAGCACGCTTCGGCTCGCGCCAGGCACGACGGTTCAGTTTCCGCAGCTTTCCCTGCGGGACTCCGGCGCGAAGGTTTCGAGTGTGGACCTCACCAGCGGTACTGTTTACGTTAACTTCGCCGGATCCAAGCAGGATGAGTTCAGTCTGCAATTCGGACGTGAAAAGACTGTCTTAACGCGCTCCGCGCATTCGAGAGTCAGTAATAGCGAAAAAGGAGCGGTGATTTCTGTCTTCAAGGGCGACATTCAGGTGGACGGAGCTTCCGGCACAACTGAGGTCAGAAAGAACCAGAGCGCAAGTTTCGACTCGTCCGCCGAGGAACACGCCACGCTCGCCAAGAATATCGAGCCAGCGCCTCTCGACTCCTGGGACAAGCAGCAGTCGCAATATCACCGGCAATACTCTGGCGACTCGTCCAGCAACTACTCGCCTTACGCATACGGCACCAGTGACTTGAACTACTACGGAACCTTCTTCAACGCGCCCGGCTACGGCACGCTGTGGCAGCCGTACTTCATCGGGGCTGGCTGGAACCCATTCATGGATGGAGCATGGGCCTTCTCTCCAGGCCTTGGTTACGGTTGGGTTTCCGCCTATCCTTGGGGCTGGACACCATACCACTATGGCTCCTGGGTATTTCTACCCGGATACGGTTGGGCGTGGCAGCCCGGCGGTGCGTGGATGCCTTGGTATTCGCAACCGCGTTTGCTGAATCAACCTGCCGGGTTCAGGCCGCCTCAGGCGCCCAGCACAACGACTGCGAGAGGCACGACGATTGTGGGGGTGAATCGTGGCCCGGTATCCAGCTTCTCTGCAAAATCGGGGAGCCAGGTAGTGATCCGCAACAACTCGGCTGGCTTGGGGGTTCCGCGCGGCCAAGTCTCGAACCTCGCACAGGCATCGCATATGGCGCAACAGCGGGGAGAAGTTACGCAGCCGGTTCATCCCACCACCGTTGCCCGGCCTGCTCAATCATTCGGACGTGAGTCGAGCGGCGAACCGGTATCCCCGCGTGGACCAATGCCGCGGATGAGCGCTCCGGCACCAGCGCCGGCACCACGTCCCTCCGCGCCCACGCCGCACAGATAGAACAACGGATCGATGACAAGAGGCCGCTGGTGAGCGGCCCGCAGAGAACCGAGGTTCGGATGGCGACAGTCATCGTTGCTCTTGACAAATCGCCTCGTCTTTCGTCTTCTTGATTTCTTGAAACAACCTAACTTCCTTTTTGCGCCTCTTCGTGCATCTGCAGAACGAATACAGACTTAAGAGCCACGGCGCGATCCATATTACCGGACTCGCACATCTTGCGGTGCTTCCCTTCGATGCAGTGGTTCGGCGTGCCCTCGCAACAAGCGAAGGGCAAACTTCAGGCGGCAGCTCGGGGGTTTCGCGGTGATGGCTACCTCCTCGGCTCATACCGCATCGCCACTGCCCCCGAGCCGAACTCCAGCCGGCTCACGAGCCTCAAGTCGATACGCTTTGATAGCCCCGCGAACAGCTTCGGGCCGTGGCCCGCTAGCCTTGGGTGCACCACGAACTCGTACTCGTCAATCAATCCCATCTGCGCCAACGCTAGCGGGAGCGTTACGCCTCCCACGAACAGTCCCTTACCCGGCTCCCGCTTGAGCTGCTGAACCGCTGTCCCGAGGTTCCCGCGCACTAGCTCCGCGTTCCAATCGACCCGGTCCAGAGTGCTCGACACGACATACTTCTTTGCCGCGTCGATCGTCCGGGCGAACGGTTCCATCCAATCAGGCCTGGCTCCTGTCCGCGCCGGCGGCCGCCACGCTGCCTCCATCATTTCGTAAGTCACCCGGCCAAGCAGGAGAGCATCGGCCTGGTCGAGGTTTTCCGCCGCGTGACGATGCAAGTCTTCGTCCGCGAACATTTCACGATGATCGCAGCACCCGTCCAAGGTGACGTTGATGGAATACCGAAGGGGCCGCATTACGCAAGAGTACCGCCGATGGGGTTAGACCAACAAGATTGGCAAGCCTCAGGGCCAGGAGCAACTCACGTAAATGACGACGATGACAATTTGAGAGCTGCGTGGGCACTCAGCTAGCCTATTTTATTAACACGTCTCTTTAAGGTAAAGTGGTGCGCTACCTACAATCGAACCATTGAGTTGGCCGACAATCAGGCGGAGCTACCCGGTCGATCTGGCGTGAGCCATGATCGGCAGATGAATTGCGCGCATCAGCAAGGAGCAGGGTCTATGAAAAGAGCATTTGCAGTTTTTGTTTTGCTTGCGAACATCAGCTTTAGCTTTGCTCAGCAACCCGGCGCCTCGTCGCAAGTCTCCAGCACGACCAATTCCGATTTGACCCACCTGCCGTTTCGCAAGCCGGCGCTTCCCTTGGACGAACGCGTCAATGACTTGATCTCGCGCATGACCCTGGAAGAGAAAGTGTCGCAAATGCGCGACCGCGCGATCGCCATCCCCCGCTTGGGTGTTCCTTCCTATGACTGGTGGAATGAGGGCCTGCACGGGGTCGCATTCGCCGGTTATGCCACGAATTTCCCGCAGGTGATTGGCATGGCGGCCACCTGGGACACGGACATGGTGCATACGATGGCGCAGACAATCTCAACCGAAGCGCGCGCCAAGTACAACGAGGCCATACGGAACGACCAGCATGAGAGATTTTTCGGCCTTACCTTCTGGGCCCCCAATATCAACATCTTTCGCGATCCTCGTTGGGGACGCGGTCAGGAAACCTATGGAGAAGATCCGTTTCTCACCGGGCGCATGGCAGTGGCCTTCGTCAGCGGCATGCAGGGAACGGACTCGAAATATCTCAAAGTGGTCTCCACTCCCAAGCACTACGCCGTGCACAGCGGCCCCGAACCTCTGCGCCACCAGTTCGATGTTCCTGTTTCCCCACATGATCTTGAGGACACGTATCTCCCCGCATTTCGCGCGGCCATCACCGAGGCGCACGCGCAATCCGTCATGTGCGCCTATAACGCCATAGATGGGGCGCCCGCCTGCGCAAGTACGATGCTACTGCGCGATCATCTGCGCGATGCCTGGCACTTTGATGGATATGTTGTCAGCGACTGCGCTGCAGTCGCCGACGTGAACACCGGCCACCATTACGCTCCTGACATGGCCCACGCCGCGGCGGCCGCGGTGAAAGCCGGCACCGATCTCGAGTGTGGGTTTCGCGAGGGCCAGGCTTTCCCTGCGCTCGTACAAGCTGTGCACGACAAGCTGATCACTGAAGCCGAACTGGATAATGCTTTGCGTCGCCTGTTCCGTGCCCGGTTCCAGCTTGGCATGTTCGACCCGCCATCGAGCTACGCCTACGGCCAGATTCCTTTCAGCGAGGTGAATTCACCCGAGCACCGCCAGCTTTCGTTGCAGGCAGCGCGCGAATCTATGGTTCTGTTGAAAGACGACGGGACGCTCCCGCTCAAGAGCGTTTCGCGTATTGCCGTCATAGGACCGACCGCTGAACTTATCCAATCATTGCAGGGCAACTATAACGGCCCGCCGCCTTCGCCGGTCTATCCGTTGGTGGGGATTGAGAAGCGGTTCGCATCTGCGCAGGTGACCTACGCGCAGGGATCGTCCCTAGTGGAAGGCGCGGCCATGCCGATCGAACACACGGCTTTGCATCCTGCGAGCGGCTCCGGCTCTGGCCTCACCGGTGAGTACTTCAATTCCAAGGACCTCAGCGGGTCGCCGGTGCTCACGCGCACTGATCGCAACATCAACTTCAATTGGGACAAGGTCGTCCCCATTGCAGGACTGCAGCGCAATAATTATTCCGTCCGCTGGAGCGGCACATTCACGCCCCCCGCGCCTGGGGATTACAAACTCGGCATTCGCGTGAACTATTGTTATGCCTGCGAGAATGCGGAAGGCTATCGCTTGCTCCTCGACGGCAAGGTCGTGGTCGAGAGCGCCAATCGGAAAACCCCAGAACGCGGCGAAGTCATTGATGCCACCGTCAACTTCACGGACACGCAGCCGCATCCGATCCGCCTGGAGTATTTTCACGGGACGGGCAGCGCCGGAATCGATCTCACGTGGCAAGCCCCTGCCGCGGTGTTACGCGATGAAGCGGTTCGCGTGGCGCAGCAATCGGATGTAGTTATTGCGACTGTGGGTCTTTCGCCATCGCTCGAGGGCGAAGAAATGCCGGTGAAGCTGGCGGGATTCAGCGGCGGCGACCGCACCAGCATCGATTTGCCGGCCGCGCAAGAAGATCTGCTCAAAGCTCTGGGCGCAACCGGCAAACCGCTGGTTGTGGTTTTGCAGAATGGCAGCGCGCTCGCGGTGAATTGGGCACAGCAGAATGCCAACGCCGTCCTTGAAGCCTGGTACCCTGGCGAAGAAGGCGGCACGGCCATCGCCGAAACGTTGGCGGGAGACAACAACCCGGCTGGGCGACTGCCTTTGACTTTCTACTCGTCTCTTAGTCAGGTGCCGCCGTTCGAAGAGTATTCGATGAAAGGCCGCACTTACCGCTACATGTCTGAGAAGCCGCTGTACGGTTTTGGGTTCGGACTCAGCTATACAAAATTTGCCTACAGCGGGCTGACGATTCCAAAGGCGGTAAAGGCGGGCGACTCTGTTACAGTCGAAGCCGACGTAAAGAACACCGGCGGCGTTGCTGGGGACGAAGTGGTCGAGCTTTATCTCATGCAACCCAAGGGTTTCGAGACTCCGCTGCGAGAATTGGCCGGGTTCAAGCGCGTTCACCTCGCATCTGGCCAATCGGCCCACGTCAGCCTGACGGTGGATCCACGTTCTTTAGGGCAGGTGGATGCCGCGGGGAATCGGGTGATTCTGCCGGGGGAATACACGGTCTCGGTAGGCGGAGCCCAGCCGGGACAGGCTGATTCTGCTCAGACCGGCAAGTTCGAAATCACGGGGCAAGCAACACTCCCCAAATAGAAGCTGAAACACTAGTTTGCCCTCGGAGGGCTGCACATTGGCTCGAAGCAAATCCGCAAAGAAGAAGTCGCCCACCTCTAGGGTGAAGTCGCCCACTCTCTTGCCCTATCGCAATCCGAAGCTGTCGCCGGAAAAGCGTGTGCGAGACCTCATGTCGCGTATGACCCTAGGGGAAAAAATCGCACAAATGCTTTGTGTGTGGCGCGAGAAACCGCAAAAACTCGTCGATGCCGAAGGCCGCTTCGATCTAGAGAAGGCGAAAGAGGCTTTCAAAGACAGGAACGGCGTTGGCCAAGTGGGCCGCCCGAGCGATGCCGGCAAGGGACTGAACGCGCGCCAGATGGCCGAAACCACCAACGCCATTCAGAAGTTCTTCATCGAGAATTCGCGGCTCGGCATTCCAGTCATGTTTCACGAAGAATGCCTGCACGGCCACGCCGCCGTTGACGGCACCAGCTTTCCACAACCGATCGCGCTGGGTGGAACTTTCAATCCTCAACTGATCGAGGCGCTGTTCTCGATGACCGCCCTCGAGGCTCGTTCGCGCGGCGCCCACCAGGCCTTGACCCCGGTCGTCGATGTTGCCCGCGATGCGCGTTGGGGGCGGGTAGAAGAAACCTACGGCGAAGATCCGTTTCTGGTCTCTCGCCTGGGCATTGCCGCGGTGCGCGGCTTTCAGGGCGACGCCACCTTCCGCGACAAGACCCGCCTGATAGCGACGTTGAAACACTGTGTCGGTCATGGCCAGCCGGAATCGGGCATGAACTGCGCCCCGGCCAATGTCTCCATGCGCGTGCTGCGTGAGACCTTCTTGTTCACGTTCAAGGAGGCCTTGCAGAAAGGCGGCGCAATCAGCGTGATGCCGTCCTACAACGAAGTGGACGGCGTGCCGTCCCATGCCAGCAAGTGGCTGCTGCGCGATGTTCTTCAGAAAGGGTTCGGATTCAAGGGCTATTACGTCTCCGATTATTTCGCGATCTGGGAACTCGGATACCGCCCCGATACTCATGGCCACTTCGTAGCCGCGGACAAGAAAGAGTCTTGCAGGCTCGCCGTCGAAGCCGGCGTGAACATGGAACTGCCGGACCCAGATTGCTATCTCGAACTGGCGGGCCTGGTTAAGAAACGCGTTGTGAAGGAATCACGGCTTGACGAACTGGTCGCGCCCATGCTGCTGTGGAAGTTCAGGCTGGGGTTGTTCGACGATCCGTATGTTGATCCCGGCGAAGCCGAACGCATTGTCGGCTGCAAAGACCACCGCAAGCTGGCTCTTCAGGCTGCTCGCGAGTCCATAACGCTGCTGAAAAACGAGGGTGGGCTCGCACCACTCGACCTTGGCAAATACAAGACTATCGCGGTGATTGGCCCGAATGCAGACCGCACTCTGCTGGGTGGCTACAGCGGGATTCCCAAGCAGGAAGTCACCGTCCTGCAAGGCATCAAGGACCGGGTCGGGAAACGGGCAACAGTGCTCTACAGCGAAGGCTGCAAAATCACCATTGGCGGCAATTGGAACCAAGACGAAGTCGTTCCCAGCAATCCCGAAGAGGACCGCAAGCTGATTGCCGAAGCCGTCGAGGTTGCTAAACAGGCGGACGTCATTATTCTGGCGATCGGCGGCAACGAACAGACATCGCGCGAATCCTGGGCCTTGAACCACATGGGTGACCGCGCCAGCCTCGACTTGGTCGGGCGCCAGGAGGAACTGGTCAAGGCGATGCTCGCAACCGGCAAGCCAGTCGTCGCGTTGCTGTACAACGGGCGCCCGCTGTCGATTAACTATGTCGCACAAAATGTACCGGTGATTTTCGAATGCTGGTATCTCGGGCAGGAGAACGGCACTGCCGTCGCCGACGTTTTGTTCGGCGACGTGAACCCCAGCGGCAAGTTACCAATCTCGTTTCCGCGCTCCGCCGGCCATTTGCCGGTCTTCTACAACTACAAGCCGTCCGCGCGACGCGGGTATTTGTGGGACGATGTTTCGCCGCTTTACGCCTTCGGCTATGGCCTGAGTTACACCGCGTTTGCCATCAAGAACGTGCGGCTTGAGAAATCCAAGATCACGACCAAGGGCTCGACTCGCGTTCTGGCAGAAGTGACCAATACCGGCAAACGCGAAGGCGCGGAAGTTGTACAGATGTACATTCGCGACGTGGTCAGCTCGGTGACGCGGCCAGTGAAGGAACTGAAAGGCTTCCAGAAAGTGACGCTGCGCCCAGGCGAGACGAAAGCTGTCGCCTTTGAAATCACTCCGGATTTGCTCTCCTTTTACGACATCAACATGAAGTACGTTGTGGAGGCCGGTACTTTCGAGATCATGATTGGCAATTCGTCGCGTGACGCCGATCTACAAAAGGTTGTGCTGACCGTGAAATGAGCTGGGACCAGGAAACAAGAGTAGGAACTGCGAACTGAAATAGCCGAAGAGGCGGTACCCATCGCCCGCGGAAAATGAGGCCCAATGGCTGAAGCCATACAACACGTCCCGACCAAAGAAAAAATCGGTTATGCGATGGGCGACATCGCCACCAACTTTTTCTTTCAATCCATGATCCTGTACCAGACGAAATTCTACACCGACACCGCGGGACTCTCCCTTGGTGCCGTCAGCTACATGCTCTTTATTCTCCGATTGGTCGATGCCTTTGTTGATCCGTTCGTCGGGGGCTTCTCCGACCGTACTCGGAGCCGATGGGGGAAATTCCGGCCCTGGATCCTATATACCGCACTACCTTTCGGACTCATCTTTTGGCTCGCCTACGTCACTCCGGATTTTGGCCCAAGCGCAAAGCTGGTTTACGCCTACATCACCTATACGTTCTTGATGATGATGTACTCAGCCAACAACACCCCGTACTCGGCTTTGATGGGAGTGATGACGCCAGACTCCAGCGAACGGAGCAGTATCGCGAGCTATCGCTTCGTCGGAGCGCTCATCGGGCAGTTCATCATTCAGGCCCTACCCTTGCCGCTGGTCGCGAAGTTAGGTCACGGTAATTCCGCCAAAGGGTGGGCCATAACCATGGCCATCTTCGGCGGGCTCATCGTCGTCCTGAACCTGATTACGTTTGCCACTACAAAGGAGAGGTTGCAGCCGCCGCCCGGGGACAAACACTCGATCTTTGCTGACTTTAAGGATGTTTTTAGTTGTGGTCCGTGGGTTGTCATGTTTGTCTTGACACTGCTGGTTTTCACCATGCTGGTAGTTCGCGGCAGTTCGTCGAATTATCTTTTTTCTTACTACCTTGACAAGGAACAGATCCGCCAATTCCTGGGCCAGTTTGGCCTCGCCCAAGGTGCTTCGATTTCCGGCATCTGGGCTTCCACATTGGATATGCTCGGGTTGCTGATTAAGCCGGATGGATCCAACGCCGCCGCGGTAGGCTTGAGCTTATTCTTCGTGATCGGAAGCTTCGTTCAAATCGTAGGAATCATCTTCTCAAAGTCTCTCACCGACCGTTTCGGCAAGAAAGCCGTATTTATTGCCGGTGTTACGGTGACCACAATTGCGACCGCTTGGGTATTCTGGGCCACGCCGTCTTCCATTGAGATGCTTTTCTGGTTGAGTATTCTTTGGTCCGTGGGATGGGGGCCCACGGTCCCATTGCTCTGGGTGATGATTGCCGATGTAGCCGACTATTCCGAGTGGAAGAACCACCGTCGCGCTACCGGCTTCATGTTCGCTGGGATCCTTTTTGCCTTGAAAGCAGGGCTAGGAGTTGGCGGCGGCCTCAGCGCACGTATCCTCAAGTGGTACGGATACGTTCCTAACGTCACCCAAACCGAGCGGGCGCTTCTTGGCATTCGGCTGGGCTCCAGCGTCTTTCCCGCGATTCTGCTGGCTCTGGTGATTGTGTGCCTCATTGCTTACCCGATCGGAAAATCGTTGAATCAGAAGATTGAAGACGAACTGACCGAGCGAAGAAAACAGTATGCACCAGTGAATCCGTAACGACTTTCATAGTTTGGGGGGAAATATGCGTCTGTATTCCACGGTGGTGCTTTTTTTCACGCTTGCCTGCATTTCGATTTTTGCCAGCGCCCAACAACCTCCCCTTAAAGACGCCTATAACGGTTGCTTCTTGGTAGGCGCCGCGCTCAACCCGTCGCAGTTTACGGGGCAAAACACGAAGGAAGCAGCAATCGTCAAGGAACAGTTCAACAGCATCAGCCCAGAGAACGTTCTCAAGTGGGAAGTGGTCCATCCTCAGCCGGACAAGTATGACTTCAGCCTGGCAGACAAATACGTGGACTTCGGCGTGCAGAATCACATGTTCATCATCGGGCACAATCTGGTCTGGCATTCGCAGGTGCCGAAGTGGGTGTTCGAGGATGAAAAGGGGAATCCAATTTCTCGTAAAGCGCTGCTGAAGCGCCTGCGCGAGCACATCGAGACCGTGATTGGACGCTACAAGGGGCGGATTAACGGTTGGGACGTCGTCAATGAAGTTGTGGATGAAGACGGGTCTTTACGAAAATCTCAGTGGCTGAAAATCATCGGGCCGGACTACATCGAGAAGGCCTTCCAGTACGCGCACAACGCCGATCCGACGGCCGAGCTCTACTACAACGACTACAACCTGGAAAACGAAGCCAAGCGGAAAGGCGCACTCGACCTGGTCGCAAAATTGAAAGCCAAAGGCGTGCATATTACCGGCGTCGGCCTACAGGACCATTTCAATCTCGACTTTGCCACCACTGAGCAGATCAACACCACGATCGAAGAGTTCGCCAAGCTCGGCGTGAAGCTGATGATCACCGAGCTGGATGTCGATGTCTTGCCGCCAGCGCTGCGAACGCAGACAGCCGACGTTTCCGCGAAGGCGGCATCTGGTCCCAAGTTGAATCCCTATCCGGACGGCCTGCCGGATTCGATCCAACAGCAACTTGCCACTCGCTATGCCGAGTTGTTCCGAACCTACGCGAGCCATTGCGGACAGGTGACACGAGTCACCTTCTGGGGCGTCAGCGACGGGAACTCCTGGAAGAACAACTGGCCGGTCCGAGGGCGGACGAATTATCCGCTGCTATTTGATCGCAATGGCCAGCCGAAACCCGCGTTCAAAGCAGTGATCGAGGCAGCCCCCAAGAAGCCGTAGTAGTCTGCGAGACCGTTCGTGAGCCACGGACGGATTCTATGAGCGCCCCGGCACGACCGAGGGCCAGTGTTCCCGGACGGCAACCACGCGGAACAGAAATGACACCAATACTGCGATCAGAGTCACGGGAAAGAAGGAGACGCGCCCCTGCTCCCATACGGCAAGCACCGTGTAGGTTGCGCTAGCCAGCACTGCCGCTGTGACGAGTTGCTCCGAGGGTATTAAGATCTCCGGCGTGACCTTGGAGAAGACGTCGATTAGCACCCCGCCCGCGGTGGTGGCGATCACCCCAACGATGATCGCGGCGAAAATTCCAACACCGTGATCAAGCGCCTTGTGCGCGCCCAGGATCGCAAACCAGGGTAGCGTGAAAGACTTCAAGTACGCCATAAACCTCTTCCGAAAGCGCTCCTCCCATAATTCGGAGATGCTATAAATAGCCATCCCAATCAAACCCATCAGAAAGCACACGGCAGGATAGATCGGCCCCTTGAGCGGTGCCGGGAACTCATTGACAACCATGTCCCGTGTAACGCCTCCGCCGATGCCGCCGAGGTAGCCCATGATCATCAATCCCCAGAATGTGTAGCCGCGGTTGTGCGACGGATTGCGGGCGATAAGCACCCCATAGAGTGCGTTAATACCAGCGGAGAACAAGTCCACGTGCGGAAAGCTCGGCATGTCCACCTGGGTCTTCCTCCCTCCAACAGCGCCCGCGGCACTCGCACTCGATATAGCCGTCGGGACTCCAGCTTTGGTTGCGTTACACGAGATTCCGCTTTGGTTGAGTTACACGAGATTCCGACGCCAAGACCGGGCCTGTGTCGGTTCGCGGTGTATGCACACTGCATCATTGGCCTGTGGCCTGTGCCAACTGACAATCCTTACAGGTGGTCGCGCTGGCCCGCTCCACCGATGACGAATTCCACACCGAACAAGCCGCCCTGGCCCGCGGGAAAGCCTCATCAGGAGCGGCAAGTGGCAATTGGTGAACGGCTTCCCGTACCCCACGTGAGTGCCATTCCGAGGTTCTCGCAAACAGGCTATGCTGCTGGCTACGAGTGCTTTTGGAGGACGAATGGGCGAACGTCCCGTGGCTTTTGACCTGGGACGTAGTTCTCGCGCCTAATGCGGCGAGTCAGGGTTAGCTTATCGATTTCGGCAACCGAGGGGTTTATATTGGGACGCCAAAGTACTCGTATTCTCATCGTAGATGATTATGCGCCGTGGCGTCGTTTCCTTCGGTCCACACTTGAGAAGCGGACGGACCTCGAGGTGATCGGCGAGGTATCGGATGGGCTGGAGGCGGTCAAACAGGCTGAGGCGCTGCGACCAGACCTGATTTTACTCGACATCGGCCTTCCAACCCTCAATGGAATCGAGGCCGCAAGACAAATCCGCCAGGTGGCTCCCCAAACCGCAATCCTGTTCCTTACGCAAGACTCTTCTCCCGAGGTTGTGGAAGAAGCTCTCCGGCTAGGCTTAGGGTATGTGATCAAGGTCAACGCCGCAGAACTGCTGACCGCTATTGACGAAGTCCTTCACGGCAGAAAATTTATTAGCAGTGTATTGGCGAAACAAAGCCTCACGACCCAAGATCAGGACGAAACGGAAACCGAGTCCGCCCTTGCGGACTCTGAGGGGACATTCCGAGTGGACATGGATTCCCCTCTTCCAGTGAATTCACCGGAGGAGGAGCAGATCGAGCGCATCCTCCGAGGAACCTTCATCGCCGACTGCAACGATGCCTTGGCCAGAATGTACGGTCTTAACTCTGCGAGCGATCTAATCGGTAAGCGCATGTCTGACATGGTCGCTCCCGATGATCCCAAGAACATCGAACTCACGCGCCAATTCGTCCGCTCTGGCTATCGGGTGCGGCGCAGGAAATCTTACGAAGCGGATATTTGGGGCAACCCAAAAGTTTTCCTGAACACTATGACCGGCGTTGTAGTGGATGGCAAACTGATCGCCACGTGGGGCAGGCAATCTGACATCACCGAGTCTGACATCACGGAGAAAGTTCGCCCGGATTCGCCCCCACCTGATCCGGACACCCACTGATCTTCTTCTTCGCGAGGTTCTTGAAGAAACCAGAATTCCTGTTCTAGCGCCTCTTCGACCGGCTACACAGGCGCCCGTTGCGAGCCCTGCTCGGACGCCAGCGGCACATGGATTAGGGATGTCATCATGAGTGAAGTCTCGATTAAACCTGCTGGAACAGCTGCCAATCCTTCTGTGCGTCTTCGGGAGGGGAGAACTGGCAACCATGGGGATGAATGGGTAGTGTCCTAATTTAATCGCGTCAAGAGCTTTGCGCCCTTGGCGGCCTTTTCTCAGCGTTCTTTGCGACTAGAGTCTTTCTTGCCCGGCACCGAAGAAAGTCAAAAGCCTGTAACCGCAAAGAACGCAGAGAATTCCACAAAGGTCGCGAAGAGACCAAATCCGGACTCTACCGATGAATGCCAGCGTACGTTCATCTTACGAACACATTCTCCTGGCACACACCGTAGCCGACCGACCCCCGGTTGCAAACCGCCTCGCACACGGAGACAATCGTAACGTGAATTCCGGCATCCCCTCAGAAAACCCGTCGCGGACGGCGGTCCTCAAGTTCTCGCAAATTCTCACCATGCCCAACCAGCTCACGCTGGTGCGCCTGGCATTTCTGCCCTTCATCATTATCGAGATGTTTGGGGGCCGGTACGGCTGGGCACTGCTTTTGTTTGTGCTGGCTGGCCTCAGCGACGGCCTGGACGGTCTGCTCGCTCGCCGCCTCCATCAGCAAACCTTGCTCGGCCAGTATCTCGATCCCATCGCCGACAAGATGCTGCTTAGCACCACCTTTATGGTGCTATCGATCCTGGGAAAGATTCCCTGGAAGTACACCGTGATGGTATTCAGCCGCGATGTCTGCATCGTGCTGATCAGCGCGCTGCTCTACACCATTGCCGGGCTGCGCGACTTTCGTCCCAGCATTTTTGGCAAGGCCAATACTCTTGCGCAACTCGTCGCGGTCGTTTTCGTGATGCTGTATCAGGCCCAGCCGGCCAAGTGGGTTTGGGTAGGCAAAATGGCCTTCCTGCACGCAACTTTCGCCTTCACCATTGTTTCGGCCTTGCACTACGTCTATCTGGTGGGAGTTCGCCTGCGCTCCGCCGGGCATCACCCGCCGGTTTCAGCCAGTGAAACTTAGCCGGCAGGCGAATTGACCGGCCGCAGATCCTCGTAAACCAGTTTGTCGTGGCTGCGGAATAAGTCAACGAATCCGGCGCCCGCCAACGCTGCGCAAGAGCCAAAGAAGCCCACTCCCGCCCCTCCCAATGAACCCAAGAACCAGTTGTAGTTCTCGTGGTGGGACAGATCTTGAATGGCACCGGCTGTCAGACCGACCGCAGTTCCTGCAATGGTGCCGACCAACATCCAATGCTCGGGGTTGGGCAGGTTCGGCATGCGAACGCGTACGATCTTCCGAATATCGGCGCGGCCGAACTCCTCAAGCGACCCAACTCCAATGTCGGGATCAGCGGTATCAATCTGAAGTATCGCCGGCCCGACTTCGGCCACGCCACCATGAATCATCCGCCCGTTCCATAGCGTAACCACAATGGCGGTGCCCGGCTTTAGCTTTTCAGCACGACTCCAGTCGTGTTTTTTTCCGTAGCCAGAATCAGTATGCTGCACAGAACCATCAGCGCCTTTCGCATGGCTGTCTCCTTACCCTGCGGCGATTCTAGCCAGCAAGGGCGGTCTGCAACGCCCCGCTTGTGATACTTCCGCAAGTGTCACACCCGGGGACGCCGCGCCACGGTTTCGCATTTGACCCTCTTTCTTCTCTCCCCCTAGAATTGAGTGTTCCTTGCACGCTTATGGCCCTGCGCCTGTTCAATACACTTTCCGGCAAAGTTGAAGAATTCCGGCCGCTCGTGGCGAGCGAGGTCCGCATGTACGCCTGCGGGCCCACGGTCTACGACTACGGCCACATCGGCAACTTCCGCACCTTCGTCGCCGTGGATCTTCTGCGCCGCTATTTTCGCCAGAGCGGATACAAAGTCCGCCACGTAATGAACATCACCGACGTGGACGACAAGATCATCCGCAACGCCGCGCAGGCCGGAGTTCCTGTGCAGCAGTACACCGCGAAATATCAGAAAGCGTTTCTCGAAGACGCTGCCACACTGCACATTGAAGAACCGCAGATCGTCCGCGCCACGGAAAATATTCCGCAGATGGCGGAGTTCATCGCCAGGCTGGTGCAGAAAGGGTTTCGCCTACAAGACCGAAGACGGTTCTTATTATTTCCGCATTGCGAAGTTTCCCGCCTACGGCAAGCTGTCCAAAAAAGATTTCGCTGGAATGGAAGACGGCGCGCGGGTGGACGTGGACGAATACGAAAAGGACAGCGCGCGGGACTTTGCTCTATGGAAGGCGCCGAAGGCGGGAGAAGCTTTTTGGGAAAGCAGCATTGGGCCGGGACGGCCCGGGTGGCACATCGAATGCTCGGTGATGTCGATGCAGGAGTTGGGGGAGAGTTTCGACCTCCACGCCGGCGGCGAGGACCTGATTTTTCCGCATCACGAAAATGAGATTGCCCAGTCGGAATCTGCTACGGGCAAGCCTTTCGCGCATTTCTGGTTTCATGCGCGGTTTCTTCTGGTTGAAGACGAGAAAATGTCGAAGAGCCAGGGGAACTTTTATACCCTGCGCGATTTGGTGCTGAAGGGGTACAAACCTTCGATCCATCCGCTATCTGCTGGCGTCGGTACCGTATCGCAATCAACTCAACTTCACGTTTCAGGGACTGCAGCAGGCTGCCGCGTCAGTCGAGCGGCTGCGTAATTTTCAACAGCGGTTAGAGAAGGGAAATTTCGCGGTGGGATCGAATCCGGCGATGCAGAAACTGGCAGAGGATTCGCTGAAGGGAATGAGGGAAGCACTCGACGACGATTTGAACACGGCGCAAGCCCAGGCTGCCGTCTTCGATATGGTACGCGCGGCGAACGCGGCCATGGATGCGAGCGCGCTACAAAAATCCGATGCGGACCCGCTCCTGGCGGTGCTGAAGCAATTCGATGAAATTTTTGCTGTGCTCGACGATGACGACGCGGCCAAGATGCAATCCATTGTCGAGTGGGCAAAAACCGAGGGCCGGGGAAAAGATATCAGCCCCGAATTGTTGGAGATTGTCACTTCAGCCGCGCTGTCGGATGAAAACATCAATCAGAAAGTCGCCGAGATGGACGCTGCTCGCAAGTCCAAGAACTTCGCGCTTTCCGACGCCATTCGCGCCGAACTCACCGCCGCTGGAATTCTGATCGAGCAAACCAAAGGCGGCGTCCGCTGGCGCCGGAAATAAGCCTTCCAATCCATCCGTCGTTGGCCGTTGGTGGTTGATCGTTGGCCGGGATCGGGCATCCCTGCGCGGCGCTCTCGCGTACTCGAGCCTTGGGCGGGCGGCTATGTAGGAGCGCAGACCAACGACCAACAACCAACGGCCAACCAGCGAATTTCCTAGCGGAGTACGGCTTGCCCAAACGCCGTGTCCATGGCCGGGTTTCCGGTGGGGGCACAGACCTGCTGGTTCCACTGTCTTCTTCAAGTCCTTCGCGCTCGGAGGCGCGGTGGTGCGGGCCCTCTGTGAAGTTGGTGCGAAGGAAGTCTGCGGCATCAGCGCCGCAAAACTGTTGACGGTGGTGAGAATTAGATTGACGGCGGCAGTGATCCGCGCCGAGAGCATTGGATTCCCAATGTGCGCCGACTGCAGCAGCGCCGGCAGGTTCTGGTTGAGATCAGAAATCACGCTCTGGATTTTCTGCAGTGTGGCTGGGTTGGGGTTGGCCTTGTACTCGCCGTACAGGCTCTGCAGCAGATTCAAATCGCGGCTGGCTTGCGCCGAAATGTTCTGGATCACCGCGGTATCGGCCGCGCTGGCCTGTTGCCCCGACGCCAGAGTACTGCACCAGCGTGGCGATGTTGAGCGCCATCTGGGTAAGGACCGGCAAGTCCTGCAATGCGAGGTTGATCCACTGCGCGCTGCACCCCGTGGCCGCGAGCGAGATCGCGAGCACGAGGGCAAGGATGGTTTTCGATTTGGAATGAGGTTTCATGGTTTTCTCCGTGGGGTAAGGTGATCGTGGTCGTTGGCCTTAGTCGGTCGGGCCATCCGCTCGTCTGTCATTCTGAGCGGAGGAGAGTGCCTCGCGAACGCGAGGCACTCTCCGCAGTCGAAGAACCTGCTGTTTGCTTGCGGTGAAAACACTGCGGCGGGAATCCGCACGAGAAGCTGCGGGGAGAATTCCCCGATTCAGTTCGTACAGCTCTGGACCGCAGGGGTCCTTCGACTGCGCTCAGGATGACAGTCGCTGTTTGCTTAAGAATTAGGCGGCGGTTTCGTAGGCGTGCGCGAAGCGCAGGATCGTCGCTTCGGCGAAGTGCTTGCCGAAAATCTGCATGCCGATGGGCAGCTTTTCTTTCGTGTGGCCGACGGGAATGGAAATCCCCGGGATGCCGGCCAGGTTTGCGGTCACGGTGTAAATGTCGGCGAGGTACATGGCCAGCGGGTCGTCCACTTTCTCGCCGAGCTTGAACGCAGCCGTGGGACACGTGGGCGCCCACGATCGCGTCCACTTTCTTGAATGCTTCTTCAAAATCGCGGGTCAGCAGAGTGCGCACGCGCTGCGCTTTCAGATAGTACGCATCGTAGTATCCCGCGCTGAGCGCGTACGTGCCCAGCATGATGCGGCGCTTCACTTCGGTGCCAAAGCCCTGATTGCGGCTGCGGCGATACATGTCCGAAAGCGAGCGGACATTTTCGGCGCGGTAGCCGTAGCGCACGCCGTCAAAGCGCGCCAGATTCGACGAAGCCTCGGCGGTGGCGACCAGGTAGTAAGCCGGGATCGCGTACTTCGTGTGCGGCAGCGAGACTTCAACGATCTCGCATCCCAGGCTGGCCAGCTTCTGGATCGCAGCTTCGATGGCGCTGCGCACTTCCGCGTCGAGTCCTTCGCCGAGATACTCTTTGGCGACGCCGACCTTCATGCCTTTGACCGGCTTGTCGAGTTCGGCGACGTAGTCGGGAACCGGCAGCTCGGCGGAAGTCGAATCCATCGGGTCGCGACCGGCGATGGTGCGCAGCACGATGGCGGCGTCTTTCACGGTTTTGGTCAGCGGGCCAATGTGGTCGAGCGACGACGCGAAGGCAATCAATCCATAGCGCGACACGCGGCCGTACGTAGGCTTCAGTCCGACTACTCCGCAGAACGACGCGGGCTGACGGATGGAGCCGCCGGTATCCGATCCGAGCGCGATCACCGCCATGTCCGCGGCCACAGACGCGGCCGAACCGCCGGACGATCCGCCAGGGACGCGGCTCAAGTCACGCGGATTGTGCACCGGCTTGAACGCCGAATTCTCATTCGACGATCCCATGGCAAACTCATCGCAATTCAGTTTGCCCAGCACGACTGCGCCTGCAGCTTCCAGCCGCGCGACCGCCGTGCAGTCGTACGGCGGAATGTAGTTGCCCAGAATCTTCGACCCAGCGGTGGTGCGAACCCCTTTGGTGACCATCACATCTTTGATTCCGACCGGCACGCCAGCGAGCGGCGGCAGCTTCTCACCTTTCGTCCGCGAGCCCATCGATCTGCGCCGCTTTGGCCAGAGCGCGTTCTTTCGACAGGGTCAAGATAGGCGCCAATCTTCGGATCGTCGCTCTCGATTTTCGCGTAGAACGCCTCAGCCAGCGCGGCGGCGCTGGTTTTCCGCTCCGCAACGGCGGAGCGGGCGGAATCGATGGTGAGTCCGGTCAGGTCCATAAACCAGTTGCCAGTGGTCGGTGGCCAGTTGCCACGTTCTGATTTACTGATCACTGGCCACCGACCACTGCTTTTCTATCTTTCAATCACCTTTGGCACTTTGAAAAATGTCTTGTCCGCGTCCGGTGCGTTGGCCAACGCGACTTCATGCGGCAGCGATTTGCGCAATCCTTCGTGGATATCTTCGCGGCTGGCGTAGGCGAAGCGCTCGCTTCCCTGCTTGGACTCGTCGAGTCCGTAGCGATCGGAAACCTGCGCCATCGGCGGGACATCTTCGTGTCCAGCGCGCTGAGCGTGTCGACGTGGCCGAGAATCGAGTTCAGGTCGCGCACCATGCGGGTGCGCTCGTCCTCGCTCAACTCCAGATTGGCGAGGTCGGCAACGTAGGCGACGTCTTTTTCGGTGACTTTCATAAGTCAGTGGCTAGTGGTTAGTGGCTAGTTGCTAGTAACGACAAAGACTGGTGGCTCACTGCTCATCGCTCACTGCTCAGCGCCGACATGCTTCCCTGCGGATTACGAAATGAATTCGATCCACCGTGCCGACGTTGTAGCGATTGATGATCGCCACGTACCGGGGCGCCAGATGCTGCAATTCGGCGCGCCATCCGGCGTCGGGGACTTCGACCCGCAGCACGCCCTTCGAAAACTCCAGCGCCCGTGTTCGCTCTGCGACCGCCGATCCGCAGGCCAGCGGCCAGGCCAGCAGCGGCGCATCGCTCGCCGGAGCATGGTGCAGGCTGGCGAGGACAACTTTTTCCAAAGCCGGGGCAATCTGTTCCATGGGAATTTTCGATTTTAGCATTCCGCGAACCGACGGGTGGCGGAACCGGGACGCGGCTGTTTTGTCCCTCTATTTTCAGAATAGCAATTCCAAAAGGAAATTGTGCCAGGGTTTGCAACTTTATATTTCGTTTCGTTTGTTCGAGTTGATCAAAAAACGAAGCGCGAGGGGGCTTGACAAGAATTTTCCACAGATGGCGTCCCGGGTGCTTGTGATTCATCCCAACCCCGAGTCCTAAGTGGACGGTCGGTTAGTCTGCCGGCTTCGGAAACTTCTCTCGCACGAAGCGCATGGCCTGCTCTTTCGAATTCAGATTGCCTTCAAGTTGGGCGTCTTCGACGGCGGTGAGGATTTCCTTGAACTGTGGGCCGGGAGCATATCCGGCGGCGGCGAGGTCGTCACCTGTGACCAGCGGCCGGGGATGAATCGCCGCGGGCGTAAGCTCGGCCATTTTCTGGCGGGTGTAATCGTAGTTGCTTGCCTTACGGTAGCTGGCTTTGCAGTCGAGGCGATGCAGTTCCAGATGCTCGTCGAAGCGCGGCAGGCGGACGAAACGCTTGAACGTCGAGGCTTTCATCTTTTCGACGTCGCCGAAGCGCATGTGATTGTCCACCAGCGCGAGGATCTGCTCGGTGTCGTCGTTGGAAAAACGCAGGCGGCGCAGAATGGCCTCCGCCATTTTCACGCCGACATCCACGTGCGAGTCGAAGCGAATGCGGTCGGGAGCGCGGCGAAAAGTCGGCGGCTTGCCAACGTCGTGCAGCAGCCCTCCCCAGGCCAGCGTCGGCGGAGCAAGGCTGCGGCAGATTTTCCAGCAGCAGCATGGTATGGATGAACACGTCGCCCTCGGGATGAAACTCAGGCGGCTGCTCCACGCCTTTCATGGCTTCGATTTCGGGAAGCACTTCGTGCAGCAGTCCGGTTTCGTCGAGTAATTCAAAAGCGCGGCGGGCGTGGCCTTCGGTGAGCATCTTGGTGAGTTCATCGCGAACGCGCTCGCGCGAGACCTGACTGATTTCGCGGCGCGAGTTGCTGAATCGCTTCCAGGGTCGCGGGTTCGATCTCGTATTCAAAGCGCGCGGCAAAGCGGACGGCGCGCAGCATCCGCAGCTTGTCTTCGGCAAAACGCAGCGCGGGATCGCCGATGGCGCGGATGATTTTCGCTTGCAGGTCTTTCTGGCCGCCGACGTAATCCAGAACTTCGCCGCTCAAAGGATCGAGCAGCAGGCCGTTGATGGTGAAGTCGCGGCGCTGCACGTCTTCGCGCGGGTCGCGGCTGAAGCGGACCTGGTCGGGATGGCGGCCGTCGCTGTAGCCAATGTCGGAGCGGAAGGTGGCGACTTCGACGTGGGCTGGTTCGTGGCGCTGCCGGCAAACACAAGTCCCTCGACTGCGCCGGATTTTCGCTTCGCGAAACTCCGGCTTCGCTCGGGATGACAGATTTGTTTTGGTTCGGGACCGGACGAACACCACACCGAACTGCGCGCCGACGGCGTAGGTCTCGGGAAAGATGCGCATGACTTCGTCCGGCGTGGCGTCGGTGGCGACGTCGTAGTCGGCGGGCTCGCGGCCGAGCAGAAGATCGCGCACGCATCCCCCGACGAAGTACGCCTGGTTGCCGCGGTCGCGCAGGGTGCGGACGATCGAGATGGCGAAGGATTTGGACATGCCATTCCATGATACAAAAGCGGGGAAGTGCTTGCGTGGCGAGAGATCAGTGCTCCGTATGACGAAGGCCACGCATGAGTGATACGCAAACTTATCGTCAACTAACGAATCGTGGGCTTGGCTGGGCAACTGCAATTCGTGCCCTTCAATGATTCATCGCTCACGAGACCAGCGAAAAAATTGCAAACTGTCGCATTCGTTGACCTCTGCGCCGCAGCGGTCTTTCGAGGTAGGGTGCAAACGTTGTGCGCGACAGCTGAGTAAATAGTATTGTTGGTGGTCGTCCAGAAGCTCCCGTAATCTTTGTCGGGATTGTCCAAATCCGCAAGGTCCGGATACTTGCTCAGTCTCGAAGTTGCGAGCACTTCGAATTCCGCCCTAGTGACAGCATGATTAGGTTTTCGGATCCATTGCTCAATTCTTGGCAGCGCTAGGGAAGCTCTGAACAAGCCCGATCTATGGGGGCAGCGTTTGTTCTGCCACCCGATGTAAGCGTTCGGATTCGGTTGTTTCCGGTGTTTCGCCTGCTTCGGCGGCTCGTCGGTGATCCGCAGCCTTTGCTGCCGGGCTTAAGCTGGCGCTAGATGCAACAGTTTTTTCCGCAGCAGGTACAGATTTACCAGCGCGCACACCGCAAACAACTGATTGGCATTCTTCTGCAGTCCCCGGTAGCGCAGCTTCACCAATCCGAACTTCAGTTTCATCCCCGCAAACACGTGTTCCGCTTTCGAGCGCACCGTCGACTTCGTCCGGTTCTTTGCCCGTTCCACTTCGTCAACCCGATCCTTGTAGCGCTAGCGCCGATGGGTGCAGTCCTGAGCTCGGGGCGCGCACTCCCGGATCATCTCGCTCTGTCCGCGATACGCCTGATCGCCCCACACCCGCGTTTCTTCGCCGTGTAATAAATCCGGCAGCACCGCCGAGTCCGCGACGTTTGCCGCCGTCGCCACCGCGGTGTGGATGATCTTCGTTTTGCTATCCACTCCCACGTGCGCTTTCATTCCGAAGTACCATTGGGTGCCCTTCTTCGTCTGGTGCATCTCCGGATCGCGCGGCTGCTCCCGGTTCTTGGTCGAAGTCGGCGCGTGCAGGATAGTCGCGTCCACGATGGTGCCGGTGGTGATCCGCACTCCTTTCGTTTGCAAGTGCAGGTTCACCGTGCCCAGAATCTGTTCCCCCAGTTGGTGTTCTTCCAGCAAGTGCCGAAACTTGCACACCGTGGTCTCGTCCGGAGCCGGTTCCCGGCCCAAATCAATGCCCGCGAACTGCCGCATCACCGGCGAATCGTACAGCGCCTCTTCCACCGCCGGGTCCGACAGGTTGAACCACTGCTGCAAAAAGTAAATCCGTAGCATGCGCTCCACTCCCACCGGCGGCCGCCCCTTCCCCGCCTTGGGATAATGCGGCTCCACCAGAGAGCACAACTCGCCCCAGGGCACCACCTGCTCCATCTCCTCCAGAAACAGCTCGCGTCGCCTCTTCTTGGTGTACCGCTCAAAGCCAGTCATCATCGCCAGAGTCCCCTGGTTGATTCTCATCTCCCAGACACTCTAACTTGACCGACTGTGAAAAGCAGAGAGCTTAATCAGAGTCTCCCTAGGGCATATTCGGATGGTCGAAAGATCAAACCCATGGGACAGCGGTCTGCCTTCAACCACTTGATCTTCTCCGCTGTTGCCTCGGGAACATCCAGAGATGAAAGCCCCCGGCATTCTAGCCATTTGTTTGCGGCGTAGCTCTTCTGAATGTTCGCGAGTTCGCGCTGCTGCCAGCCCGGATCAGGCGCAATGTCAAGCCACAATATGGACGATGTTTCCCCCGACTCTATCCGCGCTCCCGGCTCCCGCGCAGAGACCTGTCTTGCGGTTATATAAAGTTCATGCTTTCCGGGTACGAGTCGAAGCCTCATTGGCGGAGTGAACACGTAAGGCGTCGAATCGAGAATTCGCGGAAGACTTCCGCAGCAAGCAAAGCCGCCGAGTTGGGAAAGGAAACGTATTCCGTCCGCATGCAACTGCTGACTCTGACCTGCTGCGCTCGAACCAGTGGCGGTTTCAACATTGTATTTGCGGAACATGCTGCTGGAGTACTTGATAACGAGCGGAATGTACTCGCTTTCGGGATAAGTACGCTTGCCGTCCGCCGTATCGAGCGTCATCGTCAGTCCCGGCGGATCCTCCGCCTCGGCGAGCGTGCCAGGTCTCAAAGCGGTTGTTACCGCTCAGTGGGCGTCCACTGGCCTTGCAGGTTTCCGTCCTGCCCACCATAAGAGCACACCGACAGCAACAAGAAGAACTGCCGCGGGTCCAATAATCATCTTGATAATGCGCATCGGCTTTGCGGGGCAGTATAGCCTTCTTTTGCAGTCAGCTGACGCTAATCGGCGACATTACTCATAACCCCACTCGTACATGTCCGCTCGGAACCTGTTGACCCCACTTCCGCGCTTCTAGACTGAAATTTCCCTCGCAGAGGGCGCTTGCACTGGCAAGCTGTCAAGTCCGCGAACGCTCACCCTTTCCAGCGTAAGCATCCGGCTGGGGCAGGCCGATGTGGGCGAGGACGCGGCAGGCGAATTCGTGGGCCATTTGGTCGAGGGTGGCGGGACGGAAGTAGTAGGCGGGGATTAGCGGAAAGATGGTCGCCCCGGCGTCGGCGGCGCGGTACATGTTGCGGATGTGAATTTTGTTGAGCGGGGTTTCGCGGACGCAGAGCACCAGCGGACGTTTTTCTTTGAGGCAAACGTCGGCGGCGCGTTCGATCAGGTGCGACGCGATGCCGTTGGCGATGCGGGCAAGTGTGCCCGACGCTGCATGGAATGACGATCATGGCGTCGGAGGGATAGGAACCGCTGGCAACGTTGGCGCCGATGTCGGCGTCGGATTGCGGATGAATTTTGCGGGAGGCGCGTCCGAGGACTTGGGCGACCAGGTTGCTGCGGCCGCGCAGTCCGAGTTCTTCGGCGATCACGCGCAGCGCGCTGTCGGAGGCGATGAAGTTGACGGTCTTGACGCGTTTGTCGCGGTCCACGGCGAGCAGCAGGTGGCGGAGAAAGAGCGAGCCGCTGGCGCCGGTGGTCGCGATGGTCAGGTTTTGCGGCGGGCTGGGCATGCGGAATTCTGAGCATAGGGAGCCGGGAGCGGAGAGTCAAGGCGGATCGGAACGAAGATGAAGACGGCCAGCAATCCCGATTCGCGGCGGACGGCGGCGCAGATGCATGCGCTGGCGGCGGTGCGGCGCGAGATCGGGCCGCATGATTCGGCCAGCGGACGGAAATATCTGCGCGAGTTTGCTGCAGGCTTTTCGGCTTACGATGTCGGTTCTCACCCCCGAACAACTCAATTCCAAAATCGCGGCAGCAGACATTCTGCTAATCGGCGACTATCACGCGCTGCCGGCATCGCAGCGATTCGCGGCGCAGTTGATCGAGCAATTGGCAAGCACGCGCCCGGTGGCTCTGGGACTGGAGGCAGTGCTGTCGCGCGATCAGCGGATTCTGGACGCATGGTGGCGGCGGGAGATCGGCGAGGAAGAACTGCGGCAGCGGCTGCGCTTCGATCGCGAATGGGGATACGAATGGGAGCCGTGCTACGAACTGCTGACCGCGGCACGCGATCACGGCGAGGGCATTTACGGGCTGGACTGCATGCCGCGCGATGACATGCGGCGGATCGGCTCGCGCGACCGGCATGCTGCGGCAAAGATTTGCGAAATGCGGGAGATACACCCGAATGCGGCTCTGGTTGTGCTGTTTGGCGAGTCGCACATGGCGCCGCAGCATTTGCCGCGCGTGCTGAAGGAGGTTTTGCCCGAAGCGCGGATTCTCACCATTCTGCAGAATGTGGACTCGCTCTACTGGCAGGCGGTTGGAGAACAGGCCGCGGCGGTGAGCATCGGCGACGATGCGGTTTGCGTTTTCAATTCCAGCCCGCTGGAGAAATACGAGAGCTACCGGCTGTGTCTGGAGAAAGTGGAATGGGGCGGCGCGACGATCTGCCGGATTTTGCTCCAGCGGTTTACAACCTGATTTTCTCGCTGGCGAAGAGCCTGGGATTCCGCCTGGATTCGCCGCGCAATGGGACGCAACCGAAGTTTCTGGCAGACTCGTTGCCGGAAGTGGTTGCGGTGAAGGACGGCGCGTCCGTTGCCGACGAGCTTCGCGGCGCCCTCGAAGAACGCGGCTGCTTGTATGTTCCGGAGAGCAACACGTTCTTCATTCGCGAATTTCAGATGGCTCAGGCGGCGGCGGAAGCGTCGCGGTTTCTGCGTCACGCTTGCCTCGGCATGAAGACCCAACCTGACTTGCTCAACCGTCAAGTCGAGGACGCGCTGGCGCATTTTGGGTCGAATCTTTTGTGCCCGGCGGTGGGATTCGACCAGGGCAGTCAACCCGGAGGATCGTTATATCGCTCGTATATCGCGGGCCAAATCAACAAGGCGACACTGCGCCGGGCGTTCTTGACACGAGTTGAGGATCCCGATCAAGCCCGCGAAATCCTGCAGCTGAGGAACGTCTAGATCCCCCTATCTTCTCGAAAGACACACAGGTAAGGACGTGTGGCCTCAGATCTCCTCTGCGGGACTGTTCCCTCGGCCTAGGCGACGAGGGGTGCGCGCAGTTGCCTTTCGCGCAGCCAGCCACCGAGCCACGACTGCGGCATCGCCAGCACCACCAGCGCCACGGGATACCAGTGCGGTCCGTAGATTTCCATTTTGTTCCATGTCGCCACGGCGCCGGCGAGACTCGCGACCAAACCGAGCACGCCGAGGATGGTCACGTGCAGCATGGGCCGACTCGGGCGCCAGCCGCGCGGTGAGGTAAGCGCCCCCAATGCCGTAGATCGTCCGATACGCCGTCGCCAGCGCCAGACGGCCCGTCGCTGGCGGGCTGCCCGGACGGCGGGAAGACGCCGGCCTTGTGCAGCACGGCATCCGTGACCAGGGTGACGACGATGCCTGCGACGGCTCCCGCCCAGCACAGCCCCTATACTCTGCCAAGTTTTCTTGCTCATAAATTTTCCCCACAGGTATATAGCAGCGACAAACCTTCGCCGTCAAGAGGTCAGGAGGAGTTGCGATTCAGTAGACGAAGGATGGGATTTTACTGCGGAAGTGGGAGCCTAAACGAACGAAGGCGACCACTTTGTGATCGCCTTCTGTCTTAACTGAAGCCTTAAAGCGGTTGGACGTTCTCGGCTTGCCAGCCCTTGGGGCCCTTGGTTACGTCGAACTGCACGGCCTGGCCTTCTTGCAGGCTCTTGAAACCGCCGGACTGAATGGCGGAGAAATGGACGAAAACGTCTTCGCCCGACTGGCGGCTGATAAAGCCGTAGCCTTTGGCGTCATTGAACCACTTTACTGTTCCTTGTTCCATGTTGTGTAATTTGTTCCTTTGTTTGATGTTACGCTGGAGGGAGTCGGGACATCTGTGTTGCAGGTTACTGGCTGTTGAAGCGAGAACTGCTCACTGACCGATTCGGTCTAACGTACATCGTGATGCTACGCTCCTCCACCTGCGCATAGCAACATGAATTGTGCAGCAGAGGCGTAACTCCTTTGTTTGCAGCTGCAAATCGCAGCAAGAATACCCGCGCTGCGAGCGCCTGTGCAACCCGCAAAATTAGGGCTTTCTTCGATTAGGGAGTAGTATGGATCAGCAGCAGAAGGGATCCCGTATGCCCCGTAATCCAGGCGAACAGTGGCAGGACTTGACCAAGTGGCCGTGGAACAACGCGATTCTCAGCAGATCAACCATCTCATCGAACAGCTTGACCGCGATCAGCGGAGGAAGAGACCCACAAGCACGCTTCAGCGCAGCGATAGACCGGGCTACTTTCCCGGCGGCAATTTTAACTCTTAACCTCGAAGACTCCGGCAGATTGCACCTTCGCGATTGAGAAATCACACGTTCTTCGCGAGTTTTTTTCGCGTCTAAGGGAGCATACCATGTCCGGAATCAACGGCGATAAAGTCCAGATTTCACCGCGACCGTAAGGCAGAAATAGCGCGCCGCCTCCGCAATCAGAAAGCTCTTCGCGGGCCAGGTCGCTCCCAAGTCCATCACAGCCAAAGGCAACCGGCAAGGAAGACGGAAGGGTGTCGGCATGAGCGCGCCCACCTGACCACCTGGTCGCTGGCCAATCCCACGGCGGCGGCACTCAAGAAGAAACGAGTGCTGCTGATCGACACCTCGTCGCGCCAAGCGCGACCTGCGCTCGGAAACCATGCGCAAGCTGGGCGTGGACGTGGACTGCGCCGCCGACATCAGTGAAGCCCGTTGCTGGTGGCGCGCCGATCTTTACGATCTTGTGCTGATCCACGTGGACGACGCCACCGCGCCCCGCGACAAATTCTGCGACGACATGCGCAGCGCCACGCCGCCGCAGCAAATCATGTTCTTGGTCGGCAAGCCGGAATATCTGGCCATCGCTCCCAGCGCCGATTCCGATCTCGCGCCGCTTCTCCCTGGGCCGATGACAATGCCGCCGAGCCTGGTATCTGGAACGATGTGAAAACCGCGCTGACCGCGAAACTGAAGGATGCGCCGGCGCAGCGCTGGGGAATCCTCGAAGCCTGCCGCCGGATTTCTGCGGTGCGGTCGGTGTCTGAGGCGCGATCCAAGGCCGTCCGCGAGCGGCCGATGCCGCCACGAGATTCGGAAATTATGCAATCCAGACGCAGCGACGAAGTTGATCTGATAGCGCAATTGATGAAAGAGAGAACGCAATGAAGAACCTTTACGTTGGAAATTTGCCCCACAGCACCACTGAAGCTGAACTGCGTGGCCTGTTCGAGGCCCACGGAGCCGTTGAGAAAGTCAGCCTGGTTACCGACCGCGAAACCGGCCGCTCGCGCGGCTTTGCGTTCGTGGAAATGACCGACGCGGGCGAAGCCGAAAAAGCTATCGCCAGCATTGAATGGCACCGAACTCCAGGGGCGGGCTCTGAAGATCAACGAGGCCAAGCCGAAGACTGACCGTCCCGGCGGTGGCGGTGGTGGACGAGGCTTTGGGGTGGTGGCGGAGGCCGTGGCTTTGGCGGCGGTGGTGGTGGCGGCGGACGCCCGGGCGGTGGAGGTCGCAAAGGTGGCGGTGGTGGCGGTGGACGCGATGACTATCAGGGCCACGCTCGCCAGCCCAGAGAACCGCGCTGGTAGTCTGTTTCGAACCGCAGCAGAGAAACGCCGTAGACGGAAGCAAGACACCCGTAATAGAAGACAGCAGCTTGCCAACTATGAAAATGACCCAGGAGAATTGCCATGCCACGAGGCCGATCAACATTCAACAAGCGCCAGAAAGAACAAGCCCGCCAGCAGAAAGCAGCGCGAAAAAGTCGAGCGCCGCACCCAACGCGGCCAGGAAAAGCCCGAAGGCAGCGAAGTCGCCGTGGATGAGATGGAAGAATTACGCCGCCACGCCGAAGAGCAGGCAGCGTTGTTCCATGTCGGCTTCGACGAGCAGAACTGATGAGATCCCGACCGATTCTCTTCCCAAGGGCTCTCAGCCTCAGCATCGCCGCCTAGACCTCAATTTAACGGGGAGCTCTGAACGAAGTCCTTGGCGGCAGCTAACCTTCGTCACAAGCCACTCACAATGCGTCGATGAGTGTAATCGCAATGTTTCAACACCGACGATTACTATCGGCAGCCGAACATCGGTTTTCTGCTACTTCACAGCCAGCACTGTCCAATATGCTTGAAAACGAGGGAAGCACTCCTCGCGTCTTGGAGAAAGTTGTGCGATACAGAACGCTTGCTATCTCGTGCTTTGTGCTGCTCGCGGCGATTGCTGTGCCAGCCGCTATTTGGGCGGTTTTTCTGCCATCTTTGAAACAGGGCCTTCCTGACCCGATACCAGTCTACGAGAGGGTTCTGCTTGAAATCGCCGTTTTCTGCGGAAGCTGGAAGTGGCTTCTTGTGTTTCCGCTCTTAGGCCTGGGGATGGCATTCACGGTTGCAGACTCAGCGTCGTCTCGGGTAAGTAAGTGAGCCTACGACTTTCGGTCAACGCTTCCCCGATTCGTCGTTGGCTAAACCAGGGCGATCACACTCACGACTCAAAGCTTTTTCAGAACGATTACGATTGCATCTCCTAACCGACCTGCGCTAGGCTACTTAGGCTCTCGCGGTCTCCCCTTCCTTCCCGATCCCAGCCGTAAACCAAGCCCGAACTACATAAGGATGTCAAAATCACGTGGTTAGGACGAGATACCCACAAGCTATGGTGTTTTACTACTTGACCCCGGCGCAATTTCGTCGGTACAGTAAGGCTAATTTGTGCCCCGCCCTGTCCAGCCTGGGACGGCCTCGCAACTGGCGAACTGGCGGAGGCATCTGATTGGTTAACCCGTCTTATAAAGGCCTCTTTCCCACGTTTGGCGCCGCATTGGGCAACGGATCAGCGCCTGGTCGGCCTTCGGCCGCATCGGAAACAGAAATTGGATTGTTGACGGCTGAAGCGCGCCCTTTCATTGCCCGGTTTCAAAGTCAGCCCCTGCGTCCCAAGGAGTACAAGTTGCTCAAACTAAAGAAGCTTCAGATCCTCGGATTCAAGTCGTTTTGCGACCGCACCGAACTCAAGTTTCACGGCGAGGGCGTGGCCGCGATCATCGGGCCCAACGGGTGCGGCAAGTCGAATATTGCCGACGCCATCTCGTGGGTGCTCGGCGAGCAGTCGGCGAAGACCCTGCGCGGTTCGCGCATGGAAGACGTAATCTTTGCCGGAACCCGCGACCGCAAGCCGACCGGCATGGCTGAAGTCTCGCTCACGCTGATCGATCCCGCCGAGTACTCCGGGCCGGACAAGAACGATCCGACCGAACTGGTTTTGCAGGAAGACATGCCCGCCGAAGATTGGGACGAAGCCGAGATTCGCGCCAAAGCAGCCGAAGAAGTTGAGCGCATCACCGAGGAGAACCAGCCGGGGGCAACGGAGGAAGTCGAGATTCCGCGATCGAAGATCAAGATGGTCGCGATGGCCTTCCCCGACGACGAGCCGATGTTCGCCGCCAACGTCGTTCCGTTCGTGGCGCCGGCGTCGGCATCCGCGCCGATGAAATCGACGTCGGTCGTTTCCGCCGAAACCGGCGGGGCGCAGGTTGTCCTGAAAATTCGCCGCAGAAAATTTCAGCAGCAATTTCATTCTGGAGAAATCGTAGTCACGCGCCGCCTGTTCCGCTCCGGCGACAGCGAATATCTGCTGAACGGAAAACTCTGCCGCCTGCGCGACATTCAGGAATTGTTCATGGGCACGGGATTGGGACCGGAGTCCTACGCGCTTATCGAGCAGGGCCGCATCGGGCAAATCCTGAGCAGCCGTCCGACCGATCGCCGGGCGATCATCGAAGAGGCGGCGGGAATCACGAAGTTCAAAACCAAGAAGCGTCTCGCCGAAGCGCGCCTCGAAGACGCCAAGCAGAATCTGGCGCGCATCAACGACATTTTCGAAGAAGTCACGCGGCAGATGAATTCGCTGAAGCGCCAGGCCTCAAAGGCCGAGCGCTACGGCCGCCTGCGCGACGAGATGCGGGCGAAGCTGCGTCTGGTCGTCGCCAGCAAGTTCGCGCAATTTGATTTGCAGAGCGCGGAACTGGATTCTGCGATCAACATGGTTTCCGAAGAGATGCGGCACCAGGCGGACGGGTTGCGCGAAATGGAAACCGAACTTGCCGAGCGCACTCAGCGCGGATACGCCATCGAAGCCGAAATCCGCGAAAACGGCGGCCGCCTCGCCGACCTGAAGCTCGAGGTTGACCGCAACCAGTCGCAGCGCCGCCACAATGAAGAGCGCGGAAACGAGCTGACGATCCGCGCCGCCGCCTTCGAAGCGGAGTCGGGTCAGGCACGCGTTCGCCTCACCGCTCTTGAAGAAGAATTGAACACCAACCGGCAGTCGCTGGAATCCGCCGCCGCTGATCTAGCCGCCGCGCAGCAGGAACTCGAAGCCAGCCAGCAGCAGGCAATTTCGGCCGCGGGCGCGTTGGCCGAACTTGAGCAGCAGCAGGAGCAATCGCGGGTCGCGATTCTGGAATCCGTGGCAGCGATTTCGAATTTGCGAAATCAACTCACGCAAGCCGAAGAGCGCATGGCCGCTGCTGACCGCGAAGCCCAGCGCTTGCAGGCGGAGATGGCCGTCGCGCGAGTTCGCAGGCCGAAACTTTCGGCGGCGAGCGCGGCCAGTTGGCGATTGAGTTTGAGTCGGTCTCGCAACGGATTGCAACCCTGTCCGACAGAAATCGCGCAGACTCGCGAACTGCTGGAACGCAAACGCCGCGAGGAAAACGAATCCAAGAATCATCTGGACAGCCTGCGCGCGGAGTTCGCTACCGCCCTAGGCAAGCGCAGTTCGCTTGAAGCTGTCATTGCCGAGCACGGATATTCCACCGAGTCGGTGCGGCGATTGTTTCAGTCCGGCGTGTTTCAGGGCGGCAAGCGCCCCCGTAGGCGTACTGGCGGATTTTCTGGAAGTTGATCCGCGCTATGAAGGCGTGGTCGAAGATTTCCTGCGCGATGAGTTGAACTACATCGTGGTCAAGTCGTGGGACACCGCCAATGAAGGTCTCCGCCTGCTGCGTTCGGACGTGGACGGCCGGGCGACTTTCCTTGTGCATCCCGACGATTCGCAGGCGCGTTTTTCGTTCGCTGTTGCCGACGGCGCGCCGAATCCTCCGAATGATTCCATCCTGCCGCTGAAGCACATGATTCGCGTGCTCGATGGCTTTGGCAAATCGCTGGAAGTGATCCTGCCCAAGCTGCGCGATGGATACATCGTCCCCGATCCCGGCTTTCGCGCGCGATCTGGCACTGGAAAATCCGGACGCGTTCTTTCTCTCGAAGTCCGGCGAGTGCTTTCACAACGTGACCGTCACCGGCGGCAAGCAGCGCGCCGAAGGCCCGCTATCCATGAAGCGCGAATTGCGCGACGTGATGCGGCTGGAAGGCGATCTGGAACAGGCGCTTCGCCACGAAGAGACGCGCGCCCTGAATCTCGGCCATGAAATCGCCGAGCTGACTTCCCTGCTGGAAAGGCTGGAGGCAGAAAAGCGCGAGTCGGAAAAACACGCCATGACCTCCGGCCACGCCCTGCGCCAGATTGATTCCGAAATGGCGCGGGTGCGCGAACGCTGGGCGGTTTGCGAACGCGAATTGGCGCGCTTGTCGGCGGAACGCGCGGCGCAGGAAGAAATCGTCGGTGCGCGACGGACAGAGATTGCGGAGATCGAAACCCGACGCGCAACGCTCGAACAGGAAGCGGCCGCTGCGAATGAAATGAGGCGTCGCTGCGCGAGAACCGCGATCTGGCGGCGCAGGCTGTCTCTGAGCGCAAGGCGCATGCGGCGACGCTCGAAGAGCGGCATCGCTCTGCGGCTTCGGTGCTGGAGCGAATTGCGCAACTGGTCGCCGAGATGCAGGCGCGGGTGGATTCGCTCGGCTCGCAGATCGAAGCTGCCGCTAGCGGAGAAAGCTCAGCGCGAGCTGGAAAACTTCGCGATCGCGGAGAAGCTGGTTGATCTCGAAGCTGAACGCAACGCCTGCGAAGTTCGCGCCGGGTTGCTGCAGTTCGAATCCGAGCAGGCGCGGGCGCGGCTCGCCGAACTGGACGCGCTGCTGCGGGAAGCCCGCCGAATGCTGGATGCATCGCGCGATCGCAAAGCCGAGCTTTCTACTTCGTTGGTCAAGCTGCAATCCGACTCGCGAATATCTGGCGCAGACCTGCGTCAACGAATTGAGCGTGCAGCGCGTCGAGCTGATGGCCGACACCACTCTGCCTCGCGTCTCCGGCGACGAACTCACCGCAGAAGAGCAGACCTGCCAGGAAATGCGCTCGCGGCTCGACGCCATGGGTCCGGTCAACATGATGGCGCTCGAAGAATTCAAAGAAACCGCCGAGCGCCAGGCGTTTCTCGATACTCAAAGAAAAGACCTGCTCGACGCCATCGAGAACACGCAGGCCACGATCAAAGAAATTGACATCTTCTCGCGGCAAAAGTTCGAAGAGGCGTTCAACAAGATCAACGAGAATTTCCAGGTCACATTCAAGAAGCTGTTCGGCGGCGGCAACGCGTTCATGCGGCTCACCGACCTCGAAAACAGCAATTCCATGGAGAGCGGCATTGACGTAGTCGCTTCGCCTCCGGGCAAGCGGCTGCAGAACGTGCTGCTGCTCTCCGGCGGCGAAAAGGCCATGACCGCACTGGCGCTGCTGGTCGGAATCTTCCAGTATCAGCCCAGCCCGTTCTGCATCCTCGACGAAGTGGACGCGCCGCTCGACGAAGCCAACATCGGCCGCTTCACTCAACTGGTCGAAGAGATGAGCGTGCGCACCCAGTTCGTCCTCATCACCCACAGCAAGAAGACGATGAGCATCGCGCCGGTGCTGTACGGCGTGACCATGCAGGAGCCGGGGGTTTCGAAGCTGGTGTCGGTGAGGTTTGGGGCGACGGCGCAAGCTTCGGCGTAGGATAGCCTTGGAAGTTGGCCTCGATGCGGACGCTTTCTCAAAGTCTTGTTCGGTTTCGTGGCCGCGGTTGTGACTTTGATTGTCGCGGCGGTTTCGTGGTTCTTCTTCTATTCGGGAGATTTACCCGATATCGGTCGACTCGCTCAGTTCGGGCCCACCACGACGACATCCGTTTCCGATCCTTGCTTGGCAGCAGCGTCGGTCGCTATTTCGTATGAGTCGATCGGCGGAAATCTTCGCAATGCGCTAAGTGCCGTGGAATCGAGACTCGCGTTCCAGATCAGCCGGACCATGTTCTGTGCTCCTTCCAAGATGCTGAGCCGCCGGCTAGACGAGATCCGGACTGCTACCCGGCTGGAGCGTCGTTTCACTCATCAAGAACTGTTTACGATCTATGCGAATCGAACCTACTTTGGAGCAGGCCTGATCGGGGTCCAATCGGCCTCCCAGTATTTCTTTCGTAAGGACCCGGTGAGCTCAGCATCGCAGAAGCCGCGTTGCTGGCAGGATTGGTTCAAGGGCCTTCATACTTGTCTCCAGTCAGGCATCCTGATCGTGCCTTAACGCGTCGGAATGAAGTCATCGACGCGATGGTGCAGGCTGGTTCTATCACCGTGTCCGAGGGTGACGCCGCGAAGGACACTCCACTCGGAATTGCGGTCAACGTAGCTAGTCCAAGAATCCAGTAAGAATTCCCTTAGGCCTTGTGCACGCTATCATCGTCGCAGGGGTCCTTCGACTGCGAAAATCATTCGCTTCGCAAATGATTTTCTTCGCTCAGGATGACAGCGCTTAAATGGCTGCGGATATTTTCCACAACTCTATTCCCTTGAATCCCCTGCCCAAAGCCTGTTTCAGGACGACGCCATGCTTTGTCAATTGCCCATCAGTGGAAAACGCGGAAGCTCGAAATCGGATATCATGTTCAGCCGTTGACAAAAGATTCTGAGCGGCTAAAATACGCCACGATTTCTTTATCGAAATTTTCGAACCAATCCATGACTACCGACCTCCTCGATCCCGTCCTCTTGCAACACTGACTTCCCCGGCCTGCAGCTTTTCGCCAGCGGGAAGGTGCGCGACGTTTACAAACTCGGCGCCGACCATCTGTTGTTTGTCGCCACCGACCGCATCTCGGCATTTGACTACGTGCTGGCCACCGGCATTCCGCAACAAGGGCCGCGTGCTCACGCAGATTTCGCTGTTCTGGTTCGAGTTCCTGAAGGACGTCGTTCCCAATCATCTGATCAGCGCCGATGTGAACCAGCTATCCGGCGGAGGTCCGACAGTATGCCAGCCAGCTTCGCGGACGCTCCATGCTGGTGCAGCGCGCGCGACATGTTCCCGGTCGAGTGCGTGGTGCGCGGATACCTGTCCGGATCGGGCTGGAAGGAATACAAAGCCAGCGGCAGCGTCTGCGGAATCAAGCTTGCCGGCAGGACTGCGCGAATCCGACCAGTTGCCGGAGCCGATTTTCACGCCCGCGACCAAGGCCACGACCGGGCATGATGAAAACATCTCTTTCGAGCAGATGACGCAAGCTGGTCGATCCCGAAGACGCCCGCCAGTTGCGCGATCTGAGCCTGGAGATTTACAGCAAGGCCGCCGACCTACGCCCGGCAAAAAGGGATTATTATTGCGGATACAAAATTCGAGTTCGGGAAGCACCGCAGCCGGCATCACTCTCGCCGACGAGGTGCTGACCCCCGACTCCTCCCGCTTCTGGCCGGCGGATCTGTATTCTCCCGGCATGGCGCAGCAGTCGTTCGACAAGCAGTACGTGCGCGATTATCTGGAAGAGATTCGCTGGAACAAGCTGCCTCCGGCGCCGGCGCTGCCGGCTGATGTGGCGCGCAAGACCAGCGAGAAGTATGTAGAAGCGTATCGCCAGCTTACCGGGCGTGAGCTGGATGTGTAGGTTCGGACGCGGGGAAAGAGGGCGCCGCGTGAACGTTGCGGACTGGATCATTGTGCTGGTGGTGCTGCTTTCGATCGCGCAGGCAGCCAGCTCGGGATTTTTCCAGGAAGCGTTTAGCATCGCAGGACTGGTGTTCGGGTATCTGATCGCGGCCTGGGGATATCGCAACCTGGCCGACCATTTTGGTCGTCCGACTCAGTTCGCAGTGGCTGGCGACAGATCGTCGCATTTCTGGCGATCTTTCTAGCTGTGATGGTCGTGGCTGGAGTTTTGGGCAGGATCGTTCGCTGGATGATGAAGGAAGCCGGGCTGAAGGGCTGTGGACCGGTTCCTGGGCGGCGCGCTGGGCCTGGTTCGCGGATGTTTGCTGGTGGCGATTGTTCTGGTGAGCATGACTGCGTTCACCCCAACGTCGCGCTGGCTGCAAGGTTCGAGTCTGGCGCCGTACTTTCAGGTAGTGGGAAGGGCGGCAATCTGGGTAGCGCCCTCCGAGTTGCGGGCAAAGTTTTACGAGGGACTGGATTACGTGCGTAAAGCGCAGACGCAGGCCACGACGCCGGCGCGTCCCAAACAGTAGCTAGGTGTGCAGTGTAGAGGTTGCGAGCTGACGTCAACCCATACGAAAAGAGATTATCCAGTGAAAGATCAACTCGAAGCGCTCGTACAGCAAATGTACCGCAGCAATATTCTTTATTCCGAGGCTGTGCGTGAATTCAAGCGTCGCTTCATTGCGACCGTGCTGGAAGAGAATAAGGGCAACCAGTGCCGCGCTGCCCGCCAGTTGGGAATGCATCGCAACACGCTCAGCCGCACCGTGGATGAGCTGAAGATTGATGTCCGCCAGTTCCGCGATGGCGGCAAGCGCCCTCCGCGTAGCGCCCGCACGCCAGCCATTCGAGAAGAAGCTGGCCCGCTAGATCCATCGCCTTCAAACTTCGTCGGCAGAAAAAGGCAGCCCCAAAAGGGCTGCCTTAATTCTTGCCCGGAGACGATCTCTTACTGCGGCTTGTGAGCTGGGTGGTGATGCACTGGCGGCTTCGGCGCCGGCTTGGCACCCGCTTTCCTCAGTAGCGCGCCCTTTTCCATGGTCATCATGAAGGGCGACGGGATGTAGGAAACCGGTGTTCCCTCGAAGTCCAGCGTGTCGCCTCCTTGGGCATGGTCTTGGCCGGAATCACACCGGTCATGGTGATGGTGATATCGGCATTCTTCTGCTCGATGTCGTCTTCGCTGGCGCGATATCGTGCAGCGATGCTCGCCGGGACGTCCGGTGGCGTCACCTCCGGCGTTTCGATGCCGTTAGCACTGTGCCTTCCATCTGTAGCGGCACGCCCTTGATCACGTTCCACACTTTGTCCTGATCATCCTGCGTCCCGGCGGAGAGCACCAGTTCCCACTCGCCGAAGCTTAGCTGCTTGATCTGGTCCGGAGTCTTGTCCTTTACCAGGTCATGCGCCTGCTCGGCAGGAGTCGGCGGAATGTACTTGGGTAATGGTGAATCCCGCAGGCGGAAGCGGGTTTGCTTTCGCGCTGGCAATGACGTCAGTCCAGCCGTCCTCGGAACCGTGGTAGTTCTTGTAAACCTTCTGCCCATAGCCTTCAATCTGCGCCTGCCCCTGGCGGGCTGGCCAGATTCACCGCCCGGGCGATGAAGAACAAACCATTCACGCTGTCGGGAGGCTTCGGCGTCAGATATGCCATGGCCAGCGGGTACACGTTCTGAATGTCGTTCGGGTTCGCCCTCGACGGCGGCCCTGCAGATATTGCTGCGCGTCTGGTAGTCCTTGTTCTGCAGAGCAGCGAATCCAGCCCCGCCGTTGAAGATGATCGTGACTTGTTTCTTGAGCGTGTCGAAGTCGGTGTCTGCGACATGGTCGCAGGCTTCTGCGCCGTGGCCACGCATTCCAGTCCCTTGCCGGAATACTGCGCCGTATCGGCGACTTGCTCTTGGGGGGTTCGCCGTGGCAGTGCGCTCTGCCGTGATAAGGAACTGAGCAAAGCCAGTGCCCGCAGGTTGCACGGGTCGGCCGCCAGCAAACGCTTCGCCGCGTCCACCACTTTGGCTTGGTCCTGCAGCTGTAGATAAGCCCCATGAGCTGTTCCAGCGTGGAGATTCTTCATCACGCTGTTGGGGTACTGCACCGAAACGCTTCCAGGGCGCTGATCTTGGCGTTTGTTGTCGGTCTGCTGGATGGCTCCCACGTAGGCGTTGTACTCAGCGGCGTCTTTAATCACGGGCGCCTGGGACTGCGCGCCCGCAGGCGGCGCTGGTTGGCTCGGGGTCTGAGTCGCATCTTGCGCGGCAGCCGCAACCGCAACTGCAAGCACAATCGCCAGTAGAGTTGTTTTCATTCAATCGCTCCTAGGGATTTCGGGAATCGAACCGCAGGAAACCGATGCACGCCGAATCTGAATCTGAATGGATTGTTCAGCGTGGTGCGCCCCCAAAAGTGAGGCCAGAGGTAGCCCAACACACCTTCCGCCGTCGTGGGCAGAAGCGTGGTTCCAGTGTGCGGGATTATATGTAATGCGCTTCATCTTTCGCAAGCTCGTTTGCACCTACGCCCTCCCTTCGTCACCCTCTTGGATGCAAGGCGTGATATGTATGTGAGCCGGAACTCATCTCGCAAGACCTCAGGAGTTGCTCCCATGACCACTTTAACCCCCCTGGCTGGACAAGTTGCGCTCGTCACCGGCGCCGGACGCGGCATCGGCGCAGCCATTGCCCGCAAACTGGCGTCTCTGGGTGCCACCGTGGTGCTGTGCGGAAGGACGCTCAAGACCCTTGAGACGACGGCAACCCGGATCTCAGGGCTCGGAGGGCAGGCACGGGCGCTCGCTGCGACGTCACGGAGGTTTGGATCGGTGGAGTCGCTGGCGGCGTTAGTCGGGCGCGATTTTGGCAAAGTTGACATTCTGAGTAAACAACGCAGGCGTCGGTTCTTTCGCCGGCCCTCTCCATGAAATGACACCGGAGCAGTGGGAAAAGCTCCTGAATACGAATTTGCGGGGCGTTTTTTATTGTGTGCGCAGCTTCGCGCCGATGATGATTCAGGACGGGAGGCGGGCACATCGTGAACATCTCTTCGCTCGCCGGAAAGAATGCGCTTCCCAACGGCGCCGCTTATGCGGCCTCGAAGTGGGGTCTGAACGGACTGAGCTATTCCATTGCCGAGGAGCTGCGCGGACACGGCATCCGGGTCTCCGTGGTCTGCCCCGGTTCGGTGGACACCGAGTTGAGTCCGCACACAGGAAAAGACTCCACCAAGATGCTCAAGGCCGACGATGTAGCCCACGTGGTGGCGATGCTGGTGACACAGGCGCCGCAATCGTTTGTCAGCGAAGTCCTGCTGCGGCCGACGCAGAAGCCGTGAGGCTTAACTTCTTAAAAAGGTCGTCGAAGGCCCGCCGCGCGTCGTCGCCAGGACGTGGACGCGGGGCCGGTCGAGGTCTGCTTCTCCACGCGCACGCTGATGGAGTAGAACTTGCAATCATTGCGGGCGTCTTTCTTGGCGATTCTTTCCGGCACCGGCTGCGTACATTCGAAACGGCTGGAGGGATCGAAGTAAGCTGCACTGCTTACAGGAGTGCAGTTCAAATCCGCACTTGGCGCATTGCCCCACCGGCTCGGCAACGCGAGTGTCAGCAGCGTCCCACACTGGGCGCAACGGGAGACCGAGTGCGTCCCCGTCATGTGCAGCGGACGCGGCCCGAAGGTGTCTTTGCGGACAGGCTTCTCCGCCGAAGGCTCCGGAATCGTTCTGGCGTTCGCGGTCGTTGTCCTGATATCCGTGCTGACGGTACTTAGCAGCACACAAGGATGTCTCTTGGGGAAAGGGGGAACTGAACATTCTCTCCCTTGCGAGGCCGAAACACAAGTCCGGGTATTTGCACACGGAACCCACGTCTTTCGGAGGTACCCGTCCTTCCGTAATTTTCTGTGCAAAAAAACGACCGTAAGACTTGCATCAGAACAGAAGTAAACTCAATCTAGTATCCGAATGACCCGGATTACCCACCTGCGCGCGTGAACCGTGGCACGTCGTGCCAGCGCGGTGGTTTGCGTTGTTCTCGTCTTATTCGTCGGTTTTGTTGCCGCCGTTCACTCGCACCCGAATAGCTCCAACACCTCGGAGCGCGCCTGCTCGGTTTGCGCTCTGGCACATTCCGGTGTCGTTCCCGTCGCGCTCGGAGCCCCGGTTCCGGTTTTTTCCAGCTATGCGTTGCACGTAACGCGTGCACACTCACCGCGTTCTCTGCTCTTTGTTTCATCCCTCTACATTCGTCCTCCACCAGTGGTTTAGCGCTCCAGCCCAAAAACCGTTGCATTGGTGCGTTTGAAAACCATTTCTATTGGAGGAAATCATGTTGGCTTCATACCAGAAGCCGCTTCGTGCGGCTTTTCTGATCGTTTCTTTTTTGGCGTTGAGCCTAGCGGCTAACGCTCAGTCCGCAGGAAATTCAACCTCGGTTACGGGAGTTGTGCTTGACCCCACCGGCGCAGTCGTTCCGAGTGTGATCGTCGAGATTCACAATCCAGTCAGCGGCTTTGCTCGGACCTCGGTCACCGACGCTGCGGGAAGGTTCTTCATCTCCAACGTTCCCTTCAATCCCTATCACTTGAGCGTCAAGGGGCAGGGATTTGCCGCCTACTCGCAGGACATTGATGTTCGCTCCGTGGTTCCGGTCAACCTGAACATCAGCCTGAAAGTGGGCACTTCGGAGAGTGTGACCGTCGAGGCCGGGGGTGGCCAAGACCTGATCGAGAACGACTCCACCTTCCACACCGATGTGGACAAGAGACTGTTCGACAAACTTCCATTGGAGAGCCAATCCTCGTCGGTGAGCTCTCTCGTTACGTTGAGCGCTCCGGGCAATGCGGCTGATTCAAACGGCATGTTTCATGGGCTCGGAGATCATGCCGAGAACTCCTTTTCGGTAGATAACCAGCCAATCACCGACCAGTTTAGTAAGACCTTCTCTAACCAGATTCCCTTGGATGCGGTTCAGTCCCTGGAGGTCATTACTGGAGCACCCCCGGCGGAGTACGGCGACAAAACCAGCATGGTGATTAATGTCACGACCCGCTCTGGCCAGGGCATGACTACGCCTCACGGCAGCGTCAGCGCTTCTTATGGCAGCTTCGGCACCTCGAATACCACTCTCAATTTGGGTTATGGTGGTGCGAAGTGGGGCAATTTTGTCTCGATTAGCGGGTTGAACTCGGGCAGGTTCCTTGACCCTCCGGAGTTTGTGGTCACGCACGCCAAGGGTAACCAGGAAAACCTGTTCGATCGCGTCGATTATCAGTTTTCGACGGCAGATTCAGTTCATCTAAACGTAGGCCTCACGCGTTCGTGGTTCCAGAACCCGAATTCGTTTGATGGGCAATTGGCCTCAGCATGGAATGGGGCCGTCGTGAGCAACGGTGGTCTAGGTCCCAACGGCCTGCCCGTCGGCCCCACCGATCAGCGATCCCAAATCAAGACTTTCAACTTCGCCCCCTCATGGACCCGGTTGATCAGCAACACGACTGTCTTCACGCTTGGAGCTTTCGTGCGTCATGATCAGTACAACTATTATCCCAGCGCGAATCCGTTTGCCGATCTGTCGCCCAACCTGCAATCGCAATCCGTCGGGCAGAATCGAACGCTGACGAATGCAGGCATTCGTCCTGAGATTTCCTATGTCAAAGGCATCAATAATCTGAAAATCGGTGCTGTCTATCAACAGACCTTCCTGAATGAAAACGACAGCGTCGGAATTGCCGATCCGACGTTCAATGCGCCATGCCTGGATTCGAACGGCAACCCCTTTTGGACTGGTACCAGTCCGTCGAGTCCGAATGATCCGTCGCAGTGCGCCGGTCTGGGCTTGCAGCCAAATGACGGCGTAGTCAATCCCAACATAGCTGCATTCAATCCGTTGCTCGGCTGCTACGACCTGACCCGGCAGACTCCGTCGTCTGGAGATGGCTGCCCAAGCGCCACAAGCGGACTTTTCGATTTCCGCGGTCACACAGATGTGAAAGAACTGGCGCTCTACGTCCGCGACATCATTACCAAGGGAAACTGGTCTTTGAATCTGGGCCTGCGCGGCGATTTCTACAATGGCCTTGTAACTCACAAGGAAGCTGAACCCCGTCTGGGAATCGCCTACAACATTAAGCAGACCAATACGGTGCTGCGCGTCTCCTACGCGCGTGTGCTGGAAACTCCATTCAACGAGAATTTAGTGCTCTCTAGCACAGGCTGCGACAATGCGGTGCTGAACCCCCTTCTGGGTTGCTCAGCTGCAAATCCCACGCCTCTCGTCCCGGGTTGGCGCAACGAGTTTCACGCTGGATTGGAGCAGGCATTCGGCAAGTACCTGGTCTTTTCTGGTGAGTACATCTGGAAGTACACGCACAACGCTTATGACTTCAGCATCCTCGGCGCGACCCCCATTACGTTTCCGGTCGCCTGGGATAGGTCGAAGATTCCTGGGTTCGCCGGTAGCGTAAAAGTCCCGGACTTCCACGGACTTACTGCCATGATGGTCTTCTCCAGCGTCGCGGCACGCTACTTTACCCCGCAGGTCAGCGGAGCTGGAGCAACTCCCTCCGCCCCGACAGGTGTTTTCCGAATCGACCATGACGAGACATTCAATCAGACAACTCACTTGCAATATCAGATCAAAAAAGGGCCGTGGTTCGGCTTCAACTGGCGCTATGACAGCGGACTGGTTGCCGGGGCTGTTCCGTTTGCAACGGATACCACCACTCCTGTGGACTTGACAATCCTTAGCGCAGACCAGCAAATCCAAGCCGGCCTGTTCTGTGGAAACCAGTTCCCAACCCTCACCGCCCCTCTGACGACTTGTGCCCCTTCGCGATACGGATCAACGCTGGTAACGATTCCGGCGCCAGGGACCGAGAACGACGACAAAAATCCACCACGCATTGCGCAGCGGAGCTTATTCGACCTTGCAATTGGAGACGACAACCTCTTCCATGGCGACAAACACAAATGGAGCGCCCAACTCACCGTGATCAACCTCACGAACAAGGTTGCGCTCTACAACTTCCTGTCCACCTTCAGCGGCACGCACTACGTGTCCCCGCGAGCGCTGTCCGCGCAAGTGAGCTTTAACTTCTAGGTGAAAAGGGGGCGAATTGGGCAAACTAAAGTCACCCAATTCGCCTCAACTTCACGGTTTTTGAGGGAGTTGAAGAAGACAACAGCGGTTAAAATCGAACGATCTACACTCCAGATGGGGGTTTGGGTCGTGAGAACGCTTCGAATTTGGCTGCTGATTTTCGCGGCGCTGGCCTCGGCAGCTCCTCTGCCGGCACAGGATACAAACGCAGCCGTGCCGGAGCTGGGACAGATCACCGGCACCGTGACCGATGCCAATGGTGACAGCCTTTCCGGCGCGACGGTGGTTCTGACCGGTCCAGCCCTCGCCGGCCCGCGCACCCTTCTATCTAGCGAAACCGGATTCTTTGCCTTCGCCGGTGTCGATGCAGGCACTTATAACGTTAGCATCAGCGCTAGAGGATTCACCGGCTGGGATTCGCCCCCCGTCATCGTCAGTCCCGGCCAGTATGTAATCCTGACCGGTTGCGAACTCAGAATCGCTGCGGCGCTGACCTCGGTATCCGTATCCGATTCCTCAGAAGAAATCGCGACCGAGCAGGTCAAGATCGAAGAGCAGCAGCGGGTTCTCGGCATCTTCCCGAATTTCTACGTGGCCTACGATCACGACGCCGCGCCGCTCACCACCAAGCTGAAATTTCATCTCGCGCTCAAAACCTCAACCGACCCGGTTACCGCCGCCGGCGTGGGGATGCTCGCGGGCATCAATCAGGCGGCCGATGTACCCAACTACGGTCAAGGTTCGAAGGGATTTGCGGAGCGCTTTGGGGCAAGCTCTGCCGACGGTCTTTCCGACATTATGATTGGCGGGGCCATCCTACCGTCGCTACTTCACCAGGACCCGCGCTACTTCTACCAGGGAACCGGCACGAATAGGTCCCGCCTGTTCCATGCTCTCTCCAGCCCCTTCGTCTGCCGGGGAGACAATGGACGGCGAGAGCCGAACTACTCGAGCGTGGGCGGGGACCTGGCGTCAGCGGCTCTTTCCAGCACCTACTATCCCGCCTCAAACCGCGGTACGGGGCTCGTCTTCGAGAACCTCACCATCAGCACTGGCGAACGCCTGCTCAGTAGTGTCATTCAGGAGTTCGTCTTACACCGGTTCACCCCCAAAGCCAAGAACCAGTAGATCCCTTTTCGGGCTGCGGAGATCGAATGGGAAACTGCCCCGTTCCAGGGACTTCCCCCTGAATTGTATTTCGCCATAACGAGTGCTAGCATCCAAGTGTTGCAGTTATTGTTGGAGGTCTTATGTCGGACCGAAGTGGAAGTGGAGTGCTGTGGTTCTTGGCCGGGCTGGGTATCGGCGCGGCGGTGGGAATTTTGTATGCTCCGCAGTCGGGAAGCGAGACCCGCGAAATCCTGATGGCGAAAGCCGAAGAGGGCCGCGACATTATTCGCAAACGCACCCGCGACGCCCGTGAGCAGGCCGAGCAATGGGCTGACCGCGGAAAAGAAGTTCTGAAGACCCAAAAAGAATCGTTCCGCTCTGCCGTGGAAGCCGGACGCCAGGCCTATCGCGAAAAGACGGCGGCCGTGGCTGGAGATGGCGGCGAGAACCTGTAAATTCAGCTTTGCTGAGTGCTGCGCGAAGTTAGATTGAGCGTATGAATACTCTGCTGATTATTTTCATTGTTGTCACGGCGGTGGCAGTGGCCATCCAGGCCTTGGTTCTTGTGAGCCTGTTTATCGCCTTGAAAAAAACCAGCGGCAAAGTCGAACTTCTAGCGGAGGACGTGCGCACCAAGGTCCTGCCGACAGCCCAGTTGGCGCAGGAAATGATCGCCGAGCTGCGGCCGAAGATTATGACGGTGGCCGATAACCTTACCACCTCCACCACAACCGTGCGCAACCAGGTGGAGCGCCTCGACGCCACTATGACCGATATCGTCGATCGCACCCGCCTGCAAGTCATCCGCGCCGACGAGTTCGTCAACCACACCATGGATAAGCTGGAAGAAACCCGCGACGCGGTGCAGCGCACTGTGGTTTCTCCGGTACGCCATCTCAGTGGACTCATGCACGGCCTGTCCGTCGGCGTCGAAGCCTTCCTAGGCCGCCGCCGTGCACAAGATGGCGTGACCGCACCGCAAGACGAGATGTTCATCTAGAAACAGTGGCTAGCGATTTGTGGCTAGTGGCTAGAAAACACCGCCGTCCCAATCAGCAAGCGATTCACTAATCACCAGCAACTAGCGACCAGCAACTGCTTTCCATGCCTGTTTACGCCTACCTGATACTCGTCGCCGGAGTGGTGGTGTGGTTTTTTCCGTTCGTTCCAGCGCACCAAAAAACCGGACCGGCAAAGATCGTGAATCGGCGGTCTCGCTGGGGTGTGCTGCTGCAGTTCGCCGCGTTCGCTCTGCTGTGGCAAGGGCATTTCTGGGAACGATCGCTGCCTTTGTGGCGAACGCTGCTCTCTGTCGTACTTTTCGCGGTCGCCGCCGCGCTTTCCTGGACTTCCTCGTATTCTCTACGCGGCCAACTACGCATCGTCGCCGGAATAGGCGATGACCACAAGCTCATCCGCTCCGGCCCTTACGCTCTGGTCCGCCATCCTATCTACACTTCTATGCTGGCGGCGATCTGTGCCACCGCGGTGATCATCGCGTCCTGGCAGCTTTTCCTGGGAGCCTTGATTCTCTTCGTTGTGGGGACTGAGATTCGCGTACGTAGCGAGGAAGCGCTCCTGGCCTCGCAGTTCGGTGACGAATTTCAGGATTACAAGCGCACAGTACCTGCTTACATTCCTTTCCTTGCATTCCGCTAAATCCGGTACGTAATACTTTTGTAATGTGTGTCCAGAATCACCGCGAAAGATTCTCGCTGACCACACACTGCAAACAGATCCTATGGAAATTCATCGCAAGGGAAGTCGCGCTCGCATCCTGCTGAGTTCAGTCTTCGGGCCTTACGCGCAAGACGACGAATTCGGAAGTCGCTCCATCAACCCCATGGAGCTTTACCACAACCAGGTCACCCGCGCGCAAGGCAGCTTCTCATTGCGCATGTTCCATCGCTCCTGGGGCATCATGATGATCCAGGAAAACATTTCAGCGCCCTGCACCTTGCTGGATTTCCCCAACCGCGCTGCCTTTGCTCGGGAATTAACTACCAATCGCTACGACATCGTCGGTATCTCTGGCATCATCGTGAACATTTTGAAGGTTCGTGAAATGTGCCGCATGGTGCGGGAGCTGTCACCAGATTCGGTGATCGTAGTGGGCGGACACGTGGCCGCCATTCCGGGACTGGAGGCGATGATCGACGCCGACCACATCGTGCGCGGGGAGGGCATTTCCTGGATGCGCCGCTACCTCGGAGAAGACGAGCATGCGCCTATCCGACATCCCGCCATTGTTTCCGGCCTGCAAACACGCATCATGGGAATGCGCCTGCCCGATCGCAAGGGCGGGACCGCAGCCACCATCATTCCGTCCGTGGGTTGCCCCATGGGATGCAACTTCTGCACCACCTCTGCATTCTTCGGCGGCAAGGGAAAGTTCATCAACTTTTACGAGACTGGCGATGAACTGTTTGACGTGATGTGCGGGATCGAATCCGAGCTGAAAGTGCATTCCTTCTTTGTGATGGACGAAAACTTCCTCCTCCACCGCACGCGCGCCATGCGCCTGCTGGAGCGTATGAAGGAGGCAGGCAAGAGCTGGGAGCTTTCGGTGTTTGCGTCAGCCAACGCGATTCGAAAATACAGCATGCCAGAAATCGCCGAACTAGGCGTTTCCTGGGTATGGATGGGTTTGGAGTCTCCCAAGTCGAGTTACAACAAGTTGCAGGGCACCGACATTGGACAACTCACACGGGAACTGCGCGAAAACGGCGTTCGAGTACAAGGCTCGACGATCATCGGTCTGGAACACCACACCCCAGAAAATATCTCCGAGGAAATCGAATCCGCGGTAGGCTACGAGACCGATTTCCATCAGTTCATGCTCTACACGCCCGTCCCGGGCACGCCGCTTTACCAGGAAATGGCCCGTCAGGGTCGCTTGCTGTCAGGTATTGACCTCGCCGACACCCACGGGCAGTACAAATTCAACTTCCAGCACGCCGCAATCTCCCGTGACGACTCCAAGCGTTTTCTGGACTGGGCCTTCCGGCGAGATTTCGAGCGCAACGGGCCGAGCTTGTATCGGATGTGCCAGACCATGCTGCAGGGGTGGCGGCGCTATAAGGACTATCCCGATCAGCGGGTTCGCGAACGGTTTGCGCGGCAAATGAAGAAGCTCGGCGGCGCTTACAATGCCGCGCTATGGGTAATGGAGCGAGAGTTCGAGAAAGTGAACCCCGACTTGAGCGAACGGATTCACCAGCTCCGCCGCGAGGTCGAGAAGGAATTCCCGGTTGTCGCCCGCCTTACAAGAGTCTTGCTAGGTCCCGTTTTGCTCTGGTCTACGCGCCGTGAGGAAAAGCGGCTGGCGTCAGGACATACCTATGAACCCCCGACCTTTGTCGAGCGTCACAACTGGCCTTCGGCGGCACAGCAGACTTCGCCGCAGCTATGGTTTGATCGCATCCGCGTGCAGCCTTCCGATCCGTCCACCCGGCCCGACGACGTACGGGAGCGAGAGCGCGTTCCAGTTGCCATCGTCGAGAGGTAGCCAGGTTTTGCCATCGTCGCGGGAAATATCGGACCCGTTGGTTCCAGCGGCGATCCAGACTTTGGCGTCTGGATACCACGCGACGGTGGAGCGGTAGCCGTGCGGCGGCTTCGACGCCGCCGTCCAGTGCCGGCCGCCATCGGCGGTCCATGCGGCGGTGCCGGATACCTCGATCGGCTTCTTGAAATTCCCGCCCACAGCGAGTCCGTGTTTCAAGTCGCGGAAGACGAGCGAAAACACTCCCGACGTATCGGTGCCGCCCGCCAAGGGAACCAAAATTGCGTCGCAGCCTTTGGTGTTATCCACCTCGGCAAGCAGCGGCGATAACAAAACCCGCGGCCCACCCTTTCCCCCCGTGCCAATGATGTATCTGCGCGGGCCAAACACGAAAACCGAGGAATTGCTGGCGGCGAAGGCAGCCTCGTCGGGGCGCGCGACACAGGCGCCGTCATCGATCAACCCGTGTCCCAGACTCATCCCTTCCGTGTGAAACCGGCCGCCGACTGGGTCACCAATCAGCACTCCGGTTTTGCCGTCTGCCAACAGCCCGAAACCCCGGGCCTGAAAAACGATCGCATCCCAAAAGCCGTCTTTCTCCGAGTTTCTTCTCTCCTCGGTCCAATGGACGCAGCCGTCACTAGTCTCGTAGATGCGAGATTGGTCGCCCGGGCCTGCAGACATGACCATCGCGTTGTTCGCATTCCACGCCCAGACGCCGCGGAAGTCGAGCCGGTCACCATCCGGCGGGATGGCGCATTTCTCCCAATGTCGACCACCGTTGAGGGTGCGTAGAACTGTCCCGTCGGCGCCGCTGGCCCATGCTACCAAGCCGTCAACGGAATGAATTCCTCGAAAGTTTGCGGTCGAGTGCGACTCTTGAATTTCCCATTGGCCGCTGGCAAAGCTCAGGGTGGCCAAGAGGAACGTCGTAAGAATGAGGAATCGACTCATGTGGAGGGTGTGCAGCGAATGCGACCTATCCGTCCAGAACCGAGAAAAAGAGCGCCTCCGGCAGTGGCGTTCAGGAAACCTGCACTACCTCAGCCGACGCGGTCGGCTCCGGAATGGGGAGCTTGTCCTCTCGCAGGCCTTCAAGATGAAATTGGATGGCTTCGCGAATAAGACCCTGGGTCTCGGGCTTGGTTCGGCCGGTAGTGATGACCCCGGGCAGATCAGGTACGTAGGCACTCCATCCCGTGGCGGACTTCTCGTAAACGACTACGTAGTTCATGGTTTCAATCCTGCCTGCTTCATAACGCTGTTCAGCGTGCCCGGTGGAAGATCGTCTCCCGAATGTCCTGGCACCGTGACGCGCCCTACCTTGACTGGATGTTTGTATTGACGATGGCTGCCTTTCGTTGCTTTCAGATACCATCCATCGCGCTCCAGCATCTTGATGATATCGCGAACTTTCATGGTACAGAGGCTTACCGCTGATCCATCGGAACCCAGTGCTGCGGATAGGCCGGCCCCATGTAGTCAGCGCGGGGGCGGATCAGGCGGTTGTCGTCGAGCTGCTCGATTACGTGTGCGCTCCAGCCGCTGATTCGCGACACTGCAAAAATCGGCGTGAACAGGTCAACATCGATTCCCAACACGTGATAGGTCGAGGCGGAATAGAAATCCACATTCGCGTTGAGCTTTTTTTCGGCCTTCACGAACTGCTCGATCTTGCGCGACATCTCATACCATTTCGGCTCACCGCTCGAATGCCCCAGATCTTCGGACATTTTGCGCAGGTGCGTGGCGCGCGGATCTTCGGTGTGATAAACGCGATGTCCGAAGCCGGAAATTTTCTTTTTTTGCGCCAGCATGTCGCGAACGTAAGCGACCGGGTCAGCTCCGGCGGCGTCAATCTTTTGGAGAATCAAAAACACCGCCTCGTTGGCGCCGCCGTGCAGCGGGCCTTTCAGGGCGCCGATGGCTGACGTGATCGCCGAGTGCATGTCGGAAAGCGTGGCCGCAGTCACCCGCGCGGCAAAAGTCGAAGCGTTCAGCTCATGGTCGGCGTGCAGGATCAGCGCCACATCCAGCGCGCTCTCGGCGGTCTTCGAAGGCGCCTGCCCGTTGAGGAGCAAAAGAAAATTGGCGGCATGCGAAAGCGAACTGTCCGGCTCAACAACAGGTTTTCCCTTGCGCAGCCGGTCGTACGCGGCCACGATCATCGCAATCTGCGAGGTCAGGCGAATGGCTTTGCTGACGTTGGCGTCATGGTCGTTATTCTTCTCCTCCGGGTCATAGAGCCCAAGCGCTGAAACCGCGGTGCGCAGCACGTCCATGGGCGCCGCGCCCTTGGGGACACCGCGCAGAAAATCAATGATCGCGGGATCCAGCTTGCGCTCCGCCGCCAGCCGCTGATGCAATTCCTTGAGTTCGTTTTGAGTGGGGAGTTTTCCGTGCCAGAGTAGGTAGCAGGTTTCTTCGAAGGTGGAGTGGTCGGCAAGTTCGTGAATGTCAATTCCGCGGTAGGCCAGTACTCCCTGATCGCCGTCAATGTAGCAAATCTTCGATGTGGTGGCGACCACGCCCTCCAGCCCTTTGGGAGCGTGCATCGCGGTCAGGCTGGACATTTTTCCTCACTGATAGTCATAAATGGTGGTGCGCACGCCCGCCTGAGACACACGGCAGCGCAACTAACTTTTATACGCTAAAGAGCGGCAAGTTTCCAAGGCGGCAGCGTTCCCCAAAGGTACACGTACCTCTCGAAATGGCGCGCTTGATAGAGATTCGCAGTTACAATCGGGACATGCGTTGGGCAGCGGCTTTGCTTGTGCTTGCGGTCACAGGTAGCGGACTCTGCGCCGATTTGCAAGCGCCTCTCGCATTGCTGCCCTGCCCGCCCGGTGTCAGCGAGGCCGCGTGCAACCCTTCGCATCAGGACCTAAAAGCTGCCAAAAGCGCCTTCGCCCGGGGAATTAAGCTCCAGAAGAACGATCCCGAGCAGGCATTTCACGAGCTGGACCGCGCCGCGCAGCTAGTTCCACGCAATCTGGAATACGTCACTGCGCGCGAGCTTGCCCGCCAGCAACTGGTTTACACTCATGTCGAGCGGGGCAACCTTGAACTTGAGAGCGGCAAGCAAGTCGAAGCTCTGGCTGACTTTCGCAGCGCGCTCAGTCTCGACCCGGCGAACACTTTCGCCCGAGAGCGGGTGCGCGATTCGCTCGGCGATTCCCTGCCCCAGACCGCTACGCCGCCCAGCATCGTCGAAGAGTCCGCGGTGATTCGGCTCGCCCCGAATCTTAACCGCGCCAGCTTTCATTTCCGCGGCGACAGCCGCGACCTGCTGACGACCATTGCAACCGCCTACGGGGTTTCGGCCCAGGTTGAAGAATCCGTTCCTTCCCGGCGCGTCAATTTCGACATCGATGACGTGGATTTCTACCAGGCCATGGCGGTCGCCAGCCAAATGACCAAGGTTTTCTGGACTCCGCTGAGCGAAAAACAGATGCTGATCGCGGCCGACACACCCGACAATCGCCGCCAGTACGAGCGCCTGGCTATGCGCACGTTTTATATCCCTGGCGCGGCCACATCGCCGACCGCTTTAAACGATGTCATGAACCTGCTGCGGAATTTGTTTGACCTGCGGTTCATCACCCCCAACGCAGGCTCCTCCACGTTGACCGTGCGCGGCCCGGCAAATTTGCTCGATGCCGCTACTCAGTTTCTTTTAGCCATGGATAGCTCGCGTCCGCAGGTAATGATCGACGTTCACGTCTATCAGGTGAACCACACCCTCACGCGTGACATTGGAGTGCACATTCCCAACCAGTTCAACCTGTTCAATATTCCCGCAGGCGCGTTGGCCGCGCTGGGCGGACAGAATATTCAGGACTTGATCAACCAGTTGATCTCGAGCGGCGGGATCAATCAGGCGAACAATACCGCTATCTCAGCGCTGCTGGCGCAACTGCAGGCGCAGCAGACCCAGACGAATTCCATTTTCAGCCAGCCGTTGGCAACCTTCGGCGGCGGCAAAACGCTTATGGGTTTGAGCCTCGACCAGCTCACCGCAACGCTTTCGGTGAACGAGGGGTATATCAAAACCCTCGACCGCGCGACCTTGCGTGCCGCACAAGGAAGCGATTCCACTTTCCGCATTGGCAGCCGGATTCCCATCTTGAACGCGACTTTTGCTCCGGTTTTCAACACCGCTGCCATTTCGCGGGTGCTGCAAAACAACAGCTTCCAGGCGGCATTCCCGTCCTTCAGTTACGAGGACTTGGGGTTGACGGTGAAAGCGAAACCCACGATCACTTCCAGTTCTGAGGTCCGCATGCAATTGGAAATCACCATACGCTCGCTGGCTGGCCCTTCTCTCAACGGAATTCCGCTGATCGGAAACCGCGAATACAAAGGCACCATCACCTTGCGCGACGGAGATCCGGCCGTGGTCGCCGGACAAATCACCCACAGCGAGACCCTCGCCCTGAGCGGCATCCCAGGCCTGGGGCAATTTCCCGGACTGAACAAGATCACCGCCAGCAACAGCAAGCAGTATGAAGACGACGAACTGCTGCTCGTGATCACTCCCCACATCACCAGCCGCAGCATGGGGCAGAATTCCGAAGTCTATTTGACGAAGTGAAGAGCATGGAGCGGGAAAGAGTCTTCCTGACTGCGGAGTGGCGCCACCTCGTTATGCTGAACTACGAAGTGGACCCTCTCCTGCTTTCCCAATTCGTTCCTGCTGGAACAGGACTCGACTGCTGGAGAGGCAAGACCTTCATCAGTTTGGTCGGGTTTCGCTTCCTGAACACCAGGGTCTGCGGAATTCCCATTCCCTTCCACCGCAACTTCGACGAGGTCAACCTGCGGTTTTACGTACGAAGATCGGTGAACGGCGAGATCAGGAGAGGCGTGGTCTTTATCAGGGAAATCGTGCCTCGGTGGGCAATCGCGGCCGTCGCGCGCAGTTTCTACAACGAAAAATACGTGGCTCTGCCCATGAGCCACAAGGTCATCCTCGAAGATTCCGGTTTGCACGTGGAATACAGCTGGCGTTGTGGCGCCGAGTGGAACCGGATCAGCCTCCACACTGTCGGCGATCCCCAGCTGCCGGTCCCAGGTTCGGAGGAAGAATTCATCACCGAGCATTTCTGGGGATACACAACCCTCGCCGACGGCGGTACTGCGGAATACCGGGTCGCTCACCCGTCGTGGCAGGTCTGGGGCGGAAACAATGCGAAATTTGAAGGCGATGCGAGCGAACTCTACAGTCCGAAACTGGCCGCGGTTCTCAGCGGAAGACCTTCGTCCTCGTTCCTTGCCGAAGGATCAGATGTTAGGGTCTTCAGTGGCCAGAAAATCTAACGATGACCTTCCGTAGCAGCGGCGCTCACTTTTGCTTCGCGTCAAACTCCACCAATTGCTTCAGCACCTCGTAGTTATTTCCGCTCACGCCCACGGGCCTGCCGTTGATGAACAAGGTTGGTGTAGCGGTCACATCCACTGACTTGCCCAAAGCGATCGAGTTCTCAACTCGCGTCTGGGTTTCCGGCAGGGTCGAGCAAGCGGCAATGTCGGCGCCCTTCACGCCCGCCTGGTCCGCTAAGCCGGTCAGCTTCTGGTCGGCGTTCTCGGCGGTAATATCGGCCTGCGCTGCATAAACGCTGTTGATGAACTTCCAGAACGCTTCGTTGGACGCCTTTCCCACGCAATCCGCGTAGGCCGCCCCCTTCAGCGCCCAGTTGTGCATGGGCAGCGGAAAATTCTGGAAGATGAAATGAACACTCGGATTTTCGCTCAGCAGCTTTTCAACCGTGGGCGCGGCTTCTTTGCAATGCGGGCATTGCAGATCGCTGAATTCGACAATGGTCACTGGCGCCGTGGCCGCGCCGCGGGAAGGCCCCTTCGCCCTCTTCTCCAGCTCCAGCCGGGTTTCTTCAAAAGGGTGTTTGCCAAAGGGAACAATGTCGCCGAACACCGCATGCTTGCCGTCGGCGCTGACGAAAAATGTCTGTCCGCCCTGACCCTGAGGACCACTGATCTGCACCACCACCTCGGCCAGGCCCTCCGCTTTGCTCGGCTTGATGCGAGACGATCTTCCAAGTAGTTTGCGGCTCCCACCCGACTTGGGCCTGCAGGAAGCCGTTGACCTCTTCCTCACTCGGCAAGTTCCTTGCCGGGCTGGACGGCGCTGCCGCAGCCGCGTGGGGCTTTGCCGCCGTTGCAGTCTTGGGCTTGGCCGGCGTGCTTGCTTGCTGCGCCACAACCGAGATCGACAGCAGTAACAACAAAACCATCCTCAATGAATTGCGCATGTCGTTCCTTTGTTCAGATTAAATGTCCGCTTTGGCGGCGATGGGAAAACGCCGCCCATAGCCGAATGCCTTGGAAGAGATCTTGATTCCCGGGGCCGCCTGCTGGCGTTTGTACTCGTTGCGTTCGATCATGCGGGCCACGCTGCGCACCAGTTCAACCTCGAATCCGTGATCGCACGCAATCTCCTCGACGGAGTGGGACTGCTCCACATAGTCTTCCAGAATAGCATCCAGCACGTCGTACGGCGGCAGGCTGTCGCTGTCCATCTGGCCGGGACGAAGCTCGGCCGATGGCGGCTTCTCCAACGTCGCCTCGGGAATGACCGGCATTCGCGAATTCACATAACGGCTCAACCGATAGACCATGGTCTTCGGGACATCGGAGATGACCGCCAAGCCGCCGGCCATGTCTCCGTACAGCGTGCAATAGCCGACCCCGAGTTCGCTCTTATTTCCCGTGCTCAAAACCAGCGCACGGAATTTATTCGAAAGCGCCATCAGCAGCGATCCGCGGATTCGCGCCTGAATATTTTCCTCCGTCACATCTTCGGGCCGTCCGGCGAAAACCTCGCGCAAGACCTTGCGATAGCCGTCAAAGATGCCGCCAATCGGCAGAATTTCGAAACGAATGCCCAGGTTCGCCGCCAGCGCGCGAGCATCATCAATCGATCCCGGCGATGAATACGGCCCCGGCATGCCGACGCCGATGATGTTTTCCCTGCCGATCGCCTCGGCCGCAATGGCCGCGGTCAGCGCCGAGTCAATGCCGCCGCTCAGTCCGATGATCGCCTGCCGGAACCCACATTTTCGCATGTAGTCACGCGTGCCCAACACCAGCGCCGAATAAATGCTGGCTTCCTCGCCTTCGATCTGCTCGTGGATTTCGCCAGTCAGGGAATCGGAATCAAAGAGAATCAAGTCTTCTTCAAACGACTTGCCCTGTGCGATGACGTTCCCCTCACGGTCGAACACCATGCTGGAGCCATCGAACACCAGGCTGTCGTTCCCGCCGACCTGATTCACGAACGCCACCGGAACGCGATCGTTGCGGGCAATGGTCGCCAGCATCTCGCGGCGGAGTTCGCGCTTCCCTGCCCAGAACGGCGAGGCGGAAATATTGAGCACGAAAGTTTCCGCCTGCCTGCACCAGTGCCTCCACGGGATCGACGCTGTACAAGCCGTCGGTTCCAGAAATGCTTGTCGTTCCAAGCGTCCTCGCAAATGGTCAGCGCCATTTGCTTGCCGCAGAAAGGAAACAGCGCCTGGCTGCGGGCGGGAGCAAAATTCCGCATCTCATCGAAAACGTCGTAGGTGGGCAGCAGCATCTTCGACTGCACAAACTGGATGTCGCCATCCAGGAGCAGCACGGCGGAGTTCATCACCGACTTCCCAGTGTCCGCGTGCGCGGGCGTGACCATTCCGCAGATCACCGCGATGCCATGTGTTTCGGCGGCAATGTGCTCTGCCACCTCTCGGTTGTGAGCAACAAATGAGGGCCGCTCAACCAAGTCTCGGGGAGGATATCCGCAGACCGAGAGTTCAGGAAAAAGGATCAGGCCCGCGCCGCGCGATTTTGCGCTCTGCGCGAAATCAATGATCTTCGCGGCATTCCCCGCGAAGTCCCCGACTGTAGGATTGATCTGGCCGAGCGCAATCTTCACTCTTTCAGTTTAACGGGGGGAGAGGGGCGAGCCAAGTCACCGACGAGCGCGCCGCCCGCTGCCTCCCAACGTGCTTTTCAAAAGGAGGGCCAGTCGGTGACGGAAGCGCCCACATACTGCGGTGGCGGAGAGGAGTGATTGTCAGGAACTTTGCCGGCGGGCGTCGGCCCGGTATCCGGCTCCGTACCCGGCCCTTCTTCTCCCGGACGCCGCAAGGTCGGCGCTTTCATGGGCTGGGTTTCCTTCTGCGCTGCCGTGGCCACGGATGGGCCGTCTGAGGTCGATTTCCTTTTCGGTGCGCACAACTTTTTCGCCGTCCACTTTCATGGTCTCCACCCGGACGACCTCGTCGCCGACCACGCGTATGAAGTCCACGTCCTGCGGAGGCTCGCCGTAAATCCAATCTTCGTACTCGGTGTCGCCATCCTTCTCTCGGATTTTCTTCTCCGGCCGGCCTTTGGCATAAATCACCATCTCGCGATTCATCCCCACCAGCACATGATGGTCCTTGATGGCTTCCTTCACCTTGGGAGGAACGCTCTCCAGGTAAGCTTCGAGCGACGACTTGGAGTCGAAATCGAAGACCGGCCGGAGTAGTTGCTTGACCTGCTTCCACGGTCAGGTCGGGCACGTGATGATCGAAGACCAAGTCCACGTAAGATCCGCGCGGATTGTTAAGCGGGTCCTGATCACCGCCAGATCCGGCCACGTTTCCTCCCACTCCCACCTGTATGCGCTGATACCACTTTGTCTTCTTGACCGGGCCGCCGTTGATCTCGAAATGAATACGGTCGTTCTTTAAGTCCATCTTGGTAATAATGGCGCGGTCTCCGGGCTTGACCGAAGGCCCCCACAGCGCCAGTTGCTTGCGCAAAGCATCGCCGCTGGGCGAAACTTTCCCATCTTTCAGGGTGAGTCCCACCTTGCCCATGGGAAAATCGGTGCGGATGAATACCAGGTCAGAGTTGAAGGTACGGATCAGTTCCAGGCGGTGCTGCTCAGTCAGAGGGGCTTTCTTGTCTTCGCCGCCGCTGGCCACCACGCCCAGAAGGCACCATCGCAACGAGTGCAGCAGTTTGGCGCGGCCACATGCAACCCACCTGACACGATTATAGACCCTCGCGTGGGTAGATTCAGCAAGGGGCACGCGCAGGAACCCGGACTATGCTATGGGTAGAATCCGCAGCCCATCCCTCGCCACTTGCATGGGCAACACGTGCGCGCCCGCGTCGCCGATGGCCGTCGCCACGCGGCTGGCAGCGCCTTTCTCCACCAGAAAAATCACGCAGCCTCCGCCCCCGGCGCCGCATACTTTCGCGGCCTGGCCACCATGCTTGCTGGCCACCGCGATCAACTTGTCGATCAGCGGAGTGGTGATTCCGGGAGCGTTGGTGCGGCGAAGCTTCCACTCTTCACGCAGCAGACGAGCGACGCTATCCCAATCCGCCGCAACCAGCGCCTGATGCATGGAGCGCGCAATCGCCGCAATGCGCTCGAAATTGCGAAACACGTGCCGGTCGCCGTTGATGTGCGCCTTGAATACTTCCCAGTTATTGATCCCTGACTTGCGCGGCGCCCCGGTATAAGCCAGCACGAACCGTGACTCGATCTCTTCGGGCGCGATCACCACCGCCTCGCGATGAATTCCGTCGGCATCGAGGCGAATGGCGCTGACGCCTCCGTAGAGCGCGGGATAATAATCCTGGCAGCCGGTGGGCACCTCGATAATTTGCGCTTCTACGTTCTGGGCGATTACCCGCATCTGCTCCAGGGTAAGGTTGCGGTCGGTGAAACGGGCCAGGGCCGCTGTGGTTGCGATCATCAGCGCCGAGGACCCGGAAATTCCGGCCCCTGCCGGGGATTCGGAATCGGTCTCAACTAGCACGCCTTCCTTGGGCGCAAAAAATTGCAGCAGCCGGGCTGCAATCGGCAGACGGAATTTCTTCCGCGAGCGCAGGTCTTCCAGGTTGTCGAAGTGCTCGTCTTTCTTCGTGTCGAGCGAGTGTAGGTGAATCTGTTTGCCCTTAAGCGGGGTAACACGGCAGGTGGTCAGAATGTTGACGGCGAAGTTCAGCGTCATCGCGCCGGGATGGAAAAGATAAAGCGGCCACAGATCAATGGTGCCACCGGCGAGATCGGCGCGGCAGGGAGCCTGGGCTACAATCGGCGGGCCGCTGGACGAGTGGAGAGTCTTGCTCATGTTGTGATTGCGGATTATATGACAGGCTGGAGAGAGCAGGCTGTCAGTCGGAACTACCCTGCCAACACCGACCACCGCACCGGACTCCCGTCGCCACCCACGCCTCGCATCTCGACCACACCGTCCGTAACCCGCGGGATGAATCCGGTTCCCGTTGACTTCAATTTTCTGGAAGCGCTTGAGCTCTTCCGCTGAAAGCGAAAGGCGCACGCTCCAAGTGTTCCGAGACGACGGGTTGTACCAGCCTTCGTAGCCGTGCGCAGATTTGATCAGTCCCAGCAATGGCGAATCGAAGCGGAACGAATTCAGCGGCAGGCGCGGCGCCAGAACCACGCCAGACTCGGTGAATTCCAGTCCCAGCAATTTTGCCAGCGAGTAGAGCGGGCAGGCGTGGGTGTGCATGTTGAGCACCGGGAAATCCGTCCACCCAAAAGGCGCGCCGCCAGTGGTTTCGCCCGGGTTCTTGCTCGACGCCGAATTCAAAACATCGGGCCCGCTCCAGGTCCCGTACCAGACTTCGGGATACACTTCGGCGTGGCGCGCAAAAGAGTTCTTCTTCCACTCGTCCCATGCCATCGCGCCATCGATCCCAGCCAGCGCCCAGATCAGAGTCTGGTTGAGCGATGGCCAGACGCCGCCCGCCACCTGCGTTCCCGGCTCCACTTTCCAGACGCCACTTGGCAATCCGGTCGGGGCTCGTCGCTGAGTTGAATTGCGCCAATCGGCGACGTCCGCCGCAACTGTTCGTCGATCGCTTTGCACCAGAATTGGCGTCTGCTCTTCGCGTGGTGGCTCGGCCTATGATCGCCCACGGCTGCGGCTCAATCCACAATCCTTTTTCGCCCAGCCATCCCTGCGTAGGGCCCAAGCCAGGCGCGGCGGAACCACTTCCCCGTCCATTGTTTCTGGACCGCGCTCCGGTGCTCTTCCGCCTTGCCGCGAATCAGCGACACGGCGTGCGCTCCTCGTCGCCCGCGTAAGTTAGCAGCAGTGCGTAGTAATCAAAAACATAAGCAGCCATCGCGGAATTCAGCACGCTCTCGCTCCTTTCCTAGCGCACTCTTCAAGATTCGCCTGCTGGTACCCATGCCGGCACCAGCGCGTCATTCCAGTCATCGTGCAGCATGCGCATCAGACCGTGCTCGCCGGTTCTTACGTCATCGATCAAGATGCTTATAGCAACGGGCGAGCAGTGCGCGGACCGGTATCGCTCGCTCCTGTCTGCTCCATAAACTGGAACGATTTCCGAATCGAGAAACCCGACATCGCGGGTCGCCAGAACGTATTCGCTCACTGTCCACAGCAGCCACAGCGGCATGTCGCTGGAGTTGTCGCTGGTGGTCGGCATGGGCATGCCGTGACCGACAATGCCGTAGGGAATCGATCCATCCGGCCGAACTTCTTTCAGGGTGTAGCGCAGGACTTCCTTCACCATCGCCGGATCACTGAACAGAAACGGCAGCACGTGCTGCAGCGGATCGCGCGCCGCCCCCTGAAATCCCATCACGTATTGGTAAATGCTGGCCTGCGAAAGAATGTGCTGATGGAAAGAAATTGTCGTAGGTCAGCCCGCTGCGCAGGCAGTAGTGGTTCCAGGTGACTTCGCGCTCCACCCAAGGTTCGCTCTCGGTGCTGAAATGCAGACCACTCTTCTTCCACTGTTGGCTTGATTCCGCGAGCGCAGTGTCGAGCACTCTCGCGATACTTGGTCGCCAGCGAGTCCAGGTCGAATCCGCTCGGCAGATAGCCGTAGAGGAACGTCAGCGTGCGACTCTCGCCCGGTTTCAGCGTGAGCTTGCGTTCGAGCAGCAGGGCGCTTTCGGGACCGGTCTTGCTCAGGTCGCCATCAAGAGCGTGCGGCTGAGCCCGCTGGGATTGTTGACGCCGCCCGCTCCCGAAGAAATCCTTTCCGTTCGTCGTCATTCCGTCCGCAGCGGCATCGAGCGACACCAGAAACGTCGGCGGCGGATTGAGATCGTCGAAATCCGCGTGCTTTCGGAGCATTTTTGTCCGGTGCGGTGTCAGGAAGGAATTCGGGTTCTTCTCGAGAAACGCAACCATGCTCTGAAACTGGCGCTCGTCTGCCGGATCGCGCCCGAGAAAGTCCTTCTTTTCGAGCAGTCCCGAGCCATCCTCGAGTTTCTTGAATTGATGTTCGAAGCGCGTGGCAAAGTCGCGCCGCAATTCATGCATGCTCTTCCCGGCAAATCCCTGCATGAATCCCCGGAACGAGAACTGATATTGCTGGCATCCCCAGTACTCGACCCAGCGCAGGTTGGCGTCCGACTTGCCGTGGTTGGTGATCGTCACTTGCGAAACCAAGGCTGGATCATCTCCAAACGGCGCGAAGATCACCTGATCAATCGCGTAATCCTCCCCAGCGACTTTCTTGCGAAAGTATCCAATGCCGAAGATTCGGTCGAAGCTTTTCGCAGTTCCCCGGATAGTACGTGCTCAACACCGCTTTGCCGTCGGTCAAATAGCCGAACCCGCCCGCGAACTGGCCTCGTTCGGGCGCGAAGTCGTTCAGGAATTTCGGCGCGCCTTCATCCTGCCGCACCCGCACATGGCCGTAGTTCGAGGCAATGCCGACGATGCGATCGTTGCCGACCTGATGAATGTGCTCGGTCGAAGAGAGATGCCCGGGATTTACCTGCGTCACCGCTTTGGGATCGTTGATCTGGTCGCAGGTGTAGTGGAACGCAGGCAGTCCGAATTCGTCTTCAATCCAGTTGCCGAAGTAGCCGGAGCCGTAGGCTTTCTCCGCCAGCGCCGCCCGCCGTGGCCGGATTCTCCGCGAGCAAGCGCCCAGGCCTCGGGCAAGAACTTCAAGCCCGGCAGCGGCTAAAGTGACGCCAGATAGAAATTGCCTGCGATCAACCGACATGCGGAGCATCCCCGAGCCAGGAGTCAGACGACGCAACAAAAGATAGCACTGCGGAGGAATTTCGTGCAGAAAGGACGGAAGGTTGTCTGGTTCTACAGGCTGGTTCTACGTGCCGATGTTGAGCGCACGTTTGATCGTCCCGCGCTCTTGCTGGATTTTCTCCTGCAGCAGGGTGATGGCGTAAATCAACTGCTCCGGACGCGGCGGGCAACCGGGAACGTAAATATCCACCGGGATGACCTGATTCACACTCTGCACCAGCGCGTAGTTATTGAACACGCCGCCGGAAGTCGCGCACGCGCCCATGGAGATCACCCACTTGGGTTCGGGCATCTGCTCCCAAAGCTGGCGAATGACGGGCGCCATTTTGTTGGAGACGCGGCCGGCAATAATCATCAAATCCGACTGGCGCGGCGATGGACGAAATACTTCGGCGCCGAAACGCGCAATATCAAACCGCGACGCGCCCATGGACATCATCTCGATCGCGCAGCAGGCCAGACCGAACGTCATCGGCCAGATGGAATTCTTGCGCATCCAGTTGACGACATTGTCCACCGTCGTCAGCACCACCCCTTCCGGCGTGGGATTGCCGTAGGTCAGCTCCTTGACGACGCGCTTGCCGTTTTCGATATCTACGTACGGCCCGAAATCCAGTGTCTTTTCCATCGAGGATATTCTAAACCAGATTCACCACAGAGACACAGAGCCACAGAGAAAGCTTTGAGAACTCAAAACTCCCGATGAAAGCCGAGAAAGCTGGCTATGGCTGAGCTCCTCAGAAAGCTTCCTCTGTGGCTCTGCGTCTCTGTGGTGAAGATTTAGGGGTTGATCACAATCTTCCCCAACATCTGACTCTTTTCCAGATGCTCGTGCGCGGCGCGGGTTTCGCTCAGCGGAAACGCCCGGTCCACCACCGGCTTCAACCGTCCGCTGAAAACGTGCTTCAGGACTTCGTGCATCTCGCCCATGGTCCCCATGTAGGAGCCGAGAATCGAAAGCTGCCGGGAAAACACGAATCGCAGATCAAGTCGTCGACCTGCGGCCCGGTGGTCGCACCGCACGTCACCAGGGTTCCGCCGGGTTTGAGCGAGCGCACGCTCTCGTCCCAGGTGGCCGGACCGACGTGCTCCATCACGATGTCCACGCCTTCTTTATTCGTGATCCGGCGAACTTCTTCGGAAATTTTCTGCTTGTAGTGATTGATGACGTAGTCGGCGCCGAGTTCGCGCGCAAGTTCAGCCTTACGATCGTCGCCAGCGGTCGCGATCACCGTGCACTGGAACAGCTTCGCGATCTGGATTCCGGCAATCCCGACACCAGAATTCGCGCCCAAGACCAGAACCGTCATTCCCGGACGAATCGCCGCCCGCCCCGTCAGCATGTGCCAGCCGGTGGTGAACACCAGCGGAACGCTGGCCGCCTGATTGAAATCCAAATTCGCAGAGTCCGGAATGGGAATCACATTCACCGCCGGCACCGCGATCAGTTCGCAATTGCCGCCGTCCACGGCGTTGCCCAGCACGGTGAATTCGCGGCACTGGTTCTGCAATCCGGCGACGCACTTCACGCAGCGTCCGCAGAAGTGCATCGGCGCCAGCAGGACGCGCTGGCCCGGCTTGAGTCCGGAAACGTACTCGCCGACCTCGACGATTTCCCCCGCAACGTCGCTGCCGAGAATATGCGGCAGCTTCACGCCCGGCAACCCCTTGCGCACCCAGATATCCAGATGATTCATCGCGCAAGCCTTCACGCGAACCAGCACCTGATCTTTGCGCAGTTGCGGCTCGGGGATGTCTTCGTAGCGAAGCACCTCGGGCCCGCCGAATTCGTGAATGCGAACTGCTTTCATGAGAAACTCCTCGCCGGAAAACAAGCTATCACAACCGCAAGTTGACTTCCCTCCTCCCACCCCAAATAATCTCCCTGTGGACATCTACGAGGAGATCGTCAAACTGCGCCAGCAGGGCCGCCGCGGCGCCGTCGCCACCATCGTCAACGTGCGCGGATCGATTCCTTCGTTCGAGACCGCGAAGATGCTCATCCGCGACGACGGCTCGATCGTCGGCACCGTCGGCGGCGGATGCGTGGAGGCGGAAGTCTGGCAGGCCGCGCGCGAAGTCATGGAGAGCGAGAAGCCGCGCACCATCACGTTCAATCTGAATCAGAATCCCAAGTACGATACCGGCCTGGTCTGCGGCGGCACGCTCGACATTTTCATCGAGCCAGTACTACCTCCAGCGTTACTTTATGTTTTCGGCGCAGGTCACGTGGCACTAAGTCTTTACCAAACCGCGAAAAACGCTGGTTTTGAGATCACGTGTCATTGACGACCGCGAGAGTTACGCCAACCGCGAGCGTTTTCCCGAGGCCAAGGAAGTGATCGCCGAGGATTTCGATCAAGCCATGGCGCGGCTCAGTCCGACCGAAACTTCCTACATCGTGATCGTCACCCGCGGCCATCGCGACGACATGCGCGTGCTGCGCTGGGCAGTGCAAACGCAAGCCCGTTACGTCGGAATGATCGGGTCCAAGCGCAAAACAATTACGATTTTCCGCGAACTGCTGAAGGAAGGGCTGGCAGAAAGTTTGTTCGAGCGTGTGCACGCCCCCGTCGGACTCGACATTGGCGCCATCACCCCGGAAGAAATCGCGGTTGCCATCACCGCTGAATTGATCGCCGTCCGCCGCCGGGTTGAACGGCCTCTGCCGCACATGAGTTGGTTCCACTCGCGGAAAGTGGGGCAGACCGACGATGCCGTGGAGCTTCCGGAGGAAAAGCTTTAACCACAGAGGACACAGAGTTTCACAGGGTAAGTCTCTTCTTTTTTGCCTCTGTGAAACTCTGTGTCCTCTGTGGTTAAAGCTTTTCGCTGGCAGCATTCCGAGGTTCGGCTTTCTTAGTGAAAGGGACCCGCATGGTTCAAATATGGCGCACAAACTCACTACTTCCCATCTCGAAGATTCCATCGCGCTGTTTCGCTTCTACAAGAAAATGGCCGAAGGCGCGATTGAGCAAGTCACCGACGAGCAACTCTTCACCACGCTCGATGAAGAGATGAACTCCATCGCGATCATCGTCAAGCACATGTCCGGCAACATGCGCTCGCGCTGGACGAACTTCCTGACCAGCGACGGCGAGAAGCCCGACCGCAATCGCGACACGGAATTTGTCGATCCGTCCGCCACTCGTGCCGATCTGATGCGTGTGTGGAACGAAGGCTGGGAGAGACTTTTCGAAGCCTTGACGCCGCTTTCTGGTGGCGACGTCAATCGCACGATCACCATTCGCGGCGAGCCGCATTCGGTGATGCAGGCCATTAATCGGCAAATCGCTCACTACTCCTATCACATCGGACAAATCGTGTTCCTGGCCAAGCACTTCAAGTCCAGCGAATGGAAATCGTTGAGCGTGCCCAGGAATAAGTCGGCAGACTTTAACCGGAGAGTCTTGGCTGGAGAGGCCAGTCAGAGATAGACGTACCTTTGAGTAAGGAGTTCAGGCTACTGTCGATCCGGCAGGTGAGATAACTAGTCAATGAGCATAACGGTGATTTATCGTCAATTGCATGGGCCATCCTGACGCAAGAACACTCCAGAAGCACGTTCTTTGAGGGTGGAGGTTGCCGTGCGTAACCATTTCTGCTTCGCCATCGTCTTGGTCATTGGGTGGGTACCTACCCTCGGTCAAGTACCGAACCCCAAAACTAGTCGAGTCGCCGAATCCAGATTGCCTCCAGTAAAGGTCTGGGATTTATTGCGAAGTGAGGACTTGTCCATTGTTACAAGGGTCGAGGAACTGCCGAAAAGTGTGCGGGTGGCGCTAGCCCAGGTGCTTCACCAAACCGAGCTTGACATGGGAGATCGCGATCACAAGGTCAGTGCACATTGCGCTGATTGTCTCGTCTTTCGCTTGATTTTCGCGGGAATTTCCCCGGACGGATGCTTTGTGCACTATAGCGCGATAGGCCTTGCTCCGTCCTACGAGATCATTGTGTTCGATACCAAGACGCAAAAGGGGGTCCGCCCACTTTGGGTTGCACGTGGCGTCCGTGCAGACGATTTGGACGAGTTGCGATCCTCAATCGCTGAAGGAAAGTTCCATCCACTTCAATCCAATAGTTTTGGTCGTCGCTAGAAGTGCGATACGTTTCGGGGTAAATAGTAGACATTCTCGCACTTGGATGACTGTTGAAATCAGGCGATGAGACTCACTGAGGTCTGAACTTAAACTCGTGCGCCTTCATGTCCACCCGCCGCCCCCGGAAGCGCACTCCTTCCGCTTCCAGCCGCAGCCGCTGTTCGATGGCAGAATCCCCGCACAGCTTGATCTCGCCACCGGCGCCGAGCACCCGTTGCCACGGCAATCCAAATGATTTGTGCAGCACCCGAGCCACCTGCCGCGCGCCATGGGGCAGACCCGCCGCGCGAGCTACGGCGCCGTAGGTCGAGACCTTTCCTCTGGGAATTTTCTGGATAGCCGCACGAATGCCGCCGACGCCTGTGCGGAGACAGCTTCGGTCGCGGCCCACTGCGAGTCACAGCCTACGCGGCAGCCCTTGCGGAACGACTGCACCGCTTCCTCTTCGCTGTTGAAGACTTCGAACACGGTCAGCAGCTTGGTGACCTGCAGCAGATCGCCCACGCGTTGCGTAAGCCGCACCAGTTTGAGCGCGCCGCCGGCATTGCGCGCCGTGGTGTAAAGCGCCACCAGCGTTCCCAACCCGCCGCTGTCGATGTAGGTAACGTCGGCAAGGTTCAGAATGATGCGGTTATTCGAGCTGATCAGCGCCTTGACCTGGTCGCGCAGTTCAGCCGTTTCTTCGCCGAACACGATGCGTCCCGCGCAGTCCACCACCACGATCCCATCATGGAGCTGGCGAACGCCGAGTTTCAGTTGCATGGCAGACTCCTGGCACAACAATCCAGCCAGAAGGGTATATCTTAGGGGCCGGCTTCGCAAGCGGAGAATGACCGCAATAGGCCGGATTTTCCGCCCTCCGCCATCACGTATAATCACTCAATCTCTTCATGAGCTACCAGGTCCTGGCCCGCAAATACCGCCCGCAGAAATTCTCCGAAGTCATCGGGCAGGACCACGTCACCCGCACCCTGAAAAACGCCATCGAGCAGGGACGCACCGCCCACGGCTACATTTTCAGCGGACATCGCGGCATCGGCAAGACCACCATCGCGCGCATTTTGGCGATGGCGCTGAACTGCCGCTCGTCGGACAAGCCGGTCACCGAGCCTTGCGGAGTTTGCGATTCCTGCATCGAAATTCGCGCCGGAAATTCCGTGGACGTGATCGAAATCGACGCCGCCACCAATCGCGGCATTGACGAAATTCGCGAGCTGCGCGAGGCCACGCGCTATCGCCCCGCGCGCGACCGCTTCAAGATTTACATTCTCGACGAAGCCCATCAGATCACCGACGCGGCCTTCAACGCTCTGCTCAAGACTTTGGAGGAACCGCCCGGACACGTGGTCTTCATGCTGGCGACCACTGCGCCGGAGGATATTCCGCAGACCATCCGCTCGCGCTGCCAGCATTTCAGTTTCCGCGCCGTGAAGTTCGAGCAGATCGTCGAACAGCTCAGAGACCTGTGCGGACGAGAAAACATCTCCGCCGACGAAGACGCTCTCGCGCTGCTTGGCCGAAGCCGGCGACGGATCCGTGCGCGACGCGCTTTCGCTGCTCGATCAGGCCATTGCTTCAAGCGAGAAGCAGGGCAGCCTGAGCGCGGAATCAGTCAGGCAACTAATCGGCGCCGCTCCAACCGATGTGCTCGAACAAATCATGCAAGCAGTTTCGCGCAGCGCCAGCCAGGAAATTTTGCAGATCACCGACCGCCTGCTCACCGACGGACAGAATCCCGTCCACTTCGCGAAGCAGTTGGTGCGGTTCCTGCGCAACGCCGTGGTCGCGAAGGTTGCCGGAGCCGGACTCTTCCCTGCTGCAGATTTCTTCCGACGAGCGCGCCCGCGTCGCAAGAACCGCAGAATTATTTTCGGAAGAAGACCTGTCGCGGCATCTGCAAATCATGCTGCGGACGCATTCCGAACTCGGCTATCGCCAGGAACAGCGCTTTCATCTCGAGCTGGGGTTGTTGAAAATGTCGCACGCGCAACGATTGCTGCCGATGGAGCAATTGCTGAGCGGAGCCACTCCGGAGCGGGCCGCGGCGCCAGAACGCAAACTCGCACTTGCGCCGGACGCCAGAAAGCCCGAGCCTCCGGCAGCGCCGCGGCCTTTCATTTCGCCGTTCGCCGCCGACTCAGCGCGCAAAGGCACGCCGCGTTCGGAGGCTTCGGAGAGTACAGGCTCACCGTCGCGTCCGGCGACTGCCGCGGTCAGCACCCAACAAGTGGTCATGGGATCGGCTGCGCCCGCCGTGGCTCCCGCACCCGACAACCAGCCCAAGCCCGAAGTCAAACCGGCCAGCCTGGACGACGTGCGGTCCGCAGTTCTGAGCGCGCTCGCATCCGCCGGACCAGAACATGCTGGCCTCGATGCTCGAAGCCGGAGAGTGGCAGATCGACGGCAGCCAACTGACTATCCAAGTCGCATCTTCTGCGACGCTGATCGACATGTCGGTCAGCAACGACGCCAAGCGGATGATCATCGCGACCGCGAGCGGAGTTCTTGGCCGCGCCGGCTAGGCTGCAGATCGTTCCTGGCGCAAACGTGCAGCCGGAGCGACCCCGCCCAGCACAACCAAGCCTGCGTCAAACGGCGGAAACGGCAGCAGCCGCAGCCGCGCCGAACAGGAACCAGTGGTCCAGCGCATGAAGGAAAAATTCGGCGCGGAAATTAGAACGGTGATTGATTACAGAAAGTGAAGCTCTTAGCCATTAGCCCTTAGCCTTTGCCGAGGATCACCAGCAAGAGCTAAAAGCTAAGAGCCAAGAGCTAACAGCCAAGAGCTGCCCCTATGAGCGGATTCAACATTCAAGAACTGATGTCACAGGCAAAGAAGCAGTACGAAGTCCTGCAGAAGAAAATGCAGGAGACGGTCGTCGAAGCTTCTTCCGGTGGCGGCGCGGTCACAGTGAAAATGGACGGACGCAAGCAGGTGCTCGGCATCAAGATCGACCCCGAGGCGGTGAAATCCGGCGACATCGAGATGCTGCAAGACCTGATCGCCGCCGCCATCAACGGCGCCGCCAGGAAAGTTGACGACGCCATGCAATCCACCATGGGCGGCATGATGGGAGGACTGAACCTGCCAGGAATCGGATGATCGGGCCATCTGGTGATCGGGTGATCTACAACCCGCCTCGCGGGAGTTCAGATCACCCGATGACCCGATCACCAGATCACCCGATCAAAAATGTCTCGCTTCGCTGAACCCATGGCCCGTCTCATCGACGAGCTGAAAAAACTTCCCGGCGTTGGCAGCAAGTCTGCGCAGCGGCTGGCGTTCCATATTCTGCGGTCCAGCGAAGACGACGCCAACCTGCTCGCCGGCGCCATCCACGAAGTGAAGGCCAGCCTGCGCCTGTGCTCCATCTGCAACAACATCACCGACGTTGACCCCTGCGTCTATTGTTCCAGCGCGACCCGCAACCAGCGCCTCATCTGCGTGGTCGAAGAACCGACCAACATCGCATCGGTCGAGAAGACGCGGCATTACAACGGCGTCTATCACGTGCTGCACGGAGCCATCTCGCCCATCCACGGCGTCGGCCCGGAGCAACTGCGCATAGCGAATCTGATGAAGCGGGTCGAAGCCGGACAGGCCGACGAGGTCATTCTCGCCACCAATCCCACCGTCGAAGGCGAGGCAACCGCAACCTATCTTTCCGGACAACTCCGCCGCGCCGGCCTGAAAGTAACCCGAATCGCCACCGGCATCCCCGCCGGCAGCGACATCGAATACGCCGACGAGATCACGATGCTGAAGGCGATGGAGGGGCGGCGGGAGTTGTAGATGTTGCGCACCAAGCTTCCGAAGGATTTCCTCGATGGCGGCTCCTAAAGACGTTAATTTGGACACGATCGAGAAACACCTCCTGCGCTTGGGCGGCCGCAACCATTTTGACAACATGGTGCGGTTGAGGCGATTCGAGCGACATTGCTCAATGTCGCTGACAGGAAAAGAGCTCTTCGAGCTTGTGTTTCTGCAAAATGATGAAGTGATGAGGATCGCCCCGCGGGGCGATGACCGCACCCTTCGTGCGGTGGCGAAACGCGCGATCGCCCTTGGATATCCCAGACTCGCCAGCAATTGGGACCTTGCTGATAATCTCCGCCGAATGCGCAATAAACTCCGGGAGGGGATCATTTTCCAGGAGGCTTTGGTCGTTTGCGAAGCCAGGGATGGCGCAGGAACAGCACGGGCTATGGTACCTCCAAGACGGCTCGCACCGAGCGCTCGCATGCGCGACGCTGATGCTCTTGGGTGAAGCGCAGTGGGAGCAATTGCCGGCATACTGCTCTATGAACGAAGCTGCCTACCAAAACCTACTCAAGAGGTGAAATCAATGCGGATCACGTGGAAAGACGAGGACGACAATCTCGCCTGGCCAATCAGGATCGAAAAGAAAATTGACATCTTCTATCAGCAGGCATTGGGCTGGCAGTTGCACATCGCAGACTTGGTTGTTAATGGCGGGCTTCCGCTCGACGGCGGAACGACGGTACAGGCGATTAAGCACTCAGGTTTCGCTGTACTTCAGATATGCCTAAGCTACTTCGAGACAATTGGGAAGTACCAAGCACCCAAGGGCAGCCACAAGAAAGACAACGAGTATTTCAAAGCGGGCGTCCAGGCCGTCTTTCCGTCTATACAGAAAGTTCCTTCTGAAGTTCGGAAAAAGCTGCTCGAAGTTCTTTGGAAAGATGCGCGGTGCGGTCTCTACCACAACTCAAGAACTCGCTACCGTGTGGGTCTCGGTCAGCCGCCGAACGGCGAGGCAATGGCTTACGATCCCGAGGCTCAAATGCTTGTAATCAGTCCGGAGCACCTTCCCCGGGCTCTCAAGGCCCATCTTGAATGCTATCGGACGGATCTGCTGAACCCGATTCATGCCGAAGCTCGCCAAAACTTCGAAGATCAATTCGATGAGGATTTCGGTATCACAAGGAAATCTCAATTCACAGTTCCCTAATCCCCCTCCACCGCCTCCGCCCCCAGAAAGCAATTCGCCTCTTCCCCCGCCGCCAGAATTCCCTGCGGCAAGCTCCCCCGGTTGTATTCCGCCATGCGGTTTTTCCATTTCAGAAAGTCGGTGATGGATTGCGGCTCGATCCGCACTTCCACGCGGCGGAGGCTGGCGAGCAGCAGATTCATCTCGCGACGGAATCCGACGGCGGCCCGCAGTTTTCCGGACGACGCGCAAACCATCTCGACCATTCTTCCGCGAAGTTCCAGCAGTCCCCATCCGGCGGGCAATTCTTCCGGCCGCAGCAGTCCGGCGGGAGTCAGATAGAACCGCTCGCATCCCATGCCTTTTTCGGGCTTGCGGCGAAAGGGTTTTTCGCGGTCGGCCAAGAAAATCTGCGCGTGAGATTTTGCACTCCACGGTCACCGAATGGCAGCCGCGCTTCCAGCCGATGGCGTCCGGAGTCTCTCCGCTGGCGCAGCTTTGCTCGGAGAGCACCACGCCGCAGCGATAGCTGCGCAGCCAGGCGACGGCTTTCTCGACCAGTTTCTGGTGCGTCATGCAATTAGATTCACCCGCCAGCGCGCAGCCGAGAAGTAACTGCGGAGTGTCGGCGCCACGCCAGCACGCCCACAAGCCGCCGAATGTGACAGACTATTCATTTGAACGTCCTCGAATTCACATCTCCTCGTCTGGATCGGCTCTCTCGCCGCCGGTTTTCTCGGCGCGCTCACCGGACTCGGCGGCGGCGTAGTCCTCGTCCCGCTGCTCACCATTTTCTTTCACGTCGATCTGCGCTACGCCATCGGCGCGTCGCTGGTCTCGGTCATCGCAACTTCTTCTGGGTCAGCCGCCGCCTACGTTAAAGAAGGCTTCTCGAACATCCGCATCGGGATGTTTCTCGAAATCGCGACCACGCTGGGCGCGCTGCTCGGCGCGTATCTCACGGCGAAGGTTCCGGCGAATGCCATCGCGATTATTTTCGGCCTGGTGCTGACCTATTCGGCGTACGTGTCGCGGCGCGTGCGTCCTCGCACCGCCGTCGAGCAGCCGCCCGACCCGCTGGCCACCAAATTGAAGATGAACGGCACCTTCCCCGACACCAGCGGCCTGCGCAGCTATAACGTCTATCACGTTCCGACCGGATTCGGAGTGATGTTCGGCGCAGGGGCGCTTGTCAGGATTGCTGGGAATCGGCTCCGGCGCGCTCAAAGTCGTCGCCATGGACCAGGCGATGAAAATCCCGTTCAAAGTCTCGACGACGACCAGCAATTTCATGATCGGCGTAACCGCAGCCGCCAGCGCCGGAGTTTATCTCAGCCGCGGATACATTGATCCCTCGCTGGCCATGCCGGTGATGCTGGGAGTCTTGCTCGGCTCGCTGATCGGCACCCGAGTTCTGGTGAAGACCCAGACCAAATCGCTGCGTCTGGTCTTCAGCATCGTGATCGTGCTGCTGGGAGCAGAAATGCTGTTCAAGGGATTGCGGGGAGGCTTCTGATGAATTGGATGGAGCGGCGGATCCCAGATCGGCGAAATCGAACTCCTCAAGATCAGGAGTGGTACGAGCAGCGTACCGAGATCGTGATCGCCTACTTGCTGCGCGCCGGCGTGCTGACGGCGGCGGTAGTGGTGATCGCTCGGCGCCGTGCTTTATCTCGGCGCGCATCCGGGCGCGTGGGTGGACTATCGCACTTTCCACGCCGTGCCGGACCCGCTGCGCACGGTGCACGGCATCGTGCACGCCGCCTTCTCCGGAGATTCCCGCGCGATCATGCAGTTGGGATTGCTGGTGCTGATTGCAACGCCCATCGTCCGCGTGATGTTTTCGGTGGCCGCCTTCTCCATCGAAGGCGACCGCATGTATGTGTTCTTCACGATGGTCGTGCTGGCGGTGCTTTTGTACAGCTTGTTTGGATCTTTTCTGATCGCGTGACCGCCGCCTCAACCAGCGCAAAAACTTTACCGCCGAGCACGCCGAGATCGCCGAGAAATTCAGAGAAAACTGCTTTTCTCTGCGCTCTCGGCGTCTCGGCGGTTAAATGCTTTTGCTTCGCAGCGTGATCAACGTAATTTCCGGCGGGCAATTGATGCGCACCGGCGCGTGAATCGTTCCCAGGCCGAAGTTGGTGTAGAGCGTCAGGTCGCGAATCTTGTAGAGTCCCCGCGGATATCTCCGGGCCAGCGGCGGCAGCCAGGGCGCGCCGATTCCCGGAATCCAGACCTGCCCGCCGTGCGAGTGACCGGAAAGCTGAAGATCAACCGGCATCACCGAAACCTCATCGGCGAAGTCCGGTTCGTGGGCCAGCAGAATCGTCGCACTCTGCGGACGGAATGCCAGCGAGCGCCGGCGCGATGTCCGGCCTGCCTTCGAGCACGTCGTCAATTCCGGCAAGCCAGATCCGGTCCTTCCCGCGCTGCAGCGGGACTGAACGGTTCATCAGCACCGGCATGCCGATGATCGTGCAGCGCCCGCGTAATTCGCACCGGATCGAATCCGGCATCGTGATTGCCCAGAACCGCAAACTTCCCATGGGCGCCTGCAGGTCTTGCAGGATGTCGCGCGCAGGGCTCGGCAGCTTCGGCGAACCGCCTGACGTTCGGCTCCTCGACGGAACCAGGGCACGGTTACGAAATCGCCGGTCAGGGCAATCAGATCGGGATGCAGGCCGTTGACGATCTCGACCGCTTTGCGAATCGGCGTTACCGAAAAACGGTCGTCGTAGTGGAAGTCGCTCAGCTGCGCGATGGTGAAGCCGTCAAAAGCGCGCGGCAGGCGGGCGAGCGGGATCTTCAAGCCGCGTGACCTGCGGATGGTTCGACTCCGAAAAGCCCCAGGCGCCGGTGACTGCGGCGCCCGCAGCCGCAATGCGCGCCGGTGTAGAGGAATTTTCTTCGGCTTAGCTTTCCTGAAGTTGACAAGGGTTTCGCGACTCAATCGCGCAGCGGCTGCAATGAATTCTACTCGATGGGGTACGGGGAGGAGATTCCTCCGCTCCCGCCCGGGAAGATAAATGCGCAGGTAGAACATGAATGCGACCACCGCAACGTTGACCATCAGAAAAGCCGCGTGCAGCAGGGTCACGCGATGCATCAGCAGTCGGATTTCGAAGGGAAGATAGAGCGCGCCCGAAACCAGAGCAATCCATTCCGCCCAGGCCCGGGCGCGCCACAGTCCGTAGGCTTCGACGAAGCGCAGCCCCGAATAAGCGCAGGCTACCGTGACCACCACCCAGACTTTGGCGTCGCTCAACCGTCCGCGGCCATCGCAGCAGCAGCTGCGCAAAGTGGCGGTCAGGGCTGATGTGCAGCAGTCGCAGAAACCATTCCGCCACGTCGGTGGCATCCACGAAAAACGCGATCGCCCAGGGCCGCCGCCAGCACCAGCATGCCTTTGACGAACTCCATGACCGCCACCGTGCGCAGGGCCCGCAGCCGGGCGCGGTGCTCTTTGCTGCCCGTGGCACGAATGCGATGCTTGAGTGCCTGAATTCATGGAGTGGAGTTCGCGCACGCTGGCGCGAAGCTCTTCGACGATTTCCTGCGCCGCCTGGCGGGCTTCCTGCGCTTTGGCTCACATCGAACGAAATCGCGCCCACTCGGGCATGACCGCCGCCGCCGTAGCGTTCGCAAATCTTGGCCAGGTTCACCACCGGCGGCGACGGCGCCCAGGGATTCGATCCCACGGAGACCTTCACTCGAAAGCTGCTCTTGCTCAGCCCAACGCTATAGACGGACTCCGGGTGCAAGTAGTACGGGACAAATTTGTTGTAGCCCTCCAGTTCGAGATCGGTGATGTCAAAAAACAAGCGTTGCGTCCTTGGATTCGGTGCGCTCCTTGAGCACGCCGATCGGATTGCCGGTGTCGTTCGAGCAGCGGAGGCAGCAGAGGAGCAACGAAGGGGGCCGGCAATCACCTCCGCCAGCGGCGTCGTCGCTAGCAGCGGAATCAGGCGCGGAATAAACGCAGGGTCCTGCATGGATTCAATCACCATGGTCAACTGCATGGCCGGAGCTTTCATTTCCACGGCCGTCTTGGCGTCAGGATAGAGCGCTCCATCAATGATGTCGGCCCAGTGCACCAGTTCGGCGACTGACCCGCGATGAAATCCAAACCGCTGGTCGGCAATCATGGCAATAAAGCTGGTGCAGGACTTGAATCCAGGATCATAGAACTTGCGGTTGCTCTGGTCCTGCTCGAAGTGCGCCGCGTCGGCGGGCGTAAGAAACGCGCTTTCGTGATGGTCGAACCACCAGGTAATCTTCGGCGAACTGGAGTACTTGAAATCCACGATGGCGTTTTCTTCGCCGTCGAAGTCGGCCTCATTGAATAACGCGCCGGCGCGATGCAGCAGGCCGGAGTAAACGAACTCGACGTCGTTGCGGATCCGCTCCTGGTAAAACCGAGAAAACAGGGCCGCCGAAGAGGCGCCATCGAAACACCGGTCGTGGTAGAAAACTTTAACTTTCAAGCGCTCCCTTTCTTACGCAACCCAACTCGAACTTGCGGCGAGTTCACCAGAAACAGAGAAACAAAAGACTATAGGAATGCCATCCCGCAAGCCTCCTGTCAAGCAACTGAGGGACCGGGCGAGCTAAGTCCCAAAGAATCAGCGTGGGCCGAGCTTCATCAGCCAGCCTTGCGCGCGATGCGACCCAGCACCGGCAACTCGTAATTCTGCCCTTGCGGGCTTTCACCGGAGCACGATCCAGATCACAGCGATCGCGATAAATGTAAGCCCAACAAAAAGCCAGGCGGCAAGAAATCCGATCCACGGCAGGATGGAAAGGGCCGCAAAAAGAAACTTCACCAGCAAGGCCGCCACTGCCACGCCGGCTGCGAAAAACAGTGATTGCCAGGAATGGAATCGAACAAACCGGCTGCTCTTGAGCGCGGGAACCGCAAGAAACACAATGGCCGGAACGACGGTCAGGTACGCCAATCCGCCTAGCAAGGCGTCGCGAGTTACGGCGCGTGGCGGTGGTCGTCGGACTCGACCGGGCGCCCGCAAACCGGGCAAAAGGCGCTGATGTCCGGCATTTCCGCTGCACAATGAGAGCAGATCATGAGCTACCGATCATACTGGCGTTTGCGCCTGCCGCCAAACTGGGTTGATCGGGACATCGGGCGATCTGTAACCGCAAGCCAGTGATGTCAGATCACCCGATCACCCGATGCTTTGCCATTCCCCGTGCCTCGCCCTACAATCGAAGGCTCCGTATGAGTTCCCACACTCTGCAACCGGTGGCGGCGCCACGCCGGCGGTTCCGGCTTGGGCGCTGGCTCGGCGGCTACCGCGATCGTCTTGCTGTTGATCACCGCCGTCGCAGTCCTATGGCTGTTTGCCATTGCACGCTCGGCGCTTCCCGATCTTGACGGCCCGATTCCGGTGGCCGGAATTTCCGCCCCGGTCAGCGTCAACCGCGACAGTCACGGCGTGCCTACGATCGAGGCCGCCACGCTTGACGATCTTTTCTTTGCCCAGGGGTACATCACCGCACAAGACCGCCTGTTTCAGATGGACCTGATGCGCCGCGCCGCCGCCGGAGAACTTTCTGAGATCGTTGGCGAGGTCGCGCTGAAACATGACCGCCAGCAACGCATTCTTGGGATCCGGGCGACCGCCGAAAAAGGCCTGCTGTCAGCCACGCCCGAGGACCGTGAACAATTCGCCGCCTATGCGCGCGGCGTGAATGCTTATATCCGAACCCATCGTGACCGCTTGCCGCTGGAGTTTCGCGTCCTGCGTTACTCTCCGCATCCCTGGACCGAAAAAGACTCGCTGATGATCGCCTACCAGATGGTCGAAACCCTCAGCACCAATCCTTCGTTGCGCTCACCCGGGAGCACGTCCTGGCCAAGCTGGGCCCGGAGCTAACTGCCGATCTCTACGTGAATACTTCGTGGCGCGACCACCCTCCGACCGCTGCAATGCCCGCGCTCGATGCTCCGCCTCCAGATGGGCCAGTGACACCGTCACGTTCAGATCGCGTCTTCGGGCAAGTTCGCATCCACCGAGTTATCCGCCTTGCTTGGCCCTTGGCTTGAGCCATTCCTCCGTGAGCAGCCAGTCGCGCTCGGATCAAATGACTGGGTCGTTTCCGGAGCGCACACCGTCACCGGCAAGCCGCTGCTCTCGAATGACATGCATCTCGGCCATCAGATGCCGAACCTCTGGTATGAAGCGCACTTGCACTCCGGCGATTTCGACGTCGCCGGTGTCACGCTTCCCGGATATCCCTACGTGATCGTCGGTCACAATCGCCGCGTGGCCTGGGGATTCACCAATGTCGGTCCGGCCATTGAAGATGCGTTCATCGAGACCTTCAACGATCAGGGCCAGTACCTGACGCCCGACGGCTGGAAGCAACCCGAAGTGCGCCAGGAAGTCATCCATGTGAAAGGCAAGGAGGATGTTGTCGTCAACGTCGAGGTCACCCGCCACGGCCCCATCGTGACTGAGTTGGCTCCCGGTGAGACTCGCAAGATCGCGCTGCGCTGGACGCTCTATGACGGCATCCGCAATCCGTTCTTCCATGTGGATTCGATCCAGAACTGGGAGCAGTTCCGCCGTGCGTTTTCAGAATTCGACGCTCCCGGGCAAAACGTCGTGTACGCCGACGTCGATGGAAACATCGGATACCAGACCACCGGAAGAGTCCCCATCCGCGCCGCCGGCGACGGCAGCCTCCCGGTGAGATGGCAGCGACAACGCGCACGAGTGGACCAGCTACATTCCCTTCGACAAGCTGCCGAACGTCTTCAACCCGGCATCGGGAATCATTGCCACTGCAAATGGCCGCATCACGCCCGACGGCTATCCGTACTCGATCGGCGTGCAGTGGGAAGCTCCCTGGCGCACCGACCGGATTTACCGCGTGCTCGGGTCGGGCAGGAAGTTTGCGGCCGCCGACATGCTGGCGCTCGAAACTGACGTGTATTCCGAACTCGACCGTTTCGTGGCTGACAAGTTCGTTTACGCCATCGACCACGCAAAGAGTGCTTCGCCTCGCGCCCATGAGGCGGCCAATATTCTGCGCGAATGGAATGGCCAGATGGACGCGAACTCGGCCGCACCCACCATCGCCACCCAAGCCAGAGACGGAACTTCGGCGCATGCTGCTGGCCGCCAAGCTCGGCGACTATCCGCTCTCCGGCGGTCCGGAGAGTTGGGAGACTTACCACTGGATGATGGAAACGGTGTGGCTGGAGAACGTTGCTCACCCAGCAGCCTGCGCGCTGGCTGCCGCCCGCCTACGCCAGCTATGACGATCTGCTGGCCGCGGCAATGGACGAGGCGCTGAAGAAAGCGCCTGCCGATTTGAATTCCTGGAAGTGGGGCCCGCAGGATTCGCGTCACCATCCAGAACCCAATCCTCGGGCGAATCCCACTTCTGCGGCGATGGACTGGCCCCGGGAGATAATCCGCAGTCCGGCAGTGGATACACCGTAAAAGCCGCAGGCCGCGACTACGGCCCCTCGGAGAGATTCACCGCCGATCTCTCCAACCTTGACGCCTCCACTCTCAACACGGTGACCGGCCAGTCCGGAAACTTCCTTAGCCCCTACTACATGGATCAGTGGAAGGCGTGGTACACCGGCTACACTTTCACCGCTGCCGTTCTCGAAATCAGCCGTGGAGGACGCGACGGCGCATCGGCTGATTCTGGAACCGAAGTAGCACTCAGCAATCAGCACTCAGCACTCAGCATTCAGCCCTTCTAACGCTGAGCACTGCCGTTTTGCCCGGGAGATTCTTACGTCGTCCGAGCACGATTTTGAGGATTCATCAGTGGCTGGAGCGGCTGAATGCCGAGTGCTGAAGGCTGAGTGTTTCTCTCAGAAGTCCACAACCTTCACATCAATCGCCTGGCCCACAATGTTTACCTGGGTGGTTTGAAGCAGATCGGTGGTGGTGTCGTAGATCTGCAGTCCTCCGCCCTGGCAGACGTAAACCACGTTGCGGTTCGGAATCGGCTCAATTCCAGTCACGTCCCCGTTTTGTGGTGGGACAGTGACTTTGGAATTCACGGTGTTGAAGATTGCCAGGCAACCGCGGGTTTCGCTCGAGCTGGTCACGTTGCGTGCAGCTGCGTGAACCGACAAACAATTGGCCATTGGCGCCCATCTGGATGCGGTTGTGGTAGCCGTCAGGAATCAATTGCGCCGATGTGACCGTCGCTGATCCGACGTCCACCACGCTCAGCACTCCGCAATTCAATGCCGCAGTCCCCGGGTCCGCAAGGGGTGTTGGGAGGTGTGCCAGCAACGTAGAGCGTGCTGCCCGACAGAAGCCCGGTAGTCGCTCCTCCGATCAATCCGCCACTGACCAACGGGATCGGCGTGCCCGTGGTCTGCGCGTTCATATTGAGCGGCATGATGCTGGCATTCGCTGCCCCCCCACATTCCAGTCCGCAGTTGAAGATGTAGGCGATTGATCCGGTGCTGTCGAAAACGCCGCCATACCGGCCGGTCAAATCCGCTGACGGCGCAGGCCGCGACTGCGGCTCCCGAGCAAGGAGCCTGAGTGTTGGTTTGCGAGCCCGATCCCAACAACGCCGGAAACAGCAGCGTGACCAAATTCGAGTTGTCGGAAAAAACCAGCATCTGATTGCCGGACGGACTGAGCACCAGGTAGTGCGCGCTGGGTACCGGGATCACCGCAGTCAGCGCCGTTTGCGAAAGGTTAAACCTGTCCACGCCGCCGGGCGCTTGCCCAAAAACCGGTGCCTGCGGCATGGCCACAAACGCAGTCGTGTCGTCGCTGCCCACACACCACGCTTTCGGTCGTTCCCGCCAGGGTAGTCGCGCGCCAAAGCGCTTTCCGTGGAGTTGTTCACGATCGCAATCTGATTGCCGGTCTGGACTCACCACCAAGGTAAAGTCCTTCTTCGGAGTTACGACCATCAAGCCCGCATTCGGCATCAGCCCTGCCAGCGACACCCCCCCTGAGGACAGCAGGTCTTTGGTGGCGTCCACGATATCGAGCGCGGGAACAATCCCCCCAGTGGTCGGGTGCAGAGGGTTGGAAACGAACGCCCGAAATGCCAGGTCGGCTGGGCAGCTTGGTAGTGTTCGAATAACCACCACACGAAACCAACAGGGCGCTGGTCAACACGGACACAGCTAAGGCAATTAAGTTTTTTTCAACCGTGGAACTCCGAAGAGCATTGAAGGATAGAGAGTTAGATGCGAAAGAGCGGATTATATCAGAGGCTTTGCCGAAGATTTTCTGCGAACGCGACCGGACCGGCCGTGCAAGTCCGGTTCTTCCTCCTGTATTCTCAAGACATGGCGGGTGATTTCCTAGCGCGGTTGAAGGCTTCCCCGGTGCTGTGCGACGGCGCCATGGGCACCCTGCTGTACGAAAAGGGCATCTTCATCAACCGCTGCTATGACGAACTCAACGTCTCGCAGCCGGACTTGATCCGCGGGCTGCACCACGAGTACCTGCAGGCCGGCGCCGAGGTCATTGAGACCAACACCTTTGGCGGCAATAGCTTCCGGCTGGAGCGCCATGGGCTTCAGGATAAAGTCCGCGAAATCAACTTCGCCGGAGCCAAACTGGCCAAGGAAGCCGCCAAGAGCTTCGACGCCTGGGTGGCGGGCTCGGTCGGGCCTCTGGGAGTCCGGATTGAGCCGCTGGGCAAGACTTCCTTCCAGGAAGCACGCGACGCCTTCCGCGACCAGATTGCCGCTCTGATCGAAGGCGGCGCCGACATTCTGATTCTGGAAACCTTCGGCTACGTCGAAGAACTGCATCAGGCAGTCCTGGCCGCCCGCGATGTCGAATCCCAAAATCCCCATCGTCGCCCAGGTCACGGTGGACGAAGAATCCAACTGCATCGACGGCTCGACGCCGGAAGTGTTCGCGCCGCGCATCGAGGAATGGGGCGTGGACGTAATCGGCTGCAACTGCAGCGTCGGCCCGGTGGCCATGCTCGACGCCATGGAGCGGGTCCGCGCCGCAACCACGCTTCCCCTCTCGGCCCAACCGAATGCCGGAATCCCGCGCTCGGTCGAAGGACGCAACATCTATCTGTGCTCGCCGGAGTACATGGCCAGCTACGCCCGCAAGTTCGTCGCCGCCGGAGTGCGACTGATCGGCGGCTGTTGCGGAACCACCCCGGAACACACTCGGGTGATGAAATCCGCGTTGCGCGTAACTCAGGCCCGCGCCCGCACGGACGCGCAAGTCAAGGCCGAAGCTGCACCTCGCGCCGTCGCCGGCAGTGCCTCTGGAAAAAAGATCGCTGCTCGGCGCACAAGATTGCCCGCGGCGAATTCGTCGCCATGGTCGAAATTGTTCCGCCCAAGGGCACGAACATTCAGAAGGAACTAGAAGGCGCGAAGTACCTGAAATCTGTCGGCGTGGACGGAATCAACATTCCCGACAGTCCCCGCGCCTCGGCCCGCATGAGCAATCAGGCGCTGTCGCTGCTGCTGCAGCAGCAAGCTGGGATCGAGGCCATCCTGCATTACACCTGCCGCGATCGCAACGTGCTGTGCATCCAGTCGGATTTGCTGGGCGCGGCCGCCGTCGGCATCAAGAACCTGATTTGCATCACCGGCGATCCTCCGAAGATGGGCGGCTATCCCGACGCCACCGCGGTTTTCGACGTGGACGCCATCGGCCTGGTCAACATTGTGCACAACCTGAATCGCGGCCTCGACATTGGCGGCAACCCCATCGGCATCGGGACCGGCTTCGCCATCGGAGTCGGCGCGAATCCCGGCGTGCCCAACATCGACGAAGAAATCAGCCGCTTCGAATACAAAGTCGAAGCCGGGGCGGAGTTCGCGGTCACGCAGCCGGTTTTCGATCTTTCGCTGCTGGAGAATTTTCTGCGCAAGATCGAGCACTGCCGCATCCCGGTGATCGCCGGAATCTGGCCCCTGGTCAGCGCCCGCAATGCCGAGTTCATGAAGAACGAACTGCGCGTCTCGGTGCCCGATTCCATCCTGGAGCGCATGTCGCGCGCCTCGTCACCCGAAGCCGCCCGCGAGGAAGGCATCGCCATCGCCCGCGAAATGCTGATCTCGGTACGCAGATGGTGCAAGGCGCGCAGATCAGCGCCCCGCAGGGACGCTACTCGTCCGCCGTGGACGTGCTGGAGGCGCTGGGCACAACCGGCGCCACGGCTGGCTGAGGTTGATGCGCTCGACGTCGGATGAATTGTGCGTCGGCAGTTTTGCTGGGTGTAGAATCAGCCGCAAGGAGTCTTTTCTCGTGCCGAAATTTGAAGAGTGTATTCAGCGCCTGGAAAAAATCGTTCAGGAACTTGAACAGGGCGAAGTGCCGCTGGAGAAGTCTCTGACTCTCTTCGAAGAGGGAATGCAGCTCTCCGCTTCGTGCCGCAAGGAATTGGAAGAAGCTGAGGGCAAAGTGGAAATCCTCCTCAAGCAAAACGGCAAGATTCAAGCCGAGCCGTTCGGTAGTTAGCCGTCAGCCATCAGCCGTCAGCCCTCAGGTAAACCCCTCACTCGCCTACTCACAATCGCGATGTCACTCCGACACGGCGAAGCCATCGAGGGACCTGCTTTCGCCGGCAGCCCCGAATTGCTGGAAACGAACCGTTTTACCTGACGGCTGATGGCTGAGGGCTGTTGTTATACTTCCCTTCCATGCTGAAGCAGACTCTTGAGGACGGCCGCAAGCTTGCCGACTCGGCTTTAGAACGCCTTCTCCCGCCGGCCAGCGAGCGCCCGACGTCCATTCATCAGGCCATGCGTCACAGCGTTTTTGCCGGAGGCAAACGCATCCGCCCAATTTTGTGCATGGAAGCTGGCCGCGCGGTCGCGGGATCGTTGCCGCGGGAATCGAAGACCTCGGCGCCGCGCTCGAAATGCTGCACACCTATTCTCTGATCCACGACGACCTCCCCGCGCTCGACAACGACGACCTGCGCCGCGGCCGCCCCACCTGCCACAAGGTTTTCGGCGAAGCCATCGCAATCCTCGCCGGAGACGCGTTGCAAACTCAGGCCTATGAAGTCCTGTCGCGCCTTGGCTGTCCTACCGAAGCACGGGTGAAAATCATCGAAGAGATCGCTCGCGGCACCGGCACCGTCAACGGAATGATCGGCGGCCAGGTGGTTGATCTGGAAGCCGAGCGCACCAGACCCGACGCCGAGACGCTTGAATACATTCATCGCTCGAAAACCGCGGCATTGATCACCGCCAGCGTTGTAACCGGAGGAATCTTACGCCGGTGCGTCTTCTGACCAAGTCAATCATCTGCGCAGCTTCGGACAGTCAATCGGCCTCGCCTTCCAGATTGTTGACGACATCCTCGACGTCACCCAGACTTCCGCGCAACTGGGAAAAACCGCCGGCAAAGACGTCGCCTCGGAAAAAGCCACCTACCCGGCTCTGTTCGGCTTGGACGAATCGCGCAAGCGCGCTGCCAGCCTGCTGCAGTCGGCGAACTCGGCTGTGGAAAATTTCGGTCCCCGCGCTAATGTCCTCAAGGATTTGGCCCGATTCCTTATAGAGAGAGAGAGCTAAAGCATTCTCTGGAACTCCGGGCACCTTAACGTTATACTTTCGAAACTGAGTTCCTCGGAAGCGCGCCTCAGGATCACAGCCACACTCTCTCTTCGCAACAGTCTGAAAGGGCCCATGAAGAAGACGACAACACCTCGGGTGGCCTATTTTTCAATGGAGATCGCCCTCGAACCGGACATCCCTACCTACAGCGGAGGTCTGGGAATCCTGGCCGGCGATACGCTGCGTTCCGCCGCCGATCTGGGCGTGCCTCTGGTTGCCGTCACCCTCGCTTATCGCAAGGGATACTTCCGCCAGATTCTCGACTCCGCGGGAAATCAGTTCGAGCAAACGCAGGACTGGGATCCCGAGCAACTCAAATCACGGAAGTCAAGCAGCGAGTCACGGTTGAGATCGAAGGCCGCCAGGTTTCGATTCGCGCCTGGAAGTACATCATCACCGGCATCACCGGAGAAATTGTTCCGGTTTATCTGCTCGACACCGACGTCCCGGAAAACTCCGACTACGACCGCGCGCTGACCGATTCGCTCTACGGCGGCGACCAGCGCTATCGCCTGGCCCAGGAAATCGTGCTCGGCCTCGGCGGCTTCCGGATGATCGAAAAAGCTCTATCCCGGCCAGCTTGAGACGTTCCACATGAACGAAGGCCACTCGGCCCTGCTTTCGCTCGGCTTGCTCGAACGCCGCCTCGAACAAAGCTTCGCCGGACGCGTCAAGCAGCTCGACATCGACGGCGTGCGCGGCATGTGCATCTTCACCACCCACACTCCCGTCCCCGCCGGACACGATCAGTTCCCCCGCAGCCTGGTCGGACAGGTTCTGGGCCGCGAAGAACTCGCACTGCTCGAACGAAGCCGACGCCTGGGAACACGATGCCCTCAACATGACTTTCCTGGCGCTGCGCTTTTCCGGATACGTAAACGGCGTCGCCATGCGCCACGGCGAAGTTTCCCGCGGAATGTTTCCCGCCTACGACATCAGCGCCATCACCAACGGCGTTCACGCCATCACCTGGACGTCACCCGCGTTCGGCGAACTTTTTGATTCCTTACATTCCCGGCTGGCGCACCGACAACAACTATCTGCGCTACGCCATCAGCATTCCGATTCCGAGCATTCAAGCACGCACACGGCCGAAGCCAAGTCCGAACTGTTCGAGGAGATCTGCCAAAGTCGTTCGGAGTGCAGCTTGATCCCAAGCTCCTCACCCTCGGCTTCGCCCGCCGCGCCAGCACCTACAAACGCGCCGATCTTTTATTTCAGGATCCCGGAGCGCCTGCGCCGCATCGCCCGCGAAGTCGGGCCGATTCAGCTGGTCTATGGCGGCAAGGCCCATCCGCACGATGAAGGCGGCAAGAACCTGATTCGCCGCGTGGTCGGCGGCGCCAGCGCTTTGGCTGACGTCATCAAGACCGTGTACGTCGAAAACTACGACATGCGCTGGGGACAGGCTCATCACCTCCGGCGTCGATCTGTGGCTGAACACCCCCATGCGCCCGCAGGAAGCCTCCGGCACCAGCGGCATGAAGGCCGCGCTGAACGGCGTCCCCAGCTTCAGCGTGGTGGACGGCTGGTGGGCCGAAGGCCACATCGAAGGCATCACCGGATGGGCCATCGGCAGCAGCGAAGTCGCCGAGGATCCGTCCTCGAAGTCGCCGCGCTCTACGACAAACTGGAGCGCGACATCGTCCCCATGTTCTACGGCCGCCCCAACCGCTACTCCGAAATCATGCGCTACACCATCGCGTTGAACGCATCTTTCTTCAACACCCAGCGCATGGTGCTGCAATACATTTCGAACGCCTACAAGATTCAGCGGGATGTGGCCGTGCCGGCGATGCGGTTGTAGTCCCGGCAGGCTCAACTGGCGCGGGTGAAGAACAAAGCGCCCACCAGACTGGCCAGCGTTAGCCCACGTTGCCGGTCCAGCAGCACAAACTTGGCATGATCCGCCGCATGCTGCGCTGATTTCCTCAGCGGTGCGACAGTGACTCCCATGTGATCATCCAGGCGAAGTGTCATGGTTCGCGAGCAGGTCGCGCAAAGCCAAAAATATTCTACTTTCTCGCGGTTCAGCGGTCCCACAAGCCGGTCTCTTTCCAGGCGGAACAATCTTCCCTCTTCCAAATAGCGGAACCGGGTGGGGCAGGAATGATTGACACACTTGGCGAGCATTACACACCTCGGGAGCGGCGGCTCGGATTGCCGCAGTATCCAACGTTGACCCAGCGCATGCAGTGACGTCAATCACAGGCTCCTGTGACCCAACTCCCGTTACGATTGGAGAGGATTTGCCCGGGCTGCGCTCGACTCGAACGTGAAGAGCACCCAGCTCTTACGGTCTTTCTCGATCACAATTGGATGGATGGCTTCTCCCGTATACCCCGCAATCGTCCGCTCCCAAAAGCGGCACGCCGAAACGTTCGCTAACATCACGCCGACTTCTCAGGGGCCGGGAAACCGCTTCCAGACCTCTTCCGCGATCTTAGTGCCAACGCTGCGTCTTCGGTATCTCCTCACCACAAAGAACTCGGCCATGACCCAGACCGAAGGCCGATCACAGAACTCTGACCCTCGCCTTACCAGAACCAATCCGGCCAGATTGCTATCTACTGTTACGAGGAATGGATGATGCTCTGGCTCGCTCCAGTATTGCGCGAGGTTCGAAAAACTGTTGAACCTGCCATCAGACTCCAACTCGATGGGGAGAAATTCGCTGAAGTCGTAGGCGTAAAGCTCGAGCAGATTGGCCAGCACCGGCGCCTGCTCCGCGGTGGCGGGAGTGACTTCAAAATTCGCGGATGGCCTCGCTGGCACGGTGCGTGGGACTGGCACGGTGCGTGGGAAGTGATTGGTGGACCTGGTCGGGATCGAACCGACGACCTCTTCCATGCCATGGAACTCGCAAAATCGTATCGTGCTGACGGCAAAGGCTTTAAAAGTCGGACGAGTCGGCAAAAACCGCTAAAATCGGCACGTTTTGCTACCAGGATGCTACCAAAACGCGTGCTACCAATTTGCTACCAAACTAATTCGGGCCGAGGGCTGACCGCGGGGGATCAGCCCTTTTCTAGTTTGTGGTTGGCTCCTCTCCTAAGTCGGTCGGCCTCGAATTTCACTTTTCATTCGGCTCCGTACAAACTTTCCGATGCAGTAAATGCCGCACCTTGACCAGCGCACTCCTCATCTCATTCACCCTTCTATTCGCCTTTTTCGGTGTCAACGAGCGTAATGGCGATTTATCGTCAACTGACCCCGGAAAGGCCTTTGGCGCTAGAATGTGCAAGCCTCCAGCGATGCAGCCCTGGGTATGAAGGTGCTTTACCTGAGCGACCCTAACGGGCGTTCTTTGGCACATTGCCGAGCGCCCTAGATCCTAACCCCCGGAGGAGACACTTGCGCTAGCTTGGTCCCGTTTTCGCACCAACGTTGTCAAGGCACCGATGTTACTGTGGTTCCGCCGGTCTTTCCGCGAGCCGGATGTCCAACGGCGAACTGAGATCCGTTCTCGACATGGAAGCTGAACTGCACAGTTCCGCCATTCGCCGCCAGGCCATTGGAGAATGTGCCTTGCACTTGTCCGCTCAAAGTGTACCTCCACGCTCCCTTAGTGCCCTTAGCGGCCGCCCTGAAGCTTCCCACCCAGGTGACGGGGCCGGAAAATGTGCCGGTAAACAACCGGCCCTTGGGTAATCCGCCGGTTCCATTGCTTTCGATCACGAGTGACCCGCCGGCTTGGAACGTTCCCGCCACACCGAAGTTGCCTCCGCTGAGTGCTCCAGTCGTGAACTTAACCGTTCCTAAGGTGCCGGCAAGATTGGAACCCAACACGAAAAAGCGCGTTAGTGCAGAGTTCGACAGGGAGATGTTTGAACCGTCAGTTTTGAGAATGCCACCCGCGTTTTCAAACACCATTGCCGAACTGTTCATCGGGGTGGCGATGGCGAAATTCAAGTCATCGAGCGTGAAGTCGTTCTGGAGCGAGGCCAGATCGGCATCGACGATTTGAATTTTGGCTGACGTAGAGCTTTGTGAGTCCCATTGAACGTTGAAAGGAGTCCAATAACCATCGCGCGTGTCTGGTACCACGGTACTGATTGTCGATCCATTGATGATCACCATTAGTCTAGCCGCTTCTTGAGGCAGACTGTCGTTTCCCCAATCCGCGACCCAACCTCTGAAAACGTAGCTCTTGCCGGGGAGCACTGAGACTATTTCTTCCCACGCAACCACGCCCGGGGTTACTGCTCCGTTTACGACCATCATCAATCCGGTGCCGGTGGTGTGATCCCCGAAACTTGGAGCGGCGCCGTTGCAGGAGTGAGGATTGTTGCCAATTGAGTAATATCCCGCCGGGGTGCAGTCTGTGGAGGAATATGTGTAGTCACTGCGGAACCCAATATTACCCTGGCTAAAGTCTCCGTTGATCAGAAGATTGCTCTGAGACCATGGCGGACAAACAGCCCAGAGCAGGCACGGTGTTACTCGTGCCAACAATCGCAAATAACTCATACGGGTCATAACACAACCTCCGCAGAACGTTCGTGTCAGGACATCTCAGTGGTTCGCTGCTCGGTGGTTTACCGCTCAGTGGGGCTACTGTGGAGTGTCGAGAAATCTGTCACCGAAACCATACACCTACGCGAGAATTTTTCCGTGCCGGGGGTCACAGATGTTCAGCCAAGGTGAGCGAGAAAGCAAATGGGCGCGACAACCGCTGTACTCAGGCGCTAACACCCATTAGGATGCCACGTGTTATACGCCCAGCAGGAACTCATACTGCTTGTCACTCAGCGGAACCACGCTCAGTCTTCCCTGCCGGACCAGGGGCGAGTCGGGGCCGGCTGGCCCTCGATAAGAGCGAAGGCATTGTCAAGAGCATAGTTTTCCTGGGCAGTGCCGGAGCACCGCGTTTGTTGCCAGAGAGGTTGAGGACCAAGGCTCTGGAAATCTCACGCTGAATCACTCCCCGGTGGAAGAGCGTTCCACCAACCATCGATTCGGCCCCGAACTGCAACCATGATTCTTCTATGCGAACATCCCGACGTTACGGGATGCGAGAGCGCCCAATCAACACCTGCGGTCTAGCTTGCGCCGACCAGGGCCAGCCCCGAGCTGCTCTCGATGCGAACGATCTCTGGATACGGTTTCTGGGTGCGCAGCATCCAGTAGAGTCGTACGGCTAATTTGCGTGCCGCAGCCACCTTGGCCACGGCTTTGGGTTTTTGATGACAGCGATGCAAATACTCCCGACGAAACTGGGGATCGTAGCGCACTGCGTTCTGCGCCGCTTCCACCAGCGGGGAACGCAGCATGCGGTTGCCCTGCTTGGTGATCGCGCCCAACTTCTGCCGTCCGCCGGAACTTTCTTCCCGCGGAATCAGTCCCAGATAACTGGCCACCTGCTTGCCGCGTGGGAACCGTTTCACATCGCCGATGGTCAGCACGAACGCCAATGCCGTGTTCGGTCCCACTCCCGGTTGCGTCATCAGCAGCTTCGCTTGCGGATTTTCTTGCGCCGCTTTTTGCACTGCTCCATCCAGCTTCCCGATCTGCTCGTCCAGCATGGTCAGCAGTCCGAGTAAATCTTCCCGCCGGCACGCCGCCCAGGGCTTCAGGGGCAGCTCGCGCAACAACTTCTGTCCCGCTTGGCTCCACAGCGTGCGCTTGCGCTGCATCCCCTTATTCAAGGAAAGGTGTTGCAGTTCGTTTTTCACCCGGCTGCGGATGATCACCAGTTTGTGGCGGTGCAAAACCAGTTGCCGCAGATCGCGCTGCTCCCGGTCCGGCGTCCAGAGCCGCGGAAATCGGCATTCCACCACGAGTTTTAGAATGTGGGCCGCGTCCCGCTTGTCCGTTTTCTGCTTGCGCACGTAACTGGCCCGGATCTGCGCCGCGTCTCCGATCCAGATTTCGTGCCCCAGGTCTTCGATCAACTCAATGAACCACTGACTGTTGCCCGTGGCCTCCATCCCAATCAGCACCGGTGCCGCCAGTTGTTGATAGAACTGCCTGACCTCGCCGCTGCCATGCACCAGCTTCTGTTCCCCGCTTTCCCCAGTCTCGCTGTCCAACCACGCAATCTGTTGCCAGCTGGGATGAAAATCACATCCTATAATCGTCATCGCGAAGGCTCCTTCCTTTCCGAGAAGCCTTAGTCCTCCCTTTCCGAGAAGCCTTAGTCCTCAAATCAAGACTACCCCGGTCGATCGAGCCTTCGCTCTTATCCAATCAACCCTTTGCGGTTTTCAAAAGGTGGGCGACCACGGACGCTGGCAGCGTATCCGTTCGCAATCTGGGACTGCGTGAACTGATTCCCCGGATCTTGTTCCGTGGGCTTGGAGGCCTCCGGTGAAATGCTCACGTCCAGGACAAACCCTCACAGCACAAGCAGTCGGGCAGCCCACCCTTTGAAAACCGCAAAGGGGGGCAGCCTTCAGTTTGGGGTGGTGTCGGTGATCCTGCCGGAAGCGGTTACGGTTACCATCTTTTGCTTAGATTGGGTGGGCTGACGAGGGTCAATGAGTGCTATGGCGATTTATCGCCAATTGACCGGGGAGATTAGTGGATGGATCGGCACTGCTGAGGAAGTTTCTTCCCGAAGCTTCGCTCGTAAGCAAAGTCGTCAGTCAGATAAAAGTGGCTCCAGAATGCATCATGCATAGCACCACGTTCGGGATAAACAACTCGAAAGGGAAGGCGGGTGCCACATCCGAGGCACTGGCAAGTGCTGGCGAGGCTGGTGGGCATCAATGGTGGGAGGTGAATTGGCGGTCACGCGCCCGTCAGTGGTCGTATGTCCAGAGTTATGTGTGGTTCCTGTCCGAGTAACTGGCGCGGATGGAATCAATCGCGGGAAGTCTCAGCGCTCTACAGATTACTGCATCTATACGCGTTCGCGTCGCGTCAGTTCCCATATCAGGGAGAGGTAGCAGCACCGCTCGCTTCCTGATCCTGTCGGCTTCAGCATGCCATGCATCCCGAGCCAGCGCACAAAGGCATCGAACCAACCGGTGCTCGTAGTTTCCTTCGGGTACATCCCGAAGCCATGGCCACCCTGTTCATAAAGATGGAATTCGACGGGGCGCTTCGCGGCCTTCCAGCTATCGATGAGCCCGTAGCCGCTGTTCCCGAAAAAAGGGTCGTCGGCAGCCAGGGCGATGAACAGTGGCGGCGCCTCGACTGGCACCGTGACCGACGCGAGAGGACCGTAGATGTTGCCGATGAAGGCGGGCTTCGCATCCTCGCCGGCAAGTGTAGTTGCCATTGTCAGCATCGCGCCGGCGGAAAAGCCAATCATGCCGATCCGGTTGGGATCGACATGCCACTCGGCAGACCGCTTCCGGATAAGGGCAAATGCGGCGCGGGCGTCGGCGATCTGAGGGGCAAGACCAGCGATCGCCTTTCCGGGTTCGGGGCGCGGCGGCCGCACTGTACCCGAAAACATTTCCCGCATGGATTTTTCGAACCCTGGCATGTCGGCCGGTGTCTGGTTCAAGCGATACTTGAGGACAAACGCGGCGACACCCTTTTCCGCCAGCGCGCGGGCGACGTTCCAGCCTTCATTTTCCATGGACAAGGTGAAGAAACCGCCGCCGGGCGCGACGATAACGGCGGCGCCGCTTGCCTTGGCGGGATCCGGAAGAAAGGGTGTCAGCGTCGCAATCGTCACGTTGCGCGCGAACTGACTGCCGTACTGGCTATGCCAGGCCTCCGGGTTCGTCGCACCTGGCAGCGGACCGGTGCCGAGTTCGATCGCGTTGGGCTGCGAAGGCGTGGCGATGGGTGTCATCCGGTCGTTTTGCGCATGCGCCGGCAATGCAAGCCCAGCGACCAACGCAAGCCCAGCGACTGCCAAACGAAAATGGGTTGACCCCGCGAAAGCTCGCTTCGTCCAGAGATTCGACATCTTTCTCACGTCAGTTTTCCTCCAGTTGTTAGCGAGTCAGAATCAAGCCATTTTGCCCTACAGATCGAGAAGTGTCACGTATCAACAAAATCCGAAATGGATAAGGGCACTCCATACTCGGTTTCGGTTCAGCGTGTACCGCGTCCCGAGAGGGTAACGGTTCATCGCTCCGCCCGGCAGTCTCCAGCAAATCCTCGATGATCTCAAAACTTCTTGAGCGGCGAAGCCATCGGGTACGTCGGCGAAAGCACAAGCTTGTGCTCTTCGTTCGCCTTTTCCATCCATTTTGAGTGATATGGCGATTTTTCAACAGTGGCAAGTTGTGAACTCGAAGCTAGAATCGCGAAGCTGTTAGTCTCGGTGCGTAATCCGATTTCAAGCCTTAATGGGGTAGACCAGCCCGTGCAAACGAACATACCCATGCGTTTAAGCTCCTTCGTTTCTTGTAATTCTTGGACTTGCAGCCTCTTTCGTGCCGCAGGAGATTCTGGCCCACTATGGGTCGCAATCGAGTGGACTCGGTGTCTTGCTGATGCAAGTCGTGGGTGCGCTGTATCTGGGGTTCGCTGTTTTGAACTGGATGGCCCGGGACGTCCTCATCGGCGGAATTTATGCCCGTCCGGTGGCGCTCGGCAACTTCCTCCACTTCGGCGTCGTAGGGCTCATTGTGTGGAAGGCAATCGCCGGTGGGACGTCCAGAGGAAGCGACATCATCGCGGGGGCGATCGTTTATTCAGTTTTTGCGGTGTGGTTTGGTTTGGTCGTCTTTACTCATCCTAGAAAGCAATGAAGAGGCAGCGCTCAGGGTCAATGAGCGAAATGGCGATTTATCAATAGCTTTGCGCGCGGCAGGATGGTCTTGGCGAACACGCCCAGAGGTCGCATCTCCGTCTGACTCATTCAGGTAGTTGAATTAGCGGATTTCAGGCCGACAACAGACGCCGTAGCTCTGCCAAAGCCGAAACCAGGGACTATGCGCGAGCATTTCATCGTGCCTTCGATTAGCAGCAGAAATGTCGCTTGGGCTGAGTGGCCTTATATCCGGCGCTTCACTGTGTCCAGATTCATAGTGCTGGGCCCTTCTAAACCCGCGACCGGGTGAGATTCCTCGGAGGCTCACGGCCTACTTCTTTTCGCAGAACTGGCCGGGCCTCGTCAAGCGGCCTCGATCTGAGAGTCCCGCCGCAGGGGCAGGACGCCCCCTATGAGTGTAATGGCGATTTAACACCAACTGGCTCTCTAAACGGGATTATTTGGAATCACGCTCGAGGTAGATTCCTTATCGAAACGAAGAATGGCAACAGTCCGAGAAGAGCAAGAACCAGGAACGCAATTCGTGCCCAATTAGCGCCTTCGCCGACTCCCCGCGTTGCTTTGGGCCACCGCTAGCGAATCACGCAGGGCCTTGAAGATCGCGGCTTCGGTCTTCTTAGGCCGCAGTTTCATCGGTTCCCTCCTTTTTCATCCGCAGTTCCGTTCGCAACTTCCCCGGCTTCGAGCCCGGTGGGGTATCCATCACCAAGCGGAAGAAAGCGGTCTCCGGGTCGGGGCCGAACGCCGCCTTGCCGTGGTGGTTGGCGAACCGAGCGACGTACATGGTTCCACGCCGCATCACGCGGACCCTCCGTCCGAACTCATCAACGAACTCCTGTGGTCTCGCGCTCATAAAAGTAAAGAGACGGACCGAGCCATGTGGTAACCCGGTCCGCTCTGCCATTCCCACACAATGAGGCGGGAACCTTCAAGAAGATTCGCGCTCTCCTAACTCGGGAATCTTCTAAGAAGAGTGGCGGGCGCATGGAAAGTGCTTCCACCTTTGGAGACCCGCCCCCCTCTTTCTGGCCGTGACTGCGGTGGTCCCCTGAACTTCGGCCGGGGGGATTTGAGTGTAATGGGCGATTTTGCAACAACCACTGCTGGCATTTGAGAGCATTCGTCTTTGTTCCGGTTTCGTCACACAATCGGCTCAGTGAACGGCAGCGGACACAACGTGAAATAGTCAGCTTTGTTCCGATTTCGTAACAAAATCAAAATAGTAGGCCGGTGAAAGCGAAATGCTGACACAGTCGGTTGCATGAAGGAAGGGGCCGCTCTCTCACGTTCCAATGTAAGGCCCCGGAGAGCGGCTCCCTGTTTGGTTTGCGTCCGAGGTCACCGGGACGCCATCGCCGGTCAATGAGCGTAATGGCGATTTATCAACAGCTACCGTCCATCTGGCCCGAGGTCGATGTGTGGCCCCCCTCGACGGGGTGTCAATGAGTATAATCGCCCGTTTTCAACATTCGACTCTCGTTCACCACGAGACGCTCACCTTTTTGCCGTGTGCAGTCTGGAATTCCACAAATCCCGGTCGAGCCGTCAGAGTTGATAACACGGCATTATCTGCCATCGGCAAATCCGAGCCGTTGCTGAAAAACGAAGAGGGTGGGTTCCCGTCGCCGATTGAAAACGCCGGAAGTCGTGGTGCTTCCCAATCGCCGCAGTGGGTCAGGAATTTCGTTCCAGATAGCCCGACCAAATACGATTGGCTTGGGCGCAAATCCGTTCGCGTTATTATTACCGCCGAGTGCTCCCAGTTGACGTGCAGAAAGCCCCCGCGAATCCCATCAACGTATACTTGGCTGCTAGAACGGAACCACCAGGTCCCATACCGCATTTGACTCTGAGTTGCCACTGCGGAACAAAGCATCCTTCCTAGCCCACGGGAACAGCAGATTATGAGGCAGCGCTCAAAACCACCTTTAACAAACGCCCGTATGTTTGGAACTGGCAAAACAACGAGGCCCAGCGTCCGAGAAAGGGGACTGGTACGGGGTTGTGCCTTGCCCCCTCGGTCCAACATCTGCCTATGGCTGCACGTGAGGCTGGATCAAAGGCCGAAATACTACAGACATACCCCAGTATCGAGACAGCACTGGCGCTCAATCAGTGTAATAGCGGTGTCACGCTCACAACCACCCAACGCTCGGACATTCGGTCGCCACAACGCATCCTACCTGTCAGAATCTGCAGCTCTCTCTGGAAAGTTTCAGAAGGTATCATTTGCAGCAGGAGCGATATAGACGACCGCGCGCCAATCGGCCTTCCACCGGCAGCGCTCAAAGGATTTCCCCCTGACCGCCAATTAGCGCCATGGCCGAAGGAGGAAATAGTGCAAACAGAAGAAGATCTCATCCTCAGTTATGCTTTTGCCTTTGCATTGGGTGTACTACTCATTGTTGTGGGCGCTGGCGAAATGATCCTTTCGATGGTTTCAACGGTGATCGTTATCCGGCTCCTAGGATGGGTGCTGATCTTTGCCGCCATTGCACAATTTGTGGCAGCAATTGAGACTCGCGGTGAGAGCGGAACCGTCCCCAAGCTGCTGCTGGCTGTGCTTTACGCGATTGTGGGTGGCATGTTACTTCGCAGGCCAGTTAGCGGGGCGATCGCCGCAGCCGCTATCATCGCGATATTGCTCATTGCGGATGGACTAATCGAGCTAGGACTTGCCTTCCGACTACGTGGGAGCACCGGCGGCCGTGGCTGGCTGATGTCTGGCGGAATTCTATCGATTGTTCTTGGAGTCGTGATTTGGCGTGGCGGTTTCCCTCTGAGCGCAATCTGGATACTCGGGCTATTCGTGGGCATTCGCCTCGTGTTCAAAGGAATAGATTTAACAACGCGTCACTGGGGGAGACTCGCCTGAGATGGCCGAGTGAATCCAGCCCTTCGCGAAGGACGGTACGGCGTCGGACTGGGAGCAGCAGCGGGTGAGGGAAGACTAAGGCGGACCCTCGTATGGGCTTCCAGCGATCTTGTTGGACGAAGCGTGTGATGCTGGCCGCAGGAGCGGTCGTCAGCGTCCTCAGCGTGGCGGTTCTGGTTGGCTGGCACCTGCACTTTATTCCGCTCATCCAGGTGCTCCCGACTCTGGTGCCCATGCAACGCATGACCGCCGTGGGTCTCCTCCTCAGTAGTGTTGCGCTGATTCTTGCCGCCATGAGTCACCGGCGCGCCGTCCTCATTTGTGCCCTCTTCGTATTGGTCGAAGCCACCCTGATTGGTCTCGAATATGCCCTGAACACCTCCTTTGGGATCGACCAATTCCTAGGACCTGACTACATTAATAGTGTTCACACCTCTCACCTGGGCCGCATGTCTCCCGTGGCCGCCCTTTGCTTCCTGGCCAGCGGCATGGCACTGCTAGTGATCTCGAGCCACAGGTTGACCCAATGCTGTTCATCTATCGGAGGGATCCTGGCGTCTATTTTGATCGCCGTCGGGACAGTGGACGTTCTTGGCTATTTGCTGAGGCATACGGACGCCTATGGATGGGGCGAACTTTCCCGCATGGCTATGCACACGTCGGGCAGTTTTGTCTTGCTTGGCGTCGGACTACTAGCCTGGGCGTGGCAGCAGAGCCATGTCAAGAAAGGTCCGCCGGAGTGGTTGCCTTTCAGCATGGGACTGGGTCTGGCCATCGGAGCGCTGGGTGTATGGCAGGCGCTGCTGGCGCACAAGGAAAGCGATATCCCGCGGCTATCCGGCATCATTTTGGCGGGAGGCCTTGTGGGCTCCTCGCTTCTGGCGGTCGCAGTTGCCCTAGCGATACAGGCACGGAAGCACGGCCGCGAGTTACAGGAAGGCAAAGATCAATTGCGCACCCTAACTGAAAGGTTATCGCTGGCCGCGCGAACTGCATCCATCGGTATCTGGGACTGGGACTTGCGCAGAAACCTCACCGTATGGGACGACACGATGTTTGAAATCTTCGGCATCCCCAAAGTTGTTCCTATGGCGTATAAAGAGTTCGCCCGGACGGTCCATCCCGACGACGTGACGGCGGTAGAAGCGTCACTGCAGAGGGCCATCCAGGGCAGGACGCAAGATTTCGTGGAATTTCGAATTATCCGACCAGACGGCTCTGTCCACCATGTCTCATCAGCGGAAGGGGTGGTCTTGGATGAGCGCGGCAACGTGGTTCGGGTTGTGGGGACCGCGGTAGATGTCACGGGAAGCAAGGAGATGCTGGCGCAGATCGAAGCCTCCAGAGGACAGCTGGCGGCTTCCGCCCGGCTTTCCGCCTTGGGCATGATGGCTGGGGGCGTAGCCCACGAAATCAATAATCCTCTGGCGATCATTCACGCTTCAGCAGCCGACTTGTTGTGCAGGATCAATGAAGAAGGTAGCGTGCCCTTGGCCATCGCCAAGCGGGACAGTGAACGCATTCTTGACACTACCAACCGCATTACTCGCATTATAAGAAGCATGCGCCAACTCGCCCGCGAGGGGTCCCAGGACAGGGTACGTCCGGCCTCTGTCGCCAAAATTGTGGAAGACACCCTGGCGGTATGCGAAGAGCGCTTCAAGTATCATTCCATCACTTTGCTCCTGCCACAAATCGATCCCGCTCTGATGGTTTCCTGTCGTGATGTCCAGATCGAGCAAGTGCTGTTTAACCTGCTTCAGAACGCTTTCGACGCGATTGTGGATCTGCCGGGGGAAAGATGGATTCGTCTTGAAGTGACTCCGGACGAGGGTTCGGCCGTGTTCTCCATCATTGACAGCGGGCCGGGTGTTCCCCTTGAGCTCAAGACGAAGATCATGGAGCCATTCTTCACCACCAAGGAGGTTGGCAAAGGCATCGGATTGGGGTTGAGCCTTTCTCGAATGATCGTAGAGGAACATGGTGGCGAGCTCAAGCTCACGGACGAGGCGGGCCATCCCTGCTTTTCGTTTCGTATTCCCTTAGCGCACAAAGAGGAGCCCGTATGCAATTGAAGAAAGCATCCGTTCTGGTCGTAGACGATGAACCTGTACTCCTCAGCTTGATGAGTGAGCGGTTTCAGCGAATCGCGGGCCATGTCTTCGGCGCTGCTAATGGCGTGCAGGCACTTGAGATTCTAGGCGCACATAAAATTGACCTGATTGTGACGGACATCCGCATGCCGGTGATGGATGGTATTACCCTGCTTAAGAACGTCAAGGCTAACGGATCGCATACTCCCGGCGTCATCTTCATCTCCGGCTTCGCGGACCTAGAGGTGCGTAAGGCTTACGATCTGGGCGCTGAGGCACTTCTGGAAAAGCCAATCGCGCACGATGAGCTGATTGACACTATGCAGCGAAGCCTGCTTGAGCCGAACGAGCGCTGGCGAAAGCCGCTCGATCCATCCGCGTATCCCGTCCTCAGCCGCAGTTTTGCGAGCCTGGATGCGGCCCAGCGAGAGCATCGGATTGCCTTTGGCCGGGGCGGTTTCTGCATGGAGGCCGGCGGGTTCTTGGCGGAGGGACCGGTCAACATCGAATTGACTTTCAGAGCCGATGACTACGTTCTCTCCGGCCAAGGGATCGTTCGCTGGGTCGCGCATCAAGACGACCAGATTGGAATCGAGCTTACTTATGTTGCCGAAGCATCGCGAGCCCGCCTCATCGAACGCGTGAAACCTGCCGTGTCATTTATTCCGCGCACGACAGGAAGTGAATATCAGGCGCTCGCCAGCTAGACGGACGTCACGGGCACCGGGAGGTAGATGCTGAACTTCGTTCCCGCCCCTGGCGCGCTTTCTACCTTGATATCACCATCGTGCTCGTGCACGATCAATTGTGCGCTCGCCAATCCCAGGCCAGCCCCGGTGCCAATCGGCTTGGTCGTAACAAAGGGTTCGAAGATGCCGGGCAAAAGGTTCTCAGGAATCCCGATCCCGGTATCGGCGACGGTAATGAGGACGAACTGCTTCTTCCCCTCATTGTTCCCGTCCGACACCGCATCGCCGGATACGAGTTCAGTACAAACCACCAGTTCTCCTCCGTCGGGCATGGCATCGAGGGCATTGAGAAAGAGGTTGACGAGCACCTGCTCAAGTCTAGAAGAATCGGCCTGCACAGCAGGCAGGGAATCCGACACCTCAGTCTTGACGTGCACTTCGCTTTTGATGAGGGGACGCACCAACTCCAGCGCTGCATTCACCACGTCATTGACTTGCACAGGGCGAATCGGTGTGTCCTGCTTGCGGCTGTACTTCATCAGTCGATTAATCAGTGCCGCGCTCTTGTCGAGCGCCACTCTCATTTCCTGCAAGCGACCGCGGGTGACCTCCTGGATGCCTTCGTCTCCAAGGGCGAGGGCGATGTTCCCCTCCAGCACTGAAAGAATATTATTGAAGTCGTGAACCAGCCCTCCCGCTAAAATCCCGAACGCTTCGATGCGCTGGGCTTGTTCTAGAGCCTTCCGCAGTTCGACTTCTTCAGTCTCGTCGGTAACGATGACAAGCACTCCGGTGAGGCCAAGCGTGGAGAACCGGTGAGCTGTGGCATGAAGCCACCTGGCGGTGCCGTCCGGTAGGGTCATGCGAACATCATGCTGCTTTATGTCCTCGCCCGAGAGAGCGCGCAGGAGAGGAGCCTGTCCAGCGGGAATCTCTCGGCCTTGGAGGTCATGGAACTTGTAATTCCGGCGCCACTGCGCAAAAGGAAGGTTTTCACTCACTCCAAACATGTTGACTGCAGCTTGATTCGTGTAGACGAACCTACCCTCCTGATCAAGGACGGCAAGAGCAACGCCTACATTGTCAAGAGCGGACTTAAGCATCGCTTCGGGCTGAAGCGCCAAAAAAGACGGCAATTTTATCGCTCCCGTTCTGCTAGCAAAGGATCGACGACCACCTTCGACCCTACGAGGCGTTCACAACGCTGGGGACTGGCAACTAAGACAGGGCCAAGCGAACGGCTTGCTGTTCGAACACGCGCGACCAATTTGACCTACCCTCAGTTGTTGTTAACAGATGGGATGAGAAGGCCGGTCTCCAGACGGGATGCTGTACGCTCCCAAGTTATCGACGTGCTCAAGGCACAGATAAAAAGGAGACCGGCAATGAAGAAGGTTAGCACCGTAGCGGCAAAACCGAGCAAGAAAAACTCTCAGCAGAAGTTAACGATTGGAGTGGATCTGGGAGATCGCAACCGCTGGTACTGCGTGCTGGCGAATCCGGCCAGGTACAAGTGGAGCAGCGAGTTCGCACGAATGCAAAAGCGTTGCGCGAAATATTCGGCGCGATGCCACGCAGTCGGATCGCACTGGAAATCGGGACGCATTCGCCCTGGATCAGTCGCTTGCTCAGCGAGTTGGGGCATGAAGTGATCGTGGCGAATGCGCGCAAGGTACGGCTGATCGGGGAGAGCCGCAAGAAGGACGATCGGCTGGATGCGCAGACGCTGGCGCGGTTGGCCCGGATCGATCGGGAGTTGCTGTATCCGGTGAAGCATCGCAGCGCGCAGGCACAAGCCGATCTCATGATGATTCGGGCACGGGCCGGCCTGGTGCGCGCCCGGACGGGGCTGGTGAACACGGCTCGTGGACTGGCCAAGAGTTACGGTGAGCGGCTGCGCGGATGCAACGTGCGCAACCTGAATCCGGAGAAAGCCGAAGGGCTGAGTCCGGAGTTGCAAGCCGCACTCGATCCACTGTTGGGGGCAATCGAAGCGGTGAGTGAGCAGATCGCCGAGTCCAACGAGCGGATCGAGAAGCTGGCGCAGGACAGCTATCCGCAGGTGGCTCTGCTGAAGCAGATCCAGGGAGTAGGCACGCTGATCGCGTTGACTTTCCTGCTGACGCTGGAAGATCCGCACCGCTTCCGCAAGAGCCGCGACGTGGGCTGCTACCTGGGGCTGCAGCCAGGGCGCAGAAACTCGGGGCAGAGCGAACCGCAGATGCACATCAGCAAGGAAGGGGATCCCTACCTCCGCACCCTGCTGGTGCAGGGAGCACAGCACATCTTGGGACCATTCGGCGTCGACTGTGATCTGCGGCGCTGGGGACTGAAGTTAGCAGAACGAGGAGGACGAAACGGCAAGAAGCGAGCCATGGTTGCGACCGCAAGAAAGCTGGCAGTGTTGCTGCATCACCTGTGGGTGAGCGGAGAAGTGTACGAACCGCTGCACAACAACCGCGGAACGTCAGTAGCAGCGGCCGCGTAAGAAACAAAACCGTTCCAGGAAGAGGAAAGACAAAAGCCAAAGCCGAGTTCCGGTGACTGCGTTAATCGCCTGGCCCAGGTTCCACTCTGCAAGAGCAGAACCACAGGGCGCCAAACAGATAGCAGCACCGGCTGAAACGAGAACGCCCAACCTGCACCGAGCGAAGCGAATCGCTCCTCGAGAGTGCGAATGGAAGTATGGCGACAGTGGCTAACTCGGCCGGAGAAAAACCTTTGTCCAACGAAAAGACAAAAGAACCTACTTGACTCCGACCGGCCTTCTCATGGAAGGCGATTACACTCAAAACCCCTGCTCATGCCACTTTGTCCACCACCTCCTCGAACTGGGCGGGGGATGGATCCATCAGGCTTTCGTCAGTAACGAGTACCGCTGGCCGCAATTGCAGTTCGCAGATTGGAGTCCTATCCACTTGGATCGGCGCCACCTCTAGGAGCGAACATCGTTCCGAGGCGGCAGACTCAGAACTCATTTCATCGGGCTGGACGCTTATTCTGAGGTCGAACAGGTCGTTTACCGGATGTCCGAGGTTCTGTTTGCAGCCTAGATAGCGTTCCGTCGTTTGCACCGATGCGTGCCCCAGCAGGAACTGAATCTGCTCAAGTTCGCCACCGTTGCTATGGCACAGCTTCGCACAGGTCCGCCGCAAGTCGTGCGGTGCGATGTGCTGCAAGCCCACCTTTTCGCAGCAAGTCTTGACCACGTACCACACAACATTCTGCGAGATGCCTTTGCCCCACACCTTCCCGGTGCGGGCGACGGCGCGAAAGATTTTGCCCTCCGTGATGCCAGCCGCTGCGATCCATAGGTCAAGCGCCGCTTTGGCCCACTCCGGAATAGGCACGGTGCGGATGTGGCCGCCCTTGCCGATCAGGTCTACCACCGCCCAATGCCCCTGGCGCATCTGCACCTCATCCAGATCCAAACCGACCAACTCCGATCTGCGAAAGCCACAGCCAAAGAGCATGGCCAGCATCGCGTAATCTCGCTTGGCACGCACGCTGGCACCACAGGCGTGTTTTAGGACTTCGGAGCTTTGCTCTGCGGTCAGCCAGTTACCGGAGCGGAAGCCGAGCTGCTTCACTCCCTTCACTCGGCTGATCCCGGCCGCTAGCTCGGGACTGAGCAAGCCTGAATCCGAGGCCTCGTGGGCGAGACGACGCACGGCTGCGAGTTGTTGATTGGTGGTGTTGGCCGCCAGGCCGCGCGTTTCCAGGTACATGCGATAGCGAACGACTACGATGCGGTTGAAGGCTAGTCGGGGCTCGGAGCAGTACCAGGCAATGAATTGATCGATGGCGTATTCGTAAACGCGGCGTGAGGCCGGCGATCCGAGGCTGTTGAGCACTGCCGATTTGCAATGATCCAGATCCGGCAACCGAAGCACTCGGCGACGATAATTCGGTTTGATTCTCTGCTTGCCCATGACGACGGCCTCCCATGCCGCAGCATTGGGACGACAGAGACCGGCTGACCGATGCAATTAGGTGGCGTGATGGACAGGCGAGTGGGTCAATGAGTGATAACGCCTGATCTATAAGAGGGGATGTCAAGGGCATTTTTCTCCCTCGACCGGAAGGAGAGAATATTTCCTTGCCTTCCAGCCCCCTATGTGTGAGGGAAGGCGTTGGGTGGTGCCCCGCGGTTGCATGGTTCCATCTCGGTTGCATCCTTATTCAGTAGCGACGACGACGATCGGTTTCGGAAGCTGACAAGCCGCGGTGGTTGCTTGGTTGGCAACACATAGATCTATCTGAGGCTCATGGCCTAGAGCTTTTTCGGGTTGTCCGAGAGGGTATAGGGATTACACGGAGGCTAAGTGCCCGCTGAGCACTTCACGCCTACAGGCGATTAGGATACTCACTCTCGAACCCGAGCGTCTCAAGAACCGATCCACTCTCTCTGAGGAAGAATCACCGGAGATGAAAGGGCTCTACCCCGAGACGCTCAAGCGGCTTGCGAGTTCAGTTTGTTGATGTCGAAGTCTTCTCCCTTCTTCCACAGTGTCAGCGTAATGGCTGCAATCTTGCGTGCCAGCGTGAGGCGCACCATGGTGGGCTTGATGCCTTTGGCGAGCGAACGCTGGTAAAACTCCTGGAACGGTCCGGGCTTTACACTGGCCCGGGTGGCCGCGCCTTTAAACAGGCTTTTCAGATCATGGTTGTAATCCTTGTTCAAGCCGCGAATGGTCGCCTGTTTTTTGCGCCGCTGCACTTGCCCTCGGACGTAGTGATATTCCCCGCTGTCGCGGGTTTCCAGCCCCAGTCCGCTGTAGGTCCACAGTTGGCGCTTGCTGCGAAAACGATGGGGAGTCTGAATCAAGGCCACCGCCAAAGCGGAACGAATCGGTCCCAAGGAGGGAATCTTCCGTAGCTTGGCCGTGATGGTATGTTTGCGGCTCTCGGCCAAGAGCTCGCGGCGGGCTCGCTGGCGCAAGGGCTGCAGCATGTCCAATTGCTGATAGAGTTGCTCGGCTCGCCGGCGAGTGCCGGCTTCGGGGATTTTTTCCAGCCACTGGCTACGATGGCGCGTGTAGTAGACGTCCCGGCCGGCACAGGGAATCCCCCAACCGCGATACAGAGCTTTCAGTCGATTCATCACACGGGAGAGATCTTTGACCACGGTGAGATAACTTCGGGCCAGCTCGCGCAGCATGCGTATCCCGGTTTCGCCGTGGTACACGGGCTTGAGATCCTTGAGGCGCAGCCGCTCGGCGAGTTTGCGAGCATCGATCTGGTCACTCTTGTTGCCCTGTTTGAGCAGTGGGATCTTGCGTGGATTGCACACCAGAACCTCAGTAACGTGCGGCTTGAGCAAATCGTAGAGCCAGGCTGCCCAGGTGCCTTCTTCGAAGGTTACGAACAGGCTGCCGCGCAATCCCGCCAAAAACTCCAGAAGGGTAGAGGCTTTGGTTTCCAGGATGGATTCCATGACGACCTTGCCCTGGGAATCCACCACGGCTACTGAGATCGTTGCTTGATGTACGTCCAGCCCAATATACTTTTCATCGCTCATTGAGGGTGCTCCTTTCGTAGGTGATCATTCCGAACGATGACAACCTACTCCAAAAGGGGCGCCCTCTTATAATGCGATTTCATCAACTATCATTGCATGCGCGTCGAGCTGCTGCTAACTTGGGCATACGCAAATGAGCCGCTTTGCAAAAGCGTTCCACCTGACGTGTGCGATCATAGCTTCATTAACGTGTGCCGTGTATACGGTTATAGTCGGCATCCTTCTCTTCCATTGGCCCACGGCAATCCCGCGCCCCGATCCCGCAAAATTCCTTTTCTTCTTGCTCCCTGCTTTCCTCATTGGTGCGGGCGCAATGATGGAATTCAGCTTCTACAACGACGAGCGAAAGGGCCATACGTCCCATGAGGAAGGATCGCTCGTAGCGAGCGGGAATACGGTGAGCACGGGCTTCGTTCTGATCACGACCAGGCCGCGGGCGCTTGCTGCAATCGCATGGACGCTATTGATGCTCGTCCAAGGGCTGCGGTCTCTCTCTTCGACGCGGCCTTATTCATTGATTTGGCTGTACTCAGGCTTGCTCCCGCATTGGGCGGTTTTGCTTATCACCATTGCGGTTTATGGCGCTCTCCTGTGGATAGCGGTGAACCTAGTGTTAGCCCCTTCGAGAAAGGAGGAGAAGGCCTTGATGTTCACAGTCGCCGCAGTCCCTTTATTGGCCCCGCTAGGAGTCCTGCTACCGAGGGCGACTTCGCTGCTTCGATTTCTGCAACCGCTACTCGAACTCACCGCGCTTCTTGCTTCAATTTCGATACTCTTGTTTCTTCAGACAAATCGCGAAGAGAAGCCGCGTGACGAAGAAGGTATCTGAGTCAATTGGCGATAAATCGCCATATCACTCACTGACAGCGAAAGAGCCGAATGAAAAGAGCAAAGTGACCATCATTTTGACTTTGAGCCGAGCAGGATAGGCTCGGTTTCGAGCAACCTAAGAGATTTCACCATCCGCTGCGTCCGAGCTTTGTATGTTTTGAAATGCGAACTTTGCAGATGAGATTCGTACGCGGCAGCATCCCTGTACATTTCGAACAACCTGATCTGCTCAGGGTGTTCTTTGAGCGCAACGGCGTAGAGCGTCAATACTCCCGGCTCAACATGAATCGAAGTCTCAATCTCCTCTCTGAGGGCAACTCTGTACGCGTCGAGTTGCGCCGAATCAATCTCCAGTTCGGCGATTCGCACAATCGGCACTCCGAGCGGTTCGCCAGCTTCAGATCGTTGAGGCCAAAACAAGAAAGAGGCAGAGAATAATGTCGCAACGAGCAGCGTTTGTCTCACGGTCATATTGCACTCCAAACCTTAGAGCGACTCCGATCCAGGTAATCCAATCGTAGGCGAACGCTACCCTCTTGTCATGGTTGGCGATAAATCGCCATTACACTCATTGACCTGGGGATCCGGGGGGTTGCTGGTGAACGCTTTGGATTCGGAGTTGATCATGGGACGAGCCCATCCAATGCAAGCACCGATTCAACGAACTTCTGCGCTTCGTCTCTTGAGGGGTGACCTTCTCCGGCGTCCTTGCTATTGTCAGAAAAGGGATCGAGGATGCAGCCGGACCATGTTCCATCCTTGGCACGAGTAATGGAAGCCCATGCCCAGGTGTCGCCCTCAGCGAGGTAACAAAACCAACGCTCAACATCGGGATCGTCCGGGTACCTGCCGTCTCTTTCCCAGTGATAGCTCAATACGGCTCTCCAAAAGCCAGAGCGAGACGGCTGTAGAACCGCCCCGCATTCAGTCCCGGTGATCGGCCCCGAGTTACCGTTTATATTCAAAACTCTAGCATGGGAAGGCGGGCGAGAACTTCGCAGGGATTATCGGCGTTAAATCGCCTCTCTGACAATGTCGGCGGTGTCAAGCATACTTTTGAGCATACCTATCCGTGCACTCGGAGAAGAGCGCCATTTCGCTCTTGTTGAAATGGCCTTACCAACCACAGGCTCGCTCGTAATCGTTTTTCAGGTTCAGACTCTCGGTCCGACCCATGCATCTCTTCGGTCACTTACTGCGATCATGATTACTACTTCGAACTCCTCTTCATGAGGAGCGGGACGCCCAATCAATTACTCGGTGTTCGACTGCACACCATGGCGATTTCCGGGCTGTCCCGCGTGCGAACCGAACTTCTTCAACTGCTCGTAATTCCATTCCTTGCGCATCATCCAGAACAGTTGCACAGCCAATCGGCGAGCCATGGCGACTTTCGCAATCTTCCGTCCGCGCCGCAGCACCAGATGAAAATATTTGCTGCGCCACTCCGGCAGACTGCGCACCGTCACCTGCGCCGCCTCCACCAGCAGAAAGCGCACGATCGAACTGCCCTGCTTGGTGATGTGTCCCAGGCGCCGGCGATTCCCGCTGGAGTCTTCCAGCGGCACCAGTCCCAGATAACTCGCCACCTGTTTGCCGCAGCGAAAGCGCTCCGCGTCGCCGAGTATGAGCACAAACGCCAGCGAGGTTAACACGCCCACTCCAGGATGCGTTCTCAGCCGCTGCGCCGCAGGGTAGTTCTCCACTTCGCGTTCGATGGCCTGCGTCAGCTCCGCAATCGATGGATTCAGGCGGTCCAGCAAGTCCAGCAGATCGCGTCGTCGCCGGCTCGCCCACGGAGCCAGCGCGAACGATTCCAACTGCTGCCGTCCGCGCTCGCGCCACAACTTCTTCTTGCAGTGCAAACCTTCGTTCAACGCCACCGCTTGCAGTTGATTCATGACTCGCGTGCGCGCCTGCACCATGCGATGCCGATGCCACAGCAGTTGCCGCAGATCCCGGTTTTCCCAGTTCGGCACCCAGATCTTCGGAAAGTCATCCTTCAGCATCAGCTTCAGAATATGCTGCGCATCCTGGCGATCCGTCTTCTGCTTCCGCCCCCGCTTCGCGCGGATCTCGGCCGCGTCGCCGATCCATAACTCAAACTGCAACTCGACTACGAGACGTTCGAACCAGCGTCCGTGCCCACTGGCCTCCATGCCGATGCGCACTGTTTCGCTCGCACTCGCGAGACCACGGTAATACTTCTCCGCCTCGTCGGGATGTGCCAGCCGTTTTTCCTCGACCTCTCCGGTCGTGGTGTTGAGCAAAGCGATTTGTTGAAACTCGGGATGGAAATCTACTCCTATAATGATCATCGTTCGGCTCCTTTCTCCCGAGCCGGTTGGTTGGTTTTGCCATCACCAACTTTACTCGGGTATTGGAGCCGACATTGTCATGGAATCAATTACACTCATTGACCAAGAACCAGGGGACAATGGGAGTGTTTCGCGGGCCTGACGTTCCGCAATTGGGGGAAAGAAAGCCGCCCCAAGGTCGGGCGGCTTGACTCTGATCATTTCCATCAAGTCATCGGAGAGAACCGACGATTTTGCGTTAACGTGGCGCGGCCACCACAACGTAGCTCGTAGCCCCACTCACAAATTGCGGCTGATACCAGGTACTGCCACATTGTTGGTACGTCAGTCCATTGACCGCTACGGCCGCGCATGAAGGCGGAAGCGTTTGGACCATTGACCCGATTGCCGCCGCCGTCACCGCCGCCGCCGTCCCGACCGCCGCCGCCGCCGCAACGGGGTGATAGCAGCACCCGCCGCCACCGCCGTAGTAACCACCGCCATGAACGTTCACATCCACGTCGCGATTCACGTTTACGTTGGCATTTCGATTGACGTTGGTGTTGCTATTGACGTTGGCATTTCGATTGACGTTGGCGTTGTTATTGACGTTGGCGTTGCGATTGACGTTGCCGTTGTTGGTTTTAACATTGTTGTTACTGTTCTGATTGACGCTGGTTCGCGCGCTGCTGCGGGTTCCGCCTCCGCCTCCGGCTCTTTGCGCCGATGCATTGACTACGGTTGTGAATGGCATCGCTACAAGGAGAATAGAAAGTGCAAAACGTATAAATCGGTTCATGGCAGTTGTCCTTTACTCGCCTATTTGTCATCCGATCCTGTGTCCGGTGCCGACGAGGTTTCTTTTGCGATGGCAATCTTTTGCGCGTCCTTGGGCGGGTCAAACTCAAAGGCCGCTTCATCGAAGGATGGGGCGAGGTTCCAAGTATAGACAGCAGTGTATTGAGGCCGCGCATCATCGGTTAACGTCGTCAGAACGAGTTTTAGAGGAAGCGGGTAATCTCCCATCTGAATCCAGACCTGCCAGTCGAGTCCCTCCTGCCGGAAGGCATAGTGCTCACAAGTAACGCCCCCGACCTCGCTCGGACCGACATCGGTTGCGCTCTTAATATCTGCTTCTTTTGACTCCGGTCCGCCCCAATAGAAGAGATCGACGAGAGGAATCTGGATGCCATACTTCTCATCCAATTGAGCCGCCAGCTTCCCAACCGTCGGGGGCGCCGGAACTGTGGCGTAGTAATTCACTCTTTGGGCAAAAATCGTGAAATTCTTCCCGTCGTAGAAAAAGAAGCGATGCTTAGTGGGACTATTGATTTCAACTCGCAGACGGTCCGGAACGCGCGCAAGAAGGTTCACTTTACTGTCGCGTTGGACCAATTGGCCGTCGTCCAGAACTTCGTCCCTCGTCGTTGCGGCGTCCACCTGGAACGCCTTCAGCGAGCGCAAATAGGTGCCCATCCTGGTGAGTGCTGTAATCGCATCCGGGTCGATGTTGCCTGATGAATCGGAGGTGGCCACAGCCGGGCCTTGAGCCGCCATCGGTCCCAGCGGAACAGATAAAAAAATCAAAAGCGGCGCCAATGAGATCAGCGTTGAGAGAATGAGCCTTTGCAGTCGTATTTTCATGGTTGTGGCTCCAAATCTAAATCTAGAGGGCGAAGAATCCCTAGAGGAACTGGCACTACCTTCAGCGGTACTTATCCGGTAAGAGTCCGCTTCTCTCTACCCTCTGCTGGAGTCCCTCCTTCTGGAATGGTGGCTCCTGAACATCCCGCGACACGACAGGGGGTGCATATTCCACCCCGTCCTGTTCTCAACCCCCACCCGGTTTGACGGGGTAATACCTACCGAGGGGAAAACGCTACACCCCCCTGGGCCTGACATGGCCTGGCCGGACCGGAGGATTGAGGGTTCATCAACCCTCCGCATAATCCGGTAGTGGTGCAGTTTGAGATCCACGGGGTGGCAATCCGGTATGGCCAGTGGGAAACTATGGCAGGATATTCGACGCGATCGTAGATCGCGACGGGTATCTGCTCGCGGCGACGGCTTCAGGACTCGTCAGATTCAATCCTGAAAGCGGCGAACGGCAGGTCATTCCTGCTCCAAATGCAACCGAGGAATTTAAGACCATCGTTCGCGATAGCGCAGGAAGAATCTGGACAGCTGGGGACCTGCTGTACGTGTCGTTCGATGAAGGGAAACGTTGGTCTGTCGTTCGGATGCCAATGCTTAGTCCGACACACACCAAGCGAATTCGGGAAGTCAGTCCCGGTACCCTCGCCGTTGCCCTTTATGATCGCGGGGTGGTATTCGTGAATGTATTGTAAAAGTAGCCATCAGGTTGTACGCCTATGCTAGCGTGTCGAGCCCGATAAACACTCAAAACCTCAGCTTCGGCGCGGGCCGTGAAGTAGTCGGTGGGGGCGCCTGTTTACGTCAGTCATTGACTCAGCGAACCATGTCTAGATGGCCAGAGTCCAAGAATAGTGCGGACGTATTGGCATCCACGACCGAGCAGGCCCCCTTCCGCACAACGGACGCGCACTCATTGATGCCAGGCATTCCAGGGTAAAATCCGTGAAGAACCCACACCTCAAAAGAACCTAATTCGTTTCTTTCTCGATACATGATGCGCTGTTTACCCGACACCCGAATCTCAACCGGATATTCCGAGAAGCGGAATCCAGTCTCACGTTTCTGAAACACGGCTTCGGCCTCACGCACCAGGTCCATCGGCATCAGCGCCTCAAAGCCGGAACCCAGTGGTACGTGAGTGATTGCACCCGCGGCAAAGATCAACTCATGCGAACGGATCGCCGAAACGCCGATTCGTCCGCATGAAGTCCGTACCATGTGCAGAAGGTCTCCCGGATGAAGTGCCGAGATGACGCCTCGATCCAAAATAAAAGAAGCCTCTGTAATCGAAGCTTGTGGCCTGTCGGCGGACGTCAACCTTAGGCGACTACACTCGGTTGCGGGGTTACGCGCGCTCGGGTTTGGCGTGGGACCGGCATCTTCCACTTGCAGCAACGGACTCGATCCTACTAAACGCGAAATGTGTTCTTGGTCGTTACCGAGCGGTCTCTGCCACCGTGCCTGGCAGGAGAAAACCGTGCCTGCCCGGTCGGGGACCACCGCAACATATTCGAATGTGCCGTCAAGGGGTATCACCATATTCGGGGCCGACAAGTCCTAGTGACGATACGCTAGCCTCAGGCAATCAAAATGTCGAGCGACGGCGACTCGGACAATTGGCGTAACATCGCCATTACACTATCGACCCCGGGGGTGACCATTGACGGGCTAGAGGTCCTTCTCCATCAAAGCCAGCGGGATGTTCAATCCCCTTGATTGCAGCACGGGTCTTAATTAGGTGAGTCGCCGTAGAAAATCCCGCGGCCATTTGTGCCGATGTAAACCCGTCCAAAAAGTCTGGGATCGCCGATGAGTAGAGACGCGTTGCCGTATTGGTGCGCGGCGTCGCTGATGGCAACCCAGGTGGCGCCGCCGTCGAGAGAGCGGTAGAAGGTCAGCGTGTTGGCAATCTGCCCAAAAAGATACAGCGCGGGATACGATGCGCCCGCGGCCGGCATTCCGAAGCCAATGCTCTTGGCTTGCTGAACGCCTGTGATCTGCAGGAACGTCTTGCCGGAGTCAGCGGAGCGATAGAGGCCGCTGCCGCTGGCCAGCCAGAGGTCGCCTTCGAAAGTGGGGGCGGCACTCAGCGACCCGCCAGCCGGTAGAGTACTGGCCACAGCAAAGGTAGCGCCACCGTCGGTGCTCACATAGAGACTATTGCCGCTGGCGATATAGAACTTGTTGGCGTTGAAGCGGTCGGCGACGACCGCCTGCTGGGCCGGAGCGCCGGTAGAAGCGATCCAGGTGGTCCCGTTATCGCGGGTGTAAGCCGTGGGTGCATCATTCGGGGCCCAGACGAACGTTGTGCCACCGGCGGAGACGGCGATAGATCCCGCTCCGGTGTTGGTTCCCGCCGGACGACTGGAAAATGGAGTCCAGCTGGTTCCACCGTTGGTGGTGTATCCGCCCATCTGGCTGACATTGTTGTTGGAGCCGACGCGGGCCATGATCGCCGGATTGCTTTGCGCAAAGTCCAGTCCTGACGTGCTACTGAACTGTGGGTTGACCATCATGCCGGCGGGCGGAGACTGGGTCAGCGTAGTGTGCACGAAGCCGCAAATGTCGCCGACCCCACTCACCAGGTGCGCGCCTGAAGGCGGACTGATCAACTGCGTGACTGCAGTCTCTTCGATGCCAAGTCCACCAACGGCCCAGTGCGTTGACGACTGTGTGGCGTCAATCGAGGCCCATATAGTCGCGCCGGTTCCGTAGAGAACATGGTTGGAGTTGAACGGATCGATGGCGAGCGACCCCATCCACCAGCCGAGAGGGCCGGGCTGGAGAATGCCGATCCATGGGGAGATGGAATTGTCGTCGGTGGCATTGGCGCGAAGGGCGGTCCAGGCTGTGCCCCCGTTGGTGGTGCGGTAGAGATCGTCGTGCGGGCCCCAGTTGTCGAGAGTTGAAACCATGACCGTGCCTGGATTCTGGGCATCAACGGCGACGGCACCGTAGCCGCCTTGGTTTCCCAGCGCAGGAGTGATGTCGGTCCAAATATTGCCGGTGGGGTTGAATCTCCAGACTGCGCCGCCGGACATGCCGTTGGGGCCGACGTCGCTGCCGTAGGAAATGTAGAGGTTGCCATCGGGGCCGAACACGCCGTGATTGGGATATAAGCCCGTGGGCTGGCCGGGGACTGCGGTCCATGAGGCTCCCGCGTCGCTGCTGGTGTAAAGGCTGTAAACAGGAACCGCTTCGGTGCCGGTGTCGGAGACGCCGACGTAGATGCGCGGCGTCGGGTTGCCGATCGTGCCGCTACTCTTCACAAAATCAATAAAGATCACGCCAACGCCGTCGTTGGCGCTGCCGGTGGTGGGGCCGGTTACGGGGAAACTGCTCACCTGACTCCATGTCGCGCCGAAGTCTGCGCTCTTCCAGAGCCCGTTGAGGCGGGAGCCGAAGTACACAATGCTGCCGTCGTTGGGATCAACCCCGATGCGCTCGCCGGCCTCGCGGCCATTGTTATTGCTGCCCATCTTGAACGGCATGGGAACGGTCTGAAACGTGTTGCCCTGGTCAGTCGAAACCAGGATGGCGCCGTTGTTGTTGTTCCAGGCGTCGGCGTAGGTTCCTTCGGCGAGATAGAGGCGGGTGGCATCGGAAGGATCGATGCCGATGGCTTCGGTTCCAGTGAGGTTCCAGTTCGACGGAGTAATCCAGTCCGTAAGCGGAACCCAACTGCTGGTGACAGCATTCCAGCGATACGCGCCGCCAATATCGGTCCGCGCGTACATGAGATTTTGCTGCGCGGGATGGGTGACGATGCCGGTGATGAAGCCGCCGGCGACAATCTGCGCGCTGTTCCAGGTGTAGGAGGGCGTCACTGGCGCGGAAGCCACGAGGTAAATTGCGCCCGCCGCATTGCTAGGCGTGTATCCGCTGGCGGTGGCGATGGCTTTCAGGGCTGCGGTGGAGGAAACGTTGATCGCAGACGTGTATTTAGTGGACGCAGTCGTCGGCGTGCTGCCATCGGCGGTGTAGTAGATGGCTGCACCGGCGGTCGCGTCTGTGATGGTAACCGATTGCGCGGTGGCATAGGTACCCGAGACTGGGCCGAACACTGGCGTCGCGGCCTGCGGCGTGGGGCCTGGGCCTGGGCCGGGTCCGGGAGAACCGGAACCGCCGCCACATGCCAGAGAAGAAGAAAGAAGCGCCGCGGCAATCGCGGCCAGAGCGAAGGTGATCCGTCTCATCGCGTTCCATTCTACATAAGGCCGATTTTCATGCTTAGGTCGAAGTCACCAGAACAACCGAAAAATACGCTTGCTGCGAGACAAGAATTGTGCCCGGCTGGTCGGCCAACCGGAAACTATGGGTTGTTGGCGTTAAATCGCCATTACACTCATTGACCGGGTTCACCTTGAGCCAGACCCTTTTTCAGCGAGCGACCGGTACATAGGCGAGGCGGTAACGCAGACGCAGGCGTTTGCGTTGGTTCTGTACCCCTTCATCCAGTGTCACGCGGAGTTTGTGTCGCTTGCCGTCCAGGGCTTCCGGCTTGAATCCCAACTCGTAGCGACCATGGAGCTGTTGCAGGATTGTTCGCAAGCCAGTTGCGTATGTTTCGGGCGTTACCCGCAAGTATTCACCCCCGGTCTCGGTGGCGATGTAGTTCGCGACAGCTCCCTGTTCGCCTAACAACCATATCCGCGGAGATCGGCGGTCTTTCAAGCCATAGGCGACGGCCGAGGTTTCCAATAGCTCGTCAATGAAGTGATCGGCCTCCGATCTGGGCATTCCACTGTAGTCACCATAGAGGAAGATCACCACCGGCACTGGCTCGGGCACCAACGAGCGCGTAGCATCAATGATGAGCTGCAGGGTCTTCTGGAGCGCCAGCTCGCCTGTTCTATCGTGATCGTCCGGGTTGAGCGTTGGCGCGAGTACCTGTTCTAAGGTGGTGGTCGCCTCCTCGACGTTGCTCGTCGGTAACAGGTCGAGTTTGGATTGACCATCGTCACACCAGTGAGCGACTGCCACCGTATCTTGTTTGTCCAGGTCCTTCAGAGCGGGCTTGAAAAGATTGATTTGTCCTGTAAAGAAGCCCGAACCTTCCTTCTCCCAGCCTTGCATGTTGCATTGCACGACAAACCAAAGTGCCAGGGGGCGAGTTGAAAATTGCGCCCCACTGTCAAACGTCTTGATCGAAACTGGACGACCGTTGTCAAAGACTCGGAAATCGTCTCGCTTCAACGTCTTGTCTGGAAGGCCATTCTTCAGGGCGATCACTGGCACCAAGACCAGATTGGATGAGCTGTGGAATGTGTTTTCCGGGGACTGAGGGGAATGAGTGACTGACGAGTCCTCCTGGGCAACTGCAGACCCAAGCGCGAGGAGGATTATTCCACCCGAAAATAGGGCGCTCTTCATCACTTGAGACACATACGAGAACCGAAGCCCGAGAGTTCACTTTTTTTGTGCTCGGAAACGGCGAAGCTGACTCGTATCTGGCGATAAATCGCCATTACACTCATTAACGATCAATAGCCCAACATGTCGTGATAAGCTTCGTGCGTCTGTTTTTCACATTAAGGGCTGGATCCGCATGACTACGATCAAATCTCAGTTCTGCCGGCTCTTCTTTGCGTCGGTTTTGGAGGTTGGTTACATCGTCCTAACCAGCGCGCTGTGGGCACAGAATGCAGCGGGTCCGCAACCCGCGCCTCTGCCTTCGCCGATTCCTGCGCCAGTCGATCAGCCCTATCCCCGCACCATTTCTCTCAGTGTTGATCTGACGAACGTCAACGATCGCGTTCTCAATGTTCGCGAGCGTGTGCCCGCAAAGCCCGGCGAAATGACGTTGCTTTATCCGCAGTGGCTCCCTGGCACTCACTCGCCGTCAAATGTCGTAAGCGACCTGGCAGGGCTGGTCATTACCGCGAACGGCGACCGCGTCCCGTGGGTTCGCGATCGAGTGGATATGTGGGCTTTCCACCTCGACGTGCCGAAAGGCGCGAGTGAGATCGAACTCACGTTTCAATATCTGGCTCCCGTGAAACCGCGTGAGGGGCGCATTTCAAGTAAAATCGCCGACCTCACCTGGAACAGCGCACTTCTTTATCCGGCGGGATATTTTGCGCGGCGGATTCAATTTTCTCCGGAACTGAAATTGCCCAATGGCTGGAAGTTCGCCACCGCGCTCGACGTGCAATCGCAGGATGGAGACGTGGTTCACTTCAAGCAAGTTGCATTGAATACTTTGGTTGATTCGCCATTGTATGCGGGCATCAACTACAAGCGCGTTGACCTCTCAAACGCCGCGGACAACCCTGTTTACTTAGACGTTTTCGCCGACAAGCCTGAGCAGTTGGAAATGACAGCGGATGAACTGCAGTATCACAAAAATCTTGTGATTCAGGCCCAGAAGCTTTTTCAATCCCGCCACTACGATCACTACGATTTCCTGTTCTCACTTAGCGACGAGATTGGCGGCAAGGGACTGGAGCATCACCAGTCGAGTGAAGACGGCACCCGCGCCAACTACTTTACAGACTGGGCTGCAGGAGTTTCGGGTCGAGCCCTTCTGCCGCACGAGTACACGCATTCCTGGAATGGCAAATTTCGCCGGCCGGCTGATCTGTGGACGCCGAACTTCAACGTGCCCATGCAAGACGATTTGCTCTGGGTCTATGAAGGTTTAACCGATTACTATGGCAATGTCCTGACAGCCCGTTCCGGAATGCGGACGCCGGAGCAGGCGCGGGATAATATCGCGGGGATCGCCGCGAGTTTCGAAGTGAGTCTCGGCCCAACATGGCGTTCGCTGGAAGACACGACCAATCAGGCCATCATTTCATCGCATTCCACACAAATGCAGGACTGGCCGAGCTGGCAGCGCTCGTATGATTACTACCCCGAATCTGACCTCATCTGGCTCGATGCCGACACGACAATCCGCGAGCTTAGCAGAGGGCAAAAATCCCTCGACGACTTTGCAAAGCTGTTTTTCGGAATCAACGAGGGGAGCTCCATTACAGTCACCTACACGTTCGACGATCTGGTTAAAGCGATGAACAGCGTGCAACCGTACGACTGGAAAGAATTCTTCCGCACGCGGATTTACCAGGTCGCACCCAAGGTCCCCGAGGACGGCATTACGCGAGGCGGTTATCGGCTGGTTTATAACGACACCGAACCGGAATGGATGAAGCACATGGACAGATCTCGCCCGGTGCGCTTCGATACCTCCGTCGGTTTTGCAGTGACGGCTGGCGGCGGCGAAGATGAAAGTGACGGCGCTCCGGCCGGCAGTATTAGTGGGGTGGTGTGGGACGGTGCTGCATTCAAGGCAGGTATTACTCCAGACATGCGATTGCAGGCTGTGAATGATCAGGCCTTCAGCATTACTAACTTGCGCGAAGCCATTGTTAAAGCCGAGAACAGCAGCGCGCCCATCAAGCTTCTGCTAAAACATGGCAAAGAATTCATAACCGTGACGCTGGATTATCACGCCGGACTCCGTTATCCGCACTTGGAGAGAGTCGAGTCGACACCCGATGTTTTGGATCCGATACTCGCGCCAGTGAAATAGGCCGAACGAAGCTAGTAGCTTTTAACCTGACCTGGACAATAACTACCGAATGTCTCTGTAGCTGTCGAAAAATCGCGACTACACGCATTGACCCGGCTTCTAGTACACTCGTCGGCGTCTTTGCGATGTGCCCGACTAAAAGCCACATCTTGATTAGTTTGTCCTCCTCGGAGAAGACGAGCCTAGGGAAAGAAGATTTTGCGAGTCAATCCCCACCCCAAAAAGTGTTCTCTGCGATCTGGGAGGTCGAGTCAGAAGTCAACAACGGAGGCTTCTCCCAATACTTCCTCAACAGCAGTGCCGAATCTGCGTCATTCGTTGTCGAGGCCCTCGAAACTATCGGCGCCCCACAAACCGCAGACATATGCAAGCGCGCAATAGACGCAGCATTTCCCGCTGGATTACCCCAATCAGGAGAAGTGATCCGTGCCGAGGCAGCTTGTTTCCCCGATAAAGCAGTTGCCGCGCTGGAGCATTTAGGCGAAGAATTCTTTTCGTACCCTCACGACCTTACGGGTTTGCTGTTTGCTTACGTATCCCAACACCCAGAAGAATTTGGGCAATTGCCTAAGCCCGATGATGCGTAACAACTTCGCCGTCAGTTGTTGATAAATCGCCGTTACAACCAAAACCCTCTTCCTAGGGCTCGCCGGGGGTCTCCCAGCGTGTCTCCTGAAAAATTGACAGCTTGATGCATTGAGGTTTTGCTTCCTGTCAGCCTCTTTACTTATATAGGGGCAATTCGGCCCCACCCGAAGCAAGTTTCGTCAACTTGCTCGCCACACGTATACGCGCCTGAAAGACGCCGGCCGCAAGCTCGCCCACTTTGACCGCGAAGTGAATGCAGGACGCACGCCAATGCCGCCGCATTTGCATCGCGAGGAGTTGAACTGATGTCGCGCTACGATCGGGATGACCCTCGCGACGAAAGCCGCGATTTGACCGTTCGCCGTCCAGCGGAGTCCTCCGGCAGGCAGCACACTTCCGATGCGAGAGGCCAGGGCGGGGGCAGCTTGCACCACCAGCCTCCTCAGCGTGAGATTCGGGCCCAGGAACAGACTCCTTCGTCTCGAACGGCAGAGCCAAGAGAACCCAATCCCACACGGGAACGCGCCTACGACCTTCGCGACTCCGAGGTACAGACTCTCGCTGACATCGGAGCCTTTCGCGCAATCAAGACCGAGGATCTAGTCCAGTATCGCTATGCCGGCGACGCCCGCCAGGCGCATCGCGACCTGAAACATCTCGTCGAGCAGGGACTCGTACAGACGCGCACGACTTATACCGAACGCAACGTCTACGTCGGCCTGACGCGCAAAGGCCGTCGCTATGTCGAGCACGGCCGGCCGGCCAACACTGCCTCCCGCCAGGTCTTTTATCACGGCTTCGTTAAGCGACGGGAAGCTCGCCACGATGCCGCAATCTATCGCCTGTACCAGTGCGAGAACCAACGAATAACGCAAGCGGGAAGGGGACAGTGAAGGACATTCAAGGCGTGCTGAGACACTCCCGCGTGGCAACGACAACTGACGTTTACATGCAGGAGATTCCAGAAAGCGTGGAGCAGACGGTCGACGCCATCAGTGCCGAGCTTCGACTCCTTCCTAGTTTGGAAGAGGTCACGCCCGGGACGAGCGTTTTGCTACCAAATGCTACCAAACTGAAAAACGGGGCATCTGTAAATACTTGAGAATATGGTGGACCTGGTCGGGATCGAACCGACGACCTCTTCCATGCCATGGAAGCGCGCTCCCAGCTGCGCCACAGGCCCACGTGAAGAAACTTTCCTTTACGATTCTCGCCCACCTACTCCGGTTAGTCAAACAACGCGACGCACCATCGCGTTTGGCGAAAGGCGACAAAATGGGTATTCTGAATCGGACAGTCAGGATGAAAACTAGGAACTACGACCAACCTCGAATGAACCAACGCGTGTGATTGCAGTTCTTCTCTCTTCCATTGCCCTGGCTGAGCATCAGCTTGGCCCAGACGGCGGCCCCGGCGCCTCCAGTATCGTATACGTCGATCGCCGAGCTCAATCAGCTGGTCGCAAATCTGCAGCAGGTATCGCAGAGCCACGCAGTTGGATTTGGCGCGCTTGCGAGTCGATAAGTGGAAGACGGACGGCGGCACCAGGCAGCAGACGGAGAAAGACGCCGGATCCGTCGCCCAGAATTTGCAGCTCGCCCTGCCCGGCATGCTCGAAAATCTGAAGAATTCGCCGGAAAATCTGGCGCTGACTTTCAAGGTCTATCACAATCTCGACGCGCTTTCTGACGTCTTCAGTTCCGTGGTTGAATCCGCCGGAGCTTTCGGAACTAAAGACGAGTTCCAGTCGCTGAGCAAAGACCTGGGCGCGATCGAGGACTCGCGCCGCGCCTTTGCTGACCGCATGGATAAACTTGCCAACGCCAAGGAAGCCGAACTGGGACAGCTTCGCGCCGCTCTGCAACCGCTCGCGCCGAAGCGGCTCCCAAGAAAACCGTCGTTGACGACAACGCTCCCCCCAAGAAGCCGCCGGTTCACAAGAAACCGGTCGCGAAACCCGCAACCCCGGCCACAACTCCGCCCCACCCCACCAGCTACCCAACCTGCGCCGCATCCGTAGTCTCGAATACAACGCTGTTAAGTGGTTTATCCTCCATCAGTTGGGCGGGGCAGGTGAGGGCACCTGCCCGCTAGCAGCGCGCCGGTTCTGTGGAGATCCTCACGTTTACCCTGGAACCTGGACGCTCGCTCTCCGGAGTCTAAGCGAACTAAGTGAACCGGGCCTTGCCGACGGTCTTATAATGAGCGGTGTGTCGCCATGAAAGTCAGTGGCGGGAGCAGCCAACTTGGCCGAATTCGCAAGCGCGATCGGAGTGCCGGAGGCCGCAGTCATCGCGGAGCTCAAGGCGGGGTCAGAGACGGCCTACGCCTGGCTGGTCGGAGAATTTCATCAGCCGGTTTACAGCGTTGTCTATCGCATCCTGACCGATCCCTCCGACGCCGCCGACACCACTCAGGAAGTCTTTCTCAAGGTTTTTCGCGGGATGAAGTATTTCCACGGCCAATCCAGCCTGAAGACCTGGATCTACCGCATCGCCATTCACGAAGCTTCGAACCGCCGCCGCTGGTGGTTCCGCCACAAGGCCAAAGAAACGTCGATGGAGCCGTCGGACGACTCCGAGTACTCCATTGTCCGAGCCGATCAATGCCGCGCTGGTGGACAAGCACAAGTCGCCTTTCGAGAACGTTGCCGATCACGAACTGCAGTCGCACGTGGAGCAGGAACTGCGCAAAGTTTCCGAGCCTTACCGGACCGCAGTCGTGCTTCGCGATATCGAAGATCTCTCCTACGACGAGATCGCGGAGATCACGCAGGTTTCACTGGGCACGGTGAAATCCCGCATCACCCGCGGGCGCGATGCGCTGCGCAAGCGGTTGACCGAGTACGCCAAGAGAAGTTGGACCAGAAATGGGCTTGGACGTTGCCGATGCCCCGATTTTTCGCGGCAAGCGAATGGAGGTGACTCCATGACCTGCGCGCAGGCGAAGTCCATGTTCTCGGCGTATCTCGACGGGGCCGTCACCGGCAAGCAGATGTTTTCGCTGGGCAAGCATCTTGGAGGATTGCGCCTCTTGTGAAAGGGAATACCGGTCTCTGCGCAGCACCCAGCAGTTGCTGGCGAATATCGGCCGCGCCAAAGCCCCTGAGGATTTGTCGCTGAAGCTGCGCCTGGCGATTTCGCGGGAAGTGGCACGGCGGCGTCAACCTTACTTCGGCAATCTGTATGTTGCGGCTGCGAGAACTCGCTGCGTGGATTCATGGTTCCCGCGACCGCCGGATGTGGTTGCGACGGTCGCTATTTTTGCCCTGCTGATGGGTTTCATCACCCCGGTGCAGGCCGATACGAGCGATGTGCCGCTGCTGATTTCCACCAAACCGGAATTGCAGCAGACTAGCTTTGGCATGACCATGGGCACCATCACCGAGGACTCTCTGGTGATCGAAGCCTACGTGGACGCGAACGGCCGGGTGCAGGACTACCGCATCCTTTCCGTCCGGACAAGCTGCAAGACCTGCCGCATCCGGTGAAGAACATGCTGATCTTCACCACCTTCCGCCCGGCCACCTCGATGGGCATGCCTCGTCCGGGGACCGCTGTGCTGTCCTTCTCGAAGATCAGCGTGAAGGGTTAACTTCCGAAGCTGGCCGCATGCACCGCTTAGCGTGCAATTCTTTACAATCTTGGCAACCGAAAACAAATCCTCGCAGTTATCATCTAATCTGGAATACCGCAGCAACTTCTCTTCGGTTCATGGGTTACGGTCTTCGAGATCGAGCGGACGGAAGAATCGCAAAGGAGACTCGCTTTGAAAAAATTACTCCCGCTACTGGCCGTCGCCGTTTTATTGTCGTTTGCCGGCGTCGCACAGGCCCAGCAGTTCGACGCCGCCCTCGGTTTTGGCACGGTCACAGCTCCGGCGGCGTCCAGCAACGGCACCAACAGCTTTCCCTCGCTCAGCGGAGGCCTCTACACTAGCTTCAGCGGCGACGTCCTACTCTGGCACCATCTCGGCTTCGGCGGCGCGGTTTCCCCACGCTGGAGCCAGTCCACCTATGGCGGAGCGCTCAACAATTTCGGAATTATTCAGAAGTACCGGCCGATTTTCTATGATTTCAATGCGGTGTACGGCCGGACTTTCCCGAAAAAGAAGTTCGGCGCCGATGTCATGGCCGGAATCGGCGGCCTGGACTTGCGCTTCTACCAGCCCTTCTACAGCTGCGGCCTCACCTGTACCAACTACGTCAGCAGCAACCACTTCGCCGGACATTTCGGCGCAGACCTTCGCTTTTACTTCTGGGGCCACGCGTTTATCCGCCCCGAAGCCCACTACTACATCGTGCATAACAATGTGGAGTTCAACAACGTGAACGCGTCGCGCTTCACGATTTCGATTGGTTATTCGTTCCTGCCGGGATTCTGAAACGTGCTGCGGGAGTATGTTGCAAAGCCGATGCCACGCGAAATATCCGCTTGAAGACAGGCCCCGCCGATGCTAGTTTTCGGAAATGCTCGAGCCGGTTCAGAAGCAACCGCCTGCAAACCAACCCTGCGCCCGGCCCGACCCTTCCCGTTTCTGCCCCAACTGCTCCTCGCAGCTCGTCGAGCAGAAGTGCAAGCTCAAGTGCACACAGTGCGGCTATTACCTGAGCTGCTCTGATTTCTATTGAAGCCTAGCCCACGAGCTTGGCGCTCATGGTGATCTGCGCGTTGAGGACCTTGGATACCGGGCATCCCGCCTTCGCGTCCGCCGCCGCCTTCTGAAACGCAGCGTCGCTGGCGCCGGGAATCTTGGCGGTGACGTCGAGATGAATCGTCGTAATCGCCCATCCTGAATCCAGCTTTTCCATCTTCAAGTTCGCGGTAGTGTTGATGCTCTCTGGCGTTAGGTTCGCGCCGCCCAACTGCGCCGAGAGTGCCATTGAGAAACACGCTGCGTGCGCCGCCGCGATCAGTTCCTCTGGATTAGTACCCGGAGCCCCTTCGAACCGCGTCTTGAAGGAATACGGTACGTGAGAGAAAACTCCGCTGGTCGCTGAAAACTCGCCTTTGCCGTCCTTCAGACCGCCCTGCCACACTGCGCTTGCCTTGCGTTCCATCTTCATTTCTCCTTGTGAAATTGTGCGTGGTTATTTTAGATGAGGAAAACGATTCGTGCGGACTTGCGTGTCACTCTCCGCTCATGGACCGCAGCGCTTTCCTGATTTCGCGATTGATGCGGACCGCATCCTGCGAGGAAGTATCGATCATTTTCACCCAGCGGTGGCCCTCGCCTTCGATCTTGGCCTGCTGCAGGAGATAGGTGGCCTGCAGGATCGCCTCCAGCGAGTTGCTCAGATCGTGCGCCAGTACGCGCAGGTGAGCGACTTCCTCCAGCTCCTGACCTTTCGATGCAGCCGCCTTCCGGATTGCCATCGGAGCTCTACCTCTTAGCCAGACTGACCAAATGCCAAGTGCGAACTATCAGATGCGCTTTCGCTCCGTGGGTTTGACAGGCGAAACCACCACTGTAAGAATAGATGCTGTAGCATCTTCCTTCAAGGCGGCCCCGGCCGCTCCGCATAGTGGTCACTTGCCGAAGTGGCGGAATTGGCAGACGCGCATGGTTCAGGTCCATGTACCCGCAAGGGTGTGGGGGTTCGAGTCCCTTCTTCGGCACCATTTCGAAAAACCGCCTTATTGCACGAACGTAGTGATGCTCTGCGGCGGCAAAATGTAGGTAAACTGCCCTCCCGTCACGCTGACCGGGCTCAACTGCGAAACCATCGCCGAACCCGTCGTCTGATACGGAATCAGTGAGGTAATCGTTTGGTTCTGGACGGTGAAGGGCTGGCTTACATTGCTGTTGCTCAGGTTGAGCGCCACAATCACGCTGTGCCCATTGCCTGAGTAAGCCGAGACATACACGTTGGCAGTTGTGAAAGCAGCATCCACGCGCGCGTATCCCGGCCGCACAAAACGCGAAAACTGCGCCATCGCGGCACCGAAATAATTGAGATTGCTGCTCGTATCCACCAGGCCGGTGTTTGTCACTCCCCCACCTGGGTTCCAGTCGATGGCCCACCACCACACATAAGCGTTGTATTGTGCCACGGTCATCGAATCGTGGATCTCTTTCGCAGCCGCTAGCCCGTCCGCGATGGTTGGCTGCGCCGCGGATGCGTTTAAATAATGCTCCGTCATCCACAATTCTTTTCCGGCGGTGATGGCGTTCGGATAGGCGGCAGGAGCCGCTCCGTATAAATGTCCGGCAATGATCCCGATGTTGCCAACCGCGTTAGCGTCGCTCAAAGCGGGATTCGAGTAACCCTGAGTGAACGACTCCGATTCCGGCATGATTAGCTTCGTCGTTCCGAACACCCCCGCGGGCAGTTGCGCAACCCACGCGTCCATCTGCGCCGCGTTCCATGCACATGACTCATAGGTCACGTTGGCATCAGGCTCGTTCTGCATTGAGATCCCGTAGAGAGTGACGCCCTTGTTCGCCGCGTAGGTCACGTAGCTCGCCAGGTAGTTCGCATAATTGGTGTAGTTAGCAGTATCTAGCGAACCTTCCGCCACTGGATTCGCGGGATTCGGGATATTGATCTTCCATGCCGGCGGAGGAGTCCACGGCGTCGCGATGATGCTCACGTTGCTGCCGGCCGCAATCGCGTTTTGAGCGTTGGTCAGTTCACTGTCCCACTGCGTTCCGGCGCTAGTGGAACTGGGATCAATGCGAAGGCGAAGGATGCTCAGGCCGATCTGGTTGTTTCCCGTTCCAAAGAGCGCGTTAATTGCCGGACTGACCGTCGATGTTCCCATCCACGCTTCCGCGCCGCCAAAGCCGCGTATGGACTGGTGCACATTGGCAAAATTCACCGTGGTCATGGCTCCCTGAACCGGAGGCGGCGGGGAAGGCGGAGGCGGCGGGTTCGTGACCGTGCCTGAACCGCCACCACAGGCAGACAAAGGAATGATCGCCAACAGGATGAAAACCACCGGCAGCAAACGGCGCATACTCAATTACCTCTTGGTTTCGAGTCAGCCGCCAGGGCGGGGAGGGCTCCCGGGCTGATGCATTTCGCCCAATACTAAAACGTTTTTGCTCTACAGGCAATTTCGCGACGTAGTTTTTACAATTTTAGCTAGGCCTGGGTCACGCGCCAGAGTACTAATTCGCTTAGGGAAGGTCTAAAAACATCCGCCACATCTGTCCGTGATACCCACCCTTTGAAAACCGCAAAGGGTGGGCAGCTCGGACAAGAGAGCCTGGAAGGGCGGGCCATCCCGCAAGGAACTCCGTCATTCTCTCGGAGAGACTCACGTCCTCCCTTGCCGAATCTTCGCTAGTAAGGGATAATGGACATGGTAAGGAATGTTTCTAGAGCAAGGAATATAACCAATGCATTCCACAATCACAAGTAAAGGACAGACCACCATTCCGGAGAAGATTCGCCGGGCACTACGAATCAAACCTGGCGACCGTCTGGAATACGAGGTCGAGGGAGATCGCGCCACCATTCGTGTCCATCCAGGGATCCAATCGCTGAAGGGCGTGCTGGCCAGCAAGAAAGGAAAGGGAATGTCATTTGGCGAAATCCGCGAAGCCGCAGCGAAGTCTGCACGGGACCGCGAGGCGAGGGGTGAGTAAGCGGAAGCTTGTCGACACGAATCTCATCGTCCGCTATCTGGTCCAGGATCATGAGAAGCACGCGAAAGCCGCCGGCAGGCTATTCGACGCCTGCGATCGCGGAGAGGTAACTATTGTGCTGTTGCCGGCAGTGCTTGCCGAGTGCGTATTTGTCCTTGAGTCGTTTTACAAACATCCACGCGCGGATATCGCCTCCGCGCTCAGCCAATTTGTTTCCAGTCCAGGCGTCGAGGTTGATGAAGTCGCGATCCAGTTGGACGCCCTCGCCCGCTTCAAACGAACAAAGGCCCATTTTGTGGACTGCCTGATCGCCGCCACAGCCGTAGCTGAAGATCTCCCAGTCGCCACCTTCGATCACGACTTCCGCAAGTTTAGCGACGTGACGGTGGAGACGGAATAGCTTTTCCGCAAGCCACCCTTCGCCTCATTCTTGCTTCAGGTCCCGCGCTGGCGCGTTGATCGTCAAACCTGCATCAGCCAGCGTTGCCTTTATATGCTCAGAGATGAACCTGCCCGTTATGACGTAAAGGACGGTGGCGGCCTCAACGCCGATATGACTCAGAAGCAAGGCATGAAAAAGATAATCTAACGCGTCGGCCAATCGACTAATTTGCGAACTGAAAGCCCCGTAATCCATGCCTTCTCTTGGACCGCCCGCATGCGAGATGTCATTCCTTCTGTCAGCACAGTGCTTTGCAAACTTTTCAAGCTCGGAGGGCCCAAACGTAAATGGAAGTTTGCGAAAACATTCTGACCTGCCCCCCAGAAACTAGTCCATTGGAAATGTGACTTCTCTCCATTTAGGATGACCCGCCCAGGGTCAGAGGAGGAGTCGTGCGCAAGAGTCGATTCAGCGAAGAACAGATCATCGCCGTGCTGAAGGAGTCAGAAGCCGGGGTGGAGACCGGGGAACTGTGCCGGCGGCACGGGATCACGCGGGCGTGTTTTTATCGGTGGAAGAGTAAGTTCGGCGGGATGGAAGTGAGCGAGGCGAAGCGACTGCGGCAACTGGAGGAGGAGAACGGGCAGCTGAAGCACATCGTGGCCGAACAGGCGGTGGACATTCGGGCATTGAAGGCGGTGGTAGCAAAAAAGTGGTGAGCCCGCAGATGCGGCGAGAGGCAGTGCTGGTGATGCAGTTAGAAATAGAGCTGAGCCAGCGACGCGCCTGCGGGCTGATGGAACTCTATCGTGCGACGTGTCGGTATCGACGGCGGAGAGGTGAGGACCAGCGACTGCGGGTGCGGCTGCGCGAGCTGGCCGAAGCCCGGCGCCGGTTCGGCTACCGTCGTCTGCAGGTGCTGCTGCAGCGCGAAGGATGGCAGGTAAATCATAAGCGGGTGTACCGGCTGTACGTCGAGGAGAAGCTGTCGCTGAGGCGCAAGCGTGGGCGGAAGCGCAGCCGGGTGCGCCAGCCGCTGCCGGAGGCAGTGGCAGCCAACCAGGTGTGGTCGGTAGACTTCATGACCGACGCACTCAGCTCGGGACGGAGGTTTCGCATGTTGAACATCGTGGATGACTACACGCGAGAGTGCCTGGCGATCGAGGTCGATACCTCGCTGGGGGAGTACGCGTGGTGCGGGTGCTGGAAGAACTGAAGCAGAGACGCGGACTGCCGCGGCAGATCCGCAGCGACAACGGACCCGAGTTCGTGAGCCGTGCGGTCGATCAATGGGCCTACGAGCAAGGTCTGCAGTGGCACACGATCCAACCCGGACGACCGATGGAGAATGGCTACGTGGAGAGTTTCAACGGGCGCTTCCGCGATGAGTGCCTGAACGAGAACTGGTTCCGCGATCTGGCCGATGCGCGGGACAAGATCGTGCAGTGGAAACAGGACTACAACGAAACGCGTCCGCACAGCAGCTTGCAGTACCGTACCCCAGTGGAGTTCGCAGCCCAGGCTGCAGGCTTCTACGGAAATGAAGTGGGGCAAGGGGCCTCAAACGCCGGCCCCTTGCCCCACACCCCCATCCCCGCTAGCAAGAAAGGCATGTGGGGCGAACAAAAACCGGAGAAAGTCTCATTATCCGTGGACTAAAGATGGGGGGCAGGTCAATTCCAAGATACGCATCTCAAGCGATGGTTCGTGGGCATGTGCGAGTTTCTTCTCCAGCCATTTTCGATCGGCATCATCAGTAATCACGCTCAGAATTCTCTCGACACGCGCTCGCACCTTCACGACCCGTTCGGATGTTTCCGGCTCGGCAAGCCACATTCGATGTAAGGCCTCCACGCCCCAAACTAGGTTTACAAATCGATCTTCGGAGTAATAGTGGGGATTCCGGAGAGATGAAACATACAAGTAATAGCCGGCGCCAAATGAGTCACTACCCTTGATCCAGTTATTAAAGAGTTCTCCGAGCGCCGTTCGGATGCTATCGAAGGGAATCCAGATCGAAAAGCTATTGAGTTGCTGGTCAGACGAAACGCCGCGCTGAAAATATAGGGTGTTCCAAATATCGAACTCTTCCGTACTGACCAAGATGGGATTTGCCAAACGCTTGTACGCGCCGGTAAGCAAAGCCAAGAGCTCCTCGAGTTTCGTGTATGTGTATCTCAGGCTAGCGACAGTGCTTGGAAGATCGGGCCTAAAAACTAGGTAGTAGCTCTGTTCGAAATGGGCATCCCCGGTGGGGTGATCTGAGAACCCAAAGATCGGGGCCCCCGGTTGTGATCGACTGGATGGAAAGAGTACCACCGTTCACCCGATATTCAAGATTCCACTCCCGATACTTAAGCTGGACGCTGACCTGCTCACCACTCGAGTATTCCCGATCGACGACAATGCTCTCCAAACCAAGCCACTCCTCGAATCCATCTAACTCGATCCGAAGCCCAACAAAGTTATCCTCGTTAAAGATGTCCGGAAACGGACTGTCCCGCCGGATGCAGGTCTCGGCACTAAACCTCTGCTGCCGCGGCAAATCATCAGGCAGCGACAAATCAGTGCGCTCGATTCTTTCCAGTAGAACGTAATCTGCCTTACCGGCTAATAAGCCTTCTATTCGCCGAGATTCGGGCAAGCTTCGACTCTTAGACCAGTCTTGATATTCACCTTTCGGACAGAGAGAACCGTCAATTTCAAGTGTGATTTGACCTTGATCCGTGATGGTCAAAAGACCCGGAACAGAAGTCTCCTTCGATTGTGCCGGAAGCGCAGGTTCATCGAACCACCAAAAGAATCCGCGCTCTTTTAATACCTCTGCCATTTGTCGGCATCCCCCTTGTGCTCACGTGCATTCGGAAAATCAAAAACCCCACCCTCCGGCAAAAACCGCCGGAAGGGTGGGGCAACCATGCCGATAGGTTTACGCGCACGGCTAACGACGATCTCCCTACTTCGTTCTTCCGCCCTCGGTCTTCAGCTTCACACTCGCCGCCGCCTGTGCTGCCGCCAGACGCGCCGTCAGCACGCGGAACGGGGAGCAGGAAACGTAGTTGAGTCCAGTCTTGTAGCAGAATTCCACCGACGACGGCTCTCCGCCATGCTCGCCGCAGATTCCGACCTTCAGGTTCGGACGCGTCTTGCGTCCGCGCTCGGTCGCCATCTTCACCAGTTGGCCAACGCCTTCCTGATCCAGCACGGCAAACGGGTCCTGCTTCAGAATGCCTTCGGCCAGATAAGTCGGAAGCACCTTGTTGATGTCGTCACGCGAGAAACCGAACGTGGTCTGGGTAAGATCGTTGGTGCCGAAAGAAAAGAACTCGGCTTCCTTGGCAATCTCGTCCGCCACCAGCGCCGCGCGCGGCAACTCGATCATGGTGCCGACCATGTACTCGATCTTCTTCCCCTTCTCTTTGAAGACTTCATCGGCAACCCGCCGGACGATCGCCGCCTGGTTGGCCATTTCTTTCAGCGTCGCAGTCAGCGGAATCATGACTTCGGGATAGACTTTGATTCCATCCTTCGCCACCGCCACCGCAGCCTCAAAGATCGCGCGCGCCTGCATCTCCGTGATCTCGGGATAAGTGATGCCGAGGCGGCAGCCGCGATGTCCGAGCATGGGATTGACTTCGTGCAACTCTTCCACCCGGCGCAGCAGCGGACGCAATTCCTTCAGCTTCGGCGATTTCGGCTTCGTCGCTTCGAGCACCGCGATTTCGACCATCAGGTCTTCGCGCCGCGGCAGAAATTCATGCAGCGGAGGATCCAGGGTGCGAATGGTGACCGGGAACCCGTCCATGGCGCGGAATACGCCGTCAAAATCTTTACGCTGCAGCGGGAGGAGTTTCTTCAGCGCCGCACGGCGTTCTTTTTCAGTCTTGGCCAGAATCATGGCCCGCATGTGCGGAAGTTTCTTCTCGCCAAAGAACATGTGCTCAGTGCGGCACAGGCCAATGCCTTCGGCGCCAAATGCCCGCGCCTGAATCGCATCACGCGGAATGTCAGCATTGGCGCGAACTTTCATAGTGCGGAACGGCTCCGACCAGCTCATCAGCTTCATCAGCTCAGGATCGTCCGCCTTCGGAGGAATCGTGTTGAGCTTGCCCTTGATCACCCGGCCAGTGGTGCCATCGAGCGAAATCCAGTCGCCCGCCTTGAATGTCTGCCCCTTGGCGAACATTTCGCGCGTCTTTTCATCCACGCGAATGTCGCCTGCGCCGGCCACGCAGCACTTACCCATGCCACGCGTGACTACGGCCGCGTGGCTGGTCATGCCGCCGCGCGAAGTCAGAATGCCCGCCGCCACTTCCATCCCGTGAATGTCTTCCGGAGTGGTTTCCGCACGCACCAGAATCACAGGATTCTTCGTCGCTCCGTGGCCGGCCTTTTCGACCGCTTCGTCAGCGGTAAAAACAATCTGCCCCACGGCCGCTCCCGGCGATGCAGGCAGTCCCGTCGCCAGCACTTCAATTTTCGCGCTCTTCTCATCCAGCCGCGGAACCAGAAAATCGTAAAGCTGGTTCGGCTCCACGCGGAAAATCGCTTCTTCCTTCGTGATCAGTCCTTCGTCCACCATCTGCAACGCAACTCGCACTGCCGCGATTCCCGTGCGCTTTCCGTTGCGCGTTTGCAGCATGTAGAGCTTGCGGTCCTGAATGGTGAATTCGAAATCCTGCATGTCGCGATAATGTTTTTCCAGACGCGTGGTGATTTCCCGAAGCTGGTTGTAAACATCAGGCATCACCTTTTCCAGTTCGAAGTATGTGCACTGGAGTACGAATGCCGGCGACCACGTCCTCGCCCTGCGCATTCATCAGGAACTCGCCGTAAAATTCTTTGGTGCCGATGGCAGGATTGCGCGTGAATCCCACGCCGGTACCGCTGGTCTCGCCGAGATTGCCGTACACCATCGCCTGCACGTTGACCGCAGTGCCGATGGTGTCGTCAATGTTGTTGATGCGGCGATAATGCTTGGCTCGATCGTTCTGCCAGGAGCGGAACACAGCGTCGCGTGCCATCACCAGTTGTGTGTGCGGGTCCTGCGGAAAATCCTGCTTGGTGTGCTTCTTGACGACCTTCTTGTATTCCGCGATGACTTCTTTCAGCGCGTTGGCGTCCAGGTCGGTATCGAGCTTGGCTTTCTTCTGCTTCTTCTTGGCGTCGAACACTTCTTCGAACGCGTGCTTCGGGACATCGAGCACCACGCTGCCGAACATCTGAATCAGGCGGCGATAGGAGTCATAGGCAAACCGCGGATTGTTGCTCAGCTTCGCCAGCGACTCAACGCTCTGGTCGTTCAAGCCGAGGTTGAGAATCGTATCCATCATGCCCGGCATGGAAAATTTCGCGCCCGAGCGCACGCTGACCAGCAGAGGATTCGCACCCTTGCCCAGTTGCTGGCCCTGCAACTTCTCCAGTTGCTTCAACGCCTCTTCCATCTGCCGATCCACTTCCGGCGAGACCCCGCCCTTCCGCATGTACTCGCGACAGGCTTCGGTCTGAATGGTGAACCCGGGAGGCACCGGCAATCCGGCGTTGGTCATCTCGGCGAGTCCAGCGCCCTTGCCGCCGAGTTCGTCTTTCATCTTGCCGTTGCCGTCGGCCTTGCCGCCGCCGAAGGAAAAAACGTACTTGGTCGCGCTCTTGCCGCTGGGGCCGCCATTCTTGCCGGACGACTGGATTTCAGTTTCTGGAAGTGTTGATGTGGCCATAATGAGTCCTTTAGTTCAGTATTTTGAATTCGATTGTTCGCCTCACCCGATCTCGAGGCCGGTGATGGGCAGGAGCTGCCTACCGTCCGCCCCGTGGGGCATCGCGACGGTAGCCCAGCGCTTCAGCGATGGGTTAGGTGTCGCGAGAAAAGCAATCCCGCAGGGACGAAGGAAAACTACGCTCTTCCCTTCGGTCACAATTTCTGAAAAATCCGCGATTGTCGAAAATTCCTTCAACATCGTCTGTAGCAGCGCCAGACGGTTGGCGCGCAGTTCCGTCGTCTTCAACCATTACCATTACTTTATCGAAAAATACGTCCACCGCGGGACGAATCTTGGAAATCTCAGCCAACGCCCGCGAATAGTCTTGCGCCTTGTCGGAAACCATCCACCGCCTGCGCAATTTCGGGGATTTGCGCCCAAGCTCCTTTTCCGCGTCCTCGCGAAAGGCATCTAGAATCCACCGCGGAACCAATTCGCTTCCCCGCCTCATTCGCCTGACGCAAGATGTTCTTGATCCGCTTAGACGCACTCGAAATCGAATCAAAATCCGCCGAGCCTCGCACCTTCGAAACCGCTTCCGCCCGCGCCACCGCATCGACAACGTCGTCCGCGCCCGCCGCCAACACCGCATTCACCACGTCATACTTGTAGCCAAGATGATCGCGCAGATAAAACTCCAGCCGCTCGCGGAAGAACGCACGGATCGCGTCTTCATACTTGATCTCGCGGGAGAATTTCTTTTCCGCCGCCGAATCCCGATACGTTTCCCGCGCCAGCGTGGAACAACTGCGCAATCCCGATCGGCAGATTGTGCTCGGCAATCGTCCGCACAATGCCATTCGCCTGCCGTCGCAGCGCAAACGGATCCTTCGATCCCGTCGGCTGCAGGCCCAAAGCAAACATTCCGGCGATGGTTTCAGCCTTGTCTGCAATCGAAAGCACCGCGCCTTCAACCGTTCGCGGAACCGAATCTTCCGCCGACTGTGGCTTGTACTGATCGTAGATCGTCTGCGGCGATCAGTTGCCGTGTCGCGTCGGCCATGCCGCGGTCGAGCGTCCTGCACTCGTGCGTACAGTCCACCGACTATGCCCTGCAGCTCCGTAAATTCCTTCACCAGTTCGGTCGTGAGATCGGTCTTGGCCAGGCACGCCGCCTTGTGCACAACTCCCGGCCGCACCGCAATTCATTCTGCTTGACGATCTTCGCAAATCCAACTGCACAACCGCTGCACCCGCAACGTCTTCTCGTAATAGCTGCCCAGGTCTTTCTGGAAGGTAACGTTCTTCAGCCACGAAATCCGCTCGCGCAGCGGATGCTTCTGGTCGGTCTGCCAGAAAAAGCGCGCGTCGTTGAAGCGGGCACGCAGCACGCGCTCGTTGCCGTGACGAATCAGGCCAGCCGGATCGCCGTCCGTATTCAACACCGCAAGAAAATGCGGCAGCAAGCTTGCCCTTCGCATCTTCGACCGCAAAATATTTCTGATGGTCGCGCATCACCGTGACCAAGCACTTCTTCGGGAAGCTCCAGAAATTCGGGATCAAAGCTGCCGAGGATAGCCGACGGCCACTCGGTAAGATTCACCACGGTATCGAGCAGTGACTTGTCTTCGCGCCAGCGCGCGCCGGGGATGGCGCGAGTTGCGGCGTCCAAAGCTTTGCGGATCTGATGTTCGCGCTCAGCACGCCCCAGAACTCTTGCGCTCGCGCAGAGCTTCCACATATGCCGTGCCGGCGCGCGGAATCGCCACGCGCGCCGTCGGACAGATATCCGATGCCCGCGCGACTGATTCCCTGCGCGAACTCCGCCAAACTCCAGCGGCACAACCTGATCATCCAGCATCGCCACCAGCCAGCGCACCGGACGCACAAACCGCTCGCTAGGTTTGCGCCAGTACATATTTTTCGGCCAGTAGATGGAAGCAATTTCTTTGGGTAGCGACTCAGCCAGAATTTCGGCCGCACTGCGCCCGCGCTTGGTGATCTTCGCAGAAAGATACTCGCCCTTCGGGGTTGTGACTCTTTCCAGTTGCGCAACATCCACGCCTGCCTTCTTGGCAAACGCATGCGCAGCAGGCGTCGGCTGACCGTCTTTGAACGCCACGCTCACGGCCGGCCCGTTAATCTGCTCGGTAACATCGGGCTGCGCAGCGGGAATCCCCGGTGCGAGCACCGCCAGCCGCCGCGGAGTATCGACATGACTCATCGTCCCGGTTGCCGTAAGCCGTTCGCGATTCAGCAGGTCGTTCACTCGGCGCTGCAATTCCTGCTGCGCGCCCGCAATCATCCGCGCGGGAATCTCTTCGGTTCCGATTTCGAGTAGAAAGTCAGGCATTTGTTCCTCTACTTGCGAAAACCTTTAACCACAGAGGACACAGAGGTTCACTGAGTAAATCTCGGTCGAATCTCCTCTGTGAACTCCTCTGTGAAACTCAGTGCTCTCTGTGGTTAAAGGTTTTTTCATGCGACCGGCACTGCTTCCTTCTTCGCCACAGGTGCTTCGCGCGCCGCAGGTTCTTCCTCTTCGGGCGCAGAAGTTTCCGCCTGACTCTGCTGATTCACCCATGCCTTCGCGATCCCGACCGCCAGCGCCCTCACCCGCGCAATCACACCCACGCGCTCGGTCACGGAAATTGCGCCGCGCGCGTCCAGAATATTGAACAGATGCGAGCACTTCAGACAAAGCTCGTATGCACCCAGTAACGGAAAGCGTTTCTTTTCGGCTGTCGGAGCTTTGTTTCTTCCCAGCTCCGCATATTTCTCTAGCAGCGCCTTTGGCCTCCGCCTCGCACAAATCAAAATGCTTCCACGCGCTCGCTACATCCGCCGCTTCGAAGTTGTACACCGACATCTGCAACTCATCCGCCAGCCGCACGTCGCCATACTTCGTCACATGCCCCGCGCCCGGATCCCGCGCCCACACAATGTCGTAAATCGAATCCACATCCTGCAAGAACGCCGAGATGCGCTCCAACCCATACGTCAGCTCAACCGAAATCGGATCGAGGTCCACGCCACCGCACTGCTGAAAATAGGTGAACTGCGTGATCTCCAGGCCGTCCAGCATCACCTGCCATCCAATGCCCCACGCGCCCAGCGTCGGCGACTCCCAGTTGTCCTCTTCGAACTTGATGTCATGCTGGCGCAGGTCAATTCCCATCGCGCCCAGCGACTCCAAATAAAGTTCCTGCACATTTTCCGGCGGAGGCTTCAGGATCACCTGCAACTGCATGTGCTTGTAGAGCCGGTTGGGATTCTCGCCATAGCGCCCATCCGCCGGCCGCCGCGACGGCTGCACATACGCAACCTTGTACGGCTTCGGCCCCAGCACCCGCAAAAACGTCTCCGGAGCCATCGTCCCCGCCCCTACTTCAACGTCATACGGCTGCTGCAGGACGCACCCCCGCTCCGCCCAAAACGCCTGCAGGCGCAGGATGAGTTCCTGGAAGGTGAGCGGGTTGGAGTTCGGTAAGGTCATTGAACTATAAGCTACTAGCTTCTAGCTGCAAGCGATCTCCGGACGGTTCGCCAGAGGCCAGAGGCTGGCTGGAAGCTGCTTTACATGCCATTGGAGCCAAGCAGGTTAACCAACGATTGTAATGGACGACTGCGGAGATAGGAAGCCGACGGTGCCGGTTTAACTCCCCATTTTCTCCACCATACCCCGTGTCACCAGCTTCTTGTCGATGTTCCTCTCCAGCAGTTGCAGCAGAAATTTCCTCAAATCCGAACCGGATTTCTGCGATCCGTCCGCTCAATCGTGGAGAGCGGCGCCCGCAGCATCTGTGCTGCCAGCTTGCGCGATTCCGCCGACATCTCCGACGACGCCAGCCGCTTATGCTCTGGGCACATCAGGCCGTCGGCGAGGGCGTGATAAATATGCACGGTCGCCGTTCAGCGACCGTCCGCAGTTAAGGCATTCGGAGAGTTCCGGCAGATAGCCCATCAGGCGCGCCATCCACAGGTCGAAATAGGTGATGGGCAGCCAGAAGTCTTTTCCTCTTAGCTGCGCCAGAACCGAAAGCGCCAGGCGGAAAACGGCGTCGTTGGGCTCGCGGTCGGGGAGAAGTTCGTCGAGCAACTCGGCAACATGGCCCAGCGCCACCGCCCGCGGATAGCTCACTTCCGACGCCAGCGGCGATTCCAGAACCTCGCAGGAATCGAGCCGCGCCAGCTCGTTCCGCTCGCGATCGTCGTACGCGACTTTGACGTAAGTCAGCGGCTCCAGCGACCCGCCAAACCGCCGCCGCGACTTCTTGGCCGCCCGCGCCACACCGCGAACCTTGCCTTCGAGCCGCGTGAACAGCGTCACCAGCAGGTCAGACTCGCGCAAAGGATACGTCCGCAAGCACGATCGCTTCCGATTCCTTCAGCGCCATGAAAGCAGGATACAGCTGTCAGCCATCAGCCGTCAGCCTTCAGGTAAACCTTCGCCTCACCAAGAACGATGTCATTCCGAGACGGCGAAGCCGTCGAGGAACCTGCTTTCGCAAGCGGCGCCGGTGCTGCCGGCGAAAAGCAGGTTCCTCTCCCGCTGCGCGGGTCGGAATGACATCGCTATGGGGTTGGGGTTGATTTACCTGACGGCTGATGGCTGAAAGCTGACAGCTATCTCCCGAAGTACTTCGCATTCCGCTCGGCGTAGCTCTTCCACTTTTCCGGAAGATCGTCCAGCGCGAAAATCGCCGTCACCGGACAGACCGGTACGCACGCGCCGCAGTCAATGCACTCCACGGGATCGATATACAGCATCTCCTCGGTCGCGAACTTCGGGCTGTCTTTCTTGGGATGAATGCAATCCACCGGGCAGGCATCGACACACGCGCGTCTTTGGTTCCAATGCAAGGCTCTGCTATGACATATGCCATGAGTGCTTCTCCTGAAATGGCGCTCAAAGATTACGGAAACAATAATTCTAACAAGATTTGAGCGGTGCGGTACAGTGCCTGATAGATAGCTACGATCTAGGCAGTCGATCATAAAATTAAGGATCGGAAGGAGTGGCTCGGACAAATCGGAGCAATTCAGGCTGCAGAAGATGGCGGCTGTGCGAGGGCGTTAGGCCAACTTGGCCGGACGACCGACGACCCGTACCCCTGTGTTACCCTCTTTCGATCAGTTGACCCGTTTTCCGGAGGCGATTGTGCGCAGAAACCATTTTCTTGCTGTCGCGTACTAGTCGTGTTGGCTTTTACGTTCTTTGGCTTTCGGTCTGGACTTGACCGGCAAATGGATCGGAACCAGTCCCGACGGCTATCCCCTGGTGCTCACGCTGAAGGGAGAGGCGGCGCAGGTTACCGGCACCATGCTCGCCGCTGACGGCAAGACCGAATATCCAATCAAGGACACCAAGCTCGACGGCGACGTACTCTCCTTCACCGTGGACAGCGAGTATCAAGGCGCGCCCCATCAGGCTGCTTGCCAAAGCGAAAATCGGCGCAGATCAACTGCTGTTTCACATCGAAACCGCTGACGGCGCCTGGAGCGCCGACGCGCCTTTGAAGCGCGAAGCGAAGACAGTAGGTCGAGCTACTAGGCGGGGGCTAGTTCGCGCTGCTGGCTGGGCTCGTATTCCACAATGTATCCGGCGACCGCGCTGGCGGCCACGGTCAGCGGGCTGGCAAGATACATCTGCCCCGGCCCGCTGCGCCCGGGAAAATTCCGGTTCTGCGCGCTGATCACGACTTGATCTGGCCGAGTTGTGACGCCCGGCCCGGCGTTGATGCAGGCGCCGCAACTCGGCTCGATGATGTGCGCCCCCGCCCGCTGGAAAATCTCCAGATAGCCGCGCCGTATGCAATAGTCCCGCGTTTCCTGCGATCCGAACTGAATGTAAAACTGCACTGAATCGGCGACCCGCTTGCCCTGCCGAAGGGCGTCGGCGAGCACCAGCGCGTACATGTCCATGTCTTCGTTCTTGCCGGCCGTGCAGGTGCCGCCGTAAGCAAGCTCGACCGGAACCGGGGTATTCAGCTCGCGAATGAACTTTCCGTTTCCCGGATCGCCGGGAGTCGCAATCATCGGCGTGATTTCCGCGGCATCCAGTTCGATCACGTGCGCGTACTGCGCGTCGGGATCGCCGTGCAGGCCTTCAATCATCTTCTCCGCTTGCTGGCGATTCATCCCACGCCTTTCGACGAGGAAACTCCACGGCCTTCCGGTCTGGAGCGACGATTCCCGTAAAACCGCCGATTTCAGCCGCCATATTCGTCATGGTCGCGCGCTCATCCACGCTAAGTTCCGCGATCGCCTCACCGGAATATTCGATCACTTTCGCGAGCGCCTTGCCGCTGCGCACGTAATCGAGGCGAAAGAATTTTCAGAATGAAATCCTTCGCGGAAACGTTCGCATGCTTCTTGCCGCGAATGACAATCTTCACCGACTCCGGCACCCGCACCCGGACGTCTTTCGTGATCCAGGAATTGAAAACGTCGGTGGTGCCAATCCCAAACGCCACGCAGCCGATCGCACCCGAATGCGGCGTATGCGAATCGGAGCCGACGACCAATTGCCCCGGCAGCGCGTAACTTTCCAGCAACAATCGAGTGGCAAATTCCCTCCGAACCTTTGCGGTCAGTCAGTTCCCCGTGCAGGCGGATGCCTTTTCTGGCAGCGAAGTCTCCCTGCTTGAGTTTGAGCTGCGTCGCCAGAGTCGAGCAGCCCCATCTTGCGTTTCTGCTCGGAAAGAACTTCGTCAAGAAAGGTAAGATGATCGCGGAAAAAGAGCACCGAGCCGGGATCGTTCACCGGCGCGTCTTTCCCCACCAGCTGGTCGAAGAAATATCGACGCCATCGGCGTGACGTACTCGTGGCTAAAACGCAGGTCAGTCACGCGCGAAACCCGAGTCGCCGGGCTTCACCGCGGGAACTCCGACTTCGCCTTTCTCGTTGATCATGTGGCGAGCAAAGATTTTCTCGGCCAGGGTCATTGGCGCTTCGAAGTCGCAATTGCCGGCAGAAATACTTTTCCCTGCATCCGAGCCACGTTGAACTGAAACAGCCCGCCATATTCAATAATCTGCCGCGTAATCTCGTCTTCGCCCGCCGTAAATTCGGCCAGCGGGATCTCGTCGCCGCCGCGAATCCGTCGATCAGCGAAAAATCCGTCGAAGTCAGCACCCCCAGGTTCTGGCAATTCTGCTTGTAAATACGCTCGATGTTTTCCGCGATCACAACCTTGATTCCGGCGCAAAGCTCGGCATAGGGAGATTGCTCGCGACTCGACCCCTTCCCTCGCCGCTTGCCGCTGACCGCCGCTACAAAGCCTGCCGCGCTTCACGTCGCCGCGCTGGATGGGAACTTCACTGCCACATTTCAGACCGGTGTAGGGAAATTCGCCGAGTGTTTCGTCAAAGAAAAAACAGATGTGCGCCGGAGTGATTTCGTCAGTGGAAATATCGTCGCGCAGTTTGGGATTGTTCTGCGGATGCATCGTGTCCCAGGGAAGGTCTTCACCCGCCAGTTGTCGCTTGATCAACTCCGGGTCTTCGGTGAGAAATAAAATTCGCCCCGGCAAGCGCACCGTCGTGGGCCGCTTCTCGATCTTTCGGTTCAGCAAGGCTTCAATCACTGAATTCGCCGCCGGGTCCTATTTTACTCTCTAAGCCGTCAGCTATCAGCTATCAGCCGTCAGGAAAAGCCTTTCACCGCCGAGCGCGCCGAGAAAGCCTTTCAATCTTAGGTTTTTTGGATTGACCTTCTCGGCCATCTCGGCGTACTCGGCGGTGAAAAAGGTTTTGGCGTACGACGTACGACGAACGACCAACGACGGGTTAGTGCTTTTTCACGTACTTCTCGCCCGCCGGAATCGCCACCTGCAACCGGTTTTCCTTCGGCGCCAGCGGACACGTCGCATAGGGCGTCACCGCGCACGGCGGACTGTAGGCGCGGTTGAAATCCAGCACAACTTTTCCATCCACAACTGGATCTGTATCCAGAAATCTGCCGCCCGGATACGTGTCGCTCTTGCTGCTCAAATCGTTGATCACGAAACTCAGGCCCTTCGCCGGATCGCCGCCCAAGGCGGTGAGGGTCAAGTCCTGTCCGTTGATCTTGAAATGAACTTCGCCCGGGATCGGCGTGGGAGTCACATCGCCCAGCACGTTGGGCACGTCCACTGTTTTCTTTCCGTCTGAAGGCACAAACGTCGCGGTCACGCGATACGTCATGTCCAGCGGAAAGAACACCGGCCCGGCATAATTGCGCGCCGCCGCGCTGTTCAGGTCCTTCACCCGAATTCCCAACCGCGCTGCCCGCTTGATCAGGTGCATACGCAGCGCGCCGAGTTCGATCACAGTAGGATTCCCGGTCACGTCCGCCAGAAGTTGGGCCTTGGACTCATCTTTGCCGCTAATCTTCGCCGCCACTCCCGGCCGCAGTTCAACCGACACATCGTCGTCCTGCAGCCGAAAGGTTCCCGCATGCGCCGGCCCGGAGGGCAGCACAATCGCGTTGTCATCCGCCGTGCCAAATGTGTTCGCCCCCGGCTTCAGCCAGAACAATCCCGCCAGCGACAGCCAGTTCTGCTTCATGTCGTCAACCATTTCGGCTTTCCACTTTTCGAAATCTTTAACGTAGGCGGCGTCGGGAGGCTGTACCGCGAAGGAAAAGGTGGCGGCCAGCGCCAAGACGACGATGGATAGTTTTCTCATAGGCCTGTATCCACAGCATTCAGCATTCAGCCGGCCGTCACGTGATCTGTCTGAGTGTAGAGTGCTAAGTGCTGCCCTTCACGCGCTGGCCTTGTCCTCCAGCGGCAACGGCAACGTGTCCGCTTTGTCCAGTTCCAGTTGTTCTTGTCCACTCAGTGCTTCAACGCGCCCGCGATACGTTCGCAGATGCGTGGTCGCTTTGTCGAAGGCTTCCTGCGCCTTGCCCAGACTCTTACCGACGTTCTCGAACTGGCCCTGGAAGTGGTCGAATGACTTCTGCGCCTTGGCCAGTTCCTGGCGGCTCTTTTCGAAGCGACTCGCGACTTCGTACCACTTGTGCACCAGGGCAATCGTCTGCAAAGTCATCAGCAGCGTATTCGGAGAAACCGGAAACACGTGCTGCTGATTCAGCCAGTCGGCCAGTTCGCGATTGCGCACCGCTTCCATGTAAAGCGTCTCGCTGGGCAGATACATCAGAGCAATTTCGGTGGTTCCGTACTCCGGCTGAATGTAGGCCTTGATCCGTTTCGCCTCTGCCTTCATCACGCGCACAAACTCATGCCGCGCTTCTTCAAGTTGCGCTTCCGTGCTGTCCTGAAAAAAGGCCAGTCACCTGTTCGCGAGGAAACTTCGCGTCAATCGGAAGCCGGCGGTCGGGGAAGCTGATCATTGCGTCCACGCGCCCGCCGCCGTTGACCGCGCACTGCATCTCGAACATGTTCGCGGGAAGGAAATCGGAAAGCAGCCGCTCCAGGCTGGCTTCCCCAAATTGCCCGCGCAGGTGCGGCAGCTTCAGTAGATTGTTCAGATCGTTGATGGAATGCCCGAGCGCGCCCACCTCGCGCAATTGCTCTTCCGCCGCGCGCAAGTGCAGCTGCACTTTTTCAAATTGCGCAAAGCCCTCCTTCAGATTCTGATCGAGCTTCGACTTGCACCTGCTCGGTGATGGCCAGCAGCTTGGCGTCAACACGCTCACGGATGGAGTCAAGGCTCTCCGCTGTCTGCTGATTCAGCCGGTCGAAGTCCGTTTTCAGTGAAGCGGTCGTCAGAGCGAGAGAACTGGTGAGTTCGCCGCGAGTCTCGAGAAGCCTTTCAGACTGTTCCCGTCGCCCCGCCTTCATCTGCTCTTCCACGGTCGCACGGACGCCGGAAAAACCATCTCCCAGGCGGTCGGCCACCTGCTGACGAAGGTCTCCCTTCGTCTGCTCCAGCCGCGATGCCATATCGGCCGTCGCCAACGCGAACTGCCGCGTCAACGCCTCCCGCAAATCAGCGTTCTGATCCGCAAGTCCTTTAATAACACCATCTTGAGAGAAACCAGAGCGCCGGAACAGCGCCAGCCACAGCAGCAGCGCCAGATTGACCACGAGAACCGAAGCTAGAAGTACGGGGAGTACGCCCAATCGGTAATGCTCCTGCGTAACGTGCGTTAGCTGGATTCTAGAAGGTATTCTTTCCCAAGCAAAGCGGTTTCTCCCAGGGGCATCTGGAACGTAGGCAACACGGCATGTTCTGGGCCCTCATTGGCGTAATCTCCCTGCATTTGGCAGCTGGCGGAGCTGTGTCCAAGTCCGCGGCGGATGCGAGCCCGCGCAGAGCTTCGCAGCAACAGCCGGTTGCGGCTTCCGATTCTTCTGCGAATTCGCATGCTTACGACGTTGACGCTGAGCGCCAGTTGCTTGACTTGGCTAATGCTGAGCGCACCCGCGCCGGACTCACGCCGCTCAAAATGGACGACGGCCTCGTCCGCGCGGCTCGCGTACACGCCGCCGCAATGGCCGCGCAGAATCGGATTTCGCATCAATTTTCGGGCGAACCTTCCCTGCCCCAGCGACTGGCCGCGAGTTCACCGCTGCGCCTGGAGCGTACGGGTGAAAACGTCGCCATGGCCGGCACCCCCGACCAGGCGCACCAGGCGCTAATGGCTTCTCCGCCGCATCGCGACAACTTGCTCAGCCCCAACTTCAACGTGGCCGGATTTGGCGTCTTCCGCAGCGGACACTTGATTTATGTGGCGCAGGATTTCGCCTCCAGCCTGCCGTCGTATTCGGTGCAGCAGGCGCAGGAACTGGTTTCCGCCAGCGTCGAGCAACTTCGCGCCCAGACAAAAATGCCGCGACTTCAACGTGTGGACAGCGGCAGCATCCAATCCAGCGCCTGCGCCATGGCCCAGGCCGATTCGCTCAGCGCCGCCACTCCGCCGCCGGGAGCCTACATGCTGCGCTATACCAGCATGGCGCCCGAAACCCTTCCTGCGGACATTTCCAAGGTGATCGCCGCCCATGGACTGCACACCTACTCTGCCGGCTCCTGCTATGCCAAGACGCAAAAGTATCCCAGCGGCGCGTACTGGGTAGTGCTGGTCTTCCACTAGCCGCTAAACCCGCACTTTCGTTCCGCGCTCCCGGCGAACAAAATAACGACTTCCCTGCTCCGTCAGGCCCAATACCTGCTTAAATATCCGCATGGCCCCAGGCAGCATTCTCGTAGGCCCGGCCGGGTGGTCTTATAAAGACTGGGACGGCGTGTTCTACCCGTCGGGAATGTTGCGCCGTAAGCTGCATCCGCTACTGTTGGTGGCCCACTGCTTCGATACCGTCGAAATCAACAGTTCGTTCTACGGGCACATCAAGCCCGAACTGGCCAAGTTGTGGGCGCGCATCGCCAATGACGTCAATCCCAACTTCGTTTTCACCGCCAAGCTGCACCGGTCGTTCACTCACTCACCTCTTGCTGCCATGGAGCCGACTTCGGCCGCGTCCATTCGCCCCACCGACGAAGATGAGCGCCTGGCGCGCGAAGGACTCGAAGCCCTGGCCGCGACTGGAAAATTCGGCGCGCTGCTGATTCAATTCCCCGTCTCATTCAAAAACACGGCGCTGAATCGCGAATATCTGGAAACCCTGCTTCGGCAGTTCATCGAATTTCCGCGCACAGTCGAGGTCCGGCACTCCACCTGGAACAATCAAGAAACCATCGCTTACTTCGCGGAGAGAAACGTCAGCTTCTGCAACATCGACCAGCCGCAAATCGGTCTTTCGCTGGAGCCGACTTCGCATGTCACTTCCGCGATCGGCTATGTGCGCCTGCATGGGCGCAACTATGATCAATGGTTCGAAGCCGAAAGCGCCGCCGACCGCTACAACTATCTTTATAAAGGTCCAGAACTCGCTGGGTGGAAAGACCGCGTAGAAGAAATCGCACAGAAGGCAAAAGTCACATTCGTGGTGGCCAATAACCACTTCGAGGCGAGAGCTGCGGTCAACGCCCTTCAACTTAAACACATGCTCACCGGCGGCCGCGTACTCGCGCCTGAGCCGCTGCTGGCAAAGTATCCGGAGCTAAAGGCAATCGCCGACCCAGTCGGCGAAGGCAGTATGGGAAGAAGGCTTCCGCTGCTGGGGTAACGACTTCGCCAGTGCTGCCTAGCCCTGCTCGTGTAGGGGCAGGTGCCCTCACCTGCCCCACCACGGAACTGTAGGGTCGCACTTTGGCAGTCAACGCGGTTCAACGACACGAAACCCAAGATACCCATCGTCGGATGTAAACAAAAATATGAACCGCTCGGGGTTCTGCGCGTAACAGGCAAACGCGCCACCGACGGGACGTTGCGTATCCCCATCCTTAACCGTACCGTCGTAGGTAGCGATCTCTCGGCCCTCAAGGTCTGTTACCTTGATCAATTCTTTTCGGCTTTGCGGCTCCCAAAACTCGACGGCGATTCTGTTTCCAGCCGTGTGCATCACCACCGGCGTGTAATTCGATTCCCCCGGATCAACCGTAAACCGCCGCACGATCTCCCCAGCTGGCGAAACTGCATAGAAGAAGGCCGGCGAGATTTTCCGCATGATGTAAACGTTGCCGTCGTCGGCGGCTTCGGCCTGTCCTGCTTCAACCGCCGTGTTCATAAATTCATGCCCGGGCGTAATCACGCGAGGATCGCCAGATTCCGCCATTTTTTGAAGGTCCGCATCATCGGGCAAAACAATTTCGCGCTTGATGACGCCGTTCGAGTCGAAGATTCCGGTAAAAGGCAGCCGCGCCCTGCTGTCAGGATCGTGTATAGACCCCGCAATCAAGAAATCGCCCGAAGGAAATACCGCAATTTGCCCATCAGTCCAATCCTTGGCTTCGTGGGGCGCTTCCAACTTGATGCCCGAACGGTAGCTCCCATCCCTGCTGTAGCTGATAACGACTCGGTCGAGACTATCCCGCAAATCAGCCAGCTGATACACGTTGCCGTCTGAGGTGACCGCAAAATAAGTCCCGTGCCAAACCCTCAAGTCTGTTGCTGCACTACCGGCAAAGATCGCGACCAGTTGCCCCTTCAGGCTCATCTTGCGGATCCCGGACGTCGCCTCAATTTCCTTCATGAAATACAGGTCGCCCTCGGCGTCGCACTTGATGGGATGAAAGAAGATGCCTCCGAGCTCGGACTTCACAATGATGCTATCGACGATCGCGAGTGAAGAGTGTTCGGGCCTCTCAGTCTTTCGCGAAGACTCTGCGGGATCCGCGCAGACCAAGAGCGGGCTCGATCCGATCACGAGGTAAAGGATCAGGACAATCTGCTTGGCCACCATCGGAAACCTCCACGTCGCTTCGACGGCTTCGAGACTCTACTGGAGAACTATGCGCTTCCCTGGCCGTGGAAATCGACCCTGAGAATGGTTGTTACGAAAATAGAACACGCCCGATGGGCTCTTACAATCGGGCCCACGCTGTTGAAATCTTCCTATTGCCGAATTCTTGGGTTCGCCACCGAGTACAGCAAGTCCGTCAGAAAGTTGACCAGCACATACGTCAACCCAATCGCCAGAATGCATCCCTGCACCAAGAAGTAATCGCGGTTGCCGATTGCGTCCACGGTGAGCCGCCCGATTCCGGGCCAGGAGAAAATCTTCTCGGTGACGATCGCCCCTGCCAGAAGCGCGCCGAATTGCAGACCCAGCACCGTCAGCACCGGCAGCATGGCGTTGCGCAGCGCGTGGCGATAGACGACCATTCGTTCGGTTAAGCCTTTGGCGCGCGCGGTGCGGATGTAATCCTGGCCGAGTTCTTCCAGCATCGATGTTCGCACCATGCGGGTGAGAATTGCGGCCAGCGCGCCGCCCATGGTGATGGCCGGCAGCACCAGATTCGCCAGGGTTCCGGAGCCCGAAACCGGCAGCCATCCCAGCTTGATGGCGAAGAACAGAATCAGAATCGGCCCTAGCGCAAAATTCGGAAACGACAAGCCAAACAGGCTGACCACGCTCAGCAATTTGTCATCCCACTTCCCGCGGCGCTGCGCCGACCGCACGCCTGCGGGAATCGAAACCAGAATCGCAACCAGCAGCGCCGCCAGCGTCAATTGCAGCGTGTACGGATAGCGATGAAGAATCAGGCTGGTGACACTCTGATTGAACCGCAACGACGGCCCGAGGTCGCCATGCAGCACGCCGTTCCAGTAATGCAGATACTGCTGCCAGAGCGGAACGTCGAGCCCATACAAATGACGCGTGGCCGCAATGTCAGCCGCCGGAGCACCTTCTCCCAGCATCTGCAGGATGGGATCGCCGGGCACAAGATGAATGAGCAGGAATACGACCGAGACGACCAGCCAGATGACTGGGATCGCGTAAGAAGCTCGGATTAGGAGGTAGCGCAGGATTTTCAAAGGCAGCCCTTCGCTCTTGGCTCTTGGCTCTTAGCTCTTATCGAAACATTCCGCCAGTTCGAGCTCAGACCAAGAGCCAAGAACCGAGAGCAAAGAGCAGATCTTAAGGCAGCAACCCATACACATCCACTTCGGTCCGGGTTCCGAGGTACACCTTGCCATTGGCCACCGTCGGGACCGTAAACTTCACGGCGTTTCCGGCCTTATCGCGCTGGTTTAGCGCCTGTGCACTGTTCCAGAGTTCCATCAAGACATTGTTGGCATCGTACGCGAATAAAATCGCGGCGGAACCGCAGGGACTAGCGGCGGTACCATAGCAACCCACTTCAGTGGCCCAAACAATCCCATTCGACGCACCTGACGATGAAATCACCGGCGTCGCCCCAGGAAACGTAAAGCAATGCGTGGATGCAGACGAGGAACTCGTATTGAACAGGCCCGTCGTGAAACCGTTGAATTGGTAACTCTTCAGGTGATCGCAACTGCCATGGTCGCCCGAGCCCGCTATGTAGAGCGCATTCTGCCAGAACGCCGGCGTGGTCCAAGAACCATTATCGGCCTGAAATTCTTGCACAACGTTGTCCCCGCCTACGCCGAAGTGCCCCATGCTGTCGCGGTCCAATAGATAAATGAGTCCTTGCTTGCCGCCGCCCACCAGCAGATGCGGCGGGCCTACCGTTTGATCGGGAAGCAGAACCGCGCCGCCGGAGCCGAGATCGCCGTCCACTGAATCGAGAAATGCCTGATTGAAGGGGGTGAAGTAATCCGTCAAAGCTAATGCCCCGTTTGTGCTGACCCTGAAGAAGCTGTCGCCGTAATCGCTACCGCCGGTGTCGGCGTCGAAGGTGCCGTTCCCGGTGATCGCGTAGAGATTTCCCGATGCGTCAATGGCCGGCGCGTTTCCCGACATCCAGATGCCGCCCAACCCGCCGTTCGGCGTGGCATTGAATACCTGCAAGCGCTGCTGCACATTGGCTGCGTTGTATCCCAGAATCCAACCATGATAAGGAGACGCGTCTTCGTGCGAGGCCCAGGAGATGTAAACGACATTGTGAAGAGAGCCTCCCACATTGACATTTTTCAGCAGCGCCAGCGCGGGCCGCTGTCCCTCCGATTGCGCGTCAAAACTCACAACTCCGCCCGAGGAACCGTCTCCGGTGCCCGCAACCGATGCACTGATGGTCATTGGCGTCTGACTTTCATTGCCGGTCGTGACGTCAATTGCGTGCAGCCGCTGACTTGAAACTTGGACTTCCCGTACCGCATCCTCCGGTCTCTGACTTACTTACTACGTAGAGACGTGCCCGTCGCCGGATCAATTACTGGCGTTCCGGTGACACCAACCTCAGGTTGAATGTCTCCGTAGCCGCTGCCGACGTCGTCCCAGCAGACGGACGTCTCATTGGCGACTCCGCCATGCGCGGCGTCGAGCAGATTGGCGTGCCAAAGTTGCTGGCAAGGGCTGGCATCGGCATCGAAGGCGTACAAGCTGTCGTGCTGCGTGGCCATGAAAACTACGTTGTGCGAGGCTGCCGTTGATGCTGACCGCCGGCAGCCACAGCGGCTCGGTGTAAACCGCGCCATCCACCGCGCAGGAAAACAACTTGCCAAATGAAGTGGCGCGAACGCTGGTGGTGGTCAGGGCGAATTCCTGCGCATTCACGCCGTCGCGCGACAGATTGTAGTGATAGGTGGTAACTCCGGCGAGATCGGTTACGCCAATGCTGGCTGAGGAGCTTTTCGAGCGTATCCGCCACACTGGTCGCGGTGACGGTGTGAGTTCCCGCCGACGCGGGAGGCGTGTAAAGACCCGCCGCGGAGATCGTACCCGCCACCGCGATTTCCGTCCGCCAACGCCATCCACTGCCCAGGTCACGCCGAGATTCTTGGGATCGCCATTGACTGCCGCGGAAAATTGCTGCGTCTGAGATCCGGCCACTACCGACGTGCCATGGGGATGGACAGCGACCCGTATGCTCGGCGGCGGACCGCTGCCGCCGATCCTCCACAGGCCACCAGGAGTCCAAGCGCGGTCATTCCAAGAATCGAAAAGACACCCCGGAGTCCCCACGAGCTTAGCCATTGCCGCCTCCCCTTCTAGACCGCTACCCCGCCTGCCTGCGCCGTCGCCGGCTGCACGTCCTCAATCTTAACTTTGGAAATGCGGTGCCCATCCATTTCCTCGACGGTAAATCGCCGCCCTCCGTAGTAACACGCGTCACCAATCGCGGGAATTTTCTGCAGCCGCGACAGCATGAACCCTGCTAGCGTCTCAAAACCCGCGTCGCGCGGCAATAGCAAGATCGTGATTGCGACTCCAGGTCGCGCAAGCCGACCGTGCCATCCAGCACCAGGCTCTTGCTTCCGCTGAGCCGGCGCAGGCGGGTGCGGCGCCACATCAAACTCGTCTTCAATCTCCCCGACCAACTGCTCCAGGATGTCTTCCACGGTGATCAGTCCCGCGGTGGATCCGAATTCATCCACCACGATCGCCATGTGCCGTTTGCGTTCTTTGAATTCGTCGAGCAATTCCGAAAGCGGTTTGGTTTCCGGCACCACCAGGGCATCGTGCATCACCTGGCTGATTTTCATTTCGCTGATCTTGGTTTCACCCGATCTGCTTTCTCCAATCTTCAGATCCGGCGCCCGCGGCGGCGGCTGCAGGGGCCGTGCGCTCAAAGCGGCAGCACCCAGCGCAGCAAGTCCTTGGCATAGAGCACTCCAATAATGTGCTCCGGCCCGCTCTTCGGATCGTAAACCGGCACTCGCGAGTGCTGCTCTTCGACTACATGCTCCAGCGCCTCCTGCAAAGTGAGATCACCGGGCAAAGAAAAAATGTCCGGCCGCGGGACCATCACTTCTCGCGCGGTGATATTTTCCAGCTCCAAGCGCGTGGTGCACCATCTCTTCCTGCGCCGGAGCAATCTGTCCCAGTTCCCGGCTGGCGCTGACGATCAGCTTGACCTCGTCCGGGGAATGCACCGGCCCCTGCCGCACCCTGCGCAGTCCAAAGATCCGCAATACCGTGCCCGCCGACCTTCCCAGGATGAACGTCAGCGGGCCGGGTCAGGGTCAGAAAAACTTCCATCGGCGCCGCCACCGCCAACGCTACTTGTTCCGCCCGTTGTAAAGCCAGCGACTTCGGCACTAGTTCGCCGAGGATCACGTGCATAAAGGTGATGAGTCCAAAGGCGATCACAATGGCGATGCTGTGGGCATACACCAGGGCGTGCGGGAACGCGCTGCAGAAACTGGAAACTCTCCACAAAATGGGCGACCATGGGCTCGCCGATCCAGCCCAGGGTCAGGCTGACCACGGTCACGCCCAATTGCACGCCGTTGACGACTTCATCCAGATTGCGGTGGAGACGCTGTACGATGCGGGCGCCGATGCGGCGAGCGTCGATTAACTGTTGAATGCGCGTATCGCGCACGCTGACCAGGGCAAACTCGGCTGCGGCGAAGAAAGCGTTTGCCGCCACCAGGAGCAGGACCAGCAGGACCCGGAGCAGCACAAAAGCGACCATTTGACTGCTAATTCTAACATTCCAAAGCCAGTTCTCCTCCAGGCAGTTTGCACGTTACAATAGAGCTTCGCTGGAAGTCGGCCTCCGCGAAGGGGTTGTAAGAGTGGCCCATCCTTGAACGAGGATTCCCGGCGGTTCCCTGCTTCCATTTTCCGCTCTGGCTGGTCTAACTGACAGATGGCTAGGGCCCCACGAATTTCCCCGGCCCCGATCGAGCACTTCGGGAACAAATCTCAGGTGTACTTCGTACCTGAGAGGGGAGCCGGAAAAGTACCCAACAGTTCCGCAGGAGGAAGATGTGAACGGTAACGTGAACGGACAAAAGAAGAAGAAACGGCGGAAGATCATTATTATTGGTTCGGCCATCCTACTGTTCTTCGTTCTGATCGGTGGCGCGGTCTTGGCGTTCTCTCGTGGCGCCTCCAAGATCGATCCCTCCAAGCTGGCGAAAGTCGAAAAAGGCGATCTCGCGAAGAGTGTGGTCGCCACCGGCAAGGTCGAGCCCATCACCAAGGTCGAAATCAAGTCCAAAGCCAGCGGCATCGTGAAAAAGCTCTATGTGGAGTACGGCGACCGGGTGAAGAAGGGGCAGCTTCTAGCGCAGCTCGATAAGATTGAAATCGAAGCCGGCGTGGAGCAGTCTCGCGCCTCGCTGGAGGCCGCGGAAGCCAATCTCACCAGTTCAAGAGCCGACTACGAGCGCGCCAAGGTTGACGCCGAAAGCCCGGATGTCCCCTTGCTCAAGCGTTCCTATGACCGTGCTCTGCAGATGCAGAAGGATGGAGTAGTTTCGATGTCTGCGCTGGATGACGCCGAGAAAGAATACAAGATGGCCGTCAACAAGCAGAACGTGGCCCGCGCCCAGATGCTTGTGCTCCAGGCCAAGATCGCGCAGTCTCAGGCCCAGGTGGCACAAGACAAAGCCAGCCTGAAGCAATTCGAAGAGCAGTTGAACTATACCGATATCATTTCGCCGCTGGACGGCATCGTCCTTTCCCGCGACGTGGAGATTGGTGACGCAGTCAGTTCCATCCTTGTTCTCGGTTCCGGCGCCACGCTGGTGATGACCCTAGGTGACACCAGCCAGGTCTATGTCAAGGGCAAGGTGGACGAGAGCGACATCGGACGCGTCTATCTCGGACAAAAAGCCAGAATCAAGGTGGAGTCCTTCAAGGACAAGACATTCAACGGCGTGGTCACCAAGATCTCGCCCATGGGCGTGGAAAAAGACAACGTCACTACCTTTGAGGTGCGGGTGTCCATTGATAACCCCGGCGGGGAGCTGAAAGCGGAAATGACCGCCAACGCGGAAATCATCCTGGAAGAGCGCCCGGGCGTATTGCAGATTCCCGAAGGCGCAATCATCTACGACAAAGACCGCAACGCTTCCGTCCAGGTGCCTGATCCCAAGGGCAAGGACGGACAGCGCAAGGTCGCAATCAACATCGGAATCTCCAACGGCGCCAAGACCCAAGTGCTCAGCGGGCTGAAGGAAAACGATCAGGTCATATTGCAGTAGGGTTTCATGCGGTCCCGGTTTATAGCGCCGGGCCTTCAGGGCACGGGGCTCGCTTCCGTGCCCTTTTGTTTTGCACTTACATCTCCCTGGAACTGAGGAGGAAGTATGCGTCTCCCGAGTCTTGCTCACAACATCGCTCTGGCAGTCGGATTTGCGGTTTTGGCTACGTGTCCGCAGCGGGTGTTAGCCGCGGAAGGCAGCTTCGACCGAACTCTGCACGTGACCGGCACGGTGAACCTGCAAATTGAAACCGGCTCCGGCTCGATCAACGTGCGCACCGGCAATTCCAGCGAAGTCCGGGTCACCGGACACATCCGCTCCAACGACTGGCTAGGCAACTCCGAAGAACGGGTTAGAAAGTTGGAAAGCAATCCTCCCATTCAGCAGAGCGGCAACGACATTCGCGTCGGCCACATCGACGATCCCGATTTGCGGCGTGACATTTCGATCAGCTACGACGTAGTCGTACCAACCAGCACGGAGCTGCACGCAAACAGCGGTTCCGGGAGCCAGGAGATTTCCGGCATTTCCGGCTCGCTGGATGCCAGCACTGGCTCGGGCAGCCTGAGAATTTCCAGCATTGGTTCGAGCGTTCGCGCCCACTCGGGTTCGGGCGGGATCGACATTGACGGCGCCGGCGGCAGCGTCTGGGTGCGCACGGGCAGCGGCTCGATTCAGGCCAGAGGAGTCGCGGGCGGCTTCGACGGCGAAACCGGCTCCGGTCACCTCACCCTGGAGCAGACCTCACCTGGCTCTGTCCGCGCCCAGACTGGCTCCGGCGGGCTTGACCTTCGTGGCGTACACGGCTCCCTGCAAGCCCAGGCCGGCAGCGGCAGCATCAAGGTTGACGGCGAAGCCACCGGCGGCTGGATGGTTCACACTGGATCCGGCGGTGTGCATCTGCGGCTCCCCCAGAATGCGTCTTTCGACCTTGATGCACACACCGGGTCTGGTTCCATCAGCCTGAACCATCCCGTGACCATGCAAGGCTCTACCGGCAAGAAGGATATCCACGGCAAAGTCGGCGGAGGCGGCGTTCCTATTGAAGTCCACACAGGTTCGGGCAGCATTGAGATTGACTGAGCTCGCGAAGGGACGGGCGTCCTCGCCCGTCCCTGAAGCCTGAAGCCCAGGGCCCTGCCGCCCGAGTTTCCCCTGTGACCTCTGTACCTTGACGCCCCCGGCCCAAACCTTTACTTTCGAGGGAACTCTAGGTAAACGAGGCTGACTTGGCGAACCGCCCCATCATTACGTTGACCACCGACTTTGGCCTGAACGACCATTTTGTGGGGACCATGAAGGGCGTGATTCTCGACATTGTGCCCGATGCCGAGATCATCGACATCTGCCACACGGTGCAGCCCTTCGACATTCTCGATGGCGCGCTTACCCTGGCGCAGGCCTACTCGTACTATCCGGAATGGACCGTCCACATGGTTGTGGTGGATCCGGGTGTGGGCAGCGCTCGCCGGCCGATCATAGCCAGCACCGGGGTTTACACCTTCATCGCGCCCGACAACGGCGTGCTCTCGCTTATGTATGCGCGCGAAGAGCGATTAAGCGTGCGTCACATCACCGCCGAACACTACTTCCGTCAGCCCTTGAGCCATACCTTCCACGGCCGTGACATATTTGCGCCGTCGGCCGCTTACCGGGCCAAGGGTGTGGATCTCGAAAAATTCGGTGAAGAGATCACCGACTTCGTTCGCTTCAACGCGCCTCGGCCAAAGCCTACGGACGCGAAGACAATGCGTGGCGTGGTACTGAAGGTGGACCGCTTCGGCAACCTGGTCACCAACATCACTCCAGAGGATGTGCCCTGGCTGTTTCAGCCCCACCTTCCGGCATTCAAGATTCTCGTGGGCAAGCAGCAAATCACCGGCATGAGGATGAACTACTCCGAGGGCGCACCCGGCGAGGTGTTCGGGATCCTCGGCAGCATGGGATACCTCGAAATCGCCGCCAACCGCGGCGCCGCCGTGCAACTCACGGGCGCGGGCAAGGGATCAGAAGTCAACGTGGTGCTGGAAGGGGTGGTAGCAGCGGGAAACGGACAGTGAGCGAATTGAGTAATTGGGAAATTCTATAATTGGGAAATTGAAGAACCGTTAGCTGCGCAGGGTTCAAATTACCCAATTACCTAATCTCCTTCACTTCTTCTCCGCCGTCGGCCTCACATACTTCTCCATCTCTCCCGTCCATTTCAAGAACTGCCACAGGTGGACGCGCTCGCGCCAGAGAAATTCCCAGAACTCCAGAAACCCGATTTGCTGCATCTTCACGCCGCAATAGGTCTCAATCCGCCACAGCAGGTACGGGCTGCGCCACGGCGCCAGCCGGTGGCCGCGGGTCGCGTTCCACATATAGCGCAGCATGTAGAGCATTTCATTCATCATAACCCGCTTTTCGCGATGCTAAAATCGAATCGCGACTCATGCCTGACGACGCGCGCCAGCAAGCCGAAAACCATTACTACTCCGCCCTCGACCATTTCGCTGAAGGCGACCACCAGCTCGCGCTAGAGGACTATCGCAAGTCCGTCGCCGCCGACCCCACTTTCACAGAAGCCCTGCACGGAATGGCCCGAACTCTTCAAGATTTAGACCGCCTCGACGATGCCATCGAAGTCGCGAACCGGATCGCTATGCTCGATCCCGACGACATTCTCGCCCACACAAGTCTTTCGGTCCTCTATCAGAAAAAAGGCATGGTCCCCGAGGCCGAGGCTGAAGCAAACAAGGCTAGAGTGTTGGGATGGAAGCAGCAGTTGAAGAAAGGCGGCTCTTAGCTCTGAGCAATCCCGAGGCTAAAGAGCCGAGAACCAAGAGCCAAGAACCGACTCAGAGATCGTACTTCTTCATCAAATGTCGAAACGACCGGTAAGAAATTTTGAGCACATCCGCCGCCCGCGCCTGCACGCCATTCGATTGCTGCAGCGCCGACTTCAGCAGCGATCGCTCGATGTCGGCGACGTACTTTTCCATGTCCATGCCCTCAGGCAGAACTGAGCCGGCAATTGACATTATTCCATCCGCGCCGACTCCCGCCGCCGCCGCTCGCACCTTTGCGCGCTCAACAGGGAGTTCCACGTGCAGCTCTTCGCCGGTTTCGAGCGCCACCGCGCGTTCGATCGCATTTTCCAACTGGCGGACGTTGCCCGGCCAGTCATAGTTCGCCAGCGCGGCCAGCGAATCCGGCACCACCCGCACAATACTCTTCTTGGCCGCCGGCGCATACTTCCGCAAGAAATGGTTCACCAGCAGAGGCAGGTCCTCCGGCCGCTCGCGCAGTGGAGGCACCGTCACCGGAATCACGCTCAGCCGGTAATACAAATCCTCGCGGAATGTGCTGTCGGCAACCTGCCGTTCCAAGTCGCGATTGGTGGCCGCGATCACACGCACATCAATGGCAATCTCGTCACTGCCGCCCACCGGACGCACGCACCGCTCTTGCAACACACGCAGCAGCTTGACCTGCATGGCGAGGTCCATCTCACCGATTTCGTCGAGGAAGATTGTGCCGCCGTTGGCCACTTCAAACAGTCCGCGCTTGTTTTGATTGGCCCCAGTAAAGGCGCCTTTTACGTATCCGAACAATTCGCTTTCGAGCAGCGTCTCGGGAAATGCTCCACAGTTGATCGAGACAAACGGCTCCGCCGCCCGCGGCGAGCAGCTGTGTACCGCGCGCGCCACCAGTTCTTTTCCGGTGCCGCTCTCGCCGTAGATCAGGACCGTGCTCTGGGTCGAGGCCACAGTACGGATGGTCTGCTTCAATTTCTCCATCGCTGCGCTGGCGCCAACGATGTTGTCCAGAGAATTTCTTGTGGCAGCATCACGCTTGAAAGCAAAATTCTGCCGGCTCAGATTCACTTTTTCCAGCGCCCGCCGGATGGCCAGCTTGACCTCATCCACCATGCCTGGTGACTTGCGAATGTAGTCGGTGGCGCCGCCCGCCTTCACTGCCTCCACGGCGGCCTCAAAATCGTCCACGGCGGTGATCAGAATAACGGCCGAGTCCGGCGAGACTTTATGCGCATGGCGCAGAACTTCGATGCCATTGATATTCGGCATGCGGATGTCGGTCACAATCACGTCGTACAAGGCCGAATCCAGCTTGCGTTTGGCGGCTTCGCCCGAGTTGACGGTTTCGACTTTGTATCCCTCGCGCCGCAGCGTGATGTCGAGCATTTCGCAGATGGAGCGCTCGTCATCGCAGATCAGGATGTTAGGCATGGGCGCCCTCCCCGATCAGCTGCTCTGGTGCGGCTTTCTGGACCGTGCAAACATTCTCTCCGGCAACGCCTTCTTCTGCCGCGCGCCGGATGCGCAGGACAAAGGTGCAGCCCTGCCCCTGCTTCGAGCGCACGAAAACCTTGCCCTCGTGCGCCTGTACAATTTGATAGACAATGGCAAGCCCCAGCCCGGTGCCGCCTTCGAACTGGGACTGGAACGGCTCAAATACCTTTTCCACCATCTGCGGGCTCATCCCCGCGCCGGTGTCGGAGAAGCTGAACTGCCAGTCGTCGCCCGCTTGCTCAATGCTCACCGTGAGGGTGCCGCCTTGTTTCATGGCGCGCACCGCGTTCTCGCAGAAATTCCAGAACACCTGTTTCATGCGGTCGCCATCGACGAGAGCATGCACTTCCTTCGCCGCGTAGCGCCGCTCAATAGAGATTCCCGTGTTCTGCGCCTGCAACCGGTGGCCCAGCAAAGTAAGCGTGTCTTCGAGCAGCGGCACCATGTTCACGTGGGCAAAGTGGTACTGCTTGGTGCGCGAATACGCTAGAAAGTCCGTGATGATGTCGTTCAGCCGCTCCGACTCGCGGGTAACGATTTGCAGCAGCCGCCGGTGCTCGTCGCTCAGGTCCGGCATCTCCGCCAGCAAGCTGGCGGATCCAGCGATCGAAGTGAGAGGGTTGCGCACTTCATGCGCGATAGCGGCCGAAAGGCGCCCCACCGCAGCCATGCGGTCCTGCATGCGCACTTCGCGTTCCAGTCGACGCAACTGGGTGAGATCGTCGAGCGTATATACGTGACCCAGAATGCCGCGCCCGGGCACGTTGAGTTCCGACACCAGCACGCGGAAGGTCCGGCGATAGCTGTTGGCGGCTACAAAACGAACCTCCCCATGCGCGTACTCAGAACCTGGCTGCGGTAAGGAGTCCAGAAAGAGCGGTGCGATCGGTTCGCCCAGAAGATCTGCCTCCAGCTGGTCGAGCAACTTTTCCGCCGAGGCATTGACCAGTGTGATACGGCCGTCGAGCCCGGTTGTGATCAGCCCGCTGCTGGTGGAGCGGATGATGTTCTCATGCAGGGCTTGCAGGCTTTCCAGTTCACCCCGCGCCCGCTCCAGCCGCTTGTCCGCTTGGCGCAGCTTGGCCGCCAGCAGCCCTGCCAAGTAAGCGATGGCCAGATATCCAAACAGATTCACCAGGATGATGCCTTGCAGCACGCTGATGCTGGGGTGTGTGGAGGAATATGACGGCACGATCTGGAAGTAGCACAGCTCCAGCACCGCCCCGTAAAGAATGAAAGCCAGCGCCGAAGTCAGATATGACCAAGCCTTGGGCAACAAAATCGTCGCCACAACGATGACCAGGGGATACAGAAAATTGAGCGAGCTGTCCACGCCTCCGGTGATGTAAACCAGTGCACTGACCAGCAACAAATCGGAAATGACCTGGAGCACCGATTGCGCCCGCAGATTCTTCCACAAACGCAACAGCGCCAGGTAACCGGCGGAAAGAGCATACGCCAGCAGAATGGAGTCCACGAACCAGCGCAGCGGAAACGCCGCCCGCGTGAACTGTGCAATGGCCAGTTCGATGCCCAGCAACACCGTCAGGATGAGGATACGGACCTTGACCAGCCAAACCAGCCAGACCCGGTCCTCGAAAGCAGATTGCATGTTTCGGCTCTCACGCTTCTATCGGCCGGATCCCGTGCTTGCCGCAGCAGGACCCAGCGTTTCAGGCTTGCGGAGGGGGCGTCGTCCCCGTCATCCGCAGGTTCCTACCCAGCCAGCTTGCCGATCAGCGCGAACAGCGGCATGTACAGCGAGATCACGATGCCGCCAATCATGACACCGAGCAAACCGATGATCACCGGCTCCAGCATGGCCAGCATGTCCTTGGTGGCCGAGTCCACTTCGTCTTCGTAGAAGTCGGCGATCTTCTGCAGCATGGAGTCCATGGCGCCGGTGGCTTCGCCGACCCCGATCATCTGGGTCACCATGTTGGGGAACACGCCGCATTCGCGCAGCGGATCGACGATGGTGCGGCCTTCTTCAATCGCCTTGCGCACTTTCATCAACGCTTCTTCCAGCACCGCGTTGCCCGATGTCCGCGCCGTGATGCTCAGGCCTTCCAAAATCGGCACGCCCGAGGTGATCAGAGTGCCCAGCGTACGGGTGAAACGCGCTACTGCGATTTTCCGCAGCAGGATGCCGATGATCGGCATCTTCAGCAAGCTATAGTCCATCCAGTACTTGCCGCGCGGATCTTTGCGGATCTGCTTGATGCCGACTACCAGGCCCACCGCACCCACAATGAAAAACCACCAGAATTGGCCTACAAAGGCGCTCAGGCCCATGACAATTCGCGTAGGCAAGGGAAGGTTCACGCCCAACCCGGCAAACAAGTTGGCGAAAATGGGCACTACCCACTTGAGCAGGGCGCCCACGATCAGGACCGCCATGGAGACCACGGCCACTGGATAGATCAGGGCTGACTTCACCGCCGACTTTAACTTCACGGCCTTTTCCACGTACTGCGCCAGACGCTGCAGAATGATGTCGAGAATACCGCCGGTTTCACCGGCCTCGATCATGTTGGTGGTGAGATCGTCAAACACTTTGGGAAACTGGCGCATGGCATTGGCCAACGTCGCGCCGCCTTCGACGGTGGTGCGGACTCCAGTCAGAGTGTTCTGGAAGGCCGCGTTCTCCTGATTGGCCGCCAAAATCTCCAAGCACTGCACCAGCGGCAGGCCGGCGTCGATCATGACGGAAAATTGCCGGAAGAAAATGGCAATCTCCTTGGTCTTGACCTTGCTGGTGCCGAAAGTGGGAAGGGCAAACTCCTTGCCCTTTTCCCGAATGGTGGGCGACGCGATCTGCTCGCGGCGCAGCTGCATGGCGAGCATCTGCTTGTTGGGTGCGTTGCGCTCGCCGCTGATTTTCTCTCCCGCCGTGTTCTTTCCCGAAAATGTAAATACTGGCATGGTTTCCTCTCTTCACTCGTGCTACGGAACTCTGAACCCCGGTGCTGAAACTTAGTGCTTGCCGATTGCGGTGCCTCTGGCCGCCGTGGCCGTGCCTGCATGACGTCCTGCCAGGCTCGCGCCCCGGTTGATCATTTCCTGCAGTTCGTCAGTGTTGCTCGACCGCGCCATGGCAACGTCCTGCGTGATTTGCTTCTGGAAGTACAGCGTGGCCAGCGACTGGTTGAAGGTCTGCATTCCGTATTTGTCCTGCCCCGACTGCATGGCCGAATAAATCTGGTGGATCTTGTCCTCGCGGATCAGGTTGCGGACGGCGGCATTGGGAATCAGAATTTCCATCGCCATCGCCCGGCCTTTGCCATTTGCCGTCGGTAACAAGCTTTGGCAAAGGATTCCTTCCAGCACCAGCGACAACTGCGCCCGAATCTGCGACTGCTGGTGCGCCGGAAACACGTCAATGATTCTGTTGATGGTTGAAGACGCCGAGTTGGTGTGCAGCGTCCCGAACGTAAGGTGGCCGGTTTCGGCGATACGCAACGCCGACTCGATGGTTTCCAAATCGCGCATTTCGCCGATCAGCACCACGTCCGGGTCTTCACGAAGCGCGGCCCGCAAGGCGTCGGTAAAGCTCTTGGTGTCGGCGTGCAGTTCGCGCTGGTTGACCACGCAATTCTTGTTCATGTGAACGAATTCGATCGGATCTTCGATGGTCAGGATGTGGTCATGACGCTCGGAGTTGATCTTGTCGATCATCGACGCCAGGGTTGTCGATTTGCCGGAGCCGGTCGGCCCCGTGACCAGCACCAGCCCGCGCGGCTTTTCGCAAAGTTTCGCGACTACCGGCGCCAGACCCAGCTGGTTGAAGTTCTTGATCTCGAATGGAATGACACGGAATACCGCCGAAGTCGCGCCGCGCTGGTTGAATACGTTGGCGCGGAAACGGGCCAGGCCCTTCAAGCCGAACGAAAAGTCCAGCTCTAGATGTTCTTCAAAGCGGTGCTTCTGCGAATCGGTCATCACGCTGTAGGCAAGCTGCTTGGTCTCCGCCGGAGTCATCTGCGGCAAGTCGAGTGGGACCAGATGCCCGTGCACGCGCACTTGCGGCGGCGAGTTGGTGGTGATGTGCAAGATCGCTGCCACTCATCTCCAGCATTCGTTTCAACAGATCACTTAATGAAAGCGACATAACGTTGTTTTCCCTCTTTCAAATTTCGCTATTGACTGCTTAGTGAATGGTTTCGCGCGCCACTTCCTCGAGCGTGGTCATGCCCGCCGCCACTTTGATCAGATCCACTGCGGCGCAGGGTGATCATCCCCCGCTCGATCGCCTTCTTCTTCAGTTCGACCGCCGATGCTCCCACCAGCACCAGCTCTTTGATCTCGTCATCCACTTCCATCACTTCATAAAGACCGCAACGGCCCTTGTATCCGGTGTTGTTGCAGACGCCGCAGCCTTTACCCTTTTGGATCTTCACCGTCTTGGCCTCTTCAGGCGTGAAGCCTTCTTCGATCAGCGTTTGCACTGGCACTTCCATGACTTCTGCGCAGTCTTTGCAGATCCTGCGCACCAACCGCTGCGCGCAGATCAGGTGCACCGACGTCGCTACCAGGAACGGCTCAATACCCATGTTCATCAGACGCGTGATGGTTTCCGGCGCGCCGTTGGTGTGCAGCGTGGAAAGCACCAGGTGTCCCGTGAGAGCAGCTTTGATGGCGATTTCAGCGGTTTCAAAGTCTCGGATTTCGCCGACCAGAATGATGTTCGGGTCCTGCCGCAGAAAGGCGCGCAAGGCAGCGGCAAAGTTCAACCCAATCTGCTCCTTCATCTGTACCTGGTTGACGCCACCCAACTGAAATTCAACCGGATCTTCCGCGGTCATGATGTTGGTGTCGGGCTGGTTCAAGCGGGCGATGGACGAATACAAGGTGTTGGTTTTTCCTGATCCCGTCGGCCCCGTCACCAGCACCATCCCGTACGGCTTCAAAATTGCTTTTTCAAACTTGACCAGCGACTCCGGTTCAAAGCCCAGCTTGGTCATGTCCAAGCGCAGGTTTTCTTTGTCCAGCAACCGGAGCACGATCTTCTCGCCCCACAACGTGGGCAGCGTGCTGACGCGGAAGTCGAGCTGCTTCTTCTTCCCGCCGAGCTGCATCTTCAGCATGATGCGGCCGTCTTGCGGCAACCGCTTCTCGCTGATGTCCAGCTTGGCCATGATCTTCATGCGCGAAGTGATCGCGTCTTTCAGCTTCACCGGCGGCGACATGATCGACTGCAACACGCCGTCAATACGAAAGCGAACTCGAAACTCTTTTTCGTAGGGCTCGACGTGAATATCGCTGGCCCCGCGCTTCACCGCATCGGTGAGCACCAGATTGACCAGCTTGACGATCGGCGCTTCGTCTGCCGCACGCTCCAGGTCGGCCAAGGCCAACTCTTCGGAATCGCCTTGCAGTTCAACGTCGGCCTCATCCTGCCGACATCGACTGCATCACCCGCTCCAAGTCCTCTTCCTTGGTGCTGCCGTAGGCTTTTTCAATGCCCTCGAGAATCGAGCTTTCCGACGCCACCACCGGCTCGATGTTGAAACCGGTCATGAACTTGATGTCGTCCATGGCGAACACGTTGGTGGGATCGACCATGGCGATGGTGAGCGATGCGCCCACCCGGCTCAAGGGCAGAATCTGATAGCGCTTCGCGGTCTCGTAAGGAATCAGCTTGACGACGGAAGCGTCAATTTCGAAATAGGAAAGATTGATGGCGGGAACGCCGTACTGGCGCGAAAGAAAGTTCGTCACGTCCTCATCGGTGAGGAAGTTGAGCTTCACCAAGGCGCTGCCCAGGCGGCAGTTGGTATCTTTCTGCACCTTGGTCGCCTGCTGCAACTGCTCTGGGGTGATGATCTTCTCTTTTACGAGAAGGTCGCCCAGTCGTTGGGACATGCCTCGATCTCCTGTCGTCTGCTACTGCTGAAAGCCACCGCCGGACTCTTGTCCCGCAAAGCGGGAAATGCGCCCAGTTCGGAAGCGAAGTGACACAAATTCGCCGTGACACAAATTGTCACCTCGATTGAGTAACTGCAAAAGTAACGTTGGTACTTGTACTTACACCGCAGGCACGTTACCCGCGAAGAACCGCCAAAGTCCTTTCTTTTTGCCGCTTGCCGCTCGCAGGCCATGTACCTTCGGCACTAGCGGGGTCACTGGCTTAGACTGATGAACCATGCGTATCCGTTCCCCCGAAGCGCACGTCGCGAAATCCATTCCATCCTCACCCGCGCCTGGGGGCGCCCGCACTGGTGGCCGGCTCAATCCCGCTTTGAAGTGATCGTCGGGGCCTACTTGACCCAAAACACCAGTTGGACCAACGTGGAGTTGGCCATGAAGCAACTGCGCGCGGCACGCATCCTGACCGTTGCCGGGATCCGCGACAGTCCCCTTCCCCGGCTCGAAAAGCTGATCCGCTCCTCCAGATACTTCCGCCAGAAGGCTCGGCGGTTGAAGACCTTCGTGAAGTTCCTGGACAGAAACTACGGCGGATCGCTCACGCGGATGTTTCGCCGCCCTGCTTCTGACTTAAGAACAGAATTGCTGGCGCTGAACGGCGTGGGCCCGGAAACCGCCGACTCGATTCTGCTCTACGCAGGGCAACTTCCCGTCTTCGTGGTGGACGCTTACACAAGACGAATCTCCGCCCGCCACGGCATCCTGCACGAGGACGCGGGCTATGAGGAATTTCGCAGCTTGTTCGAAGCGGGCCTTGCCTCTGTTGACCCAAGCGACGGCCCAGCGAATTCCTCTAGCGCGGCGGCGCATCGGCCCTCGCGCATGAGCTTGGCTCCGCGCCTGCCACTGGTGCAGGTCTTCAACGACATGCACGGGCTGCTGGTGGGTGTGGGCAAGGACTACTGCTTGAAATCCGCAGCCCAATGCGAGCGCTGCCCGCTGCGCCCTCTCTTGCCGGGGAATGGGACCAATCCCGGCTTATAATTGACCTTCGACAAGATATTCCAGCGATAAAGACCGCTCGAAGATGGCTTCCGGCAATCCAATCCGGCCTGATTCCAGCCGCAAAAAGCTGGCCATCGTTCTCACCGTCGCGAGCCTGGCTCTGTTTGGGATTTTGCTGGCGCAGACCTCTTTCGACCTGCCCTTTATCAATCCCGCCAATAATCAGCAGATTGTTTTCCTGGTTGCGCTGTCAGCGGTCGTCTTTCTCCTCTTCGTCTCTCTAACTTTTGTTCTGGCGCGCAACCTGGTCAAGCTGTTCGCGGAACGCCGCCTCGGCGTGCTGGGATCAAAGTTCCGCACCCGGTTGGTCGTCGGCAGCCTTCTGCTTTCCTTTATCCCGGTCATTGTGATGTTCTACTTCGCCTATGTGCTGATGAACCGCTCCATCGATAAGTGGTTCTCCACGCCGGTCGAAGAAGTCCGGCAGGACACGGCCATCATGGCCACGTTGCTGTCGAAATATGTCGCTGAAAATGCCCAGGCGGAGGCCGTTTCCATGGCATCCGCTCCCGAAACCCAGCGCGCGTTTGAAGGCCACAGCTTCGCCGGAGTCATCGACCAGTTCCGTCTGCACGAGGCGACGCTGCAGGGCGGCTTCGCCATCGCCGTCGAATCGGGAAATGCGGAAGCCAGTTTTGGCGCGCCCGCAGCTTGGCCCCTGCTGAAGCCCGGCATTCCCACTGCAACCGCTCGATCCCAGATCATCCCCAGCACCTTGCCTGGAACGGCGTCGAGTATGTTCTGGGCAGCGCTCCGTCGGAGATCACGGCGAAAGTCGTCGTGGCGATGCCCTTGCCCAGGAACTTTTCTGAGACCCAAAGCAGCTCGAGGCCAGCCAGCAGCGCTATCTGAATTGGCCCGCGAGCGCCGTCTGGTGCGCCGCACCTACATGGCGTTCCTCTGGCTGCTGACCGGCATGGTGCTGTTCGCCAGCATGTGGCTGGCGCTTGTATCTTTCGCGCCTGGTCACGCGTCCGGTGGTGGCCCTGGCGGAAGCCACACAGGAAATCTCCCGCGGCAATCTCGACTACCGGGTCGAAGTCCCGGCCGCGGACGAACTCGGCGACCTGGTCCGGTCCTTCAATCAAATGGCCGAGGAACTGCAAACCAGCCGCCGCCAGATCGAAGCCTCCAGCCGCGAACTCAGCGCGGCCAATTCGGAACTCGATCAGCGCCGCCGCCATATCGAAACCATCCTCGAAAGCATTCCGACCGGGGTCCTTTCTCTCGACGCCGGGTCTGCACGTCACCCACGTGAACCAGGCTTTCCTGCGGATGTTCAAGACCTTCGGAAGAACCCGTCCGGCAGACCGCCGCGCTTCTCACGCGCTCCATTGCGCGACCTGTTCCCGGCCGAGATTCTCGCCGAGCTGGAACCACTGCTGCGCCGCGCCGATCGCATGGGCACAACCACCACCCAAATGGAATTCGCCCTGCACCGGGCGAAATTGAACGTGGCCGTCACCGTCGCTACCCTGCAGAGCAGGACCCAACGCCTGGGCTACGTGCTGGTATTTGAAGATCTTGTCGGACCTGCTGCGCGCGCAAAAGCAGGCGGCCTGGCGCGAGGTCGCCCGCCGCGTGGCCCACGAGATCAAGAATCCGCTGACCCCGATCGCGCTCTCCGCCGACCGCATCCTGCGCCATCTGGATCGCGACGCCGCGCCCGATCCGGCTTCGCTCGGGGTGGTGCGCAGTTGCGCGGAAACCATCGGCAGCGCGGTCGAGACGGTCCGCACCCTGGTGAACGAGTTCGCCACCCTGGCCAGCTTCCCGGCGTCACAACCCCAGCCCGCCGACATCAACTCCATCGCCGAGAGCGCGCTTTCCATGTTCAACGGCCGGCTCGACGGAATTCGAGTGCGCACCGTTTTCTCCGCGGGCCTGCCCAAGGTCATGGCCGATCCCCAGGCGATCCAAGCGCGCCATCGCCAATCTCATCGACAATGCCGCCGAAGCCCTGCAAGGTTCCTTGCTTAAAGGAAATCGAGATTTCGACCACTCTGGTCGCCAGCCATGACGCCGTCGAAATCAGCCGTGCCGACAGCGGCCAGGGCGTCACGCAGGAATCGAAAGAGCGCCTGTTCCTGCCGTATTTTTCCACCAAAGAACGCGGCACCGGACTCGGCCTCGCCATCGTCAGCCGGATTGTTGAAGACCATCACGGATCCATCCGCGTGGAAGAAAATCGCCCCGTCGGCGCCCGCTTTGTGATTGAGTTGCCCATCGCCATGGACGCCGTCGCTGCACCGGCCGCCGCTTCCTATGCCTAACGTGCTGATCGTTGACGACGAGTCCGCCATCCGCGAGTCTTTGCAAGGCGTGCTCGAAGACGAAGGCTACAAAACTGCCGCCGCCGGCAGCGGCGAAGCCTGCCTGGAATGTGCTGGGCAAGCAAGTCCTTCGATGTGGTCCTTCTCGATATCTGGCTCCCCGGCATGGATGGCCTCGACACTCTGGAGAAAATTCGCGCGCTCACCGATCGCTCCCGAAGTCATCATCATCTCCGGACACGCCACCATCGAAACCGCCGTGCGCGCCACCAAACTCGGCGCCTTCGACTTCCTGGAAAAACCGCTCTCCGTGGATCGGACTCTGACCCTGGTCAAGCACGCGGCCGACGCCAAGAAACTTCGCCTGGAAAACCGCGACCTGAAGCGGCAGCTCGCGCCCCGCAGCGTGATCGTCGGCGAGAGCATTCCCATGAAGGCCCTGCGGCAGCAGATTCAGCTCATGGCCCCCACCAACGGCCGCGTCCTCATCTTCGGCGAATCTGGGACGGGCAAGGAACTGGTCGCGCAGGCCATCCACTCGCAGAGCCCGCGCAAGGACGAAATGTTCGTCGAAGTGAATTGCGCCGCCATTCCCGAAGACCTGATCGAGAGCGAACTATTCGGTCATCGCCGCGGATCTTTCCCCGCCGCCGCCGACAAGGACGGCAAATTTCTCAAGGCCAACGGCGGAACGCTTTTCCTCGACGAAGTCGGCGACATGAGCCTGAAGACGCAATCCAAAGTCCTGCGCACGCTCGAGGAACAGAACTTCACTCCCGTGGGCGGCGATGAACCCGTCACCGTGGACACCCGCGTGATCGCCTCGACCAACAAAGACCTGGAAGAAGAAATCTCGCGCGGAAATTTTCGCGAAGACCTTTTCTACCGCCTGAACGTGATTCCCTTTTCCGTGCCGCCGTTGCGCGAACGCAAAGAAGATATCCCGCTGCTGGCTCGCCATTTTCTGAAGGAATTTTCCGGACAGTATGGCCGCCGCCCGCGCGAAATCACCGACGACGCCATCGAAACCCTGATGCGCTACTCCTGGCCCGGCAACGTGCGCGAGTTGCGCAACGTGATCGAGCGCATCGTGATCATGAATCCCACCACCACCCGCTTCGAGCGCAAGCATCTTCCGCCGCTGGTCTACCGCGACGGCAACCGCCGCGCCGGAGGCGACTTCCTCACCCTGCACCAGGCCCGCACCGCCTACGAGCGCGACTACATCCTGAAAAAACTCGACGACAACCACGGCAACATCAGCCGCACCGCCGAAGTCCTCGGCCTCGAGCGCAGTCATTTGTATCGGAAGATGAAAACTCTGGGGATTGCGGTGAAGGAGTAGAGGCTTCAGGCTTCCTTATTTTATTATGGGATGTCATTCCGAAGCGGCGCAGCCGCAGAGGAACCTGCTTTCCGCGTGCAGCGCTACAAAGCTAGAGCAACGAAAACGCCTCAGCCGCGAAGCGACGGCACATGAAAGCCCGGCACGGAAGTGCCGGGACGGGTCGGGTGCGCACGACGCTCACGACCGCGGTTCCGCCGTCACCAAATGCTCCAACTGCCTCCGCCAATCCATCTCTTCCACAAACGCGCGCGAATCCCGCCACTTCGCCTGCACCTTCACAAATAATTCCAGAAACACTTTCGTCCCCATCATGCGCTCGATCTCCAGCCGCGCCGCCGTCCCAATCTTCTTCAGCATCTGCCCTTGCCGGCCGATCAAGATCCCCTTCTGACTCTCGCGCTCGCAAAATATCGCCGCCGCAATCCGCGTCAATTTCTTGCCTTCCTCGAATTGCTCGACCACCACCGTCACCGAGTGCGGCACTTCTTCCGTGGTCGCCATCAGCACTTGCTCGCGAATCAGTTCCGCCACCATGAACCGCGCCGGCTGGTCGGTAATCTGATCTTCGGGAAAATAGCGCGGCCCTTCCGGAAGCGCCGCAATCAGCTTATCCAGCAGCACATCCAGACCTTCTTTTTTGCGGGCTGAAATCGGAATGATCTCCTTGAACTCATGCTGCTTCGAATACTGCTCGATGATCGGCAGCAGCTTGTGTTTCTCCGCTTTCAGCAGATCAATCTTATTGGGCAGAAAGAAAAGCCGGCGTCTTGCTCTGCTTCACCAGACTCACCAACAACTGATCCGCCGGATCCGGCTTTTCTCGCCGCATCCACGATCATCAACACCAGATCGCATCCATTCATGGCCTCGCGCACATCGCCCATCATCTTCCGCCCCAAAGAACTTTCCGCGCGGTGCACGCCGGGAGTATCCAGCAACACCACCTGCGCTCCGGACCTGCCTTTTTTCTTGGGGACGTGAATCACGCCCAGCACGCGCGTACGCGTGGTTTGCGGCTTGGGGCTCACGATCGCGAGTTTTTCGCCGGCGAGCGCGTTCAGCAGCGTGGACTTGCCTGCGTTGGGACGTCCGAGGATGCACACAAAACCAGAGCGGAAGGACATAAGGTAGATAATTTCCTGGATAGACTTGCTAAATCAATTTCATCTGTTCGGGATGCGCCACGGAAACCCGCACGCGCTCCACCCGCCGGTCACTGGCCTGCAAAACTTCCAGGCGCAAACCGTCTTCTTCAATCACCTCACCCTTTTTCGGGATGCGTCCCGCCAGTTCACTCACCAGACCCGCCACCGTGGCCGCGCCCTTGCGGTCCGGACGCACGCCCAGCAACTCCTCCAGGCGGTCCACATCCATGTTGCCGGGCACAACGAAAGAGGTGTCGTTTTCACGCACGACCTGCGCCGGTTCATGCTCGTCGCTGATCTCGCCGACAATTTCTTCCACCAGATCTTCGATGGTCACCAGCCCGGCGACCCCGCCGTATTCGTCAATCACAATCGCCATGCGGACTTTGTTCTTCTGCATCTCGCGCAGCAAGTCGGTCCCCAGCTTGGTTTCCGGCACGAAGTAAACATCCCTGCGCATGAGCGAATCCACGGTCCGGCTGTGGGCTTCGGAGTCCCGCACCTGCAAGCACATCCTGCGCGAACACGATGCCCACAATGTTGTCGATGCTGCCCTCGAACACCGGCACGCGGGAGAACGGCTTCACTCGCAACAACTCGATGAACCGTTCCACGCTGGTGTCCGCCGCCACCGTCACCATCTCCGGACGCGGCTTCATGGCCTCGCGCACCGTCTTCTCGCTGAACTGCACCACCGACTGGATCAAGTCGCGGTTGCTCTCATCCAGAATTCCCTCTTCGCGTCCGGCTTCGATCAGCGCGTCCACGGCCTCGGCCTGAGTCTCCGGCTCCTGGTCGGAGTGTTCCCGCGTCAGCGCCGTCACCGATTGCAGAAAACCCAGAATCAGCGTGACCGGCAGCACCAGATAGATGAGCACCCGCAACAGCAGCACCCATCGCGTCAGCCACTCGCCTTTGGTGCGCGAGAAGAAAACGAAGGGCAGGAAGCGGTTGAACACGATCACGATCAGAATCAGCCCCAGCGCGGCTTCGAGAATTTCCTCCGCCGCCCACGGCGCCCGCCGCGAAACACGCCGAACCCAACCATCATCGCAATCGCCGCCATCAGCAGCGGCGTCAACACCGACATCGAAAGCGACGCCCGCGACCGGCTCACCTTCAGCCTGCGGCTCAACCTGCTGCTCGAAAGCTGTCAATGTTGTCCTGAAACTCGCGCGACAGAAATTTGCCGATCTCGGCGTAAACGCGCTCCACATAAGAAGACAGCGTCAGCAGCGCCAGCAACACCAGCAACGTGACTGTAATCGCGTAGTTCATGTAAGTTTTTTCAGATCACCCGATGACCCGATCGCCAGATCACCCGATCTTCCGGCCGCTCGATCAGTCCCGTGGGCAGCTTAAACCGCTGCCGCAACCGCCGCTTCCCTCGCCGCCATTTCGCCTTCGTCGCCTTCATGATCATACCCCGCGAGGTGCAAAATCCCGTGCAGGACCAGGATTTGAACTTCCTGACCAACCGAATGCCCCAGCGAACGCGCGTTGCGGGACGCAATGTCGAGCGAGACCGCGATGTCTCCCGCAAACCCGTTACCCACAGCCGGCGGCGGAAACGACAGCACATCCGTGGCCTGCTTCTTGCCTCGGAAACGCGAGTTCAACGCCCGCATCTCGCGGCTGTCCGTCACCATCACGGTCACCGACCCTTTCAGCCCCGCGGCCCCGCAGGCCTGCGCCACAAACTCCGTCAGCGCCCGCTGGCTCAGCCCTCTTACCGGCCGCTTAAGAATGATGGTCGGCTCCATTTTTAACTCGATTCTAGCTTCTTCCCCAAACTCTTTCCATCAAAAAATAAAGGGAGGGCTTCATCGCCCTCCCCATCCAACACATCCTTATTCCGCCGCTGGTTCATTCACCGGCATACTGCGGTGCTCGGCCACAGACGCGCCGTGCCCGTTGCCCGGACCCTTTCGAGTCGAGCAGCGACATCTGCTCTTCGCGTCCGCGTCTTGTGCTCGTCGTAGGCGCGGACAATCCTCTGCACCAGATGATGCCGCACCACGTCGGCCTCATCGAAATACACGAACGACAGCCCTTGCACATTCTTGAGCACGTCCATCGCTTCCAGCAATCCGCTGCGCCGCGCGCTGGGCAGATCGATCTGCGTGACGTCTCCGGTGATGACCGCCTTGGAACCAAATCCCAGGCGGGTCACAAACATTTTCATCTGCTCCGAGGTCGTGTTCTGCGCTTCGTCCAGAATGACAAACGAATCATTCAGCGTGCGCCCGCGCATGAATGCAATCGGGGCAATCTCGATGACGTTCTTCTCCAGATAGCGGTCCACTTTCTCCGGCTCGAGCATGTCGTAAAGCGCGTCATACAACGGCCGCAGGTAAGGATCGATTTTCTCCTGCAAAGTTCCCGGCAGGAACCCCAGCCGCTCGCCAGCCTCGACCGCCGGACGCGCCAGAATGATGCGGTTCACCCGCTTCGAAAGCAGCGCGGAAATCGCCATCGCCACCGCCAGATACGTCTTGCCCGTCCCCGCCGGACCGATGCCGAAAACCATGTCGTGGCTCTCGATCGCTTCCAGATACCGCCGCTGGTTCGGACTCTTCGGCTGCACGGTTCGACGCCCAAACGACCGCTGGCGGCCCGGCTTCGGCCAGTCCGCGCAGCGTCGTCTTCGGGTCCGCCACCAGCACCCGCAGCATGCTGTTCAAATCGCCATTGTTAAAGGCGTGTCCGGAGCGCTGCAGTTGGTCGTAGTCGGAGAAGACTTGCTCGGCGCGGGCGACGTCGCGAGGCGTCCCTTCCAGTTCGACCGCGTTGGAGCGAAGATCAATGTTCAGGTTCAGGCCGTCTTCGAGCACATGCAGATTCTCGTCCCGGGTGCCGAAGAGGGTTTCGATGTTCGGGCTGATTTCAATGCTTTTCTTCATTCAGATTCGCTGTCGATCTACGGATCCTCACGCGCAAAAGCGCAGCGTCATGTCGCAGTCTTTAGATGTCACTAGGAGGCCCGAGGAGTCGCCATTGTCCAGCATGCCTCTTCGGATTGTACTTCGCCGCATGGAGTGGGCAGATAAAGGTTCTGTTAAAAGCCTACCCCTCTGGGAAGGTCGACAGTCAACCGCGACCCGCGACTCACCATTTCTTGAAAATGACGAAAACCGCGCCGATCATCATCGCGAATCCCACCAGGTAGTTCCACTTCAGCGACTCCTTCAAATACGTCACCGAAAACACGGAGAACACCGCCAGGGTGATCACTTCCTGAATGGTCTTCAACTGCGCCGTGGTGAACTCGTAAGACCCAATCCGGTTCGCCGGAACCTGAAAACAGTATTCCAGCGACGCAATGAGCCAACTGATCAGGATCACCTTGGGCAGAGGCGTATTCCGGTACTTCAGGTGCCCGTACCAGGCAAACGTCATGAAAATGTTCGAGATGGTGAGCAGGACGATGGTGGTCATGCGTAATATGCTGCCCGATCAGCCGCGGTTTGCCAAGCGAAGCTGCTAGCTCCTAGCTTCTAGCTCCTAGCAATCAGGCCGAAGAATGGGCTTGCTAGAGGCTAGCAGCTAGTAGCTAGCAGCTTTCCTTAACCCGTTGACCAGCGCAACTCCTTCTCGTAAAATAGCTTATTCGAGACCTGCCGGGACATCCCCACCGGGGACACCTCTCTGCTGGAAATCTTTCGTTAAAGGCATTTACCCGCAATGGCAGACCATTTTTCAGCGATTGAAGCGCGCCCGTCAAACCGAAACCCGCACCGCGCGGAACCGCAGCAACAGCTCGCGCCTGCGCTCCGAACTCCGCGGCCTGCGCGAAGCGCTCGCCAAAGGCGACAAGGCCGCCGCCCAGAAGATTTTCCGCAAGACCGTTTCCGCCCTCGACAAGGCCATCCAAAAGGGCGTTCTGCACAAGAACACCGCCGCCCGCTACAAGTCCCGCCTGAGCGCAAGACTGAAGGCCCTGAAGTAAATCAGGCTCTTAGGCTCGGGCTTAGATCTCCGAAGATAAGACACGATGTCATTCCGAACCGCCACAGGCGGAGAGGAACCTGCTGTCCGCGTGCGCGAAGTGAACAGCGGATGAATCTGCCATCAGCTGCACCGACGATCTAAGCCCACTGCCCGAAGCCTGAGCCACTGAAGCCACGCTTTGCCTTCCCTTTCCTGTACAGTTCTCCGCGTCGCAAATTCCCCCGGAGGATTTTGCCCATGGCTTTCCTTTCGGCGGACTTCTCGATTCCCTCAAGACACCCAGACCAACTTCCTGATGCTCCTGCGCTGGGTCCACCTGCTCGCCGGCATCACCTGGCTCGGGCTGCTCTACTTCTTCAATCTGGTGAACGTCCCTTTCATGAAGGAACTCGACGCCACCACCAAAGGCAAAATCCTGCCCGGCCTGATGACGCGCGCCCTGTGGTGGTTCCGCTGGAGCGCCGTGGTCACTGTGCTCGCCGGCCTCGCCTACTGGGGACAGATCGTCGCCACCGACGCGCGCAACGCCGGCGCAGCTCCGACCATGGCACTGGCCAGCTTCATTCTGATCTGGACCGTGACCTGGGGAATCCTCTACGCGCTACTGCTGCCCGGCAAAGGCCTGCTCGACAACGGCTGGGTGCTCGCCATTCTCGTCGCGATCATCGTCGCCCACTCCGCCCACTTCTTCCTGCACCTGAACACGCACGGATGGGAAAGCAATCGCCTGCTCTCGATCGGAATCGGCGGCGGCCTCGGCTGGATGATGCTGCTGAACGTCTGGGGCGTCATCTGGCGCATTCAGAAGCGCATCATCGCCTGGACCAAAGCCAACGCCGAAACCGGCGCCGCGATCCCGCCGGAATCGAAACGCATGGCCCGCATGGCCTTCCTGTCCTCGCGCACCAACGCGTTCCTGTCGATCCCCATGCTGTTCTTCATGGCCGCCGCCAGCCACTACCCCATGTTCGGATGAAATTCGATGGGACTGGAAAAACGATGTCATTCCGAACGCCGGTTGCGGAGAGGAACCTGCTTTCGCGTGCGCCATGGATAGCCGACGCGGCGCATCACCGAGGCTCAATGCCCCTTGCTCTCCATCTCAGCCACTTCCTTCCGCACCGCGTCAGCCCGCGCCCCGGAAGAGCTCTTCCCGTAGCATGATCTTGAACTCGGTAATCGCGTCGGAAGCCCGGTGCTCGTGCTGATAGGCGCGACCCGCAATGTAGTGCACCAAAGCCAGCTTATCGTGCGGCAGACCGTGCACCCGTTGGGCGGTCGCAATCGCCGCATCGTAACGCTTGTCGAAGAACTGCGCCCGGCAAAGATAAGTCAGGATCATCACATTCGAGGGATCCAGCTCCGCCGCCTTGGCGTATTGCGTCTCAGCCCCCTGAAAGTTCGGTCTCTCTCATCCAGATGGCCCAAGTTGACGAAGCCGGGAGCAAAGTGGTCGTCCACATTGGTCACTCTGCAGGGCCTCGCGTGCCTCATTCCATTTCCTTAGGCGCGTGTAAGCGGCAGCCAGGTTGTTGTAGGCCTCTGCATACCTCGGGGTAAATCGCAACCGCCTGGTTGAGCCTTTCGACCGCCCCCGCGTAGTCTGCTTTCGCCATGAGCTGCGAAGCCTCGTCATATTTGGCCTTCGCATCGCTCGGGATTTTGAGTTGGTTCCGGGAACGAAACGGGCTCTGCATGCGCACCCTCACTAGTCCGGAGCACAGTGATGAAAATGGATTGGCTGCCCTTGCGCTCATCTACTTCAATAATCCCGCTGTCGGCGTCCTGGATGCCATCCCCCGTCACTGCGACATGGTAGTCGCCTCCGGCGATGCCGTCAAACTCAACTTCTCCGCGATCATCGGTAAATCCCTCGCCGATCGCGTTGCTGCTCGCACCGCCCATCAATTGCACTCGCAATCTGGCCCCGACAGAACGATCATCTCCATAAACCACGCGCACCTTCAGATTGCCCACGCCCACCTGGGCGGTGCAGATAAACGACACCAGCAGAACCGCGGGTGGGGGAGGAGCTTGGGGCGAGTCAGGGCTGCCTTCCTTTTGCCTCGGCGTGATGCACTTTCAACCAACTAGCTTAAGCACAAACAAACACGGCGGTCTCTCTCGAGACCGCCGTGAAAACGCTGTATTTCTGCCTTCAGAACGTTAGCTTTGCATTGATCTGAAGAATGCGTCCGTTCGAAGGCCGTCCCAGAAGGCACCGTACGGGTTGGTGTTCGACCCGATGAGTCCAAATGATGTCCCCAAACAACCCGCTGGTTACGCTGTTAACCGGAACGTCAAAGTTCTGGTGGTTGAGAATGTTGAACGCAGTTGCGCCGAGCACCGAAGCCCATGCGCTCACCGATCTTGAAGGTCTTCAAGACAGACAGATCTGTATTGAAGAATCCTGGTCCGCGCAGCGAGTTGCGTGAGAAGCTTACGGAACCTCCGAACTCCGCCCAACATCAGTGGCAGTCGGAAGCCCAGCGAAGTTGCTGGACAGCGCACAAGGAGCACCAAGTCCTGCGCCTGGTCCCAGTCCCGCACCAAGCTCGAAATGACCAATGCACGACGGATCCAGCTGGAGAAGTCGCGCGTTTCGTAGACCGACTTCGTTGCCGGCAGGCCACGATCCGGTACGCTCACCGGGGTCGACGCGAATACCGGTTGTGGTAGAACATCGTCCTCGCGATTCGTCCAGCCGCCCACCACGCGATTCATCATGGAGCTCGACCAATGCGAAGGCGTCTGGCGTACACATAGTTGAGGTCGAAGTTGTGACGCACGTCGTAGTCCGAGTTGCCGTATCAGCTTCCCGGCAAGGTCGGAGACGCTGGTAACGGAAAATTGCGAGAGTATTGGCAACCGAACGGCTCCAGGCAGTTATTGGAGCAAGCTGCCAACCCGTGGCTCCAAGTGTAGTTGAACTGTCCAGAAAGCCCTCTTCGTCGGCTTGACCTTGAAGGTGGCCGTAACGCCGTTGTAGTTAGCAGACCGTTGCTGGTTACGTCCGAAATTTCGCCGAAACGCTGGTCGGTTTGCGTGAGGCGGTATCCCGTCAAACGTCTGACCGGCTGGCAACCCTGGTCGAGTTGGCGTACCTGAATTGACATAGGCTGGCAGCACGCATTCAGGAACGTGTTTACGGTCATGAGGTCATAGCCGTGGTTTCCAGCATAGTTGAGGCCCACGCTGTCTGGTGCCCAACTGGCGCTGAACTTCAAGATTCCACTCGGCAATTTCGGGTTCAGCAGCTTGTTCTGTGTGGTGAAGATAGTTCGGAGCAGATTCCAGCCCGGCAAAGGTCAGGCCCGAGGCAAACCCGCTCTGAAAGATGGCGTTTGCGTTTGCGGCATCGGCAAAAACGCTCTGCTCCCGGCGCAAGAAGTTCGCCAGAAGCACGCTTGACGAAAAGTTGCTGATCGCCGGTGCATTGGTGAGGGAACGATCCACAGCCAAGGCAGGGAATTCAGAATCGTCGAAGATCCCAAAGCCACCTCTAAACACCGTGTTCGAGTCCGGGCTGTAAGCAAAACCAAAACGCGGTGATAAGACGGCCTTCTCAACGTCCGGGAACGCGTACTTGAAATTCGTCGTAATTGATTGATCGTAGGGGATATTCACGTCGTGATTATCTGACGAACGGCTGGTTCATCCGCGTAAAGCAATCGGTCGCGCAACTCGGATTCGCCGTACGATCAACGCGCAGCCCCAGCGTCAGGTTCAGCTTACTGGTGATCTTCCACTGGTCCTGCAGATAAGCGCCGACGTTATACAACTTGATCTTGACTGCGCCCATGTTCGCGAAGACTTTAGCATTGTAGAACGAGCCGTTGCCGTTACTGAGACCGCTCACGAATTCCGTTGCCGAGTTGATGTTGAGTGTGCCGCTCGTCCCCGCCGAAGCTTCGTAGTCGCTGACCAGATTCTTGCGATAATCAACTCCGATCTTGACGTCATGACTACCGATCACTTTGGAGAAATGTTTCGGTATCTGTGCCTGGGTGACGATTCGGCCTTGCGGATAGTTGAAGTCCGCACCACCCATCGCGGTGAAGGGCGGCGCCCCTGCTCCGAAAAGAACCGTGGTTGGGAAAGCGGCCACAGCTGCCGGGAAACTGGGCGGTCCAAAGAGGGCTTTGTACCATGCGCCCGAGATGATCAGGTTGTTTACCGTAGTGCTGTTGAAACTATGGGTCTCGATGATCTGCCCGTTGTATTCCGGCTGAATACTGGTGGCATTGAAGACAGGGTTGATCGGATCAGTTCCGGTTGCCTGGACGCCACGATCCATCTGGTAGCGGCCTTTCAAGTGGTCATTGTTGTTAATGTCGTAATCCACTGAACCGGCAAAGATCCACTCCGTAATCAGGTTGTTCTGGCCGCTGGCAAACTGCTGCGCACAAGGGGTGCCCCAGTGCCAAATCCGGCCGTCCCGTCAAAGTCTCCACAGCCCCCGTCGCCCGGCAAAGCAGTGGCTGCACTGGATCCCGGTGCACCCGCATACAGTGTGAACATGTTCTGGTAAAAAGGCTGCGCAGCCGCAGGAACCTGGGTCATAACGTAGTTGGCAAATGCCGTGGTCGGAATGACGTTTACCCCGGACACGCCCGGCAGGATCATCCGCAGTGCTTCGTAATCCGCGAAGAAAAACAGCTTGTTCTTCACGATCGGACCGCCAGCCGAAACCGCGTACGTATTATTAACCGCGTGGGGTCTTGGCGCGCGCCCAGCATTTCCGAACCAGTCGTTAGCGTTCAGGTTCGTCCCGTTGTACCCGTTCTTCAAATTGCCATGAAACGCATTGGTCCCCGACTTTGTAGCAGCATTCAACTGAGCCGACGCTTGCCGACCATAGTCAGCGGTGTAGCTGCATCTCAACCGACCGTGACTTCCGAGAGTTCGTTCGAACCCAGGGTCAGGTTGCTGGCACGGAATGCTCAGGTTCAGATACGGATCCATGTAGTCATTGCCGTTAACCGTGAACAAGTTAGAGGTGCTAGGCAAACCGTCGGCCGAAAAATTGCCATATCCCGCGCCGGTGTTGACCACGACTCCGGGCGCCGTGTAGGCGTACGAAGTAATGTCGCCGCCCGGCGCCGGAAGCGCCTTGAGCTGGTTCTCGCTGAACGTAGTCGAGGTATCGCCGTTCTCCGTCTGAATGAGCGGAGCTGCGCCCGTCACTTCCAGGATTTCCGTCGCAGCGCCCAATTCCAGCTTCACAGGGACGCTCACCACTTGGCTGATACCAACGGTCACCGTCTGATTCACGGATTTGAAGCCCTTAGAGGTAACCGACATCTTGTAATCGCCGTTCTTCAAGAACGAAAAACGGTATACGCCGGAGGCGTTGGTGGTCGTGGATTGCGTGTGTCCGTCGGCAATGCTGGTACGAGTCACAGTCGCGCCTGACACCACCGCTCCTTGCGGATCGGCCACCGTTCCGGTGATGTCGCCGGAGTTGACGGTCTGAGCAAACATAAAGGTTGGCAGCGCGATCAAGCACGCTACGACAAGCGCAAACGCCATAAACTTAGCGATCGGCAGGACGCGATTCATGCGATTTTCTCCTGATCTGAACATAATCAATTTTGAATTTTCCTGAGAGTGGGCGTTCTTGCGCCCAAACTATAGCTTGTCCCTGTTGGTGCAACTACCTCTCCAAAACAGTTACCTTCGTATAGTCCTTATAGTTCAACTACTTACATGCACAAAACCCATCTAGGTCGAGAAACCCTTCGCCGTCACGGTCACCGCGTAGGTCCCTGGGGGCAGATTGGCGAAGCGGTAGTATCCGCCCGAGTCGGTGTCCGTTGCCTTCTCGCCAACCAGCACGGAAGAGGTCACTACGACATGGGCGCCTGAAACCACGGCGCCGCTGGGATCTTTCACCGTTCCCTGCAGGCCAGCGGTCGTTTCCTGACCGAGCGCGCTGACAGCCAGCAGCAGACTGAGCCCCGTCACGATTGCGAGGAGCTTCGATGTGGAGAGGATGCGATTCATGCGATTTTTCTCCTGAACCTGAACCAAATGAATTTTGTGTTTCCTGAGAGTGGGCGTTCGTGCGCCCAAACTATAGCTTGCCCCTGTTGGTGCAACTACCTCTCCAAAATAGTTACTTACGTATAGTGCTTATAATTCAATAACTTAGGCGATAGTAAAAGCATGGCCTTCCCGGCCCTGGATACCAAAAACAAGATACTCTGAGGCTGGCCTATATGAAATCCTGTAGAAATCTGGGTGGTTCGCCGTATGGGAATGACCCGAAACCCTTAGTTTGGATCGGGAGTTTGGAGTATGGGCACTGGGACTAGCCGCCCTTTCTCCAGCATCGGGGTTCCAGGCGAGAAAGCCGACGAGAAAAGCACCGGCGCATCCGCCCAGAGAAGCGCCTAATTCCCCACCCTCCGCACGATCGGGGTGTTCATCTTATATTTGCGCTCGACAGTGTTCCCGGACGCGTCCCGCACCCGCAACACAAATACCGGCAGCTCGCCTTCCTTGCCGAAGGTCTCATGCGACACCGTCACCGGCAACTGGCCGTTCAGTCCATGCTCGCGGTAGGCGGTCTCGTAGCGGTGGCGTTTTACATTCCAGGTGAAGACCCGCACCTGGTTGTAGTCGAACGGAAGGCCGTCTTTGGAGTCGGTCAGCACGGTAAGATACTGCGCGACTTTCTTGTCGGCGTCGTTCACCTCGTTGAGCACGAAGTAGGCGACAATGCGCTGCCCTTCGGCATACTGCGCGATTTCCAGCGGAACATCGAGATCAATCAGCCTGCCCAGTACCCATCCGACTTGACCCTGCGTATCGCGCACCAGCCACCAGTCTTCCATCGGCGGCTTTGCGTCCTTCATGGGGGCCGACGCCGGCTTCGCCAGCGCACCCGGCATATTCTTCACCACGGTTGCGCGGCGCAGCACGGAAACCTTCGCCCCCGCGCTGAGCTGATAAAGATGTTCCGTGTCGCGTCCCGGTTCGACATGCAGATTGGTGTCATTGCGGGTGGTCGCAGTGCCCTCGACCGGAGAATTTTGTTCCTGCTGCTTGAGCTTTTGGAAGGCATCGAACACTTGCTGCGTGACCAGATAACGCTGCTCCACCCAGCCTTCGGCGCCGCTCGCGGTTCGCACCCGGGCAAACCGCCGGTCGCGATCCAGCACGTCCACGCGGTCCCCGTTTTGCGCAGTACCGGCCTTGTTGAACACCGGCGCCAGGCGGTCGCGCAACACCACCTGGGGCGCCGAAACATAATCGGTTTCGAGCACTCTCTCGCGGTGTCCGCAGCCAGCGAGTAGCCCCGCTGCGAACAGCAGAACAAACAATTTTCCTAAGGGAAGGTTCACGGGGACGAAACCAATATAGCGCAGCACGGGCGTGCCGCAGTTAGTTACTGTGGGACATCCAAAACGGCGGGACTACAGCACCCGTTCGTGCGCATACCCGTTGGCGCTCAGCGCCGAGAGCAACTCCACAATGTGGTCCGGCCCGCGCGTTTCCATGGTGATGTCAATCGCCGTGTCGCCTAGATTTACGCCGTAGTAGGCGCGGTCATAGGAAGTCTCGACAATGTTCGCGCGATGCTGCGCCAGAATTCCGGTCAGCCGGTGCAGCGCGCCGGGATAATCCGGCAGATGCACCCGCAGCCGCACCAGTCGGCCGTCCTTCACCAAGCCGCGTTCCATGATGCGTGACAGCAGGCTGACGTCAATGTTCCCGCCGCAGACCAGCACCGCAACCTTTCTTCCCGGTCAGCGGCGTCTTGCGGTTGATCAGCGCCGCAATCGCCGCCGCGCCCGCGCCTTCGGCCAGCGTCTTCTCGCGCTCTAATAGAAGAAGAATCGCGTTGGCGATTTCCTCTTCGTCCACGGTCACGATCTCATCTACATATTTCTGAATCAGCGGCAGGGTTTTCTCGCCCGCTCGCCGCACCGCAATTCCATCAGCAATCGTCGCCGCCGGACTCAACGTCACCGGACTTGCCCTCCGCAATCGCCACTTTCATCGACGGCAGCCGCGCCGGCTGCACTCCAATCACGCGCACCTGCGGATTCGTCTCTTTCACCGCGCAGGCAACGCCGGCAATCAATCCGCCGCCGCCGATGGGAGCGACCACCGCTTCGATGTCCGGCACCTGCTGCAGGATTTCCAGGCCCATCGTCCCCTGGCCGGCGATCACAACTTCATCGTCGAAGGGATGCACAAACGTCATCCCCGACTGCTCGCTGCGCCGGATCGCTTCTTCGCAGGCCTCGTCGTAATTCGCGCCGTGCAGCACGACTTCCGCGCCGTAGCCCTTGGTGGCGGAAACTTTGATCAGCGGCGTGGTCAGCGGCATGACAATCTGCGCGCGGATTCCGTGCCGCCCGGCGTGATACGCCAGTCCCTGCGCATGATTTCCCGCCGACGCCGCGATCACTCCGCGCGCACGTTCTTCGTCAGTCAGCGTCAGCAGTTTGTTCAGCGCGCCGCGTTCTTTGAATGCCCCCGTGCGCTGCAGGTTGTCGAGCTTCAGGTAGACCGAGTTCCCGGTGAGCTGCGACATGTCTTCCGAACGCGCGCACGGGGAAAGATAGATGGAGTCGCGGATGCGCGCCCATCGCCGCTTGAATCTCGGCCAGAGAGACGGCCTTTCCCGCTGCACGGGCGGGTTTCGCGGTCATAATGAACAGGTTTGGACATGATGAAAAGCTTCGGGTAAGAGCTTACACCGAAACGCTTACGCCGGAACGTCTACGCGGAAACCAGGTCGCGCCTACCTTTGGACTTCGGAGGCGGCGGTTGCAAGCGGCTCACGTACTTATCGATCGCCGCGGCGGCCTTGCGTCCCTCGGCAATCGCCCAGACCACCAGCGACTGCCCGCGCCGCATATCGCCCGCGGCAAATACGCCGGGCACAGACGACATGTAGTCTTCGCCGGTCGCGACGTTGCCGCGCGGGTCGAGCTTCACTGCCAGCTTCTCGATCATTCCGTTTCGCACCGGCCCGGTGAATCCCATCGCCAGCAGGATCAGATCTGCGTCCATCACAAACTCGGTCCCGGCAATGGGCTCGAATTTCGGCGCCGGGCCCACTTCAATTCCGTGCAACTGACTTCACATTTCCGTTGGCGTCGCCAGTGAGTTTCGTGGTCGCGATGCTCCACTTGCGGATGCCGCCTTCTTCGTGCGCGCCTTCGACTCGCAGCTGCATCGGCCACAGCGGCCACGGCGTCAGTGGCGAGCGCTCCGCCGGCGGCATCGGCATAATCTCGAACTGATGCACCGAAATCGCCTTCTGCCGGTGCACCGTCCCCAGGCAGTCCGCGCCCGTGTCTCCGCCGCCAATAATAATGACGCGCTTGCCGGTGGCTAGAATGTCGGCTGCCGGATCGAGCACATCGCCCTCGCAACGCTTGTTCGACTGCGGCAAGGTAATCCATCGCGAAATGAATTCCCTTCAACTCGCGCCCGGGAACATTCAGATCGCGCGGCGCCTCAGCGCCGCCAGCCAGCAGGATGGCGTCGAACTCCCGCTGCAAGTCTTCCACCGGAACCGAATGCCCAACATGCGCATTGGTCACAAACTTCACGCCCTCGGCTTCCATCTGCTCCAGGCGGCGGTCCACGATGCGCTTCTCCATCTTGAATTCAGGAATGCCGTAGCGCAGCAGCCCACCGATGCGGTCCGCCTTTTCGTAAACCGTGACCCAATGTCCCGGCGCGATTCAGTTGCTGCGCCGCCGCCAGTCCCGCCGGGCCCGATCCGACAATCGCAACTTTCTTTCCCGAGCGCATTTTCGGCGGCTCGGGATGAATGAATCCCTCCGCGAATCCGCGATCGACAATGCTCTTCTCAATCTGCTTGATCGTCACCGCCGGCTCGTTGATGCCCAGCACGCACGCCGCTTCGCACGGCGCCGGACAAATGCGTCCAGTAAATTCGGGAAAGTTATTGGTCGAGTGCAGCTGTCGCACCGCCTCTTTCCAGCGCCCGCGATAGACCAGATCATTCCAGTCCGGAATCAGATTGTTGACCGGGCATCCGGTGTGGCAGAACGGCACACCGCAATCCATGCAGCGCGCGCCCTGCGTGCGCAGCTTTTCTTCGGGGAAATCCTGGTAAATCTCAAACCAGTCATTCACCCGTTCGGCAACCGGACGCCGCGTTGCGCCCTCGCGCCGACTTTCCATGAACCCCGTAGGCCTTACCCATGCGCGGCCTCCAGCAGTTCCGGCACCGGCAGCGGCTGACCCGGAATATATGGATGCCGGGTGCGGCTAACGCCCAGCACGCGCTTGAATTCGTGCGGGAAAATCTTGATAAAGCGAGGCAGCATCTCCACCCAGTTGTCGAGAATGTTCTTCGCGCGCTTGCTTCCGGTCAGCTCGTAGTGGCGCTCGATCAGATCCGCGGACCAGTTCTACGTCGCGCGGCTCAATCACCGGCTCCAGATCGACCGACGCCAGATTGCAGCGCTTCTCGGTGAAGTCCATTTTGTCGTCGAACACATAAGCGATGCCGCCGCTCATTCCGGCGGCGAAATTTCTGCCGCAGGAGCCGAGCACCACCACCAGCCCGTTGGTCATGTATTCGCAGCCGTGGTCGCCGACGCCTTCCACCACCGCGGTCGCTCCCGAGTTCCGCACCGCAAACCGTTCGCCGGCCACGCCGCTGAAAAATGCCTCGCCGCTGGTCGCGCCGTAGAGCACGACGTTGCCGACCACAATATTTTCTTCCGCCAGCAAAGCGCGAGTTCTTCGGCGGATACACAATGACCCTGCCGCCCGAAAGTCCCTTGCCCACGTAATCGTTGGCATCGCCTTCGAGCGTCATGGTCACGCCCTTGGCCAGGAACGCGCCGAAGCTTTGTCCCGCGGACCCGTCGAACTTGATGCGAATCGTGTCGTCCGGCAGGCCTTCCGAGCCGTACCGCCGCGCGATCTGTCCGCTCAGCATCGCGCCCACCGTGCGGTGCACGTTGCGGATCGGGAAACTCATTTCCACCGGCGTGCGATTTTCCAGCGCAGCCTTCGCGCCTGCGATCAATTGATGATCAAGCGCTGCATCCAGTCCGTGGTCCTGCGCCTGCACACAATGCCGCGCCACGCGCCCGGGCAGCGGAGGATTGTAGAGAATCGCCGAAAGGTCGACGCCCTTGGCCTTCCAGTGATCGACCGCCGGCTGCACGTCAAGCATCTCCACGCGCCCAACCATGTCGTCAACTTTCTTGAAGCCGAGGTCGGCCATGTACTGCCGCACTTGCTCGGCGACGAAGAAGAAGAAATTGATCACGTGCTCAGGCTGCCCGGCGAACTTCTTCCGCAGCTCTGCGATCTTGCGTGGCAATGCCCACCGAGCAGGTATTCAGGTGACACTTGCGCAGCATGATGCAACCCATCGCCACCAGCGGCGCGGTCGCGAAGCCAAATTCTTCCGCGCCCAGAAGCGCAGCGATGACCACGTCGCGCCCGGTTTGCAGCTTGCCGTCGGTCTGCACCCGTATGCGGCTGCGCAGATCGTTCATCAGCAGAACTTGTTGCGTTTCGGCGAGACCGAGTTCCCACGGAATCCCCGCGTGCTTGATCGAACTAAGCGGCGACGCGCCGGTGCCGCCGCTGTCGCCGGAAATCAGCACGACATCCGCGTGCGCTTTCGCAACGCCGGCCGCGACGGTTCCGACGCCAATCTCCGACACCAGCTTCACCGAAATCCGCGCCTGCGGATTCACGTTCTTCAAGTCGTAAATCAGTTGCGCCAGATCTTCGATGGAATAAATATCGTGATGCGGCGGCGGCGAAATCAGTCCCACGCCGGGAATCGAATGCCGGATGCGCGCAATCACTTCGTCCACTTTGTGTCCCGGAAGCTGGCCGCCTTCGCCCGGCTTCGCGCCTTGCGCCATCTTGATCTGCAACTCGTCGGCGTTGACCAGATAATTCGCGTCACTCCGAACCGCGCCGACGCCACTTGCTTGATCGCGCTGCGCCGCCAGTCGCCGTTGGCGTCTTTCTTGTAGCGGTCTTCGTCCTCGCCGCCTTCGCCGGTGTTCGACTTTCCGCCGATGCGGTTCATCGCAATGGCCAGCGTCTCGTGCGCTTCTTTGCTGATCGATCCGAACGACATCGCGCCGGTCGTAAAGCGCTTCACGATTTCTTTCGCCGGCTCCACTTGCTCGAGCGGCACCGGCTTGCGCGACTTCTTGAACTTCATCAGGCTGCGCAGCGTCGCCAGATTGCGGCTCTGTGTGTCGATCAGGTCGGAGTATTCCTGGAAAGCTCTTAAAATTCCCTTCGCGCACGCTGTGTTGCAGCTTGCTGATGGTGTCCGGGTTCAGCAGGTGATATTCGCCGTTCACGCGGAAGTTATATCCGCCGCCGACCGCAAGTTCCGTGTCCGAATCCGTCATCGGACGGAAGGCGAACTCGTGCTTCATCTGCGCCTCGCGCGCCAGCACGCTCAGCCCCACGCCGCCGATGCGCGAAGTGGTGCCGGAAAAATACGCGTCCACCAGATCTTTATTCAGCCCGATCGCCTCAAACACCTGCGCCCCGCGATAGCTCTGCAGCGTCGAGATGCCCATCTTCGAAAACGTCTTCAGCAGTCCTTTGTTGATGGCCTTGGTGAAATGCTTGACCGCAACGTCGGGAGTCATCCCTCCCGGCAGATAACCGCGCGCCGCCAGGTCTTCCAGCGTTTCGACCGCCAAGATAAGGATTGATCGCGCTGGCCCCGTATCCGATCAGCAGCGCAAAGTGCATCACCTCGCGCGGCTCGCCGGATTCGATAATCAGCGCCACCTGCGTGCGCGTCTCTTCGCGCACCAGCAAATTGTGCACCGACGCCAGCGCCAGCAAGCTCGGAATCGGCGCGTAGTTCTTATCCACGCCGCGGTCGGAAAGAATCAGCAGCGAGTACCCGGACTTCACCGCCAGCGACGCCCGCCGCGAAAGCTCATCCAGCGCCATCCGCAGGCCCGGTCTCGCCGTCCTTCGCGCTGAATAACGCCGGCAGCGTGATCGCCAGCAAATCTCCGCGCGAAACCCGGCGCAGTTTTTCCAGATCGCGATTGCGTCAGAATCGGATGCGGCAGCTTCAGCGTGTGGCAATTCTCCGGCGTCTCTTCCAGAATGTTGCGCTCGGTACCGATGTAGCTGATCAGCGACATCACCATCTCTTCGCGGATGGGATCAATCGGCGGATTCGTCACCTGCGCAAAAAGCTGCTTGAAGTAATTGAACAGCGGCTGCGGCTTGTCGCTCAGGCAGGCCAGCGGCGTGTCGGTGCCCATGGAACCGACCGGCTCTTCGCCCTTGGTCGCCATCGGCTCCATCACCATCTTCAAATCTTCGTCGGTGTAACCGAAGGCCCGTTGCCGCGCAAGAATCGTCGCGTGATCGGAAGCATGCACCCGCACCGGCTCCGGCAACTGATCGAGCGTGATCTGATTTTCTTTCAGCCACTCGCCGTACGGTTGCCGCGCCGCCAGCCGCTTCTTGATTTCCTTGTCGGCGATGATGCGGCCTTCGACGGTATCGACCAGGAACATTTTTCCCGGCTGCAGGCGGCCTTTTCTCTTCACTCGTTCCGGCGCAATCGAAAGCACACCCGCCTCCGACGCCATCACGACAAGATCGTCATCCGTGACCACATACCGCCCCGGCCGCAGTCCGTTGCGGTCGAGCGTTGCGCCGATCATTTTTCCGTCGGTGAAGGCAATCGCCGCCGGGCCGTCCCACGGCTCCATCAGCGACGCGTGATATTCGTAGAACGCCTGCTTCTCCGGCTTGATGTGCGGATTCCCCGCCCACGCTTCCGGAATCAGCATGGCCATCACGTGCGGAATGCTTCGTCCCGACTGGAACAAAAGTTCGACCGCATTGTCGAAGCTCGCCGAATCGCTGCCGCCGGCTTCAATGATCGGAAACAGCTTCTTCATGTCGTCGCCGAACAGCGGGGACGACAAGAATCGACTGCCGCGCATGCATCCACGCCACGTTGCCTTTCAGCGTGTTGATCTCGCCGTTGTGCGCAACATAGCGATACGGGTGCGCCAGCTTCCAGCTGGGAAAAGTATTGGTCGAAAACCGCTGATGCACCAGGCAAAGCGCGCTGGCCGCGTCAGGATCAGAAAGCTCGCCGTAAAAATTCTTGATCTGCGGCGCCAGCAGCAGGCCTTTGTAAACGATGGTGCGGCACGACAGCGACGGAATGTAGAAGAACTCTTTGTCTTCGATATCCGACTCGGCGATCTCCAGCTTCCGCCCGCTTGCGGACCACATACAGCTTGCGCTCAAACGCGTCCTCATCCATCTCCGGCGGACGCGCCACAAAAACCTGCTGTATATAAGGTTGCGAAGCCCGCGCCACGCGGCCGATGGCGTCTCCGTTGACCGGAGTATCGCGCCAGCCCAGCGTGCTCAAACCTTCTTCGCGGAGAATTCTTTCCAGCACGCCTTCGCAGTTCAGGCGCGGCTGTTTCTCGACCGGCAGAAACGTCATGCCGACGGCGTACTCGCCCGGCTCCGGCAACGTGAAGCCGAGCGTCTCGCATTCGCGGGCAAAGAATTTGTGCGGAATCTGAATCAGCAGCCCCGCGCCGTCGCCGGTCTCGGGATCGCAACCGCAGGCGCCGCGGTGGGTCAGATTGATCAGGATCTGAATGCCCTGCTCAATAATCTGATGGCTCTTCTCGCCGCGAATGCTGGCGACAAACCCCATGCCGCAGTTGTCGTGCTCCTGCGCCGGATCATAAAGACCCTGCGCCGGCGGCAAGCCGTTAATTGTCTTCCAGCGTTGCAAAAGCGTCTCCCGGGAAAGGTGACGTCGGTCGTTTGCGATCAATCCTGTTGGCGAAATAACTATAGCCGCCGCCGACCCCGACTCTGCGAGCCAGGTCAACGACGCAGGACGAGACGCACCAACGACGGCTTTTCAGATCGCGCGCACCACGACCTATATATCTTTGTTACAGCGATTTAGCGTCAAAGTACAATTCAGAATTTCGATAGGCAGGATGGAAATTTCGAAAGCACGAAAGGTCGGGTGTCACAAAACAAACCGGCCTGCCAGCTTGATCTGCGGGATTCAGCTTTTTCGATTCGCCATATCGAAAACTCAACTACAGCCGACCGTGCACCTGGGCTATAGTTTCTAGGATGCCGTCCACGTGTCAGACTACGTTGATGTCGCCCATTATCACCACGGGCACACGAATTAGTGTCTGGCGTGGGCGTTGAGCTGAGTCAAACGGAATCTGCTCAAGACCCACAGCCGAGAATAAACCGGCGGGTGGGTCTTTCGTTTGTTAGGGTCTTTTAATCTGCCATGCGATCATCTGTAATCGCGTGATCGTAAGATGAGAACAAGGACAACGTCATGATGAAGCGCGGAGTCATTCCCGGCGGTGCGCCGATGATTGTGATGAAATTTGGCGGCACTTCGGTCGAAAGCGCCGAAGCCATCGAGCGCGTCGCGAAAATTGTGGCCAGCCGCCGCAAGCAGTCGCCCGTGGTCGTGGTCAGCGCCATGGCCAAAGTTACCGATCAGCTTGTCGCCATGGGACACAAAGCCGCAGCCGGCGATTGCGAAGCCAGCATCGGATTGTTGCAGTCGTCTGCGCGAACGCCACCTGCAAGCCGCTCTGGAATTGCTCGGAGCCAAAAAGTGCGCCGCGCTGATTCCAAAGCTCGAAGCGCATTTTTCTGAACTCGAAAGCTTCCTCCGCGGCCTGGCCGCAGTCCGCGAACTGACTCCCCGCGGCAGCGATTATCTTCTTTCATTCGGCGAGTTGCTCTCCAGCCTGATCGTCGCCGACGCCTTCGCCGTCCGCGGCCTGAATGCCGCCTGGGTCGATTCCCGCGAATGCCTGGTCACGGACGACAGACACACCCGCGCCACTCCCGCAGATGCGAGAGACCCGCGAGCGCTCGAAGAAGAAAATCTCTCCACTACTTTCGAAGAAACGCATTCCGGTGATGGGTGGATTCATCGCCTCCACTGCCGCTGGCGTTCCCACCACGCTCGGCCGAGGCGGGTCGGACTATTCCGCCGCCATTATCGGCGCCGCGCTTGACGCCGCCCGCATCGAAATCTGGACCGACGTCGAAGGCATGATGACCACCGACCCGCGCCTCTGTCCCGACGCCAAGACCATCAAGCGCATCAGCTTCAATGAAGCCGCCGAACTGGCGTATTTCGGAGCGAAAGTCCTGCATCCCGCGACGCTGTTGCCGGCGATTCATCAGAACATTCCGGTGTACGTGCTCAATTCCCGCAACCTACGCAGCACTGGGACTCAGATCACCGCACGTGCCCCGCGCAGCACGGATACTTTCCGCGCCATCACCGCCAAAACCGGCATCAGCATTGTGAACGTGGTCGCGTCGCGCGGCATCATGGTGCATGGATTTCTGCGCTCGGTGTTTGAAGCCCTCGACCGCCACTCGACTTCGGTGGACATCGTCGCCATCTCCGAAGTCAGCATGTCGTTCACCATGGAAACCAAGCGTCTGCCCGAAAGGCCTGCTCGCCGAGATGGAGGAGATCGCCGACGTCACCTGCGAAGACCAGCAGGCCATCATCTGTCTGGTCGGCGAAGACATTCACGGAAAACCCGGCATCGCCGCCAGCGTGTTCAACACCATCGCCGAGGCGAAAGTGAACATCCGCATGATTTCCCAGGGCGCGTCGGAAATTAACATCAGCTTTGTGGTGAAAGAAAGCGACGTACCGCGCGCGGTGCGCAGCCTGCACGAGCATTTCTTTCCGGCGAAAAAGGCCCGCGCGTAAAAGCAACGGCGCAGCCGGAAGGAAATCCGCGCGATCAACCAACGGCGGCAAAGTCGCTGATCGCGGAAAGGAAGGCCGGCGTGCGCCCGGCGCTAACCGTTTGAGGCCCATCATCCAGGACGCGCCCGGCGCCTCGCCGGTGGATTCTGCGAAACCGCAGAAGCCGCTCAACGTCGCCATCATCGGCTTCGGCACCGTCGGCAGCTCCGTCGCCCGCATTCTCACCGAACACACGCCTTCGGGACTGCGCCTCACCCACATCTGCAATCGCGGAGTGAAGCGCAAGCAGGTGGATTGGGTCTCGCAAAACGTCCGCTGGACGGAAGATTTCGCAGGACGTTCTCTCTTCCGATGCCGACATCGTCGTCGAACTCATCGGCGGCGTCGATCCCGCCGGCGACTGGGTGCGCCGCGCGCTGCAATCCGGCAAGTCGGTGGTCACCGCCAACAAACAGCTCATCGCCCGGCAGGGCACCGATCTCATCCGCCTGGCCCGCGAGCACAACGCTCACATCGCATTCGGAGCTTCGGTTGCCGGAGGCATCCCCGTCATCTCCGGCCTTCAGGAAGGCCTCGCCGGAGACGAACTCGTCCAACTCTGCGGCATTCTCAACGGCACCTGCAATTACATCCTGACCCGAATCGAAAGCGCCGGAGTTTCTTTTGCCGACGCGCTGAAAGAAGCGCAGAAGCTCGGTTTCGCCGAAGCCGATCCCACCGAAGACGTTGACGGCCTCGACGCCCGCGCCAAGCTCACCATCCTGGCCCGCACCGCGTTGCGCGTGTGCGGTGAATCCTGCGGATATTTGCGCGCGCTCCATTCGCGCCCTCGAGCCGGTGGATTTCGATTACGCCAAACTGCTGGATTGCACTATCCGCCAGATTTCGCGCGCCGAAAAAACTTCGGACAAACTCTTCGCCTCGGTGCAGCCAACGCTGGTGCATCGCGATTCGCCGCTGGCCGGCGTCGAGGGCGGACAGAACCTGGTAATGTCCACGGGAAAATTCGGCGGCGAAACCGTCTTCGCCGGACACGGTGCCGGAGGCAATCCGACTGCCGTCGCCGTAGTTTCAGACTTGATTGCGATCCAGCGCTCGCGCCAGGTCAACGGCGCGGCCTTGTATGAAGATGAGGCGGGTGGTATCGGCCCTGCCCGTAAGCGCCGACTTCACTTCGCGCCACTACATCCGCTTCACCGTAAAAGACGAGCCGGGAATCATCGCCGCGCTGGCCTCGATCTTCTCCCGCTCCGGCATCAACATTGATTCTGTATTCCAGAAGCCAGGATATCCCAAATCGCATCTGCCGTTCGTCATCACCCTCGAGCCCTGCCCCACTTCCCTGCTCGAGGAATCGCTGAAGCACATCGAGAAACTGCAATTCCTGGTCCAGCCCTGCGTCAGCTTGCCGATTTTGGACCAAAGCTCTTAACCGCAAAGGACGCTAAGAAGAACCGCGAAGGGCGCGAAGAGAATCAAGCATTCCTCCGCGGCCTTTGCGCTTTCTTCGCGTCCTTTGCGGTCAAAAGCTCTTCGCTTAGTGCGCCGATGCGTTCATCACCTGCTTACTCCGCAGCAGCTCGACGGACTTCTTCGGATCAATTAAATGCCGCCGTCCGTCCTCGCTCGCCGTCGCTCCCGCCCTGATCAATTCAATCGCCTGCTCCGGCGTCAGCGAGGGATCCAGCGCAAACAGCTTCGCCGCCAAATTGGTAACGTTCGGCGATGCCATTGATGTTCCCGACAATCTTGCTCTCGCTCCGCCCGGCACATAGCTTTCTACTTCGTAGCCGTCAGCATCCACCACGACGGTCGGACCATAGCTGGTGAATGAGGTCTCATCGCCCGCCTGGTTCACCGCGCCCACGGCAATCAGATTCGGCAGCTTCAGCCCCGCCGGAACGTCCTGCAAGAAGCTGGCGTCGCTGTCCGCGTTCCCTGCCGCGACCACAAACAAGGTATTGGGAGCCGCTTTCATCGCGTTCTCCACCGCATCGTGCCAAATGGCATAAATTTCGGCCGCGCGTTTCTTGCGTTCGCCGGATCGCTGGGCCCGCCGGTCTTCGAGAGCCACAGTTCGATCTCCTGCGGATCGTCCCCCCAGCTCAAGTTGACCACGCGCACATTGCGGGTGCGGAAGTAGTCTGCCATCTGCATGAAATCCGCCGCCATGCGGTGCGCCCACTCCGGCGTCGGTTGAAACGGCAAGTCGGGCAACTGATCGTCAAACCGCGCCACCACCAGCCGGATCGCCGGGTTCCCCCGCGCCGCAATTCCGGCCACGTGCGTGCCGTGCATATAGAAGCCCAGAACTTTATGCAACTCTGCGCGTTCATGCATCTGCTCGGGCGTGTACGTGCTCATCTTCTGCTGTAGTGCTTTTGCTTCCGGCGAATCAATCCCGTTCTCCAGGTCCTGCGAGGCTTTGATCTCGTCGCGGAATGTCGGGTATTCCTTCTCCTGCGCCGGGGTCAGCGGATAAGTCCAATCATGCGACACGCCGCCGTCATCCAGAAACGCCAGCCCGTGATTGCCGCTGGCCGTTGGGTGCGGGTCGGTGTAAACGTTGTCGCCAAAAATCGAAACGTCAATGCCAGAATCCCAAATCGCCACCAGCACAGGCGTTAACTTGTCCTTGTCAGTCAGCGTGACCTCGCGCGCTTCCCAAATGTCCGGTTTCATGACATTGTGCGCGGTCACATACTTGCCCAGCACCTCGGCTCGCTGGTTCTTCAGGGGAATGTCGAACTGGATGGAGCGGCGGACCGCAATCAGGTCCCAGGCCTCGTCGTTGCTCAACGCCTTCGACTTTTCGACGGCCGGATCAAGCTCGGTCTTCACAAATCCAACCATGTTGGCGGCGCTGGCCAGTTTGGCCCGCGACCATCCCGACTTCATCGTGTCCTGCACCACGTCCCAGGGCAGCGGGTTCACAATGTCGGCGTAATTCTTACTGAAAGCCTGCTCAAACGCCGGCCCGCTGGTGCTTTTGGTCTCCATTGCCGCCTTTAGCCACGCTTCGGTATAGATGCCGCTGGTCAGCTTTGCCGCGGGCTTATCTTCCAGCCCGCGAATCTGCTTCACCGTCGCCAGCGCCTCGGAGTACTCCCCGGCCAGCTGCTGCAAGTTCAGCCGTGCGTAAAGCAAGTCGCGCATGGTGCTCTTGTCGGAGATGTCGTAGTCGCGAAACACAGTTTCCAGATCAGCGCGCACCTTGGCCGCAAACGCATTAAACGTCGCTGCGTCAGCTTGTAGCAATTCCGAAGCCGGCTTCTCCATGGGGTAAGTAAACCGCGGCAGATCGGACTGACTTGTAACCTTCTTCTTCGCGCCCGATTGCGCTCCCGCAAACGCCGCCAGAAAAACCACCAGACTTACCGCAACAAGACTGATCACAGCACTGCGTCGAAACATAAGGACCTCGCGTTGAACCTTCGGCATTCTACGGGAAACCACGAAAAATTTCAGATTCGGCAAACAATAATCTCAGCGGACGTCATGTCGATGGTTGGGCGATTTGGGAATAAGGGACCTCTGGGAGCAAGAAAGACAGATTGCCTCCCACAAATCGCCGCATTTTGCCTCAACGAAACCAGCACCGTACCTTTGCGGCGCAAAGACCGCCGTAATTCCTCCGGTTGGAAGCGTTGAGCAATGAAATAACAATAGGTCTGGAGTTGACCTATGGCCGTTTCGCAATATCTCCGACCTCAAGGCCTCGTTGACGCCGCGCAATCGTATCTGACCCCCGCTGCCATACGCAGCACCAGCTCAACCATCGGAGAGCCGGAGTCCGCGACCCGGCAGGCGTTGTTTGCGGCCATACCCACCGTACTCAGCGGGGTGACCAGAATGTCGTCGTCTCCGGCCGGAGCCAGTGGCGCGCTCAATCTGTTGCGCGAAGGTGGGCTGGAAAGTCTGGCTAGCGACCCGTCCGCGATCTTCAGCGGTGGGATAAGCTCCAAACTGGTGGATCTCGGCCCACAGCTCTTAAGCCGGATTTTTGGCGGGAAATCCGCTGCCGTGGCAGATGCGGTGGCCAAATCTTCTGGCGTGAAAGCAAACTCTGCCAATCGGGTGTTGGCTCTGGCCGCGCCCCTGACCATGAGCGTCTTGGGCCATCACGTGGCGGCGCAGGGACTCGACGCCTCAGGCCTCTCCAGCCTGCTGTCAGACCAGACCGGCGAAATCTCGGACGCCACTCCGCCCGAAGTACGGCGCGTGCTCGATTCTTCTTCCCCTGTTGCAGTCGTTCCGCCACCCAGCCGTTCTACAGTCGGCACCCAGCGAGAAGCTCTCCGCGAGGTTCCGGCGGAATACTCGTCCACCGGCCGACCCCGCCTGGACCGTGTGGAAGAAAGGGCCGGCGGCTCGGGAAAGTGGCTCCCCTGGTTATTGCTCCTTTTGGCCGGACTGGGATTGCTCGTATTCATGAGAGGACGCGCAGTAAGGCACGCGGCCGACCTCGCCAGGCAAGGGGCCGGCCAGGCGGGCCAGGCGATCGGCGGCGCGGCCGAGCAAGCGGAAGGCGCGCTCACCAGCATTACTTTGCCGGGCGGAGTTCACCTCTCCGTGCCCCCAGGATCAATCGGCTACAACCTTGCGGCCTACTTGGGCAGCACGGCAGCCGCCCCAAGGACGTTTGTCTTTGACCATCTGAACTTCGAGTCCGGATCCGCGAACCTCACGCCAGAGTCGGTCCCCACAGTGAACGCCTTGACCACCGTTCTTAAGGCGTATCCGGATTCCAGGGTGCAGCTCGCCGGATATACCGACAATACCGGAGATCCGGCCGCCAATCGGCGGCTTTCCCTGGATCGCGCGAATGCGGTGAAGTCCATGTTGGCTCAGGGTGGAGTAGCACCCGACAGGATCGTTGCCGTTGGCCTCGGTCAGGATCATCCCGTCGCGTCCAACGACGACGAGGAAGGGCGGGCCAGCAATCGCCGGCTGGAGCTTACGGTCACATCCAAGTAGCGGACGGCCCCAGACGCCAGACCGATTGATGCCGATTGATGAAGAAGCAATCGATCCGCTCCGGCACTCGAACTTCGTTGGTGGCTTTTGCGGTGAGTAGCTTTTACGACAAATCGAAAGGAGCACCCTGATGTCCACAGATACGAATCCTCTCCATCGAACTTCCGGCGGGTTAACTTCCATCGTTGCCCTCTTCCGCGACGAATTACGCGCGGAAAAGGCGGTGAGGGATCTAAAGCGCGAAGGATTCTCCGAGACCGAGATCGGCATTGCCACCACTGGACGGGGCACTCAGCCGTCGCCCTTCTGGGACAGAATCAGCACAGCCCTGGATCGCAAGATGCAACCCGAGAGCAGCGGCAACCTTCGAGAATCTTTGCAAGCCTCTGGGATGTCCGAACCGCAGGCGAAGTACTTCGATGCCGGGGTGGCGCGGGGAGACATTCTGATCAGTGTCCGCGCCCAGGGCGAGCGGGCCTTGCAGGCCCGATCCGTCCTCGAACGCTCCGGCGCCGATCTCGGCAGGCAGGCCGGAATGGGCATTGTGCCCCGGCCGGCGGCCGAGGGTGAGCGCGATATCCAGCTACTCGGCGAAGTGATTCAGATTCACAAGGAGCGAGTACAACGCGGCGAAGTGCGCTTGCACAAGGAAGTAGTGGCCGAGAAAAGGACCGTCGATGTCCCGGTAATGCACGAAGAATTTTTCATTGAACGCGCCCCTGCCGAGGGGCGCGTGGAGCCTCATTCTGTACTGGGCGAGGACAGCCATGAGATTCGTGTGCCGCTGGTGGAGGAACAGGTGCGCATCGAAAAGACTCCCGTAGTCACGGAGCAGATCCACGTTGGCAAACGTGAGGTGCTGGAGACACGCCACGTATCCGACACCATTCGCCATGAGGAGTTGAAAACCGACCACGAAGGTGGCATGACCGAAACCGAGTTGCGAAACTTGCGCGACCGGGCACGGAAGGCCGCGTAGAATCGCTTCCCCCGAAAGCACGCTTCGATGGTGAAGCAAGGGCACTGCATCCGGCGGTCATTTTTACCGCAGAGGAGCGCCGCCGGAAACGCCAGGCCCTTAACCTCAACGACTAGCTCCTCGGAAATGGAACAGGTCCCCTATGACTTTTCTGTGGTGGATTCTCGTGGGTCTCATTGCCGGCTGGATTACCGGAAAGATCATGGGTGGTGCCGGCCACGGCGCGTTCGTTGACATCATGATTGGCATTGCGGGCGCCATAGTGGGGGGCTTTATTATGCGGGCCCTTGGCTTCGCAGCCCACGGCGGCACCATCTACACCGTCCTGGTTGCAACGGGAGGAGCGGTTCTGCTGACCTGGATTTATCGTCTGGTCCTCGGTCACGGAAGCGGCAAGCCTTCGGATCGCGGGCGCGGCGATGGCAACCTGCGCAAGGTTGCGTGACTCCGCAATCGTTCGCCGCGATGCTCGACGGGCTTCATGATCCCAGCCTGACCTAGGGGTTTCTCATGCAAGCTGAGATCAGTTTCCCGCTGTCGGCGCGTTCAACCGCGGTTCGCATAGCGGCGCTCTACATCCTCGGCTCGACGCTGTGGGTCGTGCTGTCTGACTTCGTCTTGCATGGCATGATTCACGGCGCTCCGCCGGTCCTGTGGCGGCTGGAAACGGTCAAGGGCTTAGTGTACGTACTCGTGTCCGGCATTTTGATCGGCGCGGTAACTTACATCTTCCAGCGCCGCCAGGAACGGGCCCGGTTGGTGAGCGAGTCGAAACTGAGAAGGCTGCGCGAGTCTGGCCTCATCGGTATCTTCACCTACTACAAGAATGGGACAATCAACCAGGCCAACGACGCTTTCCTGCATATCATCGGATACTCAAAACTAGACCTCAAAGAGAACCACATCTCCCTGACGGGCCTGATTGCCGACGAGTATCTGGCGCAGAACGCGGATGCAGACCGGCAGATTGCCGCCCGCGGATATTCGCCGATCTGTGAAGAAGAGTTTCTAAGAAAAGACGGGACTCGAATCCCGGTGATTGGTGGGCGGGCCAGGATGGAGGGGGTCGAGGACTACGGAATCGGCTATGTCCTGGACATTTCCGGACTCAAGAAGACCGAGTCGGAGAGAACTTCGCTGCAGATGCAGTTGTTGCAGTCGGAGAAACTCAATGCCCTGGGGCAACTGGCCGCCGGCATCGCGCACGACTTCAACAATCTACTGAACATCATCATTGGCTATAGCGCCCTCGCCCAAGCGGCGGCCCCCGATCCGGATCTGGTTCGTCAGAATACCGACCAGGTGATCCGGGCCGCGACCGACGCCACCGCGCTTATCCGCCAACTCCTTGCTTTCGGCAGAAAGCAGGTTCTCCATAGCAGCGTTGTCGAGTTAAACACCCTCATTGAGAGTCATTGCCAGATGCTGCAGCGCCTGGTCGGGGAAAGTGTCCGGATTCACTTTGCCCCGGGACCGCCGGTCGAGGTCATGGCGGATCCGGTCCAGATCGAGCAGGTCCTGATGAACCTCATCATCAACGCACGTGACGCGATGGAGCGCGGCGGGGAGGTCACCATCAGCACCGACCGTCGCACCGTCCCCCAAGGTCATGCCGAAATCCAACCCGGCGACTATGCCGTTCTTACAGTGAGCGACACCGGCAAAGGCATGGAACCTGGCGTTCTGGCTCGCATTTTCGAACCGTTCTTTACCACGAAAGAAGCTAACGCCGGAACCGGCCTTGGACTCTCCACTACTTACGGAATCGTGAAGCAGAGTGGAGGAAATATTGCAGTGGAAAGCGCCCCCGGACAAGGCGCCACCTTCACAATTCTGTTGCCCATGGCCGAAGAAAACGCGCTCCGCCCTGAACCGGCTCCCCCCGCGGAAAGCACGTTCCCATGCATGGAACCATTTTGATTGTGGAAGACCACGCCGAACTGCGCGCTTTGTTTGCCGCCGTCCTCGAAGGCGCGGGCTTCCGCGTATTACAAGCCGGCAGCGGGACCGAAGCGGTTCAGATTGCCCAACAATTCCCTGATCGCATCGACCTGATTGTCAGCGATGTCATCATGCCCGAACAGAATGGACCGGATAGCGTCACGGAAGTCTTGAAACAGCGCCCGGAAACCAAAGTGATCTTCATCAGCGGCTACCCCAACACCGCATCCCTGGAGGGTAGCGGTAGGGTCCTCGAGAAACCCGTCACCGCCGAGGCGCTGATCGAAACCGTTAATCAGACACTCGCCGCGTGACCAGGCCCAGTTCGCGCGCGGCCCCCGCGAACGCGCCTTCAAGCTTCTTACCGCCCAGCGCGCCGCAGCCACAATCAGCGCCAGCATCGCCAGTGCCAGCGCCGCCGCCCAGTAGGGATGCCGGGTAGCAAACCAGGTAAGAAATATGGCCACGCCGTCCTCGCCGAGACTTAGTCCTATATTGGATACAGGTTCAGGGGATGGTGTGACCGCCACCCGCGCCGCTGTCTTGCCGGCATGTGCCGCCAGCGCCACCGCCGCGCCCATCATGGTTGCCAGCAATTGGTGCAGCGGGGACAATTGCGAGGTTGCGCCGTAGGCCAGCAGGGCCGCGACCGGAACCCGAATAAACGTTTGTAGCGCATTCCAGATCAGGTCCAAGGCAGGAGCTTTGTCGGCAAAAAATTCCACGATGAACAACACCAGGCTGGCCCCGACGACCCACCAGCTCGCGAGCGTCCCAAGAGACGCCGGCAGCGACAGCACGCCGAAACGAGCCAGCAATCCGAGCGTTGCAATGGTGGCATAGAGGTTCAGACCGGCAGCGAAGCTAGTGGCCACCAGTAGCGCGACCAGTTCATGGGGAGAAAATCGCATCATGGCTCAAAGGACACCTATAGTGCGCGGAGCCTTGACGAATCGTATCAAGAACCATCCACATCCGGCTTTAGATTTCCCCCATTGAGATCTCCCGGGGGCGATGTCAGGGCGATACTCAACCGGGGCCATGGAGTCTTGCAACTGGCAGGATAACGGCCAATCAGGACCGCGGAAAATGACGTTCTGCCGCGGAACGAAACGAAAGGAAGAGGGCCAAGGCAGGCTGCAGCAGCAGCCGGAGATGTAATGGCCCATAAAGGCAGGACAGTAAGTTATCGATCGCCTGTTCCCATCTGCCCATCGCTTCGTCCTGCCTCTGCGACAGCGGAATCCTTTAGCCGCGAGAACCGTCTAGTCTTTAGTCTTTGGTGGGCGGTGGAAATTTCTTAAACATTTTTCCCACAGCCTTATCGATTTTTTCTGCGTTCTTCTCTGGCTTGTCACTGAGCGTGTCGCTGGCACTTCCTAACCAAAGCAGTTTCTTGGTTTTTGAATCCCCGATGTCCACTGACAGTTGCCCGGTTGGGATCTGGCTGACGGTGGTGGTCGAAGACCCTCCCCATTGCCAGCCCCAGCCCATGCCCATCGTGTTCAGTTGGGTCTCCGCACCCGTCGATGCGTGGTAGAGAACGTACAGATCCGGGTTGCCGTTGGCATCGACCTTCTGAAGGCCTTTGGCGGCAAGCTCTTTGTCCACCGCGTCTACGATTCTTTGCCCCATCAACGGGTTCTTGGCAGGCGTCCCCTCCATCCAGGCATAGGTTCGGAATCCCGTGAAACTCGCTCCATGGTCCCAATCGACCTTGACGTCCTGCGCCCAAGCAGCTGCAGAGAACAAGATCGCAAGCAACAAACCTGTGTATGCTTTACTCAGTTTCATACATACCCCTTTCCGGGTCTTTCTGTCGTTTCTCAGAGACTCTCGCGGGTTGCGCTTTCCTTAACCCTTCCCATGGTTCCTTCTATAGGGCCGCCGAAACCCTAGAAACTGGCAACATTGACAGCGGAACGGGCCTGGGCGATCAGTCCTCGCGCTTCCACCTTGCCGGAAGAAAGAACCATGGCAGTGCTATTTCGCAGCTGCACTTTCTTCCTGTTGGTCGTTGGCTTGGATTATCGGGGCTCGGACGAACAAGGCCACGTCCACCCGGCGATTTCTGGCGCGTCCTGCGCTCGTCTTGTTTAGTGCCACCGGTCGATCTGGGCCAAGGCCGACCGAAAACATCCGGTAGGGCTGGATGTGGAACTTCGCCAACAAATATGCCGCAACAACGCCGGCGCGGCGCTTGCTCAGCTCGTAGTTGAATTCCGCCTTGCCGGCCGCGTCCGTGCTCCCTTGCAGCGTGAGGATGTAGTTTCCCGTGGCGGGGGCTCGGGCCACCAACCCGTCGATGGCCTCGGCAGCTTTCTGATCCAACTCGGAGCCCCCTGATGGGAACTGCACCGAAACCGCTCCGCTAGTTTGGAAGTTGTCCATGTTCTCCAGCGTCTTCGCCAGAGAATCGGTGCGCGCCGCGGCGCCGCTGGCTTTTTGGTTCGCTTCGTCCGCGGCCCCGCCGGATGCGGCCGCTTTCTCATTCACCTCAGTGACTCTGGAGTCGGCGGTAGAAGTCCCCTCCTGTGCACGTTCGTTCACCGCGCTAATTTCACGCGTGCTCTCAGAAGTCATCTGATCGAGCGCGTTCACTTTGTCGATGATTGGGACCACCTGCTGGTTGACGTACTTCTTGGTAGCGCAGCCCACGGTCAGAATCAAGGTCAACATTAAACCGCAACTTAGAACCTTGTTCATGCCATCTTCTCCTTGGCCAAAAGCACTCGAGGCGCGCGCAGGCATCGACAGCTGCGAATACCTGGCCCTCGCCTGACCGTTGCCCGTTTGCGCTGGATTCGACGCGCAAGCCGACCCTCGGGCTGGTCGTCCAGCCACTGCCACGAAGGCGGCCCCGCTGTGAGCAAGCGATCGGCGTCGCAAGCCTTAGTTCGGCGCGCTGTCGTTTTCCATCTGATCAAATTTCTGCTGTTGCTCGGGGGTCAGGATCGCCCCGATTTGCGAATGCACCGAAGCATGGACCTGCTTTGCCTGCGCTTCCTTTTCGTCAGAGCTCATCGACGAATCGCCGCGCAGCGCTGTAAGTTTTTCAACTTCGCCCTGCAGAATCGGCTTAACCTTCTCCTTCTGATCGTCAGTAAGATTCAAGGTGCTGCTCAGGGTCTGGAGCCTGTCGTCCACCTGAGACGACTCCTCCGCGGAAGGGACGGCACCTTGTGCGTCCTGGCCAACCTGGCTTGCATCTTGCCCGGCTTGGCCCGCGGCTTGCCCGGCCTGACTGTCCGCTTGCCCTGCAGCATTTCCGGGGTCCTGTGCCAGCGCCGACCAGCAGCCAAGGCCCATCACGATCACCGCCATCCACATCCAGTTCGGACTTTTTCCCGACATAAGCTATTTGCCTCCACCAACGGATTTCGGACGAATAGACGCCACCACTTCCTTACTCGCTTGCACAAACCACAGGAAGTCGGCCGCGACCAAGTCCTCAGTGCATTAAATTCGCAAAGCCCGGCTGGCGCGACGCGGATTTCTCCGGTTTCCGTCAGGTGGAAAATCTACAGGTCATGCAACCGCATCTGCTCGTTGGGCGGATAGTTCTGCCAGTTGTGAAGCCCGATCCATTCGCGCGTACTAGTTACAGAAACCGATTGCAGAAGTGTGGCGGACTTTAATGTCATCCATTGTTCAAAGCTCGGATTTCCTTGCCGGCATCGGCGCCCGGGACCAGGAAGAAATTCTGGCGTCAGCCACGCTGAAACGCTTCAAGGCAAAGGAGGCGATTGTTACCCGCGGCGAACCCGCAAAACACCTCTTTATGCTGCGTCATGGCCGGGTTCGGTACTACAAGATCACGAAACGTGGAGTTGAAATCGTGTTTCGGTGGCTGGCCCCGGGAGACATTTTCGGTCTGGGTACCCTACTGCCGCATCCCGCGCCCTACATGGGGACCGCGGAGGCGCTGAAGGAGTCGGAAGTGCTGGTTTGGACGCACGCCAGCATGCGGGAACTCTTGGAGGCAATTCCCCAGATAGCCGAAAACGCGCTCCGAGTCGTTCTGCAATACCTGCGAACCTACGCCGACAGGCATACCCGGCTGGTGAGCAAGAGCGCAGAAGAGCGCGTGGCTGACGTCTTACTCATTCTTGGTCATCAACAAGGTCAAATGCGTGACAAGCGGATCTCGGTGGAAATCACCAACGAACAGCTCAGCGCATTAGCCGACACCAGTTTGTTTACCACCAGCCGCATTATGAGCCACTGGGCCCGCAAAGGGTATATCTCCAAGCAGCGCGGACGCGTGTTGATCACAGAACCTGAAGCTCTGGTCACCGACTAGCCCTGCACGACTGTCAAACTTGACAGTGTTCCCTGACAAAACGCCAGCCTAGGTTAGCAGGCGCCTTCATGTTACTGGAAATCCAACACACAACCTCCGCCGCTCTGCAGGAATACGTCGCCGAGCAAGTGGACATCATCCGGGCCATCCCCGAGGGTCTTCGCCTCGCGGAATATCCGACCCACGACGATACGTCTTCCTGCTGGTGCCATCCCCGCCTGGTGTGGAGCGCCGGTGGATTGGCGCTGGCGCACAAAGATCTGGATCACGGGGAGTTTGAGTCCTGACCTTCCTAGGGCTCAGGAGCAGGGCCGGGCCTGCGCCAAACCGAGATCCTGCCGGCCAAAGCCTCGCGCAGGGCTGGAACCAAATCTGATCGCATGCGCGCCTTCAGCACGTAACCGGCGGCGCCGGCTGCAAGGGCCGCTGCAATGTAATCCTCGTCCTGGCTGATGGTGAGGAAAACGATCTTCGCCGGGCTCCCCATCTCGCGAAGCACCTTCGCGGTCTGGATCCCATCCCTGCCGGGCATCCCAATGTCCATGACGATAACGTCGGGGGCGTGCTTCTCGACCGCGTCGGGGACGTCCAGTCCGTCCGCAACCGTTCCCACTACCAGGAAATCTTCGCTCAGTAGCTCTGACACCGACTCCACGACTCTAGGAGAATCGTCGGCGAGCAACACCCGGGGGCGGCTTTCTGGTTTCGTCACTGGAGCTCCAACCGGATGGATTGGAGCCTCCCAGCAAGAAATGTGGCCTGAGCGACGAGTTCATCCGGGTATGCCTAATTCGACTGCGCGGCGGCCACCATGGCCGCGACCCTCCACGGGCGAGACGTCGAGTAGAGATTATTCTGACCCCGACGAAGTTGGCAATACAAACTTTCAACGAACGGAACAGAAAAGTTTTGCATCTGGCGGAAAACCTTTGCGGTTGGGAAATTCAGGCCGCCGTCGGGGAACCCCAATGTGATTAAAGCTGCGCGCTCGGCACAACTCGGAGCAACAAGGAGCGAGATGGGTTTTGCGGTTTCCGAATTGCTGTCACCATTACCAGCTTACGCTCCCAGCCGCGCCGGCCTATTCTGCATTCGGGAAGAGCATGTTCGTCAGGTTTCCGATGCCTTCGCTGATCAGATAAAAAGTATGAGTCGCATGGTGGAAGAAACATTTAAAGCTGCCGCCGAAGCAGTCGCCCTCAGTGTAGAAGCCGCGGGGATCATTTTGATTGCGTATGGCGGCGCCGAGGCAATGTATGGATCGGTGGCGTCCATAGTTCGAGGGAGGACGATACACGGGCTAAGACAGGAAGTTCGGGTGCGGTTCGGAGTGTGGCTGCTTCTGGGACTGGAATTCGCGCTGGCCGCCGATATCATCCGGACCGCGATCTCCCCCACCTGGAGCGACATCGGCCAACTCGCGGCTATCGGCCTGGTCCGCACCTTCCTGAACTATTTCCTTGAGCAGGACCTGGAAAAGAATGCTCGGCGGGGAATCACATCTGCCGAGGACAAAACGCACCCGCTGCCTTCAACCTGGGCGGCGTAAGATGAGCCTGCGTCAAGTCAATCCGCATGGCCCCAATTCCGCTCAGTTCATCGCCACGTCATACTTCACGGTCTCTCCGTTAGCTTTGCGCAGCAAAATCTTTACGGCTTCGTTCCGGCCCAGGACCGCAACCTGATTGGCACGGAGATATCTCACAATTCTCACCTTAATTCCAAAATTCCAACGGGCTGAAGGCGCTCCCGGTTGCTGCTCATCACCCACCTCGAACACCCGGCCGATCGCGACCGCGGCCGAACCTGCATGATCAAGCTCGCGCCGAAGAGGATAGTGCGAGGGGCCAGGCGTGGACACTGTCAGATCAGACAGGCAGCCGGGAATACTAAGCTACCGGGGGCGAACCGGTAACCACCTGAAGAGCCACCATCCAAAATTGTGTTGACTCCCTGTCAGAAAATCGTATTGACTGGCATATTCGGAATGGCCCGAACCTATAACTGTTGCCAGTGGCTGGGCGCCCAAAAATCTGGTGGCATTTGGTTCAGGCAATTTTTGCACCCGGGCCGTGTTCTGGTCCGGGTTCTTGATTCAGCTATTGCAGGCATCCGAGGCGCGGAGGCGGTTGATGTCCAGAGCGAGAGTACTGCTAGCTGACGACCACACCCTGGTGTCAGAAGCCTTTAAGAAACTTCTTGAGCCCGAGTTCGACGTCGTCGACACCGTTGCTGACGGCCGCACACTCTTGCAGGTGGCCGAGCAACTCAAGCCTGACGTTGCCGTGATTGACCTGGGATTGCCTCTGCTCAACGGAATGGACGCAGGGAAGCAGCTAAAAAGAATGCTGCCCAGGACCAGGATCGTGGTCTTGACCATGAGCGAAGACTCCGACCTAGCAGCGGCGGCGCTTCGCGAGTGGGCCTCCGGCTATCTGCTGAAGAAATCCGCGGCCGGAGAATTAGTGCAGGCGGTCCGGGATGTATTAAGAGGCAAGTCTTTTGTGACCCCTTTTGTGGCGCAGCGGCTGCTGGAGGACTTTGTCCGTGATCCGCGAACGGACCGGGTTAAGCATCTGACACCGCGGCAGCGTGAGGTGCTGCAGTTGCTCGCAGAAGGCCGGACCATGAAGGAAGTCGCCGCCGTCCTGCACGTAACCACTCGCACCGTGGCTTTTCACAAGTACCGGATCATGGAGGAGTTCAGCCTTAAGAACAACTCCGACCTGGTCCGCTTCGCCATGAAAGAGCGGCTTCTGGCGCCCCCCGCCTAGAACTGGCCCGCCGTTCTGCGTTCCTGCCTGGACTTAGGCCGCCCGGCGGGACGGGCTTACCGCGAATGCTCGTTCGATGCGCGGCGGTTTCCAACTGCCATCCAGGACCCGTTTCCTCGGCCAGTAGAGCCGCATCAGTAACTTGAAATCGCCTCCAGGCGCGGGGAGCCAGTTCGCTTCTCTCTCCGAGCCCGGGGAATCCTTCTGCACATAAATGGTGAGCGATCCGTCATCATGAAATTTCAGTTTGTCGCGGTCGCCAATGGCATAACGGTTGATCGAGTTCTTCACGAAGAAGTGCCCGGCGTTGTACATCGTGATCGACCAGAAGGCGCCCACCGGCGGCAACTGCCCATTCAAGAATGTGATCTCGTATTGATTGGTTCCGGTCAACGGCTGACTCTCGGTGTCCTGGCCGGCCCGCAAATACAGCGCATCCTGCGGCAAATTGGCGCCCAATCCGGTTAAAGCCACGACCGCGCGCCGCAGATAGTCATCACCGTAGCTGCCCAAATGATCGGTGAACTCCCACCCATTGTGCACCTTGCCGAAAGATCGTCGTGCGGCGGAGATGATCTGGGTCTGGGCCGCGTCCACGCTCGCTTCAAGACCTCTGGCAGCATCTGGATTCAGGCGCTCCAGCTCGAAGCTTCGGCCCGGCGCGACGCCCACGGCGGCGAGGCGCTTGATGATTTCGTCATCATAGGGCGCGGGTGGGTTGTCCTTCATCAGTGCGTTGAGCCGGCTAAAAAATGTGGCCGCTTTGATGTCCTCCACCTGTTCGACGGGCGGCTTTTCCATGTCCAAGTCCCCTCTCACCGTCAGATCTTTCGGCGGAGTGTAAGCATCACCGAACCTGCTCAGTGGTGCCAGGCGATATTGCTGCTGAATCGCTTGCACCGCAGGATAGTCCGATTTACCGTTGGTCTGGGTCCGCCCGATGATCCAAACCATGTTGGTTGGGGATTTTATTTCGTGCACTCCAAGCGGCAAGGCGCCAGCCCAGCCCGGACCAACAATCGCAAAGTCACCTTTCCCGTTGCCCGTCGTTCGGGTGCCCGGAGCGGCAAACACGTTCGTCCAAGCGTCGAGCATTTGCATCAGGTAATATCTTTCGCTGGTGTCGGGCAGGCTCAGCACCATCGGCCGTTGGGCCAGATCAAGCCACGCAGTGGAGTACAACGTGTCCGCATTGGGGCTGACCACCTTGGTCATCGTGTCATCGGGAAACGCGCGCATGTGACAGAACTGATTCAGCGGCGCGCCGCTTTCCCCGGGGTTGGCCACGTTGGTCAGGACCGCGCGGGTGACATCCATCATTATCAAGGGGTAGCCGTAGATGTAGGCCTCGACGCCCAGATCGAAGGCCTGCTGCTCCGTCGTGTAAGGATTGGAGGCGAATGTACCTTCAGTCAGCGGCATGGCGCGGCTCTCCTTGTTCTCGTCGCATTTCTCGTTCAATGCGTGGTCTTCCCTTCGAATGGAAAACTACACAAGCCGCCGCCGGAGGGAATCTGTTATTGCTGACAGTAAAGTTGCATGACCAAGTTGAGTAATTCAAGGACCGAAGGTGATCTTGGTCGGGGGGGTTTTGAACCCCTCATCATCCACCTGTGCGTGACAACTACTCGGGCCTTTCCAAATTTCCACCCGGCCTCGTCGCCTCTTGACGAAGGAAGGGATGTGCAACTCCCGCATCTCGGGCTTTGCACATTTGTGAGCCCACGGACGAGGCCGGACTAACCCAGCCTAGAGCGCAGACCGGCCCCCTGGTATTCGAACCTCTACTCCGTTGTGGCGCCCGGACTTTTGCGGGGTCTGCGGCGTCCGGCGGGATCGCAACCAGCATCGCCGGCGGCCAGCCTGTCTGTGTTACCAGTTGCTGGGGCGCGGTTTTTACGGCAACGTTTCTTTGCTAAGTGATTTCCCCCATGACCCGCCTCTGCCTTCGCGCCCTTGGCATTCTGATGTCGGCGGGCCTGTTGAACGGAGCGGCTGCACAGACCTCGACGTCGATTGCTTTCAACTACGCCGCCATTGCCTATCCGGGGGCCACCTTCACCCAAGTCAACGGCATAAACAATAACAACGTGATCGTCGGATACTATCTGGATTCGGCAGGCCACAGTCATGGATTCGTTTACCGCCAGGGTAAGTTCACGGCGGTCAATTTTCCCCATGCGAGCGCGACTCAAGTGTTGGGAATTAACGACTTGGGGGATATCGTCGGCGTGTATGGTGTGCCCGGTCCGCTCAACTTCCACGGCTTCGAGCGCCACAACGGTGTGTTCCTGACGATTGATGACCCCAAAGCCGCTTTCGGCACTATGGCGTTTGGCATCAGTAAGTCCGGAACGATTGTCGGAACCTACGACAACGCACACGGCTTTGTTTATGCCAACGGCGCCTTCAAGACGCTGGACGCACCGCAGTTGCCGGGAGAGACCCACGACACTCAGTTGAACGGAATCAGCAATCTCGGCTGGATCTCGGGGCAAGTTTTCACCAAGGGCATTTGGCGCGGATTTTGGCTCGTAGGCAGCGATCTTGATTTTCTCGAACCCGCAGGCAAGAAGGACAGTCAGGTGACGGGAAGCAATGGGCACGGTGACATCGTCGGTTGCCATGACGCTCAATCGGGCTTCATTTCATTTGCGGTGGAGAGCGGCGAAGGCGCGGAAGCATCTGAGCGATTTCCCGCACAGGAAAATATTGCCTCTTGCGCTTCGGCCGTGAACTACGCGCGGGTGGTGGTAGGGAACTATTTCAGCGTCAACCGCCCGAACGGCTTTATGGCTGTGCCGGCACTCACCCTCACCGTGAAAAGTCCGGCAAATCATTCCACCGACGCCAACCCGGTGCAATTGACCGCCACTGCTTTCGGCAACCATCCAATCGCCGAACTGGAGGTGTGGGTCAACTCGAAGAAGGTATTCCAGGTTTCGGGCAACTCGCTGAACCGGAGTGTCGTTCTTCCAGTGGGCACAAATGAACGGTTTGTAATCCACGCCGTGGATGCGAAAGGCGTAACCACAAAGGTAGTCGAAACCATCAGCGTGCACTAAGGATTAGCGTGTACTAGAAACGTAGTTGGCAGCCCTCATTGCCTTCCCATCCCGCACCGGGAATCCACGACGTGCACTGCAGGATTCCCGGTTTTACAAATTTGCATACTCCAAGGTGCATTTTCGGCGTTATACTCCACTGTTTCGCAGCGGCCAGCACGGGTTGATGGCTTCCTACCGGTCTTTGAACAAGAAATCCGCTGTGCGCCTCTGAAATAACGGCTCGAGTTGAGGTGAACGATGCCTATGAACGCGGTTCGGGGGGGGACTCGGTCTTCGCGATGGCTGGAGCGCAGGCCCGCGCTGGTAGTCGGCACTATGATAGCGGCGATTGCGGGATCGCTCGCCCTTGGACCCTTGTTTGGACAGCGCCTTCTCACAACCGATTTTGTGCCACGCCTGTCTTCCTACGCCGGAAGACCTGCAGTCCTCTGGACCCATGTGATCGGCGACGCTCTGATCGCGGTCGCCTACTTTGCCATTTCCGCTGCGCTGGTCTATCTGGTTCGTCGTGGACGTGGCACTCTTCCCTTCGACAGCATGTTTCTGGCGTTCGGACTCTTTCTTGTGGCCTGCGCCTGCACCCATCTTCTGTCTGTCTTCACCACCTGGGTGCCGGTGTATGTTCTCTCCGGAGGCATCAAGATCGTCACCGCGATTGCCTCGGTCATGACGGCGGTTCTGCTTTACTTCGCGGTCCCGCGCATCCTCGCGCTAGCAGCCTCCGCGCAGGCGTCGCAACCGGTGCACGACCGTCTGCAAATGGCCATGGAATCCGGCAAGACCGTGGGCTGGGACTGGGATGTGAAGCGCAACCACGATTTCCTCTTTGGCGATTTGCAAACCATGTTCGGGATGCCGGGCAATACTTTTGCGGGGCGAGTGGAAGACTTTTATTCCTTCGTCCACCCTGAGGACCGGAGCCGGGTTGGCAAAGCCGTGAGCGAGGCAATGAAATCACAGACTCCTTATGCGGCCGAGTTCCGGGTGGTACGACGGGATGGCGAGGTAAGGTGGATTTCCTCTCGAGGAAAGTTTTACTACTCGAACAGCGAGCCCGAGCGCATGATGGGCCTGGCCGTGGACGTGACCGATCGCCGCCGTGCCGAAGAAGTCGCTCGGCAAAAAGACGTCGAGCTGAACGAAGCGCAGCGTTTGGCAGGCCTGGGAAGCTGGCATTGGGACCCCGCAACCGACACGGTCCACTGGTCGAAGGAGCTTTACCATCTGGCCGGTCGCGATCCCAGCCTGCCCGCGATCAGTTATAAAGACCACGGCAGCCTGTACACCGCCGAAAGCTGGGAACGATTGCAACGTTGCGTCGAAGAGGCCCTCCGCAGCGGCGCGCCTTATGAACTCGACATCGAGATGGTGCCCGCCCCCGGCGAACATCGCTGGGTGACCGCGCGCGGTGAAGCTCTCCGCGACGCCTCCGGGCAGATTACTCATCTCCGAGGCACGGTGCTGGACATCACGGAGTGCACGCGCACCCAGGATTCCCTCGACTTATTTCGAAAACTGATTGACGGCTCCTACGACGCAATTCATGTGGTCGATCCGGACACGCTGCGTTTTCTGGACGTAAACGAAACCGCGTGTTCCGCCCTGGGCTACACCCGGGAAGAACTTCTGGCGATGAGCGTGAACGATATTTCCGTTACCCCCGTTTGCGATTCCGAGTACCAGGCCAAATTATTGACGGGCGGTTCCGTGATCGTGGAAGGCGTTCACCGCAGGAAGGATGGCTCCACCTTTCCCGTGGAAGCCAGCGTCCGCCTGGTCCACCTCGACCGCACCTACAAGATTGCCGTGGTTCGCGATGTCTCAGAGCGAAGACGAGTGGAAGACGCTCTGGAGAAAAGCGAAGAGTCATTGCGGCTGGCCGCGGAAGGATCCCAACTCGGGGTGTGGGATTGGAATGAAACCACGCGACAGCTGACTCTGGATGCGAGGACCCGCGAGATGTTTGGCTTGCCCCCTACCGGCGAGGTTTCACTGGACGCCATCTACCGCACCTTTCATCCGGGCGAGATGGAGCGTATTCGACAGGAATGGAGTCGCGCACTTGAACACAGACTTCCCTATGAGGGAGAGCTGCGTGCGCTGAGACTCGATGGCAGTGTCGGTTGGATCCATGCGCGGGGCAAGGGATACTACGATGCTGCGGGTCAGCTTACCCGAGTCGTGGGCGTGGCCTTCGATGTTACGCAAAGGAAGCAGGCGGAACGGTCGCTCAGTCTATTCCGCAAGTTGATTGACGGTTCGAATGACGCCATTGAGGTGGTTGACCCGGAAACCTTCCGCTTCCTCGACGTCAACGAGAAAGCCTGCCAGGACCTGGGCTACAGCCGCGAGGAACTTCTCTCACGGACGGCCGCCGACGTAGATGACGCACTCGATGCTTCCACGATGGCAAGAGTACGCAGTGAGATGGAGACCACGGGTTCCGCGATTTTCGAAACCCGGCACCGCCGCAAGGACGGGTCAACCCTTCCGGTAGAAGTGAACCTCAAACATGTCCAGCTCGACCGGCGATACAACGTTGCCATCGTGCGCGATATCTCGGAACGCAAACGGGCGGAGGAAGCATTGCGCGAAAGCGAAGAACTGCTGCGGATGGCGGTGCAGGCCGGAAAAATGTTCGCCTACTCGTGGGATGCGAAAACGGACAGCATTGTGCTTTCTGGAGAAAGCCTGGCGATCCTCGGTGTTAACGAACAGACCACGATTACGGGTGAGCAAGCCCTAGCCAGAGTCCACCCGGAGGATCGTCGCAGGCTAGTGTCCGCAATTGCGTCCTTGACTCCGGACAAACCTTTCTTGCAGATCAGCTATCGCACCATCCGTCCCGATCAATCCGTCATTTGGCTGGAGAGAAACAGCCGCGCACACTTTGACCAAGAAGGAAGGCTGCTGCGGATTACCGGCATGGTGGCCGACATTACCAAGCGCAAGCTCGCCGACGAAGCGCTGGAGGGAGTGAGCCGCAAGTTGATCGAGGCGCAGGAGAGCGAGCGCGCCCGCATTGCCCGGGAACTGCACGATGACATTGGGCAGCGTCTGGCATTGCTTTCCGTGACCAGCCAGCGCGCAAGCCAGCTGGGACCGGAGTCAGCCGCGGAGCTTCGCAAGTGCCTTGCCGAGCTGAGGACCGAAGCCGAGCGGGTCTCCGATGATATCCAGGCGCTTTCTCACCAATTGCACTCGGCCAGTCTGGAGCATTTGGGAATGGTTGCCGCCATGCGCGGTTTCTGCACAGAATTCTCACTGCAGTACAAGGTCGAGGTCAACTTTCGCCAGCACGACGTTCCTCCAGATATCCCCTATGATGTCTCTCTGTCCCTTTTCCGCGTCCTGCAAGAGGGCCTGCGCAACGCCGTGAAACACAGCGGGGTACGCCGCTTTGACGTGGATGTCCGCGGGGCCGCGACCGGCCTCGAGCTCACCGTTCGCGATCAGGGGGCTGGCTTTGACTTGGAGGCGGCCTCACACAGCGCCGGACTGGGCCTCACCAGCATGCGTGAACGCTTGAAACTCGTAGGTGGGGAGTTCTCCATTCACTCCGAGCCTGACCGTGGGACCACCATTCGTGCTTGGGCGCCCCTGCCCGCCGTGAGCGATCAGCTGCTGGCAGCCGGATAGCGGCGATCGAAGCCTCGCGGCAGGGCTGCACCTTCTGCATCGTCAGCTTGGCGCCGGCGCTCCATCCGCGCGGGGTTTCCGGCCCGCGCTTCGCATTCGGCCATGACCTCCGGCGGAGTCCACTTGCGCAGTGCCTTCATCGCCACAAACAGCACGCATAAATCGTCCAACTGGCCAATCACGGGAATGAAGGTTGGAATGAGTTGGATGGGGCTGAAAATATATCCCACACCCGCTCCCGCCGCGATCTTGGCCCGCCAGGGGACACGCGGGTGCCGCAGCGCCGCCGACAACGTGCGCGCCTGCCACAAAATGAACTCGACATCTCGCTTCCACTTCGTCAACTGAATCCGAAACCATCCGCTTTCGATGCCTGGATTTCTTAATTTCATATGATTTGCCGTCAGGTTCATCGCAGGCGCCGCCCTCTTCCGGGGCATCATCACTTCTTCTTCCAACCCAAATCGTGATTCAGCGTTGTCGCTAGAATGAAACCTCAAGACCAGCGACCGCACCTCGCTGAGTCAGGTCGAGGCCGATGCGATCGGTCTTGGACTTAATATCGAACCGTGAACTCAACTGGTATCCTCCCTGAAAATTCAAGTGCCGGTTCACGGTGAATCCGATGTTTCCCGTGGAAGAAACGAAGTTGCCGTAACCGAAGAAGTACATCCCCAAAAGGTTCCCGCAGACGAACAAGCGGCTGGAGTTGGGAATCAGGTAAAAGCGGAAGTCAGGGCCCGCAACCGGCAATGGTGCCCGCAGGGTTGCGGAGGAGGCTTGGGCGGTGAACTGCGTTCCATTCACCGATTGCGCCGCCGCCTTCAGCGTCCCCTTGACGTAGAACAAGTCCAACTGGGCTGCGATCCCAAGATGTCCCCGCCGGCGCCGAATGATGTCGTATTGATAGCCAGGCGCAAGAAGATAAGACTCCAGGCGGCCTGACGCTGACGAGCCGGCGCCGAAGGTCGCCCCTTGGAAGACTACCGTTTGGTTAAGAACCGCCTGCTTGCTCTGATCAACGGGAAGCGCTTCAAGATAAACATGGTTCTTGTGAGTGAACTTCCACTCCGCTCTCCCGCCCCCGGTACTGTAGGAGTTGAAACTCACGTCGGCTTGGAGGTCGAAGAGTCCCTGACTTCCGCTGCCGTGGAAAGTACCAGACGGCTGCGAATAAAACCAAAACCCGTCGAAACGCAGAGTGTACGCATCAAAATCGGTTTGCTCTTCCGCGTGTACATCAGCGACCGCCACCAAGAGCAAAAGCGGCAAGAGCACGCCGCTCGCAAACCGCCTCCCCCAACGCTCGTACCAATGAACAGAATCGGCGGTCATAAGCAGAAACCCCGTGCGATTAAGATGCGTACCTTGTGACCGGACCTGCGGAGCGCGTGCGTTTCAGCGAAAGCCAATTCGCGCCACGACCAGAACTTCGTCGGGCGAAGCTACCCCAAAGCATCAGCTGCCAAACAGCTCGCATGCATTCCGTCAGCTAAGGTTCAACTTAGAAAATAATCCCGCGGGCTTACGCCGTCACCTGTAACAAGTGGCAGCTCCTTTTGAAAGCGGAGAAACCCGGTCATTGGGTCAACGTAGTCCTACGGCCTGCGCGTTTTGTCAGTAGTGAAATCACGGACTGTTCCTGTGTACTCGGCTGGAACGCAATGCACAGGCTGTCAGACTTCCCGCGCATTCTGTTTGTCGTCTCCCTTGCCGTACTGTGGCTGACGGCACAGATGGGCGTCTCTCTTTGCCGGCGCGCCCCACTGGCAAGCGAAGATGAGCGCAGTGACTTCAATATTGTTTTGACTTCCACCCTGACGCTATTGGGCCTGATTATCGGATTCACTTTTTCAATGGCGATCGGCCGCTATGACACGCGCAAGCTCTACGAAGCCACAGAAGCCAACGTGATCGGCACAGAATACGTTCGCGCCGGGCTGCTGGATCCTGCCGATGCGGGGCGGGCGCAGGACCTCTTGAAGAAATATCTAGCGCAGCGCGTGCTGTTCTACAACCTGCGTGACGCTCGACAGGTTTCAGAACTGAACGCCCATACTGAGCAACTGCAGCAGCAGTTATGGGCAGTGGTGCAGGGCGCGGCGACGAAGAACCCGACTCCGGTAACCGCGCTGGTCGCCTCGGGAATGAACGCGGTGCTGGACTCAGCAGGATACACGCAGGCTGCATTGTGGAATCGCGTGCCAACGTCGGCCTGGGGTCTGATGACTATCATCGCGGTCTGCTGCAATCTACTGGTGGGTTACGGAGCAAGGGGAAAGCGCCCCATACTTCTCATAGTTCTGCCGTTTGTCCTCTCCGTCGCTTTCTTGCTCATCGCCGACATTGACAGTCCTCGAACGGGCATCATCCGAATCCGGCCGGAAAACCTGATGAGTTTGTCTCAGTCGTTGAACGCTCGTTAGCGCGCATTCTCCGTCACGAAATTTGAAGACGGTGAGTGACGCCCGAATCGTTGCGATGACTTTGCAATCGCTGCAGCTATTCGGGCCGCACAATTCCGCGAAATCCAATGTGATTGGTCCCCGTATCGATTTCGTGAGCGATGCGCGCCGCTGGACGGTATCGAAAACAATAATTGGGAGCGCAGAGATAGGAACCGCCCTTGAGGACCCGCCGCGGAATCCGGATGGAACTTTGTGGGTCGAAGCTCTTCTCCGCCTCCGCCATCTGCGACTTAGAGCCCGAGCAACAGGAGTGTTTCACTTCGTGCCGGGCCTGGTACCAGTCGGCCGTCCACTCCCAAACGTTCCCCGCCATGTCATAAAGCCCGTAACCGTTGGGAGGGAAGCTCCCAATCGGCGCGGTCCTTTCGAACCCGTCGGTGCCCAGGTTCTGGATGGGAAATTCTCCCTGCCAGGTGTTCGCCAGCATCTCCCCCTTTGGGGAGAATTCGTTTCCCCAACAAAAAACCGCGCCTTCAATTCCGCCACGCGCGGCCCGCTCCCACTCCGCCTCTGTAGGCAATGTCTTTCCGGCCCATTTCAAGTAAGCCTCCACATCGTCAAGCGCAACATGCACCACGGGGTGATCTTCTTTCCCGCGCAGAGAGGACTTCGGCCCTTCGGGATGCCGCCAGTTCGCGCCTTTGACCCAGATCCACCAGTTGTATTTGTTGCGCAGATCGACCCGTTGCTTTGGCTGGTGGAACACCACCGAGCCAGCCTCCAGCATCTCCGGCTTGGCCCCCGGATAAAGTGCAGCATCGGGAACCTGCTCCGCGACCGTCACGTACCCGGTGGCCTCGACAAACTTGCGGAACTGGTCATTGGTGACTGTGTATTGGTCCATCCAGAACCCGCGCACGGTCGCCGCGTGTACTGGTGCTTCCTCGGGATAGTGAGCTTCGGATCCCATGGCAAACGTCCCCGCCGGGACCCACACCATCTCCCGAAACGGCATCGTCTGTGCAGTCTGTGGTGACGGCGCGGGGGGCTGGGCGACGGCGTTGGCTTGATCACTCATGTGCATATTGCTTTACCCATTTCCTTTCGCAGCATTTCCTCTTGCGCGGGACATCACGCCGCGACGGCAGCCATAGCATCGCCCGGGCGTACTGCCGGCAGCGCCCAGCGGCCTTCCCAGATATCACTTTTTGGCCAATACAGGCGTAAAACCAGGCTGAACTCACCTGCGGGAGCGGGCAGCCAATTGGCTTCTTGCTCTCCGTAAGGAGACTGCTGTTGGATATAAATGTTCAGCGAGCCATCCGGGTTGGATACCAGCGGTTCGCGGCTCCCCAGCGTGTAACGGCGAATAGGGTTCTCTACAAAACACTCCCCGGCGTCGTACAGCGTCAGCGACCAGAACGCCCTGACGGGAGGAGTTTTCTTGCTCGGAAAATGAAGCACGTATTCTCTCTTGCCGCTAAGGCGGTCGCCTTCGCAATCGATGGTGGTGCGCAGGTGGATGGCATCCTCCGGCGAGCTGACACCCAACCCCGACTGGGCGGCGGCCGCGCGGCGCAGGTAGTCACTTCCGTACCGGCCAGTGTTGGTACTCATCTCCCAACCATTGACCGGGATTCCCGGGGTTTTCGCCGCCGCTTCCACCTGGGCGCGGCCAGTTTGGGCGCCGCTCCGGATTGACGGAACCACATGCGCGGGCAGCGATTGAATGGAAAAGGCAAACTCAGGAGAGACCCCGATCCGTCTTAACCTGGCCATCATTGCTGTGTCGGCGGCAGAGGCGGGATTGTCCCGAAGCAAAACCGACAGTCGTGTAAAAAACTCCACGCCATCCATCTTTGCGATTTGGACATCTGGCGAGGTCGTCATGTCCGCTTCGTGGTCCACCGCTACGGCGTCGGGGGGGAAGTAGGTCTTGTCCCAGGCCGAAAGCGGGGCTAACTTGTAGTGCGTCTGGATCTTTCGCAGCACCGCACAATCCGCTTCGCTGTTGACCTGGATCCGCCCCATCACGAAGACCAGGTTCGTGGGGGCCTTGATTTGCCTTAGCCCGATGGGCAGCGATCCCTTCCAGCTCGGGCCAGTAATAGCGACGTACGTTTTTGCGCTGCCGATGGTGCGGGTCCCCAGCGAGGAAAACACATTCGCCCACGCATCGAACATCTGGATCATGTGATAGCGTCGCCCCATGTCGGGGAGGCTGAGAATCAAGGGCTGCTCCGCCAAGTCCAGCCACGCCGTGGAACAGATCGTGTCCAGGCTGTTCTTCGAGATGCTGGCCAGCGACGCGTCGTGGAACTCGCTGCGATGCAGGAATTGATTGATGGGCGCCCCTTGCGGGCATACCCGGGAAAAATTACTCCGCACCCGCCGAGTTGTATTCATCCACACCAGCGGATAACCGAATACGTAACCTTCACTGGCGATGCGAAAGGCTTCCCCGGCAGTAACGCAATCGATTGAAATCGTGGTGGGATTTGTCATGGCCGTGCCGTCCAACTGGAGCAGCCGCAAGCCCTCACCACTGGGTAGGAGAAACGGCCGCCTCTGAGGAAATGGGTCCAACATCAGACGGGGATTCTCCGCTGCAGAACCTCGGTTGCAAACTGTCAGAACTTACAGCACAGCGCCAATCCACGCGCTAAACCGCCGCATCGGAGAAAACAGCAGAAGAGGATGAATTCTAGGGGGGAATAACTGGAATGAAACGGCTGGTTTCTACGCTGCCAGCGGCTGGCCCTGCGGAAGGCGCTTTTGAGTCTGGACCGAGACACAAATCCTCGCGCCTCGCGAAGGTGCTGAGTCAATTTCGATCTCGCCACCGATCATGCGGACCCGCTCCCGCACGCTGATCAGGCCCAATCCTCTTCCATCCCGTCTTTGATTCGCGTCGAACCCGCAGCCCGAGTCCGCAACCGTCAATTGCAATTGGCGGTCGCTTTGCGAGAGTTCCACTCTCGCGGCGCGGGCGCCGCTATGCTTGGCTACGTTGGCTAGGCATTCTTGCGCAATTCGAAACAGCGCGGTAGCTACCTCGGGTGGAATGTCTCCCGCCACATGATCGCCGGCAAACTCGATGCTGAGTTCCTTGCGTGCGGAAAACTCCTTGCACAAACGCCGTAGCGCTGGCGTCAGGCCGAGGTGCGCCAGCATCGCCGGGTGCAGGTTGTGGGACATCAAATGAGTTTCCGAAGCGACCGTATCGACGCCTTCGCGCACTTCCTTCAATTTCTTTCTTAGCGGCGCCGGGCCGGTCACGGCGAGATCCTCAATCTCGGCGAGCGTCACGCTGAGCAGCGCCAGCCTCTGGCCTATGTTGTCATGTAGTTCACGCGCGATCCGAGTGCGCTCGGCTTCCTGTCCACGCAGCAAACTGTCGTGGATCCGGGCCCGCTCGGCTTCCCGGTTCTTGCGTGGCGTAATATCCACGCAGATGCCCACGTGCCCCAAATAGGTCCCATCCGCGTCCAGGTAGGGAACACCGTGATCGAAGACCCAGGCGTACTCGCCGCTGGCGCTGCGGAGCCGGTATTCCCGCTCGCAGATCCGCCGGCCGCGCACCGCATCCACCAGACTTTGAGTCGCCTGGGGGCGGTCCTCAGGATGCAACACATCACTCCAGCGATATCCCAAATATTTCTTGGGACTTCGGCCGGTGAGTTGTCCCCAGAAGCGGCTGATGTAGGTGCACTTGCCTTCCGCATCCGTCATCCACACGACCGCCGGAGCACAGTCGGCGAGAGCGCGGAAGTGGGATTCGCCCTCCCGAAGCGCCTCCGCGGCGCCGTTGCCGCGCAGAGGCACGTCCAGCGGGCTTCGCGATTTGTGGTTGCCTGTTCGCCGCATAGAATCCATTCAGAAGGCCCACAGTTCGTAGCGGCCGACCAATAATTCGAAGCGTGCACGCGGGGAAGGGCGCACCCAACAATTTCTGGACGACCGAAAATAAATCTGCCAAGCTGCCGAGTCAAGAGAAAAATTGCAACATTAGTGCATTGTTAGTGCATTGTTAACGTTGTAGTAATAATGCGGCGCCTTCCCCAATGCTCGCTTAAGCAGCCTTGACCACAGTCTCCCTGGCGGCCGATTCCAGGCGGCCTTGGATTGCATAGTGTTCCTCTGGCAGTGGATATCCGGATCTCTGAAAGCTTTCAACCACCGACCGATTCACATCAAAATAGACTTGCCAATAGTGAGAACTCTCACAATAGGGGCGCACCCCGAGCACTGGCCCGGCCAAAGTTAGTTTCAACACCACGACTTCCGGCGCCGGCATCGCTAGTACGTTGGGTATCCTGCGCAATTCGTTTTGCACCAGCAGGGTGACCGCCTGCAGATCGGTTTCATGTGCCAGTTGGAATTCCAGATCCACGCGGCGGTACTCGTTCACGCTGAAATTTTGAATAATCTCTGAAAATACTTTTCCATTCCCGATAATGGTGTGAACGCTGTCGGGCGTGTCAATGGTAGTGCCGAACAGCCCGATGGCCCGCACCTTGCCCGTAACTCCCGCAACCGAAACCACGTCCCCGACCTGGAACGGCCGCAGGCTAACCAGAAAAATGCCGGCGGCAAAATTCGACAACAGTCCACTCCAAGCCGCTCCAATCGCGATCCCGACGCCTGCCAACAGCGCCGCGAAGGTGGCCGTCTGCACGCCAAAAAATCCCAGTAACGCCACGACTAGCAAAACGTTCAGCAGGATTCCTACCGACGCACGAATATAGCCCGCAATTGTTGGATCGAAGTGTTTGCGTTCCAGGGAACGACCCAGTAGGTTTGTGGCGATGCGGATCAGCCACCGCCCAACGAACCACAGAACAATTGCGCCCACGACTTTCAGGGCGACGTAGCCCAGGATGGCCAGCGTACTTTGGGTGAGCGAGTTCAGGCCTGACGGCATAAGGGCTTGTTCTTTTTCTTTCGCGGGAATAGATGCCAGGAATCTCGCGGCGTTTGCCTTTTCCAGCATCGCGGCAAGCTCTGCTGTGCGACAACGGTAAAGTTGCCGGCAATTGGCGACCGTAAAAATACGGGGTGGTGTTGATAACAGCGGCTGGTCAGGCTGCTTTTCTGGCCCGTTGGAGCGCTTCAGCGGCGGTGCTGGAATTAAGAACGACCTCGGGCGTGAGAAATGCCTTCAGTTGCAGCAGCCGGGTCACCAGTCCAGTCCATCCCGTCTGGTGGCTGGCTCCGATGCCAGCGCCGTTCTCCCCATTGAAATACTCTGGAAAGAGGATCAGATCGCGCCAATACGGGTCGGTCTGAAATAGTTCCATCCCCCCGTAAACCGGGCGGCGGCCACTCGCGTCGCGAAGGAAGATACTCTGCAGCCGTGAACTGATCTCGGCAGCGATTTCGTATAGCGTCATCAAGTGACCGGAACCGGTTGGGCATTCCACCTTGAACTGGTTGCCGTAGTAGAGATAGCACTGGTGCAGGGCCCGGAGAATCAGAAAATTCAGAGGAAACCAGATCGGTCCCCGCCAGTTTGAATTGCCCCCGAACAATCCGCTGTCGGATTCGGCCGGGAGATAGCGAAGCGTGTACTCTCCGCCATCCAGCTGCAGATGGAAGGGCCGGTCCTGATATTCCCGCGAGAGCGAACGAATTCCGTAAGGACTCAAGAATTCTTTTTCGTCGAGCATGTGGCTGAGTACGCGCCGCAGTTTCTTTTCGTTCAGCACCGCCAGCAGCCGGCGATTGCCATGTCCGGGAACATTGGGCGGGGCAATATTGATCATCAACTCGGAGTGCCGGGCGATGAACCCGCGGGCTTTCTCCAACGTTTGGGGAAATCGTTTGATGATGTTTTCCTCCATCACTGTAGTTGCACAGAGGGGCAGCAGTCCCACAATGGAACGTACTTTCAGGCGCTGGCCAACGCCGTTGGGCAGACGATACACGTCATAAAAGAACCCGTCTTCCTCGTCCCACATGTCGTCTCGCTTCGCGCCGACCCGGTCCATCGCCGCCGAAATCCACAGAAAGTGCTCCACGAATTTCAGCGCCATGTCCACGTAGGTCTCATCTTCCATGGCAAGTTCCAGGGCGATCTGAAGCATGTTCTGGCAGAAGAGGGCCATCCACGCGGTACCATCCGCCTGCTCCAGATATCCGCCCATGGGCAATGGGCTGCTGCGGTCGAAGATCCCAACATTGTCCAGGCCCAGGAAGCCGCCCTGAAAAATATTGTTGCCACTCACGTCTTTCCGGTTGACCCACCAGGTGAAATTCATGAGTAGCTTGGTGAACATCAGTTTCAGGAACGTATGGTCTGCCTTGCCGCGCTCTTCGCGTTCAATCGCGGCCAGATTGAGGGCCGCCCAGGCGTGGACCGGCGGATTCACATCGCTGAAGTTCCATTCGTAAGCCGGCACCTGGCCGTTGGGATGTAAGTACACGCCGCTAAGAATTAGGTCCAGTTGCTTCTTGGCGAAATCCAGGTCCACCAGCGCAAGCGGCACTGTGTGGAAGGCAAGGTCCCATGCGGCATACCAGGGATATTCCCATTTGTCCGGCATCGAGAGCACGTCGCTGTTCACCATATGAAACCACTGTGCGTTACGCGGAGGAGTTCCGGGATGTTGATCCAGCCAGCGCCCTACATCGAAGCTGTAGAACTGCTTGGACCACAACATGCCCGCCAGCCCCTGGCGCATGACGTTGGCCTCGTCCTGGGACAGCGTGGTCGGCACAATGGCGTCGTAAAACTCATCGGCTTCGTGCCGCCTTTGCGACATCAGTTTGTCGAAATTACGAAACGGGTCGCCGCGTCCAGGTTTCTCCGCCCGCAAGCGCAGGCGCAGGGACGACTCCTGCCCGGCTGGAACGCGCAGGCGATACAGAGCCGAAGCTTTGGTACCCAGGAGTTCGGGGTTTACCGCCCCCGTGTTGTGGTGGATGAGGTATTCGTTGATGCCGTCCTTGAAATACCCTTTCGTAACTCTTTCGTTCACCTTGCCCGGGTTGGTCTCATTTTCCGTGAACAGAAGCTGTGGCTCACCGTCGCAGAACAAGCAATACTCCCCCAGTTGCATGTGGCGGGCAACAATCGAGCGGGTTCGCGTGTTCGATCCCGCGAACACGACCGGTTTCGCGCCGCTTCCTCCTGACCAGGAATGCTGAAACCAAAGCGTCGGCAGAACATGGAGCTCGGCAGCGGCTTTCCCCCGGTTCGACGCCGTCACGCAGATCAAGATGTCATCCGGGGCAGCTTTCGCATATTCAATCAGGATGTCGAAGTAACGGTTGTCGGCAAACACCGCCGTATCCAGGAGTTCGTATTCCATATCCAGACGGTTCCGTTGTGAATTCGTTTTCACCAGGTCGTCGTAGGGAAATGCCCGCTGCGGATACTTGTACAAATACTTCATGTAGGAATGGGTCGGGGTGTTGTCGAGATAGAAGTAGTATTCCTTCACGTCCTCGCCGTGATTGCCCTCCCCGTTGGTCAGGCCGAACATGCGTTCCTTCAGGATGGGATCGGCGCCGTTCCAGAACGCCAGCGCAAAACAAAGGCGCTGCTTGTCATCGCAAATTCCGGCGATGCCATCTTCGCCCCACAGGTACGCGCGCGACCGGGCTTCCTCATGCGTGAAGTAGCGCCAGGCATCGCCGTTGGGACTGTAGTCTTCGCGCACCGTGCCCCATTCTCGTTCCGCGAGATATGGGCCCCACAACTTCCATGGAATGCCAACTTCCCGATTCTCTTTTAAACGAAGGTGCTCGGCCGTCTTGAAACCATCCACGGTGCGCTCCGCTTTTGCCGGTCCGGCTGACAGATACTGACCTGCACCTGATTGTGGAGTGTGAGCAAGAGCATTCAAAGCCGGAAAAGTTCAGTTGCGTGGGCACAGCAAAACAGCGGTCGCAAACATCACGCGGCAATCTGCGGCACGCTGATGGCTCCGATCCGGATGGCATACTGCACCAGCTCGGCGTTGGTGTGGATGCCCAGCGTGCGCATGATCTCGTACTTATAAGACTCCACGGTGCGAGTGGAAAGGCTGAGCAGGGTCGCGACTTCTTTCATGGTCTTGCCTTCGGCCACCAATTGCAAAACTTCGCGCTGCCGCCGGGTGAGGTGCGGGCCCTGCTGGTTGGGGCGGCGAACCGCCTCCGCCAGCAGGCTGACCAAATCGATAGGAAAGGCCGAGCTCAAATAGTGCCGGCCGCGGAGCGCAGCGACGATGGCGGCATTCAGTTCTTCGCCAGCCGATTGCTTAAGCACGTATGCCGAGGCCCCACAGCGGAACGCCTCGCTGGCAAGGCTCACGTCGGTATGCATGGTAAGGATCACGAACTTTCCCCGCACTCCGGTGCTGCGCAGCATGCGAAGGGCCTCCATGCCATTGAGGAGCGGCATGGAAATATCGAGCACAATAACTTCCGGATTCAGTTCTCGCGCCAGCGTAATCAGTTCCCTTCCGTTGGCGGCAATTCCGATCACGTCATAGGAGGCGGACAGTAGCGTGGATAATGCCTCGGCCAACACCCTGTGGTCATCGGCGATTAGGAGCCGGTTGCGCACGGTCAGTTCCTCGACCGCAGCGGAAGCCGGACGGTGATCTCGGTGCCTCGGCCAACGGCAGTTTTGACCGCGAACGAACCCCCAAGGGACTCCACGTGGTCCTTCATGCTGGCTATCCCAAGTCCCGCGTCCGGGTGCAAGTGGCTGGGATCGTATCCCACGCCGTTGTCGCACACTCGCAGGTCGATCCAGTCCTCCCGCTCCGTGATCCCAACCTCGGCATAGGAGGCGTGGGCGTGCCTCTCCACGTTACGGAGCGCCTCCTGAGCCACGCGATAGAGGCACAGTGACGCCGTGAACGAGATGCCCTCGCTAAGTTCCTGATCTCTGAATTGGACCCGCGTCTGTGAGGAAGCGTCGGCGCTGTCGCATAGTTGGCGCATGGCGTGCTGCAACCCTACTCGCTCGAGAATGGCGGGATGCAGCTGATGGGAAACTTCGCTGAGCGAGGCCGCAATCTTACCCACCCTCGTGGACAAACTCTCCAGCACCACACACACCTCGTCACCAAGTTGAGGATGTGGGCCGGTGGTCTTGCAGTAAGAGGCCAAACCATTCATCTCCAAAAGCACCGCCACCAGGTCTTGTCCGAAGGCATTGTGCAACTCGCGAGCAATCTTCCTGCGCTCATCTTCCCGCACGCTCACCCGTTTTGAGGCGCCCCCGGACGGGTAGCCGTACGGAGGATGCTGCAAACTTCTTGCGTCGAATCCGCTCTTCTTCATAGCGTTTACTTTCCCTAATCCGTTGCGCATCAAAGTAATACCTCAAGTCTCTGCCTGCCTTCGTGTAGCACTCCATCGAACCATCCTTCCCGCCAGGGGCGGAACTGTGAGTTATTACGGTATTCGCCCTGCCGGGGATGATGGGGTGCGTGATTAAGCCGCATTTGCGGCGCGGGCAGTATTTCTTCCGCACAGAAATACCTGAAACATTTCCAATTGGCGGGTCACACCCCAGGTCTTACTGTTTGCACTGAAGAACTGGTCCGCCAGGAACGAGCTTCTTTTTTTGCGGTTGGCTAGAGTTCGACGCGGCATAGCTGGGCGCCTCCTGGGTTCGCGCGCTCCAGTTTCCAAAGGAGGAATGACATCATGACTCGTGAATTGGCGGTACGTCCGGGAGGTAATGAACACGAGAACTCAGAAGCTGTCGCAACCAGTGCTGCGGCGAACGCCAAGGGATATTGGCCGAGATTCGGCAGGTTCATGTTGCAAGCCGTCCTTGTGTTGCCGCTGCTGATGTTGCTGCTTCCCAATCGCGCCGGCGCGCAAATCCTCGATATCGACAACGCCGAGTTCGGTGGTGGGTACACCCATGTCTCAGGAGACTCCGGCCTCAACGGCGGGAACCTGACTTCCGCGTTGACGTTTAATCGCCGCATTTCCCTCGCATTTAACTATGACACGGTTTGGAACAACACCACCCTTGGCGCCTTTTCTCTCACCACCGTCGGACTGACCAGGGTCAGGACTCACCAGCAGAATTTCCTGGTAGGGCCGCGATTCTTCTTTCCGGCAAAGAAAATCACAAAGTATCACCTCGATCCTTTTGCAGAAGTGCAGGTTGGCTTTACCCACGAGAACCAACAGGTCTCGACCGTGACTACGGGAACGCTAGAGGCGTCCGCTAACTCCTATTCCTGGTTGGTCGGCGGTGGTGCGGACTACAGCTTTAGCCAGCACTGGGTAGGCCGTCTCAATGCCGACTTCTTCCGCACTCACATCGCAAGCACCGGGCAGTCCCGGTTCCGGCTCTGCTTTGGAGTGGCCTATGCCTTCGGATCACATAAAACCAAGTGACCGGCGCCGTCGGGAAATAAGGGGCAGGCTGGCGGACCGTGTTTCGCCAGTGCGGTCGGAGTGGGAGTGGGGATAGGCGAACATCGCGTGCCCGTCGCCGATTAAGCTGCCGCCGCAGTGTAGATCCTTGCAGCCACTGGGGTTTTTACAGGCGGAGCTTCCTCAAACACAGGCACCTCAATGATGTTCTCCTGAATGGCGTAGCGGACCAATCCCGGCAGGTTGTGGATATGCAACTTGCGCATGAGATTGCTGCGATGAGTTTCAGCCGTCTTCAGGCTCACTCCCAGCAACACGGCGATTTCCTTGGAGCACTTTCCTTCCGCCAGCAGTTGTGCGATTTCAACCTCACGCACGGTTAGGCTTCGGTCCCGGGGCACAACGTCGCTTTCCGGCGCCGTCCGCGCTCCGCCGTTCTCAAGATATCCCTTGAGTATGATCTGGCCGATCTGTCCCGTAAAAAAGGTCCGTCCCTCGTATGCTGCCTTGACTGACTCCACTAAGTCGGCCAGCGGATCAGTCTTAAATACGAGAGCTTTAATCCCAATCGAGAGGGCCAAACGCACCATCGACACCGACGTAGTGGCCGAGAACAGTATGATTCTTTGGCGTGGAGTCTCGGCCAGAATCCGGCGCGCCGCCGAAATTCCATTCAGGCGAGGCATGCCCGCATCCAGGATGATGACGTGGGGCCGAAACTGGCGGGCCTTTTCAATCGCTTCGTATCCGTCCGCGGCGTCCGCACACACGGACATGTCGTCACGCGTTTCGAAAAGCTCATGCATCCCGCGACGAACCAACTCGTGATCATCTGCCACCAAGATCCGGCACTTCATAAATCGCCTCCCAGGGCGCACTCTTTCACTGCCCGAGTTCACTCCCTGTCAGAGTTCACTGCCGAGAGCAGCCTTCAAGAATGTCGCCGAATGACCGCAATCTTTACGCAACTGGGGGCTGTGGCCAATCCGAAGAATTCGTTGACTGGGCACTCAGGAAGATTACGGTCTTTTCGGGGGGGGGAGAGCTGACAAGATCATCGGGGCCAGGCGTACCGGGCTTGATCCCAACGCAAGACCCCCGTGAAGCAGGGCCCGAAGAATTCAGTCCAGAGGCTCTGTTGTCTCCGGATTGACGGACCGGACCAAGTCCCGTCCCGAGGACGGGCTTCGCCGCAACACCGGACGACCTGCCGCCCCTGCCGCCTTCCGGTTTTCCTTCCTGAATAACAGATGCTTGATATCTTGAAAATCCGACGTGTCAACCCGGTATTCATTCTGGGGAGGAAGCAGTGAGTTGATTTCGTCCTGCGTCTTCTCGATGCGGTCCACGGTTGCAGGGTAGGCAGCGAACGCTCTGGCCACGCTACCCGGATTGTCCTTCTCCATGGCTCTCACTCGTTCAAAAAATGTGGGGAGCGCCTGTGGGTCGTAACCGGCGCGATACATATATTGGACAGCCAGAAAATCCGCTTCGGACTCGAACTTACGCGAGAATCGCAGGAACGTAAGCGGCTTTGCCACGGCCAGGGCCTCATACGCCACAGACGCAAGCGGCCCGCCGATGACGGTAGCCGAGGCCGACGCCAGACTCATCCACTGCGCGCGAGTGCGCCCACGAGCGGCGTGACATGCCGCCACATGCGCAATTTCGTGCGCCATCATCCCTGCCAGTTCGGCTTCGTTCTCGGCCATCTGAATCAAACCGGAGTCGATGTAAAAGAAACCTCCGGGCAGCGCAATCGCGCTGGCATCTTCCGAATCTATGACCTTGATGGTGAAAGGTACCTGGGCATCAGAGTTGCGGACCAGGTTCTGCCCAACACGGTTGATGTACTCGTTGACTTCCGGTTCGGTGATGAGTTTTGAGGTTGCCTCAATGCGGTCTGCATATCTTTTGCCGAGAGCAATCTGGCTCTGCAGACCGTACCAGTTGCCCAGCCCGCGGCCGCAACCTACGTTTCTGATCCCGATGGCATCGATATCGCGGATGCCCCGCTGGGCCTTCTCCTGCGACTTGAGAAGTCGCTTCGCTTGCGCAGGAACGTCCGCCGGTGCTTGAGAATGAGCCAGAGATGGCCACACGAATAATACAAACGAACAGCAAAGCCCAACGCGTCGGAAATACATGTTTGCTCCGGAGGGCGTACTTCTTCGAGGAACCGATTGCAGGAAACTTACTGGAGTAAAGCTTCGATGGCAAGACAAATTTAGAAAAACTAAGGCGAACGACTTAGAATTTCGTTGGAATTCACTTCCCGGGCGCGACGCAGCCAAACGCGTCGTATCAAGAAACGCACTCGCGGCCCGCCTGCTCCTGGTCCGCGGCATCGAGTTCATCATCGCTCAAAGGCACGCGCACAGAGACGGTGGTTCCGCCCATGGGCTTAGACTCGATTTCAATTGTTCCGTTAATCAGCCGGACACGTTCTCTCATGCTGACCAGGCCGAGTCCCTTGTGGCTTTCCTCACTCTCGATGTCGAAGCCAACTCCCCAATCACGCACACGTAAATAAACGTCATCGCTGGTAGCGCCCAACCCGTCGTGCCGGACCCTGCAGTTTCGGTGACCCCACCGGAAAGAAAGGTGAGCCCGAAAAAATTGCGCCCCGGCAGCGGGATGTTCTTGATGTAGTCGTTGGTAATTTCAGTACCCAGGGTCGCACTCTCGCTATCCATGAGTGGCTTGGTAGCGTTGACTTCCACCGTGGTGCTGACCGCGCCGGGTGTCAGCGTGAAATTGAGCGTTGTTTGCTGGTCAACGGCCAGCGCCACGCCGGCCAACTCGGCGCCTCGGAACCCCGCCGCCGACACCTTGATCGAATATGTCGAAGGCCGGAGCCCGGTAAAGAAGTAACTGCCCTTGCCGTCGCTGCGGACCGTGCTGGCGACGTTGGTGCCAGTATCCGTAATCGTTATTTCCGCGTCGGGCACCACTGCCCCGCTGGCGTCAGTGATCACACCCCTGACTTGGGCCCGGTAACTGCCCTGAGCTACCAGCAGCCCAGCAGAACCCAGAGTTAAGAACGCTACCAAAATCCAACGCGAGATCCGTGCCATCCTACGCATGGTGGGCCTCCATTTCGTATCTCAACTGTTCCTACTGTCCACGGTTTGCGCACCGAAGACAGCACCTTGATCATTTGTCCCTTCCTCTCAATTTCGCGGGCCCCGGAGCCGCCGCTAGGAATAAATGCTGACGTGCTCCACCACGCGGCTGATCGCGCCGCTGGGACTCGGGCAATCCGGGGTCAACCCCTGCTGCAGCGAAGAAAATAGTCCCAGCAGCTGTCCGAATATCACGTCCACGGGGGCACGATACTCATCGGCCACGTTGCCCAACTTGGCTGGGAAGAGATAGCGCTCGGCACAAGAGTCCCGTCCCGGTTCTCCGCCCGCTACGACAATCCTTGAGCCCGCTATCCGCTTGCTTCCAACCTCTCGCAACAAATCTCTTTCATATGCCTGCACCCCTTCGGTCCCCGAAAGAAAGCAAACCAAAAGCGTGTCCTCGTCGAGGGCAGCCATCGGGCCGTGACGCAGTCCCAAGGCAGACTCCGACATGGTGAGAGTTTTCCCCGCCGTCAGCTCCAGCAGCTTCAGTGCGGATTCCCTGGCTACGGCTCTCAATGGACCCGACGCAATAAAACATGCCTTCCCGTATTCTTTTTTTGCCAGTCCGGCCGCGCAATCCGCCGCCCGAGGCAAGAAGTCCATGGCTGCCGCCGCCAGCTTTAACAAGATGGGCTCGTATCTATCAGGGTCCCCCTGGTTGGCCAGACATTGACCGAAGATGACCATGTTGGTAAAGGAGCTGGTCATGGCTAATCCGCGATCGTTCACCGCATCGCTTAAACAGACGGCAAAGACCTGCGGCTTGTGAGCGTTCTCAACCACCATGCGGCCGCTGGCATTGCACGAAACCACAAGATGGTGGATCTCGGGCCGCTGTTTACACGCCTTGTTTAAGACCGCGACACCTTCCGAACTATCGCCCGAGCGCGAAAAGGATATCCACAAATACCTCCGCCCAGGGACCAGCAATTCATCCATGTGGGTAAGGAGATCGGTGCTGGGGACAGCAATGACCTCGCATCGCCAAAGTTTGCGCAGCAAATGGGTCAACGACTGTCCGACATAGTCCGAGGTCCCCGCGCCCACCAAGAACACCGTTAGTTTGCAGTCGGCTGCGCCTGACACACCCGCTGACGACAGAAACTGCCTGATTTCCGCTCGCTTCGAGCGAAACAGTTGGAACGTGGAAAGCCAGGTCTCTGGCTGTTGGGCGATTTCCCCGGGAGTGTGGACTAGTCCTCCGCTGATCTTTTCAGATTCGGGAAGACTCAACAATTTGGAAAGTTCATTCACGTTTGCGAATCCTTAAGAACGGCGCCTGGATATACCGCCTGCGGTCGTTCTGGCAGTCATGCCCCTCGCCACAACACCGCTCTCTTTACGAATCGGCGGCAGGTTGTGGGTGAGCCAGCGCGAAATGGGTCCAATTCTGCTCGCTGGAGTTAGGTGCCGCGTGAACTGCCAAGGCGAACGGCACTATCAGCGCAAACCAGAACTGGCAGGAACGTCTGGTGTTGCCGGGAGGCGGAGGCGGCCGGGACACCGATTCCTGTCGCGGCAGCTTTCATCTCACTTCGTTTAATAACTTTTACTTTCGATCATAAGCGATTGTCAAGTCCAAAATGCACTGCTTGACATATTCCTATATCGGAATATATCTTCGATCCATGGCAAGAGCGGCAACTACCTCTGACCCATTTAACGCTGTGGCTGAGCCCCGGAGACGCCAGATCCTGGAGTACCTTGCCGGTGGTGAACGTGCTGTGGGTGATGTGGTCATCCGGCTTGGGATGGAGCAACCTTCGGTGTCGAAGCATTTGAGTGTGCTTCGGCAAGTGGGGTTGGTTAGAGTCCGGCGGCACGGGAGGCAGATGTTGTATCAGGCCAATGGGGATGGGATTCGTCCGCTGTTTGAGTGGACGAGGACCTTCGAGCGTCTGTGGTCCCATCAATTGCTGCGGATCAAGGAACGGGCGGAGCAGAAAGCGAAGGAAACCGAGAAACGCTAAGGCGAGATATGCGTCAACGTTTCGCCGTCAACCTCAGACCGCCGTGGTGAATCGAATTCGGAGGAGGAAACATGAGCATCAGTCCAACAATCCAGGGAATTGAGAGTTTGAGCCTGCTGGTGACCCAGGAAATCCACGTGAACGCATCGCTGGAGACGACGTTTGAGTCCTTGCTGGAACAGATCGGGCCGGAGAACGAGACGCCAGAGCAAAAGATGCCGATGACGCTGGAGGCATGGCCGGGCGGCAGGTGGTTCCGCGACTTGGGCGACGGAAACGGGCACTTCTGGGGACATGTGCAGGCGATCAAGCGTCCGACACTGCTGGAAGTTACAGGGCCGCTGTTCATGTCGTACGGCGTAGTGTCGAATTTGCAGTACCGGTTAAGCGAAGCCAATGGCGGCACTTTGATCAAGTTCCATCACAAGGCGTTCGGACTCATCCAGGACGAGCACCGCAAGGGTGTCAGCCAGGGCTGGACTCACATGAATGGGCGCATCAAAGCTCGCGCCGAAGCACGCGGCGAATGAACGCTCGCATAGGTTGAAAAGCGGCCCGGTCGGGATCCCGAGCGCGGCTTGCGAAGTCAGGAGGAGTTATGTGTCCGGCGTGCATAGCGAGTGCTGGAATGGTGGTGGGCAGCGTAGCGTCAACCGGTGGCGTAACCGCGCTGGTGATGAAAGTTCTTCGCAAGAAGAAGGGTGAGAGAAATAATTCGAAGGAGAAGGAGCAGGGATCATGACGACAGCGACCATCGAAACAACTGGAGCAAAAACGGTTTCACACGCCGAGTGGGTTGCCGCTCACAAGCAGTTTCTGGCGAAAGAAAAAGAATTCACGCGTCTGCGCGATGAACTGAGTGAGCAGCGCCGCGGGCTGCCGTGGGAAAAAGTCGAGAAGAGCTACGTTTTCGAAGGGCCGACCGGAAAGGTGACGCTCGCAGACCTGTTCGGAGGGCGCAGCCAGTTGGTTGTCTATCACTTCATGTTTGGCCCGGGATGGAAAGAAGGGTGTCCCAGTTGTTCGTTCATGGCGGACCAGTTTGACTCAATCGCTCCGCACATGGCACAGCGAGACACGACGCTGGTCGCGGTATCCAGGGCGACGTCGCCGGAAATCGAGGCGTTCAAGAAGAGAATGGGGTGGAACTTTCCCTGGGTGTCGTCATTCAAAAACGACTTCAACTACGACTACCATGTGTCATTCTCGAAGGAAGCCATCGCGAACGGGAAAGCCATCTACAACTATGGGACCTCGACCTTCCCGTCGGAAGAAGGCCCGGGAGCGAGTGTTTTCTGCCGGCAGAATGGCGAGATCTTTCATTCATATTCGTCGTACGGCCGCGGCCTCGACATGATGCTGAACGCGTACAACTTCCTCGACCTCACGCCCAAAGGGCGCGACGAAGAAGGACTACCCTGGCCGATGGCGTGGGTGCGGCATCATGACAAATACGGAGACCCGAAGGCGCTGGATGCGATCATGCTGATTGCGCAATCGAAGGAATAGGCGATTCAGAGAAGTAGGAGAGGCCAGCGATTACACTCGCGCCTTCACGAGTGTAATCGCGATTTGGCCAACCGCCGCACGGCTTCCGGCCTGCGCACAATTCGGCCAACGATGTCACGTCAGGCACGTCCGCCTAGGCCTGCTGCCGAAGGTTGGGGCGCAGTGTAAGCGAGCCGTCATCATTCAGCTTCTGGTGGCAAGCCCATCGCACCGGATAGCGCATTCCCTTTACCTCAATCTCAGCTCTAAGTTTCAATCCCTTCCAATCTGTCATGTTCGGAAGCACCAACTGTGCCTGGCGAATCTTGCCCGGCAACGGATAGCCGGCGTCCAGGCAACCGCTGGTGAGCACCTTTCCGTCTTGACTCTCCACGGTCACCCGCAACACACCGGGCACGCCCGCTATACCGTCATTGGCAAAGCCGATGATGAGGCCTAGGTAACTGCTGTTCTTATAGCTCCAGATAAATGACGGCCTCACCCGATAGCCAATTCGGCGATTGATGCGATCGAATGCTGCCGGATAAGCCTGGTAGTAGGTCATCAGGTTCTTCGCGCTGATCTGGTGAAAGTTCCAAAGTGAAAAGTAATTGGCCCCGACATCCATCACATGAGCGATCATAGCCAAAAATGTTCTTTCCGCAAAAAGGACTGTGCCGGCTTGTAATTCCCGCAGCGGGAACAAGCGATATGAGCCGAGAGCAAACCCGCCCTGAACAAAGAACGCCGCCGGCTAATTCTGGAAATGCTTGAACCGCGACGGCTGCGTCCCGGTTGGCCAGATTTCCCGCCAGGGACCCCGAGTCACTGCGCCGGCGCGCCTTATACGCGTCTAATGGGGTCTGCGGTGGTGATCGCAACTGAGGTAGAGTCTCCGACTTTCTGTCACTTCTGACAGTTCCCGTTCGATAGCAGAACCATAGAGACTCTGCAGTAAAAGTACCGGGGTAGAAACACCGCCCGAGATCCTGATCATGAGCTCTTTGGGATATGAGGCGGGATCGGTTCTAAGGAGGCTGCCATGTACCGGAGGTACCTGTTTCTCACTGCTGCTCTTCTTTTCTCCTTCCTTATTGCAGTGCAAGCTCCAGCCGTGGAGTCTCGATCCAACGACTTCATTCCCGCGGGCACGATTTTGCACTGCACCATGGACGAACCTAACTTCTCCGCCAAAACGGCCAATGTGGGCGATCCTGTACTCTGCCATCTTGGGCCGCTAGGATCATTCGGGCACTCGATTTTTCCTCGCGGAGCGGAACTCGGCGGCCATCTTCAGGACTACAAGAATCCTGGCCACTTCGTCGGCAAGGGACAGATGGCGATTGAATTTGACCGCCTGATCCTGCCCAATGCCGAAGTCTATCCGCTGGCCGCGAAGGTGATCTCCGCGCCGCACCTCAACGTGGACGCCAACGGAGACATTCACGGCAAAGGTCATCCAAAGCGCGATGCGGTTTTCTGGGCCATTCCGCTTTTTTGGCCGGTGAAGATTTTCACGCTGCCAGCGCGGGGACCGTATCCGGCGCTGAAGGGCGAGAGCCGCCTGTCCCTGCGTCTGATGGAAGACGTCGAAGTACCGTTCCCCGTTACGGCCCAGAACTCGGTGCCGAGGCCACCATGGAGCAGCAGCCCCAGGAGCGACTATCGCGTCACACCCCCGGAATATCAGCCGGCTTCAAGCGCAGCGCAACAGGCTCCAGGAGTGCAGCGCATCACCTACGGCAGCGCGGATGCAGCAAATGGTTCCTCGACAGTGATTGCACTGCAGGCGGGCACGGCGATTCTGGCGCGTGAGTATTGGCTCGAAGGCGACAAGGTGGCCTGCGTTTTCGGTTCCGGCGAGCGTCAGGATGTGCCACTCAACGCGATTGATCTGGCGCAAACTGTAAAAGTCAATCAGGAACGGAATGTGGAATTCGCACTCCACGCGAGACGCGCTGTGGAGCAATGAGATATGTAATGCGAGCCAGAGTGCCCGTCCGGGACTCTGGCCGAGCTACTCTCCGCAAAGCGCAACAGTTGGCCTGCGCTTCGGAACTAGGTAGACACTTACTTGAAACCTCTAGGCAAATTCTCGTTGCGTCCAGTCGCATTGGTCCTCTTCTGCTTCACGATGATGGTTGCGAGCGCGTTGGCGCAGGACGAGGCAAAGTCGATGTTCGCCATCTCCATTGCACCCTCGCAGGACGCGACGCAGCCAGGCGCGTCGGTGTGGAATGCGGGTGCTCGTGTCTTCGTGATCGTCACGATGACGAACAATTCAGATCGTACTCTGCATCTTTCTATTGTCGATCCAGCGTACGACTATCGGATGACAGTGCAGGACGACGCGACAGGGCTGCCGGTTTCCGAGACCGAACGATATCGCAAGATGAAACAGTCTCAAAAAAATCGTTTCCAAACCACGGGACTGGTCGTGGTGACTCTCAAACCACACGCAAGCTGCGCCGACACAATCGAAGTAAGTCAACTCTACGATTTGAGCCGTCCGGGCAAATATTCAATTCAAGTAGAGCGCGATAAGCCAATGGAGTTGGGTAAGGGTGGCGTTCAGTCCAATGTCATCAATGCCACCATAACGCCATAGCATCGGTCGCCAGCATGCACGTCAGGTGCCGTATCAGAATATTGGCTCCCGGAGTCAAACACGTGTCTAATATCGAATTCCAACCGTCGTTGTGACCAATTGAGTGTTGATGTGCCGGGTGGGAGCGTAATGATATCGGGACTCAACATAGACTCTCCAGGGAGCGTCGCCCACTCGCACCGTGAAACCGATGCCCCCATTCGCCCCGAAGGCGCTGGAGGACGAACTTTTGAGAGTCTGATTGGAATCTACCAATCCCGAAGTACAGGTTGCGCCCCACCACAACCACGTGGGTGTGCAGGTGATCGCATTACCTGTAACCACCGTCGTGGTTAAGCTGGAATGGCGCATATACCAGCCGCCGCCAGCGATAAAATAGGCTCCTAGCGTTTTGCCGCGAAGCTCGAAACGATAATTCCCCGTTAGCGCATAAAGATTGCTGTGCCCGTTGAGGTTGGCAACTCCTGTGAGATCGTTCACGCTTGGATGAAGCCAGTCCCACATGAATTCGCCAATGACAGCATGCCGTCTCGTGAAGTTATATCCAGCACCGTAGATCACCCCAGTTCCGGGCCGCGCAAACTGTCCCATCGGGTTCAGGGGCACGCTTATCGGTAATCCCAGATTCCCATTGGACTTCCTATTGTCATTGGGTTCTTCGTCTTGCGCCCACACGGTTAGTGAAGTGAACAGGAGGCTTACCAGCAATAGTTTGCTTACGGGCGATTTCATTGCTCCTTCACTCCTCCCATATCTGATCCGAAGAACCACTCTGGTGGCATCTGCAAGAAGTGCCAGTTCTTTCCCTGCGGTACTTCTCTAATCTGATTCCCGTATGTTTCTGATTAGAGTTTTCGGGCTGTTGCTAGCTTTGGCATCTCCTCTGACGAGCGCTTTCGCCCAAAAGGTGAAGGTGGGATACGACAAGAGTGTTGACTTCTCGAAGTTTACGACCTACTCGTGGCTCGAACCCGCGGCCAAACCTGCACGGCCACTTCTCTATGACAGCATCATTTCCTATGTAAGCTACGAGCTGGAGTTAAAGGGTCTCAAGAAGACAACAAGCAATGGCGATCTCATCGTGATCCCAAGCGGGCAGGTGGACTTTGATCTCAGCGGAGCCGCGGCGACCCCCATACTGCCTACCTTCAGCGGGCCCCCGCCATCCATCAACGCCACCATGTGGACAGGGGCGGCTGGCCCATCAGATGCGGCCACCTGGGTCCCACAGGGGGAATTGGTACTCACTCTTGTTGAGCGAAGTACGAATAAGGAGATATGGACTGGCTCTGTCCGGCAAAAGCTCGACAGCTCCGACAAAGCGAAGTCTCTGGAGCTGGTGTACAAAGCCATCGAAAAACTATTCAAGCAGTTCCCACCTAAACAAAAGTAAGGGGCGCTACGTTGCCGATAGGCGGGCCGACGGTGCTCGCAGATCTCTCACTGCTCGTCTTCGTCACGGACAGATGTCCAGGATTTGTCCGGGTTGAAGAGTTCCATCTTCTCGAATTTCTCGAGGGACGCCGGGCCTAGGTCTTTTTGATAGACGATGCCGTCGTGGCTGACGATGAAAGTCTTTACTCCGGTTACGCGGTATTCCGCAGGTGCAGCCACTAGAGCGAAACCTCCGATCATCACGCCACTCACCACGAAGTCCATTTCGCCCAGCGGCGCGGCGGGCCCCTGCCCTTTCAGAATCTTGAAAAAATATCCATGGTAGGACTCTGCTCTGCTGGTGTAGCCCTGCTCAATCACGCGGGCAATCTTTTCGCCAATGGGACCATCCCAGGTGCCGTCTGGGTTTTTCCAGGCCAAACCATCCTGTGTGCCGGGAGTGCTGATGATGCGCTGGGCGTACTGGTTTACGTCATAACCTTCGCGTTTCCGGTATGCATATTCGTGCTGCGCTTCTACGTAACCCCGGCAGATTTGAATCGCGTCCAGTTCGTTACGGCCAACGCGGCGGTAGAGAAGCTCCTGCCGGCCGGCTTTCGCATCGAAGAACCATTTGTCACCTCTTTTTATAATGGGCACGGGGAAGGGCCAGTTCTCGTTTCCCACGATGAGGAATGCGCGTTCCCCGCTCTTCGAATCCACAGACACGCTGTTCTTTTCGCGCGCCTGCGCGGCGAAATCAACAGCGCGCTGGCGGTCTTGCGCGAATTCACCGGTAACGACGATGTCCTCACCATCGGGACCAAAAATCTGTCTGAGTGCAGCCTCGTCAAACTTCTCGGCCGCGCCAACGAGCGCATCGGCTGCCTGCTGGGGGGTCTCAAAGCCCTTGGCGCCCGGACTAGATGAAACAGTCGGAGTATTTTCCACCGGGGATTCCTGCCCAGCAAGAGGCAGCAAAACATACAGGCACACGCAGACCACTAGTGCGCTCCCTATCCAAGGCAGTCTGTAGAAATTTCTGTTCGCCGATGCTGATCGCATGTCTGGACTCCTTGATGCTCCTATGTGATCCAGGCCGTTTTTACCGCCGCCGTCCACCACCACGGCCTCCGCCGCCTCGAGCTCCCATACTGGCGGAGCCTCGGCTGCTGCTGGCGCGGGCGCCGGATCCGTTGTATCCGCCGGATCCGCTTCCGAAGGCATCCCGGTTTCCGCCTCCGCCGCTCGATAGGTTCTGGCTTCCGATGCTATTGGCGCCGCCCCCGGTCGGCCGTTTGGCTGTGCTGGCGCCGCCAGCCGCCCGATTGCCGCTCTGCCCACTGCCTTGCTGCCGGGTGGTGCCAGCCTGTCGGTTGGCTGTCGATCCTCCGGATGCCGTACCGCCGGTAGCCCGAGCGCTAGCCGCATTGCCGCCCTGCCCGCCACCCTGCTGCCGGGCGCTAGCCTGCCGGTTGGCTGTCGATCCTCCGGACGCCGTACCGCCAAACTTGTTCGCGGTCGCCTGGTCCCGATAAGGTGCGCCGCCCCGATGTTGCGGATTATGGCTCCAATTGGCACTTCCGCTGCGGTTGGCATTGACGTTGCGGTTGACGTTCGCGTTACGGTTCACGTTCGCGTTACGGTTGAAATTGTTGTAGTTGTTGATTTGGACGTTATTGCTGCCCCATCCGGCACCCCAGCCCCAACCACCCCTCCACATGGCACCCATCGCCATGCCCACGCCAAAAGAAACTGCCATGCCGGCAGCGTAATATCCCGGTGGCGGATAATAAATTGGTGGATAGGCATAGACTGGCGCCCCGTACACCACCGTTGGATTGTACGAAGGCACGTACACCACTTGCGGATCAGCCTGTTCGACCACGATCACGGTCTTGTTCTCAACAACCTTAGTTTCCACCTTCTGTTGTTCGCTCGATTTCAAGTTGCCTTTGTCCTCGGCTTTCTTGCGCATGCGTTGCACAGCATCCATCACGTCGCTTTGCTGAGCCAGAAAGGCGTTGCCCAGATCGGTGGTCCACTGGATGTCGTCCGCCAGGCGCTTTACCACATCCGGTAGAGCCGCCATGGCTTGGACGCTTGGATCCCAAGGCTGCTTGGCGACCGCATCGGCCAGCTCTTTATCCTTTAGCTTGGAGTTCTTCTCCAGCCACTGCTGAAGCTGGACGATTTCAAGAGGATAGGTGGAGGCTGCCAAGGTCTGGGCCAGCAAAGGGTCTGGATAGAGGGCAATGGGCGCCACGAGAGAATCCAGCTGGTCGGGCGGAATCTTCGCAGCTTGGGACTCCGGCTTCGCACCTTCGTCTGCCGAGGAAGGCGGCTGGGGCGGCTGAGCGGTCTGCGAATAGGCGAGTGTGTCGCCCGGAACTATGGCCAGGCTACAGAGCACTACCAGCAGAAATCGGAAAGTTGTAACCTTTCTCTTGGCCTTCACGGCTACCGCCTGATTCAACGAAATGTGGAGAAGGACAGCACACTTGCCCTGCTGCTATGGAGTTCTTCAGCGGTAGGACACATAGGATCCATTTCTGTGGAAGTGCTGTTCAGCCTGCCTCTCCACTATCAAACAACTGTACTGATAGTCACGGGCCCGGCGGCACCCGCAAATCTACGGCACCGGTCCCCTGGACAATTTAGAGATGCGCCAATGCCAAACGCGAAGGACTTTGCGTCTCCGAGGCCTCCCACGTAGGTCTTCGCTGTTCTTGCCTTCACCAACACGTCTAGGCTCAGGGTGTAACCACAACAACCACAATAGTTGCGCACAGCTGTCCAGGATTGAAGTTCACGCTTACTGTTTGGTTTAGCGGGAATTGGCTGACTTGATTGTTGCAGAAGGCAATCGTCGTCGGTGCGCCGCTCTGCGACAAAGTCACGAATGTTACCTGGACGCTTCCACCGGTTGCATTCACTACGCTACCGAGCTGCACGCTCGTGATTGACCCCACGACTGTGGATGTTGGCAGTATCGCCCCTCCAACGAATACAGCTCCGCACGCCGCTACACACAGTAGCAGTGAACCGATCAGCGTGAGCGAGAATAGGCGCTTCATGCAAAGGTCAATTTTTGCTCGCCCTGGAAGCGCTGTCATCTGTCAGGTTTTCACGTTCGAAGAAAACTTGAACGCGGCGCCCAGGGTGCTCTGTTAAATTTGGCAGTATTCTCAGGACTCACAAGCCTGTGAGAATCTATAGTGTGGCTGACGTTTCCGTCCCCCGGCCATTCCGAGGAGAGTCCTTACGGGTCTTTCATCCCGCTGGTAGCGCGATTCTGGTAGCTTTTCTCTGCCTTTCCTCTGCGGCTCAAACCGGCCCGGCTCAACCAACACCCTCGGACAAGCAGATCAACGTCAACTGGCTCTATGGCTCTTACGTCCCCAGGAATGTCCGACTCCGGTCCTTGAACCGTGATGAACGCTTCAAACTCTATGTCAATCAAACATTCACGACTCCGGGCATTTACGCTAAGACGACTCTATTTGCTTTGCGCGACCAGATCGCAGACAGCAATCCCGAGTGGGGAGACGGCTTTGCAGGATTTGCAAAACGGTTCGGCAATCGGCAAGTTCAATTTGTCATTCAGAATTCGATTACCTCTTTGGGAGACGGTGTGTTGGGGTGGGAACCTCGATACGATCGCTGCCATTGCGATCGATTCTGGCCGCGTACACGTCATGCCATTCTGAGAAACTTTGTAACCTACGACCGTACCGAAAAATCCCTAAGGCCGCAGGTGATGCCCTATCTCGGCGCCTTCAGTTCAGCTGCCCTCGCCACCACCTGGCAACCGGGGAACCCCTCTTGGCAGGTGAGAGGATACCAGGCGGCTGTCACGCAGGTCTTCGTGGGTATGGGCATCAACTGGCTGGGCGAATTCGCTCCCGAGATCGTCCGGATGGTTCGCAGAAAAAAGAAGACCCCCCAACCACTTGTTCCGTGACAGTGGTGACACGGGAAATCAAAGCGATGAATGGAGGAAGATGAAATTTTGCAATCTAAAGCGCAGACCCATCATTCCTCTGTTCATCGCGCCGATGCCTCTGCAACCCCTGCAGGCACAGGATTCTTATTGCGATGCACTCTGCGACTTCTGCAAATCATCAATCAACTGCTGCGCTTCCGCGGGCATGGGCACCTTCCCTGCAATAATCTCTTCGGGTGTAACTTTTTGACCATAGAGGTTCTCGTTGGCATCACCATCGGGACGCAAGGTCGATCCCGAGAGCGATACTCCGCCGAAGACACCTTGCGAACGTGAATACGAAAGCATTTGGGCCTGCATGCTTCCATTGGTCGATGCCTCGGCGGTGCGCCCAACCGGACCGGCAGCGACACTCGCGTCCGCGCCGAGTTTGACTTTGCTGTTCAACAAACTTCTTGCACCCCCGTCATTCATCACGATGATCACGAAGTCCGTAGCCTGGCCGCCGATCTGGAAACCGACGCTACCGCCACTGGACGCCATCATGATCGGCGCACTCCACGGACCTTTGTAGTCATCGCCGGTGCGGCAGGTCATCACACCGCGCCCGTAGCTCCCACCGATTCCGATAGCCACCTTCTTCACCGACGGCAGTATAATCACACACTTCGAACCGTCCATAACGCTCTTGGGGATGCCCTTATCCGGCGCGTCGAGAATTTCCTTGAGCACTTGTCCCGAGTCCTTGACGCGGTCTCGCTCCGTGCTACCCTTCTGGTCCTCGGACTGACCCAAAGGCAGGGCTGCGAACAATGCCACAACAATTAGAACGGCCACTCTCTGCTTCATATCGAACCCTTTCAACTCACGGTTTGGCGGGCTGCAAGTGCAGACTGCAAGTCTCTGCCAATCACTTAGATACGCGCCAGAGTGCCATGTCGCCACTGTCAAGGTTGACAGACTGGATGGGAAAATTGGGGGCTGCGGAAAGTGGAGTGCGTTATCGCCGGGCCGTCATCGGAAGATGATTTTGACGAGCTCTGTGACCAGGCGCTCCAGAGGCATGATAGTAAGCAGCAGGGGCAGGACGGGAAGCGTTGTTACAACGGCAAGTCGGGTTACATCGACAAGGCTGAAGGGCACAACTCGCATTTCGCGCACGACCGCATGACTGTGTTCCAGGTCGGCGAGCGACTGGAGGTCAGTCGTGCCAAGAATGTCCTCCGGTTTGATGCCTCTGGCGACCCATTTCTTGTCGAACTCGTCAACGTAAACCGTGGCTAGCGTTCCATACCGCCCCAAGCCGCTGCGTCTAGTGCGGGCCAGGAGAGGAGTAAACATGGTCAATGGACCGAAAATCACCAGAACGAAGAAACCGACCAGGGCGGCGACTGTCACTTTGAACGATAGGAGGCTCTGGCCCTCGTAAAGAACCCGGCTTGCTATCAGTCCGGAGAGCAACGCACCCTCAGCGAAGAGGATTGGGCCAAAAGCATAACAGCTCGTACCCAGGAACCCAATTCCACCAGCGTGATCGGGGTGGGTCGGTATTAAATGCAGATTCAGCCGCGACACACGCCACAGAAAGCTGAACCAAATGGCAATCCGCATATACCAGCGAAACCCAATGAATTGGAAGATCGGAATGCTGACGAAGCCATACCAGTGGCCCGCTAGCGTGAGATGTAAGCCCGTGGCGCTGGGAACTGCATACCAGCTGGCTGATTCCAACGCTACCGTTGTCCGCCAGAACCACTGGCCAACAGTGTAGGTAAAAATTAACAGCGCGACCTCCGCGAGCACGGAGTTGCGCAGCCGCATTGCCGATTCAATGGCGGCATAAAACCTCGGAGTGTCCTGCGGAATCACGATTTGGCGATCCAAGAAGAGCTTCACCGCGGGCCTTATGCGCCGATGGACAAAGATCTCGGCAGCGATGAGTACCGGCAGCGCGATCAGGAATCGAACATGCGATTCAATGTCGCGAAGAAAACTCAAAGCCTGCCCACCGTACAGATGGCCTTCAATGGCTGACAACAACAGGAGGGGCAACCAGGCGAAGAGCGAGATGACCAGCACTCGACGCCAGAGGAGCTCGAGCACAGGGCCCGAGAGGTGTCCTCGCCTGTATATCTGAAACAGGGGGCCACCAAGCACCAGTGAGAAATCCGCCGGTTCCTTCGGAATTGTGGGGATGGTCATGCACATCCATGCCCTTGATCGGTGCTACGGCAGTGAAATCCAGACTGCCCTGCAGCGCGGGGTCCTGCAGGAGGCCGCGAGTCTTAGCACTAAGGTGTAATAGTCTCGACAATGGCTACGGTGGAACCGCGGTTTCGCCAAGATTCGATCGCTCCCAGGCACGCACTTTCGTTCTGGCTGCGTCAAACAAGCGTTCATAGTTTTCTTTACGTACTTTCTCCAGCGCGTCCTTGGTCAATAACTTCCATAGCGGATCGTAAAGGGTGTAAATCTTGAGATATTGTTCCTGACTTGCTGGCGCGACTTCATCCGTGCCAAACAGAAACCGGTCCGGGTATCGGTTGATTAAATCGGCAGTTATCCTGGTTGATTCGGGAGTTGCGACAATATACTTCGCGACCTCATTCCAGGAAATATCGAAGTAAACATGACTGAACTCTGGATCGGCGAGGATCGCTGCAATATTTGCCGCGTGATTCTTGACCGGTCGAACTATCCGACCCATACCGGTGTGGGCCCAAATGATGGTCGTGTTCGGGTGCCTTTTGAAAAGAGCTTTCATTTCGCCCAGGTACGCGGGTTGCGAGCCTTCCTTGGCAAACGGAACATCCATGTCGTTGTGGATTAGCACGACCAGCCCGACCTCCGCGGCGAAATCAAGAACCCTATCGAGGGCCGGGTCCTGAAGGCTGGCAACTTCTCCCGCGATCTTTGCCGACACAAATTCCTTATGAATCGAGAACTCTCCGATGCCGGAGAACACGCCCGGGAACGTCTGAAGCACACGGCGGATGTGGTCCGCCGCATACATGTCCGACGGATTGAAGCCGGTGATCATCGGATCGAAGCGGGCCTGCTCTTCCTTGGTGAGAGACTTGTATGCCATTGCGATCCAAGCGTCGGTGAAAGAGTAGTAATAAAGCGGGGCGTCGGTTTGCAGATAGTAGGTCGGAGCGCGATCCCCATCGACTCTGTAGGACCATTGCTGCTGCAACGGAATGCCGAACAGCGCAACTCGCCCTACTTTGTTGCCCATAATTTTCAGAAAGTCGTGGATGTCAGTCCCTTGCTGAACATAATTGGTCAGGTGAAAGTGGGAATCATCAAACTCGAACTGGTCCTGGGTCTTGCTGGATTGGGCCGATACAGGATTGCACCAGATGAGCAGGACAGTGACCACACACCAGGCGAACTGCCGGGCTACATGGCATCGCCCCGAACACCGTCTCCATCGCCTTTTCGCCACTGCAGCGCTAGCCTTCTTCATTGCCAGTTTCTTAGATCTCCTGTCTCCCGTGCTTCGAGCACGTCGAATCTCTTAAGGATTGCTCGTTCTCAGTAAAGAGCAGTCATTCCAATGGAAAAAATCGGCCCGGTTTGCTGACCGGTATAGAAGCCGAAGGTACTGTTAACCGGGGAGTGGTCTGCACTGATTAACTGCGTGTTCAGCCGGATATTCCGAGTGTTCCAGGGGTAGTAATTAGTTCCTACGATGAACTCTTTGGAATTGCCGTACTGACCGAAGATATATGAGGTGCCCCCATAGAGTTCGAATCTCTTGGGCACAATCATGTCCGCAATCTGAACATAGAACCCAGAGTCTCGGACCTCATTCGTTGGCAATTTCCCATCCGCGACAAAGTGATCGAGTAGCCTTCCGTAGCCCTCGCCTTGGATCCAAAGACCGTGGTATTTCGTCCCAACAGCTGCAGAAACCATCTGATAGTGCACCCGTTCCACAGTCACGCCAGTAGCGAGAGCACCGGTATCGAATACGTTGAGGCTGTCACTCAGGCGAAGGGTTGTGTTGATGCCCGATGAAGTACCGACTGCCGCCTGGCGGTCCTCGGGACTGTAGGTATAGGCCAGGTTGAAGCGGGTCGCAAGATTTTGATGATTCTCGTAGTCTCCGAAGGCCCCCCGTGGGCCAAATTCACCAGTCGTTGGGTACCACGTTAAAGCGGCGCCAGCTGAAAGATCCCGGTCGAGCTTGGCGGCAGGTACGTCCAGGTTGCTGTTGTTGTTTCCGAACATCCATCGGTACTCAAGCTTCGGCAGCAGGTTCCCCTTGGCGAACACACCCTGCGAGAAGTAGGGCCGGAAGAATTCATCCGCCATTACGCGATCATAGGATTCCCAATAAGGGTGAGAACCCTGCAGTGATTGTGTTCCAGGATAGGCGTTCCATCCCAATCCCAGCGTCATAATTTTGCCGAAGTCGTAATACAGGGCACCGCCTACGGCCACCTGATTCGTGTCCTGCACCGTCCAAAGAAATGTAGAGTATTGGAATTTGGGGCTGAACAGCCATCCTTGCGAAAACAACATAACCCGATGGAACTGGAAATCTTTACGAGGAGTCACTTGGATCGGACGGCCCAGATGATCGAAGGCCGTTTGCCGGCCTGGCATCTGGTCTAGAAATCTCGTAGCCATATAACCGCTGAGATTCAGCTCGCCGTATTCGCCCCTTCCAACAACAAATCCACGGCCGGGATTGAATTCCCCGAAAATGACGGGATTCCCTTCTGATGCTTCCGGGAGTTCCGTCTTATCATCGGCTGTGCTCTGGGTCTGGGTGGACGGTTGCACGCCCTCTTCCCCAACAGGGGATTGAGCCGAGGGCGCTTTAGCAGCCTGGTGGCTCACGTTGGCATTCTGATCCACGGCACCACGCAGAACTTTGATCTGTTCCATCAATTGCTGGTTCTGCTTCTCCAGTTGCTGATTCTGTTCAATCAGCTGATCAATCGTCTTCAATGCCTCAGAAGGGTTCAGGGCATCGGTGCTTGGCTTACTTGCTTGGGAAGTGCCCGTCTGCGCACTCATGAAGCAGCAGAAGACCATAGCCAGAAATATCGGAGACACTCGTGTAGCTGCGCGTATCAAGAGCATCGCACCTCTTCGACCGTGTTGCTTGCGAAATCCCAAGGTCGCTTCATCCGATCACTTCAGCCCTACAGATCGCGGCGAGTACAGGTTGATGCCAAGCTTCTCTGCGACGTAGGCGATCGCCAGCTGCGCCTTTACGCTGTTGCCGGCCTTGTCTAGCGGTGGAGCAAAGACCGCGATGGCGCCCTTGCCCGGAACCACAGCGATGATGCCGCCGCCTACACCGCTCTTAGCGGGCAGTCCAACGTGCCAAGCCCATCCACCCGAACCGTCATATAGGCCAGCCATGGTCATCGCGGAGAGAATCTCAGGAACATCCTCCCGTTTGATCACCTGCTCACCGGTGATGGGGTTGGCGCCAAAGTTGGCGAGGGTTGCTCCCATCACGGCCAACTGCTTTGCCGTGACTCCCACCGAACACTGTTTGGTGTAAACATCCACCGACTCCAATGTGTCGGCGTAAATGCGTTCATATTTCAAAAGGAGTGCGGCCAATGCTTTGTTCCCCGCATTGGTCGCGGCCTCGGACTTGTACACGTCGTTTATGAGCGAAAGCTGGTCCCCGGCTGCCTTGCTGTAAAACGCAAGGATCTTCTTGTATTTGGCATCCGCACTCGGGGCGGGGATCAGGCTCACGGTGGCGATGGCGCCAGCGTTCACAAATGGATTGCCGGTGTGGGTAGGCATGTCAACCACCGCTTCCACGGAATTAAACGGACGCCCGGTGGGCTCAGAGCCGATTTTCTCGAACACTTTGTCAGGCCCGAGTTCTTCCATCGCCAAGGCAAGACTGAAAACCTTGGAGATCGACTGGATGGAAAAAGGCTTATCCACGTCACCCGCCGTAACCACTTGTCCGTCAGCAGTGACGATGGCAATTCCGTACAAGTTAGAGTCAACTTTAGCCAACTCCGGAATGTAGTCGGCATTCTTGCCCTCTGTGTTGCCCTTGAATTTTTCGTAAGCCTCGTTGACGGCAGCTTGCACCTGTTCCTTGGTTGGAGCAACCGGGCTGCGCTGGGTACCCGTTTGCGCTAAAACCACCTGGGTCCCACTGCACATCAGCAATGACATCCGCAATGCCACCAGCAAGAGCGCTGCATTGTGCTTCATGTTCATGAATTTCATTTGGAGCCTCCACTACAACTGCTCTGTTTCCCGTTCCCGGGGTTAATTTTTCAGAGTTGCAACTGAATGCGGCTCTGGAAGAACTGAGTATTGCCTCTGAGGTCAAACCGATCTAGGTGTCCATATCCGTAACCGAGTTCCCAACGCACATACTTCGACAGGTACCAATTGAGCTGCTCCGTGAATCTGCCAAACCTGCCTCCACCGATCGGCCCGCTGTCAAGATTGGTGTACGAGTATCGGGACACCAGTTCCCACGCCCCTGGCCCACCGCTGAACACCGGTCTTTCGGGGATGACTGCTCGAAAGAATCCTCCCACCGTGTTATAGGTGCGGGTCTCCCCTGTGATTACCCAGGTTGCAGCGATGTCGCCGCCATTGAAGAAAGGATTGCGTGTCGATGGAGAAGACACTTTCTCGAACCAGTATTCACTCCCGAACAGCCAGTTGCGCCGCCGGTAGTAGGCCTCGTATCCGGCCATAAATGCCGAGGTTGCCGGAAACTTTCCGGTGTCGAGGAAATACGGCGCGAGGAAAGCCTCGGGACGCGAACGAAGCCGGAGAGCGTCGTCGACGGGCTTTCCGTATTGCAGGTTTATTCCCAGATGAAGCAGCGAGTGCGTATCGGACACGGCTCGGATGGGCAGCCACGCAAGCCTGGCGACCTCTTGACTCGAATAAGACGAAAACGACTGGCCATTTGAAAAAATATCGTTGTAGTAACCTACGTTCCACATAAAGCCATGTTTCGGAAGATAACCCATCCACTTAATTCCATCCGCCAACAAAGGCACAGTGGCATCGTTCATCGTGGCCCTCTCCATCGTCCAGCCGTCGTACCCGGTCATCACCTTGTTGAGCGAGAATCCCTCCTTTGTGCGGCCAATAAACAGGTATCCCCATTTTTCCGAGAGTGCGGCCATGATTCCGGTTTGCCGGATGAGCCAAGAGTGGGTCGGTGCGTTGTACATGACTCCGACGCTGTACGTGACCGATCTTCTAAGCTCAGGAAATTTTCCCGAAAGGAGAAAACGGAAATCGCGAAGTTTGACACCTGGCGCGAGAGAGAATTGCTCCTTACTTTGCTGATCCTGCGAAAAGGCACCATAGTCCACGAGGAAACCGCCTCCGGCACGAGCGGTAATATACTTTCCCTCGTACTGGTTCCAACTTGAAAATTTCCTTGCTGGCACCACTTCAGACTCGTCTCCCTCGTCTGCCGTGATGGTGTTCTCTATTGTGGGATCAGGTGGAGTCTTCACTGTCTGCTGAGAAGGATCCGTCTTTTCCTGTGCTCTGGACAGGGCTGGCGCAAACAGTAAGATCACCAACGCAACACCTGAAACCGGCGTTCGCAATGTCGCATCGGCGATCTGACGAAATAATGACACACTAGAAAACCCCATTAGTACGTAACAAACATCTGCTGAAGTTGCTCCGGAGAGTGCGTTTTCAGCAGTGCCAGTGAAAGCAGGATTCGCGATTTTTGCGGGTTGAGTTCGTCGGAAGCCACAAAGCCGAGTTCATCGTCTTTGACCTCAACATTTCGGCCAACTGCGCCCGTGACCACCCGGCTGCTGCGCACGACAACCACACCCTGCTTAACGGCTCGTGCCGCTGCGTCAATCGATGCCTTGTTCATGTTGCCGTTGCCAACGCCGGCGATGACAATGCCCTTGGCGCCACGTTGCACGCTGCAATCGATCAAGTCCGGGGACATGTCTACATCGCCGTAGACAATGTCCACCCGCGGAAGCTTGGTGACTTCCGAAATATCGAATTCGCTTTGTGTCGTGTGCTTCCACGAAGGGTTGTTGTAGAAATCGTTCTTGCCATAGGCAGAGATACCAACCACACCTCGCAGGGGCGACATGAAGGTCTGCACCGCTGTTGTGCTCGTCTTCGTGAGCGAGTGTGCTCCCTGAATCCAGTCGTTCATCACGACCAAAACGCCTCGCCCATTCGCTTGGGGATCGGCGGCCACCGCGACGGCGTCATATAGGTTCAAGGGACCGTCGGCGCTGATTGCAGTCGATGGACGCATCGATCCCACAATGACAACTGGTTTGTCACTCTTTACCGTGAGATTAAGGAAGAATGCAGTTTCTTCCAAAGTGTCGGTACCGTGAGTCACGACGATGCCGTCAACATCATTCGTGGCCAGTAGGTCGTTAATGCGCTTGGCCAACTTCAGCATGATGTCGAACGTCATGTCCTGCGAGCCTACGTTCGCAACTTGCTCGCCCTTGAGGTTAGCCAGGTCTCTGATTCCCGGAACCGAATCCAGCATGGCATCGATCGTCACCTTGCCCGATGTGTAACTCGCTTGCGCTCCGGTCGCTGCGGCTCCGGCGATTGTCCCACCCGTTGCTAGGACAACGATGTTGGGCTTGTTTGTCTGGCAAAGAGCACTCTGAGGGAGGAAACTCACTACGACGGCGAGGAATAAGCTCAGGTTCCTTTGAGACGGCTTCATGGGGTGCTCCTTTCGCAATTCGCTCGATCTGTCTGGTCAGCTATTTCTGCTGGTACTTGCTCTTGTCCAGACCCGTCAACTTGACCGGATCGAGCAGTTCTTGGATCTGCTGCTCGGTAAGAAGTTTCTGTTCCCGGATGATCTCGAGTACGCCTTTGCCGCTCTTGTAAGCTTCGTTCGCAAGTTCGGTGGCCTTTTCGTATCCCAAGATGGGGTTGAGCGCCGTGACGATGCCGACGGTCGTCTCCATGTAGTGGGCCAGGACCTTTTCATTTACCGTAACGCCGTCGATGCACTTCTTGCGGAAAAGCATCGATGTGCGAAAAAGCAAATCCTGGGATTCCAGTATCGACAGGCCTTCGATTGGTTCGTACGCGTTCAACTGAAGCTGACCACTGTGAGCTGCCAGTGTCGTAACGTAGTCATTCCCCATTACGCGGAAGGCGACCAGGTTCATAACCTCCGGAACAACCGGATTGACTTTTCCCGGCATGATGGAAGAACCAGGTTGCAAAGCTGGCAAATTGATCTCGGATAATCCTGCCCGCGGACCGGACGTGAGCAAGATGAGATCGCTGGAAATCTTCGAAAGTTTGATTGCCAAGCTTTTCAGTGCCCCGGAATAGACCACAAATCCTTGCTGGTCCCATGTAGCGGCCAGCATGTCAGACGCGGGCACGATCGGTTTGCCGGTGAGCTTCGCCAAATGCTGCGCGCACTTTTCCGGATAGCCTTTAGGCACATTAATTCCGGTGCCGATGGCCGTTGCCCCCATGTTCACCGCATACAATGATTTTTCCGCGTCTTGTAACTCTTGTATTTCTCCGTCCAACGCCGCAGCGAACGCGTAAAACTCCTGGCCGACGGTCATAGGAACCGCATCTTGCATCTCGGTGCGTCCCATCTTCACAATCTCGAGATATGCCTGGCCTTTTGCACGGAAAGATGCGGAAAGCAGCTTCAGTTCGTCAATCAACTTTTCGTTTCGCAGCAGTATCGCTACCTTGATCGCGGTAGGATAAGCATCATTGGTGGATTGCGACATGTTCAGATCATCATGTGGCTCAAGGAATTGGTACTCGCCTTTGGCGTGCCCCGTTGCTACGAGTCCGATGTTTGCGAGTACTTCGTTGGCATTCATATTTGTGGACGTACCCGCCCCTCCCTGATACCAATCCACGAGAAATTGATCGTGATACTTGCCGGCCATCACTTCGTCATAGGCCTTCTGGATTGCAGCCAGCCGATCCGGCTTCATTGCGCCAACGTCAGTATTGGCCTGGGCTGCCGCCAGCTTTACGATTGCCCATGCCTCCACGAAGCCGGGATAGTGATTGATCAAAACTCCAGAAAGCTGGAAATTCTCCAGAGCTCTCGCGGTCTGTACTCCGTAGTAGGCATTGGCGGGGATTTCTTTCTCGCCGAGGAGATCCTTTTCGACTCGCGGCTTGCTTGCGGACGGCTGAGCGGGCGCCTGAGCACAAATACGAGTGGCACCGGCTAGTAATGCAATCATCACACTGATCACTGTCCACGCACGTGTCCAGCAGAAAACACTCACACCAATGGCGTTATTGCCCGTTTTCGTTGAATAGTTGGCCGTAGTCACAGTTCACCTCTTAGCGAACAATCCCACGGTTGCAGGCACTTAAATTGATCAGCGAAGTCGTTGAAGTGCGGAATCGCGCTTCCAAGAAACTATTCGCCTCTCCTTCCATGTGGTCACCTGATAAAAGTGCTAGCCCCTGACGGTTATCTTGCAGAGAGTGCAGCAAAAAGGGAGGAAAGACTCACTGAGTGTCTTTACCTCCAAATTTGAAAGAGAACTTGTATCTGAAAGAAAACTGGATTCGATAGTCGTCATAGGTCCACCCGTCGGCGAAGTTGGCCCGGCGACCCCAGATGAACTCGCCGCCCGCCATCACATCCTCCATCGGATAGTAGAGGAGGTTCACTAAGCCATATTGGCCGCGGCGAAAGGACGAGGGCAGCTGCAAGGGGCTGTTTTGAATGTCCAGCATTGAATATCCGATACTGGTGCTCCATTTCTTGTTCCAGTAGCGGTCGTAAAATGCCACGATGGCGAAGTCGGGAAGCGGATTGCCCGTGAGCGGCCTGCGAATATTAGTTGTGAGTTTGGGGGCAATGTCCACGGGGGCGTCGTTCATGTAGTTTTCAACGCCATCACCGTACTCGACGCTCAGCTTGACAGTGTCTTCAGCCCCGACGCCAATGTTCGAACTGACGTGCGCTCCCCATCCCCAAGTATGACCAGTGAGGTTGGTGAGGGGGGTCGGAGCATTGTCGTCCCAGGCGATATAGCGACCTATTCCGGCGAATTGGATATAGGTACGCTTTCCTCCATAACGAACTCGGGCGGAGACATCAGGTGCGGGGAACCGAAACTTGACTCCCTGAAGTATGTAAAGATCCTGGACCCGGCTCAAATCAGCGCTGGCGCCAGGGCGCTCGAGCGCAATCATCACCTGATGGTTGCCACGATTGACTGGCTGCCAACGAACTGTACGTTGCGGAAGAAGACCATGCCGTTCGGGCCCCGAGTACTCGATGGAGTTCGGGAACACGTCTGGATCCATGAACGGGCTCCAGGTTTGACCGGCTACCCACTGGCCAAGCTCACCGTAAGCGTGACGCAGGCGGAAGGTTGTCAGGCCGGCGTCAACGCCGACGCCGAACAGTTCCCATTCGAACACTGTCTTGAACTCACCGTATTTGGTCGGCACCAAGCTTTTCACGCCAAAGCGCGTTTGCCTTACTCCGGTGTAGAAATTGCCGTTTTGGCCGAATTCGTTAGCAAATGCAGGCAGCTTGGTGGGACGTACGACGTCGAACCAGTTCGGGTCGACTTGTCCGAAGTCGTAGCCCGAGTCGAGCATCGCGAATCCATAGATATTGAACTCCGGCGACTTTGGAGGCGCTTCCGGAGGCTCGGGCTGTGGCGGTGCGTCTTGCGCGAAGGCCGGCAGTGCGTGGAAGCCAACGAGCAGCACGATGATCGAAAAGAACGTTGCCGCGACGCACTTTACCTTTTTCATCCTGATTCGGCGCTTTAGTTCCAGTTGCAACGCGGGGAGCAGCGATCGAATGGCCAACCTCATGGGAACTCCTTATCAGGTACACACTCTATGAGTACGCATATTTATCTACAGACGAATTACTGGGATAACTGTCAAAATGCCCAGCCTCTCCCCCTGAAAAAAAGGGGGGGGCAAGTGGCTCAGCTACGGACAGAGGCCTTACCTGCTGATACAACAATTACTTATGGGACCGCTGACTAGCAGAAAGTACTGTGGAAGGAAACAGAGAAGCACCGTAAAAGTACTGAGGCTAAAACCTAGATACATTTCGAAGCGGGTCGCAAATATTTGCCTCACGCGCCTTTTCTTTAGGGACGAAAGTAGTTCTACTTTGAATTGGATTCCGAATTCTTACGGCCTTGTCCGCGAGAATACTGCCTTTGATTTGAAGCGCCGGAGCGCGCGAAGAAAGTCCGGAATCTCAGGCCAGAGGAACACTTGTTTCATGCAGGCACATGAATCATGCTGCCGGGTCGAGCCAGGTCTTGTGATCGTTGGCGCTACGTTTCGGGACTAACCTTCGCGACAGAAACCACACTGCGAGGGACCACAAAACCAGAGTTATGAGCATGAGTTCGACAGCGCGCCAGAAGAAGTGATCAATCAGACCACGAGACCTAGCGTCAAAATCCTTAAGCGTGTTCTCGCTGATGGCATGCATGTCATTCGTAGCTTCTACTTCTTCGTTGTGGAGGGCGTCGAGCACGATCTGCCGCTCGCCGCGAAGGTCTGCGGTCGCAGCGAGCCGCTCACCGCGCAAGTCGGCCACAGCATCCATTCTCTCCTGCGTTAACGAATCGAGGGTTTGCGAGCGTTCTTCTCGCAGGAACGATTGAGCAGCCAAACGTTGCCCCTCAACGTCTGCCAGCGCTACGGCCCGCGCTTTTCCCGCGAGTTCCGGCAGCTGTTCAACGGTGTTCGATGTCTTGTCGAGCGCTCTGGATAAAACTGCGAGGTTGAGTGCGGCGGCGCTCATTCTAGGATCATCGGTGAGATCGCTTAGAAGTAGCTCGGCTTGCCAGCGGGCCTGTTTGGGAAGATAGGCATTGTACGAATCCAAACGTGCGGTGATGTCGCCCAGACCTTCCTGCAGGGCCTTGATCGAAGCCATTGCTCCCAGATCGTCTTGGTCGGCCTGTCTTATCAGGTCAGCGTCGGCTGATCTGCGGCCAGTCAAACCCGCCTGGATCGGATGTGCCGCCGCCCAGGCGCCAATTTTCTGGCGAAGGTCAGGAACGTTGGCGGCGGGTGCTGCCGCCAGAACCAACTGCTCCATCTCGCCATCCATTCTCTTGAGGGTATCGGCGGGAACCGGCGAGAACACTCCGAATTGGTTTTTCACCGCCGTCTGCTCCATATATGCCGTCATCTGAAAAATGAATGCCCACGTATCGATGGCCGCTGCTACCGGGTCAGTGTTTAGCAGTGACGTTTGCAGGACTGGGATGGCTTCGGCTTTCCAAACCAGCGCCTGCCTCCGGGCGACCGGCGAGGGTGATTCGAGAATGATCTTATCGGCGGCGCCCTCAATCTCAGACGAATAGAGCGCCAGGAGGGACTGGTTCCGGGAACTGAGTTCGGTCGCGGAGGCTTCAACGTTCTTGGTTCGGTTGAGCGAAGAGGTCTTCCGTGTGGAGCGTGATGCACAACCATCGAGGAAAAGCATAAGTCCACACAGCAGCAAACATAGTCGCACTAGATGAACACGTCTCTTGGAACTGCGATTGTGGGACATGGGTCACTCCAGGATTTCAAGCGGGCCCGCGCTCCGGAAATCTTCAAGCTGACGCGCCAGGTTTTACCCGCCTCGCACAACATGGGGCAACGTCTTCGGGTTGAGGCTTCGAACGCTCTCCTGCCCGCGGTAGTTGACCGCCAGAGCGATCGTCTCGCAGAAGCCTAGCGGAAACAGAAATGAACATGTAGCTGGTACTTTTGCCAGTTCGTCTATCCGAGTGGCATTGTTAGGTTCCAAGACGAAAGTAATGCGAGTCGGGACACTACGTCAGCCGGAGTAATACCCGTATCAGCAACGATTCTGGTCTTCGTCGATGGCTCCCCCCAAAGAACTAGCAGACACGGACCTAAGCTCCACTCTGCTGCAGAATGAGGACGACTTCTCCCTCGTGCTGGGCGGTCCGTTGTACCAACTTTATCTTCGCACTCGGCTGTCAACACCATTTCTCGGTTTAGCGCGCCGAAGAGTCCTAACGATCTCCCTGGTCTGCTGGCTCCCTCTCCTGCTGCTCTCTCTCCCGGCGGGTTACGCTCTCGGCGGCGTGGCTGTGCCCTTTCTGCTGGATGTCGAAGTCCACATCAGATTTCTCGCAGCGCTTCCTTTGCTGATCACAGCTGAGTTGATCGTGCACCGGAGAATCGTGGTTGTCGTAAGACAGTTTCTTGATCGCCACATCGTTGCTGTGGAAGACCGCGCGCGGTTTGGTGAAATCATTTCCTCGACCATGCGCCTGAGGAATTCCGTGCTTTTCGAGGTCGTGCTGCTAGTGCTCTGTTTTACCGTGGGCCACTGGGTATGGAGAGAACAATTTGCCTTGAGGGTTCCAACCTGGTACGACATGAACTCTGGAGGAGAAAGTCATCTGACCGCGGCCGGATACTGGTACGAGTTCCTCAGCCTCCCAATCTTTCGGTTTATCCTTTTTCGCTGGTACTTCCGGCTATTTCTCTGGTACCAGTTTCTGTGGCGCGTGCGCGGGTTGCCGCTTCACCTGAACCTGTATCACCCGGACCGCGCGGGCGGACTCGGCTTTCTCGCAGCCAGCATTCTTGCATTCGCGCCCGTGCTAGTGGCACATACCACGTTTCTGGCAGGGGTTATCGGCGACCGCATCTGGCACACAGGGGCAACCCTGCTCACTTTCAGGATGGAGATTGCCGGTTCGCTCTTGTTGCTCTTCCTATTAGTACTGACGCCCTTGGGCTTCTTCGTGGTTCGCTTGGAACGCGCCCAGCGAATGGCAAGCCTTGAGTACGGCATCCTAGCCAGTCGATACGTCAACGATTTTCGTCACAAATGGATTCAGCAGGCGGCAGGCGAGCGTGAGCAGCTTCTCGGAACACCGGACATCCAGTCTCTAGCGGACTTAGGCAACGCTTACAAGTCCATAACCGAAATCCGTCTCCTTCCATTCGGCAAGGAGGCAATCATGAGACTGGGAATCTGGTTGATCTTGCCCCTGGCGCCACTTACGTTGACCATGGTGCCTCTGAAGCAAATTGTCGATTGGCTCATAAAACTAGCATTTTGATTTCATGAGCGTCGGATTCGGGACCCAGAGAGTTGGCTAACAAGAAAATCGAGGTGCTTGTCTTCATGGCGATGGTATACCTCGTCCCGCTTACGCCGACTGGAGGCTTTTCGACAATTCGCCGTGACTGGTTGCAAGAAATGGTGGCCAGGGACGGAGTTGAACCGCCGACGCCAGCCTTTTCAGTCTGTGAATTTCAAGTAGCTACAACAACTTAGATGACAACGGACGGCACCGTAAGTCATTGTAAGGAATCGTGAGGCACTACAACTGTGGGTGGAAACTGTGGGTGGATTGTTCTCGTCGCTATTTTGATGGTGCACCGCAACTCCCCGCCAGTTCAGTGAACGATCAGTGTCAACGTCGCGCCATGCGTCGCTGCCCCCGAGGTTCCTGTCACCGTGATGGTGTAGGTTCCTGCGGGCGTTCCCGCAGGAGGGGTTGTTCCTGAATTGCCTCCGCCGCAGGCAACTGACAAAACTAGCAGGAGTACAAGAGCGTGGAAGTGTGCTTTCGCGATGACCGGTCGACCGCTGGTTTCCGAAGGCCGCAACACGAAGCTTGCAAGCGACGAGGTGATTCCAAAGATCGGAATGAGTCCAAACCACAGATTGAACGGCATAGCGCCCAGAGAGGCGGCTGACGCGCCTCGACCCGCCGTGGTCACGATCACACTGGCCGTGCCGCTGCCATTGGCAAATGACTTGGGATTGACCGAGCACAGTATTCCTGCCCCAGGTGGAGAGGGAGCACAGCTCAAATTTACTTGCGCTGTGAAGCCGTAAAGCGCCGATACCGCGATCACATTTGTGAATGTCGCAGCCTGACCGGCCGTTATCGTCTGCGTGGTCGTGCCCGATGAGGTAATGGAAAAATCGGGAGGGGTTGAAACCACCGTCTCGGTAAAGCTGCCCGTAGTGGCGGAGTAATTCAAATCACCACTGTAAGAGGCCTGCACTTGTGCCGTGCCCACGGTCGGAAAACTAGCCACAACTTGCGCTTGGTTGTTTGCCAGGACCCGGGCCCCGATGTTCGAGCCATTCACCGTAAATTGAACGACCCCCGTGGGTGGAGAGGCTCCCATCTGCGCCGGGTTGATCTGAGCTTGCAGGGTGACTGAGACGCCCTGTGACACCGTCGGGGCCGAAGAGGTCAGGGACATACTGGTGCTGGCAGCAGTTACACTTTCCGCCACCGTCCCGGACGAAGTCGCATAATTGGAATCGCCTGAATAGATTGCTGTCACTGGCAACGTCCCCGCGTTTAGCGACGAAACTGTGATTTGCGCCTGGTTGTTGGTCACGGGTGCGGTTCCGAGGACGAGGGTATTCTGGCGGAATGAAACGCTGCCGCTCAGAGAGGAGCTAGCGTTTTGGCTGGGAAGGATATTCGCAGTTAAGGTAACGGGCTGGCCGTACTGAATTGTTGTGGAGGACGAAGAAACTGCTGTCTGCGTTGTCAACACCTCATCCGCGGGAAGCGCTCCCGAGCTGGACGGAGCATAATTGGCGTCGCCCGAATAATTCACCGTGAGCGTGTGCGCACCCGGTGGTCCCGAAGGCGTGAATTGAATCTGGCCGGTCCGCAGAACGTAAACGTAAGGCGATGTCGGGCTCGCATAGATCACGCCGTTTCCGAGTGTAGCGCTCGTGGGAACTTGCGTGCTCCCGTCGAGAATCGTAAATGTCCCACCAGGCTGAACGGGAAAGGTACCAGCGTTTGTAGAGCGTGTTAGAACGCTAATCGTTACGGGGACGCCTATTGATATTGGAAGAAAGTTTTGCGATCCAGTCAGCGTGGGCGCGGGTACGACAGTAAAATTGTCTATTGAAGAACTGGCAAGGTAGCTGTTGTCGCCGCTGTAATTACCGGTCAGGCTATGCGGCCCGACTGTAAGCTGCGCGTTTTGACTTTCAGCAGACCCCTCACTATTTAATGGGAAAGCACCCGGTGCAACGGACGAGCCATCAAGTGCGAGAGAAACCGAGCCTGTGGGACAGCCATATAAGAGTGTACCGTTACCAGCGTTGAAACAGCTTGTCCCCGAGTTACTAGCGACGTCTGCTCGAAGAGTAACTAATGATCCGTATGGAAACGATGTTGCATTCGGATTGCTGAGCTGACCGGTGGCCCAATCGAGTAGTTCGATTTTGAAGCTAGTTGTACTCGACTCGGGAGCCATCGTAACTGTGGTGGGGCTGGAATCACTCGCTAAGTAGTTTGCATCACCGCTGTAATGAGCATGGACTGGATAGGAAGCACCTCCCGGCAACATGTTTGATGTGCCCACGGCACTGCCATTCGTGAGCGGCAGAGTCGTGAAACCGAAGCTTTGATTTCCCTGGTCGGCAATAAGAGAAACCGAGCCTGTTGGCTGAGGAGAATTCGGGGATACAGAAACTGCCACGCTGATGGGCGCGCCGTGCGTAGCATTCACGGATGCCCCGCCATTCAAGTTTAGCGTCGTTGTCGAAGCGGCTCGAGCAACGGAGTTCCATTTAGTGACTAGGTTGTATGCATTTACCGACCCTAGGCCAGTCGCCAAATCGTAGCCCGTGCCCGATTGGTAGCCAGAGAGGATTCCGTTCGCGTCCCCGACGTTTGCCGTCGCACAATTTACGCTTCCGGTAACACAGGGCATTGCAATTGTTCCCGCAGTAACATCGTTAAACACGCAGCTTGAAGAAGGTCCTGAAGTGGAATTGCAATTTGCGGCTGACTGCTTCGCAGCCAAGCCGTAGAGAACGTAATTGGCATTGCCCTGCCGCGAGCCGGTCTGTTGATTCACCAGGGCAATCAAGCCCGCGAAGGCCGGAGAAGAAGCCGAAGTACCGCCGATGCCAACAAAGTTCGAGATGCTACAAGGAGCATTCCCTGCAGCGTCTGTCTCGCACATCATGTAAAAACTGTTCGCAAAGCCATTGCTGGCAAATAAGGAAACGTCCGGAAGGTCGCGTTTTTGATCGTTGGGAACACCGGGCGCCGACTGCCACGGCGGTTTAGCGTAGCCGCCAGCGCAATTTGAAACGCTGGTTCCCGTGGGAGCGGTGCAGTTGCTCTTTCCGCCGCCTCCTCCTAAAGACAAAATAAACTGACCGATGTTCGGATTGTTGCAATTGGTCTCTGGATTCGTGCTCAAGCTGAAGACCGGATTCTGCAAAACGGCGTTCGTGCATGAGTCGTTCCAGGTCGTTTCGGGGACGTAAGCCTTTACCGACTGCTGCGTGGTAGGGTCACTCGTTGCGTTCCAGTAGTTGGCCGAATTGAAATAATCGTTGAAGTCCGTGCCGCCCACGGCTACGTCATACGGCGTGGAAGCGATGCCATTGACTTGCAATCCGAATTGCGCTGGTTGAAACAGCCCTTGATTCAGCTCAAAATCGCAACCTGCCGACCCGTTATCGCCGGAGGAGACAAAGACCGTGATGCCCTGCGCGGCCGCCTGCTGCCACAGGTTGTTATAAAACTGGTTGCCGGCAGCTCCCATATTGAACTCGCATTGCCCGTAGCTCTCACTCATCACCGATGCGAGATTGTTGTCCACAATGTAGAGGGCTGAGAGATCAACGCCATCGGTAGTCTGGGTGGACTGTGATGCGACGAGTTTAATCGTCGCATTCTTGGCTACTGCTCCCGACCATTCAACGTCCAAGTCAGCCTCAGTCTCATCCCCTGGCACGGGACCTGGATCGGCGCCATCGACAATTACCTGCGGCAGATTGGGCGGCATTCCGAATATGTTTCGAAAATCTGCCGCGTCCTGCACATTGATGTTCGTCCGGCCAACGATTGCAATGGTTTGCCCGGTGCCATCGATCGGCGACGCCGCATTCCAGAGCGGCAGCAGGTTGTAGATGGTTGCAAAGTCATACGGGCCCACCGCGTGGCATGGCGTTGTTAGTCCAGTAATGTAATCAAAGCAGGAAAAAGTAAAGGTGGGTTCACTCGCAGATGGGGGCCCAGTTGCTTGTAATCCGCCGAAAGCACCTGCCAGGTGGTGCATTGGTTTCTTGTAGAAATTATGCAAACTGACAATCCCGGCGACCACGGGCTGTAGAGCGGCTGGAATTTGCGGATCGTTGTCGTTTGCTACGTGCTCGGTGCCACCGAGTAAGTACTGGTGAATCTGTGTGCGAAAGGCATTCCGAACGCTTCCCACATTGCCGGAGAATTCGATAACAGTACGGCTATTTGCCACCCGCATACCCGTGAATCCGTGCGCTGTCAGCCATTGGATTACCATCTGAAGGTCCGCGGCCGCCAATCCGAACCGCTGACCGAACTCCTGCGGGGTCAGCCACGAATGGTAGTTCGGCGAGGACCTGTCCTGTTGCTCACTGAGCAATTGTGCCAAATCTGCTTCCTGGGCAGGGTCTCGCTGCAGCAGGAGGAGCATCCGCATAAGCGGCTGAGCGTCGGCTACAGGGCCTTGGTCGAACTCGGGCCGGGCGAGCGGATGAACGTTTCCCGGCAATGACACAAGGTGCCTCTCATCTACGGCCTGCTTGATTCGTGGCGAAACACCCGTCGTTTGAGCGCCGGCATAGTGCGAACAGAAAAAAAGTGAGGTCAGCACCAGAACTCGCGAAATCAGCATCCAGTTCAGACGAGACAAATGAAGTGCCATGGGTTTACCAGAATGATCTTAACGGGCAAGTGCTGGAATTGTAATACTCGATGACTATCACGCCGTTGTTGCTACGGATATCCACATCGCGAACCACCACCGGACACTGACAAAAGGCTTGGTGCGGGAAGAGCAAGAACAACACTTCTAATATGGGGATGCAATCTCTAGTTTAAGAAACGTCAAACCAGCTGGAATCCATTCCAGCGCACGGCTTTTCATACGGGGCTGGCCATCTTTGGTGCCTAGGTTCGTGATCCCGACGTCTCGAAAACCGCGAGACATGGGGCACCCCATTTTGAAAGTTGCCCAAACATGGGCCACCCGCCCTTCTGACTCTATCGCTCCTCAGTGAAGATTATCCTTCCCGTGCGATCGATGTAGGCGAAGCTGCCTACCCGTCCATGCTGCTCTGTGCTGCTAAAGAGTTTTACGTGTGCTACGCCTTTAAAAAATGGGCTTGCGAGGGCAAACCCGGTGCCGAACGCCTGCTTGCCCTGGTGGTCTATGTACCAATACTTCCATGGCGGTTCCCCGATGACCGCATAGCCGTCAGAAAAGTTTTCGGCGTTCTTGTATCTGGGACTGATCACATAGTGCCCGGCGTGGTCTATATAGCCATAAAGCTCGTTCTCGGAAACCAATGCCAACGCATCTGAGAACGGCGTTGCCGTCTCGAATTTCGGCGGAATCGCCATCTCCCCGTGACGACCGACATAACCCCAAAGCTTGCCAATTCGGACAGGAGCCAGACCTTCAGAAAAATCCAGCGCGTCGTCATAAGAGTCCTTCCACTGAACCGATCCCGTCTTGTCAATGAATGAGTACTTGCAGGGTGCCAACTCTTTACTATTCGCATTGGCGGCCTGCGCTACTAACATAACGTTGCCCTCGGTCTCCGGGTATGCGCACGGATGTTTTTCGACCACGCGCGCGAAACCTTCGTGGAACGAACTCCCGAAGCCAAAAGTAGGCGGGATTACGAAACTGCCGGTGTGGTCCACATAGCCAGTTCTGCCATCGACTTCTATCTCTGCAAGACCGTTGCTGAAAGACGAAACAAATCCACGCGGATAAGACGGAAATCGCGGCCCGATGGCAAACTCGCCCCTTGTGTTAATGTAACCCCACTCGCCGCCGGGTTCTTTCATAGCAACCGCTAGCCCTTCCGAAAAATCCCATCCGCGATAGAGCCCGCTAATCACCTTTTTGCCAGTTCGGTCAACATACACTCCGCTCATGGCTGCAATTTCCAAAAGCCCGTTATGAAACTCATCCCCGGTATTGCTTTCGCCAAAAACTAAGACCGGTGGCACGACGATCTTGCCACTTCCATCTATGTAACCGACCTTGCCCGCAATGATGACGCGATAAAGCGGATCTGCGCTGGCGCTGCGAGGAATCCAGATTAGGTAGTCCTCGTCGCTAACGCTGGCGCGCAAAGGACTGAACATCAGGACCCAAACTACCCCGAGAAATAGCGATGATAATCTACGTCGCACCATTCTGAGCCCTACTTGCCGCCGAGGCAGTCAGCTTTTAACTTTTCAGTAATATTGTGCGAATAGCCTTGGGGCAACCCAAGCCGATCCTGAGCGTCAGACCTATCGTCAGGATTGCTTCGGCTATCCCCCAATCCACCGACATTGTGGACAGCAACCTCATGCAGTAAGGTCGCCTCGTTTTCGGCTTGAGATGAATTATCGAATACGGTGGGGTTTACATAGACATTGTTGCCGTTTAGCTGCGCGAGAGCCTTGAAAGTGGGATGACCAGAGAAGATATCCGCTATACTCTGGTCCGCCAAGGCGGCCGGTGCTGAAAACCGGGAATTTTGATACAACGTAGAGAATTTCGCACCGCCATCAGACCCATTGTGCACGTTCACATTGGCAATTCCTTTTTTTACCGCGGCGAGGGTTGTGCCGAGAGCGCTGAAATCACTCAAACATGGCGCACTAGCGAGTGATTCGTTCGCAAGAGCATCCAAGTTCGAATTAACGTTAGCCATCATTGAAGCCAGACCGACGCTCTCATCTTCTGACCCCGGCATGGCATTCATAATTATCCACGGCCCAGCGTTCGGGGTAATCGCATCCTCGAGCTTTTGCCACACGTCGTAGTTGCCGGTCGGGAACGTCGGAGCAGTTCCTCCGGGGCCGAAGTTCACGTCTGTAAAAAAGCTAACGAGCGCGTGGATAAAGCTGCTGAGCCAGCTCATCCCGCTCGGGTCCACATTGTTGATGGGATTGTCGCGAGCATATATGTAGCGGTTCCAGGACTGCGGGTCGCCCGGGCTGCCCGACAGAGGGTCCGGTGAGCAGAAGCGGCCAAAGCCCACGCGATAATAGCGCGCCATCGCGTAATCGTTTCCCGATTCGGAATCGCGTTGGTAGCCAGTGAAGACAAACTTCGTGGTGGTGCTGTTCGAGTACCATGATTCACCGTAGGGGTAATGCCCTTGCTCGCCGACCTTATTGCCGTTCACGTCCGTGCTCACGCGAACGGAGAGGTGGTCGGCGTGGTGGTACGTCGTGGTCGATCCCGCCAAAGTGGTTATCAGCTGCCCACCGGAGTATATGTATTCGCGCGATGGTGATGCCGGAGCTGCCCCATTATCGTATTCCGCGACATCCTGCCCAGCTGAGAAAACATATACCGTAGTTGTCGTCGGACTGGTGCAGTTGGGCAGGCATTTCTTCACGCGGTTCCCGTTGTCGTCATAAACATACGAAGCCGCGGAACTACCCGAATAGGCCGTCATCCGGTTTTCCGCGTCGTAGGAATACATGGGAGATGCAGGCGGACACGTTCCGCTTTCCGCCGTCATGTTGCCGCTGTTGTCGAAGCACATGCCATCAGGATGGTTGGTCTGTGCTCCGCCGGGGTTGGCGAAGCCCAGCGTGTTTGAGTAGCCGCTGCCCGCCGTGACGGTTTGGCTGAGCCGGTTGCCGTAGCGATCATAGGCCCACGACAGACCCCACTTCGCATAGGCGGTCGAGCCATTGGTCACAGCTGTTAGCGCGCGGCCCAGGGCATCGTAGGTGTAGGCAACCGTGCGGCCCGCACTACCAGAGTCCGTACTATCATTGATGCAGTTAATCTCGCCATCGTTACCCGCGGTGCCCGTGGTGCAATTCGCGGGGTCGTTCTGATAGTAGTAGTTGAGACTGAACAGCGTTTGCGCGCCTTTCGCATAGCTGAGGGTGGTCATCTGGTCGCGAGTAGAGGAAGAATAACCGAAAGTCGCAAGAACTCCGTTGCCGTAGGTAAAATTCAACACCTGTTGCGCGTTGTTGTAGCTGTAGCCGCTGCCGCGAGTCGTGTTGGTGCCGCTCTTCGTGTCCGCAACCGAGGAAAGCCTGCCAATGTTGTCCACAGTTTGCGTGACGCTGCGGCCCGACGGATATGTGGTCTGCGTGATTTGGCCGGCCGTGTTGTACACATAACCCGTGGTGTAGGTCGTCGAGCCAATTACTTTCTGGATTTGCGTAATGCGACCCGCTCCCTGCGTGTCGTAAGTGTACGTCTCAGAGCCAGACGGATCGGTCATTTTGGTCAGGCGACCGAGCGCGAAGGCCGCAGCTCCGCCCTGATCATACTGATATGTAACCGAGCCTTGGCCGTTCGAGTAGTTTTTCTGGGTCACCCGACCCAACGTATCGTACTGGAAGCATGTACGAATTCCCCGCGCGTCGACCTTGCTAATTAGATGACCTGGAAAATTGTTGGGCGTTGGGCAACTCGAATTTGAATCGTAAGTTAGCGTATCGGTTCCCGCCTCTGGGGTTGCGATCGAAGTTGGCCGCCCCAAACCATCGTAGGCGAAGGTGCGGGTCTGCACGCCCTGGACGACCTGTTTGAGTCGCCCCGCGACGTCGTAGGTGTAGGCAGTAACCGCCGGCGACGAGGAGATTCCGCCGCTGCCACCTGAAAGAGCGCCACTTGCCGGAGACGGATAAAATGCTGGCCCGGAAAAATATAGAGAGTAATAAGTCGAAGACGTTGTAAAGGAAAAGTTGGTGGTCGACCCGCCAGCAAGCGCAGTAATCGTAACAGCGCTACCGTTCGCCGTTGCACCCACGAGGCACGAGCTGGCGCTGAATTGACCGGCCAGGGCAGACGCAATGGATTGAGTAGAGTAGGGTCCCGTCGGTGGCGGCGGGCCCCAGCCAGTTGTCGCGGTACATCCGTTAATGGTCACCGAAAGGGTGCCACTGTTGTAAATAGTCGTCGGGCAGCTGGTGTGAGGCTGGCATGGGTCGATAATCATGCTCACCAGGCTCGAGTTGAAGTTGATAGTCACGGATCCCGATCCAGGGACGGATGTGTTGGTGCTCGGTTCATCCGCTTCGATTACATTGCCAAAGCCGTCGACCCAATGCTGACTTTGCTTGCCCGTTTCGTCAACCGATATCGCTGGATAACCATATCCATAGGTCGCCGTCGAGCTCTGCTGGGTGGTGATGCCCCCCAGAGTGCTCGTATTGGCCCCATAGGCCATTAGAGATGCCTGTCCGTCAGGGTGTGTGACCGACGTTTTCCGGTTCAGCGCGTCGTATGAAACCGTTTCGAGCACGTGACTTGGATCTGAGGAATTCACGTACGGATGGCTTACAGTCAGCACGCGACCGTTGGCGTCATACGTCGTATCTGACTTAATCGCGCCGCCCGGTGCATTCGCGAGCGACTGAGTTGCCTTGCGACCAAAGCTATCGTAAAGAAATTGACTCTGTCTGCAACTCGTACAGCTAGACGAAGGCAAGGTATCACCGACGGGCATGTAGGCATCGGCCTCAGCAGCAGACGGATAGGTCGTTACAGAGCCACCGACGGGAAAGTTGGTCTGCGTGGCGCGATCCAACGGGTCCATAAAGTGGTGATAGGTTTTTGCCCCGTTGGGATCTGTCGCAGTCGCCAACTTGCCGGTTCCGAAGTAATATCCCATGGATTCGGTCATGGTGACGCCGCCGACGGGCGGCAGCTGCACGTTGGTGAGATAAGCGTTGGTGAGCTGCGGCGCAGAGTAGGTCTGCGGAGGATTGGAGCCATTGTCCTTGAAAAAGTTGTCGGCGTATCCGTAGGTCGTGTTGTTGGACGCAGGATCAGTGATCTTCAAGACCTGCCCCGTGGTGTCATACTGGTATGTAGTAGTCAAGTAGGTGGTGCCAGTGACCCATTGCTGAATCTGAGTTGGATTACCGCGGGCGGTGTAACCGGTCCCGAAATCTGCGTCATCGTGACCAGCGGCCCCCGTGACCAGAGTCATCCCGCTCCCGTATGAATCGTAGGTCACTTTGGTTTGGGCGATTTTGCTTCCTCCCCCAGGACAGTCGGTGTCGCTTCCTGAGTTGTTGCATAGGGTCGTCGTCAGAGGTTTGCTGATGATATTGTTTCCCGCGCTGTAATAAGTGACAAAAGATGCGCGGTCAGGGATTGTCGGGTAGGTCGGGGATGTACCCGGGTAAAACTTCCATTCTTTGGTGGCCGTGATGTTCGCATTTTGCGGGCTGTCGTATGAGTATGTTGTCTTCTTCGTAATGCTGGTTCCTCCCGGAATCGGTACGGTCACCGTCTCCGAGGTCTTGCGAATGTATGCCGCGCCATGACAGCCGGTTATGACGCAACCAGTCGTAAAATCAAAAGTATTATTCGTTGTGGAAACCAAGGTACCACTTGTGTTGCTCCCCTTAAACTGCTGAATCTGGACCGGCCAAGCGCCGTTATTCAGCGTGAACGTGTTAACGGTCGTGTCGCCATTCGGCTTGACGACGATCATATTTTGTTGACATCCCACCTGGGTGGAGGAACATGTGGACAACACATTCATCGTATAGGTCCACAGACTGCTGCCAGACCAGCGGGTATTCAACCAGCGGGCCTTGTTGCCGTAGGCATCGGTTACGGTCGTATACGTGTAGTTGATCACACCGCCAGTTGGCAGTGTCATGCTGATCAGCGTGCCGTAATATGCGCTTTGGCCCGAAGGGGAGCCGCACTGGGGGCCGTTTGCCTGGTCACAGTCGTACGTGAATGTATAGGTCCCCGAATTATTTGGAAGCGTAACACTCCGGATTCCTGTTACGCCGCAGATCTGAGTGCACTCAACCACTCCTGATTGGCCGAAATTGCTTTTCACCGTCACAGCTGCGTACGTTATGGCGTAGTTCGATGTGCCGACCACCTGTGAGTTCAGAATCGTTGCACCGCTCCCGCCGTTCAAAACAATAGTTCGCCCTAGCGTATCGGCAAACGTAGCGCCCGTAGCATCCTCTTGCAGGTAATTTCCATTCGAGTCGGTCACGTTGATATGGAAGTTGCCTCCGGTCTGAACGTACGGAAACTGGTCAACAAGAGTGCCGTCCGAGGCGTAGACCTTGTGGCTGGCCGAATTCGTAATGTACATATGGTAGCCGCTAGAGTCTGTGGCCATGGCGTCACCCGATGGCATATTGTTTGGGCAGCCCACAAACCCGGACGTTGTGTGGATTGGAAAATAGTGCAAAGCCCCGTGGGGGTCAGTCCAATTGAAATCTGTGTTGTTGCAGTAGTCACCGCCCCATCCAACCCCGAAAGAATGCAGACTAGGCGTCACCACCCATCCACTACCCTTGATGCTCGGCGCCCACTGTGCGCTGCCAAACGCATTGATGTAGGTCTGCCACATATTGCTGTCATAGGTCAATTTGACCTCAAGGGGTTGGCTGCTGCCTCTTTGGCGGAAAGAGCCTAGAGGTATCTCCAAGTGAAGATTTCCGTTCGCGGTCTCGACAAATCCCAATTCGGCCGGTTCGGGAGCGGTAAAGCTCGTTTGCCCGATACTAGTAAGGTAGTTCTGGGCCCCTGCTAGGCCACACAGTGCAGCGACAATGCAAAGGACGGCTAGCAACGAAATGAGTTGCCGGACAGCAGGGTGTGCATCGAGAGTCGTTTGTCCGCTAGCTTGAACTGCCATCATGGCGCGAGGTTCATTCATGAGCGTCGTTCCTCCCCTGAGTCAATGAAGCTGGTGTCCGGCCGGTTCCACAAGACCAATACTGGGATGACTATTGCGAAAAGTCCGCGTCCGTCAGTCCCGCGTTAAAAGTGATCTGTGATAACAGAATCGTGAACATTGTCTGGCCATCGCTGATCTCCACAATCGACAAAGGTGCAACGATTCCGTTGCTCTGTTGATAGTTAGAGAAATCCACCTCGAGGGGATGATCCTCGTTAACTTGGTCTCTGGGATGGGTCATGGCCCTGATTGCGACAATGTAAAAAGTTGCCGGGTCAACGAAGTAATCCATTCTTATCAGCTTACTGAGTCTTCCAGTCGGGTCCTGCGAAGAAGGAACCGTTTTCTGGATCTGAATATGGTAGACAGAGCTCTGATTCAGAGTCTCGACTCCTATGTAGGAAACGGTCAGAGATGAATCCTGAAGGGCGGCCAGCAGATGTGCTACGGGAAACGTCAGACTTCCGAAGTTGATCGCGTTCCAGTACGAGATCGGAGTAATGGATCCATCAACGTCCTTTCCGAAGCCAATACCCTTGCTCACGGCCCATGTTCTCGGCCCGTCTGGGAAGCTGACGTCGAGCCGGAATTGGTCGGAACCGCGACCCTTTACGGTTGCCGCTCTCGGAACCCCTTCGTCGGCCCAATTAAAAGTGACGGTCCCGCTGCCGTTAATATCCTGGACGGCGCTGACGTTAGTGATGCCCCCGGCGACTGCTATCACCTGATTCACAATCGTTAGAGCCTTAGGATCACGTTGCGCAGTGGCCGGAGCCTGACAAACGCCAGGGACCGCCAGCACAGAAACTATGAACACTAAACAAACGGTAAGCCTTGTACCCATAAGACCCCCTCTGTTGCGCAATTGCCGCTTTTACTCATAGGTCACTACCAGATTGCTGCCTTCGGTTCTCAAGTCGCTTAACGTGCTCGGTAAGCGCAAATCCTTTCGACTGGCCGGAGAGGCCATTGCCTCCCGTACCGCAGTCTGTAGAGCAGAGCGTGGGATTGGCAGTGCTCCAACGCTTCCGCTAACGGGATCGAATTGCACGTAACCGCCTTGTGTTCGCAATGTTCCTGCGATATCGAGGGTCATGTCCTGCCCGTAAACATTCAACAGAACATGTACCCCTATCTGACCATTAACGAGGTGAACCGTCAGATCGCGCAGGCTGCCTTGTCCCTTCCGTGCCGCACGCATCGCCGTCGAGTCGAGACTCAATCATCGAGTTCAGTTCAGATTCATCGACGCTTACCACTTGCGGGTTGCCGTTGGCCGCAGCGATTTCGGCGTGTTCGACCTTCGATTGCAACCGTCCTGCCGCAAAAGAATCGGCGTGAACCAGTGGGACTACTGAGTGGTGAAATACGAGTACGGCCAAGAAAAGAATGCCGCTGCCAACAAACAATCCGATTCCGAGCAAGAGTCTACGCCGAGTGCGCATGAGCACACCTCCGGTCAAATTGATGCAGACAGAGAACTACTAATCGAGAGGGGGTCCGAGGTTGACTTGCGGGGAAGTGCAAGCTATCGCGCAGAAGATTCTCTTCCAAATTCCCCCTCGGAGAATCAACTTCGCAATAGGCCTCACAATTTATTCGAGCGATTTCTTGCTGTCAAGCGCAAAAATGTCAATCAGAGGTATCGACGATACCGATGCGGCAACGTTTGTGATTCGGTGTTCTGGCCATTCAATGATTCGATCGCTGAACCTCGCGTTCCGGCGAATAAGCGACCACCTTTGCACCCGCAGCCTCGAAGTGCGTCTTTCCCAGAATCGTTAACTACAGTCCAGAAATGCGGCGTGAGCCCGGTCAGAGATGCCCCATAGATGTGTATTTTGTGGTGCAGCAGAGGAACCAAGAGATCCCGCTTTCGCACGTTCGAGCATCCGTTCCGGCCCTATTTCAAGCAACTGAGGCATCAGGAATTCTTTGGTCTCATTCATCATGTCCGAGAATATCCAGATTGTTCTCTCGGGATGCGCTCGACGAGCCCATCGCCCCTCAGAGGGGCACGGACGGGAGTCGTGCAATTTTGCAACAACGAGCAAACATCAGTTGAGGTTTGACTTGCGCCGGTACTCTTCTTTATTGAAGGGTACTGCAGCCTTTCCATGTGAAGGAACTTCAACCTCGTGAGGCTGGAACAGGTCCGCACAATATCACGCTCTATCTGGTGGCAGGACGCATCAAGCGATTAAGCGTACCAAGGAGGCAACCGCATGGACGCCAAACCTGCCCTCGATCCACATCAGGATCACCTCGACAGGTTGCGAGACTTTGGCTACAACGAGCAAGAGGCTCGTTTTCTTTTCCTGGCCGCTACCCATTCAGGATACTTCACACGTCACCAATTCCTCAGCTTCACCCACCAAACCAAGGGCTGTCTGGTTCATCGGTTTACCACCAAACTGCTGACTCAGCATCATGCCCAAGCAACCCAGTACGGTCATAAGACCTACGTCTTCAAGCTCACCTCACGCAAGATTTACGATCTGATTGGCAAGCAAGACCTTCGGGATCATCGGTCCCACACCGCCGACTTCATTCGGAAGACGGCTGCTGGTTCTCGACTTCGTCTTGGCCCATCCCGATCTTCAATACCTCGAATCCCAGGAGGAAAAACTCAAGTTTTTCCACGAACAATTGGGCGTGCCAGCCAGCCTTTTCCTAGGGCAAACCGACAGGACGGAGGGCCTCGATCCGAGCTTGAACCGCTTTTTCAAGGACCGATTTCCCGTCTTCGTTTCCGCCAGAAATGGAAGCACACCAGGATCGGCACTGCCCACTTTTGTCTACTGCGACCCAGCCCATCATGGCATCTCTTGGTTCGCCGGCTACCTGGATCGGCACCAGGTTTTCTTGCGCCGATTGCCGGCCTTCAATCTTGTTTACGCCACCCCGAGCCCCTGGAAACTCGACCGTGCATCCCAGGTTTTCACGGCGATTTTTAGGAATGCCAAGCGTCCAGACCCCGAGCATCTGACCCGCTATTTCCAAATCCGACGCCTCTGGGAGACGCGCCAACACGGCTCTCTCACCCGCGCCGACCGGGATCATCTTCGCGCTGGAGACAAGCAATACAAGGGCGAACCGTTCGAGTCCGCCTACCAAAAATGGTTCGCAGCGGGCCTTCCGGAAGTCGATCTGGACGCGCTCTTAGGTCCGTCTTTCCTGCGGCAAGAGATAGGCTTCGAGGCCCACCTTCTGCCCGATAGCCACGACTTCTTGTCGTGCCAAAATGCACGTCCCGTTAGACCCTCGCTCCAAAACGCTCGGTCCGCTTTCCGTTCTGCATCACGGTCTAGGGCGACAACGCTGCAAGCTGTTGCAGCGCCAGAACTCCGAAGCTGAAACCAAGAACAATTCCGACGCGGGAAAATCCACACCGTGGCCGGGAGCGACCCCCTTTTGTCCCCGTTTTTCGGGGCCAAAACGCCCTACGGGGTTCCGGGTCGCTCCCGGCCACGATGTTCCACCCCGCGTCTTCAGTTCGGCTGGCAGGTTTGCCATCCGCAATCAGCCGCAACCTCTTGCCAGAACTGTCTTGATGATCTTCTGCAACCTCTGAGGACTTCCAGCATTCTTCCTCAATGCTCTCCTAGTTCCCCTCACCCAGAGAGAGCGAACACGCCGTAGACATTCCTTCCTAGCAGCAAAGTCGCACCGGGTGCCGAGGCTCGTCAAGGCTCTCGACCGCTTCGCGGCGCACGTTCGTGCGGCCTTGACGAGCCTCGGCACCCGGATGCAAAACACGTCCGCTATGAAGGAATGCCTCAGAGTGTTCGATCTCCGAACCGTTCTGCATGCTTACCTTCGCCCTCTTCTATCCGTCTAAGCAAACCTGTACGCGGCCCACGGACAACTACCGGACAGGCCGCCGTCGGACTCCACACCGGCACGCTTCCGCCGACTACGTCCAGCTCCTCGACAAGAGAGTCTGGAAGTCGTCCAGCGCACCGGCTGCTGTCATCCCTCGGCGCTATCAGCCCCGAGGTGGCGGGAAGCCAGCCAAGCAGCCCGGCTACTCGCGGATGGATCGGCAATAAATTGAGGTTAGATTGAGGTTTTGCCTTCCACTGGTACTCTGACTTATTGAGGGGCCGCAGGCCGCATGGGACGGCATCTTCTCCTCACATAACTTGCGTGAGCGGAAGTGCAGCCGCTCCGAGTTAGTTCTCTGTGCAGGGAAACTCCGACTAGAACCACGCCGGTATGCCGCAAGAGTGGATTCAAGCCAGAACGAGAGCCTGAGCTTAACGTCCATGTCTATCTACGGCCGCTTCTGACAACCAGGCGCGGAAACATTCCGTTGGCGACGACATTCCCGAAGCGCTTGTGACCCTCGGCCTGGCAGCTTCGATGGAGTACAGCTGTATGATCCGACAAACCTCAGTCCCCTCCCCAGCTCAATCCCGCGAGTACTACGTCGACGCTGCAGAAGCAGCCCGATTTCTGTCCATCCATCCGCGAACTTTGCAACAATTAGCTCGTGCGGGCATCGTCCCCGCCCACCCGCTCGGATCGGGCCCCCGCAAATTCTGGCGCTTCCTGCTCTCTGAACTCGACGATTGGCTACGTGCTCGCATAGACTCATCTCGTGGTGCCGTCCGTGTCATTGCCAAAGAAAGGAACTTTCAATGACACGGTTTCAGAATGGCAGTTTGAAACGAGTCATGCGCAAGCAAGGAGAAAGTTGGATGCTCCGCTACCGCAAACGTCGTGCTCTTGACGGAAGGTGGGTGGAAGCCACTCCGATTTTCATCGGAACCGTAAGCCAGTTCCCGTCCGAGGAAGCCGCATGGCACAGAGTCGACACTCTCCACCTCAACCTCAACAGCCCAGCTTCTGGTTCGCTGGGTGCACACCCAGTAACCTTCAACGAACTGGTCTCACACTACTGCCGATATGAGTTGTCGCCGGATCAGAGTGAGGCACAGATCGAGAAGGCGCACAGCACGATCACCACCTACAAGCGGTACCTGCGCAAGTGGGCGCTGCCTCGTTGGGAAACTCAGGTCGCTATGACTCTTGATCCCATCGAGGTGGAAACATGGCTCAGGGAATTGGGCAGGAAACATGGTCTGGAAAATCCGACACGGGCCAAAATTCGGCAGGCCATGAGTCTGGTTTACAAACATGGACAGCGTTACAGTTTGCTCCCTCGCGGGGACGAGGGGAATCCGTTGCGTTTTGTCCGGCAGTCAACCACCAGCTCGTTTGAGCCGATCATCTTGAGCTTGGCAGAAGCCTTTGCCATTCTCAACCAACTGGATCTCATGAAGCGCACGCTGGTGTTGGTGATTGCAGCCACTGCGTTGCGCATCTCGGAGATTCTGGCTTTGCAGTGGAAGGACGTGGACTCGGAGGGCCAGCAAATCCAGGTGACCAAGGCCTGGGTCTATGGCCAGTTCGGCAAGCCCAAGTCCAAAGCCTCCAAACGCCCCGTTCCCTTGCATCCGCTACTGGCCGCGCATTTGACAAGTTGGCGCGAACAGAGTCCCTACGCAACGGACGAGGATTTTATCTTTCCGTCTCTGAAGCTGAAGGGCCGGAAGCCGCCGCGCGCGAACATGCTCGTGGCGGATCACTTGAAACCCGCTGCCGGAAGAGCCGGGGTGAAGGGCAACGTTGGTTTTCACACCTTTCGCAGAACCCTTGCTTCGCACCTGGTGGCAAACAACTACGACCCAAAACTGGCGCAAGAACTTCTGCGTCACAGCAACATTCGCACCACCCTGGATATCTACGCTCAGGCCATCACACCGAAAAAGCTGGAGGCCCAGGGAACATTCTTGCGTTCATTGCTGGCGCAGGGCGAAGTGAATGGGTTGGTGCAATAACTGTGGGTAGACTGTGGGTGAATGTCGGTGGAGTGGAATCTCGTCAAGTCCTTTGGAATGATGGTGGCCAGGGACGGAGTTGAACCGCCGACGCCAGCCTTTTCAGGGCTGCGCTCTACCACCTGAGCTACCTGGCCATGCTGTGAGGAAAACGGCGTGTCTGCCGGACGCGCACATCGCCAAAATCCACCGGGATCGGTTGTTCTCTAACCTTCGCCGTGGATACGCGGAATGCGTGCGAACTCACCGATTATAAACAATCGTGCGCGATTCTGCTCGACTCTCCCCGGGACCGCTAAACGTTAGCAGCGGGCCGTTTGTTTCATCCGCCATTAGCTTGTACCTGTCCGTTCAGCACGGTGTGGGAGCAGCGGTTCGCGGCCACCCAGTAAGAGATCTCGCGATAGTCCTCAACCTCAAAGACCGCCAGGTCAGCGTCTTTCCCCGCCTCGATCGAGCCCTTGCTTTCTTGCAACCCCAACGCCCATGCACCGTTGACCGTCGCCGCAGAAATGGCCTCGGCGGGCGACATTTTCATGTGCGTGCTCGCCAGCGAGAGAACAAAGGGCATGCTGGCAGTCGGCGACGATCCCGGGTTGTAGTCGGTGGCGAGCGCGACGGCTGCTCCGCCGTCAATTAGTTTTCGTGCGGGCGGATATTTTTCCAGGCCCAAAAAGTAATTCGCTCCCGGAACCAGCGTTGCGATGGTGTTGCTCCGCGCTAGATGCGAAATATCGCCGTCATCGACGTGGTCCAGGTGATCGAGCGAGGCCGGATCGAACCGCAGCAGGCTTTGCAGCGGCGTTCGTTTGAGCTGGGAGATATGCGCGCGGACCTTCAAGCCGTTTTCTCGCGCCGCTGCGAATATTCTCGCCGAGTCTTCGTCCGTAAACGCTCCCGCGTCGCAGAAAACGTCCACGAACCGAGCCAGCTTGCGTTTGGCGGCTTGCGGAATCATCTGCCCGCAAACCAGCGCAACATATTCTTGCGGCTTGGCCTGAAATTCCTGCGGGACCACGTGAGCTCCCAGCAGCGTCGGGACCACCGTCCCCGGCCACCTACCTGCTGCACTCCGAATCGCTTCCAATGATTTCAGTTCCGCGTCGAGCGAAAGCCCGTATCCTGACTTGGCTTCGGCGGTGGTTGTGCCATAAGAAGACATCTCGCGGAGCGCGGTCAGGACTTGCGCTGCCAGGTGCGATTTCCCAGCCTTGCGTACGCCCTCCACACTCGAGCGAATGCCGCCCCCCGCCTCTGCGATCTGCTCGTAAGTCGCTCCCGCAACCCGCTTCTCAAAGTCCATCAGCCGCGGCGATGTGAAAACCGGGTGCGTGTGGGAATCCACGAACCCCGGCAGCACCACCTTGCCCGCGCAATCGAGCTCGACAATCCGCTTGCGGTTCTTGCGGATCCACGGATCGCGCAACGCGTCCTTCGTCTTGCCGACGGAAATAATTTTCCCGCCGACGCAGAGGACAGCCGCATCCTCGACTATCCCTAGATCGCGCAAATCAGCTCCGCGGCGCGGGCCCGCGTTGGGCCCCGATAGGGTCAGCAGTTGCTGGATGTTCACCAGCAACAGCGGTCGGTTATCTTTACGTTGATTCAATCGCTGATCCGGATTTGCAATTGCGAGAACCTGTTTGCGGACAATTACCTGTCTTCTGAATGATACAATCTGCGCGTCGGTTGTCGTTTTCCGCGCCGCCGCAACTCGGAGCGATGTCCATGAAGACTACACCTTTGCTTTGCGCTGCACCCCTCTCACTCCTTGCTTGCATGCTTGCCTGCGGGGGGAGCAGCACAGTTAACAACCCTCCTCCTCCCCCGTCGCAGACTCTGCGCCAGGTCGCCGCCGCCAAGAATATCAAGGTTGGCGCCGCTGCCTATTCGCCGGATTTTAGCGACGCCAGCTACACCGCGACCCTGGAGGCAGAATTCAGTCAGCTTCAGCCCGAGAACGAGATGAAGTTCGGGTTCATCCATCCCGCATCCAATACCTATGACTTCACCGGCGCCGACGCCCTGGTCGCTTACGCTCAGGCGCACAGCATGGTCGTACGCGGTCACACGTTGGTCTGGCATAACCAGGTGCCGACTTGGGTAACGTCAGGAACCTACACTACTCCTCAGCAGTTTTCGACGATTCTGCAGGATCACATCACCACCGTCATGCAACACTACGCAGGCCAAGTCTATGGCTGGGACGTGGTCAACGAGGCCTTCAATGACGACGGTAGTGGCTCGACGCCCAGCACACTGCGCAGCACCATCTGGTACGACAGTCCGGGAATCGGCTTTGCGGGTATGGGCACGAAGTACATTGAACAAGCACTCACCTGGGCCCACACCGCCGACCCCAACGCCAAGCTTTACTACAACGACTACAACGATGAGACCATGAACCCAAAGTCAGACGCCATTTACGCAATGGCGCAGGACTTCAAGACCCGAGGCGTCCCTCTCGACGGCATCGGTTTTCAATTTCACGTAGATCTGTCGTTCGACAATCCCGGCACCCTGGCTTCCGTGACCAGCAATTTTCAGCGCTTCGCCGCGCTCGGGCTGGAGATCCACATCACCGAACTCGACATCCGCCTGCAGGATTCCAGCGCGCCATCGCTCGCCGCGCAAGCGAAACTCTATGGCGAACTCGCATCCATCTGCGCACAGCAGCCTAACTGCAAAGTATTCCAGACCTGGGGATTCACCGACAAGTATTCCTGGATTCCCGGCTTCTTTGCGGGATACGGATGGGCCTTGCCTTTTGATGCGAACTACCAGAAGAAACCAGCGTATACCAGCATTCTGAACGCACTGTAAGAGCCCCTCAGAAAAACTACAGCCAACCTGGTGGGATGGTTGTCCCTGCTCGTCCACCGAGGGTAGGCAGATCGCCCCCCCCCGGAATGCCTGATTATCAGGCATATGGTACAATCAGGCAATGAACATTGACTCCGCCAAAGTTGGCAAACGTGGCGCAATCATTGTCCCGGCCCGGCTCCGCAAGCGTTTCGGGATTGAGGAAGGTACCCTGGTGATCGCCGAAGAAATGGAGGACGGCATTCTGATCCGCCCCGCCGTCGTCGTTCCGGTAGAACGATACAGCCCCGAGCGCAAAGCGGAGTTCCTTCTTTCGACAGCCATCAGCGCCGCCGACTACCGCCGCGCGCGCAAGGCCGTCCGCAAGTTGGGCCTCGACCCCGATTCGATTCCTCACCGGCCACCGGCTTAGATGGACCGCCTGTTCCTCGACGCCAATATTCTCTTCTCCGCCGCATATCGCCCCGACTCCGGCCTTCTTCAGCTCTGGAAACTCAAGGATGTTTCGTTGTGCAGTTCTGCGTATGCGCTGGAGGAAGCCAGAATCAATCTTGAGGAAGACGATCAGCGAGCCCGGCTTCACCGCCTCGCGGGATCAGTCCACTTGCTCGAAGCATTTGGGCAAGAACTGCCGAAGGGAATTTCGTTGCCCGGGAAGGACGCGCCGATCATGCTCGCCGCAATTGGTGCGCGCGCTACTCACTTGCTGACAGGAGATCTGCGGCACTTTGGTCCGTACTTAGGCAAAAAGATATCCGGAATCCTGATTACGCTCCCCGCCGATTACCTCCGGTCACGATAGAAGTCGGCGAGGCTATTTCATGGGGACCTTAACTTCCTTATCCTTCGCAAACTCCCTCGCCTCCCCATATCCCGCGTCCGCATGCCGGACGATCCCCATCCCCGGGTCGGTCGTCAGCACGCGTTCAATGCGTTTCGCCATCGCGTCTGTGCCGTCAGCGACAGTGACTTGACCCGCATGCAGCGAATAGCCAATCCCTACCCCACCGCCATTGTGGATCGAAACCCACGACGCACCGGCAGCCGTGTTCAGTAAAGCATTCAGTAGAGGCCAGTCGGCGACTGCGTCACTACCGTCCTTCATACTCTCAGTCTCGCGGAACGGGGACGCGACCGAACCGCAATCCAGATGATCGCGCCCCATCACAATCGGCGCTTTCAACTTCCCCTTCTTCACTAGATCATTGATCGCCAGTCCAAACTGCGCGCGCTCGCCGTAACCCAGCCAGCAGATGCGCGCCGGCAATCCCTGAAACTTAATCCGCTTGCGCGCCAGATCGATCCACCGCCGCAGAATTTGATTCTCCGGAAAAAGGTCCAGCACCAGATCGTCGGTGACGTGAATGTCGGACGGCTCGCCCGAAAGCGCCACCCAGCGAAATGGCCCCCGCCCTTCGCAAAACAGCGGACGAATATACGCCGGCACAAATCCCGGAAAATCGTAGGCGTTCTTCACCCCGCGCTGAAACGCAAACGTCCGAATGTTGTTTCCGTAATCGAACGTGACTGCGCCCATTTTCTGCAGCCGCAACATGCCTTCGACGTGCCGCGCAATCGCGTCCAGCGATTTTTCTTCGTATGTCTTTGGATCGTTTTTCCGAAGTTCAACCGCTTCCGCAAACGTCATCCCATTCGGCACATATCCATTTAGCGGGTCGTGCGAAGAAGTCTGATCGGTCAAAATATCCGGCACCACGCCGCGCTCGGCCAGTTCGGGAATAATGTCGGCGCAGTTCCCGACCAGCCCTACGGAGATATTTTCTTTCTTTCGCACCGCATTCTTCAGGATGCGCAGCGCTTCATCGAGCGAAGTCACCATGAAGTCGCAGTAGCCGGTCTTGAGCCGCTTCTTGATGCGCTCGGCATCAACGTCAATTCCCAGAAATGCCGCGCCAGTCATGGTCGCCGCCAGCGGTTGCGCTCCGCCCATGCCGCCCATGCCACCGCTCACGATCAGCTTGCCGGAAAGATCTCCGCCGAAATGCTTTTCACCCGCTGCCGAAAACGTCTCAAACGTTCCCTGTACAATTCCCTGCGATCCGATGTAGATCCACGACCCGGCGGTCATCTGCCCATACATCATCAGTCCGGCGCGTTCGAGTTCGTTGAACTTCTCCCAGTTCGACCAGTGCCCGACTAGATTCGAATTCGCAATCAGCACCCGCGGCGCATAGTCGTGAGTTTTGAAAACTCCCACCGGCTTGCCCGACTGCACCAGCAGAGTCTCGTCATTCTCCAGTGCCTTCAGGGACCGCACGATGGCGTGATAACAATCCCAATTGCGCGCCGCTTTGCCGGTTCCGCCATACACCACCAGATCGCGCGGACGCTCGCCGACTTCTTCGTCGAGATTGTTCATCAACATGCGCATGGCGGCTTCCTGCGCCCATCCTTTGCAGGAGAGCTCAGTGCCGCGCGGCGCGCGAATCGGTGTGTACGCGAAGGAGGAGATTTTCGTTTCGACCGGCATAGATCAATAGATGGTAGTGCTTAACGCAGCGTGACGCCAGCGTAGGAAAGGAAGAAGAATCTTCGTCGCGGCGAATCCGGACTCAGGCGAAACATCGCGGCGTCCAGGTCTAGTGCTTAGGAGGCGCAGTCATACCGGGAGCATTCATGCTCGGCATCTTCATTCCCGAGCGCTTCCGCACCAGACGGTGGAGGCCCGCCAAACGGCGGCGCCGTCAGAACATCCTTCGCGGCTTGCGGGAGTTTGTCGGCGTGGGCGCACATCAGGCTGACCTGCCACATCTCGGTATCAGAAAGCGACGGTTTGAAGCTCGGCATGCCGGTACAGGCGAATTCCGTTCGCTACCTTCCAATAGGTCTCGCCCGGCTCGTCGTCGGTCACGCCCAGTGCCTTCCGTCAACTTTGGCGGATGCGGGAACATGCCTTTGGCAAAGCCGCCTTCCGGCTGACCCGGCAAACCGTGACACATCGCGCAGTGGTGGCGATAGACCTGGGCGCCGGCCACCAGGTTCGTGTCATCAGCCTGAATCGGCACGCTCGTCGGCATTTCCTTCGAAATCCGCGCGTCCAGCGCCTTGTGCGCCAACATCTTTTCGAAGGGCATGGGCGGGGCCGAGGTGGCCACCGGCACCGCGCCGCTGCCGAAGTAGAAATACCCGCACAGCGGAACCAGAATGACGCCGACAATCACACCGAACACGAATGTCTTCACTCGACGTTCTCCTTTAGCAGGGAAATGCCCGAAGAAGCTTATCGCAACCGCGGCAAGTCTAATCTGTAAATTATTGGGGTGGGAGACGGGAATCGAACCCGCAACCGTCGGAGCCACAGTCCGGTGCTCTGCCAGTTGAGCTACTCCCACCAGACTCTTCGATTATACAAGGGAAGCTTTGGGGCTTCAGGCTCTTGGCTCTCTGGCTCTTGGCTCTGCTGGCTCTTGGCTTCTCACGAACTCATGGTGTGACCCTAACGCGCCCCAGCCGCGAAAGCGGCAGAATATGAAAGCCCGGCACGGCAGTGCCGGAGAAAGCTACGATGCAGATGACCGAGTCCCTTCAAGGACGACACCGAGGCAACGCCGGTAGAATCTGAAGGCCGGAGACAGCGAGGCTGAGTGCTGAATGCTGAGTGCTACCTTCCCACGCCGACGTACTCAAATCCCATCGCCCGCAGCCGCGTGGCATCGAGAACATTCTTGGTATCCACGATCAACGGACGGCGCAGCAGGTTCTTGATCCTCGAAAAATCCAGCCCGCGGAACTCGGGCCATCCCGTGCCCACAACCAAGGCCTCCACGCCTTCGGCGGCCGCGTAAGCCGACTCGCAATAGTGCACTGTGCCGTTCAGCTCCAGCCGGGCATCGGGAATGGCGACTGGATCGTAGGCCCGTACCCGCGCGCCGCGCGCCACCAGGCTCTGCACCAACTTCACCGCAGCCGATCCGGCAACCGAGTTGGTATTCGGCTTGAATGAAAGGCCCAGAATTCCCACGTCTTTGTTCTGCAGCGACTGCAGGCACGCGCGAAATCTTTTCCGCCAGGCCCTCGGCCTGAGCGAGAGATTCACTTCGCGGGCCGCGCTCAGAATCTTCAACTCGACGTTGTTCTCCCTGCGCCAGCTGCGCCAGCGAATCCATGTCCGACTGGGCGAATAGTCCGCCCATGCCGGCTCCAGCCTGCAGGCAGCGTGGGCCGATTTTTTTGTCCAATCCCAGGGCCAGCGACAGATGCACGGCGTCGCCGTTGACTTTTTCGCACAGTCCGGCGAGTTCGTTGATGAACGAAATCTTGGCCGCCACAAATGCTGTCGCCGATTCGCGCACCAGCTCCGCCGTCTCGTGATTAGTCACGATCACCGGCACTCCCGCGCATCACCAGCGGATGAAAAATCTGCTTGATGGCCAGCACCGCGTCGTTCGACCCCGTCCCCAGAACAATCCGGTCCGGCCAGTTGAAATCTTCCACCGCGCAGCCGGCGGTGAAAAACATGGGCTGCGAAACGATCGTCGCCTTCAACCCGGCGTCGTGCAATTTCTTTTCCAAGGACGGTCCCGGTCCCCACCGAAACCGGCGTCACAATGGCAAGAATCGGCGGCTTGGAGACCGCCTTGCGCAATCCGCACGGCCAGGTCAGCCAAGTGCTCGCGGATTGTCCTCGGCCAGAAAGATCACGCTCGACTTGCGGGCGAAAGACTCCACGTCGGTCGAATACGCCAGCCGGCCCGATCGCACGTTACGCCGGATTACCTCAGAAAGGTTTTTCTCGTGAAAGGGCACCTTGCCCTGCGCCATGTCCACCATGCGCGAACTATCGGGGTGACAACAGGTTACCGGGGTGCCAAAGTCCGCCAGACAGGCCGAAATCACTGTACCCAAGGTACCCCGCACCATAGACACCGATTTGCATGCTTCCTCCCGAGGCAGGAAACACCTTGCCCGTCCTATCTTTTATTTACTCCCTTGATTCGGAGCTTGGGCAGAGTACGAGAGGGCGATGTTACTTTGCGAAACAGTACAGTGGTAGAAGCGTAAAGCGGACAGAAGGAAGCCAGTTACCGGCTTTGGATTGCTCCCGCTACACCGTAGTTTGCAACTGGGAGGGCCGGGCGCTGCCAAACATTGGTGTCAGCAGCCAGAGAAGAGTCAACGCCAGGTTGGCCACCAGCCAGCCGAGCATGGCAAGCTGCGTTACTTTGTCCTTGCGGACCTCAATTTCCCGCAGGTTGCGCCCCGCCAGCACAAACCCGTTTGCGGTTCGTACCACCACGGAGGCGATGCGTACCCCCGGCCGCGGCTGCCAAGTCACCTGTTCCTCGTTATGCGACCGCACGAAATCGAATACCCCGCGGGGAAGCGCCGGCGTCATCCCATCCAGGTTCCCCGAGGACGTCAGCGGCCGCCCCGCGTCGTCGTAAACGATGACAAATGGCGCCAGGCTTGCCGCCATGTCCACCTTGCGGTCGGGAACAACGTGGGCTGGCTCCTCGCCGGAATTCAGCCGCTGGGCCGCGTCTTCCGCGAGTTGGATCTGGGGGTCGTTGCCCGACCACCGCAACACCTGCTGCGAGATCACCACGGCCGTCCCGGCCACGAAGGTAGTAATCATCAGCAAGATCGCAAGTTGTGGAATTCGATTCAGGGTCATACCCAGGTACTCCTTTACCAGAGATCGCAGCGTATCTTCCACGAGCAGAAACGCGGTTCCCAACGGCGACCCGCTCTCCGCCAGCATCTGGCTTGCGCAGCGGCTCAATTCGCCCGCATAGCGTTCGCGAAACTCCGCCGGATACAGATACAGCGCGTAGCCGTAGGCAGCGAGGATCAACCGCCGCAGCCCGGCTCGCTGATTCATCGTGACACCCTCGCCGGAGCCGCCACGCCCTTCCTCTTCGCCGCCGACAACGCCTGACGAAGCCGCGCCGTTTCCCCGCCCAGGGCCCGCCGTCCCGATGCTCGTAAGTTGGTAGTACCGGCGGCGCTCATCTTCGTCACTTTCGCGCCTCATCTTCGGTTTCCTCTACCAGCCCGCGGTCGCCATACGTTGTAGTGACCCGTACAATGTCCCCGGCCCCATGCGTAGAGAGCCTCCACCATCCGCTTCAACTTCCTTCATGATGGCGTATCCGTGTTTCCGTCGCCCGGCCAGGGCCAGCAGAGATATGGAACACCGCCGGAGTCAGCGGATTCGTTTCCTGCGATTGCCTCGGTCTTGATGGCGTCATATATATATCCGTTACGGATATATTGGTAAATCGCCGCCGGGTCGTCATGTCAAGACTTTTTTCTTGCGCACCGCCTTCCGCGCGGACTATGCTGGCGTCCTTCCCCGATTCACCAACTCACAAAAATTGAAAGGGAGCCCCATGATCCCCTTTGACGGGAAATTTGCCGAAAACACCGCCTACCGCTTGCCCAGGCGCGTACGACAGCAGCAAGCCGCCCGACCGGGTTCGGCCGGGGAAACGGCTTTCGAGATACTCGCCGATTGCGGACATTCGGAATGGCGAACTCGCCAGAATCCAAGTCCACCCAGCAAGCCGCCCACCAAAGATGATGCGAAGCATGCCCACCAACCCGCCCAGAATCAGGGAGCAGCCACCAGCGGCGTGGCCGTTCACGCACTAGCCGCAACGCCAGTCCCAACCTGCACTTTCGGCTGGGTGTGCGTGGACCGTGCGCAGAACTGATTGTCGCGTTTCGCGGCACGCAGTTGCTTCACGAGTGGTTCGACGACTTTGACTTCGTTCCGGCGCCCCTACGGTCCCGTCCCCGGACGCGGCACCGTGCACAGGGCTTTCAATTGGTTTACTACTCGATTCGCGCAAATCTGGTTGGGCTGGTGCGCAAAATTCGCCGCCAGACGCAAGGACCTGCTGCTCACCGGACACAGCCTCGGCGAGCGGCTCTTTGCGCCCTGGCCGCTCCTGATCTGCTGAACGACATCGCAGTGGACTCTTTCGCCGAGTCGTGTACACCTGGGCCGAGCCGCGTGTGGGCCACGACGATTTCGTCAGTTTCTTCGACACTCACGTCAACGTCTGCTATCGGATCGTGAATGTTTGGGACGTGGTGCCGCACCTGCCTCCGGATCTCGCCGACTACGAACACGAAGGCAGCGGCGTGACCATCGACAGCGGCTTCTCCCTGGACGTCGTTCACAACCACGTGCTGGCGACCGGATACGCCCCCGGCATCGCCAAGTGGAACTCACCGTGCAGGACACCGTGCACTTCGGAAGAATGAGTGATGCTGTCATTCCGAAGCGAAACGGATCGCGCCCAGCGATCCGTGTAGCGAGGAACCTGCTGTTCGCCGGCAGTGACTGGCGGCGTTGGCATGTAAGGGGCCAAGAAGGAGAATCACCGGTAAAGTAAAACCCCAGCCACTGCCGCCCCCGCAATCAGTATCGGCTCGGGGACTTTCCACCGCAGAATGATGCCCAGCGCTACCGCCGCGATCAGCACGGTCGCCCAATCGTGGATGGCGCGCCGGCCCAAAATATAAACTGCGCCAGCGATCGCTCCCGTTGCCGCTGCGGTGACTCCCTGCAACGCCGCGCGCGCCTGGGGATTCTTGGCAATCCTCCCGAAGAACGGGCTGATAAAGACCACGACGAGATACACCGGAATAAAAACTCCAGCCGCGGCGGCCATCGCCCCCCATGGCCCTGCAACCAGGTATCCAATGAAGCCAGACGTGATTACCACGGGCCCCGGCGTGATCATGGCCACCGCAACGGCATCCAGGAATTGGCGATCCGTGAGCCAGTGGTGTTGTTCGACTACGCCGCCGTAAAGAAATGGAACAATCGCCAGGCCGCTGCCAAACACGAACGCTCCAGCCTTGGTGAAGAACAGGAGCAACTCGAGCACTTTGCCGCGAACCATCGTCCCTGCAGCCAAAAGAGGTACGAACAATCCCGCATGAGGCTGGGCAATTCGTGGCCCGGCCTTGGCAAGGTACGCAACCAAGCCTCCCAACAAGAACAGCCACACAATTTCGCGTCCAGTGACGGCGGTTGAAATTCCGAGCACCACGAAGATGGCCCACAGCAGGCGGTCATTGCGCAGGGTCATGCGCGCCAGTTTCCACGCCGATCGCGCGATGATCGCCACCACCGCGGCCCCAATCCCGTAGAAGGCGGGTTGCATCCACGGCAGGCCGCCGTAACGGACGTAAGCCGACGCGATCGCCAGCACCATCAGAAATGACGGACCGACGAACGCCAGCCCGACCACCGACGCCCCCAATATCCCCGCCCGTAGATAGCCCAGGTAGATGGCCAGTTGCGCCGCCAATGGCCCAGGCGCAAGCTGCGCCAGAGCGAGGCCCTCAAGATAGTCCTCGCGGCTGACCCAGCGGCGACGCTCCACCAGGTCGCGCTGCATGTATCCAGCCAGCGCAATCGGCCCACCGAACCCGGTCGTGCCCAGCCACAGAAAGTAGGCGCAAAACTGCGAGAAAGATACCGGCACGACTTCCTGCGCGTCGGTCACCGGTCCGATTTGCGAGTCGCCTGCCATGGAGGAAACTGCAAACCTATTTCTTTGAGTTGGTTTTGTCGAGCGCCGCGCGCAGGCCGTGCGCCAGCTTCACCGCGTCGTCGTTAGCCCAGAAGTGCATGAAGAAAAGGTGCGGCTCTTCCGTCAGCATGTGGCTGTGCAGGGCCGTCACCTGGATCCCATTTTCGTGAAGCGCGGCGATCACCGGATTAACTTCGCTCCCCAGCAGAACGAAATCTCCGGTTATGGCCGCGCGACCGTTGCCAGTCGGCTGAAAATTAATGGCGGTTGAGACGCCCATTGACGCCGGTATCTCCATGCCGTGATCGCGGATCGTCTCCGCCCGCGGCACGCCGAACTGATAAATCCCGCCGTTGTCTTTCCCATTCCGCCCCATCGCCTCGTCAATCTTGTCGGTATCGAGATCGATTTTCTGCGCGACAGCCGCGGCGGGGCTCTCCGCGGGAGTTCCGGTCAGGGCCACTGCATCGTGGATCGCCAGCGCCAGCTTCGCCGCGTTCCCGTGCCCACCAATGTGCATATACATCAAGCGCGTCGATTCGTGCAGCACGTGATTGTGCAGGGCGGTGATCTCAATTCCTCCCTGCTGCAGCTTCGCCATCACAGGGCCAACTTCGTCCTCGGTCAGCACCAGATCGCCCATGACCATGGCATTGTCGCCGCTGGCGGAAAATGTCGCCCAAGATCCCAGCGCCAGACCCGGCTTAATCGGGGTACCGTCAACTGTGACTTTCAGGTCCTTGCGCGGCATTCCGAACTTGAGGCTTCCGTCAGGCTGCACCTTGCCGGTGCGCCCGAGCGCACCTTCCACCGCCTTCCATTCCGCCGGAGTCTGCGCGGTCGCGAGCACAGTAAGAAAAAGCAGAAAGACAGGGATACACAAATCACGTCGGATGGTCATCTGATCCTCCGGGTTAAAGTCTTAACTGAGGGATCATACAACCTGCGCCACCGATACTTGTCGTCTGTCCGAAAACAAAAAGCGCGGGCAAGATGCCCGCGCTCGATTGCAACGCTCTGAACTCTCTTCTCTTTTTCTTCGTTGGACTCCGCTTGCACGGCGGCTTCGTTGGCCTGCGCCGCTTCGGCTTCTTCCATCTGCTTCTTGGTTTCTTCGGCTTTCTTGGCGCGGGCGTCGGCACGTTTCTGGCGCTTTTCGTCCAGCACTTGCTCGCTGCCGAGCAGTTCGATGAATGCCTTGTCGGCCCCATCGCCCTTTTGCCATCCCGCGCGAATGATGCGGGTATAGCCGCCGTCGCGGTCGCCGAAGCGCGGGCCGACGGTGTCGAACAGCTTGGTCACGGCTTCCGTCGGTCATCAGATACGCAATCGCCTGACGGCGCGCGGAAAGGTCTCCGCGCTTGCCCAGCGTGATCATCTTCTCGACGATCGGCTTCAGCGCCTTGGCCTTGGGAATGGTGGTTTCAATCCGCTCTTCAACGATGAGCGAGGTGGCCATGTTCCGCAGCATCGAGCGCCGGTGCGACGTGGTCCGTCCGAGTTTGAATCCAAATACTTTGTGACGCATTTTGAACCCCAGTTGTCAGTGGCAAGTGACAAGTTTGCTAGGCCCCAAGGTCTTAATCATCCGTCGCAAAACCAGTGGCCAGTCGAATCACTTGCAACTAGCCACTAGCTACTTCTAGTAGTTATCGTCCGGCCCGTACGCCGACGCCGGCAGCACCTGGTTCGAAGTCGGCCCGGGGACAGCGTTCCCGTGCTCGTCAATCTTCATGCCCAGGCTCAAGCCCATGGTGCCGAGAATTTCTTTGATTTCGTTCAGCGACTTGCGGCCGAAATTTTTCGTCTTCAACATTTCGGCTTCGGTCTTCTGCACCAGCTCGCCGATCGACTGAATGTTGGCGTTCTTCAGGCAGTTGTAGCTGCGCACCGAAAGTTCCAGCTCTTCGACCGATCGGTTCAGGTTCTCGTTCTTGATCTCGGGCTTGCGCTCTTCGGTGCCGCCGCCGGTTTCGATATCTTCTTCAAAGTTGATGAAGATATTCATGTGGTCTTTCAGCAGCTTCGCCGCCAGGCCAATCGAATCCGCCGGAATGATGGAGCCGTTGGTCCAGACTTCGAGCGTGAGTTTGTCGTAGTCGGTGATCTGCCCGAGTCGCGCCGCTTCGACGGTGTAGTTGCACTTGCGCACCGGCGAGTGGACGGAATCAATCGGAATGAATCCGATGCCGAGGTCTTCGTCAAAATTCTTGTCAGCGGAAACGTAACCGCGTCCGCGCTTCAACCGCATTTCCATGTCGAGCCGGCCGCCTTCGCTGACGGTCGCGATGTAAACGTCTTTGTCGAGAACTTCGACGTCGCCATCGGCTTCGATCATGCCCGAAGTGACAACGCCCGGCTGGTCCGAGCGCAGGTAGATGGCCTTGGGCGCATCGCCGCTCAGCTTGAACGGTACCTGCTTCAGGTTCAGGATGATGTCGGTCGCGTCTTCAACCACGCCGGGGATGGACTGGAACTCGTGCAGCACGCCTTCAATCTTGACGGCGGTAACAGCGGCGCCTTCGATCGAAGAAAGCAGCACGCGGCGAAGCGCGTTGCCAATGGTGGTGCCGAATCCGCGCTCAAAAGGCTGCGCCCAGAAAATTCCGTACTTGTCGGTTAAGGTTGAAGTGTCAACTGCGAGGCGTTTCGGTTTTTGAAAACCCTTCCAAAGCATGTGTTTCTCCTTCGGCCGTTTGGCTCAATTGCGGCTCGCCGGGTGGTCCAACCCGGCTCAGTCACCACAAAAGGCTGATCTGGCACGAAATAGGGACCGAAAAACAGGTTTCAAGTTTCAAGGTTTCACGTTTCGAGGTCAAAAGCTCCAGGTTCAAATCCCAGATCGGTTTGAAACCTCGAAACCTTGAAACTTGAAACCTTCGCCACGAACCACTACTTACTGTAAAGTTCCACAATCAACTGCTCGTTCACTGGCAGGTGAATATCTTCGCGCTTCGGCAGCGCCAGCACCTTGCCCTTGAAATTGTCGCGATCAATTTCCAGCCAGCCCGGAGCATTCTGATGCGCGGCGAATTCCTTCGCCTGTTCCAGCAATGCCCAGCTTGCTGCTGCTTTCGCGAATCGAAATCTCTTCCCCGACGCTGATCTGATAGGAAGGAATGTTGACCTTGCGGCCATTCACCGCAACGTGCCCGTGGCGGACCAACTGCCGCGCCTGACGCCGGGACATTCCGAGGCCGATGCTGGTACACGACCGCATCCAGACGCCGTTCCAGTTGCTGCAACAGGAGTTCGCCGGTCACGCCCTTGGAGCGCGCGGCCTTCTCAAAGTAGTTGCGGAACTGGCCTTCCTGCGTGAAGTACATGCGCTTGGCTTTCTGCTTCTCGCGCAGTTGCAGGCCGTAGCCTACGACTTTGGCTTTGCGGTCCTTGCCATGCTGGCCGGGAGCAAAGTTGCGTTTTTCCACCGGACATTTGTCGGTGAAACATTTCGAGCCTTTGAGGAACAGCTTCATGCCCTCGCGGCGGCATAGACGGCAGACGGGATCGGTATAACGCGCCAAGTTTTCTTCTCCTTATTTTCTGTCCAGTTTACGGGTTTGGCTAAACCTGTCTTCCTGGGCGAACTCTAGTGGCTAGTAGCTAGTAGCTAGTGGCTAGTAAAATCTGGATTTCGAAACTAGCCACTAGCAACTGTTCTTACACTCTCCTCCGCTTCGGCGGACGGCAACCGTTATGCGGAATCGGAGTCACATCTTTAATGTTGCGGACTTCAATGCCCGCCGCAGCCAGCGCCCGGATCGCCGATTCGCGTCCCGAACCCGGCCCGCTCACGCGCACTTCGACCGTGCGAACACCGTGATCGCGCGCCATGCTGGCGGCGTTGCTCGCAGCCTGCTGCGCCGCAAACGGCGTGCCCTTGCGCGATCCGCGGAAACCCAGCGACCCTGAACTCTTCCAGGACAGCACGTTCCCCGCCTGGTCGGTGATGGTCACAATGGTGTTATTGAAGGACGCCTGAATATGCACCACGCCAAATGAGACGTGTTTGCGCTCCTTCTTTTTGAAGGTTTTCTTCTTGCCCTTCTTCTCCGGCGCCGCTGCGGCGCCGCCTGCTGCTACTGGTTTCGCCATAAGTCCTCAGTGTTCAGTGGCTTCAAGGCTTCAAGGTTGTCAAGTCTCAATCTTGCCGCGCAACCGCGGTCAGAAACCGTGAATCCTGCTGAACCACTTGACACCTGGCTAACTACGTTTTCGTCGCTGCTTCTTCTTCTGCGTAATCGTTCCCTTGCGCGGTCCTTTGCGGGTCCGGGCGTTGGTATGCGTCCGCTGTCCGCGAACCGGCAGATTGCGGCGGTGACGGAAACCGCGATAGGAGCCGATTTCGATGAGCCGCTTGATGCTCATCGAAACCTCCTTGCGCAGATCGCCTTCCACCAGGCCTTCGCCTTCAATCACCTGACGAATGCGGTTGACTTCGTCTTCGCCCAGGTCCTGGACCTTTTTCATCGCGTCCACGTTGGCCTCGTCGAGAATCCGCGCCGCGCGCGAATTTCCAATTCCGTAAATGTACGTCAGCGCGATAAACGACCGCTTGTTGCGCGGAAGATCGACGCCTGCAATTCGTCGCCATAAATGCTCCTATTACCCCTGCCGCTGCTTGTGTTTCGAAGTCTCGCAAATCACCCGCACCACACCCTTGCGGTGGATGACCTTGCACTTATCGCAAATTTTCTTGACCGATGCCCGTACTTTCATAAACCAACCTTCAGCCGTCAGCTTTCAGCCGTCAGGAAAACCGGCTGTGCGCGGCAATCATTTATACCGATACACAATCCGCCCGCGATTCAAATCGTAAGGCGAAAGCTCGACTGCAACTTTGTCTCCCGGCAGAATGCGAATGAAATTCTTGCGCATCTTTCCGGAAACATGCGCCAGAACCTGGTGTTTGTTTTCCAACTCCACCTTGAACATGGCGTTGGGCAGCGGTTCCACCACCGTCGCCATCACTTCAATCGCGTCTTCTTTGCTCATGCACTCCTAGTTGCTAGTGGTCAGCTCTCAGTTGCCAGTTCTCTCAGCATTTGGCTAGCAACCAACGCTACTAGCCACTAGCTTCTATTGCGTTAAAATCAGCGGCCCATCCCTCGTCACCGCTACGCAATGCTCGAAATGCGCGCTGGAACTGCCGTCCGCGGTGACCGCCGTCCACTTATCGTCCAGAACTTTCGCCTCCGGACGCCCGGAATTCACCATCGGCTCAATCGCCAGCACCATGCCTTCGCGCAACCGGGTGTCGGCGCCGCGCGAGCGGAAATTCGGCACTTGCGGCTCTTCGTGCAGCTTGGTCCCAATTCCGTGGCCGACGAACTCGCGCACTACGCTGAATCCGTTGGCTTCCACGTATTCCTGCACCGCCGCGCCAATATCGCTGATACGGTTGCCGATCTTCACCTGCTCAATCGCCTTGTACAGCGACTGCTCGGTGACTTCCATCAACTTCTGCCGCTCCGGCGAAACCGTATCGCCGACCGCAACCGTGATCGCCGCGTCACCGTAATACCCATCCAGCACCACGCCGCAATCGATCGAAACAATGTCGCCCGCCTTCAGCACCCGTTTTTCCGACGGGATCCCGTGCACAATCTCTTCATTCACCGACGTGCACAGCACGCAGGGATAATCGTAGTATCCCTTGAAAGCCGGCTTCGCGCCCGACTTCCAAATCTTCCGCTCCGCCGCCTTCTCCAGGTCCATCGTGGTGACGCCCGGCGCGACCATCGACGCGAAGCTCATCCAGAATCTCGCGAACGATGCGGCCACTCTTCCGCATCTTTTCAATTTCCGACTGCGACTTGCAAACAATCGCCACGCCTACTTGGCCTCCGACGCGGCCGCGCGCCGCTTGCCGTCCACTTCCCGCACAATGCTGGCCGTCACTTCGTCCACCGGCCGGTCGCCGTCAATCGTCACCACCCGGCCCAGCGCTGCGTAGTACTCCGCCACCGGCTTGGTCTGGCGCTCGTAGGTTGCCAGGCGTTCGCGAATGACTTCTTCGCGGTCATCATCGCGGATGAACAGCTTCGCAGCCGTCGATGTCACAGATTTCATCAACGAGTGGCGGCTGGGAATGGACGTTATAGATCCGCCCACAGGTAGGACAAGTCCTGCGTCCAGTGATCCGGAGCAAGAACTTATTATAATCCACCTGAATCCGTACCACAATCGGCAGCCACGCCGGCCACTTCCCGGTTTCAAAGAACTCAAACTTCAAAAACGCGTCCAGCCAGACCGCTTGTTTCTGCGCCCGCGGAAACCCGTCGAGCACAAACCCGCGCTGCGCATCCGGCTCCCGCAAACGCCAGGCCACAATGTCGCAGACCAAATGATCGGGGACCAATTCCCCCCGGGCCATCAATTCCTTGACTTCGACTCCCAGCGGCGTTCGCCTGCCTCACGTGCTCGCGCAGCAAATCGCCGGTTGAAACCTGCGGGATGCGGTAGTGCTGGGTAATATTGTGCGACTGGGTGCCTTTCCCGGCTCCCGGCGGCCCAAGCAGCACGATCGGTCCGATGTTTCGCAAAACTTGCTCTGCCATCGAACTGGCCCTAACCCGCTCCTGTTTCCAAAATTCCTGACACTGCCCAATCGCTCTCAACCCAGTTGCTAGTGGCTAGTGGCTAGTTGCTAGCAAAGCCCAAAGCCTTTAAGCTCCGACGAACCACTAGTCACTAGCAACTAGCAACTGCTTCACCACGTCCGGCGCCCGCGAATCCTTCCGCTCTTCGGCGTAAACCCGTCGTAGTGACGCATGATCAGCTGCGATTCAATCTGGTTAACCGTGTCCATCGCCACGCCCACGACGATCAGCAGCGAAGTCCCGCCAAAATAAAAGTTCACGCCCAACCCATTCAGCACCCAGTTCGGCAGGCGCTCGAAGAAGGTTCCCAGCGGCCGGAACAGGTGGTTCAAGTGAATGCCGGCAATCATCCATTCCGGAATCAACGAGATGACGATCAGGTACAGCGCGCCCACCAGCGTCATGCGCGTCAGAATCTCATTGATGTGGTCCGCAGTGCGCTTGCCCGGACGAATGCCCGGAATAAATCCCGCCGTACTTGCGCATGTTGTCGGCAACTTCGTTCGGGTTAAAGACAATCGAAATGTAGAAGTACGCAAAAAAGATAATGGCTACGACGTACACCAGCGGTGTAGAGCGGCTCGCCCCACTTCAGCGCGTCCAGCACCGGCCCGAAATAGCGGTTGTCGCTGCAGCCCGATCAACACCGTCTGCGGAATGGTCACAATCGACGAAGCGAAAGATCACCGGCATCACGCCGCCCGCGTTCACCTTCAGCGGCAGGTGCGTGGTCTGCCCGCCCATCATCTTTCGTCCAACAATGCGTTTGGCATACTGCACCGGAATGCGGCGCTCGCTGCGCTCCACATACACAATGAAGGCGACTACCGCCATCATCAGCACGATCAGCGCCGATCATCAGTACCGGAGTCAGCGGCCCCCAGGTGAAGTCCTTGGCCTTGCTCCCACAAATCACTGGATCGCCGCGCGGCAGCCCGACGACAATGCCGGTAAAAATCAGCAGCGACATGCCGTTGCCGATGCCGCGCTCCGTGATCTGCTCGCCCAGCCACATGATGAACGCGCTGCCCGTGGTCAGCGTCAGCACGGTCAGTCAGGATGAATGCCGCATCCCGGATGCGGCACGAAAGCTCCCAGCCTTCTCCAGCCCGAATCGCCATGAAGCACGACTGGATCACGCTCAGGACCGATGGTCAGGTAGCGCGTCCACATGCGTGATCTTCTTGCGCCCCATCTCGCCTTCCTTCTGCAGTTTCGCCAGTGGCTCATAAACCACCGTGAGCAACTGCAGAATGATGGACGAAGTGATATAGGGCATGATGCCCAGGGCGAAAATGGTCGCGCGCCGCAGGTTGCCGCCGGAAAACAGATCCACAAAGCCCAGCAGCGATCCCTTGCCCTGCTCGAAGGCCTTCTGGCAGCGCCACAAAATCCACACCCGGAGTCGGAATGTGGCCGCCAATGCGGTACACCGCCAGCAGGCCAAGCGTGAAGAGGACCCGCTTGCGCAGGTCGGGAATGCGGAAAATGTTGGCGAACTTATCGAACATAAAAAGCTTCTAGCTTCTAGCTATAGCCTCGAGTCCGAGCTCAGCAATCGATCGCGCTCATCGCTCACCGCTGCAGCTGCTACTGCAAAACCTCAAACTTGCCGCCGGCCTTGGTGATCTTTTCCTGCGCCGACTTCGAAAACTTGTGCGCCTGCACCGTGATGGCCGACTTCAATTCGCCGTCGCCCAGAATCTTCACCGGCTTCTTGGTGCTGATGACGCCCGCCTTGCGCAGCACGTCAGGATTGATCGTGTCACCCAATCCTTCCAGCTTTTCCAGGTTCACAATGTTAAATTCCTGGCGGAAGATGTTGGTGAAGCCACGCTTCGGAATCCGGCGGTGCAACGGCATCTGGCCGCCTTCAAATCCGCGCATCATGCGCGAACCGCTGCGGGAGCGTTGCCCCTTATGCCCGCGGGTCGAAGTCTTGCCCATGCCCGAGCCCATGCCGCGGCCCACGCGCTTCTTGTTTTCATTCGCCTTCTTCGGCGCTCGTATGTTCGAAAGATTCATAAATTCAGCTCTTGGCTCTTAAGCTGTTAGCTCTTAGCTGAAAAACCCTTCAGCCAATTCAAATCCGGTTTGGCTAAAAGGCTAAGAGCTAACAGCTGCTATTTCAAAATCTCCACCAAATGCGGTACCTTCGCCACCATGCCGCGGATCGCGGCATTGTCGGGCCGCTCAATCACCTGGTTCAGCCGGGTAAAGCCCAGGCCCTTTACAACGCGCTTATGCGTCACCGGAGTGCAAATCGCCGACCGCACCCACTTCAGTTGAATTTTGCCGCCGCTGGGAGCTGCTTTTTTCGCCGTCATTAGAGTTAGAGCTCCTCCACCGCTTTGCCGCGCATGCTGGCGACTGCTTCCCGGTTCTTCAGTTTCTTCAGCGCGTCGAACGTGGCCTTGATCACGTTGTGCGGGTTGGTTGTGCCGATGGATTTCGTCAGCACGTTCTGAATTCCAACCGACGTCATGACCGCGCGCACCGCGCCGCCGGCAATCACGCCCGTGCCTTCCGGCGCCGGCTTCAGCAGCACCATGCCCGACCCGTAACGGCCCAGCACCGTATGCGGAATGCTGGTCTGGGTCAGATTGGCGCGCATCAGGTTCTTCTTGGCCGACTCAATGGCCTTGCGAATCGCCTGCGGCACTTCTTTGGCTTTGCCCGCCCCGTGCCCCACCACTCCCGAGGCCGGATCTCCCACCACCACCAGCGCCGCAAACGACAGGTTCTTGCCGCCCTTCACCACTTTGGTGACGCGATTAATGGCGACCACCTGGTCCTTCAACTGGTAGGCGCCGGCATCGAGTTTCTTGATTACTGTTGGCATTCTCGAATTCTCTTCCAATCTAGCTCTAGCTCTTGGCTGTTAGCTCTTAGCCAAACCCCCACTGGTTCAGCTAGAGGCTAAGAGCTAATCGCCAAGAGCTGTTCTTAAAACTGCAATCCCGCTTCCCGCGCCGCGTCCGCCAGGGCCTTCACCCGCCCGTGATAAATGTATCCGCCGCGGTCAAACACAACTTTGGTGATGCCCTTGGCCTTGGCACGCTCGGCGATGGCCTTGCCGACCGACTTGGCCGACGCCAGGTTTCCGCCCGAGGTGCGGCCTTCCTTCTTGCCTTCGGCGCTGTTGGCCGAAACCAGCGTCGCACCCTGCAAGTCGTCAATCACCTGCACGTAGATATGGTTCAGCGAACGGTACACGTTCAGCCGCGGCCGCTCCGCCGTGCCCATGACCTTCTTGCGGATCCGCTTATGCACCCGCCGCCGGTTCGCGTTCTTCGATGTCTGTGTCAGCATGAATTCAGCCCTTGGCTCTTCGTTCTTGGCTCTTAGCCAGATCAGAGCCACAACCGCTCTCGTTCAATGGCAGGCCCTAAAGGACTTAGCCAATGAACCAACGGCCAACGAGCCAAGAGCTGCTACTTCGCTCCCGTCTTTCCAACTTTCTTCTTCAAGCGCTCGCCCACGTAGCGCACACCTTTGTTCTTGTACGGGTCGGGCGGACGCAATCTGCGCATTTCCGCCGCCACCTGCCCAACCTTTTGGCGGTCGATGCCGGTGACCGAAAGCTTGGTCTGCTTGGGATCCACCGCAACTTCAATCCCCGTAGGCAGCGGATACTCAATCGGGTGCGAAAACCCCAGGCTGAACACCACCGTGCCCTTGCCCTTCATTTCCGCGCGGTATCCAATGCCGACAATTTCCAGTTCGCGGGTCCAGCCCTTGGTCACGCCTTCGACCGCATTGTTGACCAGAGCACGCGCCAGCCCGTGCAGCGCCGCCTGCGAATCGTTCTCGCGAATCGCGACCAGGTTGCCGTCCTTCTGCTCCATGGTGATGCCCGCCGGCACGCGCGTATCCAGCTTGCCCTTCGGCCCCTGCACCATGACCGTGTTGCCTTCGATTTTGACTGTCACTCCCTGAGGAAGCGCAATCGGCTTTTTTCCAATTCGTGACATAGAGCAGCTCTTAGCCTTTAGCTATTAGCTCTTAGCTGAGCGTCGGTTTTAGCCTGACAGGCTAACAGCTATGAGCTAACAGCTAGCGTTCCTACCAAACTTCGCACAACAACTCGCCGCCCAGGCCCTGCTTGCGCGCCTGGCGTCCGGTCATGACTCCGCGGGGCGTGGTCAGAATGTTGATGCCCATGCCGCCCAGCACGCGCGGGATTTCGGTGCGCCGCACGTACACCCGGCAGCCGGGACGCGACACGCGCGCCACATTCGAAATCACGGCGTCGTTATTGTTGTCGTACTTCAGGTAGATGCGAATGACTTTGTGGCCTTCCTCTTCGGTGGCCTTGAAATTGGAGACGTAGCCCTCTTCCTTGAGAATGCGGGCAATCTCCAGCTTCAGCTTGGAAGCCGGCACATCCACCTTCTGGTGCCGCGCGCGAATCGCGTTACGAATTCGCGTCAGCATGTCTGCGACCGGATCGGTCAACTTCATACGTTTTGCTTCTCCTCAGCCGTCCGTTCTCTCCGCGTCAGCGGAGAACCAGCAACGGCCGCGAACTCCAACTTCAAACCTGTCATCCTGAGGCCGGGTGCCCTATTTCTCGCGTTCTTTGCGAGAAGTGGGGCTTTCTACCTACCAGGACGACTTCGAAACTCCAGGAATCTCGCCGCGCAATGCCAGCCCGCGGAAACACAACCGGCACAGTGCCGAACTTGCGCAAGAACGCCCGCGGCCGCCCGCAAATCTGGCAGCGGTTGTGCCGGCGCGTCGAAAACTTCGGCCTCGGCTGCTTCTTGTCGCGCGCCTGCTTAAACGTTTCCTGGATCTTCGCGTCTTTCACTCGTTTTGCTGTAGTCATGCAGTCCTTAAATGAAACTCGAAACTTGAAACCTGAAACTCTTACTCACGCCCGGAACGGCATTCCCAGATGCTTTAACAGCGCCCGCGCCTGATTGTCATTCGCCGCCGTGGTCACAATGGTCACGTTCATGCCCTTCTGCTTGTCCACTTTGGAGTAATCAATCTCCGGAAAAATCAACTGATCGTGCAGTCCCAGCGTGTAATTGCCGCGCCCGTCGAACGACTTGGTCGACACCCCGCGGAAGTCGCGCACCCGCGGCAGCACCACGTTCACCAGCCGGTCGAAAAATTCGTACATGCGGTCGCCGCGCAGCGTGACCATGGCCCCAATCGGCATGCCTTCGCGGACTTTGAACGCCGCAATCGACTTCTTGGCCCGCGTGACCACTGGCTTCTGCCCGGTGATCTGGCCCAGTTCGTTCACCGCCGGATCCATGATCTTGGCGTTCCCCGTGGCCTCGCCCATGCCCATGTTCACCACGATCTTGTGCAGATGCGGCACCGCCATCGGATTGGTGAAGTCGAATTCCTTCATCAGCACCGGCGCCACTTCCTTGCGGAAGCGGTCTTTCAGCCGCGGCGTCTCTTTCGCGCTGTGCCGGGCAACTCCCGGAGCCGCCTGCGCTTCCTGAGCTCCGCCTTTTTTGTCTTTTTTATCTTTCGCCATAATCAAATTCCGAGTTGCAGGTTTCAAAGTTTCAAGGTTCAAAGTTTCAAAACCCAAGCCCGTGAAACCTTGCAACTTTGAAACCTTGAAACCTTACTTATCCAGCGTGGTTCCGCACTTCTTGCAAACCCTGACCTTGCGGTCGCCGCGCACTTCGTGCCCAATCCGTACCGGGCCGCAGGTGGTGCACACCAGCTGCACTTTCGAAATCGAAACCGCGCTCTCCTGCTCGGCGATGCCGCCTTTCGACTTCTGGCTGGGGCGCAGGTGCTTCTTCACCATCATCACGTGCTCGACCAGGACTTTGCCTTTGTCCGGCATCACCCGCAGCACGCGGCCTTGCTTTGCCCTTGTCGCGCCCGCTCAACACCTTCACCGTGTCGTTGCGGCGGATGTCAACTCGCTTGTGCTCTGTCGTTGTCGCTATCATTTCTAAATTCGCCCTTCACTGCTTCGTCGTCACTCTAGCGTTCTTGTCGTCACCCCAGCGCCTACAGAACTTCCGGCGCCAGCGAAACAATCTTCAAAAACTTCTTCTCGCGCAATTCCCTCGCCACCGGCCCGAACACGCGCGTTCCCACCGGCTCGCCGGTTTCATTGATCAGCACCGCCGCGTTCGAATCGAAGCGGATGTAGGTCCCATCGCGCCGCCCGTACTCCTTGCGGGTGCGCACGATCACCGCCTTGACGACTGTGCCCTTTTTGACCTGCCCGTCCGGCGACGCTTCCTTCACGCTGGCCGTGATCACGTCCCCCAGGCCGGCATGCATTCCGGTTGACCCGCCCAGCGGCATAATCATCTGCAGCTTGCGCGCGCCGCTGTTGTCAGCGACTTCGAGCATCGATCTCATCATTAAACTCATAAATGTTTCCCCTCGACCAGCTTCGAGCTGTGAGCCGCGAGCAAGCTCATCAGCTCCGCTTGCTCCAAGCTCACAGCTCGAAGCTCCGGCTAGCAGCTACTTCTCCACATCCACCGCAACTTCCGGCACCAGCGCCGCCTTGCGCACCACTTCCTTCAACCGCCAGCGCTTCAGCTTCGACAGCGGACGCGTCTCTTCGAGCCGCACCACGTCGCCCACATGCGCGATGTTCTTCTCGTCATGCGCGTAAAACTTCTTGGACTTCGAAATCACCCGGATATACAGCGGGTGGGCCCGGCGGCGGATGACTTCGACCACAATCGTTTTCTGCATGCGGTTCGAAACCACTTCGCCGACTACTTCTTTGCGTCTTCCGACAACTTGCGTTTCCGCCATTACTTCTTCTCCGATTTCGTAGTTGCGATCGAAGCTGCGGTCGAGCTTGCGGTCGCCGCCGCGCGCTCGCGAACAATGGTCTTCACCCGGGCAATATCCTTGCGCAGCCCGCGGATCTTCGTCAGGCTCTCCGTCTGCCCCATGTTGAGCTGAAACTTCAGCTTAAAAAGCTGGTCGCTCATGTCCTTTTCCTGATGACTCAGCTCTTCGCCGGTCAGGTTTCTGATTTTCTCTGCATCCATAAAAATCCTTTTAGCGTTGAGCCTTCGAGCTTTGAGCAACTCCGGCAATCCAGCTCGCTCACCGCTCACGGCTGGTAGCTCACAGCTCTCTATTGTGTTGCGTGCCGCTGCACAAACGACGTCCGCAACGGCAACTTGTGCGACGCCAGCCGCATCGCTTCTTTCGCGTCCTGCGGCGGTCACGCCTTCCATCTCAAACAAAATCTTGCCCGGCTTCACCACCGCGACCCAATGATCAGGCGCGCCTTTGCCTTTACCCATACGGGTTTCGGCAGGCTTCTTGGTGACCGGCTTATCGGGAAACAACCGGATCCAGATCTTCCCGCCACGCTTGATGAAACGAGTCATGGCCACGCGGCTGGCTTCAATCTGCCGGTCGGTGATCCATCCCGGCTCCAGCACCTTCAGCCCGAAATCCCCGAAAGCCAGCGTGCTTCCCTGCCAGGCTTTTCCGCACATGCGTCCGCGCTGCTGCTTGCGGTACTTAACTTTTTTCGGCATCAACATAAAATCGGCTCTTGGCTGTTAGCTCTTGGCTCTTAGCTCAAATCTGTTCAAAATCTGCAATCTCGAAATCTGAAATCTCCGATTCGTCACCCGATGACCCGATCATCAGATCACCCGATTAGAATGCTCCCACCGCCTGGGTCTCGCGCTTCTTTGCCGGCAGGATTTCTCCCTTGTAAACCCAGACCTTCACGCCGATCACGCCATACGTGGTCCGCGCTTCGGTGAATCCATAATCAATGTCGGCGCGCAGCGTGTGCAGCGGCAAACGGCCCTGCAGGTACCACTCCGAGCGCGCGATTTCGTTCCCATTCAAACGACCGCTTACCCGGACTTTAATTCCCTTGCATCCAAAACGCAGCGCGGAATCTACCGCCTTGCGCATCGCTCGGCGGAAGCCCACGCGCTTTTCCAGTTGCAGCGCGATGGCTTCCGAAACCAGTTGTGCATCCAATTCCGGCTTGTGCACTTCGAGAATATCGAGGAACACTTCGCGGCCGGTACGCTTCTGCACGTCCGCCTTCAGCTTGTCGATCTCCGCGCCCTTGCGGCCAATAATGATCCCTGGGCGCGCCGTGCGAATAATGACCCGCAGCTTGTTGCCGGGACGCTCGATTTCGATGCTGCTCACTCCCGCCGACTTGAGCTTCTCTTTCAGCTCATTCTTCAGCTTGATGTCTTCGAGCAGCAGCTTGTCGTAGTCGCGTTCCACAAACCAGCGCGACTTCCACGGCTTGGTGTAGCCAAGCCGGAACCCATAAGGATGTACCTTCTGTCCCATAAAGCTCCTGAACTTCAGTTGCTAGTGGCTAGTTGTCTAGTAAACCCGTCGCGCCGTTGGCCTTAACTAGCGACTAGCCACTGTCACTAGCTACTGTTCTATCTCTTTCCGGCAGTCTTCTTGCCGGCAAACTTTTTCGCGACGGCCTTCTTCTTGGTCCGCGGCGCAGTCTTACCCGCTACCGCCTTCGTTGCGGGACGATCTTCGCCCACCACCGTCGCTACCCCTGTGCCGTTTGCGCCGCGCTCAGCCAGCGTGATCTCGATGTGCGCAATGCGCCGCACATAGCGGAACGCGCGTCCCATCGGCGCCGGACGGATCCGCTTCATGCGCGGGCCATCGTTGGCGATGGCGTTCTTCACATACAGCTGGTCGAGGTCCACATCAAAATTCTTCTCGCCACTTAGGTAGTTGGCGTTCTGGACCGCCGAGCGCAGCAGTTTTTCCACCTTCGCCGCCACGCGCTTCTTGGTGAACATCAGCGTGTTCAACGCATCTTCCACGCGCTTGCCTTTGATCAACTCCAGCACCAGCCGCGCCTTCTGCGGCGAGACGCGCACGAATCGGGTTTGAGCTCTAAATTCCATGTGTCTCGTCTCTCGCTTAACTCTTGGGCGCTGCCGGAGCCGCCGCCGCACTAATCGCTCCCGGACCGCCCGGAGGTCCCGCCGGACGCGCCGCTGTTTCCGTCGCCGCTTTCATCGAGTGTCCCTTGAACTGGCGGGTAAAACTAAACTCGCCCAGCTTGTGGCCCACCATGTTTTCGGTGACGTACACCGGAATGAATTTCCTTCCGTTGTGCACCGCGATCGTGTGTCCCACCATCTCCGGGATGATGGTCGAGCGCCGCGACCAGGTGCGCAACACTTTCTTCTCGTTGCGCGAGTTCATGCCCTCGATCCGCGACGCCAGATACGCATCAATGAAAGCGCCTTTTTTCGATGAACGCATAGCTATTTCGCTCTCCGGCTCACAATAAACTTGTCGGTGCGCTTGTTATTGCGCGTCTTGTATCCTCGCGTCGGCTGGCCCCACGGGGTCACCGGATGCCGTCCGCCTGAAGTCTTGCCTTCACCGCCGCCGTGCGGATGGTCGACTGGGTTCATCGACACGCCGCGGTTATGCGGCTTCTTTCCCAGCCAGCGCGAACGTCCCGCCTTGCCGATGGTGATGTTTTCGTGATCAATGTTTCCCACCTGCCCGATGGTCGCCATGCAGTCGTGCGAAACTTTGCGGGTCTCGCCCGAAGGCAGTTTCACCAGCGCGTAGTCGCCTTCTTTCGCAACCAACTGCGCCGAGCCGCCCGCCGACCGCACCATCTGCGCGCCTTTTCCCGGACGCAACTCCAGATTGTGAATCGTCGTGCCCGGAGGAATATTCTTCAGCGGCAACGCATTGCCCACCAGAATGTCCGCATCCGGCCCACTCACAATTTTCTGCCCCATCTTCAACCCGTCGGGCTGAAGAATGTACCGCTTCTCGCCATCGGCGTACGCCAGCAGCGCAATCCGCGCCGAGCGGTTGGGATCGTACTCAATCGAAGCCACCGTCGCCGGAATCCCGGTCTTATCGCGCTTGAAATCGATGATGCGCAGCTTGCGCTTGTGCCCGCCGCCGCGAAAGCGCATGGTCATATCGCCCGAGTTGCGGCGTCCGCCCTGCCGGTTCTTGGTCTCGGTCAGCGGCTTGTGCGGCCGGTTCGTGGTCAGGTCCGCGCTCGAAAGCGTAGTCCGGTAGCGCAACGTCTGAGTTGTCGGTCTATAAGTCTTGATTGCCATAAAATCAGCTCTTAGCTGTCTAGCTCTTAGCTTTTCCCTGCCGCTGCCGCGCGTTCGGAGTTGGCTGAACGACCAACGACTGAACGCTGACGCTTTCTTACAAATTCTGCGCGTACTCCGGCATCTTCTCGCCGGCCCGCAATCTCACGTACGCCTTTTTCCAATCCGGACGGTAGCCGGCAAACTTTCCCCGCCGCCGCTCTTTTCCCGGATAATTCGCCGTGCGCACCGACCTGACTTTCACTTTGAAGATCGACTGCACCGCTTCCTTGATCTCGGTCTTCGTCGCCTTCGGCGCCACCTGGAATACCAGCGTGTTCTGGTTGTCCTTGATCCCGACGCCTTTTTCGGTGATCACCGGCTTGCGAATAATCTGATATGCGGTCTTCATTTGTTTAGGCTACCTCCGCCGCTTTCTTGCGAGTGCGCGGAGCCTTCGCCGTTTTCTTCTCGGATTTCTTTTCGGCCTTGTTCTCACCTTCGCCTTCGCCCGCATCGTGCGAGCGCTTCGAAGACGACTTCTTCAGCGAGAGCTGCAATTTCTCAATCGCCGGCTGCGAAAAAATCGTGCACTCGTAACGCAGCAGATGATAAGGATGCACATCGCTGCTGGTCACCAGCTCGACGCCCTTCAGGTTCCGCGAACTCAAAACCAGATTGCGGTTCCCGTGGTTCGCCACTTCCACCAGCAGCGCGCCCTTGGTCACCTTCAGCGCGTCGAGCGACTCGCGAAACGCGCCCGTCTTCGGTTCATCGAGAGCAAACGCATTCACCACGATCAGCTTGCCGTCGGCCAGCTTCGCCGCCAGCGCCGAGCGCAACGCGCCCATCAGCTTCTTGCGCGGAAAACGGTACGCGTGCGAATGCGGATTCGGGCCATGCACCGTCCCACCATGCCGCCACAGTGGCGACCGGATCGATCCCACACGCGCGCGCCCAGTGCCCTTCTGCTTCCAGAGCTTCTTGCCCGCGCCCGAAACCAGCTTCTTGTTCTTGGTGGCGTGAGTGCCCGCGCGCTGCCCGGCGCGGTAATGCTTCACCGCCTCCCAAAGCAGGTCTTCGTTGACCGCGCCGAAGACCTCGTCGGCGAGCTCCAGCGTGCCAACCTTCTTGCCCTTCAAATCGTGAATGTCAATCGATGCCATGTCTTTTGTCTTCGATCTTGATTACTAGCAACTAACCACTAGCCACTAGCTACTTCTTTTAGCCCTTCTTCGCTGCTCTCTTCGCCGCCTTCAACGGATCGACCGTCGCCGAACCCGCAAATCCGCGACGCTCTCGTGGCGGCTTCTTCGACTTGGTGATGATCAAATACCCGCCATTCGGTCCCGGCACGCTGCCTTCAACCACGAGCAGATTGTCATCTTTCTCGACGCCCAGCACTCGCAGATTGCGGACCGTGACCCGCGCATTGCCCATGTGCCCCGACATCCGCATGCCCTTGAACACGCGCGACGGAAACGCCGACGAGCCAATCGAGCCGGTAATCTGAAACATCGAACCGTGCGACTTCGGGCCGCCGCCAAAATGATGCCGTTTTACCACGCCCTGAAATCCTTTTCCCTTGCTCACTCCAACGATGTCGACAAATTTTTCGCCTTCGAAAATATCGATCAGCACCCGGTCGCCGGCCTTCACCGCCGTGTCGCCGTCGGCCTCAATCGGCACTTCGCGGATAAATCGCACCGGCGGAACATTGTTCTTCGCCAGGTGTCCGCGCTCGGGCTGCGACAGCTTCGATTCCTTCATGAACTCAACCAGGCCAATCTGCGCCGCAGTCGTATCCGTCTTTGGTCTGCGTCTTATGCTGGGTGACCACGCATGGCCCCGCCTGCAGCACGGTCGCTGGATGCACGTCGCCCTTCGAATCGAAGAGTTGCGTCATCCCGACTTTTTTTCCCAGAATCCCTGTTACCTTCGCCATTTCCTTCTCCGTCCCAGCTTGGCCCGTCGTTCAATCAGACGACGCCATTGGCTGGGAACCTCGAGCTACTTGCGCTCTTTGCCGAATGCCTTGATCTCGACATCCACACCCGCCGGCAGATCGAGCTTCATCAGCGCCTCCACGGTCTGCGGAGTCGGGATTCGAGAATATCGAGCAACCGCTTGTGCGTGCGGATCTCAAACTGCTCCCGCGACTTCTTGTCCACGTGCGGCGAACGCAGCACGCAGAACTTGTTCTTCATCGTCGGCAATGGAATCGGTCCGGCGATATCTGCGCCCAGAGTGCGCTTTGCCGTCGCCACGATCTCCGTGTCGACTGATCGAGCACGCGGTAATCGTATGCCTTCAGCCGTATCCGAATTTTTTCGTTTCCAATCACGTTTCTTTTCCTGACCCCCTCCGGCATCTCCGGAGAGAAAGACCATGCGGCAAGCTGCAAGCCGCGAAAACAGCTTCTAGCTATGAGCTCTTAGCTTCTAGCTCAAATCCCAAATCCAAGCTGCACTGGACTCTTGACTAACGACCAACGACGGTTTTACTACTGCACAATCTCCGAGATCGTGCCCGCGCCCACCGTGTGTCCGCCTTCGCGGATGGCAAAGCGCAAGCCCTTTTCCATCGCCACCGGCGTGATCAGTTCAATCACCAGCTCCACGTTGTCTCCCGGCATCACCATTTCGGTGCCCGACGGCAACTCGGCCACGCCGGTCACGTCCGTCGTTCGCAGATAAAACTGCGGACGATAGCCCTTGAAGAACGGCGTATGCCGCCCGCCTTCTTCTTTGGTCAGGATGTACACTGTCGCCTTGAACTTGGTGTGCGGCGTAATCGATCCGCCCTTGGCCAGGACCATGCCGCGCTCGACATCTTCTTTGCGCAATGCCGCGCAACAGCAGTCCGGCGTTGTCGCCCGCCATGCCTTCGTCGAGTTGCTTCTTGAACATTTCGACGCCGGTCACAACCGTCTTGCGGGTCTCGCGGAAGCCGACAATCTCTACTTCCTCGCCGACTTTCACTTTGCCGCGCTCGATACGTCCGGTCACCACCGTGCCGCGGCCTTGAATCGAGAAAATATCTTCGATCGGCATCAGGAACGGCTTGTCGAGCTCGCGCACCGGTTGCGGAATGGATTTGTCCACCGCTTCCATCAGCGCGTCCACTTGCTTTTCCCACTTGGCTTCGCCGTTCAGCGCGCCCAGCGCCGACAAGCGCACCACCGGCACATCGTCGCCCGGGAACTGATAGCGTCTTCAGCAGCTCGCGGACTTCGAGTTCCACCAGGTCGAGCAACTCGGGATCGTCCACCGCGTCGCACTTGTTCAGCGCAACCACGATGTAAGGCACACCGACCTGACGAGCGAGAAGAACGTGCTCGCGCGTTTGCGGCATCGGACCATCGGTCGCAGCCACCACCAGAATCGCGCCATCCATCTGCGCCGCGCCGGTGATCATGTTCTTGATGTAGTCGGCGTGGCCCGGGCAATCCACGTGCGCGTAGTGGCGGTTCGCCGTCTCATACTCGACGTGCGCCGTCGCAATGGTTATGCCGCGCGCCTTTTCTTCCGGAGCGTTATCGATCGAATCAAACGACCGGAACTGGATCTTCGGGTTGTGCTTCGACAATACTTTCGTGATCGCCGCCGTCAGCGTGGTCTTGCCATGATCAATGTGACCGATGGTCCCTACGTTGCAGTGCGGCTTATTGCGCTCAAATTTCTCTTTTGCCATTGCTCTTGTCTTCCTCAGGGGCTAAAGCCCCAAAACTGTCATTTCGCTCATGCTTCGGCACGGCTGAAGCCGTGCCCTGATACAAACTTTACGTCGCTTACTTCTTGCCCCTTGCGCCTTGCCAATAATCTCTTCCGCAACCGACCGCGGCGTTTCTTCATACCGCGCAAAGTGCATCGAGTATTCCGCGCGTCCTTGCGTCGAAGACCGCATGTGCGTCGCGTAGCCAAACATTTCCGCCAGCGGCACAATCGCCTTGATCACCTGCGAACCGGCGCGATGCTCCATGCCTTCAATGCGTCCGCGGCGCGAACTCAAGTCGCCCATGATCGCTCCGGCGTAATCTTCCGGCGTCACCACTTCGACCGCCATCACCGGCTCCAGCAGAACCGGCGACGCCTTGCGCGCGGCTTCTTTGAACGCCATCGAACCGGCAATCTTGAATGCCATTTCGTTCGAGTCCACGTCGTGATAGCTGCCGTCGTAGAGCGTGACCTTCACATCGACCATCGGATAGCCCGCCAGAATTCCGCCTTCGAGCGCTTCCTGAATTCCCTGGTCGATCGGCTTGATGAATTCTTTCGGAATCGAACCGCCGATGATGTCGTTGACAAATTCGTAGCCCATGCCCGGCAGGTTGCGGGTCAAGTTTGATCTTGGCGTGCCCGTACTGACCCGTGCCGCCGGTCTGGCGAATGTACTTGCCTTCGGCCTCGGCATGCTTGCGAATCGTCTCGCGATACGCCACCTGCGGCTTGCCGACGTTGGCTTCGACTTTGTACTCGCGCATCATGCGGTCGACAATGATTTCGAGGTGCAACTCGCCCATGCCGCTGATGATGGTCTGTCCGCTGTCGGGGTCGGTGTGAACTTTAAAGGTGGGATCTTCCTGGGCCAGCTTGGCCAGCGCCATGCCCATTTTTTCCTGGTCGGCTTTGGTCTTCGGCTCAACCGCGACCGAAATCACCGGGACCGCAAAGGTAATCGATTCCAGCGTGATCGGATGCCGCTCGTCGCAAATGGTGTCGCCGGTGCGAAACGTTCTTCAGTCCGACCGCCGCGCAGATGTCGCCCGCCAGAATTTCCTGAATGTCTTCGCGCTTGTTGGCGTGCATCTTCAGCAGACGCCCAATGCGCTCGTGCCGCTGAGTGCGCGAGTTCAGCACCGAATCGCTCGACTTCAACTGCCCCGAGTAAACGCGGATAAACGTCAACTGCCCGACAAACGGGTCAGCCATGATCTTGAATGCCAGCGCCGAGAACGGCTCGTTGTCCGCCGCCTTGCGCGTGATGGTCTCGCCGTTCTCAGGATTGAGGCCTTTGGTTTCCTGCGTATCCAGCGGCGACGGCAGGTAATCGACCACCGCATCGAGCAGCGGCTGAATGCCTTTGTTCTTGAACGCCGTACCGACCACAACCGGGAACACCTTCAAAGCAATGGTTGACTTGCGCAGCGAGGCCTTCAGTTCGGCCTCGGAAATTTCTTCGCCTTCAAGAAACTTGTGCAGCATGTCGTCGTCGTTTTCGGCGACGGTTTCAACCAGTTGCGCGCGGAAGGCTTCGGCTTTCTTCTTCAGATCGGCGGGAATTTCTTCGGTCTCGTACTCGGCGCCCAGGTCCTCGTTGGTCCAGACAATCGCCTTCATCGAGAGCAGATCGACCACGCCTCTAAACTTGTCTTCTTGTCCGATGGGAATTTGAATCGCGATGGGCTTGGCATTGAGGCGCTTGCGGATGGTGTCAACGGCATGCTCGAAATCGGCGCCCATCTTGTCAATCTTGTTGATAAAACAAATTCGCGGAACGCCGTATTTGTCCGCCTGCCGCCAGACTTTTTCCGACTGCGGCTGCACGCCATGCACTGCGTCAAATACCGCGACCGCGCCATCCAGCACGCGCAGCGACCGCTCGACTTCAGCGGTAAAGTCCACGTGGCCCGGCGTATCAATAATGTTGATGCGAATATCGCGCCAGCTGCAGGTGGTGGCAGCGGAAGTAATCGTGATGCCGCGCTCCTGCTCCTGCTCCATCCAGTCCATGGTGGCAGTGCCTTCGTGCACTTCGCCCAGGCGGTGCGTCTTTCCCGTATAGAAAAGGATGCGCTCAGTCGTAGTGGTCTTCCCGGCATCAATGTGCGCCATGATACCGATGTTCCTGCACCGTTCTAATGGAACTGTTCTGGACACAGCTTTCTTCTTCTCTTCCTTGCGGACTTCCTGCTCGCCGGCAATGTTTGCTGGACTGCTCATGAATTCAGTCTAGTCTTAGCTCTTAGCTTGAACCCTTCGCTCCTCAGCTAAAGGCTAAGAGCTAATAGCTGTTCTTCTACCACCGATAATGCGCAAAGGCCTTGTTCGCCTCCGCCATGCGGTGCACGTCTTCTTTCTTCTTGATGGCCGCACCCTTGCCGTTGGCGGCGTCGAGCAACTCGTTGCTCAACTTGTCGATCATTCCTTTTTCCGCGCGCCCGCGCGAATACGTCACCAGCCAGCGAATCGCCAACGAGGTGCGCCGGTCGGCGTTCACTTCCACCGGCACCTGATAGTTGGCGCCGCCTACGCGCCGCGACTTCACTTCCAGCAGCGGCTTGGCGTTTTCGACCGCCTTCTTGAACAACTTCAGGGCCTCATCGCCGCCTTTGGTCTGCAAGCGGGTCAAGGCTTCATAGAAGATGCCCTCGGCAGTGCTCTTCTTGCCCTGCCACATCATTGAGTTGACGAACTTCGTCACCAAGTCGGACCCGTAGACCGGATCCGGATCGACCGTTCTCTTAGCGATATGTCCTTTGCGAGGCATTCAGCTTCTAGCTCCTAGCCGCTAGCTTCTAGCTACCAGCTCTTGCCGTCGCTCATTGGCCACTGGCCACTGGCAACCGGCCACTGCTCTTATCCCTTTTTCGGTCTCTTCGCGCCGTACTTCGAGCGGCCTTGCATGCGGCCCGCAACGCCAACTGCGTCCAGCGTCCCGCGAATCACGTGATAGCGCACACCCGGCAAATCCTTCACGCGGCCGCCGCGGATCAGCACAATCGAGTGCTCCTGCAGGTTGTGGCCGACGCCGGGAATATATGTCGTAACTTCAATTCCATTGGTCAGCCGCACGCGGGCGACTTTGCGCAGCGCAGAGTTCGGCTTTTTCGGCGTCTGCGTATAAACACGGGTGCAGACACCACGCTTTTGCGGGCACGACTGCAGCGCCGGGCTCGCCGTCTTGTAGCGCGGCCGCTTTCTTCCGTCGCGAACCAATTGATTAAACGTAGGCACTCTTGCTCCTTGACGCCGTTTTTCGCAGCGTCGTTACTTCGGCCGACCGCAGCCAGCCACTGCCACGAGATAGTCCCGCGCCAAACCCGCGGAAATACTACTCGTTTTTCGATCCAGGCTGGATAGCGTTCGCTACCCATACTTCCGGCCACACATCGCCGGAAATTTTCTTTTCCCTTTGACAGGACTGCCGACGGTGGCTCCAGGCCCAAACTACGGGAGGCGCTCCGTTTCGTCAGTTTCGCTCCGCATAGTCTCCCTGAGAGAGTTTTTCGCGGAACGTTTCAGCGAGGGCGTCTTCGCAATCTTACTTCATAACGCGAAAACGTGTTTCTCTAAGCCTTAACTTCGCTTTTCCGGCGTCCGCCTCGCGCAAGGCGAACAGGGACACAGGTACAGGCAAGCCAGGATGTACTCGCGGAACCTTTTAAATATATCAATCACGAATCCAACACGTCAACCGCATTCTTGCCGCATCTTACGTTGCAACGCATTGGCTCTCGAGGTTCCGACTCCAGTTGGAGCGCGGGTTGCCGAAAAAACACCCAGCCTCTACACTGAGAGTTTTCCAGACAGGCGCGTTTATCCTCCGGTGGAAGGGTTCATGATCAGGTTCGCTTCGGGCAAATCTCTGGCTGGCACGCTCTCGGCTTTACTCATTCTCTCTGCGTGCAGCAACCCCAACACTACAACGGTCGTCGCGGAACAGGTCCCCGCCACCGTGAACTTTGTGCCTTTCCCCTTTGACCACCTGCGCCGCAGGAATCAACACCTCGATCGAGGTAGGACAGACCCAGTCTCTGCTTGCCACCGCCAGGAATCAATCAGAACCAAGCCCTGACGGAGACCTTCTCTTTTCAGTCCAGCAACCCGGCCGTGCTGACCGTTGCCACCAACGGGGCCGCTTGCGCCGGAACCTGGGACTCGCTCATCGCACCCGCAATCTGTACTCCCGGGCCTACAGGGGTCGCGCAAGTCACGGCCATCGCACACGGAGTGAGCAGTCCGCCGCTCACCATGTACGTGCACCAACACATCACCCGCGTCACTATCAGCACGGTGCCCAATCAGCCTCCTACTCTTTCAAACTCCTGCTTTTCCCGGGGCGCGCCCTCCGGCCCGGAGAGCACTCTCTACCAGGCTTTCGCCTTTAACGGCGCGGCCGACATTACATCGACGGTGGGCCCCTTCACCTGGCAAGCGATTCAACTCGGCGGACAAACCACCAGCGCGGTCATCCTCAGCAGCCCGCCGGTTGGGGCTCCCTTGAACCAGGAGGTCGCCACCGCCAACTCTCCCGGCAGCACTCCCTTTTTCGCCATTGTCGGCGGTTTCCACAGCCAGCCTAAGCTGTTTCGAAACTTGCCCCGTCGAGTCCGATCTCCATCAACGCCTTCGGGAACCCTTCGACGACGACCTCTTTTGTGGTGAACGCTGGCACATCCACCACTCTCAACGCCACTGTGACTGACTCTGCGGGTATGAACCTGGTTGGAATACCCCTGACTTGGACCTCCACCAACCCCATCTCGGTCACAGCCTCAGGCGCCACCAGCGCCGTCTTTGGCAGTGTGGGCACGGCCTCGGCTTCCGCCGTGGGCGCATCTGCCGTTATCGCCTCTTGCACTCCCCCCAGCTGTAACGGAGGCATCTCCCCCTCACTCCCCATCTATCCGGCATCTGCCTTCAGCTTCACCGTGCGGAGCAGCACAGTTACCACCAGCCCCGCGGGCTACGCCACTTCGACCGGATGCAGCGCGGCCCCCACTACCTGCGTACCCACGATCGTGCCCATCACCCGCAGTTCGTCCACCACGCCTTTCGCTGTCGGCACCCCGGTCAGCCTCCCCTCTGCGCCCAACTCCATTTTGTTCGATGGGCACGGTACCGCTGCCTACCTCGGCGTTGATTCCTCCGCCTTTGGCACCCAGGGACTGATGACGTTCACGGGTTCGGCAGCCTCTCGAGACACCAATGTATCCGGTAAAGTACTGGCCGTATCTCCCGACAGCACGCTGTCGGTGCTTTCCAATACCTCGGATTCTCCCAACCAGGTCTTCGTGTGCGGCAACTGCACCAGCACCACCAACACCGCCGCCACCTTCCAAATCAACGGCGCTACGGCCGCTGCGTTTTCCCCCGATAGCTTGAAGCTTGACATCGTCGCCGGTAACAACCTTTATGTGTACTCGAAAACGGACCCGCTCCTGCAACCAACTCCACCGCTGACTGCCCCCGCAAACGACGTAACTTTCTTTCCCCAGGGTGCGTTCGCCTATGTGGCCGGCGGCGCGCCGTCCGCAGTCACGGTCTGGCGTAACTGCGACAATACGCTGGTCGATACCGTTTCCACCTCCGCAATTCCCCAGATGATCCGCGCCCTGCCCGACGCCGCGACCATTGCGGTGCTCGACCCGCCGTATCTGCAACTGATCCACGTCACTCCCAACGGCCCCTTGACTGGATGCACGCCTTCGGTCAGCAATGCCGTTTCTGGCACCTTTAATCTGGGCCAGGGCAATTTCATCCCCACACAGTTCATTCTCTCGCCCGATGGGTCTGCAGCCTACATCCTGGGGGAGATTCCGTCGCCGAACCCGCCCTCAAGATTCCCGTTTGTGATCGCCTTCAACTTTGCCACTCAGAGCCCGTCATTCATCTCCCTGGCGGGAGGTGCGACTCCCATTTCCGCTTCCGTCAGTCCGGCCAGCGACTTCCTGTTCGTTGGTGCGGACGACGGCCCCGTCCACATTATCGACACGGCGACCCATACCGACTTGCAGCAAATCACTTTCCCCTTCCCCGGCAATGCCCTGTGCTACGGTCTGGGCAACCCCGTGACCCAGTCCCCCGTACCCTGCCTGCCCGATCTGGTGGCCGTTAGACCGTAATTCCGACGCCATCTATTGGTACTTGGTGGTTGGCCGCGCCTAGCTGAGGAGCATGGAGATGTTCCGGAGTGATCGTGTAGGGGCAGGTGCCCCCACCTGCCCGGTCGAGCGCAGCTCGACAAGGTTTTCTTAGCGGCCTCTACGGCAGGTATTCACTCTTGAGCGATCTCCGCTCTTCCAGCGAAAAGGGCGCAAGCCCGGGCCAACTTGGGAAAAAGAAAAATCCCCGAAAGGGCCAACGAAACCCACCCTCGAGGCTACTACGCCTGATTCCTACTCCTAACCCCTACGCCCCTGGCTCCAAACTCTTCGCCCCCGTCGCCTCGCGTCCCGCGCCCTTTTCCAATTCCTTGCCGATGCTATCCAGCACCCCATTGATGAAATGCACCGACTCGGGGCTGGAAAACTTGTGCGCGATCTCGATCGCCTCGTTAATAATGACCGCCCGCGGCGTCGCTGGATACGCCATCAACTCGGCCACCGCCGCCCGCAGAATATTCCTGTCCACCGCCGCCATCCTGTCCATGCGCCAGTTGTCAGCATGCTCCTGGATCATCTTGTCGATCTCGACAGCGCGATCGCTGGCCACGCGAAAAATATCCTCAGCAAACCCTTTGACCTCGCCAGCCACGTCACCACGCTCCTGCCAAAACGAAGAACGCACCTCCGCCAGCGGCTGTTTCCCCAGATCAGCCTGAAACAGCATCTGCAAAGCCAGTTCGCGAGATTTGCGGCGGGTTCCCATAGAAGCGTCGTTGGTCGTTCGTCGTTGGTCGTTGGCCTAATTGAGCCAACTCAGAGTTTACAGGAAGGATGAGACAGACCGAATTTCGCTAGGGTTTTTTCTTGGAAGGGCGGCCGCTACGAGAACCAGACTTGGGTTTGCTTTTGGTTTTGCCAACGACCAACGACGAACGACCAACGACGGTTTTTCTCAGATTCGCCATCTCCACCGCCGCCAGCGCCGCCTCAAGCCCCTTGTTCCCCATCTTTAGCCCGGCGCGATCAATCGCCTGCTCCAGCGTTTCGCAGGTCAGCACTCCAAATGCGTGCGGCACGCCCGTCTCCTGCGCCGATTGCCCAATCCCCCGCGTCACTTCGTTGACGATCACGTCGTAGTGGGCGGTGTCTCCGCGCAGCAGGCATCCCAGGCAAATGATGGCGTCGTATTTCCCAGTCTCGGCAAGAGTGCGAGCGGCAGAAGGGATTTCGAACGACCCGGGAACGCGGACGATATCTATGTCTTTCTCCCGCGCACCGGAGCGAATCAGCCCGTCGTATGCGCTTCGGAGCAGCCGATCGGTAATAAACTCGTTGAATCGGGAAACCACAATCCCGAACCGCAGCCCGGTCGCGTCCAGTTTTCCCGCAAGCGTCTTCGCCCGAATTTTCGCTTCGGTGCTTCTCTCCGTGCCTCCGTGTCTCCGTGGTAAAAGGTTTTTCATCGGCGATGATCCGCGTTAATCTGCGGCTCGGACTTCATTTCATTACGCTCTTCGCGGTCCTCATCTAGATGTTTGCTCTCCAACAAAAACCAGGCAGTCGTTAGGATCCGAAATGTGAAATTCAGTCATCCCATACTCCCTGTCAAATAAATCCTTGATTCTGTAACGCTCCTTAAAGGTTTTCACATGCTGCCACAGGGAATCGATTCCTGAAACCTCAATGTATATCTCGGCGTGCCCACGAACACATCGCATAACTTCTTCCGACGCGGCTTTCATGAAATGAATCGTCTGGCCATCTCGCTCCACGATCGAGTACTCCGGCGACTTCAACGTCGGGGTGAATCCCAGAATATCGCGGTAAAACGCAACGGTTTCATCCATGTCAGCCACAGCTAACATCGGGCTGATTCGTTTTGCCGTCGTGGTCATCCCAGGTCTCCACAAACACGTCACGACGCGCCTTCGTGGCCCGAACTAACGGCCCTTGAACTGCGCCGCCCGCTTCTCCAGAAACGCCGTCGTCCCTTCCTTCTTATCCTCCGTCGCGCAGGCCGCCCCGAACAACACCGCCTCCAGATACAGCCCCTCGGCCAGCGGCATCTCCAAACCTTTGTTGACTGCTTCTATCGTGTACTGGACGGCCAGCGGCGCATTGGCGATAATCTTCGCCGCAATCGCCTCCGCTCGCGGAATCAACTCGGCGGCGGGAACCACTTCATTCACCAGCCCAATCCGATGCGCCTCTTGCGCCGTGATCATCTCACCGGTAAGCACCAGCTGCATCGCGACACCCTTACCTACCAACCGCGGCAGACGCTGCGTCCCGCCGTAACCCGGAATAATCCCCAGCTTCACCTCTGGCTGTCCGAGCTTTGCAGTTTCGCTGGCCAGGCGCATGGTGCAGGCCATCGCAATCTCGCATCCGCCGCCGAGCGCGAATCCGTTGATGCAGCCAATCACCGGCTTGCCCAGGTTCTCGATCAGGTTGAGCACGCTCTGCCCGCGGTGCGTGTACTCCTTGCCCGACACCGCGTCGTGCTGCGCCAGCTCGCCAATGTCCGCCCCCGCAATAAACGCCTTCTCCCCCGCCCCCGTCAGGATGACAACGCGTACGCTCGCATCATTCTTAAGGTCATGAAACGCCGCTCGCAGCTCTTCCATGGTGGCCATGTTGAGCGCATTTAGCACCTTCGGCCGGTTCACGGTGACGTAGGCGATGGAGTTTTTCTTTTCGAGGAGGATGTTTTCAAAATTCATAAATTCATTTCCGCGGATTAGCGCCGATTAATGCGGGTTTAAGTATCGTCTAGTTTACCGCTCATCCTAAGTAGAGTGGGATCATTCGCGCTTTGTGAATGATCCCAAGCAGTCGAAGTGCCTGCTGTTTGCGTGCGCGACTGTAAAAGCAGGCTCGTCCTCTCTTTCAGGTCACCGACACTTGTTTGGATTGGTGTTTCTGTCGATCGTGATGGCTAGTGGCTGAGAAATCGCTCGAAGGTAAGTTGCCGCTCCGTAAACCTGCAAATCCATTCGGAGTTGAACGTAATGGAGGCCGACATCCAACGCCTCGTAGCGCGAAAGCCGGGAGGCGCGAGGTGCCGGTACTGTGATTTCCATGGTCTCGGATTCCAACTCTTCACCAGCACGGACAACCCGTGGAACCGGACGCGGCCTAGGCTGGTCATTCACCCGGAAGAACACATCCGGAGCGTGAAGTTGAAATTCGTACTTGTGCCGCAGGAGGTCGTTCTGCGTTCTCGCGACAAGAAGAACGGGATACGGATTTGGATAGAACAGGACAGCCAGATTGCGAGTGTTCGTCAGATTGATCTTGAACTTAAGCAGAAGCGAATTGACTCGGCGGTCCACTTCGCAATAGCGTTCGCTGACGACTTCGGCGTGCAGCTTCAGTTGCTGGTCGGTTTCCTGAGCCGTGGCGGATCGGATAAGGAGAAACGCGAATGCAGCAACAAGGTAGGTTTTCATCTCAACCTCGACACAACTCTACTCTGAATAGATCTGGGGATCCCAACTGAGGAACGTACCTACAGCCGATTCCTTGCGTGTTGTTTCAATCCGTGTTCATCTGCGTAAATCCGTGGCTCAGAAGTTACAGCTTATTCGCCTTCGGATTATTCACGTCCGAATAATCGTAAAACCCTTTCCCCGACTTCCGCCCGTACCAGCCCGCCATCACCAACCGCTTCAGCAGCGGAGGCGAGGCGAAACGCTGCTCTTTGAATTCGTCGTACATCACATGCGTGATGTAGTAAGTCGTGTCGAGGCCGACGAAATCGAGCAGCGTGAACGGGCCCATGGGATAGCCGCAGCCCAGCTTCATCGCGTTATCAATGTCCTCGATCGAGCCCACGCCCTCTTCATACGCGCGAATGGCGTCGAGCAGATACGGCACCAGCAGCCGGTTCACGATGAATCCCGTCTTGTCCGAGGTGCGCACCGGAACTTTGCCCAGCTTTTTTCCGAACTCGTAAGCGGTTTCGTAAACGTCGCTGGCCGTCGCAATCGTGCGCACCACTTCCACCAGCTTCATCAGCGGCACCGGATTAAAAAAGTGCAGCCCAACAAACCGCTCCGGCCGCTTGGTCGCAGTCATCAGTTCGGTAATCGAGATGGACGACGTGTTCGAGGCGAAGATGGCGTCCTTCTTAACGATCCCATCCAGCGCCGCATACATTTCTTTTTTCTGCGCGACGTTCTCAATCACCGCCTCAATAATGATGTCGCAATCGGCCAGGTCTTCTCTCCGAGTCGTACCCTTCAGCCGCGCGCGGATCGCATCTTTCTGCTGCGCCGTGATCCCGCCCTTCTCCGGCGGCTTCTCGGCAAACTTCGCCAGCGACTTCTCAATCCCGGCAAAACCCTTGTCGAGAAACTTCTGCTCCACTTCGAGCACAGTGACATCGAATCCCGCCGTCGCCGCAACCTGCGCGATGCCCGAGCCCATCAGCCCGCAACCGAGAACGCCAACTTTCTTGATTTCCATAGTCATTGCCTTAATCAATTCCTGTGCACGTTGTACCAGCCCGCGTGAGCGTGACGTCCAGCGTCACCTTCGATCTTGATTCCAACGTCAGAGCCTTCTTGTAGATTTTGAAACAAGTAGCCGTCACCCTAAATTCGTAGCTTCCTGCGGGAAGCTGGGCGAGCTGAAATTTTCCTTGCGCGTCGGTTTTCGCGACGCGCTCGTAGGGCCCCGCGCGCCGAATCTGAACCGCCGCATGGGGCTGAACCGCACCTAGATCATCCATGACGACACCAATCACTTCCGCACTCTGAGCGCACAGGTGCGGCAGCCCATAAATTAGAAATGCGGTCAAGATAAGGAGTCGCTTCATCGAGTAAACAGCGTAGTCTAACAGCGGCTGGATGGAGTTTGCCAGCAACGCTCGCCCTTGAGTATTCCCACTCACAGGTGTAGATTTCCGTCGGTCATGAAATCCGATCTCAGGAGGATCGCATATGGGATTCATCGCGTGGATCGTAGTCGGGCTGATTGCAGGGTTTCTCGCCGGCAAGGTAATGAAAGGTGGCGGCTACGGCATAGTCGTTGACATCATCCTCGGCATCCTCGGTGGCGTCGTCGGCGGCTGGATTTTCAACATGCTAGGTATCTGGCCCGGCGGCGGCATGATCGGTGCCATCATTGTGGCGTTCGTCGGCGCCGTGATTCTAGTGTGGATCACCCGCTTGATCAAGAAAGCCTGAGAAGAAACTTCCGCGCAGAAATTCCGCGGGAGGAACTCGTCAAAACTAGAACCGCCGGGAGAGCTACGCCACGGCGGCCGCCGACATCGCCGCCGCCAGCGCGACGCTCTTGCCCGCGCCTTCCGCGACAGACTTCTCCAGCGCCGACTCGACCCGGTTGATCACCTCGGTGACAATGTCCACCGGATCGAACTCCGGACGGATGACGGCCTCGGCCACGCCCGCGTTTAGAGAAGTCGCTAGTTGCTTTTCTCCCATCGCGGCGGTAATCAGCCGACGCATTTTTTCCACCACCATCAGCGCTTCTTTCTCGCGTGGTCTCGCCCAGCACAATCGCAATACTCGACGACGTGTAGCGAAACGCCAGATCATTCTGCCGGATGTTCCCCGCCACCAACTGCCCGAGCCGCTGCATGGTGCTCTCGAACGCGCGTATCGCCTTGCTCCTTTTGATCCTTGCCGGCCAGCCGCGAATGCAGCAGACACGCAGGCCGAAGTCTTGTGCTGCAAGGAGCGCCGCATCTCGCCCATCAGCAGGTCCAGATACGAAGCCCGCTTCAGCAGTCCGGAGTTTTCGTCGGTGACCGAAAGGTCTTTCACCAGCCGGCGCAGTCCGGCATTGCTGAGCGAAATCGCCACCTGCTCGGAAATCATCTTGAACACCAGCACATCATTGGGCGCCCAGTTCCGCGGAGCATTCTCAAGCAGCACCAGCACGCCAACGTCGTCTTTGCCATCGGTCAAGCGGCATCACCAGCAACGAGCGCGCGGCCAGCGACGAAAGTTGTGACGGTGAACGGCTGCAATTCCGGCGCCGACGCAATGTCCGCATACACCAGCGGCCCTTTTTCCATGGCCAGATCGTGCAACCCGCACACCAGCGGTTGCAGCACACCAACGGCAGCTGGATTTCCCGCAGCAACAAATTCTTTCCACGCGCTGGCCGACGAACCCGGCTTTCTCAGCGCCACCATGCAGCGTCCCACCTTCCATTGCGTGCCAATTTCGGTGGCGGTCGTGTTCAGGACGCCTTCCGCGGTGCTCTGCTGATTCAACTTGCGCGTGATATCGGGAATCCGCGCAAAACCGCTCACATCGCTGGCCGCCGCCTGCGATCTGCGGAACTGCCGGTACAGCGCTGCTCGCTGCCACCGCCGGCGCCGGAGCTGCATGTCCGCCTGCATATTGCGGCGTCATCCCCGCCGTCACGTACAAGCTGCTTCAGCTCGGGGTTGCGGTCTTCTTCGTGCGGGAAACAGCTGCTGAATGCGCTGCAAGCCGTTCCAGCGCCTTGTTGCGCATCCCGTACTGCACCAGAATTTCCGCCTGCAGCATCAGGTCCTGCAGCGTGCCCGCACCCAACGTCTTCTCTTCGTTCTTGTGCGTGCCGGTTGCACCGGGGCCGCTCCGCCAAAGCGCGAGGCAATCACTGCAAAACGCGAGGGATCAATCTTGCCTTTCAACATCTCCAGGCGCTTCTGATGTCCCGGCTCGTAGGCGTCAATCTCGGCCGCGCGGTCGAGAGCTTCTCCGGCTTTCAGGTGATTTTCCTGCACGCAGTACAGATCAAACAGCTTCAACAGGGTCGCGCAATAATCAGCTTCGCGGTTCGCGGTGTTGAACTGATCGGCGAGAAACTCCAGCATCTCCACCGACGGCCGGTGCCCCGCAACCATGTCCTGCATCATGGCCAGAAACGCGCGCCGCTCGCCTTTGTGGCGCTGGTACTGTTCGAGCTTTCCCGCCAGCGCCACGGCTTCGGCATCGAGTTGCGAATCGAGAAATCCGCCGATCAAGTCCCGCACCTGCTCGATGCGCGATGGATTCTGCTCAAAAATTTGCCACACCAGCGGCGCGGCTTCGCTCAAGCGATTCGCGCTCAGCAATGCCCGCGCATACAACTCGCGGAATTCCGGCGACGCTCCCGCCACGGCCGCCAGCGGCTCCAGCACAAAAATCGCCGCCCCCACCTGTTGTTCCTGGATCAGGCATTTGGCATAGCCCAGCGCAATGGCCTGGTCCGTGGAGTCTTCCCCGTAGGCGCTTCTCGTACCACGAATTCGGTTTTCCGCCGGTCGCCTCCGCCTGCTTGCGCCAGTTTCAGAAACGCCGCCGCCGCCTGCTTGGCGTCTCCGGCCTCGGAGCACAACTCCGCCAGCCGCGAGAGGTTCTTTTCGCCGGGATCGAGCGCCACCATCTTTTTCAGCACCGGCGAGCGCGTCCGGCTTGCGCCCTTGCCGGGTGAGGTTCCGCAGCGCTGATTCGTAGGTTTCCAGCGCCAGTTTGCGGTTGGAATTTTCCAGCAATTCGGCAAAGCGGATTCTCTGCTCGCAACTGGGATTGGCAAACCGCGCCAGCTTCTTGTAGGTGAGGCTGGCCCGCATGGCGTCGCCCGCGGCCATCTGCCGCTCGAACAATTCGCCCAGCAATTGCACCGCTTCCGGCAGCCGCTGCAAGGAAAGGCAGAGGTCCGCCGTCATCTGCCGGACCGTATCATTCGCCGGATCCAGCGCCAGGGTCTGAAGAAACTCGTCCAGGGCCTCGGCGGCCTTGCCTTTTTGCAGCAGTTTTTCGCCGCGCTCTACGCGTCTGGCGATCTCTTGCCGGTCAGCCCGTTTTTGAGTCTCGGCCATGGGAAAGGTGTCCGCCCGAAACGCCGGAAACCGGCGCGCCGGGAGCCCGCGCTATGCGCGGAGTAGTCCAACTCAAAATTTTAGGCAGCCTGAGAACCGCCCAGCAACGCAGTACCCCATTCCGCGATTACGAAGGTCACTCCGGCGCGTTTCTTGCACGTACTACGACAATTACTCAAGTAAGCGTTTTCAGCGGTTTTCCGATGTCCCTGGCTCGCTCGTCCGCACTAAGCTGGCGGAGACCCCGGAGTGTTTTCTCCGGAGCGTACGAGTTCGCCCACATGATGCTCGCCACAATCATCGTCGCATCCCGGCCCACGAACCTGCTGGTTTTCGCGCTGCAGTCGGGATTGCCCTGGGCGTGTACTGGTTCTACAAAGGCTTCCGCCTGCTGCAACGCAAGCGGCTCATCCTGAACACTCCGGCTTCTCGGATTCGCAGCGCTTCGATGGGCCTGGTGGAAGTCAGCGGACTTGCCGCCGGCCCTCATGTCCTCACTTCACCCTTCAAGCAGGCCGAGTGTTACTACTACCGCAGCATCGCCTGGCAACTGAAGCAGCAGGGCAAGAATACTCAGTGGGTGAAGGTGGCGGAAGAGACTCTGCACGTTCCTTTTTACGTGGACGACAACACCGGCAAAGTCCTCATCGATCCGCGCGGCGCGGAGATGGACCTGCACTGCGACCTGAGCGAGCAATATCACCGCTCGGTGTTGTTCGACGGCCCGGAAATGCCGGGCGCGGTTGCCGACTTCCTCGATCCGCCACGGCGTCGATCCTGACAAGCGAATCAAGATCGAAGAGTACTGCATCAAGCCCAAGAATTTTCTGTTCGTGCTCGGGACGCTGTCGCAAAACCCCGGCCTCGACGCCAGCATCCGGCCTACGTGGGCGGAGCGGAGGCGAACCAGAAACCAGCCGCCGCCGGTGCGTACGCCCGCTCCCGCTGAGGATACCAACATCGCACAACAGGTCATCCGCATCTCCGCCCAAAACAGTGGCGCGGCCGTCGCCGAAATGACGCAACAGCAGAAAGATCGCTGCCGCGCTGGTGAAAGCCGGGATATCGAATCCCGCAGCCTGGTCCGTCGCCCTGCACCCTCATCCGAGTGCCGCCGTGCAGGTGCAGAGCGCCACGATTGTACGGAGAACTACCGGCGACAGCATCGGAGAATTTCGATCTGCATCCTCCGGTGGTGCTGATGCAAGGCGCGCACCAGCCTGCGTTTTTCATTTCCTGGCGCAGCCAGCGCTACGTGGTTAAGTCTCTGGGATGGAAATCGAGTCTGATGATCTGGGGAGGGCCGGCCGTTGCCCTGCTGTCGGTCTATTTTCTTGTTTGCCTATTTTGATTGGTTGTAAATATGGAGAAAGTGCAATGAGCACGATTATGATGTTGTGTCTTTTTGTTCCTGGCGGTCGGCTTCTTCGTCTATCTGGCCACGCTGTTCAACGGACTGGTGGCGCTCAAGAACGACATCGACAAGTCCTGGGCGAACATCGACGTCCTGCTGAAGCAGCGCCACGATGAGCTGAGCAAACTGCTCGACGTCACCAAAGGCTACATGGAATTCGAGCGCGATACGCTGGCCAAAGTCACCCAGGCCCGCAGCCAGTACTCGCAGGCGGTCACCTTCGACCAGAAGGCCCAAGCCGATCAGAGCATGACGTCCGCATTGCGCGGATTTCTCGCCGTCGCCGAGAATTATCCCGACCTCAAGGCCAATAGCAATTTCCAACTACTCGAGAAGCGCATCACGGACCTGGAAAACCAGATTGCCGACCGCCGCGAGTTCTACAACGATTCCGTCAACACCTTCAACATCCGCATCCAGCAGGTGCCGGACACTTTCGTTGCCGCCTTCATGCAATTGACACCGCGCACGTTGCTAAAGATCGAAGAGGCCGACAAGGCGGATGTGTCGATGTCATTCGCCGCTGGAAAGTAGTTGTCACAGATGTGCCGCAGGCATTCGCCTCAAATCAGTTCGTGTAGGGACAGGTGCCCCACCTGTCCCCGGACCGCAGGCCCGGAGATTCTAAGCTTGATAGGCGCCCAATCGTCTCAGCACTAGCAACTAGCCACCAACCACTAGCCACTGCTCTCAGTCATACTTCTCATACAAGATCGCCTTCCGGTCCCACCCCAGCGATTTCAGCAAGTCCCGGTTCGCCTTCACCATCTTGTCCAACCCGCAGATGTAAGCCTGCGCGTCAGTCCTGCCCCGCGCAAGCGTTGGCACATGCTCCTGCACGTATCCCCGCCGCCCTTGCCACTCCGCCGCACCGCGGCTCAGCGTGGGCAAGTAATGAAAGTTCTCATGCTCGTGTCGCCAGCCCCAAAAATTCCTGGTGATAGTAAATGTCTTTCTCCGTCCGATTGCCAAACACCAGCCAAAGCTGCTTCCGCTGGTGCCGCGCCGCGTCCGCGAGAAGCCAATGCAGCATCGAACGAAACGGAGCAATCCCGGTGCCGGTAGCAATAAAGATGGTGTCCCGCATCGGCGGGCGCAGCGTGAAGTCCCCAAACGGCCCCTGGCAGGAAATCTCGTCCCCATCCTTCATGTCACAAAGAAAATTCGACATCCACCCGTCCTGTACCCGGTTCAGGCACAGCGCAAATCGAGCATTCTCCGCCGGAGGAGAAGCAATCGAGTAAGCCCGCGTGATCTCTTCGCCGTCCGCCTTGGTGTGCGTGAGCGACAGCCACTGCCCCGGCACAAATCCAAAGCGCGGCACTCCCTGCATCTCGAATTCAAGATGCCGAGTCACCCCTGAGAGAAGAGTGGATTGCAATAAACGCGCAGTAAATGTCTGGAATAGCATCTTTGCTAATTCGATGATCTTAAACGGTTTTGAGACGCGGTTGAATCGCGGCCACCCGACCGAAAGGGCTATTGGATTTCTGCAGTCAAAAAGACTCCGTCGGCCATGGTAGACTTCTACCGATCCATGGTAGAATGATACCATGGGCCTAAACATCAAAAACGAAGAGACTCATCGCCTGGTGCAGGAACTGGCTTCTTTGACCGGCGAAAGCATGACCTCGGCAGTAACCGAGGCTGTCCGCGAACGTCTAAGCCGCGTCAAAAGCAAAGGGATGGCCGAGCGCATCATGAAGATAGCCCAGAAGTGCGGGCCGCGCTGGAAGGAACCGTACCGGTCTATTGACCACGGGGACCTCCTATACGACGAAAAAGGTCTGCCGAAATGATCATAGATACCTCAGCCATCATTGCCATTCTTCGCAACGAATCGGATGCAGATGAACTAGCCGAGGTAATCGAGTCAGCCGAAGTACGCCGTATCTCAGCAGGAACTTACGTTGAGGCCGCCATCGTGACCGACAGTAACCGAGACCCGGTTCTCAGCAACAGCTTGGATTCCTTTCTGCAGCGGTCCTTCGTTCACATCGAACCGGTGACGGTTGAGCAGGCCCGCATCGCCCGAGAAGCCTACCGCGACTTCGGTAAAGGCCGGCACCGCGCAGGATTGAATCTGGGCGACTGCTTTTCCTATGCGCTGGCCAAGGACAAAGGCGAGCCGCTGCTTTTCAAAGGGGATGACTTCAAGCTGACCGACGTCGAAGTGGCGGAATTATAGCTGATGGACAACGCGGTACCCATACCGGCGAAAATTCCGTAAAAGACGATGCCAATCTCTTGGGGAGTCGCGTACGGCAGACTCCACAGTCCTTCCCTACTCCACCGTCACCGACTTCGCCAGATTCCTCGGCTGATCGACATCGCAGCCGCGCCGCACCGCAATGTGATAGGCCAGCAACTGCAAGGGGCACGATCTCAAGAATCGGCAGCAACTCTTCCGGCGCTTCTGGAACGTAAATTACGTGGTCGGCCGCTTCCTTGATCTCATGATCGCCTTCGGTGGCGATGCGCAATCACCTGCCCCGAACGGGCTTTGACTTCCTTTCAGGTTGGAACATGTCTTTTCGTAGCGCACCATTGAGAGCGCGTCCTTGGGATCGCGCGTCGCAATGATGACCACCGGAAGATTTTCATCAATCAGCGCGTTCGGCCCATGCTTCATCTCGCCCGCCGGATAGCCTTCCGCGTGAATGTAGGAAATTTCTTTGAGCTTCAGCGCGCCCTCGAGCGCAATGGGATAGTGAATGCCGCGCCCCAGGAACAGAAAATCCTGCGAGCGGACATACTGCTTCGCTAGGTCTTCACAGTCTTCTTCGTGAGTAAGCAAATGCTCGAGTTTGCCGGGGAGGCAAGTTAGTTCGTGGATCGCTTCCTTCGCTTTGTCCGCCGAGAGCACGCCGCGCACCTGTCCCAGATACAGCGCGAACAGATAAAGAGCCGTCAACTGCGCCGTAAACGCCTTGGTGGACGCAACCCCAATTTCCGGCCCCGCGTGGGTATAAATCGTTCCCGCCGCCTCGCGCGTGATCATCGATCCGACCACGTTGCAGATGGCCAGCGTCTTCGATCCCTTGGCTTTGGCCTCGCGCTGCGCGGCAATGGTGTCGGCGGTTTCGCCGGACTGCGAAATCACAATCGTGATCGTGTCCTCTGGAACAATCGGATCGCGATAGCGCCACTCGCTGGCGTAATCCACTTCCACCGGAATCCGCGCCATCCGCTCGATCATGAACTTGCCAGCCTGCGCCGCATGCCAACTGGTGCCGCACGCGGCGATGTTGATCTTCTTGGCCGCCTTGAACTCGGCCTCGGTGATCTCCATTTCGTCGAGATACACGTGGCCGGTTTCCTGCGAGATTCTTCCCAGCGTGGTGTCCCGCACCGAGCGCGGCTGCTCATAGATTTCCTTGAGCATGAAGTGCTTGAAGCCGCCCTTTTCCGCCATGATCGGGTCCCAGGTCACGTGCTGCACCTGGCGGACGATGGGTTGTCCTTGGAAGTCGGTGAGCCGCACGCCGTCCGGCGTAATCACCGCCAGATCGCCGTCGGCGAGGAAAAACAGATCGCGCGTGTGGTACAGAATTGCGGGCACATCCGACGCCACAAAATATTCGTCTTTGCCCAGTCCAATGACCGCCGGCGGGCCCATACGCGCCGCCACAATCGTGTTCGGCTCGTCCACGCTGATCACTGCCAGCGCAAATACTCCGGTGAGCTGCACCACCGTCTTGCGCACCGCTTCTTCCAGGGACGGCCGATGTCCATTTCCGCTTTGGGCGTAATTCTTCTCGACCAGGTGCGCAATGATTTCCGTGTCCGTCTCGGTCGTAAACTTATGCCCCTCTTCCATCAGCTTCTTCTTGAGGGAGACATAGTTCTCGATAATGCCGTTGTGCACGACGACGATCTTGCCTGTGCAATCACGATGCGGGTGCGCGTTCTCTTCGGTGGGACGTCCGTGCGTGGCCCAGCGGGTGTGGCCAATTCCATAGGTGCCGTCGAGCGGCTTCAGCCGGATGACTTCTTCCAGATTGCGCAGCTTGCCCTCGGCACGCCGGATCTGCAAGCCGTCACCGTTGCCGCAAACCGCAATCCCGGCGGAGTCATACCCGCGGTACTCCAGCCGCCTCAAGCCTTCAATAATGACCGGGACGACCCGCTTCTTGCCGACATATCCCACAATTCCGCACATGCTGAAAAAACTCCTATCAATTTGTGGGGAGGTGGATTCGAGACATCGCTGCTTCGAACCCTAAAACCGCAAACTACTCTTCAATCGAATAGCGAAACTCTTCAATCACCGGATTGGTCAGGACTTCCTTCGCAATGCGGCTGACTTCACTCTCCGCCTCCGCCCGGTCAAGGCCGCCATTGAGCGTCAGCTCGAAAAACTTCCCTTGCCGCACGTCCTGCAAGCCGTTGAAACCCATCTTATGAAGCGCTCCCTGGATGGTCTTGCCCTGCGGATCCAGGACGCTCCGCTTCAGAGAAACATACACGTATGCTTTCATGGGGGATAATTCATTATACGGTAATCGGCAAAGCTTCGTAACCGTATCTGTGACTAAAGTACTGCCGACATTTCGGCACGCCACGCATCCTCTTTCTAACTCCGTTTGCACGGAAAAGAAAAAATAAAGTGGTTGGTAAATCCTTAGGCTGGGGCTATTATTCGGCAACTAAGGAACGTTGCTCGAGGGGGAGTCGGGGATGTTCCGTGCAACAGGTTCCACAGCGTCACTCTAATATCACGAACAGCACTCTTGATTCTGACGAGTTCTCTCGCCACTATCAAGCGTTGCTGCAAACTGCCGACCCGGTGGCCACCGCGCGCAGCATGCGCGGGCTGTTTGCCGACCTGTTGAAGCAGTTTGAGCAGAACATCCGCTTTGACCACCTCGATTTTTCCCTTCATGATCCTGTCCGCAATGTGCTGATAACCCATCCGCTGCTGCAAAAGGCAACGTTCGATGTCCCCAGCGAGCTTCCCGTCGAGGGATCGCTGGAAATGGTTTTGCGTGAGCACCACACGATTGAGGTGCGCGACGTGGACACCCACAGCAGCTCTTCTGATCTAACGGCGCTAGTCCGAAAAGGCGGCCTGCACTCCTTCCGCATTATTCCTTTGACCACCGAAAGACGCACTCTCGGAACCATGGCAGTCGGTCGCGTCACCCCGGGAGAATTTTCCGAAGAAGACATCCGCTTCGTCGAACAGGTTGCCGAACTGGTTGCTCTGGTGCTCGAAAACGCGCTACTGGCAGAAATTCTGAGCAAAGAGAGAATCCGCTTGGAGACCCTGTTGCATGTCAGCACCGCACTCGTCTCCAGCCTGGACATCCATAAGTTGTTTCAGGAGGTGTCTTCCTCCATTCGCAGGGTGGTGCGCCAGGGCTTCACCCACCTGTCCCCGTACGACGAGAAGGAGAACGCCATGCGGATTTACGCCCTGAATGTCGTCAATAATCAGGATCTCGTCCCTCCGGAGACTCTGGTCCCGATCTCCGGATCCCCCGCTGGAGCTGCCTTCCTCCACGGCGAACTCAAGCTCTTCGCCACCGCCGACCTGAAATCCCTGAATTCCGAGTTCACTCGCAGTCTGCTGGCCAGCGGTGTACGCGACAGTTTGCTGTTTTCCTTTGGTGAGCCGAGGCCGCAAGTTGGGAACTCTGGGGCTCTCCAGCGTCAACGAAAACGGCTTCTCTTCCCATGACCTCGACCTGCTGGCCAATTGCGCCCAGGTGGCGATCGCTGTGGACAACGCCCGCGCCTACGACGAGATCGGGAAACTCAAGAGACCGGCTGGCCAAGGAGAAACTCTATCTGCAGGGGGAACTTCATTCGGAGCATAACTTCGGAGAAATTGTTGGCAATAGTCCCGCTTTGAGGCAGGTGCTGAAGCGGGTGGAGATCGCCGCCCCCAGCGATGCGACGGTGTTGGTGCTCGGAGAAACCGGAACCGGCAAGGAATTGATCGCCCGCGCCCTGCACCGCTTGAGTTCCCGTGGCGACGGCAATTTTATCAAGCTGAATTGCGCCGCCATCCCCACCGGCCTGCTGGAAAGTGAGCTGTTCGGCCACGAAAAAGGCGCCTTCACCGGCGCCGTCAGCCAGAAGATCGGACGTCTCGAACTCGCCGACAAAGGCACTCTCTTTCTCGACGAAATCGGGGACATCCCGATGGAACTTCAGCCGAAACTGCTCCGCGTGCTGCAGGACCACGAGTTCGAGCGCCTGGGCGGCATTCGCACCATCCACGTGAATGTCCGCTTGATCGCGGCCACCAATCGGGATCTGCCCCAGGCGGTCGCCGAACATCAATTCCGCAGCGATTTGTTCTACCGGCTAAACGTGTTCCCCATATCACGCCGCCCTTGCGCGAGCGCGTCGGCGACATTCCCGCTGCTGGTGCGTTATTTTGTTCAAAAATTCGCCCGCCGGATGAACAAGAACATTGATTCAATCTCCACCGAGATCATCCGCGAATTGGAGCGCTGGCACTGGCCCGGAAACATTCGGGAACTGGAAAATTTCATTGAACGCTCCGTCATCCTCACTCAAGGCCCGGTCTTCTTTGCTCCCATGGCGGAGACTGCACGCCGTCCTCTCCCGACCGCGACCCCGGCTCGGGCAGCACCCTACAAGACGTCGAACGCGAATACATCCTGCTGACTCTGCGCGAGTCCGGCGGAGTCATCGCCGGCGCCCACGGCGCCGCCGCCCGCCTGGGCATGAAACGCACCACTCTGCAATCGCGAATGCAGAAGCTGGGAATTACCCGGGAGGAGTATGAGAGTTGAGCAACGCAGGTTTCAGAGTTTCAAGGTTTCAAAGTTTCAAGATGACCATACAGGCGCATGCGGCAACGATTTTGAAACCTTGAAACTTGAAACCTTGAAACCTGCGCTCCGAAACCTACCTATCACTGCCGACATTTCGTCACCCGCCTTCCCCTCGGCACTTTTTGCACCAGAAATTGTTCACTCGCACGCTAGCTCCCTTTGTTCCTGACACTTACGAATGCATTACTTTGGTAATACGTGTGCAATGCTGGTTAGCACCAAGTCCAGTCAGGTGGTGGGACAAATGTTGTCTAGGGGAGCTTTGGGGCTTGTCCCGGGAAATCAGGTTCAACGGGCCATTTATTCTCGCAACGGAATGCCGCCGAAGAAGCCGTGCCATTCGGTTTCGGGAAAAGCAGCCTTTCGTCGCGTTCGGTCGCGGCTAGTCTGCGATCCAGAAACCATCGCCAGATCCAGCCATCAAAGCGGACCCGCTCGTACCTGTTTCTCTGCGGTGTCCAGTGGCACCGGTCCGCCGAGCCCGCCTCAGGATGGGAATTCGTCCAAGCCATGCTTTCCGACGATCGAGGTCGTCCGCGCTTTCGCCGCCGAACTTCTTGCCCGCACCGAAGACGGTCGCTTGCTCGTTCGCGATCTGCGGCGCACCCGCAGCGGCTTGCATCTACTGACCCGCACCACCGAAACACCGAACCAGCCAGAGGTCGTCCGCGGGGAGGCGGAAACCATGAACACACCGTACGGGTTACAGATGGTCGAAAACTGTCTCACTTGTCCACTGCGGCAAAAAAGTTGGTACTGCGGCCTTTCACCCGATCTGCTGAAGTCCTTCAACGAGCTTCTCTCACCTCACCAGCTACCCCGGCGGCGCCGTTCTCTTCGTCGAGGGCCAGATGCCCCGCGGCGCCTTCGTGCTCTGCTCCGGCAAGGTCAAAATCTCCACCACTTCGAAGGAGGGCAAAGTCCTGGTCCTGAAAGTGGTCGAGCCCGGTGAGATTATGGGACTCAGCGCCATGATCTCCGGCGAAGCTTACGAGGTCACCGCCGAAACCATGGGCCCGTCCCTGGTGAACTTCGTCGAGCAGGAGGGCCTGCTGCAGCTGATGGAAACCAGCGGAGAACTGGGAATGCGTTCTGCCCAGGCCGTCAGCCGAGAGTTTCAGTTCACCTATCGCGAGATCCACGAACTGGTGCTCTCGCGGTCCTCTTCCGGCAAGCTGGCGCGCCTGCTGCTTTCCTGGGTGGGCCATGATGCCAGCAAGGATTCCGAATTCCGAATCCACGCTCCGGCAACCCACGAGGAAATGGCGCAGCGCATCGGCGCTTCCCGCGAGACCGTCACTCGGCTGCTCAGCGAGCTTCGCAAGAAAGACTTGATCAGGCTGGACGGCGCGACCCTGGTCATCACCAACCGCCCCGCATTGGAAGCGCTGGCGGTGTAGGGCCCTGCTCCTGATTTCGCTCGGCGGCCGTCGCTCCCCCCGGCCGCCTTTTTTCTCGCACCATCCCGAAGCGCTAGTTCACAGTCCAAATAGCTCCCTGAGCCGCTTCGTTTGCGCCCGGCTCACCGGAATTTCCGTCTGCTTCTTGTCATCCATGCGCAGTTGATACGAGCTCTTGAACCAGGGCACCACTTCCTTAATGCGATTGGTGTTCACCAGAAACGACCGGTGCGCCCGCCAAAACAGATTGGGATCGAGACTGTCCAGCAATTCCTCCAGCGTGCGGCAATTCGATTGCCCTTCCATGCCGTTCGCCCCGCCTGTCACTACGCTGATGATCCCATCTTCGATCGAGGCAAAACAAATGTCGCGCTGGCTGACCAGGAACAGCCGCCCGCTGGCCTTCAGCAAAATTTTGGCCTGCTGCGGCTTCTGCGACTCCAGCATCCGCATCAGCGTGTCCAGCTTGTCCGACGATGTATCCACCGGCCCCATCATGGCGCGGGCCCGCTCCACCGACTGCGCCACCCGCTTGCGGTCGAATGGCTTCAGCAGGTAATCCACCGCATTCACTTCGAACGCCCGCACTGCATACTGATCAAACGCCGTCGAAAAAACAATCTTGGGCAGAGGCAGCTTCTTGTCCAGCAATTTCTTGATAACTCCAAACCCATCCAGTCCCGGCATCTGCACATCAAGGAAAACGAGGTCCGGATTATGCTCGCGGATCAGGCTGATCGCTTCCAGTCCATTCTTCCCCTGCGCCACCACATCCACCTCACCGATGTTCTTCAGCAGATACGCGAGCTCATCCCGCGCCAACTGCTCATCGTCAACAATGACCGCCGATAACGACAATGGTCCCTCCTGCCAGCAAAAGTATAGATGATGGCCTGTCATCCCGAACTCGCCGGCCGCAGGCGGGCGAGAGAGGGACCTTACGATGCGCCTGCATCATCACGGAAGTAAACAAGAGACACGCGCCACCTATTGCGGCTTCCCCATCCCCTTCATCATTTCTTCCATGCTGACCGGCGTGCCGGTGATATGACTCTTGGCGCCGGTAATCACCTTCACCAGGGTCATCGAGGTCCCATCTTTGCTGACCGCCTTCACCAGTCCCCAGGGCGAGACTTTGTCGCTGATCCAAACATCGGTTCCGTCTTTGGTGGCCCGCCAGTGCTGGCAGGAAAAAGTCCCCGCCGGCGTCGTAATCGAGTCGGTCCCCATGTTCTGGGCCTCACCCCGGATGTCGATCTTCTGATTCATCTTCTGGTGCCCCATCCCCTGCATCATGCTCGACATTTCCATCGGCGGACGACCCGGCATCTGCACAATCATCTTCTGCATCACCGCTTCGTCTCCCTGCTGCGCAATCAGAGACTTCACATACACCATGCTCTTGGTCCGCGCATCCGTCATCCCATATTCCGTCCAGTACGCTCCCGACGGGTCCTTTTCCACGATGCTGATGTCGAACTGGTTCTTCTGTCCATCGCTCTTGACCGCCTCATAGCTGGCGCCCGATCCCACCACCGGCTTGAACACGCCGCGCACTTCTTGTGTCGCGCCCATGCCGAACATCTGTGCGCCGGCAACAGGCGTCACTGTCAGAGCCAACAAGGCCAACGACACGATGACTGCAAAAATCGCAACCTTCGACTTCATGATTTCCCTCCTGCCTGGGTCCCTTAGGCGGACTCAGTTTACACCTCGGGCGCGGTAGTTTCCGGTCCCAGCATTTACACTAAGAGTTCCATGAATGTGATCTTCGGCATCAACGCAGTCGCGGAGGCCCTGAAGGCCCGCGGCCGCTCCTTCGAATGGGTGGGCGTCGCCAGTGAGCGCAAAGACTATACGCCTGCAAAACCTGATTAAGGATTGCCGCAAGCTCAGCGTCCCGGTGCGGTTTCTTCCCCGCGTCGATCTCGACCGCATGGCCGGAACCGCCTCGCACCAGGGCGTGGTTGCGGTGACTTCCTCGAAGCAATACAACGATCTGGACGACCTGATCGCAGCCAAGCGCGGCGATCATGCGCTGCTGGTCGTGCTCGACGGCATCGAAGACCCACACAATCTGGGCGCGATTCTCCGCACCGCCGACGCCGCCGGAGCCGACGGCGTGGTCATCCCGGAACGCCGCGCGGTCGGCATTACCGGAACGGTCGTGAAGTCCTCCGCCGGGGCGAGCGAGCATCTCCCCGTCGCCAAAGTCACCAACATCGCGCGCACCCTCGAAGACCTGAAGGCGCAGAACATCTGGACCGTCGGCCTCGACGAGCGCGGCGCGCAATCCTACGAGTCGCTCGACTACAACATGGATTGCGCCATCGTCCTCGGCGCCGAAGGCAAAGGCCTGCACGACCTGGTCGCCAGAAAATGCGACTTCCTGGTCTCGATCCCCATGCTCGGCAAAGTCCCGTCGCTGAATGTTTCAGTCGCCGCCGGAGTGGTTCTGTATGAAGTCGTGCGCCAGCGCCGGAAGATTTCCAAATGAAGTTCCTCTGTGCGCTCTGTGCCCTCTGTGGTCTAGCCTTTCCTGCCCTGGCCTTGGATCGCGAAGCCTTCACCTTCACGAATTACGATTTGAGCGTACAAATCGAGCCGGGACAACAACGCCTAGGCGTCCGCGGCAAAATCACTCTCTGCAACGACTCGCAGTCCGAGCAGAAAAATCTCACCCTGCAGATTTCGTCCACCCTGCACTGGGTTTCAATCCAGTTCGAAGGCAAGCCCGCGGAATTCATTTCGCAGACCTACACCTCAGACATCGACCACACCGGAGCCCTGAGCGAAGCCATCGTGACCCTTCCCCGGCCCATCGCGCCGAAGCAGACTATCGAACTCGAAATCGGCTACGAAGGCACAATCCCACAGGACGCCACGCGCCTGACTCGAATCGGCGCGCCCGCCGATGTTGCCAAGCATTCCGACTGGGACCAGATCAGTCCATCGTTCACCGGCCTGCGCGGAATCGGCAACGTGGCCTGGTATCCGGTCGCGACCGAAGCGGCAAACCTTTCCGAAGCAAATAGTGCGATCGAGGAAACAGCCCGATGGAAGCAGCGCGAATCGCAGGCGGCGATGAAGATCAATCTCTGCCTCTCTGGCTCCGGCTCGTTACCCACTGCGGTCATGAATGACAGCCCGTCAGGTGTGCCCGCCTCTAGCGGGGCGGGTACCACTGCGGGCGATCACTTGGCGTGCGTCGAGCATTCGTTCCCTCAACTCGGCCAGATTGTTCCACTGATCGCGGCCGCCGGATTCTCCGATCTTGAACAGGCGAATCTCCGAATTCATTTCCTCCCCGGCGACAAAGCCGGCGCCGACAACTACGCGCTCGCCGTCGAAGAGATTGCGCCGTTTGTAGAAAAGTGGTTCGGTGATCACAAAACAACTCCCGGTGATAAAGCTGAAGTCATCGATCTCCCCGATCCCGACGCCGCCCCCTTCGAAAGTGGCAACATGCTGCTGATGCCGTTAAACGTGAAAGACAGCGCACTCTTGCTTTCCGCCCTCCAGCAGCTCACCCATCTCAACTTCCCTTCCCCGCGCCCGTGGATCTACGATGGCCTCGCCCACTACGCGCAGCTAGCGTTCCTGCAAGAGCGCGGCGGCCGGCCCGCGGTGCTCGACTACCTGCAAAGCCATCGCGACGCGCTGATCGCATCGGAAAAGCAAAATGCGAGCACGCAGCGCGACCAGCGGAACATTCCCTCATCAATTCCGCCGACGACTTCTACGTGCAGAACAAAGCCATGAACGTTTGGTGGATGCTGCGTGACGTGGTCGGCGAAACCGCGCTCCATGCCGCCCTGCACAACTACAAAGCAGCCGACGACAAAGACGCCTACTACATGCAAAAGCTGATCGAGGTGCAAGCCCACCGCGATCTGGCATGGTTCTTCAACGACTGGGTCTATCGTGATCGCGGCCTGCCCGACTTCCGCATCGTTTCCGTTTATCCGCGCCCATTGCTGGGCGGCGGGTACATGGTCACAGTCCTGGTCGAAAATCTTGGCGATGCAGCCGCCGAGGTCCCCGTTACTCTGCACATGCAGCGGCAAGGAAGCCACCGAACGCCTCATGGTTCCCGGAAAATCCCAAGCCTCGGTGCGAATCCAGGCCGGAGCCATGCCCCAGGAAGTCACCGTGAACGATGGCAGCGTGCCGGAAACGGACATGAGCAACAATACTTACCGACTGGAGTCGAAAGAAAACTGAAACGTTCCGCCTAGCGAGGTGCTGCCCATATAGCTTTCCCCTGGGGATCCATTACTCGTATGCCCGGTCTTTGCCCAGCAACCAACGATACAGAATTCTCCTCCTCACTCTTCCCCAAGAGCAGTTGAGGCTCCGCGTACACGTTGACTGCCAGCATGTACTTCCCGCCCTCTCCTTTGATGAGTAGACCAGGCACCTGCCGACCACCACCCTCATACAGCCTAGTCCCGGCGGTGAGAGATGCACTTGTCTCGGGGTTTTGGTTCCAGAGATTCAGATTCGAACCGTAAGAATTGTCGACACACAACGCGGCTCTTGAAGCGGATCGGCCGGTCAATTCGAGGCAAGTCCCATGCCGGTTCGGGCCGAGGTGAGCTATCACGGTGCCAGCGGCGTCTTTAACGGTAAGATCGGTCACTTCTAGCCTGCCTTTGCTCCTCGTGAGAGATGTTACCAGCACAACGAGCATCGCCAATGCCGCAACCAAACCAGCCCATTTGATTCTCCGATTCTCAGCCTCCAGCTTTTGTATTCTAGCCAGGAGATCGGTTGTCTCAGCCATTGACGCCTCCAACCCTGAATTCGAGGTTTCAGACTCAACAATCCTAATCTACAATCGTGATTCTCATCCCTCGGAGGCTTTTCTTGCCCTACATCCAATTCCTCGGCGCGGCCGGGACCGTAACCGGATCGAAACACCTCATTAACGTCTCGGGTGACCCTGCCGGGAAAAAATGCTGCCAGGTGCTGGTGGACTGCGGCATGTTTCAAGGCAAGAAAGAGTGGCGCGAGCGCAATTGGAAAGACCTGCCCATTTCCGCGAAGGAAATTGACCACGTAATCCTCACCCATGCCCACCTCGACCACTGTGGCTGGATTCCGCGCCTGGTCAAACAAGGCTACCGCGGCCCGATCTACGCGACGCCATCAACCATCGATCTCTGCGGCATCATTCTCCCTGACTCCGGCCGTCTCCAGGAAGAAGACGCGGAGTTTTACAACCAGCGCGGCGGGTCGCGTCACGACCCCGCCCTGCCACTCTACACCGAGCAGGAAGCGCTGGCCTGCCTGCAATACTTCAAGCCTGTTGCCTTCGAACAAAAGATGCAGTTGACGGGTGAGCTTTCCTTCCGCTTCGTACATGCAGCGCACATTCTCGGATCATCTATGGTAGAGATCGTGATGACTCCCAAGGCGGGCGAGGGTGCCCGCCCCACACAACCCCCCACACGCATGCTTTTCACCGGCGACATCGGCCGCGTGCACGATCAGCACATCGCTCCCGGCAAAGTGGTTTATTCCGGCCCACAGTCAGGCGAAACCGCCGACATTCTGGTGATGGAATCCACCTACGGGAACCGCCAGCATCCCACCACGGATCCACGTCCCCAACTGGCGGACCTGATCCGGAAAACCGCCGCCCGCGGCGGCAGCGTCGTCGTTCCGGCATTCGCCGTCGAGCGCACCCAGAAATTCGTCTTCATGCTCAAGGAATTAATGGAGTCCGGCCAGTGCCCGCGCCTGCCCGTTTATTGCGACAGCCCCATGGCGATTAAAGCTGTCGAGATTTTCCTCAAGCACACCGAAGAATATAGCGATGTGACCAAGCAACTCATCGCCCGCTACGGTTCGCCGCTCACCTGGCCGGGATTCAACTTCGCTCAGACCGCCGAAGAATCGAAAAAGATCAACCAGAACAAATTTCCCTGCGTCATTATTTCTTCCAGCGGCATGGTCACCGGAGGCCGCATCCAGCACCATCTTTCGCAGCGTCTCCCTGATCCCAAGAACCTAGTCCTGTTTATCGGATTCCAGGCCCCCGGCACTCGCGGTTTCACCATCAAGAGTGGCGCCGGCGAAGTGAAGATGTACGGCCAGATGGTCCCCATTCGCGCCCAGATCGCCGCCCTTGAGCAATTCAGCGATCACGCCGACACGCCGGAATTGCTCGAATGGCTGCACACGTTCCAGAACCAGCCGAAGGCAACGTACCTGGTCCACGGCGAGCCAGACGCCTCCAGCCAGTTGCGCGACACGATGACCAAAGAACTCGGATGGAACGTGCAAATTGCACAATGGATGCAGAAAGTGGAAGTAACGTAAACCTTTTCACCACAGAGACACAGAGTCACAGAGAAAACTTTCTTCAAAGGCACAGCGAGGATGGCGTTCGGTTGAACTTATATTCTTTCGTTTTCTCTGTGATTCTGTGTCTCTGTGGTGAAAAAGGTTCTGGAGGTTTCCCGTGACGCAAGCAGAACTCACCAAGCTCCTCGACGCCGCCGAAAAAAGTCCCAAACAGATCGCCGCTGCCGTGTCCGGCCTGCCGGACAAGACTCTGCGCTACAAGCCCGCTCCCGACAAGTGGTGCATCCTCGAAATTCTCGCCCACCTCGCGGACATGGAAATTCTCTACGCCTACCGCATGCGCCAGATGATCGCCGACAAAAGTCCCGTGCTCGCCGTCATTGATCAGGACGACTGGGCACGGAACCTCGGCTACATGGAAGAGACTCCGGCAGAATTGGTTGCGCTTTACGGCTTGAACCGTTATCACAACTTGCAGCTACTGCGCCGCATCAAGCCAGAAGACCTGAAGAACTCCGCGTACCACCCAGAACTCAAGAAGGAGGTCGCCCTGGAGAAATACGTCGAGATGATGAGCGGTCACGGCGCAAACCATCTGCAGCAGATCGAGCGGCTGAAGAAAGAAGCCGGGAAGCTCTGATCTACTCGATGGCAAACACCGCGTAGACGGTCGCGTCGCTCTTTACCTTCTGCGGGAAGAGCGTGAGCTGAGGCTTCTTGTCTCGTTGAACACCTGAGACGCTATAGCTCTCGCTGGTGGCCAGTCCTCTGAAGAACTTGGGCACCGCCGCGTGGTCGCTCGCGTAAACCAAGTCTCCAAGCTTCGCCCCAAGTCCTTTTGCCATCTGGTCTGCGATTGTCCGCGCTTTCGCCAACGCTGCGCCGCTTGCCTTCGCCTGTAGTGCCATAGGGTCGGCGACATTCCAATCCACGTCGTCAACTTCATTTGCGCCACTCTGAACCGCGAGATCTACGGCCGCCTGGGCGCGGGAGACCGGGACGGTGATGTGCCACGATTCCTGCGCTTCGAACTGCCTCTCCTTTTGCATTTCTGGCGTCAAGTTCCGGTCAGTCTCCGTTCGCCCCAAGCTTAGCTTGTCGGTTTCAATGGCTTCTTTCGGAATGCCGGAATCCAGCAAAGCCTTGGCAATCCGGTTGGCAGCAGCGACATTGTCCTGGAATGCCGCTTCGTGAGTGGCCGCGTAGTTGTGGTATCCGATCGCAAGCACAGCCACCTCGGCATCGGCTGTCACCGACTCATCGGCGGTCACAGCGATTGTCTTGTTCTGCCGATTGACCTGGATATCCTGACTCAGTAAATAGCTAGAGCCGAACACTAAGAGCACCGCACCAAGCAAGAGCTTCATATTTCACCTCGCGTTACTAAATTCCACCAGCTTCTCCAACTTCCCCGCCGCCGCCCCCGAGTCAATCGACTTCTCCGCCAGCGGCAATGCCCGATCCATGTGATCCGCTCTCCCCGCCGCGACCAGCGCCGCCGCCGCGTTGAGCAACACCACATCCCGCCGCGCTGATTTTTCGCTGCCCAGAATCCGGCGCACGATCCCGGCATTCTCCGCCGCATTTCCGCCGGCAATTTCTTCGAGCGACGCCCGCTTCATCCCAAACTCTTCGGGAGTCACTTCATAGGTGTGCACCGAACCCTCGCGCACCTCGGCCACGCGCGTCGGCCCGGTGATCGTAATCTCGTCCAGCCCATCGAGCCCGTGGACTACAAACGCCCGATGCACTCCCAGCACGCTCAGCGCCTCAGCCAGCTTTTCAACCAACTCCAGCGCATACACTCCGACCACCTGCGCCGATGCTCCCGCAGGATTGGTCAGCGGCCCCAGCAAATTGAAAACCGTGTGCAGCCGCGTTTCCCGCCGGGCGGTCTGCACATACTTCGCCGCCGAATGGATCGCCGGCGCAAACAGAAATGCGATGCCGACTTCGGCCAGGCACTCCGCCACCCGCTCCGGCGCAAGCTGGATGTTCACTCCCAGCGCCTCCATCACGTCCGCCGCGCCGCACTTCGCGGACATCCCTTGCGCATCAACCTTCGGCGTAGAACTCCGGTTGCCGTGCTTGGCCACGCGAACCCCGGCCCCGGCCACCACCAGAGCCGTCACGGTTGAAATATTGAACGTGCCAGCAGCATCGCCGCCGGTGCCGCATGTATCTACCAAGGGCTTCGCGTCCAGTCCCGCTCGAATCGAGAACGCCGTGATTTTGCACCGGAATCGGAGTCGCCGCCGCGCGAATGGCCTCGGCGAAGCCGACGATCTCTTCGACGGTCTCGCCCTTCATGTGCAGCCCGACCAGGAGCGCGGCAATCTGCGAGTCGGTGCACTTCCCGGACAAGCACTTCGCCCATGACCGCGCGTGCCTCGTCGCGCGAGAGCGATTCGCGGTGGTTCACAATCCGGTGCAGAGCTTCAAGGATCATGCAGTGCAAAGATTGTACGGCAAGAAGGAAGACTGGGAAGGAATGGGCTTCCACGGGAGAGCAGCACAGCAATCAGATCAGTGAGTCGCAGCTTGCTTCTGCTTCTCCTGATAAAACTTCTGCAGCACGTAAAACGCCTGCTTCTTCTGCCCGCGATCGGAGACCAGCCCCTTGCGATTGAAGTAATCCTGAATCCCCGGCAGAAACCGCCGCGGAGAACGGAAATCCATCAGCACCCACGGCGTCATCCCCAGCCAGCTTCCGGAATCCGCTGCACCATGCCGATCTGGTGCTGAAACAGGTTCGCCTGATACTCCTCGGTGAAGCGGGTGGCATCGTCGCCATGCAGCCCGTACTGCGCGCTGCCGCCGAACTCGCTGATGATGACCGGCTTTTCGACCGAAAACTTCCACTGCGTCCGGTCCGCATCTTCCGGCTTGCCTTCATACCATCCGATGTACTCGTTGAGCTCCGATCACGTCGAGCGACTCTGCCAGCGGATCGGTCAGCGTCCGCACGTCGCCGGCATGTTCGGTTCGATTCAGCGCCGAAGTGATCAGCCGCGTCGAATCCAGTTGCCGCGCATAATCCGCCATGGCCTTCAGAAACGCAGTCCGTTCCGGACTAATCGGCGTCTCATTCGACATGGACCACATCGCCACCGCCGCGCGGTTCTGGTCGCGCGCAATCACGTCGCGCAGTTGCGCCTTGGCATTGTCGAGCGTGGCGGGATTTTTCCAATCGATGTCCCAGTAAGCCGGAACTTCTTCCCACACCAGCAGCCCCATGCGGTCGGCCAGCCGGATCATCTCTTCGTTATGCGGATAATGCGCCAGCCGCACGAAATTCGCGCCCAACTCCTTTCGCCCACCCCAGCAGCGTGGCATCGTCTTCTGCTGAAAACGCCCGCCCACTGCGGAACGGCGCTTCCTCATGCAGGCAAATCCCGCGCAGAAAAATCGGCTTGCCATTCAGCAAAATCTGGGTTCCGCGAGACTTCGATCGTTCGAAATCCGATGTCGTCACTGACGCTATCGCCCTCGCCAGAAATGAGGACGCGATAGAGCTTAGGATTGTCCGGCGACCACAACTCCACCCTCGCCGGAAAACTGAACGCAGCTCGGCCCAACGCATCAACCGACGCAGTCTGTTTCAGATGAAGCTCAGGAATTTCGATGGTGACGCCATCCCTCGGTGTCACCCCGTTGAACTGCACCCATCCTTCGACGTGTCCGCTATCCTTCGCCAGATGCACTGCGTAGTTCTCAACGAACGTCTCCGGCACCTCAACAAGCTGCACGCTGCGCGTCAACCCACCGTAATTCCACCAGTCGGTATGCGTGCCGGGAACCCCATCGGCGCGACGAGTGTTATCCACTTCCACCACCACGCTGTTCTCGCCGTCAACGATCTGGTCGGTCACTTCGAAATCGAATGGCGTGAACCCGCCCTGATGCTCGCCCAGTTTGACGCCATTCAACCACACCCGCGCCTGGTAATTCGCCGCCCCAAAATAAAGAAATGTCCGAACGTGCGCCCGCCTCTGATATGAAAAATTCCGCTGGTACCAGAGCACGCCCTCGTAGAAAAGCAGCGAGTCCCGCTGTGTGTTCCAGTCTCCCGGCACCTTCAGCTTGGGCGAACGGTCAAAGTCATATTCGACCAAATCGCTTTTGGTTTTTGGCTTGGCATTCTCGTAGAAACGGCTTCCCAGGCCGGTCTCGTAGGGATCCACAATCGTGTTCCAGGTCCCATCAAGACTGATCGCGGTCCGTCCGTTGACATTCGCGATCAACGGGGCAGGCGCGGGGGAATTACCAGTTTGGCCGAAAGATGAAACGGCCAGCAACCAGCCTAAGCCAAGCAGAAGTGATCCCCCCACCATCGCTCGCTTCATGTGATTTCCCTGGGAAGCTGTTACCCGCGCTGAGATTTTACGGCCCCGCAACCACGAAAACCGGGTTCTGCGGCGGCAAAACAATTCCATTGCCCGCTTGCGACGTCGCCGGCACCGCGCTCACGTTCGCCACTGTAAATGTGCTATTGGCAGTGTCCAGCGCCGCGATGGGGAAATACCCATTGTTCACGCTGTCGCCCATCCCGGTTACGAAGATTTTCATGCCCACCTGCAACCCGAGATTCGTAGGCGCGTAGGTGTAAGTAGACGTGCCGGTCGCTACCGTCACCGTTGAGATGCTCGCCTGCAGCGACGGAAATGAACTCAGCGGCGCCGTCAACGAGTCTGTGAACACATCGGCAGGATGCGGATTCGATCCCGTGCTCACCGCTGAGGTATCAATCACTGCGATGCTCCCGGCGTCGCATTGCGAAACATACACCTTGAAGTTGCTGGTGCTGCCGCCGCCCGAAGACACCGTGAAAGCCCGGAAGCGCGCTGTCCCCGGCGTCCAGGGCGCCGCCGACGGGGTCCCCGTCGACGGTCCGCAGTCCGCCGGATTCGTCATGTCCACCGGCACCGTCGTAATCGGAATCACCTTGCTGACGGTGTTCGTCCCCGTATCGATCACTTCCACCTGCGTGCTCACGCACGGCGACCCGCCACAAGGGGTTAATTGGTAGCTCGCCACATACGCCCGCGTGCCATCCCCGATACCGGTCACAGAGACCGGAGAGCATCCGCCCGGGCACGGAGCATTCGCTCCCTGGCCCAGGTCAATCACCGCCAACTGATTCACGGCTCCGGAGACGTCGAAGATCCCAACCTTTCCGCTGTGGGGATTGGTGACGTAAAGCCGCTGAACGTGCGGATCCAGCGCCATATAATTCGCGCCCGCCCCCATCGACGTCGGAACCGCGGTCGGAGTATCGGTGAGCGTGTCGATCTCGTAGATGGTGCCGTTGTTGTCCAGCACATACACCCTCGCACTGTCGGCGCGCGCCACCGCCCACACCGGAGTCGGGCCCACCGGGATCGTCTTCCCCACGTTGAAGCCCGTGATATTGACGCTGCTCACCGTCCCCGACCCTTGATTCGCCACATACAGCTTCTGCCATTGGGAATCTCGGCCAGCGCAACCGGCAGCGCGCCCACTGCGATCGTGCCGACCACCGCATCGGACGTCGTGTTGATCTGCGGAGACGGTGTTGTTCCCGTAGTTCGCCACGTACATGTTGGCGTTCTCGGCGCTGTGCACAAAAACCGGCTGCGACCCCGCGGCCAGGCTGATCGTGCCCACCGGGTAGGAGCACCGACATTGTTGTACCGAAACCGTGTCTTCGCTGAGAGTTCGCCACATAAAGCTTGTTCCCGCTCGGGGTCAAGGCAGCATGGACCGGGCCCACTCCGGTATTAAACGCCCCCGCGTAGGTGTCGCCGGAAACGTCGATGCGGCTGGCTGAACCTGGATCGCAGCGGGCCCATTCGTGGTCACCGAAATCACATAGTGGAAGGCTGCGGGATTCGGCGGTGGCGGTAAGACCGGCTGCACAATCGGCCGGTAGTTCTCGTTGCACGCAACTTCCAGGAACGCCGCAACCACGACCAAGGCGATCCGGCCCGTAAGCAAACGCGGCCCGCCCACGCCGCCAATTCTTCTTCCACAACGCAGAAATCATAAGTTCAGAGGAACCACTTCTTCAGGAGTCAACGAGGATTGTTTATTCTAACGGCTGCGCGCGATCTGCGCCACCGCAGCCCACTGCCGGCAGCCCGCTGCTAAAGGTAGGAAGCCGAAAGGCCGCCGAAAGTTGTAAGCACTTGAAGCGATCACCAACCTATCTCTTGGCGCGCTTGGCAGGCGCCGCTTCCGCCGGGGCCGCCGGCTTCTTGCGCCCTTCCATCTGCACCAGGCTGGCCTTCAACGCCGCCATCAGGTCCACCACGGGAGCCAGCTTCTTCGGTTGCTCCACTTCGGCAACTTCGCCGCCTTCGAGCTTGGTCTGGATCAGCTTCTTCAGATTTTCCTGAAAGTCATCGTGGAATTTCTCCGGCTCCCACTTTGCCGCCAGCGCCTCAATCAACTGGTGTGCGACTTTGACTTCCGAATCCTTTAACTCCACATCCGGCGCCCCAAAGCCTTCCACCTTCTTCACTTCCTCTTCGTAATACATGGTGTGCAGCATCATCCCGCCTTCGTGCGGACGCAAAAACACCGTGTATTCGCGGTTGTGCATCGTGAGCTTCGCGATGGCGACGTACTCGCTCTCTTCCAGCGCCTTGGTCAGCAGCGCATATGGCCGCCGCCCGGCCTCCTCGGGCATCAGGTAATAAGAAGACTCGAAATACACCGGGTCCACTTCCCCAGCCTTCACGAATTCCAGAATCTCCATGGTCTTCGCGGTCTTGGGCTCGATCTTCTTGATCTCTTCCGGATCGATCACCACGTACTCGTCCTTGCGATACTCGAATCCCTTCACGATCTCGCTGCGTTCCACCACGCGATTGTCCGCCGGGCAAAGTATTGTTGCTTGACCCGCTGCAGGTCATCGCGGTGCAGCATGTTGAAGGAAATGCCCGAACTGCGGGCGCCAGAAAACAGCCGTATCGGCATCGAGATCAAGCCGAAGGTAAGATATCCAGACCAGACGGAGGCCGCCATAGTTCACTCCACAATCGTTCTAAACCGCAACTCTGTTAGAGCGCGCCAGAGCGCTCAGGGTAGTCAGTTTAGACGATATTCGGCGTTTTGTTGCACCGGATTTTGTGCAGTTATCGAAACTGAAAGCTGGATATCTGGTTGCGCCCATCACCCCACGGCTAGGGATAGTGTTTACCGTATTGGTGCAGGCGTTCCAGGGAAGGTTGCGCTGAACAGTTCTAGCGTTGCACTCGTAAAATGAGCGACTTAGCTGGAATCTCGTGGGCAAGGCCTGCCGCAATGTCGGCAAAACTCTGGATTCCAGCCCTCATTTCGCTCGTTTTCGCTGCCTTTGGCCGTGCAGTTCGAGGAGTCACCACTGGCGGCGCCGTTGCCGGTGCCGCGGTCTGCTTCGCGTTGATAATCGCCGCCGGGCTGCAGGGCTTTGTCGCTCTCCTGACCGTTTTCGTTCTTACCTGGGCAGCCACCCGCTTCGGCTTCGCGCGCAAACAATCCCTCGGGACGGCTGAGCCTCGCTCAGGCAGAAACGCCGCCCAGGTGATTGCCAATCTCGGGGTCGCTGCAATCTGCTCCCTGCTGTACGCCTTGGTGCGCCCAGACCCCAGACTGACAATCGCTCTGTTCGCAGCCCTCGCCGAAGCCGCCGCCGACACCGTCTCCAGCGAAATCGGCCAAGCCGTCGGTGGCACTCCCCGGCTGATCACCACGTGGAAGCCGGTACCTGCAGGGACCGATGGTGCGATCACTTTCGCCGGAACCGCCGCCGGAATTGTCGCCGCCATCGCAGTAAGCCTCACAGGCGTCGCCGGATGGCGCTCCACCGTGATCTGCGCCGCTGCCGGGGTAGCCGGCATGATGGCCGACAGCCTTCTCGGCGCGACCGTAGAACGCCGAAGCCTTGTCGGCAACAACGCCGTCAACTTTTCCGCAACAGCAATCGCCGCGCTGCTGGCATTCTTAACCACCTAGGTCGTGTAGGGGCGGGTGCCCCCACCCGCCCCTGGGCCGCAGGCCCAGGCTTTTGGCTTTTAATTTCGATCTTGCTACTGCCTCCCTCCAACCCGCATAACTCCGCGCGCGCGGAACAAAAAATCCTGCGCCCCCGCACCCATGCCTTTCATCTACTCATCATTCCAAGGAGCCCAAAATGTCAGACCCTCGTTTCCCCATCGGCAAATTCCACTTCGACGGCCCTCCAACGCCGGATCAGCGCACCCAACTCATCGCCGCCATCGAACAAGCTCCCGCGAACCTTCGCGCTGCGGTAAAAGACTTGTCCCAGCAGCAACTCGACACTCCCTACCGTGACGGCGGATGGACCGTCCGCCAGGTCACCCATCACCTCCCCGACAGCCACATGAACGCCTATGTCCGCTTCAAGCTGGCGCTCACCGAGGACGACCCGACCATCAAGCCCTATGCCGAGGATCGCTGGGCGCAACTCGCCGACACGCAATCCACGCCCACAGAGGTTTCCCTCGTCATGCTCGAATCGCTGCACGCCCGCTGGGTGCAATTATTGCGGTCCATGAAGCCAGAGGATTGGAAACGGAATTTCAATCATCCAGAGCGGGGACCAGTGTCGCTGGAGCAAAACCTTGCGATCTATGCCTGGCACGGCAAACACCACGTCGCCCACGTCACCGACCTGCGAAAGAAAATGGGCTGGTGATTTATGGAAAGAACAGCCACGGATTTCCGCGGATCAGCACGGATCACAAGAACGAAGTTAGATCTATCCGTGTGAATCCGCGAAAATCCGTGGCCAGGAAGTTGCTTTTGTTCTTCTCTGTCTCCGTGGTGAAGATCCCTAGTTTCTGATTCCCGCCCGCCATACCAGATAACTCACGCTCTCCCGCAGCAACGCCGCCCCGCGCTTCCAGACCGATTTCGGCCGCGAATCTGGCCGTGGCGCCAGAAAAACCTGCACCCCTTCATGCTCCAGCAGCTTACGCACCCGAAACACGTGATACGCGTCGCTGACGGCGAGGCAACTCCGGATGTGATTCGCGCGCATGATGACCGCCACCCGCTCCGCCGATTGCGCCGTGTCCGACGCCTCCGTTTCCGCAATTACCGCGGTCTCCGGCACTCCCTTACGAATCAGGTACTCGCGTCCAACTCCTCCCTCGTTGAATTTGGGATCGGCGGCAGCCCCACCGGTGGTGATGATCGACCGGCGCGAGCCCCTGGCGAAATAGATCCAGCGCATGGTCGAGTCGCGCGCGGAATACCGGAGAAGGGTGGCCAACGTATTCCGCCGCGCCAAAAACTACGATCGCGTCCGCCGGACGCAGTTCCTGCTGCCGCGAATCGTGAATAATGTTGTGAACAATGGAGGCTACTGCCGTCGCGACTACAAACACCGCGACGACCGCGGTCCACAAGATCGCTCGCTTGCTGGCCGTCGCGATCACCCCTTCGCGAAGAACTCGGAAATCTCCTGGGAGGAGATGGCTCCTTCGCGCAAAATCTTCCAGCGTGCTTCTTCGTCGGTGAGATCGACTATGGTCGAGGCAATCTCGCGCGGAGAAACTGCCGCCGTCAACAATAATCGGGATCAGCACGCCCAACTGTTCTCTCACTTCCTCCGCGCTGGTGCATTCCGTTTCCCCGCTCAGGTTCGCGGACGTCGCCGTGATTGGAATTCCCGCCGCCGTCACCACCGCAATCGGAATCGCCGCGTTCGGAACCCGCAGCGCCACATTCCCGGTGTTGGCCGTCACCTTCAGCGGAAGCCGCGAAGCGGCTTTCACGATGATCGTCAGCGGCCCCGGCCAGAATTTTTTCGCCAGCGCGTGAAATTCTTCCGGCAGCGGCTTGGCCAACTCTTCCGCCTGCTCCACATCCCCAATCAGCAACGACAGCGGCTTGTGCCGCGAGCGCGACTTGATTTCATACACCCGCTCCACCGCGCGCAGATTGAATGGGTCCGCCGCCAGCCCGTAAAAGGTGTCCGTGGGCATGCCGAGAACTTCCCCGGCCCGAATCTGATCGGCCGCGTACCGGATCAACGATAACTCCGGCTCCTCACTGTTGATCTTCAATATTTCCACGCGCACGGACATCTCCCAACCGCTGTTGTTTGAGACAGTTAAGATACCACGAGCGCCCTCCCGCCCAAACCTGTGATTTCCCCCTCGCGTATGATTCCTGTGGGAAGGATTCCTCCCTGATGGCGACAACTCAATCCGAAACCGGCCGTCTGCGCCGCATCGAAGGCCGCCACAACGCGTTGGTGAAGGAACTCCGCCACGCCTTCGACCGCGGCGAATTGACCTCCACCGGCGAGTGCGCCGTCGAGGGCTTCCGCATTATTGAAGAAGCCGTCCGCAGCGGACTTCGCTTTCGCGCCCTCTTCGTGAGCGACGCCGCCCAGTCCCGCACCGCGCGCCTGCTGCCGCAGATCGGCGCCCACGTCGAAACTCTGCTCCTGCCCGACAAGCTTTTCCGCGACACGGTCCCCAGCGAAAACCCGCAAGGCGTCGCTGCGCTGGTGCAGGTAAAGAAATTCTCGCTGACAGAAATTCTCGACCACACTGCCACCGGCCCGATTCTGGTAATCGCCGGGGTCCAAGACCCCGGAAACCTGGGCACGATTCTGCGCTCCGCCGAAGCTTTCGGCGCCAAAGGCGTCCTCCTCGGCGACGGCACCGTCAGCCCCTACAACAGCAAGGTCGTTCGCGCCTCCGCCGGGTCGGTCTTCCGCTTGATGGTATCCAAGGTCACCATGGACGAAGCCATCAGCCAGTTGCGGTCCCGCGGCAACCGCACGTTGGCCACGTCCTCGCACAAAGGCACCCCGCTGCCGCAGGCCAACTTTCAGGGCCAGGTCGCAATTTTTATCGGCAACGAAGGCGCGGGCTTGGACAAGAAGCTGCTCTCGCAAATGGATGAACTGATCACCATCCCCCACTCGGCCCGCGTTGAATCGCTCAACGCCGGTGTCGCCGCCAGCGTTGTGCTGTACGAAATATCCCGCCACAAGTAGTGTGCCCTAAGGCACTGAAAACGCATCACAAGAGTTAGCCCAAATTCACGATTCATTCACGCAGGATTAATCATCTTGTTATCACAGCCCTGTCAGGCTTAGAGGTGGGGGAAACCGTTTCAACCGTGCCGCAGGCTACTGGGGAGGAAAAGATTATGGGCCGCAGACTCACAATCGTTTTCTTTGATGCCGGCGGCGGTCATCGCAGCGCCGCAGAAGCTCTGAAGGGCGTTCTCGAATCGCGGCACTGGCAAGTCACTCTTCTAAATCTTCAGGAACAACTCGATAAGCTTGACTTGCTGAAGAAACTCACCGGCCTCCGCATTCAGGACGGCTACAACCTCATCCTCCGCAAAGGCTGGACCCGCCTCACCCCGCAGTTGCTGCCGGTTCTGCAAGCCGTCGTTCGCGTGTATCACCGCCCCACTGTGAAAATGCTCCGCAAGTATTGGCAGGAAAATCCCGCCGACATGGTCCTCTCCGTCATCCCCCACTTCAATCGCGCACTAGAAGAAAGCCTCCACAAAACCGCACCGGAAGCCGCATTCGTCACCCTGCTGACCGACTTCGCAGACTACCCGCCGCACTTTTGGATGGAACGCGAATCGCAATACCTCATCTGCGGCACCGAGCGTGCCGAGCTGCAGGCCTACGCCCTCGGCCACGACCGCAGCCACGTATTCCTCGCCTCCGGCATGGTGATGAAGCCGAAGTTCTACCAAAAGACCACTGCAAATCGCGTCGAAGAACGAAAGCGCCTCGGCCTGAATCCCGAGACGCCGACTGGAATCGTCCTCTTCGGCGGTGCTGGCTCCGCCACCATGCTCGACATCGTCAAGCGCCTCAACGCCAGCAAAGCCGACCTGCAATTAATTTTGATCTGCGGCAAGAACCAAAAGCTGCTGAATGCAGTCAAAGCGCTCAAGACCCGCTTCCCGGTTTTCGCCGAAGGCTTTACTCAAAACGTCGATTACTACATGGCGCTTTCTGATTTCTTCATCGGCAAGCCCGGCCCCGGCAGCATCAGCGAAGCCCTGCAGTTCCATCTGCCCGTGATCGTCGAATGCAACGGCCGCACTTTGCCGCAAGAGCGCTACAACGCGCAATGGGTGACGGAGCAACGCATGGGAATTGTGCTCAAGAGCTTCCGTCACATCAACTGCCGGAGTCGAGCAACTGCTGGAGCCCTTAATCTTTGCCGAATTCCGAGCCAAGGCCGCCACCTACAACAATCGCGCTCTATTTGAGATCCCCGAATTCCTGGAAGAAATTTCGGACCGCAACCACTCCGCTGCCGCCGGACTCGGCGTACCCGCCACCGCAAGCGCCGCCCTGCAACAGACGATCATCACCCCTCCCCTGGAATCGAGTTTCGCCAAGTGATTTTCGCCGACACCATCATTCTTTCCGACTTACACCTCGGCTCCGAAGTCAGTCGCGCCAAATCCGCCTTGCGGCTGCTCAAGTCCGCATCCTTCAATCGCCTCATCCTGCTCGGCGACATTTTTTCCGACCTGAATTTCGCGCGCTTGAAAAAAGAGCACTGGCAGTTTCTCGGATACATCCGCAAGCTCTCCAACCCCAAGCGCAATATCGAAGTCGTCTGGGTGGAAGGCAATCACGACCACGGCCTTGCTCAGGTCATGTCGCATCTGGTCGGCATTCGCGTGTATCAGGAATACACCTGGGAATTTAACGGCATCCGTCACCTCGCCATCCACGGACATCAGTTCGACAGTTTCGTTTCCGGCAACCGCGTGGTCAGCGGGTTCCTCTCCGCCCTGCATCTGGCGATGCAGAAAATGTCCTTCGGGAAAAAGCGCTTGGTCGGATTCATCGAGCGCTTCGATACCGTCTGGCTCCGCCTCTCCGCCAAAGTCGCGCGCGGCGCCATCGCCCACGCCAAGTCCCGCGACGCCCAACGCGTCTTCTGCGGACACACCCACGAAGCCCTCAGCCTCAAGCGCGACGGTATCGAGTACTACAACACCGGCAGTTGGACCCAGGAAAAAGCCACTTACATCGCGGTTGACCAATCCGGTGTCCGCGTCTGGGAATACCGCGAACCCAGCGAAGAATCTCTCGAGCACGAAGTCAAAGAAGACTTGGAACTGGACTTCGAAGACCTGCTGGCGGATTAGAGCCAACCAATGCTGCCTTGTGTAACCGGCCGGGTTACACCAACTGACATGTTCGGTAACAGAAATAGTGTCATCGCCATGAGCAAAGACGTGCAAGACTTGTTGTAGTTCCCGTTCTCATAGATGGTGTATCGGAAGAACGGATACGCAGGTCGCTCAGTGATCTCGTCAAAAGGCAAGAAAACTATTCTCATTGTTCTTCTGGCAGGGACTTTCATCGGTCTGTTTCCGCTTGCAGCCCGGCTTGGCGATCCGCTATTTACCTATCCCTTTCGCACTGGTTGGCAATACCAGTATCCCGTTTTGTTGGTCTGGCCTGACCATGTCGAAATGCGCTGGTTCCACGATATTTCCGAGGTATCGCCTCGGCCTACAAACGCGCACTATACCTTCAATGTTGCCCCGGAGCGACAAGCGTGGGTTGAGAACAATGTGCGGAGTGCGCATGCGCCAAATGGAGCCGATGCCGGGTGGATCATCCACGTAAAGCAACTCGGTCCTTCTAGGCAACAGATTCAATTGGAATTAATGGGGGATGGCATTACGGGTTTGATCTACGAGGTTCGTGGGAACGAGATCATTCCTCTGCGGTCAAGACTCGCTGGACCGCTCAGTTCATTGTCCATACTGCTTGTGCTGCTCCTACTGTGGGGAGGGTTCTGGCTTCTGGTGTGGCTCATTTCGCGCGTACTCAAACGACCTCCACGGGTGGTTGGCGAAACATCGCACTAGCACTCATTGAGTAGGTCGAACCAGAGAATCTGGTCGACGGCTACAGCCCCGCTTCAATCCGCGAGCGCGGATCCAGAAAATCTCGCAGGGCATCCCCGATAAAGTTGAACGACAGCACCGCCAGCATCACTGCAATCGCCGGAAAAATCACCAGATGCGGCGCGTCGAAAAGGTGCGCCCGCCCATCATTCAGCATGGTTCCCCACGACGCCGTCGGCGGCGGAACTCCTAGTCCCAGAAAACTCATCGTAGCTTCGGCGAGGATCGCGCCCGCCATGCCAATCGCTGCCTGCACAATCACCGGCTGAATAATATTCGGCAGAATATGCCGGACAAGAATCCGTAGATCATTGGCCCCCAGCGCCCGCGCCGCTTCAACGTATTCTTTCTCCCGCGCCGCCAGCACCTGCGCCCGCACCAGCCGCGCATAGCCCACCCATCCGCCGAGCGAGAGCGCGAACATCAGATTGAAAATCCCCGGCCCGCGGAAAGCCACAAACGCAATCGCAATCAGGATTCCCGGAAACGACAGAAACGCGTTCATCACGATGACATTCACGAACCGGTCGATGCGCCCGCCGTAGTAGCCGGCAATCGAGCCGACGATCAGCCCAATCCCCAGCGAAGCTGCCACCACGCAGCTTCCCACCAGCATGGAGATTCGCGAGCCGTAGATGATGCGCGAGAGAATGTCGCGCCCCAGTTCGTCAGACCCGCACATTTGCGCCAGCGACGGCGGCGAGAGCCGCGTTGCCAGATTAATGTGCGCTGGGTCTTGTGGAGCGATCCACGGCGCAAACACCGCGCAGATCGTAAAGAAGACAACAAACACCACGCCAATCGCCGCCAGCGGATTGCGCCGGGTCAATCGCGGCAGCGAAATGGCGCTGGCAGCGCTCACGGTTTCATAACCGCACGTCTTGGCTCATTGTTTTGGCGCAGCCACCTTCTCAGAGCTCGACCCCGCAAACTCCTCGCCCATCCACTTCTGGAACGCGTCCATGTTCTGCTCACGTCCCAGGAAGTTCTTCACCAACGTGTTCGCCGAAACCGACCCGCCCGGCTGCAGCACTGTCCGCCGATACCGCATCGGCGCCGGTCCCGCCAGCAGATTGTTCTGATCGAACTGGCTGAAGAAGTCCTCCGCGATCACCTTGTCCCACAGGTAGGTGTAGTACGCGGAAGAATATCCGCCCAGGTGCCCGAACGACGCGTACATGTGCGTGCCCGGCAGCGGCGTTAAGAGGGTGTATTTTTTCTGGTCCGCCGTAGCCACCGCGTCCAGGTCCACATCCTCGGGCTTGGTTTTGTAGATGTCGTAGGAAATCGCCGTGTACGTATCCTGCTGGCTTACCCACGAAGCCGCGTCCAAACGCCGACGCGCGATTCATCCTCGCCACCAGTTCCGCCGGAATCGGTTCGCCGGTCTTGTAATTCTTGGCAAACGACGCCAGCACCTGCGGACTGCGCATCCACTCCTCCAGCATCTGCGACGGCGCTTCGACAAAATCGCCTTCCATCGTGATGCCGCTGATCCCCGCCCACTTCTGCTGCCCACCCAGAATGTGGTGCATCAGATGGCCGAACTCGTGGAAGAACGTGACCACGTCGCCATACTCCATCAATCCCGGATCGTCCTTCGTAGTTTCGGGAAAGTTGCACACCAGAATCGCCTCCGGCAGCTGCTTGCCCGCAATCCCGTCGAGCACCGGCGCCATTTCCGCGTGGCTGTATTTCCCCTCCCGCGGGTGCATGTCCAGGTAAAAACGCCCAACCGTCTTGCCGCCGTCAAGCACGTCCCAGGTTTCTACCGTCGGGTCCCATGAGGGCACGTTCTCCTCGCGGACAAACTTCACGTGAAATAGCGTCGAGGCTGTGTCCAAAATCCCTTGCCGCACTTCGTTGAAGGGCAGATACGGCCGCACCGCCTGCGAATCGAAGTTGTATTGCGACCGCCGCACCTGTTCGCTCAAATACCCATTCTCGTAGTCCCAGACTCCCGTTGCCGAAGGGTCCGTCTTCTTCTTTTCCGCCAGCAGCATGGCAAATTCCCGCTCCATCACCGGCCGCGCCGCCTGGTTCACCTTCTCGATAAAATCCGCGATGTTCCCACCGTGCTCGATCATCTTGTCCGCGGCGTTGTAGTCCGCCCATGACGCGTAGCCCAGAATGGTCGCCATCTGGTAGCGCGTCTTCATCATGTTCTCCAGCACTTCTTTGTTCTTGGGATAGGCCCGCGTGTCGAAGGCCTCGAAGAGCCTCTTCCGCAGATCGTCGCTCTTGCTGAACTTCAGCACTGGCAGCGCATCCGGATAATTGGTCGTGATGATGATCTTGCCGTCCGCCCCAGGCTTGTGACGGTCAATATAATCCTGCGGCAGCCCGTCGAGTTCCTTCGCGTCCGTGACTTCAACCTTCTTCTGATCGTCGCTGATGTTGCGGTCAAACTCGGACTGCTCGTCGGTGAGATCGTCACTCAGCTTCTTGATCTGCGCCCGCGTGGCGTCGTCTTTGTCCACGCCCGCCAGCCGGAACTCCAGCAGCGTGCGCTTTATGTAGTACTGGGTCGCCGCATCCTGCTTCGAAACGTCCAGCCCGGAAAGCGCCTGGTACACGTCGCGGTTCAACGCCAGCGCCGTCTGCGCCGCGCTCGCCTTGCTCACCATGTTGGTCGCGGAATCGCGAAACTTGGCGTCAGGGTGCACCTGCTGGATCAGCCCTGCCAGATAAATCGACGAATTGATCTGCCGCACCGCCTCGTCAAACGGCACCAGCGTGTTGTCGATCGTCCGCGCACCTTTGACTGCTGTGACCTGATCAATCGAGGTCTGCGCCGCCGCCAGCCGGTCGCCGATGATCTTTTCAAAGCCTGCCACATCCGGCTTGGTGGCCCAAACCGTAGGCTGCGCCGGGGCCTGGCCAAAAACCGCGACCGCCGTAATCAGAAGCAACCCAACCGCAGAAATCCGTACCTTAAACGCCTTAAACATTAGGAAACCTCGCTCGCGCGGGAGATGGGACTGTATGAGAGACGCTGCAGCCCGATATTCGTCAACCGAGATTGTGTTGGAGGGACATGGGGAAAGTCAAGCTGGCGTAGCTTTTTCCTAAGGTTTTCGCCCGACTTCGCCCGATGGAACTGGTGTTCGAGGCCTCTGCGTCCTCAAACGGTGCCTTTCCACCCACTCTTGTAGGAAGTCCAAGCAAGCCGTCGCGTAAGGCCTTACTTTTGTGCCATCGCATGGCACCTTTGGTTCATTGACCTTCCGGGGACTCGACGATAACTTGGCGTCAGTGATTCAGTCGTCTCCCCCATTCTGTGGTTAGGGACGAATTGCAGCATCTGGGGGTGACCCATGAAAGTAATTCACGTATGCTTTGCAGCGTTGGGGTTCGCGGTGGCCCGCTGGTTCTTCAAGCGGGAACTTGTGCCGGTAACTGATCCCGTTTCACGCTTCCGTTCTTCCGGCTTGCTCTGATTTAAGAGCGCTGATTCCGGCAGCCTGATTCGGCAGCGCTGACTTCTGGGCTGCGTGCCGCACCTCCGTCCCATGCCAGAGCGGCACGCACCTGTCCTTTCTCCCGCCGCCGCGTGACTTTAGTGACCTCTCGGTACTCTTACTCGCTCTGATTCACATCTACAATTGAGTTGTTTCGGGCTTTCCCAGAGAGCGCTGCCGACCCGCGCCTCTGCCGATCGTTCATGTCGCGTCTGCTCAAAATTGCCGGGCTTGTGCTGCTGCTCTGTTCCCCCGTGCTCCTGTGCGCGCAGGACGACGAAGTCCCACTCGGCGATATCGCCCGTGCCGCCAGAAGATCCAGGCCCGCAGAGGAACCCGCAAACCAGCAGAAAGTAATCGACAACGACAACCTCTCCGTCATGATGGACAAAGCCGAGGCCGGGCGCCTCAACGGCAAGCCGGTCTTTTCCATCGACCCCTCGGGGACCGCCTTCACCATGACTTCTCCCGACGGCACCTGCAGCTTGTCCTTCGACGCCAAAGCTACCGCCCTGATCTCAACTCCCTACCTCGCCAGCGACCTTCCTCAAGATGAACTGCTGAAACTCGCAGGCCCGGCCGCCATTCACGACGACGTCCTCGAAGTCTCCCTCCACAACGGCACCGGATGGGAACTCAAAGAAATCGTCGTCGGCATCACCGAGCTGCGCAATCAGCCAGCTGCAAGCCTGCTGCCCGCCAGCCTGATTACCGCCGATCAGTCAGAAAAATTGCCCGACTCGACTTTGCTCTATCACCTGAAAGCCACCGCCGGCCCCGACTCCACCACCGTCTTCCGCGCCAATCTAATGGGAGACTTCAGCGACGTGAAGGACTGGCACTGGTCTTTAGTCTCAGCCCGCGGAGTCCCGCCCGCCGCGCCACTTCCCTTGTCGCAACCGCAAGCCACCAGCGTGCTTCAACCCCCGACGATGCCCGTGCCAGTCGCAGCCGCTTCATTACCTAGTGCCAGCCAGCACTAACCCACCGCCAAACTTCTCCGTTCCCGGTTAAATTCCCCACGCCCTTGACTCCAGGATTAGAATAACGGTTTTGCTCACGGGAGGCGGTATGCGAAGACTTCACTTTTACTGCGTTGCTCTACTCTTTCTCGCTTCTTTTTCCCCAGCCCAAGCCCCCTCGCCAGACACTCCCGAGATCGAGCAGAAGGTCAACGCCGTCCTGGGCAAAATGACCCTCGAGCAGAAAGTTGATTTGCTCGGCGGCATCAATGTTTTCGACGTCCGCGGCTTCCCCGACCTCGGCCTGCCCCTGCTCCACACCGCCGACGGCCCCATCGGCGTCCGCAATGACGGCCCCTCGACAACCATGGCCGGCGGTATCGGCCTCGCCGCCACATGGGATCCCGCTCTCGCCAAAGAGGTCGGTACTCAGATCGGCCGCGATGCCCGCGCCAAAGGCAAGCACTTCCATCTCGGCCCCGGCGTCAATATCTACCGCTCTCCGCTCAACGGCCGCAACTTCGAATACTTTGGCGAAGACCCATTCCTCGGCGCGCGCATCGTCGTCGGTTACATCACGGGTGTGCAGAGCCAGGGCGTAGCTTCGACGGTCAAGCACTACATGGGCAACAACTCCGAGTTCGACCGCCACGGCTCCGACTCCGTCATCGACGACCGCACCATACGCGAAATCTATTTGCCGATCTTCGAAGCCGCCGTCCGCGAAGCCCACGTCGCCGCCATCATGGACTCCTACAACCTCACCAACGGCGAGCACATGACCCAGAACAGCCGCATGAACAATGACATCGTGAAGAAGGAGTGGAATTTCCCCGGCGTCATCATGTCTGACTGGGACGCCACCTATGACACCGTCGGCGCCGCCAACGGCGGTCTCGACCTCGAAATGCCCTCGGGAAAATTCTTCAATCGCGAAAAACTTTTGCCCGCCATCAAGGAAGGAAAAGTCTCAGAAGCCACCATCGACGACAAAGTTCGCCGCATCCTGCGCACTGAATTTGAATTCGGCTGGCCCGACCGCAACCAGCAGGATACTTCCATCCCTCGGCTCAACCAGGATGGCCGACGCGTCGCCTTGCAGGCCGCCCGCGAAGCCATCGTCCTGCTGAAGAACGACGGCAGTATTCTGCCCCTAGATAAGAACAAAACCAAAACCATCGCCGTCATCGGGCCCGAACGCCTATCCCGCAGTCCCCGTCGGCGGCGGTAGCGCCCAGGTCCAGCCGTTCAATTCCGTCAGCATTCTCGAGGGTTTAAGCAACCATCTCGCCGCCAGCCTCGCAGTCACTTCTACAAATGGCCTCATGTCCCTCGGCCACGCCGTCATCAACACCAACTTTCAGCAAAAGGAAGCCGGCAAGGACCCCGGCTTGAAACTGGAAACCTTCGACAACGGCAGACCTCTCCGGCCCGCCCGTGAAAACCGAAGTCAGCCACCACCTGGTTCTTGGCCAGCCCTTCGACATTACTGCGCTCAACTTCGACGAGATCGATTTCGCTTCCCTGCTCCAAACTCGCGGCAGTTCTGAGCGCTGGACCGGATACTACGTCCCCAAATCAGCCGGCACCTTCGACATTTTCGTGCAGCAAGGCGGCTTTTCCCCCAGTGGCTTCCGCATGTACGTCGATGGCAAGCTGCTCTTCGACAATTGGTCGAACCAGAAATTCATCCTCGCCCAGACCAGCGTCACGCTCGACGCCAAGCCCCACAAGATTGTGGTCGAGCACCACACCGACGCAGGCTTCGGCCTGCCATTCATTCGCATGGGCATCGTTCCCCAGGGCTCCTGGGTTGATCCTATGGCAGAAGAACTCGCCTCCAAGCCGACGCCGTCGTCGTCGCCGTCGGATTCAATCCGCAGAGCGAGACCGAAGGTTGGGACCGCACCTTCGAACTTCCCGTCGGGCAAAACGAACTCATCCAGAAAGTCGCGGCCAAGAACAAGAACGTCATCGTCGTCATCACCTCCGGCGGCGGCGTGGACATGACTCCGTGGCTCGACAAAGTTTCCGGCGTCGTCGAAGCCTGGTATCCCGGACAGGAAGGCGGCACCGCTATCGCCGAAATCCTCACCGGCGACACAAACCCCTCCGGCCACTTGCCCGCGACTTTCGAGCGCCGATGGGAAGACAATCCGGCTCATGACAGCTACTATCCCGCCGACGGCACCAACAAGGTCCCTTATATAGAAGGCGTCTTCGTCGGATACCGCGGCTACGAGCACAACAGACCAAGCCGCTCTTCCCCTTCGGATACGGCTTGTCATACACCACGTTCAAGTACAGCAACCTGGTCGCCGACCAACACAGCGTGTCGTTCGACGTAACCAACACCGGTTCCCGCGCCGGCGACGCCGTGCCGCAGCTCTACATCGCGCCCGAGCAGTCGTCGGTCCCGCGTCCGCCCAAAGAATTGAAGGGGTTTGCCAGAGTGTCGTTGCAGCCGGGTGAGACTAAGTCAGTGAACGTCTTGCTGAACGGCCGCTCATTTGCCTACTGGGGAGGCGGTGCGTGGAAGGTCGAGAAGGGCGACTATGACGTGCTGGTCGGTAGCTCATCCGATCAGATCGAGTTGACTGGAAAGATCACCGTGGCGAGAGACTACGTGATCATGGATCTCCACGTCACCGGGAACTAACGGCGGGGGGGGCCCCATTTCTCGCGCACTTTGCGAGAAGTGGGGCTTTCGTCCGCACCGCCCCGCGCGCTTGGATCATGCCGCTCAAACGTGGGGACAGCCGTCCTCGGCTGGCCCAGGACGGGGAAGCCCGGTTTAAATTTGGATTTTGACTTTAGATTTAACTCAGACTGTATTTAGGCCACCACCCGCACCACCGCCTCCGACTTCCCGCTCTTCACACTCCGTAGCGCCGCGTCCAAAACTTCCTGGTTCTGCCACCCTTCTTCGCCCGGAATCAAAAACGGTGCCTTCCCCTCAATCGCATCCGCAAACGCATCCACCTGCATCGCGTAAACCAACTCATTCGATACGGTTTCGTCTCGACCACCACCCCATCGCGCAGGAACTTGTAGCTCAACCGGATGATCCACCTTCAGCGCCTCGTCTCCCCGCAACACTCCCGTCTGGCCAACCAACTCAACGGGCGTCCGGTACTCCGCGCGAAACGAAACCAGCGCCGTCCCAATCGTCCCGCGAGAAAACTCCAGGGTCAGCGCAGCCGCCGACTCCACATCTCCCGAAAGCGCGTCCGAAACCGCGCTGGCACTCACCCGCACCACTTCATCCTGCAGGATGTAGCGCAGCGTATCAATGCAATGCACTCCGATATCGAAAATCGGCCCCGCGCCCCGCCAGCTTGGCGTCGTGCAGCCACTTTCGCGGATGCGCCTCGCCGGCAAAGAACGAAAACTCCGACCGCGCAAACACCGGCCGCCCGATCTTCCCCTCCGCCAGCCACTCCCGCAGTGTGCGCACGCTCTCATTGAAGCGAAACACATGCGCCACGCCGAACAGGACGCCTTTATGCCGAGCCGCCTTCACCATCTGCCGGCATTCGTCCGCGTTCATGGCCAGCGGCTTTTCGCACAACACTGGCTTGCCCGCATCCACCGCGTCCAGCACGTCGGCCAGATGCAAAGAGTTGGGTGTCGTCACCAGCACCGCATCCACTTCCGGAGACGCGCACAAGTCGGCAACCGAATCAAACGCCAGCGGAATCCCATACTCCGCCGCCGACTTCTTTGCCTCGGTAATATTCCGCCGCGAAAGCGCCGTGACCTGGCAGTTCTTCGACAAGCGCAAACCCCGGCATCAACCGCCTGCACCGCATGCAGCCCAAAGCCCACAATGCCAAATCGAACCATGATGTTGGTTAGTTTACTTCGTGACCGCCAGCGATCGCGGCACAAAGTTTAGAGAAATGGTATTGCTGTTGCTCAGCGAGCCCGGTGGAGCCAATCGACAATTCAGTCACCGATTTGGAACCCTCATTTCCCACAAACACAAACTTTCCGCCCGGATCGATGACCACAAATGCGGGATTGGTTCCCACCGTCACTGTGGTCGGGCTCAATGCCGTCAGCACCCCCGTCGTTGCATCAATGGAAAATTGCGAGACCGAGCCTCCGCCCGTATTGGCCACGTACAGATAAGTCCCGGTCAGGTCCACCGCCGCAGCTACGGGTGTAGCTCCCGTCCCGGCAGTCAAACCCGGCACCGGCGTGAGCGACCCGCCCGGCTGAATCGCAAAACCCGATACCGTGTTGGTCGCCGGATTCGTCGCGTACAAAAATTTCGCCGCCGAATCCACCGCAATCCCGCGACGCCGTTGGTTACATGCGAGACGAGCCGACCAATTGCAGCACTCCAGAACTCACGCTCAATATCGCGATGTCCGAAAAATTCGGCAGCGGCACATACATCTGCCCCGAAGACGTCAGCACCAGCCCCGCCGGACTGGCTCCCACCGCCAGGCTGGAAACCGGCGTCAGCGCTCCCGCCGTGCCAATCTGAAAGGACTCAAACATCGTTCGCCTCCCTGGTTCGCCACGAACAGGAAACTGTCCGCCGCTATCGATGGTCATCAACGCCGGCGATCAGCCCCGAGCTTGTGCGCGGCAGCACCTCCGTCAGCGCCCCGCTGCTCGAATTGATCGCTGAACAGCGAGATGGTGTTGTCAAGCGCATTGGCTACATAAAGAAACCTGCCCGAAGGGTCCGCCACCACGCTGGACGGAGAGTTCCCCGCCACATACGGCGCGCTGACCAGATTGCTGACGGCTCCCGTTTTGTCGTTGATGCGGAAACGCCGCCACCGTCGACGGAGTCCGCCGGCGATATAGATCACATGCGATGTACTCGGAGGACCCGGAGAAGAAAGAACTGCAGCCGCTCAGAATGCCCACCGCCAGCGCCACGCTCGCAGCCGACCGCAACCCGAGCCTTCGCCAGGCCCGCCCGCTTTCCTTCTTCGCCGTCTCATGCGCCAAATCTCATTCCTGTTTTCCAAACCTGTAAACCAGCCCGGTCGAGAGCCGGATATTGTGCTGGGTCTCATTAAATGCTCCGGTAATCAGGTAGTCCGCCTGAATCGCCCGCACCGACAACCTGCCGGTGAGCGGAAAGTCCACGCCCCCGCCGAACGCAACCGCGTTGCTCAGGTACGAAGGCTCCATTTGCGTGGTCCCCGGCTGCCGCAGCCGGGTGCGCGCGCTTGCCCGAACAATCCATGCCCATAAAACTGCATGCCCTTCCACTCGTACGTGTACTGCGGCCCAATCATGAAGTTGAATTCTTCCAACTGTGTCGTGATAGTGGCCGCTGACGTCGAGCGCCGCTCCCAGCCCCTCGTACAAATCGGGCAACGCCACTTCCACGTTCGCGCCATTCAGATTTAGTGAGTCGGTAAATCCCAGAGTCTTGGCGTCGAACCTCAGGTAGGAGTACCCGCCGAAAACATCAATCGCGGGCAGCTTCGACTTGCTCTGGGCCGAAATCGCGGACCGAAACCGCACAGAAAATTGAACCCGCTAGAAGGAAGACCGCAGCCCTGCGTCGGACGGTGAACATCCCTGGGATAGCCATCAGCTTCGGTCCAAGTCTCCTCTAAGGTTTGGCGAAACAAGTACTATAGCAGCCCAGCCCGGAGGCCGGTCTTCGCGCCCGCAGTCAGCGCCCCTTGAACGCCGCCATTCACCACCCGATGCGTCATCCCGAAGTCCCCGCGCTTTCTCCAGCGGGGCGAGGGATCTCGCGCGCACCACCACACCACCGCAATAAATAACGATTGATGTTACGTGGATAGATGCGCGGCCCTCTCCCAGAGATGCCGCGCTACTTCGCCGCCAGTGCTGCCCACCCCAGCCCGCACCAGCGACTCGAAAACCTTCACCCCGTCCGTGCCGCCCAGCTCCGGCTCGCTGGCCCGCTCCGGATGCGGCATCATTCCCAGGACATTGCGTCCCGGGCTGCAAATCCCGGCAATATTTTCCAGCGACCCATTCGGATTCGCTTCCGCCGTAATCTCTCCCGCGGCATCGCAATATCGAAATACAATCCGCTGATCGCGGCGCAGCTCGGCCAGCGTCGCGTCATCGCAATAATAATTCCCTTCCATGTGCCCAATCGGAATCGTCAGCACGTCCCCGGCGCGGCAGGCGTTGGTGAACGGCGTGTCCGCGTTCTCCACCCGCACCTGCACCGGCTTGCACACATATTTCAGCCCCGCGTTGCGCATCAGCGCGCCCGGCAGCAATCCCGCTTCGCACAGAATCTGAAATCCATTGCAGATCCCCAGCACCAGCCCGCCGCCATCGGCAAATTTCCGCACCGACTCCATCACCGGAGAAAACTTCGCAATCGCTCCCGTCCGCAGATAATCCCCATACGCAAACCCGCCCGGCACAATGATGGCGTCGCAATTCTCCAGCTCATGCGATTCATGCCAAAGAAACGTCGCCGGTTGCTTCAGGACGTTCTCCACCATCCAAAACGCATCGTGATCGCAATTCGATCCGGGAAAAATAATGACGCCGAATTTCATGGATTGCTTTCCTTGAAACGGGGATTCTGAGGCCAGTTTAACATGAACAAAACAGGGGGGAAATTCAAGTATCACATACGAGACTTACGGCGCGGGGGCTGCAATTATGACGCTCCGTGACAGGGCAGCAAAATCACTCAAGATTGTTATCTTGATCGTTCCCTACTTGGCAGTTGAGAAGGGTTCCCTTGCGATCATCGACATAGAAACAGAATGTAATCCAGTGGGGAATGCCAAAGGCGTCAGCATAATCAGTTCTCCCGATGGGGAAAACGTATTGGTTTTTCTCCCCTTTGTCGGTTTCTGGGCCATTGCCAAGGAGCACGAAAGGATTGGTCGCTACTTCTCCAGGCCCGAGCACCCCGGGGATAGCACTTCGGGGAAAGACATATGGCTCACCAGACTGGGACTGTTTGAACTTACCCAGCATGAGTTTAGTTTGAACGTTGGAGATAATTTCCGCATTGTTGCTCATCGACAAGGGGAGTCCGGTGTTCTCAGCTTTTACGGTGAGGTTTCGCACAGCTGTCTTTCCCGGCAGTCGCCACCGTCGGTGCTTTTGCTGCTGCGGCTTACTACGGCTGTATTACTTACCGCATGTGGAAAGACAACGCCCATGCGTAATACAGGCCGCAACTGCGGTCGTTATCTCCACAGCGCGATGGCCTTGTTGTGCGCTTATGGCGTCGGTTACAGCTTGTGGAAGATTCAATTCGACATTCACTTGTGGCGTTGGTTGGGCTTGTTGAGTGTGAGTGCGATTGGCAAGTTCTGCAGCATCTCGTTGTTGTTGTTGAAGCAAATCGTTTAGGCGAGCGATTTCTATGCGAATTCTTCGTGCAAAGGCAATAAACAGTTGTGCTAGGAAGTCCATATATTACCGAATACAGAGAAGACCCAGGAGCGAGGGGGGGAAGGTCAGCCTCATAGGCTCCCCAAACTCTAACACGAACAAAATACGCTCCCTAACCACCCGTTGCTAAAACTCCCGCATCCCCGTTGACAACCAAATCCCCGCCGCTACAATCGCATCTTTATGCGCGACGACCCCCTAACCATCCAGGATCTTTCCACCGCTGATCACAAGCGGGTCCTCAAACTCACCGGGCCGCTGACCATCAACAACTTGTCCGACTTTCACAAACTAGTCCGCAGCGACAGTTCGCCCCGGCTCATCCTCGATTTGGCCCATGTGCCCTACGTGGATTCCGCCGGGGTAGGCGCCCTCGTCGGGGCCTATGCGCACCACCAGAAAGCGGGCCAATCGGTGACATTGGTTGGAGTGAATGAACGCGTGCGCGGCCTTTTGAAGATCATGCAGGCAGAGAAATTCTTCGAGTTCGTGGACAGCCTGCCGGAAGTGGCGTAACTCCACTGGGCCGCAGGCTTCTGATGTCTAACGCGAACAAAATACGCCGCCTGGAGAGCAATTGTTAAAATTCGCGCATCCCCGTTGACAAAGAAATCCTCGCCGTTAAAATCGCATGTTTATGCGAGACGAACCCCTACAAATCCAGGACCTTTCCACCGCCGACCACACCCGCATCCTCAAGCTGACCGGCCCTCTGACCATCGCCACCCTGTTCGAGTTTCAGGGCCTGGTCCGCACCAACGCATCGCCCAAGCTCATCATTGATTTCACCGGCGTCCCCTACGTGGATTCCGCCGGAGTCGGCGCGCTGGTCGGCGCCTACGTGCGCCATCAGAAGGAAGGCCACTCCATCACATTGGCGGGAGTGAATGACCGCGTGCGCGGCACTTTGAAAGTCACGCAGGTAGATAAATTCTTCGAGTACACCGACAGCGTGCCCCAGGTGGCGTGAGCTGGGATCCCCCAGTGTTTGTGAGTCATGGGGTGGGGCATTTGGGTGGAGCAGGCCTTCCAGGCCTGCAATAAATCACCCGGTCTGAGCAGGGGCTTTAGCCCCTTCGGTACCTTGCATAATATCCAACAGCATGTCCCTCAGGCGCTAAAGCGCCCATCATTTATCTATCTGCAGAAAAAATGCAGCGCTGGAAGCCCTGCTCCGCCCCAAGAACTGGGGCGAGACCTAGTACGGAATCTCCCTCGTCGGCTCTCGCATCGCCTTCTCATAATCCGACGAGGTCGTCCGATAGCACCGCAGCCGCGCCTGCCGCCGGTCAAGATCCACTACTGGAATTTCCGCCGCATATTTCCACGAGCCGGAGTTCACCGTACGCTGCCACCGCATCTCCCAAAGGTTCTCATCGCAAGACGTATCCCGCACCGCCTGAACCTTATGCACCAGCGAGTAATTCAATCCGTAGGAAGACAGCGGCGACTGGTAGGGAAGGTAGTCATATACCAGCTTGATGAAGTGAGATTCCTCGGGGCCGAATTCCTGCTCGGCGATAAACACTTCGTCATTGGCAAAAAACGACGATCGCGGATAAATGTTCGCCAACGCGATCAGCCGCACGGCGATCGCCTCTTTCCGCATCGCGGGCCACGGTTCACCATCCGCCGCAGGCGCTCCGCTGCTCAAGACGAACATCGCCGTCAACACACGAATGAAGACAACGGAAATCCTGCTCCGCTTCATCTTGCGCCACTGTTTCGATGCCCGGATCCTGGGAGGGAAAACAGGCAATCAAGAATTACCACCGAGAGGAAACGCAGTATTATAACCACCGAGAGGACTGTGAATCGTACCCAGAATGTAAAAAAATGGACTAAATATTTTCAGCACTACACGGCGCCGAAAATGTTGCAACTTTTTGCACTGCTTGCGGCGTCTGCCTGAACCCTGCTATTAAAATGCACTGTCCCGAGAAATGGGAGGCCCTTCATGGCCTGGCTCCGTGTTCAAAGCTTTACGATCTCCCTTGATGGTTACGGCGCCGGCCCCAATCAGGACATCGACAATCCGTTGGGCGCGGGCGGCATGGCGCTCCACGAATGGGTCTTACGCACTCGTACCTTTCAGCAGATGGGAGGAAAGGACGGCGGCGCGACCGGCCCCGACGATGACTTTGTCGCCCGCGGCTTTGCCAACGTCGGCGCCTGGATCCTCGGCCGCAACATGTTCGGCCCCATCCGCGGCCGCTGGAAGAACGACGAGTGGAAGGGCTGGTGGGGCACCAATCCGCCCTACCACACGCCGGTTTTCGTCCTCACCCACCACCGCCGCGCCTCGATTGAAATGAACGGAGGTACGACCTTCCACTTTGTCACCGACGGCATTCAATCCGCGCTCAAGCGGGCCTTCGCTGCTGCCGACGGCAAGGATGTTCGCCTGGGCGGCGGAGTCGCCACCATCCGCCAATACCTCAGCGCTGGACTCATCGACGAAATGCACCTGGCCATTTCACCCGTCCTCCTCGGTTCAGGCGAAAGCCTTCTCGATGGGATTGATCTACCCAAACTCGGCTACCAATGCTCGGAACACGTCACCACCCCCAATGCCACGCACTTCGTCGTGACCAGGAAAACTGCGCCGCAACCATAAGGCTTCCGTTGCCCAGTTGATTTCTTCGCGACCTTCGCGGATTTCTCTGCGTCCTTTGCGGTTAAAAGCTTTTGACTTTTTCGATGCCAGGCAAGAAGAGACTTTAACCGCAAAGATCGCTGAGAGAGCCGCCAAGGACGCGAAGGCTTTGCCGCGAAGAAATTCGGATACAACCGAAGCCTTCCCGTTCGCCAAGCCCCTCGAAAAAAAGCTATAATTTCCTTTCGCCTGCGATTTCAGCAGTCCGAGGGAACCGTGGTCTCCTCCAACAGGCGTCCTGATTCCGCGACAGCGCAATTTCAAGTTCATAGAACCGAGGTATCTCCATGTCTGGCCACTCAAAATGGGCCACAATCAAGCACAAAAAGGGCGCGCTTGACGCCAAGCGGGGCAAGATTTTTACCCGCCTGATCAAGGAAATCAGCATTGCCGCCAAGAACGGCGGCGGCGATCCCGACGCCAACCCGCGCCTGCGCGGCGCCATTCTCGCCGCCAAGTCCGAGAACATGCCGCAGGACAACATCAAGCGCGCCATCCAGCGCGGCACCGGCGAACTTCCCGGCGCGGTCTACGAAGAATTTCAGCTCGAAGGCTACGGCCCCGGCGGCGTCGCCATTCTGCTCGAGATCAACACCGACAATCGCAATCGCACCGTCAGCGAAATCCGCCATGCCTTCGGCAAGAATGGAGGCAACATGGCCGCCGCCGGCGCCGTCGCGTATCTGTTCCACAAGAAGGGCGACATCGTCATTCCGAAAACCGCCGCCAAAGAAGACGACCTGATGGCACATCGTGCTCGAAGCCGGAGCCGACGATCTCCGCGACGACGGCGACAACTGGGAAGTGCTCACCGACACTTCGGCGTACGAAGCCGTGCTCGAAGCGGTGAAGAAAGCCGGCATCGAGCCCGTCTCCGCCTCGGTGACCATGATTCCGCAAAACTACATCAAGCTCGAAGGATCGCAGGCCGGCCACCATGATTCGCCTGATCGAAGCCTTCGAAGAACACGACGACGTGCAAAACGTCCACGCCAATTTCGATATTGATCAGAAGGTGCTGGAGGAAGTGGCGGGGTAGTTGGTTTTCCCAAACCCTGTCATTCCGAGCGCAGCAGAATGATTCGCAACGCGAATCATTCTGCGAAGTCGAGGAACCTGCTGTCTGCCTGCGCCACCACGCTGCTGCGCCAGCCACGCACTTCCCCTTCCACACCCCTATTAAACTTCCGCGACTTTTTCAACACTCCTGTGCATAATTCTGTGGAAAACTAGGCAAGTATCCCGAATAAGCCCTTACCTCAGAGAGCCTTATACAGCTTGCACACACCTGAGTGCGACGACTTGAAATGAACGTGAAAAAATCCGCCGAGAAAATTCGCCTCGATAAACTTGCTGCTCGAACGCGGCCTCGTCCCCTCGCGCGAACGCGCCCAAGCCCTGATCCTCGCCGGAAAAATTCTGGTCAACGGACAAAAAATAGAAAAATCCGGCGCGTCAGTAAATGCCGACGCCGAAATTCGCCTCCTCGGCGAAGACTTGAAATACGTAAGCCGCGGCGGCCTGAAACTCGAACACGCCCTCGCCCACTGGAAGATCAACGTCACCGGAAAAATTTGCCTCGACGTCGGCGCCTCCACCGGAGGCTTCACCGACTGCCTCCTCCAGCACGGCGCCGCCCGCGTCATCGCCGTGGACACCGGCCACGGCCAGATCGCCTTCCAATTTCGCAACGATCCCCGCGTCCGTCTGCTGGAAAAAACCAACGCCCGCTATCTCACCAGCAGAACAACTCGGCGAACTCGCCGACCTAATCGTGATGGACGTTTCTTTTATCTCGGCAACCCTGGTTCTCCCCGCAGTAATCGCCGCCGCCTTCCCACAGAAGCAAGCCGACGCGATCCGGACGCGAACTAATCGTCCTGGTCAAACCCCAATTCGAAGCCGGCCGCGAAAACGTAGGCAAAGGCGGCATCGTCCGCGATCCCGAAATTCAGCAGCAAGCCGTAGAAAAAGTCCGCGCCGCAGTGCAATCCCTGGGCGCCATCTCCACCGACGTAATCGACTCCCCGATCCTCGGCGCCGAAGGCAACCGCGAATTTCTGCTCTACGCAAAGTTCTAAATCACTTTTCACCACAGAGACACAGAGCCACAGAGAACGTCGTAAATAACGTTCGTCGTACGTCGTTCGCAAAACCTGATTAGCGCGCACGGCCTACGACGTGCGACGTACGACGCTTCTCTGTGCCTGTGTCTCTGTGGTGAACGCTCTTCGCGTACAATCTCACTTTCACCATGCCCGAAGCGCAAAGAAAACCGTCGGCATCGTCTCCAAGCCGCACAAGCCCGAAGTCGCCGAGATCATGCCCGGCCTCATCCAGCCTGGCTGCGCGCCCACAACTACGACTTCATCGTCGATCCCGAAACCGCTGCCCACGCCACCGGCGCACCCACGGTTTCCCGCGTGGAAATGGCCACGCGCAAACTGGAGTTCGTCATCGTCCTCGGCGGCGACGGCACGCTTCTCTCCGCCGCCCGCGCCGTCGCCAAGTCCGGCATTCCCATCCTCGGCGTCAATCTAGGCGCGCTCGGATTCCTCACCGAAGTCCCGCTCGAAGAACTTTATCCCACGCTCGATAGCATCGAAAAAGGATCGTGCGACCGTCCATCAGCGCTCCATGGTCCACTGCGAAGTCAGCCGCAGCGGATCGATCATCGCCACTTACGACGCGCTCAACGACGTCGTCGTCGGCAAAGGCACCATCGCCCGCCTGAACCACTGCGACGTTTACATCGACAAAGATTTTCGTCTCCCGCTATCAGGCCGACAGCCTCATCGTCTCCAGCCCCACCGGATCGACCGCCTATTCGCTCGCCGCCGGCGGCCCCATTCTCATGCCCGATGTCGAGGCCTTCGTCATCACTCCGGTCTCGGCGCACTCGCTCACTCACCGCCCGCTGGTCGTGCGCGACACGTCCGAAATCGAAATCGTCGTCCTCACCGGCGACGAAGAGGCCTACCTCAGCATCGACGGCCAGGCCGGCATGCCCATGCTCGACGGCGACCGCGTCTTCTGCCGCAAGTCGCAATATCAGGTCAAGCTCCTGCACACCAAAGGCACCTTCTTCGACGTGCTCAGCGGCAAGCTCAAGTGGGGACAGCGGTAGTGGCTGAAGCGAAGGCGAAAGAAGCGAACATCGCAGGATTTGCATGAGAAAATCTTTCAGGCAGGCAACGTATCCATCCACTACGCCGAAGGCCCGCCGAACGGCCCGCCGCTGGTCCTGCTGCATGGCTTGGCTCGCGACTGGAGGTCGTTTTCGGTTTTACTGCCCGAACTTTCGAGTCGCTTTCACGTCTTCGCCCTCGACCTGCGCGGCCACGGAGAATCCAGCCGAGTCCCTAGCGGCTATCGGATCATTGACTACGCATTAGACGTTTCTGCGTTCCTGAAACAAGTAGCCCCAGCCGGCGCCGCCATTTTCGGCCACTCCTTAGGCGGAGAGGTCGGAATGTGTGTGGCAGCAAACCCAGATTGCCGCGTCACCGCGCTCATTGTCGGCGACTCGGTCATCTCTCCCGAGAACTTCGCGAAGCAGCATGTACGACCCGCTCTTTCTTCAACTACACAAACTAATAAACCGCGGCGCTCTCGCAGCCAGAAATGGCCGCCGGCATCGGCAAGATAGAACTTCGAATCCCCGGCTTCGACGAAGATCCTGCGCATCGAAGACTTGCCGGGAAATACGGCACCGGTCCTGATGGAATGGGCACGCGTTGCCATGCTCACGGATCCGGAGACGCTGGCTATGATGCTCGACGGAAGTTCTTTCGTTGGATGGGACCCGAGAAAAATCCTCCCGCGAATTTCCTGCCCAACGCTGCTACTACAAGGAAACCCAGAACTGGACGCACTCCTCACCGATGACGACGCGAAACTGGCGCTGAATCTCCTGCCCAACGCCCAGCACGTGAAGTTTCCCCTGCTCGGTCACGCGTTGTTCATGCAGCAGGCAAAGCCGGTGCTGAAAGAGATCTGCCAGTTCTTGTCGAATCCGAATCGCTAGAATCTTGGCGCAGCACGGCAAACGGCCCCGCCGAATGTTCCCATGTGCCGCTCATGGCGCTCTTTGCGCCAATAACAGGAGCGGTCTGGACGGAATACCGTCTTTGAACAACAATCAAGAAATGACGGCACAATCCAACGTGAACCTGTGGTCCTCGCCCGAGCACGCATTGGAGTACCTGCGTCGCGCGGACTCAATCCCTCATCGAGTCGAGGGCGAGGCGGCCCTTCTCGAATTCCTCCCCCCTGAAGCCACCCGCATCCTTGATTTGGGCAGTGGCGCAGGCAGACTCTTGTCTTTAGTAAAGACCGCACGGCCTGCGGCGCAATTTGTGGCAACGGATTTCTCTCCAACCATGCTGGCGGCCCTGCGCGGCAACTTTGTGAACGATGCATCAGTGACGATCGTTTCCCATGACTTGGCCGCAAGCCTGCCTGAACTAGGAGAGTTCGACGCCGTTGTCTCCTCGTTTGCGATTCACCATGTGCTGCACCCACGCAAACGAGACCTGTACCGGGAAGTATTCAATTTGCTGGCATCAGGAGGAGTGTTCTGCAACCTTGAGCACGTCGCCTCCCCGACCACTCGACTCCACCATCAATTTCTGGCCAAGCTCGACGTTACTCCGGAGCAGGAGGACCTTTCGAATAAGCTGCTGGATCTTGAGACTCAATTAGGCTGGCTGCGCGAAATTGGTTTTGAAGATGTGGACTGCCACTGGAAGTGGCGCGAATTGGCCCTGCTTGCGGGTGTTAAGCCAACCGGTTAATCTCGGGTCTCACTAGATCCAAAATCGTTTCACGGCGGCGAATCACCCGCGCCGACGTCCCCTCCACCAGCACCTCCGCAGCCCGCGGACGCGTATTGTAATTCGAAGCCAGCGCCATCCCATACGCCCCAGCGTCAAGAATCGCCAGCAACTCGCCCTCGCCCACCACCGGCACCTCGCGCCCACGCGCGAAAAAATCTCCCGACTCGCAAACCGGTCCAACAATATCCACGACTTCGCTCTCCACCGTGCCCGCCATCACCGGCACAATCTGATGCTCCGCCTGATACAACGACGGCCGAATCAGATCATTCATCCCCGCATCCACGACAAGAAATTTCTTGTCCCCATTCGTCTTGCGATACAACACCCGAGTCAACAAAACCCCCGCCGCCCCCACAATCGACCGGCCCGGCTCCAGCAGCAGCGTGACTCCCAATCCTCGCAGCGGCCCCGTCACCGCCCGCGCATATTCGCGATTGCCTCGATCAACATCGGCCCCCCCCGCGTAATCGATCCCCATCCCCCCGCCCGCATCCACGTACTCGATCGTATGTCCGTCGCTGCGCAGTTGCCGCACCAGCTCCGCCACGCGCTCCATCGCCACCGAGAACGGAGCAAAGTCGGTGATCTGCGACCCAATGTGCACGCTGACCCCGGCCACTTGCAGGTATTTCTCCTTCGCCGCCCGCGCATACAGTTCCCGAGCTTCGCCCAGCGGCACCCCAAACTTGTGCTTGTGCAGCCCGGTCGAAATATAAGGATGCGTATCCGCCGGAACATCCGGGTTCACCCGAAACGCAATCTTCGCCGTCCGCTTGCGCTTTCGCAGCACACTTCGCCACAGCGTCCAGTTCCGACGCGCTCTCCAGATTGAACAGCCGAATTCCCGCCTTCAGCGCCGCTTCAATCTCCGCCGCCGTCTTGCCCTACTCCCGAAAACACAACCCGTTTCGCCGCCCGCCGGTCCACGCGCAGCACGCGCTCCAGTTCGCCGCCCGAAACCACGTCGAACCCGCACCCCATTTTCCCGAGCATCCGCAGAATGCTGAGATTCGAATTCGCCTTCACCGAATAGCAGATGGAATGCTCCACCCCGCGAAATGCCTTCTGAAAAGCACGCACCCGCTCGCGAATCATCGCAGATGAATACACGTACAACGGCGTGCCAAATCGCTCCGCCAACTTGGGGAGAGGAACCTGTTCGCAGCGCATCACGGCCGCACCCGTCTTGCCCGCGCTGGATTTGTAGGTAAATCCGGGGGCCCGTTCAACGCGGCCCCGCCCAGCTGAGGGAAGCTGGTCTGAGGAGGAATGGGAAGCGTCGCTCACTTGCTCTTCGCCGCATTCGCTTTCACTTTGATCACCACCACCGTCTGGTCGTCGAACGTCTCCACCCCGCGCGCATGTTCGGCCACTGCCTTGAAGATCGCCTTCACCATGGCCTCCGCTGAACTCGCGCACTGCTCGGTGATGATTTTTTCCAACCGCCTGCGCCCAAACAAGATCTCCGGCCTTGTTGGTGGCATCAAGAATCCCGTCGCTGAAGAACACAAACACGTCATCGGGATGCGCCTGAAACGTGAACTCGTCGTACTCCGCGTCATCAAACAGCCCCAGCGGCAGCCCGGTGGCCTCGATCAGTTGCGTCTTGCCCGTCGTGGCAATACACCGGGCGCGGCAGCCCCGAGTTCGCCACCTGCAAGCGTGCGATTCACGTCGTCCCACACCGCATAGATGACCGAAACAAACTGCGCTTCAATGCGGCGCTCCGCCAGCGAATAGTTCACCGCCGCCAGCATTTCCGCCGGCCCCGGCTCAATCGGCGCATGCGAGCGGATAATCCCGCTCACCAGCGCCGCATAAATCGCCGCCGGCGCGCCCTTGCCGCTGACATCGCCGATCACCAGCGCCGTGCGCGATTGCGAGTAGTTGACGAAGTCATACAAGTCTCCGCCAATTTGCCGCGCCGGAGAAAACTTCGCCGCAATATCCAGATTCGCCAGCTTCGGACGCGACTGCGGCAGCAGCCGGAACTGCAACTCGCGCGCCAGCGCCAGGTCGCGCTCCAGTCGCCGCTCCTGCCGCGCAATCTCCTCGTACAGCCGCGCGTTCTCAATCGCGATCGCGATCTGCGCCGCCAGCGTGGTAATCGTCCGCTGATGGTCTTCGGTAAAAAATCCCCGCTTCGTGTGCTCGAGATCGAGCACACCGATCACTTTGTCCTTGTAGATCAGCGGCACCGCCAGCTCCGACCGCGTCTCCGGATTGGTCTCGATATACCGCGGATCCTTCTTCACATCCTTGACCAGCACCGCTTCCCGGCTCTCCGCCGCGGATCCCACAATCGCCCTTGCCCAGCGGGATGTCGTGCTTGAGATGAATATTTTCCTGAAACCGCAGCGAGAACCGGTGCTGCAACGTTTCTCCCGCCGCATCCAGCAGCAGAATGCTGAACATCTGATAATCAATCATCCGCTGCAGCAGTTCGCCCACGCGCTTCAGCACTTCATCCAAATTCAGAATCGATGTCAGCTCGCGCGCAATTTCATTCAGCAGCAGCAGCGTCTTCGCCTGCCGGGTCACGCGCGTGTAGAGCCGCGCATTCTCAATCCCCACCGCCATGCGCGACGCGATCAGCGTCAGCAGGCTCTTGTGCTCTTCGGTGAAGTGGTCCGGCAGCGGCGATTCAATGATCAATCACCCCAATCACCCGGTTCTTCACGATCAGCGGCACCGCCAGTTCCGAGCGCACATTCGGCAGCGCCGAAATGTACCGCGGATCGGCGCTCACATCGCCCACCAGCACCGCTTCCCGGCGCTGCGCCGCCGTCCCCGTCACCCCTTCGCCGATCTTAATCCGCATCTTGTCGGCGATTTCCCGGGAGAATCCCACGCTGAACCGGAAGTACAGCTCCTGCGTCTTTTCATTCAGCAAAAGGATGCCAAATATCTCATAATCAATGACTTTGCGGACAAGCTCCGCCACCCGCCGCAGCGTGGTATCGAGGTCGAGCGTGGTGTTCACCACGTCCGCCACTTCCAGCAGCAGGGGCTCAATTCGCGATTGCAATTCAGGTTGGACTAGCGTCATTCCCACTGTCAATCATATCAGCCGGAAAACCCGTCGTCGGTCGTCGGCTGTTCCGTCGGCCAACCCCTCTCAATGCGATTGTCATTCCGAATCGCCGCAGGCGAAGAGGAACCTGCTTTCGCTTGCAGCGCCCTTGCCGCCCGGGAACGCGAAGTCGCCGCAATGTCAACCGAAGGATGCGAAGTCGCCGACGACCGACGACCAAAGACCGACGACGGTCTTGGGCGAACGACCAACGACGAACGACCAACGACGGTTTCTACCCCACAACCGGCACCACACAAATGTCCGGAAGATTCCGATGCTTCTCCGCGTAATCCAGCCCATACCCCACCACAAACTTGTCCGGAATCGTAAACCCGACGTAATCCGCCTCCACCGCCAGCTTCCGCCGCGAAGGTTTATCCAGCAGCACCGCCACCCGAAAGCTCTTCGGCTGATGCCCCAGCAGCAGCCGCTTGATGAACGTCAGCGTCAGCCCCGTATCCAGAATGTCCTCGACCAGAATCACATTCTTGTCACGCAGCGACTTATCCACGTCCTTCGTCAGCCGCACTTCGCCGGTCGAATCCCAGGTAGTGGTTCCCTGCGCCGCATTCCCATAGCTCGCCACGCCGATGAAATCAAACGTCGAATCCAGCTCAACCTGCCGCACCAGATCACTCAAGAAAACCGCCGCCCCCTTCAACACCCCCACAAAGATGACCGGCTGCCCGCACAAGTCAGCCGTAATCTGCCGGCCCAGTTCGGCGACCCGCCCGGCAATCTGCTCTCGCGAGATCAAGATTTCAAGTTCGTTCACGGAGAAATATCTTACGCTCAGGCTTCAAAGTTTCAAGGTTTCAAAGTTTCGAAGGTTTCGCAGGCTTCAAGGTCAAACCTCAGAGGCCACCGGCGTTGGTTTTGAAACGTGAAACCTTGAAACTTTGAAACCTGGTCGTTTTGGCTTCGAAACCTGGGAAACCTTGAAACTTTGAAACCTCTTCAAATTGAACCAAACCCGCGACACCACTAGAATGTTCGCAGCGCAAGCAAGCTAGAAGCTAGCGGCTAGGAGCTAGAAGCTTTGAATTTAAACGGCATCAAAATCACCTGGCTCGGACACGCCACCTTCCGCATTCAAACTCCCAAGGGCAAGACCATCCTCGTCGATCCCTGGGTCATGCAAAATCCCGCCTGCCCGGAAAAAGAAAAGACCGTCAAGTCCGTGGACGTCATGCTCATCACCCACGGCCACGGCGACCACATCGGCGACGCCGTCGAAATCGCCAAGAAGCACAAGCCCAAAGTCGTCGGCATCCCCGAACTCTGCGGCTGGCTGGGAAAAAGGGCGTCGAGAACATTTCCATGATGAACAAAGGTGGCACCCAGCAGGTCGGAGACATAAAAGTCACCATGGTCCACGCCGACCACTCCTGCGGCATTCAGGACGGCGACCAACTCGTCTACGGCGGAGAAGCCTGCGGATACGTCATCGAATTCGACAACGGCGTCAAGATTTACCACGCCGGCGACACCAACGTCTTCGGCGACATGAAGATCATTCACGACCTCTACGCGCCGGATATCGCCATGCTCCCCATCGGCGACCATTTCACCATGGGCCCGCGAGAAGCCGCCTACGCCTGCGATCTGCTGAAAGCGAAAACCGTAATCCCCATGCACTTCGCGACGTTTCCGAGTGTCTGACGGGCACTCCCGGTGACTTAAGCAAGCTGGCGCCCAACGTCGAGGTACTGGAAATGAAGCCCGGCCAAACCATCGAATGATCACCTAGAAGCTCTGTCATCCGAGCGAAAGTAGATCATTCGCCCAGCGAATGATCTGCTGAAGTCGAAGGACCCCGTGCTCGCCTGCCGCCACAGACCCCGCAGGGAATTCTCACGAGAACTTGTAACGAGGAGAGAAAATGCCCGACGACAAACCCCGCTGGATGATGCACGGCATCACCGCCGAACCCATCGAAACCTATCTCTACTCACTGCTTCCCGCCCGCGATGAAGTCCTCGCCGAAATGGAAGCCGCCGCCGCGAAGCGCAACATCCCCATCGTCGGCCCCGCCGTCGCCCGCGTCCTGCACCAACTCGCGCTCATCTCCGGCGCGAAGACCGTCTTCGAAATGGGTTCAGCGCCATCGGATACTCCACCATCTGGTGGGCCCGCGCCGTAGGCGACGACGGCCGCGTCATCTACACCGACGGCGACCGTAAGAACGCCGACGAGGCTCGCGGATACTTCGACCGCGCCGGCGTCGCCAGCCGCATCACCGTCCACGTCGGCGACGCCCTCGAACTCCTTTCCGAACAAAAGCAGCAATTCGACATCATCTTCTGCGACCTGGACAAAGAAGACTACCCCCGCGCCCTCCGCCTCGCGCTACCGCGATTACGCAAGGGCGGACTCTTGGTCGCCGACAACGTCCTGTGGAGCGGCAAAGTCGCCGAGAAAAATCCCGCCGAAGCCTCGACCAAGGCCATTCAGGAATTCACCCGCCAGCTCTACGCAGCGCCAGATATGTTCACCACAATTCTTCCGCTCCGGGATGGACTTGCGGTCGCAATCAAGAAATAGCGCGGCACCATTTTGAGGAGGACACCATGCCAGACAAGAAGATCATCGCAGTCGTCGGAGCCACCGGACATCAGGGCGGCGGATTGGTCCGCGCCATCCTTGCCGACCCCAGTGGAGGCTTCGCCGCCGTGCCCTCACCAGAAACGTCAATTCAGAAAAAGCCAAAGCCCTCGCCGCTCTCGGCGCCGAAGTCGTCGCCGCCGACGTGGACGACTATCGACAGCCTCAAACGCGCCTTCACCGGCGCCTACGGCGCTTTCTGCGTCACCTTCTTCTGGGAGCACTTTTCTCCCCAGAAAGAAACCGCCCAGGCTCGCGCACAGGCACAGGCCGCCAAGATCGCCGGAGTTCAGCACACCATCTGGTCCACCCTCGAAGACACCCGCAAGTTCGTCCCCCTGAGCGATGACCGCATGCCCACTCTGCAAGGCAAGTACAAGGTTCCGCACCTGGACTCCAAAGGCGAAGCCGACGAGGACTTCAGGATGCTTCCCTCCACAATCCTGCTGACGTCGTTCTATTGGGACAACTTGATCAATTTCGGCATGGAACCCAAGCGCGACGCCGACGGCCGCCTCGCGTTCACCCTTCCCATGGCTGACAAGAAGCTGGCAGGCATCGCCGCCGAAGACATCGGCAAATGCTCTTACGGAATCTTCACGAAGCCCGCCGAATTTATCGGCAAGACGGTCGGCATCGCGGGCGAGCATCTGACCGGTGCGCAGATGGCGGCTCAACTGAGCGAAGCCGTTGGCGAAGAGGTCAGCTACAACTACGTCCCGCCCGAGATTTACCGTACCTTCGGTTTCCCCGGAGCCGAAGACCTCGGCAACATGTTCCAGTTCTTCCGCGACTTCGAGACCGAATTCTGCGGCGCCCGCAGGCTCGGATTCTCACGCAGCGTCAACCCGCAGCTACAAACATTCGGGACATGGCTGAAACAGAACATCAGCCGCATCCCCATAGAACCCAAGAAGGCCACTGCCTAAAATGCGCATATTCCCGGCTTGACCCCAGGCGAAGCCGGACGTACAGTTGCTTCGATTCACCATTTCCGAAGCAAGGAGGACGTATGAAGATGCTCCGAATCGCCAGTCTTCTGGTGTTCGCCATGGCGCTCTGCGGATTGGCCATCGCCGCCGCCGACGCCCAAACCGCGCCCAAGAAAGACATCCCCGATTTCGACGTGCATGGAATCAGCATGACCGAATGCCAGTGCACCGCCTACGCTTGTCCCTGCCGCTCCAACGGCCATCCCGACCACGGCAGCTGCGATGCCGCCGATTTTACCTACATCAAGCATGGACACTACGGCAAAGTGGACATGGCCGGCTTCAAGGCCGTACTCATTGGCGACCTGATTGACCATGACAAGAGCAAAGTTGAAGGCACGGCATATTTTGATAAGAGTTCCACCCCAGCCCAGCGCGAAGCCTTCACTGAGATGCTCGGCTTCATGTTCGGATGGAACCCGCCTAAGGTTGTCGGAAGCAAGATCGTTTCCATTGATTTCAAAGAGTCTGCCGACGGCAACACTTACACCCTGACCATCCCCGAGATCCTCGAGGAAAAAGGCGTGATGAAACGCGACGCCGACGGCAAGTCGCTGCACGTCGTCCCGGCCATGGATCTGTGGGGCAACAAGATCACTTATCTGGAGAACGTCGTTTTCAAGTATCACGACAAAGGCGTCGGCGAGTGGGACCTCTCCGGCCATCAGGCCAATGTCAAGGAGTTCCACACCACCAAGGCGATGTACGCCAACAAAGAACTGTTAATGCAGCACGGCGACATGTCCGGCACCTGGACCGCAGAACAGAAAGAAATGATCAAGAAAATGGGAATGAAGGTAGAGTAGTGCACCCAAGGAAAACATGAGGCGCCCTATCTTTCTGGATGGGCGCCTCATCGATTTCTACAAGAGATCCAAGTCAGGAAAATCTCTCCTGTAGCGGTCTCGGTCGAACGTAAGCAGTCGGTTCGCCTTTAGTAGGGCGTGAGTCCCCACTAGAAAATCCACCAGCAAGCGCCGGGGATGCCCCCCACCGGAACGCCTCCTGCGGGTTGCGTATCGAGAAAAACGGCGCCCAGCCTCCCGCCAAACTTCGTGCGTGAGATCGAAATCTGCGGTGACACCAGCTTCCACAAGAAATCTTTCCAAAGCCGGTTCCGTGACGTTTGGATGTCCCATAAGTTCCGCATACACGGGTGCACAGATTATGAAGCGGTTTCCGTTGCGAGCCTTGTGAAGATGAGAGGAAGCAAGCGAAGCCGCAGGTTCAGCCGACCACAAGGCGGAAATCACGTTCGAATCAATTGCAATTTTCACCTGTCGTCCTCGTCATTGCGTAACTCGGCGATCCAGCGATTGATGGCTTGCAGGTCTCCTCCCAGACCCTTGAACGCGCCTTTGTACCGTTCAAATGGATTCGCAGCGTCAGGAGCGCGGCGTATCACCGCGTCACCGCCTTTCTCGCAAAACTCGACGCGGTCTCCTTGCCTCAACCCGAGTTTCCGCCGGATTTCTACGGGGACCGTTACTTGGCCTTTGCTGGTTATCTTGCTTTGCAGAGCCATGGTATTACCTCACCTGGATAGGTAATACCATCATAGCACAGGGGCAGAAATGGCTTGTATTAGATTGATTTAACGGGAATTGCAGCTACGTCCTCCACCAGCCCCACTTCCTTCTGCAGAAACGGCTCAGCGTAGGTGACCCCCGCCATCATTCCATAAAACCGCGCCATGGATTCAATCCGCGCCCGAATCTCATCCCGCGCCGGGAAAATATCCTTCCCCGCTTCCTGATCGCTGAATTGCGACTTGTAAGCCATCAGCGATTCAAACCGTGCCTCAAACTGATCGCTGATGTCCACCACAAACGTCGGACGAATATCGAAATACAGAGTCGCGTAAATAATCTTGAACGGCCGATGCGGCGCCAAGGTGAAGCTGCTGAGCTCTGCTGTTCCCCCGCCACCACCGAAGCCACCGCCGAAGCCACCTGGCTGAATGCTGACTGCTGAGTGCTGAGTGCTCTCTCCAAATCCAATTTCGCCAGCCCCGCCAGAAAGCACGCCTCATATCCCAGCTTCGACGCCGTGTAGTGGTCCGGATGCCTTCCTTCCCAATACGGCAGAATCACCACCCGCGGCCGCTGCTCGCGAATCACTCGCGCCACCTTCAGCCGGTTCTCCCAGTTGTTCTCGACGCGCCCGTCCGGAATATCCAGCGCTCCCCGCCACGAAACCCGCAGAATTTTCGCCGCCTGCGCCGCTTCCGCCGCCCGCTCTTCGGCGCGTTCCGCGCGTCCCCATCTCGCCTCGCGTCAGGTCGAGAATTCCGGTGCGATGCCCGCGCTCCGCCATCTTGAGCAGCGTCCCGCCGCAGGTCTGCTCCACGTCGTCACGATGCGCCGCAATCGCCAGTATGTCGAGGTTCGTAAGAAGCGTCAGTTTACAGGACACTAGTTTACAAGAACCGCTATCCCTGCTGATCGAGAAACTGCCTTCAGCCGCGCATAGCCCGACCGGCTCACCGGCAGCCGCGCCCCGTCATTCAAAATGACCACATGACTGTCTTTGCTGTAAGGCTCTAGCCGCGCAACCCGCTCCAGATTCACCAGATACGACCGATGAATGCGCACAAAGTTCTTCGGATCAAGCGCCGCCTCCAGACTCGAAATCGTCTGCTGCTTCAAATGCTTCTTTCCCTGGCTGGCGAGCGCAACGTAATCGTCCTGCGCCTCGGCATAATCCAGCTTCGCCACCGGAATAATCTGCACCCGCGTCCCGTCCTTCACCACGATCCGCTCCGCATATTGCCCCGGCTCGCGCATCGCCGCCGAAAGCTCCGCCGGCGCCGGCAGTCTCTCGCCAATGCGTTCCTTGGCCCGTTCCAGCGCAGCATCAAAGCGCTCCGCCGTAAACGGCTTCAGCAGATAATCCACCGCATGCACTTCAAACGCCCGCAGCGCATGCTCGTCGTGAGCGGTAACGAAAACAATCGCGACCTCAGACCCAATCAGTTCCAGCACCTCGAATCCATCCAGCTTGGGCATTTGGATATCGAGAAACAGCAGGTCCGGCTTCAATTCGCCGGCCATTCTCACCGCCTCAAACCCATTCGCGCACTCGCCCGCAATCTCCACCTCCGGATGCGCCTTCAACATTTCGCGAATCACCTGCCGCGCCAGTTCTTCATCGTCCACGATAATCGCGCGGCATGTCTTGTTCGTCTCCGCGCTCATGCCGATTTCTCCGCTGACATCTCCACAGCTTTCTCCGCCAGACTTCTCCGCCGGAAGTTCCAGCGAAACCACAAACCGGTCGCCCTGGGTCCGCACATCAAATCGCGCGCGATCACCGTAAGCCGTGTCCAGCCGCTGCCGCACATTCTTCAGTCCAATGCTGGCGCCTTTTCGGCTCGGAGTCTCGGGATCAAAATTGTTTTCAATCTTGATGGATAAAGATGAAAGACGACGGCGCTCCGCCGATCCCCGCCCAATCTCAATCCGAATCCACCCGCCTTCCGTCAGATTCGATATCCCATGCCGCACCGCATTCTCCACCAGCGGCTGCAACAACAACGGCGGCACCAGATACTCCAGCACTCCGGGTTCCACCTTCTCCTCCAGCTTGAGCCGCGCGCCAAACCGAATCTGCTCCACCGACAAATAAGAACGGGTCAACGCCAGCTCTTCGCCCAGCGGGATCAGCGCTTTTTCTCCCAGCCCCAAAGTCTTGCGCAGAAAATCCGCCAGCAGCACGCACATCTCGCGCGCTTTCGCGGAATCGCTGGTCGTCAACGCGCTGATGGAGTTGAGGCAGTTAAAAATAAAATGCGGATTCACCTGCGTCTTCAGCGCCTTCAGCTCCGAATCGCGCGCCAGCACCCGGGCTTCGGCTTCACGCTTCTCTGCCTCATGCGAAGCCTGGTCCGAAAGCAAAACGTAGTGCAGCGCCACCGCCAGCAGATACAACAACACCCCGCTTCCGAAAATCAGCGGATAGTCCCGGCCAATCTGCTGATCCAGCCCAGGAAATACCGCCGAGAGCACAAACGCCAGCCCTTTCGCGACCAGCGATCCAGATGCCGCCCGCAACCACCGCCGCCAAAAGATGCGTCAGCGCCAATCGCGAAAAACTCGACGTCTCCAGCGGCGTCCCCCGGCACGAGTACCACGCCGAAAGACAGATGAACGCATAGACGACGCACAGCGGAATCGCCAGCGCCGCCGCCCGCGCCCAACTCAACCCGCCCAGCGCCGCCAGCAGATAAAGCAGGATCGCGCCCGCAGGAATCCAGGCGAGAACGTAAAACCCGAGTCGCCGCAGCTGGCCAAGAATCGGATGCATAAGGCGTTAGTTCCTGATTTCAATTCCGCCGAACATTGCGACGCCCCTGATGATCAGCGTCTTCGTCGGCTTCGAAGGGTCAGGTTGAACGTGGCGGGTCTTGTCCTCATAGGCTCCAAAAATTCCCACTCCTTTCACCGACACCAGCCAGGTGTCCGGCACCCGGATTTCTCCGCCGCCGAAGATCGCGCTGGCAGTCGAGTACCGCCTGATCGCCGTCGATGTCCGCGTTTCGGAAGTCAATCTTGTATCCCCCGAAGACCGCGAACAGGCTGCCGCCCTTAAAATTCTTGGTATTCACCTGCCGGTCGCCGCCGCCGAAAACATAAAGTGCGTCGAAGTTCGGGTTCGATGAAACTCCCGGCGCCTCCTTGTGCATCGCCTGCCACAACATCGCCACTCCCGCCACAATAATCAGCACCGGCCACAGGTCCCAGAAATTCAGGTGCGTGATGCCCATCTCGTTGAGCTGCAGAATCACGCCCAGTCCGATCAGGACGAGGCCGGTTGGCCGCCCTCCCGCATACACGATCTTGACAATGCCGATCACCACGAAAATCATCGGCCAGAAGTGGATCGCAAACCCCCACGGCAGATAGCCGAGCTTCTCCAGCAGCAGCACCGATCCCACGACGATGAACACCACCGCGCCGATCACCGGCCCCTTGTCACGCTGCATCGTTTCGCGATTGTCCTTCGTTCATTTGCCACCTCCTGTGAGCGAGACGTCACTTTCCCTCGCCGAGTCGAACCGCCCGACTTCCTGCCCAATAAAATTGCCAAGCCCACAAAAATCAGAATCGCCGGCCACCACGGCAACGCCGCATTCAGCAAAGGGCTATTCAGTCTGGCCGCCAGCGTCTGCAGCTGCACCTGCACAAAAACGCACGCCACGCATCCCAGAATCGCCCCGGCGATTGTATCTGTTGTCCACATCCTCTTGTTGCCGTCGCCGCTCATGTCGCTTCTCCGTACCGCTGAACTGTGTCGAAGATAGGACGTGCTAGGAGCCGCGGCGCCTCAGTTTTTCGGCGAACAGCGGCCCCCTACCGGCGAATGACGGAATGTGATCGGGAACAACGCAGGAAGGACAAACTCTGAGAGCCGTAAGCAAGCCACTCTACTTCTTCACATACTCTCTCGGATCCGCCAGCGGCTCCAGATCCCGCCCCGCAAATATCTGCTCAAACTCACCCAGCAGTTCGTCGTGAATCACCCCATTCGACGCCACCGTCTCGCGGCTGTTCAACTGAAACGGCCCGCCATGAAAATCCGACACCCGTCCGCCCGCTTCTTCGACGAGCAGCACTCCCGCCGCCGTGTCCCACGGATTCAGATTGAATTCCCAAAACCCATCCAGCCGCCCGCAAGCCACGTAACACAAATCCAGCGCCGCCGACCCCGCCCGCCGCACTCCATGCGATCGCAACGTGATCTGGTGATAAAAATAAATATTCGGATTCTTGTGCCGCTTGTGACTCGGAAACCCCGTCCCCACCAGCGACTCCGCCAGCTTCGCAGTCTTCGAAACCTGAATCGCCCGGTCGTTTAAGCGCGCACCCTTGCCCCGCTCCGCCGCAAACAACTCATCCCGCGTCGGATCGTAACAAACTCCCGCGACCGTCTCGCCCTTATGCTGCAGCGCCATCGAAACACAAAACACCGGAAACCCATGCGCAAAATTCGTCGTCCCATCCAGCGGGTCCACGTACCAGCGATACTCGCTGCCGGTATCGCGCAGCCCTTCTTCTTCGCCCATCACGTCATGCGTCGGCCACAGCTCGCGAATCCGCTCCCGAATCAGCGCCTCCGATTTCCGGTCCGCAGCCGTAACCAGATCAGCCTCGCCCTTGTATTCAATCTTGATGTTCTGATCGAAATACTCCATCAGCAAGCGCGCCCGCTTCGCGCGCAATGGAAGTCATGGCGGGAAGGTATTCGAGTTGGATTCTGGGTCAAGTCTTTCATTCGCAGATGGAGAGAAGCACTGCGTGTAGCAGCTCCGCAGCGGCGTCGCAGGGACCTAGCCTTCGGCTGGTACAGCAGGTTCAGAACCAACCCGGAGGACGACAGAAACCCGGCCACGCTTCAGCCGTCCCTCCGGGACTTGATCCAGGGATGGAAGCTCACCAGCGCTGAAGCGTGGGCATAACCGGCCGTCCCTGCGGACTGAAACCCCGCTTCACTCCTTGGCTGCCGAGCAATCCCCAACTCCTTCAACTGCCCCTCGCTCACCGGAGTCGGCGCGTCCACCATCAAATCCACCGCTCGCGCCGTCTTGGGAAATGGAATCACCTCGCGCAAACTGTCCGCGCCCGCCAGAATCATCACAATCCGGTCCAGCCCCAGCGCAATCCCGCCATGCGGAGGCGTCCCGTACTCCAGCGCTTCCAGGAAGAATCCAAAGCGCGCCTTCGCCTCTTCGTCACTCATCCCCAGCGCCTGAAAAATCTTCCGCTGAATGTCCTGACGATGAATACGAATCGAACCCGACCCCAACTCCGTTCCATTCAGCACCACGTCATACGCCAGCGCGCGAATCTCCCCCAGCGGCGACTTCGGATCGTGCACCGAATCAATATTCGCCTCCAGCTTGGCCATGTCCTCTTCATGCAAGCGTCGTAAACGGATGGTGCGCCGGGTTCCACCGCTTCTCGCTCGTTGTCCCACTCAAACATCGGAAAATCCGATACCCACAAAAACCGAAAATCCTTCGCCGGATCGCCCGTCTTCTCAAACGCCTTGTGCTTCGCCGCATACTTCTGCGCCAAATCCAGCCGCAGGATATCCGCACTTCTCGCAGAAATGCTGCACACTCTGGTCTCCGGCCCTTCCGCCTTTGCCGCCGCCAGCAACCACAAGATCATCCGCCTCGATGCCCGCGAACTTCACAACCTTTTCCGAAATCGCCGGATAATCCTTCGCAAACCGCTTCGGATCCGTCATCAACTGCACAAACGACGGCCCCTGCACATGCTGATACGCGCCGTACGTCCCAATCGTCCGCCGCTCCGTGCCCGAAATATCTCCAGCCTTCGGAATGCGAATCAGCTGCACCGGAAATTCCTTGCGGATTTTGAACTTCGTCGCAAAATCTTCCAGTTCCTCCGCCGTCATCGCCTCGCGCACGTCCACCATCGCCGGCAGCCGCATGTCCGGCTTGTCGTTCCCATATCGCCGAATCGCCTCGTCATAACTCATGCGCGGAAACGGCGTCTTGATCTCGTGTCCCGCCGACTTAAACGCCGCCGTCAGAAATCCCTCCACCACCGCCCACACCGTGTCCGTCTGCGGATACGACATCTCCAAATCAATCTGCGTGAACTCCGGCTGCCGGTCGGCGCGCAAGTCTTCGTCGCGGAAGCAGCGCACAATCTGAAAATATTTATCGAATCCCGAAATCATCAGGATCTGCTTGAACATCTGCGGCGACTGCGGCAGCGCATAGAACGACCCCGGCTGCACCCGGCTCGGCACCAGATAATCCCGCGCCCCCTCGGGCGTGGACCGCGTCATGAACGGCGTTTCAATCTCGAAGAAGCCTTCGCCGCAAAGATAATCGCGAATCGCCTTCGAGACCTTGTGCCGCATCTCGATATTGAACTGCATGGCATCGCGCCGCAGATCAATGTAGCGATACTTCAACCGCATCTCTTCATTCGGCAAAACCGTTTCGCCCGGCAAAAACGGCGGCTGCTTCGATTCATTCAGCAGGCGCAGTTCTTCGACGACCAGCTCAACTTCGCCCGTAGGAATGTTCTTGTTGATCGTGTCCGAATCGCGCCGCTTCACCGTCCCGATGACGGCAATCACGTACTCATTGCGCAGTTGCCCGGCTTTGTCGTGCGCGGCAGCATTCAGCTCGCGGTTGACCACCACCTGCGTCACTCCGGTCCGGTCGCGCAGATCAAGAAACACAATGCTGCCCAGGTCGCGCCGCCGGTTCATCCATCCCATGAGCACGGCCCGCTTCCCCGCGTCCGATGCACGGAGAGCACCGCACATATGCGTGCGTTTCAAATCGCCTAAAAAGTCGAGCAAGTTTTGCCTTTCAGAAAAGAAGCTATCAGCCGTCAGCCGTCAGCCGTCAGCCAAAAACGCGGGTTCGCCCTTACGAATGGCTGAGAGCTGATGGCTGAAGGCTCAAATATGGCGGTGGGCCGAAGAAATGATTATAAACAAACAATCCTATTGCGCTCACATCTCCGTCTAAAGCGGGCCGCAACTCCCCAAATCACTGAGGCAATGGTCAGCCAGAAACCTCCGATGTTAAGCAATCGAAGCGCCAAGGGAGGTCTTACATCGATCCATTCGATGACAGGCCGGACCGAACGAAACCAGATCGCAAACCAGGTCAGTCCCACAACGAAGCAACCGATTCCAATAACTCCCAGTCGAAGTGGCGTAACGACTTTCATGTCTGTATAGACACCGCGCGTGAGGTTCAAGTAGGGGCGGACTCGGCGTCCGCCCTCACCCTACTTCTTCGTTGCCGTGCCTTCCACCGCCGTCATCCAGTTCGCCCCATCCGGAGACAGCTCGAACTTCAAGGTGTACGACGTCGGCGACAGCACTTTCATAGTGAAGCGGCCCTTCATGGTCTGTCCGCCCATGTGCTCGTCGCTGTGTCCAGACCCAAGTATCGCCGTTCACCGTTCCGGTTGACTTCTCAGCTTCGCCCCAACTGTCGAATGCGGCGCGAGTGTAAACCTTGTTGTCCGAGTCATAGCCATAGACCGCCAGCTCTTTGCCTTTGCCCATCGGATCCCAGATCCATGTCGTCGTGCTGAACCAGAAAATACTTGCCGTCCATCCACTCTGCATCAATGCTTTCGCTCCACTTGGTCGCAAGCGTTCCCGGAGGCCCCATGACCGCGGTCCCTTCCACCGCCCAGTGTCCGGTCAGAAAATCCAGCTTCTGCAGTTCCGCCGCTGGCGGCGGAGGTGCCTGCGCCTGCACCGAAATTGCGGTTAAGAGAGCACCCAACACCACCACTGCCAGCGATATCCGCCTCATTATTGATTTCTCCCGTACTTTGACCTTTTCCCCGGTGCGCCGATGGTAGGCCGGGACTATGTCGTTCGTCAATTCCCGATCATGGCTCAGTGAAATTTCGGCTGTGCGCCATCCCGAAGTCCCCGCGCTTTCACCAGCGGGGCGAGGGATCCCGCGTGGACCGTCTAATTGCCTGTAACCAGAGTGTGCTGGCTGGGTTACTCGGCTGGCTCTATTCCGCCACTCCCGGAAGCCCATCAATGCTCTGCCGGTTTTTCGCCTGGCGATAGGCCTTCAATCCCTCCGGCCCCCGATTACGCGCCCACGCTAACAACTGTTCCCGCTCGCCTTCATAATTAAGCAAAGGCACGCCGAACCCGCACGAATCCGTTACGCGCGTGACCTCCACAACGATAATCGACCGCGCATTCTCGCAATTAGAAAAACTCCCTGCCAGCGCCCCGAATTCTGCCTCGTGCGCCTCCACCACCCGCCCTCGCCCGTACAACCGAAAAATATTCGGAGGCCCCTGAAACGCGCAGAACATCAGCACAATCCTCCCATTCTCTTTCAGGTGAGCGATCGTCTCTACTCCGCTGCCATTGAAATCCAGATAGGCCACGGTGGTCGGCCCCAGAATCCGAAACGTGTCCAGCCCCTTCGGAGACAGATTCACATGCCCGCCGGCATCCAGCGGCGCCGACGCTACAAAGAATATTTTCTGCGTCTCAATAAACCGCCGCGCCACATCGTCGATTTCTGCCGGAATTCTGCCCACGCCTACCCCTGAATCCTCGCGGCCAACTCCCCCCGCGGAACGGACACCTGTTCCCCCGTCGCCAGATTCTTCAGCGCAAACGCATCCGCCTTCACTTCATTCTCACCGACGATCAAAATGTATTTCGCCCCCGCCTTGGTCGCCGCCTCGAACGACTTCTTCAGCCGGAAACTCTCATCCCCCAGCTCGACCACAACATCGTGCCGCCGCAATTCCCGCGCCAGCCGCGCCGCTTTCTTATTCATACCCGCGCCCAACGGCGCGATATAAACATCCGGCTTGCGCAACGACTGCGTCCGCAGACTCGCTCAGCGCCATCACCAGCCGGTCTTCGCCAATCGCAAACCCAATGCCCGGAGCAGGCTGCGGACCACCGAGCAATCTCAGACAACCCGTCATACCGCCCGCCGCCCAGAATCGCGTTCTGCGCCCCCAGCGCCCCGTGCGTAAACTCAAACGCCGTACGCGAGTAATAATCCAGCCCGCGCACCAACCGGTCGTTCAACTTGAACTCGACCCCAACCGCCGTCAGGATTTCTTTCACTTCATCAAAATGCTTCCGGCAAGGCTCATCTAAAAACGCGCTGATGCGCGGCAGCTTCTCGATAATCGGCTGGTCCTCCGCAACCTTGCAGTCAAACACCCGCAGCGGATTCGTCACCGCCCGCCGCTGGCAATCCACACACATCTTCGGCGCGACTGGTTCCAGCGCCTTGCGCAGCGCGTCGTTGTAGGCCGCGCGATCGTTGGCGCACCCAATCGAATTCAGCTCCAGCGTCCAGTCCTTAATTCCCAGCCGGTCAAGCAGCGTCGCCAGCAGCTCCAAGATCTCCGCATCCCGCGCCGGAGACTCGCTCCCCGCCGACGCCGGCCCAATCACCTCCGCCCCAATCTGATAAAACTGCCGGTACCGCCCCTTCTGCGGCCGCTCCCTGCGAAACTGCGGCCCGATGTAATAGAGCTTGTTCAGCCCGCGATCCCAAAGTTTGTGCTCGATGTACGCGCGGACCACGCCGGCGGTATTCTCCGGACGCAGCGTCAGCGACTGCCCCTGATCGCTCTGCGCCCGCCCCTGGTCCTTCCACGTGTACATCTCTTTCGAAACAATATCCGTCTCTTCCCCCACGCCGCGCGCAAACAATTCCGTGCTCTCAAAAATCGGCGTGCGAATTTCCTGGAAGTTGTAAGCGCGGAACACATCCCGCACCGCCGCCTCCACAAAATTCCACAACGCCGTCTCCGGCGGAAGTAAATCGCGCGTCCCTCGTACGGCCTTAATCATAAAAATGAGATTAACCCTGTCATCCTGAGCGAAGTGGCTGGTTCGCGACGCGAACAGCTACGCAGTCGAAGGCCCCCGCGTCACTACGCACCATCACGATCGCGTCAGGGCATTCTCACTATGCACTCGAAGCGACTCTGCCCAGTGAGAATGCCCTACCGCGTCCGTAGCTGCGCAGAAATACAGGGATCCTTCGACTCCATTTGATCTTCGCTACGCGAAGATCAAATTCCGCTCAGGATGACAGTGTAATGGTATCCGAGACTTTGCTTTACCTGACGGCTGATGGCTGACCGCTATCTCAAATACTCATCCTTATACCCCAAATAATTCCTCGCGTACCGCATGATCGCTCTCCGTCATCCGCCGGCTCCAGCATCCGCCGAAACTTCCCCGGAGACCCCATCCACAGCGACCCCGGCTCGACCACCGTCTTCTCCGGAATCAGCGTCCCCGCCGCAATAATCGATCCCGCCCCAATCTTCGCTCCGTTCAAAATGATCGACCCCATCCCGATCAGGCAGCGGTCTTCAATCGTGCACCCATGCAGCGTCACCGTATGCCCCACCGTCACATATTCGCCGAGATAAACCCCGTACTGCTCCTTCATCCCATGCAGCACGCTGCAATCCTGAATATTCGAATACGCCCCAATGCGAATCGCATGCACGTCCCCGCGCACCACCGCATTCATCCAAACGCTGGCGTGCTCGCCGAGCACCACATCGCCAATAATCTGCGCCGACTCATCCACGTAGCAGGACGCGGGAATCGTCGGCGAAATGCTTCTTGTAGGAACGAATCATGGGTGAGCATCAGCATTTAGCACTAAGCATTCAGCCAACAGGTCTAAGCCGATCCACACCCGATTTGGCTGATGCTGAGTGCTGAATGCTTCTCTACCAAATTCCCTTTACGGGAACGCCCCGCAACATTTTTCTTCACACATCACAGACTTCTCTCCCGCCACCGTGCTATACCAAGCTGTCTCCCGTCAGAGGCTGGACTCACTTCCTAGCGGAGTGAATCCATGCGCCGTGCCATCGTCGTTCTTGCAGCTGTCTTCGTCGCGACAACGCACTCGCCGTCCCCTGCCTCGCGCAGGACGCATCCACCGGCTCCATCCACGGCACCGTTTTCGATCCCGCCATCCGCCGCATTGCCGGAGCCAACGTCGCCCTGGTCAACTCCGCTACCGGATTCCGCTACGAACAGACCACCAACGACCCAGGGCCAGTTCGCCTTCGAACTGCTCCCGCCCGGCGACTACACCGCGCGCGTGACCAGCGAGGGAATGTCGCCGCAGATCAGCCAGACTCTGCACGTAGAGATCGGCGGCGTCACCGACATCGCCTTCAAGATGACGCTAGCGGGCAGCGCACGAATCCGTCACCGTCTCCGCCGAGCCGAAAGCTGTCGAAACCGAACCTCGCGGCCTGTCCTCTGTCATCGACGAACGCGCCATCCTCAATCTTCCGTTAAACGGACGCCGCTTCACCGACCTCGCCCTGCTCACTCCCGGAGTCACCCAGGACCCGCGCGGCCTCAACTCCACTTCCAACGGCGACCTCGCCTTCGGCGGCATTCGCGGCTTCCAGACCAGTTATCTGGTCGATGGCGCCGACAACAACAACGCCTTCTTCGCCCAGGCCCGCGGACGCTATCGCGCCCCCTATCAATTTTCCAACGAAGTCATCCAGGAATTCCGCGTCTCGCCCAATTCCGTTTCCGCCGAAGTCCGGACGCACCGGCGGCGCGGTGGTCAACGTGGTCACCAAATCAGGCTCCAATAAATTTCACGGCACCGGATTCTATTACCTGCGCAACAGCTCCTTCGATGCCCGCGATCCCGTTCCTCAACGTCAAGCCCACCGGCCAGCAGCAACAGTTCGGCTTCACCGTCGGAGGCCCGCTCCGCCGCAATCGCGTCTTCTTCTTCGCCAGCTTCGACCAGCACATCTTCCACGAGCCGACGGTGGTCCGCTTCGTCAACGGAAGCAGCGTCGTCGTTCCCCAACCCGGCGCCGGCCCCGCGACTCCCGGAGACTACGAAGCCAGCGATCAGACGTTAGTCTTCGACACCGCCGCCCAACTTGTCTCAGCAAGCCGGACTCTATCCTTCGCAACTACTCGGCAACGCCGGCTTCGCCAAGCTGGACGTCAACCTCTCGCCCCACAATCTTCTGTCCGCGCGCGTAAGCACCTCAACCTACTCCGGAGAAAACAACGTCTTCATCGATCCCTCCAGCCCCATGACCACCTACGGCATCTCCGACAACGGCATCGAGCACGTCGAAACCGAAACCGCCACCGTCTCGCTGACCAGCAGTCTTTCCCCGAAACTGGTAAGCCATCTCCGCGCCCAGTTCTCGCGCGACATCGAATGGTCCGAAAGCAATTCCAATCAGCCGTTGACGAACATCCCCGGCGTCCTCGACGGTTTCGGCCGCTCCACCATCCTGCCTCGCGAAACCAACGAACATCGCGAACACTTCGCCGAAACCATCAGCCGCGACAGCCAGCGCCACTCCTGGAAATTCGGCGGCGACGCCCTCATCACCCAGATCTACAACTTCTTCCCGTCAACTTTCGGCGGAGAATACATCTTCGACCCCATCAACGTTGATCCCTTCACCTTCCAACCGCTGATCGGCGGACTGACGCTGACTCCGCTGCGCGCCTACGCCCACCAGGTCCCGCACTACTACGTGCAGAACGTCGGCTCGGCCGTGAGCCATCCCAACAGCAACGAATACGCCGCCTTCGCCCAGGACACCATCCGCGTCAACGACCATCTCGGCCTGACCGCCGGAGTCCGCTACGACGTCCAGACTTTCTCCACCAAATATCTGAAGACCAACCCGCTCTGGCCCGATTCCGGCAAAGTCCCGCTCGACCTCAACAACTTCGCCCCCCGCGTCGGACTCTCCTACTCCTTCGGCGACGCAGATCGCCCCTTCGTAGGCCGCGCCGGATACGGACTCTTCTATCCCCGCATTCCGCAGATTTATAACTCGACCATCGAAACCGACAACGGCCTCACCCCCAACTCCATCTTCCTCAACCAGACCAACCAATACGCCCAGCAAGTTTTCCCGCAGTATCCGTATCCCCTGATCAACTGCGCACCGCTGGCCACTTCCTGCGCTGTGCCCGCAGAACCTGCTGCAGTTCGCCAGCAGCGACATTTCCGCTTTCGCGCACAATTTCCGCACGCCCGGAAGTCCATCAGGTCAGCGCGTCCGTCGAGCACGAAGTCGCCAACCGCGTCATCGCCGAACTTTCCTACTCCTTCGTTCACGGACAAAATCTAATTCGCGCCCGCGACGTAAATCTCCCTCCGCCAACCAATGTGCAGTATCCGATCTTCGATTCCTCCGGCGTAAACTTGCTCGGCTACGGATCAGTGGAAACTTTCTCCACCTGGCAATTCAGCACCAGCCTGACCTGCCCATTTCCCGCCGTGCATCAATCCCCTCGCCCGCCCGATTCCGCAACTCGGCTCCATCAACGTCTATGAGAGCGAAGCCTCCAGCGTCTATCACGGCGGAACCATTTCGCTCCGCCGCCAGATGACCCACGGCCTCTACTTCCGCCTCGGCTACACCTACGCCCACGCCATCGACGATGGCCAGGACGCGCTCGTCGCCGGCCGCCCTGCCACGGTTCAGAATTCCTATGCGCCCAGTTCCGAGCGCGGCAACAGCGTCACCGATCAGCGCCAGCGTTTCGTCTTCTCCTACATCTACGAACCCCGCGCTTTCAACAACGGCCAAGGATTGCTCGGCAAGCTCACCAAAGAACTGGAAAAACTCCGGCGTCATCACCTACGGCAGCGGACGCCCGGTCAACGCCACCGTCATCGGCGACGCCAATCAGGACGACAACAGCAACAACGACCGCCTCCCCGGAGCCAGCCGCAACTCCTTCGTTGGCCCCAACTACTCCACAACCAACATGCGCCTCTCTCGCAAGCTCTACGTTCAGAAACGGCCTGCGCCTCGAATTCACCGCCGAGTCGTTCAACCTGTTTAACCGCCTGAACGCCCGCTATCAGATCACCGACGACGGCATCATCGAGCAACGCCGCCACCTTCAACTACGGCACTAAAAAGCTTGGAATCAACTACTTCCCCGCTTACTACCAGGTGCCGACCAATTTCAGGAGAGCCACCAGCGCCTACGCCCCGCGCCAGTTGCAATTTGCCCTGCGCGTCGGCTTCTGAGGTTTCCTTGGCGTCCTTGGCGGTTCCTCGGCGACCTTTGCGGTTAAAGGCTTTTTCGCCGCCTCCAATCCCGGCAACCCCGCTTCCCAGATCGGGATTTGGCCTCCCAAATCCCATATACCGCTTGACTTTACCCGCTTAACTTGCAATAACTAACGAGTCCAAGAAGGACCGGTTTGGGGGTGTAGTTTCTTTGGCAGAAGTCAGATTGCAGGAAGGCGAGTCGCTCGAAAACGCCCTGCGTCGCTTCAAGCGGAAAGTGCAGACGGAGGACATCATTAAAGAGGTAAAACGTCACTCCTTCTACCTGAAACCCGGCGAGAAGAAACGGGTGAAGGAAGCGCTGGCACGCAAACGCGCCCGCAAGAAAACACGCAAAGAGCAAGACTAAGAACATCGAGGGCCACAGCCCCGGTTGTGGCCCTCGAACATTCCTTCAGACGCATTCATTGTCCGCAGGCTTTTTAGCAGTATCCCGCGCACTTTCCCGGCGCGGACGGGCCGAACCCAGGGTGTAGTCGAAATTTCAGGGGGGCGAGAAATCACGCGTTGGCGCGGGACGCCGACTTGTGGGCGCTTGCTCCAATGCTCCGGGCCTAAGGAGCTCTCAATGGAATTCCAGGACAGAATGCTGAAGTGCGTTGACTGTGGCAGCGACTTTGTCTTCACCGCTGGAGAACAGCTTTTCTTCCACGACAAACAATTCCGGAACGAACCCAAACGCTGCAAAATCTGCAAAACAAAACGCGCCTCCACCCTCGGAATCGCCGCCCTCGCGCCCGGGCCACGCCAGAGTTGAAACCGCAGCCGTCTGCTCGCAGTGCGGCAAAGAAACCACGGTCCCCTTCCGCCCCACCCAGGGCCGGCCCATCCTATGCCGCGAATGCTTCCGCGAAAGGCGCCACGCCGCCAGCGCCTAGCATTGGATCTCTATCGCTCGCAGCAGTGAAGCGTGTAGTGCTCCCGAATAGTTCGTGTAGGGGCAGGTGCCCTCACCTGCCCCACGATGAACTGACCATCTCCCGGTTCCCACCGAACTAATCCACGAAGCGCCTCACCTGATGGCTGAAAGCTGCCCGCTATTTCAACAACTCCCCCGCAATCTGATCCCACTCATCCTGCAATGCCCCCGTCGCCGAGCCTTCTTCCCTGCCCGCCCATACCAATACCCCGCGTTCGACAAATCCCCTTCCTTGCGATGCAGATAAGCATGCACCCATGCCGCCTGCCGGCCCCTCATCCTCTCCAGCGGTTCGTGCCCGCGCGCCCAATCCCCCTTCGCATCCCACCAAAGTCCCGCCAGCGCCACACTAATCCCGCGCGGCGGCGCATCAAGACGAAGCGATTCGCGAAATTCCTGCAGAGTCATGACCGCCAAAATCTCTCAGAACGGGTAGGGGCGGACGCCCTCGTCCGCCCCACGATAAACTCTACAAAACACCGAGCGTACCCGCAGCGCCCGCGAACTGCTCGTGTAGGGGCAGAGCCTGCCCTGAGCGAAGTCGAAGGGTGCCCTCACCTGCCCCACGATGAACTAACCAGCATCCTCGGTTGCCACCGAGCTGTGCCACGCAGCGCCTTCCCTGACGGCTGACAGCTAAAACCTAGCTCGCCTTCTGCTCCTCCACCGCATCCTGATGCTTCACCAGCAGCGCTTCAATCTGCCGCAGCAAATCCTGCGTCCCAATCGGCTTCACCAGCAGCGATTGCAGCTCCGTTGTTTTTCCAATCCAGATTGCGCGGAGGATACGCCGTCAGCAAAGCCGTGGCCGGCCGATAAGGCTGCGCGCTGGCAGCCCGAATCACGTGGAAACCCGCATCGTCCGTTTCCATGCGCGAGTCGGTGATCACCATCTCGTACACGCCGGACGCCAGCTTCTCCACCGCTTCCGCCGCCGACGACGCAGTCTGCACCTCGAACTGATTCAGTTCCAGCACCGCCTTCAACGTCAGCAGCACCGTCGCGTCGTCATCCACCAGCAGGATTCTGCGCTTCATAAACGGCCTCAATTCGCCCGCTCAGCACGCACGCCACTTCACTCCACACAAACTCGCGCGCGGCCCGCTGCAGTCGGCCGGCATCCCCGCCGCGCATACGCTAGTATAGTTCCGTGTCCAGCTTTTACGTCGAAAATTTCGGCTGCCGCGCTACCCAGGCCGACGGCGCCGCCATCGAGCAGCAGTTCCGCGACCGCGGATTCGACCGCGCCACCCGCCCCGCCGCCGCGAAAATCGTTGTTCTAAACACCTGCGCCGTAACCGCTTCCGCCGAACAGGACGCCCGCGCCGCCCTCCGCCGCATTCGCCGCGAAAATCCCGCCTGCGAGGTAATAGTTACCGGCTGCTACGCCCAGCGCGCCGCCAACGAAGTCGCCGCCCTGCCCGGCGTTTCCTTGGTCGTAGGCAATTCCCACAAACACAATCTCGCACAGATCGCGCTCGCGCGCACACTCTCGAGAAGGACACTGCTCAAGTCAGGTTCCTTCGTTCCGATCGCGAATCTAAACATCGCGGACTCGATGCTAAGCAGACCATGCGATCAATCGCGCCGACGAATCGCATCCGCTGAACATCTTCGTCTCCGACATCTTCGCCCACACCGAACTCCTCGCCGCCCCGGTCTTCGATTCCGCCAACGAGCGCACCCGCCCCAACTTGAAAATTCAAGACGGATGCAACAACCGCTGCTCCTTCTGCATTATCCCGTCCGTCCGCGGCCGCAGCCGCTCCTCGGATCCGAATGAAGTCCTGCGCGAAGTAAATCAGCTAGTCGCCGCCGGATACCGCGAAGTCGTAATCTCCGGCATCAATCTAGGCCGCTGGGGCCGCGACTTCCCAAGCAAATCTGCGCTGGCCGGGCTTACCAACCTGAGGTTTGGGCGGACGGGCGTCCCCGCCCGTCCACTCTGGAAGCCCTGATAAAAGCCATCCTCGACCACACCGCTCTCGAAAAGCTCCGCATCTCCTCCGTCGAGCCCATGGACTGGACCGACTCCTTAATCCGCCTGATGGCCGAGAACTCGCGCATCGCCAAGCACGCCCACGTCCCCATGCAATCCGGCAGCGACGCCGTCCTCCGCCGCATGCACCGCAAATACCGCCCCTGGCACTATCGCGAGAAGATCGAAAAAATCCGCGCCGCCATGCCCACCGCCGCCATCGGCGCCGACGTCATGGTCGGATTCCCCGGCGAAACCGATGCCGAATTCGCCGAAACCCGCCGCCTGATCGAAGACCTGCCGCTTCACCTATCTCCACGTCTTCACCTTCTCCGCGCGCCCAGGCACGCCCGCCGCCACGATGCCCAATCAAGTCCCGGTAAACGTCGCCCGCGACCGCAACAAAATCCTGCGCGACCTCGCCTCCGAAAAGAAGCTGTCTTTCATGCGCTCTTTCGTCGGCAAGAATCTAGACGCGATCACGCTAAACGTCGACCTCCGAAGATTCCGCTGGCCCCTACACCGAAGCCTTGACCGACAATTATCTAAAGCTAAGATTGCGCGGCCACCACGCCCCAATCAATGGCTCCGCGCGCGAGATACTCGACGTCACCGACGGACAACTGCTCGGCGCAGCCGCATGAGCATCCCATAACACACATAAATATGCCCACTCACAAAATCCAAAATATTAAAAGAACGATGTCATTCCGAAGCCCGTAAGGGCAGAGGAACCTGCTTTCCCCTGCAGTGAGATGAAGACCAAACTGCTCCGTCGCCGCTGCGTACTCGCGGATCTTATCGCTCGTCGCTGCTGCTCGCATCACAACGTGCGCTCGCACAAACCTCACACAGCCGCCGCAAGACACAAAAGACAACATCCCCTACCTCACCCCGCTCCCCCAGGACACCGGCCTCCCCGGCCTCAAACAACAACTCCGCAAACTGCAAACCACCGGCCGCCTCATGATGGTCGTCGCCCATCCCGACGACGAAGACGGCGGCACCCTCACCCTCGAAGCCCGCGGCAAAGGCGTGCAAACGCTTCTCTTCACCCTCACTCGCGGCGAAGGCGGACAAAACGAACTCGGCACCGGCCTCTTCGACAAACTCGGCATCCTGCGCACTCTCGAACTCCTCGCCTCCGACAAATACTACGGAGTCGAGCAGCGCTTCTCCCGCGTCGCCGACTTCGGATACTCGAAGACCCCCGAAGAAACTTTCCAGAAATGGGGAGGCCACGACGTCCCCCTCGCCGACATCGTCCGCGTAATCCGCACCTTCCGCCCCGACGTGCTGGTTGCGCAGATTCTCGGGAACTGACAACGACGGCCACGGCCATCATCAGGCGTCGGCAATCCTCACCCGCGAAGCCTTCCGCGCCGCCGCCGACCCCAATCGCTTCCCCGAGCAGATCAAAGAAGGCCTCCAGCCCTGGCAGGCGAAGAAGCTCTACATCGGCAACGTCTGCGGATTCCGCTCCAACACCTGCGCCGACGAAAACTGGACGGTAAAACTCGACGCCGGCGAAGTGGACCCGGTGCTGGGAATGTCCTACGCGCAAATGGCCGCCGACGGCCTGGCCCACCAGCGCTCGCAAGGCCACGGCGAATACAAAGTCTCTCCCGGCCCGCACAATTCGTTTTACAAGCTCGTGGATTCGGTTTTGCCGAATACGAAAGACGCTGTCGGCCATGAGAAGGATTTTTTCGACGGGATTGATACGAAGCCGGACTGGCGCGCGATTCGGCGGAGATAGTGAATGGCAAGGCAGCCGTCGATAAGAGGAACGACTCGATCGACGCGGTACAAGCCGCTCGCAGAATTGGGCGGCATGAACCCCTGCTTGACGCGATCAACTACTGAACTCGTGGGTTGGTAAGACTCGGAACGGCAGCTGCGCCAGCAATGGGCATCACCGCTGTAGCTGATCGCGAGTCGACGCCAAGGACGTTACCAATCCAAGCGCTTCGATCTGGCTTGCCGCCAGTCTCACGCTGGACAGACATTCACGTGGGCAACCTGAAGATTCCACAACGGATCTGGCGTTCAGATTTCGTAAGCGGCTTCACGATACGACTTCCGGCTATTTGGCCTCACAGATTGAAGCGCTTGGTGCTCTAGATCATCCTCGGCCACACATCGCTGCCGGACGCGGATTACTCCGCGAAGATTGCCTGTACAGGTTCCTGAAGACTTCAGGTACTTTAGCCGGCCTTACTGGCACCGCTCGGAATCCGGAAACCGAAAGTGTCAACACGATCGATGACACGAGTTTCGCAACGCTCCCCTTTCCGTCCGCAGCTGCGATTTTCTCGAATACGCGGTTTCCGATGTCAACATAGCACGCAAATCCGAGGGCTGCGGTAAAGCATCTGTATCTAGATGGGAGCGTCATGGTTCGGACTCAGTTTCGGGACAGCGATGGAGCCGTCATAGCAAGAATCCCTCGCCATCGTCCCGCCCTTCTCCGTCGCCCTCGAACCCGGCGAGCAAGTCCTCCCTGTCGCCGACGGAAAAGAAACCACAGTCAAAGTCGGCGTCAGTTCCAACCTCACCGGAGCGCCCGCCGGAACCCTGCATCTCGATCTCCCCGCCGGATGGCGCGCCGAACCCGACAACCTGAAAGTCAGCCTGCCCAAACGCGGCGACCAGCAGGACTTCACCTTCAAAGTCTTCCCCGCAAATTTGAAAGAAGGCCGCTCCGAAATTCACGCCGTCCTCGACGCCGGCGGAACAAAATACGCCGAAGGCTACACCCTGGTCACCCGCGAAGACCTCGGCAGCGCCTACTACTTCCAGCCCGCCGTGCAGCACGTCAGCATCGTGGACGTAAAAATCCCCGCCGACCTCAAGCTCGGCTACATCCTCGGCGCCGGCGACGACATTCCCACCGTCCTCCAGCAAATCGGAATGAACGTCACCATCATCCCCGCCGAAAAAATCGCCACGGAAAATCTGGCGCAGTACAACACCATCGTCCTCGGCGTCCGCGCCTACGACGCGCAAAAAGATGTCGTCGCCAACAGCCAGAAGCTGCTCGATTACGTCTCCAACGGCGGCACGCTGGTCGTCCAGCACAACAACGACCAGGGCGCATTTAACAGCGCGCACTTCACGCCGTATCCCGCAACGCTAAGCCGCACTCGCGTTTCGGTTGAAGAAGCCCCAGTGACAATCCTCGCCCCTGACAATCAGGTTTTCCATTATCCCAACGAAATTTCGCAAAAAGATTTCGACGGCTGGGTGCAAGAGCGCGGCCTCTATTTCATGGACAAATGGGACGACCATTTCACCCCGCTCATGTCCTGCCACGACCCGAATGAGCCCGACCAGAAAGGCGGTCTGCTCTACGCCAAATACGGCAAAGGAATCTACATCTATTCCGGATACTCCTTCTACCGCCAGTTGCCCGCAGGAGTCTCGGGAGCGATCAGGTTGTTCGTGAATTTAGTAAGCGCTGGAAGTGCAGCAGCAGCTTCTAGCCACTAGCTGCTAGCTGCTAGCTGCTGAGCTGCTAGCAAACTCAAAATATTTATGCACTCATTTTAAGCCCTGTCATTCCGAACGCCGCAGGCGAGAGGAACCTGCTTTCCGCCTGCACAAGATGAACAGCAAATATTTCCGCCGCCGCAGCCAGCAGCAAAAGATTGCTAGAAGCCAGCAGCTAGTAGCTAGAAGCTAAATGCCAGAACAACCCAAGCTCGTCCGCGGCCTCGGCCTGGCCAGCGCCACCGCGCTGAACATGATCGACATGATCGGCGTCGGCCCTTTCATCACCATGCCGCTGGTCGTCGCCGCCATGGGAGGCCCGCAAGCACTCCTCGGCTGGATCGTCGGCGCGCTGCTCGCCATCTGCGACGGCCTGGTCTGGGCCGAACTCGGCGCCGCCATGCCCGGCTCCGGCGGATCCTACGTTTACCTTCGCGAAATCTACGGCCCCGCCCGCCTCGGCAAGCTGGTGTCGTTTCTTTTCATCTGGCAGCTTTCCTTCAGCGCCCCGCTTTCCATCGCCTCCGGCGCTCTCGGCTTCGCCAAATACACCGCCTACTTGCTGCCCAGCCTCGAAACCCAGTACGCCGCCCGCCAATGGGTCCTGCATCTCCCACTGCTCGGCCCCCTGCAACTGGGATGGGTCATCGCCGGCACCACCTTCGTCGCAATCGGAATCGTCCTGGTCGCGGTCTTCCTGCTCTACCGACGAATCACTCGCATCGGACAAATCTCAAAATTGTTGTGGCTGTTCGTGATGGCCACCATCGGCTGGATCATTTTCGCCGGACTCACCCACTTCGATCGCGCCCGCGCCTTCAGCTTTCCTGCCGGAGCCTTCACGCTCGACAAAAATTTCTTCCTCGGCCTCGGCTCGGCCATGCTGATCGCAACTTACGACTACTGGGGCGCCTACAACGTCTGCTTCATCGGCGGCGAACTCAAAGACCCCGGCAAGACCATCCCTCGCGCCGTCCTGCTATCCATTCTGCTGGTCGCCGGTCTATATCTGTTGATGAACCTCAGCGTCCTCGGCGTGATTGACTGGCACGAAGTCACCGCCGCCGCGCAATCGAATAACAAGCTCTACATCTTTTCGACGTTCATGCAGCGCATCTACGGCGGCTGGGCCGCAAACCTGGTCACGGCGCTCATCATGCTGACGGCGTTCGCGTCAGTCTTTTCCCTCGTGCTTGGATATTCCCGCGTCCCCTACGCCGCCGCCCTCGACGGAAATTACTTCAAGGTTTTCGCCCGCGTCCATCCCACGCTGCAATTCCCCCACGTCTCGCTGCTCGCGCTCGCCGGAGCCGGCATCCTGTTTTGCTTTTTCCCACTTCGCCGACGTAATCTCGGCCCTGGTCGTCATTCGCATTCTTCTGCAATTCATCGTGCAAGCCGTCGGACTCATCGTGCTCCGCATCCGCAAGCCGGACATGCCGCGTCCCTTCCGCATGTGGCTCTATCCGATTCCCGCGCTCCTCGCCATCGCCGGATTCGCCTACATCCTCATCGCGCGCCACAATTTCCTGAAAGAAGTCCGTTACGCCGCCGTAATCCTCATCGCCGGACTCATCATTTACTACGTCCGCGCTTGGCGCAATAAAGAATGGCCCTTCGGCGACGCGCGTCTCATCAACCGCCGAATCGCAGGCAACCTGATGGCCGACTCGCTCCACACTCCCGCCAGCCTCGCCCGCGCCAACGGCTCCGCCTTCGATCCCCTGCGCGAGCCGCTCTTCCGCTCCCTCTGGTTCGCCGCCGTCATTTCCTACACCGGCACCTGGATGCAAAACGTCGGCGCCGGATGGCTCATGACGCAGCTGACGATGTCGCCGTTGATGATCGGCTTAGTGCAAGCCGCCAGCACGCTTGCCCGTCTTCCTCGTGATCCTCCCAGCCGGCGCTCTCGCCGACATGGTGGACCGCCGCCGCTTTCTCCTGATCACGCAAGCCTGGATGGTCGCCGCCGCCGGACTTCTCGGCGTCTTCACCTTGCTCGGTTACGTCACTCCCTGGGTCCTGCTGCTCTTCACTTTCATCCTCGGACTCGGCGCGGTGATGAATGATCCTGCCTGGCAAGCGCTCACGCCCGACATCGTCTGCCGCGAAAATCACGCCCCTGCCGTGGCTCTCAATTCGGTCGGCTTCAACGTCGCTCGCGCCGTCGGCCCCGCGCTCGGCGGATTAGTCATCGCCGCCACCAGTTCCGGCGTCGCTTTTCTGTTGAACGCTGCATCCTTTTTCGGCGTGATCTTCTTTCTCTATCGCTGGAAGCGCCCCAGCTTCGAGCAAGCCAAACCTGGACGCGTCCTCGAATCCATGCGCGAGGGTTTCCGCTTCCTGCGCTCCGATTCCCTGGTCCAATGCGTCTTGATCCGCACCGGCGCCTTCAGCCTCGCCGCCAGTTCTCTGCTCGCACTCCTGCCACTGATCGCGCGAACCTGCGAACACGGCGCTACCGGATACGGCCTGCTGCTCGGATCCTTCGGCCTGGGCGCGCTCGCCGGAGCCGCAGTCCTTCCCCGCCTGCGCACGCGTCTCTCCGTTGATGGTGTCGTCGCCGCCGCCATCGTTCTCTTCGCCCTCATGACCTTCGCCGCCGGACGTGTCCACGTTTTCCATTGGCTCGACTTGGTGCTCTTCGCCGCCGGCGCCGCATGGATCGCCATCCTCGCCTGCCTCAACGTCGCCGCGCAAACCATGTCGCCGCCTTGGATGCGCGCCCGCGCCCTCTCCATGTATCTGCTAGTGTTGCAAGGCGGCATGGCCCTCGGCAGTGCCGCCTGGGGCGCGCTGGCGACAAAAGTCGGCGTCCCGAATACAATGCTCTATTCCGCCGTCGCCCTGATTTTGGGTTTGGTCACCGTACGCCGTTACCGGCTGACCGTAAAAGAATTGGAATTCGCACCATCAGTAGTAAGAGATTAAGAGACTTTCTTCGCGCCCTTAGCGTTTCCTTAGCGACCTTTGCGGTTAAAGGTTTTGACTTTCACCCTTAACCCCGTACAAAAAAAAGAAAGAGGAGGATTAACATGCGCAACACGAAGTTGCTGTTAGGTGCTCTCGTACTTCTCTGCTGCTCCGGATTTGCCGCAGCTCAAATGGCCATGCCCGCCACCCCCGCCAAGACCTCTGGCGAAGCCATCAACGCCATTCTCGATATCGGATCCGGCGAGTTCATCGCCGCCGCCGACGCCATGCCCGAAGACAAATACTCCTTCGCTCCCACCAACGGCGAATTCAAAGGTGTCCGCACCTTTGCCCAGCAGGTGAAACACGTGGCCGCCGTCAACTACATCTTCGGCGCCACGATTCTGAACGAAAAACCGCCTGTGGACACCAATCAAGAAAACGGTCCGGAGGCGCTCAAGAGCAAAGCAGAAATCATGAAGTTCCTGAATGATTCCTTCGCCTACCTGCACAAGGCCGTGGCTTCGATCAACGATAAGAACGCTCTGGATGAGGTCTCTCTATTTGGAATGAAGCTGACACGTATCGGCCTGGGAGCATTTTCGACCGCGCATCCCTTCGATCACTATGGCCAGATGGTGGTATATCTCCGCATGAACGGAATCATCCCGCCCGCCAGCCGCCCGCAGCCGAAGCAGTAAGTCAACTTCGAGCCACGGATTTACACGGATCAACACGGATAAAAAATGAATGAGAATTCTCCGTGAGAATCCGCGTAGATCCGCGGCCGTTGTTTTCAGCGGTTTTCACTAACCACTAGCCACTAGCCACTTTTACGACACGCAACCTTAGTGCCATCTTTTTACATTCCCCCTCTTGCGCAATTCCGCCCTTTTGCCCTAGCATCCAACATGAAAGCCGGCCTGCAATGTTGGTGATGGCGGTAACCGATTTTTGAACCAATGCTTGAATGAACGGGGCCTGACTCGAATCTGATCCGGTGTGCCACGCTCCGCCATGCGGAGAGGCCTAAAGGGTCTCGGAGGGCTCCAACGTCTACCGACGGTTCATTCTCGGCCCGTCACACGGCTTCGTGGGTCGGCTTCTCTGTTAATCTGGTGATCGAGCGATCGGGTCATCGGGCGATCTGAACTCGCTCCGGACCGAACCCTCGGTTTCAGATCACCCGATGACCCGATCGCCCGATCACCCGATTCGCTCCACGAGAATGCCTGCATCTAATTAAGAGATGTTCCCCAGACTCTTCCAAATCGGACCCTTCGGCGTCCCCACCTACGGCGTCCTGGTCGCCACCGGCGTCCTCGTTGGCCTCTGGATCAGCGTCCGCAACTGCGAAAAGCAGGGCATCAAAGCCGAGGACGCATGGGACTTCGGCATCGCGCTGGTTCTCTCCGGCATCATCGGCGCCAAAATTCTCTACATCATTCTCGACTGGCGCTCCGGCCACATCTACGGCCAAAATCTGCGCGAGATTTTCACCCTCGATACTCTGCAAGCCGGCGGCGTTTTCTCCGGCGGCCTGCTTGCCGGATTCGCCGTCGCCATCTGGTTCCTGCGCAAGCACCACATGCCCGCGCTCGCCACCTTCGACGGCTTCGCCCCCGGACTCGCCCTCGGCCACGCCATCGGCCGCATCGGCTGCTTCGCTGCCGGCTGCTGCTACGGCAAGCCCACAGATCATTTCTGGGGCGTCACCTTCACCAACCCGCTGGCCAAAGCCATCGTCGGAACCCCGCTCGGTGTCCCTCTTGAGCCGACTCAGCTCATCGAATCCGCCGCGGAACTCATCATCTTCTTCATCCTCACCTGGATGTTCGCCCGGAAGAAATTCGATGGCCAGATCTTCGGCGCGTACTTGTTCCTCTATGGCATCGCCCGATTCCTGATCGAATACCTCCGCAACGATCCCGGCCGCGGCGGCCCATTTTTCGGCGGCCTTCTCAGCGGCACCCAACTGATCGCCATCGGCCTGGTCCTGACCGGCGGCATCATCTGGTACCTCCGCCCCACGCCCAAAGTAGTCATCGCCTCCGCTGCCCGATAATTTCCGCGCAAGAATCGGCTATGATTTCGACCGTGCCCAACTCTTGTTTGCGCTCGATGCGTATTCGTGCTCATCTCTCGACCGCGCCCAACTCTGTTCGTGTAGGGGCAGGTGCCCTCACCTGCCCCACCACAAATGCATGCCTCGTCCAATAACAGCGTGACTCACCCGGCCACCATCACCGTCCCTCTCGCCGACAAAGCCCAGCGCCTGGACCAGTTCCTCGTCTCGAATCTCCAAGAAACCAGCCGCGCCCGCATCCAGCAACTTATCGCACAAGAAAAGGTCTTAGTGGACGGAAAAAAATCCAAGCCATCCCTCCACCTCCGCGGCGGCGAAACAATCGAAATCCTCGGCGAAGTCGAACGCCCGCCCCTGCGCGCCATCCCCGAAGCAATCCCGCTCGACGTTGTCTATGAAGACGCCGACCTCGCCGTCATCAACAAACCCGCCGGTATGATGGTCCACGCCGGCGCCGGCGCCACCGACGCCGACCGCAATCGCGACACCCTGGTCAACGCCCTGCTGCACCGCTTCGGCCCGCTCTCGCAAGTCGGCGGCGAGTTGCGCCCCGGCATCGTCCACCGCCTCGACAAAGAAACCAGCGGCCTCATCGTGGTCGCCAAAAACGACGCCGCCCATCGCAAGCTGGCCGCGCAATTCGCCGCTCGCCAGGTCAAGAAGACATACATCGCGCTGGTCCACGGTCATTTGAAAAGCGACAAAGGCACCATCACCACCGCCATCAGCCGCGACGCCGTCCGCCGCATCCGCATGACCACCCGCGCGCACCGGAGGCCGCGAGGCCGTCACCCACTACGCCGTCGAACGCCGCCTCGAATCCGACTACGGAAAATTCACCCTGCTCGATGTCAAAATCGACACCGGCCGCACTCACCAGATCCGCGTCCACCTCTCATCCCTCGGTCATCCCATCGTCGGCGACACTCTCTACGGCGCCCCTCGCGAAGTCACCAACAAGTCAGGTACTGGCCTGTTTCTTCCTCGCAATTTTCTCCATGCCGCCCAGCTCCAATTCACTCATCCCGCCACGGGAGAGCCACTCAGCTTCGCGCGCCCCATCCCGCAACCGCTCGGCGAATTCCTGCGCCACCTCGAATAATCCGGCACCCAAAAACGTCTATAATGGAGTCGATGCAACGTCGTGGGCGTACCCTTCCGATTCTGGTCTTTCTCTCTGTCTGCCTGGGAACTGGAGCCGGCCAAAACACAAAACCAGACGACCTGCCCTCCGCACCGTCAGCCGTGGGGCAGCAGAAAGCCGAGGCCCCAAAGCCGGTGCCGTCGTTCCCCGCACCGCCCGCCGCGCCTCCGCTAGATGACCCCGCACCCGCTGCTAAGACCGACGCGGGCGACACGACCGCCAAGTCCAGCGTCGATCCCTCAGCCCCGACCATCAAGACATTCGTCAACGAAGTGAGCGTCGTCTTCACCGTCACCGACCGCCACAACCATTACGTCCCCGACCTCACCAAGAGCGACTTCAAGGTCATCGATGACGAAAAGCCGGTGGACGTCATTCGCAGCTTCCGCCGCGAAACCGATCTCCCGTTGCAGGTCGGCCTGCTCATCGACGCCAGCAACTCCATACGCGACCGCTTCAAGTTCGAGCAGGAATCCGCCATTGAGTTCTTGAACGACACCATTCGTTACCGCTTCGATAAGGCCTTCGTCATCGGCTTCGACCAGGCCCCCGAACTCACTCAGGATTTCACCGACAACATGGAGCTGCTCTCCAACGGTGTTCGCATGTTGCACCCCGGTGGCGGCACCGCTCTGTTCGACGCCATCTATTACGCCTCCCGCGACAAGCTGCTGAAGTCTCCCCAGGGTGACTCCGTGCGCCGCGCCATCATCGTGGTCAGCGACGGCGACGACAACGCCAGCCATGTGACCCGCGAGGAAGCCATCGAAATGGCCCTGCGCGCCGACGCCGTCATCTACACCATCAGCACCAACTTCGCAGATAGTGGCGCCAGCGACAAATTCGACAAAGTCCTGGAGCGCATCGCCGACGCCACCGGCGGCCGCTCTTTTCGCCCCTTCCAGCTTTCCGAAGTGGCCAACGCCTTCACCGAGATTCAGCAGGACCTGCGCAGCCAGTACGCGCTCACCTATCATCCCCCGGACTTCGCCCACGACGGCCGCTACCGCACTATCGAGATCACCGCCAACCGCCGTGGCCTGAAAGTCCGCAGCCGCAGCGGCTACTATGCCCCGGCGGAGTGAAAGATCCGTCGTTGGTCGTTCGTCGTTGGCCTCACGGACGCCGGAAAGATCGCAAGGAACATGTCTCAATGTTGAATCCGAATAACTGTGAGCTTGAGCGAAGCGCCTTTGCCGACGACCGAAAACCAACGACCGACGACGCTTCGGCCAACAACCAACGACGAACGACCAACGACGGGGTTCCCCGTTTGACGCTTGCATCCCCCGCTCTTTAAACTCGAACTGGAACTTTCGAAAGGCAGCCCTTGAGTCCTACCGAAACGGCCACCACGCTCCGCGAAATCGAAGTCGAAATCCCGCACGAGGAAGTCGCGCGAGAGACCGACGTCCTCATCCAGAAATATCAGAAGCTCGCACGCATCCCCGGATTCCGCAGCGGTCACGCTCCCGCTTCCATCATCCGCCAGCGCTTCGCGCAGGACATTCAGAACGATGTAATCGACGCCCTCGTCCCCCGCTACTTCCGCAAAGAAACCGATCGCCTCGGCCTGGCTCCCATTTCGCAGCCCCGCGTCACCGACCTCCACGCCCACACCGGCGAGCCGCTGCGCTTCAAAGCCAGCTTCGAGGTCATGCCCGAGATCAAGGTCGAAGGCTACAAGGAACTCCGCGCCGACCACCCCGAGATCACCGTCACCGATGCGGAAGTGGAAGAGTCACTGAAAGGCCTTCAGGAACAGAAAGCCTCTTTCAATCCCATCGAAGGCAGCCCCATCGCCGACGGCGACTACGCCCAGGTCGCGCTCGATGGCACGCCCAAGCAGGAAGAAGAAGGCGCCAAGCCTGTCCACATGGACGACGTCCTCGTCGAAATCGGCGGCAAGAACACCATGCCCGAGTTCACCGAGAACCTGCGTGGCGCCATCGCGGGCGACGAACGTAACTTCGACGTCGTCTATCCCGCAGAATTCTCCGACGAGCGCCTGCGCGGCAAGACTTTCTCCTACAAAGTAAAGGTCAACGCCATCAAGCAGAAATCTTTACCCGAGCTGAACGAAGACTTCGTCAAAGAACTTGGCGAATTCTCCACCGTTGACGAAGTCCGCCAGCGTATCCGCGAAGGCATGGAGCACGAACGCCGCCACGCCGCCGAGCGCGAAGGCAAAGATAAGCTCCTCGCCCAACTCATCGAGCGCAATGAATTCGAAGTCCCTGAAGCCCTGGTCGAACGCCAAGTTGACGTCCGCATCGAGCGCGGCCTGCGCGCCCTGGCAGCGCAAGGTTTGACGCCCGAAGCCATGAAGAAAATGGATATGCCTCGCCTCCGCGCCGGACAACGCGACCAGGCAGTGCAGGAAGTGAAAGCAGCTTTGTTGCTCGACAAGATCGCCGACAACGAGAAAATCGAGGTCGCCGATGAAGAAATCGACCGGGAGATTGAAGCGCTGGCGAAACAGACCAATCAGGCCCCCGCTGCGATCCGCTCACGTTTGACACGTGATGGAGCGCTGGATAGAATCCGAAATAGAATCCGCAGCGAAAAGGCCCTCGATTTTCTGTATCGTCAATCCGCTGAATAGTGCGGAACGCTTTCCAACCCCCCAGAAATCCCCGGCTTAACCGGTCAGGAGTGTGACAAGTGCGAATGCAAGACAAAGACGAACGGATGATGCTCGTGCCCATGGTCATCGAACAGACCGGACGCGGCGAGCGCGCTTACGACATTTATTCCCGGCTGCTGCGCGATAACATCATCTTCATTGGCACGCCCATCGATGACAACATCGCCAACTTGGTCATCGCCCAGATGCTGTTCCTGGCCCAGGAAGACCCCGAGAAAGACATCCAGCTCTATGTAAATTCTCCCGGTGGCTCCATTACCGCCGGTATGGCAATTTACGACACTATGCAGTATGTGAAGAACGATGTGACTACAATCTGCATCGGACAGGCAGCCAGTATGGCTGCGCTTGCTTGCTGTCCGCCGGAGAACCCAAGAAGCGGCTGGCGCTTCCGAATTCGAGGATCTTAATCCACCAGCCGTCGATGGGCGGTCTCTCCGGCCAGGCCACTGACATTGATATCCATGCTCGCGAAATTTTGCGCATGAGAGAGATAACAAACCAGTTGCTGGCCAAGCACAGCGGTCAAAAGCTGGAGAAGGTCGAGAAAGACGTGGAGCGCGACTTCATTATGAACGCGCAGCAAGCGAAGGAATACGGAATCATAGACGATATCATCTACAAGACTCGCTAGGCTGTATGATCGGCCTTCCGCCGGTCACTTCTGGGGTCTCGGCGTAAGGGTTCCGGCCGGCCGGGGGCGGAAGTAAAAACAGAGCGGGCTTCTAACAAAGGAGTGTTGCTGAGTGAAAAACCGGACCGGAACTGAAGAAATTCTCCGCTGTTCGTTCTGTCACAAGTCCCAGGATGCCGTAGCCAAGCTGATCTCTTCTCCCGAGCGATTATCCCCGGGCCTACATCTGCGATGAGTGCGTCGCCGTCTGCAACTCGATCCTCGAAGACGACCGCGCCACCACTCCTCCCGCAACTACTCCCAATCAGCTTCCCAAGCCCGCCGAAGTCAAGGCTTTCCTCGATGAATACGTCATCGGCCAGGAGCAGACCAAGAAGAAGCTCGCGGTCGCGGTTTACAACCACTACAAGCGCATCTACATGAACCGCCAGAAGACCAATGACGGCATTGAGCTGGCCAAGAGCAACATCATGCTCATCGGCCCCACCGGCACTGGCAAGACTTTGATGGCCCAGACTCTGGCTCGCATGTTGGACGTACCTTTCGCCATCGTTGACGCCACCACCCTCACCGAAGCCGGCTACGTCGGCGAGGACGTCGAAAACATCATCCTCAAGCTCTTGCAGGCTGCCGACGGCGACGTAGGCCGCGCCCAGACCGGCATCATCTACATCGATGAAGTGGACAAGATCGGCCGCAAAGACGAGAACCCCTCAATTACCCGCGACGTTTCCGGAGAGGGCGTGCAGCAAGCGCTGCTGAAGATTCTCGAAGGCACCATCGCCAACGTTCCACCACAGGGCGGACGCAAGCATCCCCACCAGGAGTTCACCCCGGTGGATACGACCAACATCTTGTTCATCTGCGGCGGCGCCTTCGTCGGCCTCGACAAAATCATCGCCCGCCGCGCCGGAAAGAAATCCCTGGGCTTCAAAGCTGACGACAGACCAGCCGGACGAGCCAGTCGTCGAGCGCAAGCACAAGTTTCGAACTGCTGAGCGAAGTTCAGCCCGAAGACCTGATCAAGTTCGGCCTGATTCCCGAATTCGTCGGCCGCCTGCCCGTCGTCGGAGTGCTCGAAGACCTCGACGAAGCCACCCTCATCGAAATCCTGACCCGTCCCAAGAACGCTATCGTGAAGCAATATCAGCGTTTATTCGAATTCGAGAACGTCCGCCTCAAGTTCAGCGACGACGCTCTGCGCGCCATCTCCCGCCAGGCCATGGTCCGCAAAGTCGGCGCCCGCGGCCTGCGCATGATTCTCGAAGAACTCATGCTCGACTTGATGTACCATCTTCCCAGCCAGAAGAAAGTCAAAGAATTCGAAGTCACACGCGAAATGGTTGAAAAACGCAACGTTTCGCTTACTATGATGGAGAAGGCCGGGTAAGCAATGCAGGCTTCAGGCTTCGAGCGTCAGAGCTAGACTCCTAGAACCTGAAGCTCGAAGCCTAGTAGCCTGAAGCCTGTTTTTTGGAGTCCCATTGACCACTTCCAAAGAAAAGTTCGAGACCAGAAAACTCCCCATGATGCCCATCCGGGACGTGGTCATCTTTCCGTACATGATGACTCCGTTCGTGGTCGGACGGGAATCCAGCGTGCGCGCCCTCGAAGAAGCGCTGGCCTCGGATAAAAAGATTTTCCTCGCCACCCAGCACGACGCCAGCGTGGACGAGCCCAAATCCAACGAAATTTATCAGATCGGCACCGTCGTCAACATCGTGCAGAGCCTCAAGCTCCCCGACGGCAATATCAAAGTCCTGGTCGAAGGCATCGAACGCGGCAAAGTCCTGCAGATCATCGACACCGAAGGCTTCATGCAGGCCACGGTCCGCCTGGCGCGGTACGCCGTCGAGACCAACGCCGCTCTCGAATCCGCCATGCAGCGCGTCACCGGACTCTTCGAGCAGTACGTAAAGCTCTGCCAATCTCTGAACTACGAAACCATGATCGCCGCCGTGCGCATGGAAGATCCGGCCAAGCTGACCGACACCATCGCCGCGAATCTGCAGCTTTCGATTGAAGAAAAGCAGGAACTGCTCGAGATTTTCGATCCCGCCGAGCGCCTCACCCGCATCGCCGACGTGCTCGACATCGAAATCGAAAAGCTCAACATGGACCGCACCATCCAGTCGCGCGTCAAGCGCCAGATGGAACGCGCCCAAAAAGAGTATTACCTCAACGAAAAGATCAAGGCCATCCAGAAGGAACTGGGCCGCGGCGAAAAGAGCGAATTCGACGAACTCAAGAAGAAGATCGAAAACGCCGGCATGACCAAAGAAGTGAAAGACAAGGCCATGCAGGAGCTCAAAAAGCTCGAAGCCATGCCGCCCATGTCGGCCGAGTCCACGGTTTCCCGCAATTATCTGGACTGGCTGCTGGCCGTTCCGTGGAAAAAGCGCTCCAAGGAAATCCGCAACATCGCGCGCGCCGAAAAAATCCTGAACGAAGATCACTACGGCCTGGAGAAGATCAAGGAGCGCATCCTGGAATTCCTCGCCGTCCGCCAGTTGGTGAAGAATCCCAAAGGCTCGATCCTCTGCTTCGTCGGACCTCCCGGCGTCGGCAAGACTTCGCTGGGAATGTCGATCGCCAAGGCCACTGGCCGCAAGTTCGTCCGCATGTCGCTCGGCGGCGTTCGCGATGAAGCTGAAATCCGCGGCCATCGCCGCACCTACATCGGCGCCCTGCCCGGCCAGATCATCCAGATGATGAAAAAGGCCGGCACCAAGAACCCGGTCTTCATGCTCGACGAAGTGGACAAAATGTCCATGGACTTCCGCGGCGACCCGTCGTCCGCCCTGCTCGAAGTGCTCGACCCCGAGCAGAATTTCATGTTCGTCGACCACTACCTCGACGTCGAATACGACCTCTCGCAGGTTTTCTTCGTGGCCACCGCCAACGTGATGCACACCATTCCGCCGGCGCTGCAGGACCGCATGGAAGTGCTGCGCCTGCACGGTTACACCGAGCCGGAAAAAGTCGAGATCGCCAAGCAGTTCCTGGTCAGCAAGCAGATGGAGCAGGCCGGCCTGAACAAGAAAAACGTCGAGATCACCGACGAAGCCATCGTTTCGCTGATTCGCAACTACACTCGCGAAGCCGGCGTCCGCAACCTGGAACGCGAAATCGGCAACGTCTGCCGCAAGATCGCCCGCAAGGTCGTCAAAGAAGGCGAAGCCTACAACATCAAAGTCACCGCCGAAAATCTGGAAGACTTCCTCGGCGTCATCAAGTTCCGCGACACCCTGGCGCACGAAAAGAGCGAAGTCGGCCTGGTCACCGGCCTGGCCTGGACCGAAGTCGGCGGCTCCATCCTCAGCACCGAAGCCAGCGTGGTTGACGGCAAGGGCAAACTGACCCTGACCGGCAAGCTCGGCGACGTCATGCAGGAATCCGCCCACGCCGCCATGTCCTATATCCGCTCGCGCGCGCAGCGCCTCGGACTGACCCGCGACTTCTACCGCAATTTCGATATCCACGTGCACGTGCCCGAAGGCGCGATTCCGAAAGACGGCCCCTCCGCCGGAATCACCATCGCCACCGCCATCGCCAGCGCACTGAGCAAAATTCCCGTCCGCCGCGACCTCGCCATGACCGGAGAAATCACGCTGCGCGGCAAAGTCCTGCCCATCGGCGGACTCAAAGAAAAACTTCTCGCCGCACACCGCGCCGGATTGTTCGAAGTCATTCTTCCCAAGGAAAACGAAAAGGACGTAGCCGAAGTCCCCGAGAATCTGCGCAGCGCCATGAAGCTCCATTTCGTGGACAACATGGACCAGGTCCTGGCCGTCGCCCTCGAATCCGCTCTGCCGGTCGTCGAAATTCCGGCCGACGCCCAACCCATGGCCCCGCCGCTCTCCAGCGAAGGCCCATCGGCAAGGCAGTAACTTCGGACTACAAAACTCTCACCGCTCTTAGCTCACGGCTCTGGCTCTTGGCTCTTGGCTCTTGGCTTTTTTTGCTCACCGCTCACCGCTGACCCGAACCATGGTCCCACCCCTACCCAATCCTCTGCCGCAGAGCTACAATTTCCTTGGGTGCCGCCATGCTTCCTCCCGTGCGGATTCAAATGAAAGGCAGGACGAGCCTGCTGATCGCCGCCGCGATCATCACCGCCGTCCTCGTCGCATTCCCCGCTTATCGTGTCTTTTTCGCCATCAGCGTAGGCATCGGCATCATCGTCGCCGCCCTTCTTTATCTGCGCAACAAATACCGTCCCATACGCGAAGCAGACGTGGAAACCAAGCGCCCCCTCGGCCTGGACTGACAAGAACTAGCCAGCACCCGCTCCACACCAGATCCCTCGCAAGCTCAGTATGACGCCACACCCTCCCCACTGCGTCATCCCGAAGTCCCCGCGTTCTCTCCAGCGGGGCGAGGGATCCCGCGTGCAGCGCCCAGCCGCCCCCACTTGCACATTCCCCCCGAAACCTCGAAACTAGCTCATGCGCGTCCTTTCCCGATTCATGACCTCCGCCACCGCCGAGGCCCACTTCCCGGCCCCCGCCGTGCCTGAAGTCGCCTTCCTCGGACGCTCCAACGTCGGCAAATCCAGCGTCATCAATTCCCTGCTGGGCGCAAAAATCGCCAAGACCAGTTCCAGCCCTGGCCGCACCCAGTCCATCAATTTTTTTGAAGTCCGCTGGCCCGGCAAGCCCCAGCCCGCAGTCGTTTTCGCCGATCTCCCTGGCTACGGATACGCCCGCGTCCCCCGCGATGTCACCGCCACCTGGTCGAGTTTCGTCGATCCCTACATCGCCAACCGCGAGTGCCTCGTCCTCTGCCTCGCGCTGGTGGACTTGAACGTCCCCCCGCAGGAAAGCGACCAGCGCCTGCTCGATTTCCTCCGCTCCGCCGGACGCCCTTTCCTGATGGTCGGCACCAAAGCCGACAAGCTCTCCGGCAACCAGCTCCGTAACTCGCTAAACAATTTCGCCAAAGATTTCCCCAACCTGAAAATCGTCCCCTACTCCGCCAGAACCGGCGCGGGACGCGACGACCTCTGGCGCGAAATCCGCGCCGCCGCCGAGGCCCGCAGCAATCCAGATCAACGCGCCTTCGCGTAAAACCAGTCGTTCGCAGACTCTCCTAAGCTCTGTACGTTCGCGCGCGGAGACGCTGCCTCCAGGAATATGTAATCATTCGTGTATGCCGTTCCGGCGAACATGGGCAATCTCGTTGCTCGTATCGGGTGTCCTCTCGGTCTTCACGGTGCCGCCCAGCTCCGCGCAGGAGATTGAGATGCGAGAGTACCGGGACAAGAAGATTTTTTGCACGTTTGGAAGGGCATTGAGACGCCATGCGCAACCCGTACGACCTATACAGATGTATTCATAGGATCGGTGCTGTCCACCGTTGAGACGTCAGATACAGAGCAACGGCTACAGGTAATGCCGGACGAGGTTTTCCTCGGCAAAGCCACCAGTCGGTTGACGGTCAACACTCAGCAAGGTGCTTGTCTTCCCGCTATCCAGCCCGGCGAGAAATGGCTTTTTTATCTGTACCCCGACAAAAAAGCGAGAGCACTCGTCTTGGGATACGGAAGCCCCAGTAAACCAGTAGCAGATGCTCAGGAAGACATCGCATTGTTGCGACGTCTGGCGCAGATGACCAACTCGGGCATCATCGTCGGGGATGTGACCCGCCCGGTTTGGAATGACAATAAGCAGGAACCATCGGTTCCGGTTCCGAATCAGAAGCTCGTCGCGAAGCGAGAATCGGACAGCAGTACATACACCGCACTCACAGACAGCAATGGGCACTACGAATTTGCGCCGCTACCGCTGGGTTCTTACGAATTGAACGCCGACACGGCGCCGGGGCTATTGGCTGTGGGACAGTATGCCGAAGTTCAATCACGGAGCTGCAGCCAGGTGGGATTCCAACTCCTGCCAGATAGCACGATTTCGGGCCGCGTTACGACTGCCGATGGAAAACCGGCTAAGTACGCGCAGGTTGCAATAGTGCCCACGTCCGCCGGAGGCTTGCAATTCGACTCGGCAATTGCTGACGAAGATGGGTATTTCGAGATCAAAGGGGTGCAACCTGGCCGTTATCTGCTTGGCGTCGGTATCCAAGCTCGCCAAGGAAATCGGCTGTGGCGATCTAGGGTGTACTATCCGGGCGTGCGAACCAGCGATGCGGCTGTCGTCATCGAACTTGGCCAAGCCGAGAAGCGCACGAATATCAACTTCCAACTCCCGAATTCAATCACCCCTTAAAAATAGGTTCCCTGTTGGACCGTAGACTGGCCGGTCAGAAAAACGATCCAGTCCACACCCTCTGATTACCTTTGTGCCATCCCCCTTCCCCGCCCGCTCCGCTAATATTGACTGACCATGTCTAAGTACCTAATCACCGGCATCGCCGGATTCATCGGCTCCTCCATTGCCCGCGCCCTACTGGCGCAGGGAGACGAAGTCCGCGGCATCGACAATCTTTCCACCGGCAAGCGCGAAAACCTCACCGAGATTCTCAGCCAGATCGACTTCCGCGAAGCCGACCTGCTCGACCTCGACGCCGTTCACTCCGCATGCCGCGGTGTGGACTACATCTTCCACGAAGCCGCCATCCCTTCGGTCCCCAAGTCCGTCGTCGACCCCCTCGGCAGCAACCGCGCCAACGTGGACGCCACCGTCCATCTCCTCATCGCCGCCAAAGACGCCAAGGTCAAGCGCGTGGTCTATGCCGCGTCGTCCTCCGCGTACGGCGACACGCCCACGCTGCCCAAGCATGAAGCCATGATTCCGAACCCGATTTCTCCCTACGCCGTCGCGAAGCTGGCCAGCGAGTACTACATGACTTCGTTCTACCGCTGCTACGGACTCGAAACCGTCTGCCTGCGTTACTTCAACATTTTCGGCCCGCGCCAAGACCCCACGTCGCCGTACTCCGGAGTCCTCGCCAAATTCATCACCCAGATGCTGGCCGGCGAGCAGCCCACAATTTTCGGTGACGGCCTCCAGAGCCGCGACTTCACCTACATCGACAACACGGTGAGCGCCAATCTCCTCGCCGCCAAAGCCCCCGCCGCCGAGGCCGCCGGAAAAGTCTTCAACGTGGCTACCGGAGAGCGCTACGACCTCAACCAGACTTTCCAGCTATTGAAGAAGATCATCGGATACACAGGCGAAGTAAAATACGCGGAAGATCGCGCCGGAGACGTGAAACATTCGCTAGCCGATTTCTCCCGCACCGAAAAGGCTCTCGGCTACAAACCTCTGGTAAATTTCGAGGAAGGCCTCCGCCGCACCGTAGATTGGTACCGCAGCCAGCACAAAACCGCCAAAGCGTAACAAGAATCGGTTTTCGTAGGGGCAGAGCCTGCCCTGAGCGAAGTCGAGGGGTGACCTCACCTGCCCCACCACAAACGCCTGCATAAACCCATCACAAACGAACTCTGGACAATACTTCCCCGCTCTCACCGAAACCTCTGCACCCTCTCCCCCCGCTCGGCCACGCAAGCCACCCTAGCCCACCGATTCCCCACCGTGCCCACGCCCAACCAAGAAAACATCACCCGATAAACCCCCGTAAAAATCGCCGCTGCCGAAACCATCAACGCGGCCACCCAGGGCCACCGCGGAATCCCGCCCATTCCCACAATCGCTCCAATCGCAAAAACCGCCACAGCGCAGGCCAGAATCGATGCGTCCACAAACCTTGCAAACCCGCGCGCCGAAACCGAAAACCATCCCCACTCCACTCGCGGCCCCGGCGCTTCCACCACAATCGCTGCTCTCGCCGGCGCCGAGAACTTCAGCTCCATCTCCCGCGACGAAAACATCGAGTCCCGCCCCGAAGCCGCCGCCGCCGAAAGCATCTGCAGAAGCAGCCAGTCCCGCAGTGCCCGCTGCACCCGCGGAGCAACATCGACAAACTGAATGCCCAGCCTTCCCGCCCCAATCCGCCCACGCCACCCGCCCTCGCGCCTCCACCCGCACCCGTGGCGAGTTGACCTCGAAGCGCAACTGGACTTCGTGCCCCTCTCGCAGGCTCTTCACGGCATGGATCGCCACGCCCGACTCCGTCAAATCCAGAATGATCCCGCCGTTGTCCTGCTCCAGCTTCACATAAGTCAGCGATCGCACCGCCACCCGTGGCGACCGCCTCCGCCGCGGGCGCACTCGCGCCTCCGCCGCGACCGCTTCCGGCCAATTCTGCATCATCAAATCTTAGCGATCAGAAAGGAAGGTACCGCAGTGCCGCTCGTGGTTCGGGGAAGAAGCTACTAGCTTCTAGCGAGCTTCAGCTCCAGACGGTGACACTCAAAATCAATTTCATTCCGAAGCGCCGCAGGTGCAGAGGAACCTGCTGTTCCGTGCAGTGAGATGAAGACAGGAAGGTTACCACCAACACGATCAGGAATGACCGCACTTGGGAGTGAGAAACAATGAGATTGCTAGAAGCTAGTAGCTAGAGGCTAGAAGCTGCGTTACGCCGGCCGCCGCTGCGCACTTCGCCCTCCGGCTTCCCCACATCCCGCAAAATCAGCCGGTTCAGATCGTAGCTATACGGCCCATAAGCGCGAAACGACTTCTCATCGAACAGCCGCTTAATCCCGCACCCCAGGCACACCTGATACGAATGCTCCTGATACCGCACCGGCCAGCTCATCTTCCGGTGCCAGCACCCGCGCAGCACCAGCACCGCCGCGCCTGCCACTCCGGTCGCAAACAATCCTAGGGGAACTTTCCAGCGGGACTTCGTTTCTTTTTCCTGCGGCATCTTCTCTTGCGACATCAGCACGTCACCACCAACAGAACTCGAATGCCTTCATCATAGCAGCCCCACTTTCCACAGCCGTGTTAAAGAAAGGCACCAAGGGCGTACCCGTTCTGCCGATGTTAAAGAGAATCATTGCCCACAAGGGATAAACCACGGTAACGTAACGGGCTAGGGAAACTCCCTCCGGCCCCGCCGCCGGAACCTAGAATTGAATGGATGGGGCGAAAAGGACTTTGATTTCGCACTCGGCCATAGCCAACCCAGCCAGAAGTAAATGCAGCGAGACAAAATGGTCTCAAGCTGAATGCTGAGTGCTGAAGCTGAGTGCTCAAGGAATGACGGCAACTCTCAATCGCGCCGAAGCGGGATGGAACGACCCGCCGCTCGCTAATTCTGGCCCCGGCCGGGAACTCGCACCCGTCCCGCCCAGCGATAACGGCCGCAATGCTCTGCAAGCGCTCTTTGCTTTCGCCAGCGTTCAACAGCAGGCCGCGAACCACCGCGCCTTGAAAAATTCGTCCGCTTCGATTGGCACACATCCACCATCTTCCGAAACCGAACTCGCTCTCGACGAAGTTCTCCACTTGGTTGCCGCTCGCGCCGCTCTCCATCACTGGCGCCGATGGCGTCGCCATCGCCCTCGCCGAAGAAAACGCCATCGTCTGCCGCGCTTCTTTCGGACGCATCGCTCCCGACCAAGGCGTCAAGCTCGATCCCAACTCCGGATTTTCCGGAGCCTGCTTGCGCACTGGACAGACCGTCCGCTGCGACGATTCCGACACCGACCCGCGCGTCAATGCCAGCGCCTGCCGCCGCCTCGGAGCGCGCTCCATGATCGCCGTCCCCCTTTCGGCAAAAAACCGCGTCGTGGGACTGATCGAAGCCTTCTCCACCGAAACCTCCAGCTTCAACGACACCGACGTCCGCAGCCTGAATCTTCTGGGCGAACTGATTCTCGCCGCCATCCGTCCCGAAGAAGAAGACCGCCTCGCCGAACTGGCAAGAAAAGGTTGTCGTGCCGCCGCCCGCGCCACTCAGGAATCCACCGAGATCGAAGATCGCGAGCCGCGCCCCACGCCCCAGCCAAAGTCATCGTTGACGAAAAATTCGTCCCGCTCCCGAAGGCGACCGCCCCGGCGGAAACCGCAATCGAAGCCGCGGCCACTCCGGTCGTCTCGGAGCCGATGACCCTGTGCGCAGAATCGCGCCCGCCGTTCTCGGAACCCGCTGTCGTCGAAACCCCTTTCCCGGAACTCGCTCTTATAGGAGGACCAAGAGAAGGCCGCTCCGTTTCCCGCATTCTGCTCATCGCCGCCATCGTGCTGGTCGTCATCGGAATCGCCGCAGCCGCAGTCTGGAAATAGCGGTACTGCGGAGCCGTCCATCAGCGCCAGCACGCACCCTGCCAGCCTAACGTCGCCAAGAACAGAATTGACATCCGCAGCCGCATCCAACAATCAACCTGAAGCGCCCGAAGCGAAACCCGGAGCCTTTCCAGCGGTCACCGGCATCCAGCACTCGTCTTCTGAAACTCGAGCACGGTCGTAATTGACCTTGAGGACTCGGTGCACTACGAAGACCACACCCTGGATAATCCTCTCGAATCTATTTCGACCTGTACGACACCCGCATCGCCGCGGGCCCAGGGGCCCAGGAAATTGAAGTCAACGATGCATTTCTGAAACGCATCCGCATGGCTCAACCCAGCCGACGGCGTGACCCGCGTCGTGCTTGAGACCAAACCGATTCGCAGTATTCCGTCAGCCTCGACTCGAATCCTTACCGGCTCACCATCGAGGTCCACAAGGCCGCAGCCGTAGGTGCGGGAGCTACTCCCGCCCTGAAGACGCCTCCCGTAGACCTTGCCGAAACCATCTCCAGCGATAATCGTGGCCCCGAAGAAAGCAGCCGAAGCGCCGAAGCTCAGCTCGCCAGCAACTGACTCGACCCTGAAACCCACCGACTTCCAGATCGTGCTCGACGCCGGTCACGGCGGCTGGGACCTCGGCACCGTCGGCAAAAAGGGTTTACTGGAAAAAGATCTGGTGCTCGATATCGTGCAGCGCCTCGGCAAACTCATCGAAACCAAGCTGGGCGCGCAGGTCATCTACACCCGCCAGGACGATTCCTATCTCCCGCTGGAAAAGCGCGCGGAAATTGCCAACGTCGCCAAGGCCGACATGTTCCTCTCCGTGCACGCAAATTACAGCGATCTGAAAAGCGCCCGCGGAGTCGAAACCTATTACACGACCACCTACTCGTCCATCAAGGCCCGCACCGAGGATGACTTCCTCTTCGCTGAACAGACGTGGACTGGACCGGCGTTGACATCCGCGAAAAGGTGACCGACTCGCACCGCCTCGCCGCCGACATCCAGCAGTCCCTCTACGGCGGCCTCGCAGTCCGACAATCCCGACATCCGCGACCGCGGCGTGAAAGAAGCCCAATACGTAGTCCTGACCGGAACCCAAATGCCCGCAGTGCTTGCCGAAGTTTCCTTCGTCAGCAGCCCCGCCGACGAAACTCAGCTGGAAAACTCAGCCTACCGCCAGCTAATCGCGGAAGCCCTCTACAAAGGCGTGGCCCAGGTATCACAAAGAAATCACCAGCACAAAAGTAGCCAGCGCACAAAAAACCCCGCATTGACCAGGAACTACCCTGTGCATCCTGAGCGGGCGTCCTCGCCTCGCAAGCCGGAGCGGTAACGCAGTCGACGGCACCTCGCGTCTGCCGACCCCAAACCACGAGGCGGCGTATGGGAATTCTACCCGCTCACCGAATCTCCACCATCTCGGCACAAACGGCCGGTCCGCAATCTGCCCCTCAAACTTCTCCGCCCACCGCCCCGGCACCGCGCTCCCGCAATCCGGACACGCCCCTTCGCCGGTCACCCGATACTCCTCCACAAAATATCCCCACCGCCGAATCAACATCGCCCCGCAATCCGCGCACCGCGTATTCTCCAAGTCCCCAACCCGCCCCGGCAAATTCCCCGCATAAACGTATCGCAGGCCCGCATTCTTCCCAATCTCCGCCGCCCGCATCAGATCTTCCGGCCGCGTGTCGTCGGGATCGGACATCTTGTAATCCTTATGGAACGCCGTCACATGCCACGGAATATCCGGCGAAACACTCGACCACAAACTCCGTCAGCCGCCGCAACTCATCGTCGGAATCATTGAATCCCGGAATCAGCAGCGTCACAATCTCCAGCCAAATCCCCATGTCGTGCAACCGCCGAATCGTGTCGAGGATCGGCCCAATCCGCCCGCCCAGTTCGTGATAATGCCGGTCGTCGAAGCTCTTCAGATCAACTTTGTAGAAATCAATCCACGGACGCAAGATATTCCAGCACCTGCGGCGTGCCGTTTCCGTTCGAAACGAATGCCGTCTTCAGCCCCGCAGCTTTCGCTGCTTTGAAAATCTCAACCGCCCACTCCGCCGTAATCAGCGGCTCGTTGTAAGTGCTGACCAGCACCTTCGCGCCCTGCCGCAGCGCGTCGCGCACCAGCAACTCCGGCGACGCCTCCAGCGGCGACGACACCGCCTCGCGGATCCCGCAACGCCTGCGACGTCACCCAGTTCTGGCAATACCCGCAATGCAGATCGCATCCCAGCATTCCGAAGCTGTACGCCAGCGCCCCCGGATACGCATGAAAGAACGGCTTCTTCTCGATCGGATCGCACTGCACCCCGCCCACATATCCCCACGGCACGATACAGTTTTCCGCCCGGTTGAAGCGCACCTTGCAGACACCAGGCTGACCTTCGGGAATCGGACAGCAGTGTCCGCAGGCAAAGCAGCGCACGCGATTGCGATCGGTCAATCGGTCTCGTACAAATCTCCTTCGCGGCGTGCTGATTGAGGATTTCGCGCAGGGACGACAAGGCGGGTACCTCTGCTTCTATTCTAGACCTGGAAACGTCGTGGCTCGGATTCGAGTTTCAAGGTTTCAAGTTTCAAAATCTGCACTCGGAGAATCTCGAATCTTGACTCGGAAACTGGAAACCTGACTCGAAACCTGCTACTCTGACGCCTGCCCAATATGATGCGCATGCAGCCAGTCCTCGGCCCGCTTCTGCTCTGCGGCAGTCTGCACCGGACTCAAATACGGAGCGCTGTTCACCACAATCGTCCTTCCCGCGTTCGTCGCCGCCCGCCTGCGCCAGCAGCGCCCAATAGTACGCTTGGCTGTAATCCTGCGCTCGCTGCCGCGCCCAGCCAACATCCAAGTCGCAACTCGGCCCTGCGCGTGAACGTTGCCCTGGTCGGCCGCCAGCAGGAACCAGCGCATCGCCTGGCTGTAGTCCTGTTTCACATCTTCGCCGTTGGCGTAGCGCATTCCCAACTGATACTCCGCCTCCGTATCGCCAGCATCAGCGTGCTTCTGCAGATCCTTCAGGTCCTGCCCCGATGTAAGTCTCGCGCGAGGTCACAGCCGGAAGCGGACGGCGCCACAATTGCTGCCGCACGTCTCCGCCCCGCCAGCCACCGGGCTCCCATCCAAACCGCTGCTCCAATACAAACCAATGCGACCAACAGAAAAAATATCCCCCGGCCCAGCCGCCGGTTAGACGATTTCGCGTCCTCGATTGTCTCCACCCCAACATCGGCAGAATTCGGCGCAGACTCGCTGGGAAACTCCACCACCTTCTCCCGTCCCACCGCTAGCACGATCATCCCCGCCAGCCGCTCCAGCGCGATCACTTCGTTTTCGCCGAACGCTTTCGGCTCCCGGGAAAACACCTCCACGATCCCGATAACCCTCCCACCCCGCTTCACCGGACAAGCCACAATCGCCCGAATCCCCAGCGCCCGGCAGCTCTCACGGTCCACCCGCGAATCGCTTTCCGCATCGTCGCACTTCAGCGTCACGCCCATGCCCACGCATTGTCCCGAAAATCCCGATCCCGTTTCCAACCGCGTTCCCACTCCCGGCGCATCCGTTCCCGCCCGCGATCGGCAAACCATCGCGTCCGGATTCAGCTCGTCCACCAGTGCAACCGCTGCGCCGCTAGCTTGCGTTACCCTCAGCGCCTGTTGCCCGATAACATTCAGCTTGGCCTCCACGTCATCTCCGCAACCTTCCACTTCCTTCTCAATCTCCGCCCAGTCCTCACCCGGCAAAGTCGCTGCCCCGCCGTTCGCGGCCAGCCAACGCCGCAGTTGCGACCGCGCCCCTTCCGCAATTTCTGGAAACTGGATCCCCGTCTTCCCCGACGACTCTGACCAGGCCACGTATCCCACCGTACGAATCGTCTCTCCACTAGGCGAGAGATCAATCCCCAGCGGCAGCAGCCGCCCCGCCGGCATCGCCGACGACGCCTGCATGCACATCCCACTCTCGCTGATATTAAGGATCTCGTTCAGTTCCAACACCGCGCCCTGAGCGCTTCCGCTCAGGTTCGCATAGGAGGGAGTAACGATCTTGTGCCGTGGCGCGCGCCGCCGCTCGCGGGAACTGCTGAGGTTTTCCGGTGTGATCTCCGCCGACAATGCCGCCTGGGAGCTTTCCATACTCAATTTGCATCCATCTTACCCCACCCGCCGCGCCCGGCAACTCACCGAAAGTGCAGTTCATCGTGCACAGTCATTCCGAAGCAGCGCAGCCGCACAGAACCTACCCTGAGCGAAGTCGGGGAACCCGCTTGTCTTATGCGGCGCCAACCCCGCCAGACGAACAGCCAGTTCCTGATACGGTGGATTCAACAAGAGAAGAATTAAGCACCGCGGGTATACCTGATGGCTGATAGCTGATGCCGGATGGCTGCCCTACCCCGCCTGCGCCGCCAGCATCCCCGCGTCCGCCGTCGGAATAAATTCGACGTTCTGCACCGCAGTCCGCTGCACCGCTTCCGCCAGCGTCGATGCAAACGCCGAGGTAAGAAGATTAATGTCCAACTGCAAATCCCGGCCGCTGTAGCAGCGGTACAAAGTCAATCTCCCGCAGTGCCGGTTCCCCGCGCATACCAGATCCAGGCTCATGCTCCAGGCGTTCCCCGGCTCCGGAGCAAACCCTCCCGGCTTGCTCCAGCGCAGGTGCGGCAAGTCTTCCGGCTCCACCAGATGAAACCCGCGGTCGGCGGCCGCTGTACTGAATTCAAACGCGTCAAAATCATTGGCATCGAAGGCCGCCGTAAGAATTCGGCAAACTTGCTCGAAAGCTCTCCCGCTACTTTCAGTTCTTCCGTCGCCCGCCGGATCGCCAGATTATTCACGAAAATGTGCCGCTGCTCCATGGTTCGCTGCGCCACCCGCCGGATCTCGCCGAACTCCAGATACCCCAGACGCTGCACCCCAATCCATATCCCTGTCCCCAGCACCGCCATTACCAGCCCGAGGGTGCTTCCTGTCGGCCACAGCAGGAACAGACTCAGCAACGCGAACACCGCCGAAACCCCGTAAAGAATAATCACCACCTGCCGGTGCGACATTCCCAGTTGCAGCAGTTTGTGATGAATATGCTCGCGGTCGGCGGTAAACACCGGCCGCCCGCTGATAAATCTCCGCAGCACCGAAAGCGAAGTCTCCAGAATCGGCAGCCCAAACGAAACCAGCGGGTATCGCAACCGCGATAATCGTCGGCGCCTTCTGCGCTCCACGCAGCGCCAGCGCGCTCAGCATGAATCCAATGAACAGACTGCCGCAATCGCCCAGGAAAATCGTCGCCGGATTGAAGTTGTAACGTAGAAATCCAAGAATCGCGCCCGCCAGCGCCAGCGTGATCAGCGACACCAGCGACAGGTTCCCCATCAGCGCAATTACGAACATCACTAATGTCGAAAACAGTGCCGACCCCGCCGCCAGCCCGTCCAGCCCATCGATCAAATTGAATGCATTGGTGATGGCCATCACCCAAAGAATGGTCAGCGGCAGCCCGATGATCCACGAAAACTGGTGCGCGCCGAATAGCAGCGGCAAATCCAGAATTTGCAGCCCGCCGGCAAACAGCATCGCCCCCGCGACCGCCTGCACAAAAAATTTCAGATACGGCCCCAGCCGTAAAAACGTCGTCGTAGACACCCAAGGCGAAGATCAAGAGCGCTGGCGGAAGAATCGTGACCAGCGAGTCGCATCGAAAACACGGTGTCCGGACGCAAAACCATCCGGTCCACCAACAACGCAATCCCAGTCGCCACCAGAAAGGAAAATACAATCGCGATGCCGCCCAGGCGCGGCAGCGCCTCGCTGTGCAGATGCCGTTCGTGCGCCGGGGCCAGCAACCCATCCCTTGCGCACCGCGAGGTCGCGCACGACTTTGGTGGCAATGAAGGAAAGAAGCAGAGACCCGGCGAAGGTCGCCAGATAAAGGATCGTCAAGTCGGCTCCCCCTGGCGCGTACTCAACCGGTTACACCTGACTCGCAAAACATTCAACTCCCGCAGCAGGAATTGTTCTTACTTCGCACTATATGTCGTCCGCGCGTGCCGAACTATTCTCTTGTTAGATACCCGACGCCCTGCTGAGTAATGTTTCCGACTTGTGTACCGCCATGCAGAACGCACCCCTTATGCACCACTCCATGTGCTATGCTCCGCTCGAAATGCGAATTTCCTCTTCCCTTAGCTCTCGCTGGACTCTCGGTCTCTGTTGTCTGGCATTTTGCGCCGCCGCTTTCGCGCAGACATCGCCTCACCCCAAGCGCGTTGTCACCACGGGCGTGTTCCCCGGCGCCACCAACTCGCCCGACTCCGTGACCGCGCCCGCCCCGGTTTTAGCCAGCGATTCCAGCACGCCCGCATCGACGACCGCCCCAATTCCAGCCCCAATTCCAGCCGAAGATTCCGCCTCTCCAGCAAAACCCGCGCCGGTCGCCCCTTCCGGCGCTATTTCCACCGTCCGCCTCGGCGCTGGCGACCTGGTGGACGTCAGCGTTTACAACGTTCCCGAGATGGAAACCAAGACCCGTGTCAGCAGCACCGGCGACATTTATCTTCCGCTGATCGACTACGTCCACGTCGATGGGCTGACCGTCGATGAAGCCGAGAGCGTGATCGAGAAAAGACTTGACCAGGGTGGGTACGTCAAGAGTCCCCACGTCCAGCTTTTCGTTCAGGAATACGCGTCGGCGGGCGCCAACGTTCTGGGTGAAGTCGCCAAGCCGGGCATTTACCCGGTTCTCGGGGATCCAGACTCTGTTCAGCGTGATTTCCGCCGCTGGCGGATTCACCGATCGCGCCGGAAAAAATATCACCGTCACGCGCCGCGACCAGGCTGCCGCGCCCATCACGGTCCCGCTAGCGCTGAATCCCCAGGACCATCCTGAAAGCAATATTCCGATTTATCCCGGTGACACCATCATGGTCCGCCGCGCCGACGTCGTTTTCGTGGTCGGCGAAGTCACCCGTCCCGCCGGATTGTTAATGGGAGACGGTGGACACCTAAGCGTCCTCCAGGCCATCGCGCTTGCCGGCGGCACCACATCGACCGCGCGCCTCAGCGGCGCCCGCATCATTCGCAAAAGCCCAACCGGCCTGACCGAATTGCCTGTGCCTCTGAAGAACCTGCTGAAGGCCAAAGCTGACGACATCCAGCTTGAAGCCAACGACATCCTCTTCGTCCCCAGCGGCCACAACTTCGGCCACACCTCCGCCACCGCTCTGCAGATGGCCGCTTCCGCAAGTCTGCTGGTCGTCCGCCCCTGATTTCGTATCAGGATCTCTGCCGTTCTGAGCGAAGCGATGAACCCCATGCCCGCCCGCAGCGCCACCAGCGACAAAAGGAATCTCTACCCCTGACCCGCTATTCTTGTACCCGCCAAAGGCCGATGCCCCATCCTCGCGCCCCTTGGTGGGATTCCCCGAACCAGAAAACTCCACGAATGAGTTTCATGCCGCAGCCCTCTCCGCGATCGCGGACCCTTCCACCAACCCCCGCAGTATCTCCAGATACTCCCCCGCCGTCCGCTCGCGCGAAAGATTCTGCACAATGTACTCCCGACCATTCCGTCCCAGCGACATCACAGAACTCCGGCCGCTCGCGCAGTTGCAAGATAGCGCCACACAACTCATCCACATTCCCCGGCTCCACGCAGATCCCGCCCCCGCTTCGCTCCAGGATTTCTTTCGCCTGCCCCCCAACTCCCAAAATCACTGGCCGCGCGCAAGCCATAAACTCCAGCATCTTCGTCGGAATCACCGTCTCGAACACTTCCGACTTCCGCAGCACCACCAAACATGCGTCCGACGCCGCAATGTAAGCCGGAATTCTTTCCCGCGGCTGCTGCGGCACAAAACAAATATTCTTCAGATTCTTCGTCCGCCGCCATCGCCACAATCCGCTCCCGGTCCGCACCTTCTCCCAACAGCAGGAACATCACATCCGGAGCGACTCAGCCAACCGTCTCTGCCGACGCAATCACCGTCTCCAAGACCATGCGCCAGCCCAATCGTCCCAATGAACGAAACCACAAACTTCCCCTCTGCATTGATCTGCTTCCTCAATTCCGCATCGCGATTCCGCGGACTAAACAACCCCGTCTCCACTCCGTTCTGCACCACCGAGATTTTCGGGGCCGGGACTTTCCAAACTCGCGTCAGATGCTCACGAAACGCCGGCGTCACCACCACAATGTGCTCCGCCTTGCGATAAAGAAATCCCGCAATCTTCCCCAGCCCGCGATGCAAGAACAGAATTCGCATTCCCCATTCCGACCGCCGCCAGCGACTCCGGCCACAAGTCGCGCACTTCCAGCACAAACGGCACGCGCTTTCATCTTCGCCGCCCACCAACCCGACAAGCCCACCAACAGCTGCGGCGAAGTCGCAATCACCACATCCGGCCGATCGAGAAACGATCCCGTAATCGCCGCCGACACAGCAAAACGAACTGTAGTTCAGCATCCGCTCATAAGCCTTGCGATTCGGAAACGGCAGCAACCATGTCCGCACCACCTGCACTCCATCCACCGTCTCGCGGCACACCATGCCGGCGAAAACGCTTGCGATACTCCGGCCGCACCACGCCGTCCGGATGATTCGGAAATCCCGTCAGCACCGTGACTTCATGCCCCGCCCGCACCCAATGCCGCGCCAGTTCCGACACCCGTGCCGCCGGCGCTCCCATCTCCGGCGGATAGTACTGCGAGATGTAAAGAATTTTCAGTCTGACCTCACAGCCGTTCTCAGTAGTAGCAAAGCTTGAAAGCGCCCTTGTAGCACAGCGCCCGCGTCCGCTTCGACCGGCTGCGCGCGTACTTCTCCCACTTCTCCGCATAACGCGCAAACACTTCTTCCCCGGTGATCTTGTGCATCACTCGCAGTTGCGTAACATGCAGCCGGTGATAAAACGGACTCGCAATCATCGGCAACCGCGTCCCCGAAAGTTCATACCGCGACCAGAATCCCAAATCGTAGCGATCAAGATTCTCGCGCAGCGTCTTCACCGCGCGGCAAACAAGATTCCGTGGCCTCGCCGTCTCCAGTCGCCAGCCAGTAGTCATACACTCCCCACGCCGCCCAGATGAACCCATTCAAGATATGCGTCGGCGGCGACACGATGTACTCCTCAAACCACAAATCTCCCGCCTCATCGCGAAACGCAACCCCGCCCGACTCCGTATCCGCGAAAAAACTCCCGAACGCGAGCGCCGCCGCTTTCGAATACTTCGCATCGCCCGTCTCCGCGTGCGCCCGCACCAGCAGCGAAATCCCCTGCCCCTGCGCCAGCCCCGAATACCACGGCGCCTTCAGCGTCTTGCGATACTCCCAATCAAAGTGATGGTTCCAGACGTGCACCCCGTGCGCGTTCGCCTCCAGCCGCTCGCACAGCCAATCACTGGCCAGAAGAAATTTTCCTTCGCGCCTCCTGATCGCCGCTCCGGCGAAACTGATTGAAGTTCCCCAGCCCCCACTGCGCCACCGCGATCGGGTTGTACTGCACCCCAATCTGCCCGTGATAATTCAGCAGCGGCACGCCGCGTTCATCATGCGGCCCCGCGTACGCCGCCTTCTCCGCAAACGTCATGTAGTATTCGCCCAGCGCATGCACACTGCGCCGCTCGGATTCATCTCCGCCGAATCATGCCAAAAACTAAGCTGACTCTCGCCGGGAGTAAGGTAAGCGCGAAAAATCCGGCGATAGTAGTGCAGTCTTTGCGAACTCAGCATTGAATCTTCCAGATCGACGTCTGAAAATCCGCGCCCTGCAACCGCAATCGTGCTCACCGCCAGCAGATCCGTCGTGTTCTCGCCGTCAGGAAGAAACGCATTTCCGTACTGAAAGAATTTCATCGACCAGCGATCTTTCTCCCAAGCCGCCAGCGATCGCCATTCCGCCCCATCCCCGCTCCCAAACAACTCCACACTCCGGCTGGGATTCACCTCGCTAGGTTCCACCATGGTCGAAAAAAACATCCCGCTGCCGGTTCCTGCAGGCATAAATCGAGGAACTCGGCAGCTCACCCACCCGCTCCACTCTTCCCCGTCGGCTGAGGTAATAAATAAAGTTCTGCTCCAGCGGCGTGTCGGATCGCGAAATACAATCCATCTTCATTCACCACCGCCGCGACCGCCCGGGTCTGCTGACTGCCCGCCAGCAACTTCGTCCACGGAACTAAAATCCAACGACGCCCGCAGAATCCGGCACTCCGCCCCGTAGTCCCCGGTGAAAATCCACAAACAGTTTTCCCACCGGTCATAAAGCATATTGTGAACATGCCGGATCGCGCCTGCGGCCGAACGTGTGCGCGACCTGCCAACGTCATCCCTTGATCAAGCGACGCGTAGATGTAAACTTCGTCCCGCTGCAGGATTGTCGAAGTACTCCCCCCAAAACACCCGCCCATCGGGCGTTGCCAGTGATGTGCAGTGGCCGAGTCCCGCGCGTCAGCCGATGCGAAATCCGAAATTCCGATTCGCCCGCGCGCAGAGTCACAATCGCTCCCGGCACCGCCGCGACGATATTCCCCGACGGAAGAATCGCCAGCGCATGAAACCCATCCCGCACCAGCCGAAAACTCAACCGATTAGGCGACGTAAAATTCCGCCACCACTCCGGACGATACTCGCCCCACCGTCCGCCACTCGAACTGCGCCGAATCAGCCCGCGCCGCCAGCAGCTCGTACCCCCGCGACGCATACAGCACGTCCCCATCCCAGGCCAGCGCCCGCAGATTCGGAAAGGTCGCACCGAGCTCCAGCTTCAGAGCGCCCTGCCGCCGTTGCTAAAGCCGCTTGCGTCGCCATATCAGCGTTCTCGGATTTCAACGCCACGAACGGCCCAATCGCAATCGCGTCCATCTTCGTCCGCTGAAAGCATCCAATCGCTTCTTCCGGCTCGCAAACAATCGGCTCGTTCTCATTGAAGCTGGTATTCAAAATCACCGGAATCCCGCTCTTTCGCTCGAACGCGCGAATCAAATCGTAGTACAGCGGATTCTCCTCGCTGCTCACGCTCTGCAAGCGCCCCGTGTCGTCCACGTGATTCACCGCGCAAAGCTGCTCCCGCTTTTCCGGACGAATCTTATAAACGTGCAGCATGAACGGCGACGGATGATCGTGCTCAAAATATTCCGCCTGCCGCTCTTCAAGAATCGACGGCGCAAACGGACGAAACCATTCCCGCCGCTTGATCCGCGCGTTCAGCACATCCTTCATGTTCGGCAGCCCCGGATGCGCCACAATCGACCGGTTCCCCAGCGCCCGCGGCCCCCACTCCATCCGCCCCTGAAACCATCCCACGATATCGCCGTCTGGCAATTCGTCCCGCCACCGTATCCAGCAGCGGCCCACGCTCAAGTTTCTGATACTTCACGCCCGCGCTCTTCAGCGCAGACTCAATCCGCGCATCCGAAAACTCCGGCCCCAGATAAGAATTCTTCATCACATAATCCCGCGGATTCTTCAGCACCGAATGATGCGTATGCAGCGCCGCCCCAATCGCCAGCCCTTCATCCCCCGCCGCCGGCTGAATCCACGTATGCCGAAACGGAGTCCGCGAAAAAAGTTTCCCATTCGCCACGCTGTTCAGCGCGCACCCGCCCGCCATCGCCAGATTTTCCTCTGGCACACTCTTGTGCAGCTCATTCAGCAGATGAAAGAAAACTTCCTCAAAGCAATGCTGCATGGCATAAGCCAGATCCATCTCCCGCTGCGTGATCTCCGTATCCGGCTCGCGCGGCGGCCCAAACATCTTCACCATGCGGCTGGAAAAATGCCGCGCCAGCGCCACCGTCCCGTCCGGCTTGATCTGCATCCCCTCGTTGCTCCCCAGCGGCTGAAAGAATTCCAAGTCCAGCTCAAACCCCGAGGTGCTCGTCATCAGCAGTTCGCGAATCTGATCGCAGTACGTGTCTTTGCCGTAAGGCGCCAGCCCCATGACCTTGCCTTCGTCGCCATATTTGCTGTACCCGATGAACTCGCAAATCATGGTGTAAAAGCTGCCCAGCGAATGCGGCAGAAACACGCGGTCGAGCACTTCAATTTCGCTGCCCCTGCACTGCGCCATCATGGTCGAAACAAAATCTCCCGACCCGTCATAACTGAACCCCGCCGCTTCTTCCCACGGCGAACAGTAGTAGGCGCTGGCAATGTGCGCAATGTGATGCTCCAGTCGATGTTCACTGAAAGCGCAGCAGCTCAGGATCACAATCCAGCGACCTTCGCAATCAGCGTCCGCACATCCCGCATTTCCTGCTTGCGCTGCCGCAGCCGGATAAAATTCAGCAGCTTCGCCGGATTCGCAATCGCGTACCGGACTTTCTTCGCCAGATTCGCATCGCTGTCCTGCCCCACCGCCACATGATCAATGTCGGTGATCTTCGCTCCCGCCGCCGCCAGGCAAGCCTGAATCGCCAGCGCCGGAAACCCCGCATAGTGCTTCACCCGGTTCAACCGCTCTTCGGCAATCGCAAACAAAACTTTGCCATCCTGCACAATCGCAGCCGAAGCGTCGGCGTGAAACATGTTCAAACCCAGAATCAACATAAAATGCGTTTCCCTCTTCGACAAATTCACGAGCCAGCTGCAATCACGAAACCATCGGCGCGCTGATCGCATTCAACCCTGCCGCGCTCCACCATCTCTTCGCGCCCAGACCGCAGCGACTCCACAATCCGAATCGTAGCCCGCGTCGATGCCGCAATCTCCTCAAACGAAATCGGCGCTGGACGCCCGTTCTGAATGCTTTCGCAAAACGCCTTCCACTCCGCCGCATGACCTTTGTCCTGCTTCAGCCACGAGCGCGACGAACTCTTCCGCCCTCGCTGCACCAGTTCCAGCTGCCGAAAATCGTCCAGCACAGCGACCGCGCCTCCGCCAAACACTTCCACTCGCTCTTTCGAAAACGCCCGGTCCCCGCTGCACAAATACGAAATCGTCCCCTGCGACCCGTCCGCAAATTCCAGCGAAGCAATCACATCCTGCCCACCCGCAGAGTTCACGCCGCGCGCACTAACCGCCGTCGGCGCCGCTCCGCAAAGAAACGAAAGAAAATCCACAAAATGACAAACCTCGCCCAGAATCCGCCCGCCGCCTTGCTCCGGATCTTCAATCCAATGATCTTTCGGCAGCGACCCCGCATTCACTCGATAATGCATCGTCAACGGCCCACCCGCCTGCGCCAGAAAATCTTTCATCCGCCGCGCCATCGCTGCGAATCGCCGGTTGAAGCCCACCATCAGCCTCAAGTCACCGCCGCATCGCGAATAAACCCGCTCGATTTGCTTCAAGCTCCTCTTCATTCAGACAAAGCGGCTTCTCGCAAAACACATGCTTCCCAGATTCCAGCGCGCGAACCACCTGCTCCAGCATGAAGATGATGCCGCGTCGCAATCGCAATCGTGTTGATCGAGGCATCCGAATAAATTTCTTCCTCATCAGTCGTACAAAACGCAAAACCAAACTTGTCCGCAGAAGACTTCGCCCGCGCCCCGCTCGACGCGCACAGCCCCACCATCTCCGCTCCCGCCGCCTTGATCGCCGGAATCAAAACGCCTTGCGCGAAATTCCCCGCCCCCAGCACTCCCACTCTGAACCGGTCCGAGCCACACTCTGCCGTCCCGAAATCAATTCCAGCCGCCGCGCTCGCCCGGACAAACCGGGTGCTCCAGCCTCCGCGTCCCTTCGGCGGGCTTCATTCGGATACGAATCACCACTCCCAGGTGCGGCTTCCTCGCGTCTTCCCCGTGATCAACTCATAAGCCGCGCCGGCATTCTCAATCGCAAACGAATGCGTGATCAGCGGCTTCACATCCACTTTCCCATCCGCGAGCAACTGCAGAAACGCTTCCATGTTCCGCGTTTCGCTCCAGCGCACATACCCAATCGGATAATCCCGTCCCTTCTGCTCAAACGCCGCGTCATATCGCCCCGGCCCATACGACCGCGACACGCGGAAATCCAGTTCCTTCTCGTAATAAAGTTTTCGCTGCAACTCCATCCCCACCGTCCCCACAGCAACCACGACTCCGCGATCGCGCGCCACTTCCGACGCCAGATTCACCGGCCCGCTGCTCGGAGTTTCCGCCGCAATCAAAACCGAGTCCGCACCGTTCCCACCCGAATGCCTCATGCACAAATCGCGAAACTCCGCTTCTGACGCCGTCACCGCCAGCGCCCCCATCTTCGCCGCAAGTTCCGCCCGCTCCTGCGCTGGATCAATCCCAATCACCCGGCATCCCGCAGCGTTCAAGAATCTGCACTGCAAGTTGCCCGAGTAGCCCCAAGCCCGATGACCGCGACCACATCGCCGAGTTTCGCTTCCGCGGTCCGCACTCCATGAATCGCCACCGCGCCAATCGTGGTGAACGCCGCACTCTCGAACTCCACTTCCGCCGACGGAATCCTCGCCACCAGCAATCGCGGCACGCACGCGAATTCCGCGTGCACCGCAAATCCCGCGCCCGCGCACGCCACCCGGTCGCCCGGCCTCAGATCGGTGATTCCCTCTCCAACTTCCATCACCGTCCCCGCGCTGCTGTACCCCAGCGCCGCAGGCTGATCCAACCGGCTCCGCACCGCCGACGCCGCAGACAAAACTCCATCGCGCCGGATTTTATTCATCACCTCGCGCACCAGATCCGGACGCGACCGCGCCTTCTGCAACAAACTCTTCGCCGCAAAATCCGACGACGCCCGCTCCGTCCCCGCCGACACCAGCGACGCCGCAATCCGCACCAGCACGCACCCCGGCAGCACCCGCGGCGCCGGAACCTCCGCCACTTCGATCTCCCCCGTCCGCGCGCTCTGCAAAACTTGCTTCATGCAATCGCCGCCTGTCTCGACTCCCTATTCGTCCACGCCCCAATCACTCCGCCCGATGAACGCTCATTCGAGGAAGCCGCCGATCCACGAAATTCTGCATCCACAGCTCCAGCGTCAAAAACTGCCAGATCTGCATCGACCAGTCCTGCCGTCCGCTGCGATGCTCCGCGATCAACTTCTGCACGCCCTCCGCGACGAAACAGTCCCCGCCCCCGCAGCCTCGACTCCGACAACAAATCGTCCGTCATCTCCCGCAGATCATTTGCCAGCCAGTAATCCGTCGGCGCCGCAAATCCCGCCTTCGGCTGACGCAAAACTTCCTCTGGAAGCACTCCCTGCATCGCCTTGCGAAAAATATGTTTCGTAGTCGGAGAGAAAAATCCCTTCAGCTTCATCCGCGGCGGCACATTCCACGCCACAAACTCCGCCAACTCGCGGTCCAGAAACGGCACCCGCACTTCCACCGAGCAAGCCATGCTCATCTTGTCGTTGTAAGTCAGATTCAAACTGGTCATGAAAATCTTGGTATCGAGATACAGCATCTGGTTCAGAAAATCCGCATCCTGCACTCTCTCAAACGCCGCATGATGCCGCCCGCCTGAATCTCCCGCGAATCTCGCCTCGCACCGCGCTCGCATAAATCCCCGCTCGCTGCGCCGAATCAAGATACGTGCAGTTGCGAATGAATCTCTCCTCCGCCGGAAGCCCCGCGCTGCGCATCATCTTCTTTGCCATGCGCATCGGCCCTTTGAAGTCTGTACCGCGCATCCCCGGCATCGCCTCAATCGCCGCTTCCACCCCGCGCCGCACCATCTCCGGCAGCTTCGAATACATCTCCGCCCAATAGTGCGCGGCGTATTTCCGATACCCGCCAAACAACTCGTCGCCCCCCACGCCCGAGAGCAGCACCGTCACATCGCGACTCGCCTCGCGGCACACCAGATACGCCGTAATCAGCGCCGGATCCGCCGTCGGCTCATCCATGTGCCAGCACAACTTCGGCAGCAAATTCGCAACGTCCGGCTCCACAACAATCTGCTGGTTCTCACATCCCAGCGTACGCGCCAGCCGCGCCGCCACCGCCGGATCATCCAGCGCATTCTCGCCCTTGCGATATTTCTCCGGAAACGTAACCGTATAAGTCCGTAGCGGCGCCTTCGCCGTCTTCGCTGACATCATCGCGACGATGCTCGACGAATCAAGCCCCGCGCTCAAAAACGCTCCCAGCGGCACGTCGCTAACCATCTGCTGTTCCACCGAATGCCGGAACCGCTCCTCAATCTCCCGCGCCAGATGATCTTCCGACATCGGAAACTCATGCTCCGCCGCCGGAAACGTCAAATCCCAATACTGAGAAATCTTCCAGCCGCCCGTCGCGAAACATCGCCCGATGCCCCGCCGGCAACTTCACAATCCCCTCAAACAACGTCTTCGGATCCGGCACCCACAAAAACGTCAGATACTGATCGAGCGCCGCCAAATCAATCCGCGCCTCGATGCCCGGCACTTCCAGCAGCGCCTTCGCCTCCGATGCAAACGCCAGCCGCCCACCGCGCAGCGCATAATAAAAAGGCTTGATCCCAAAATGATCGCGCGCCATGAACACTCGCGGCGTGCCTTCGCGCAAATCACAAATCGCAAACGCAAACATCCCATTCAGCCGCGTGACGCACTCCTGCCCCATCTCCTCGTAAAGATGCAGCACAACTTCGGTGTCCGTATTCGACCGAAACCGGTGCCCCTTGCCCTCCAACTCCCGCCGCAAATCGCCGAAGTTGTAAATCTCCCCGTTGTAAGTAATCCAGACCCGCCCATCCTCATTCGACATCGGCATGTGCCCATCCGCCGACAAATCTAAAATCGAAAGCCGCCGGCTTCCCAGCCCGATGTACGACCCATCCGGCGAGCGATGGTCCCACAGCCCGCCATCATTGGGCCCGCGATGCGTCTGCACCGCCGTCATCCGCGCCAGCGTCTCCCGGTCACCCCAATTTGCCAGCCCGCTAATGCCGCACATGCTTTATTCCTTTGCCGCGCTAAGTTCGCAGCTCTCAACTCGATGAATCTCTCTCGATGCAATCCGCGATTCGTGAATCTTCGCCTTGATGTGGAAAAACTGAATCGCCCTGAAACCCGCAGTAAATCAGCCCCGGCACGCCATCCAGAAATCCCATCCGCAAAATGTATTTATAAAAAAAGAAAAGCGCCGGAGATCCCGGCACCCTCAAGAATTTCTTCCTTAGCCATCGCCGCCGCTGCGCCTGCGTCCCAAAAAACGCCGGCTGTAATTCGTCGTCACCACCGCCGTCCCGCCACACCAACGCTTCCCAGTTCGAATACTCATTGTGCTTCTGGATGTACCGCGCCAAACTCTCCACGTTGTAATGCACGATCTTTTCTTTTAACGTGCCGGTCCTGCCCGCCACCATGACGTGCTCATGCACTTCCATGTCGCACATGGACTTGTCTTGCCGCTGCGCCCGGCATTCAAACCTACCCTTGCCCCGCCGGAACAACGACAGCTTGTAGAACGTCGCCCCGCTAGTGCCGCAGCCGCCGGCCCAGAAAAAACATCTCCAGCCCGATCTGGTACCCACCAGCCTGCGGATCGCGCATCGCTGCACACATCTCCGCCGCCAACTCCGGCGTTACCGCCTCATCCGCATCCAAGCAGCAGCACCCACTCATAGCTAAGCGGCAAAGTATCCAGCGCCCACTGCCGCTTCTTAGGCCACCCGCCCTGGTAGTGAAACTGAATTATCTGCGCCCCGAACTCCCGCGCAATCTCCGCCGTCCCATCGCTGCTCTGCGAGTCCACCACGTACACTTCCCCCGCGCCGCGTAGCGACTCCAGGCACCTCCGCAAATTGTGGGCTTCGTTCCGGACCGGCACGATGACGCTTACCGGGAGGGTGACAGGGCGAGCTTCCGCACGAGGTTCGGCCGGAGCTCCAGCCCAAACTTCAGACCGATTTTCGGCCACACCATCGCCGAGCTCCGCCAATTTTTGCATCAAGACAGGGGACTACTGCGGCCATCTTACGCGAATGTCCCCAGCGGAAAACGTCATGGGGAGTGCACAAGTTTGTACTCGGACGCGCCCCTCGCATCCGCTATTCTTAGTCCGTGGCGTGCACCACAACTCCTCCCGGACTCAAAGACCAGGTCGCCGATTTCTGGAACGCCGAGCCTTGCGGCACGCGTTATCTGGGCGACTCCGCCGAGTTCGCCACCCATGCCCAGGCCCGTTATACACTGGAGCCCTATATTCCAGACTTTGCCGGGTTCGCCTCATCGCGCGGCAAGCGTGTCCTCGAAATCGGCGTAGGTATGGGAGCCGACTACGAACAGTGGCTCAAAGCCGGCGCCATCGCCACCGGCGTCGATCTCTCCAAGACTTCTCTCGACCGCGCACGCCGCCGCTGCGAACTAGCCGGCTTCGCTCCAGATCTCCGCCTCGCCGACGCCGAAAATCTCCCCTTCGCCGAGAACACCTTCGACCTCGTTTATTCCTACGGCGTGATGCACCACAGCCCCGACACCGCCCGCTGCCTGCGAGAAGCGTTCCGCGTCCTCAAGCCCGACGGCGAAGCCCGCATCATGCTCTACCACCACGCCTCGCTCACCGGACTGATGCTCTGGCTCCGCTACGGTCTCTGGCACGCCCAGTCCATCCGCCAGTGCGTTTACGACCGCCTCGAAAGCCCCGGCACCAAGAGCTACACCGTCCCCGAAGTCCACGCTCTGATGTCCCATTTCGAAGACGTTATCGTCGAACAAGCCTTCAGCCCCGGCGACCTCTTACTCCACCAGCCTTCTGCCCGCTTCCAGCCCCCCATCTACCGCTTGATCTGGAAACTTTACCCTCGCCGCTTAGTACGACGAGTGGGTGGCAGATGGGGATTGTTCCTGCTGGTTACGGCGCGCAAGTCAGCGGGATAACCTGTTAGGAGGCGGCTCTCAAGTGGCCCCTGGTACAAGAGTCACGCACTCCCGCTACCCGCTCCTCGAATCGGCGACGATTCAAGAACACATGACAGAAAGTGCCGCATTTGCGGTAGTTGGCTTGAGGCCAATGCCACTAAGATCGGAGATTATATGTCGCGAAACCCAAGTGGTACCGAAACAAAAGGACTTCTCGGGTTTGTTTTGTAATTTTTGATTGCTCTTTCACGGTGAACAGGCGCAAGCTCATCTAGGAAGTTCCGGCAGCTTCATGCCACTCCCGGCTGCCCCTCGAAGAGAGAGGAGCGCACCGAGTGCACGGTACATACGGCGCTCGAACGCTGTCTCGGCTCGCGAAAATCTGTCGACTGAATCCGCTGGCAGAAGGGCCTCGGCGGCGCGAGCACTCGCCTCCATTTGCTCAACCGACTCCAAGGTCCTCTGTCTTTCCTCGAGCGAGGCGATTACCTTTCGTATCTGTTTTAGCAACTCTTTGCTCTGCTGCGGTTTGCGACGGCGCTGCTTCGGTTTCTCATTCTTGATTGTGCATTGATCCGTATCCGCCGCCTCTTGATTTGCTGAAATCGACTCGTCTCTCACTTCGCCTTCCGGCGTCTCCCTCAACTCTTTCTCTGCCCAGGAGCTGATTAGCCGGCAATGCCATCTGGTTGGGTGGTTTATTCCGCAAGCTTCCATGATTTCATCTGACCTCTTTGACATGTAACCGTCCGCTGTAACTTGCTCTTCAACGTCAAACATCCACATGATTAACTCATCCATCCCCAGAGAGCTTGAAGCCAATTCTTCTCGAGGCCCATCGTCCCAATAAAGACCCTGGTCTGCCGTCCTAAGTAGGACTCGGAGACTACGTGAGAATTCGAACCGCACAGTCTCCAATCTCGCGGCGCGCTCAAGCCCTTCTCGTATTTCCTGGGCTCTGAATTTGTTGTTCAATTCCGCGGTTTCACAGCGGCGCACTCTCCTCCGCCGCCAATAGTTCTCGACAATGTCCGTGACTAGCATCTCCTCCAGCGAGTCGACCGGGTTAAAAAAGTCCCACATCCGCGCTTTGAGGGCCTCAAAATCCTCCGGCCGCTCACCGGCGCTGTCAACAATGATGTCTTTCGAAGAGAGCCCGAAGCTCAGCGCATTGTGCCGGACTTGGTTCTTGCCCCAGGCAGACTTAGGCCCCTTGGATCTGGAGCCGTTTGCGCGACTCGCTTCGGTTTGTTTTGGGGAGTTGGTCCTCATAAGGAAGCCCTAGCAAAAGCGAGACAGGCTGGACGTTAGAACAATTCACAAGCTAACTCGCCTCTTAGGTTTACTCGTCACCACCGGGATCTCGCGGCCGTTGTGCCCATCGTGCGTTCGCGGCTTTTTGGGCAATTTCGCGGCGCTTCTCCGGACTCAATTTTTTCCGCCGCGCTCTGCCTCCTAATTGCCCAAGATAAACGGCGTGGGGGTCCTTCGCTTTCCCTTCTTTTGGCTTCTTTTTGGACATCCGCTCGTTTGTGAACGTTATCCCGCCGTGAGCCAAAAATCAAGGATGCTCTTGACATGCTTAGCGCCATGCATTATGCTTAGCGCTAAGGATAAGAACTTATGTCACTAAGCAGATCCAGCACGGCGGAAACGGAAGTCAGGAATGCCCGGCTCGTATGGGGACGCTTGTCACCAGTTTCCGTCAAAGCCCTCGTTCAACTTGTCGAGAAGTGTCGAATGTCGGTTACGTCCGGCGACCTACTTCTCCTCCACGGAGGTTGGTACGTCACCCATACAGGCCTCTTGGGGGTCGCGCGTAGGAATCGCTGCCAAGGCATTGACGTTCGCCCCGTTAATTCGTTTTGCGAACCGCTGGCCAAGCGCTGGGCGTTCAAAGCGACGGTGTACAAATCCAGCAGATGCCGCGGCTTCGTAGGCTACGGCGACGCTGATCCCTCCAACGTTTCTCCGCTCGTGCACGGCGCCGAGATGCGGGTGGCCGAAACCCGGGCGGTCAATCGCGCGCTGCGCAAAGCCTACGGCATCGGCATCTGCTCGGTCGAGGAAATCGGTTCGTTTGCCGGGTCCGTCGCAAACCAAACGTGAGGCAAAAAACGAGGCCAGGAGGTACACCCCGCTTCCAGCGAATGGAAACGGAGCAACGGCCCTAGCACATGGGTTCGCGACCGCCTGTGTCAGATCATCCGCCAGCATCAGCTCGACCCAAATCTGGTGAAGTCGTACGCCGTGGACTTCTGCGGAACCAAGTCGTTGCGGGAGGCCACTCGCGAGCAGGTCGAAAACTTCGTCGTCCATCTCGCCGACTGGGCCGAGAAAGACCGCAATGCCCTGCTTTGCCAACTCAACAGCTATCCGCGTTCCCAGGAAGGTGCCGCATGAAACGCTATATCTCCGGCCTGAACCAGGCCAACGCCTCCAGCACGGAGGGCGTGCCCGATGGTCTGTTCCTGGTGAAGGTCGAACGAGCTCAGTACCGCTGGCACGCACAAAGGCCTTATTACCTGCTTCGCTTGATGATTCTCGAACCCAAGCTGGTGGCTGGAAGATCGCTCACCGGACGTCTCTACTGCACGCCCAAGGCACTGTGGAAGCTGAACTGGTTCCTGCGCGATTTCGGCTACGACACTGAACTGCTCGGGCGCGACGAGATCGACGACAAGAACCTCGTCGGTCTGCGCGGCGTCATCAAGATCACCCATTCGGTCGTCAACGGCACTTCCCTGCTCAACCTCGACGGCTTTGCCCCCGCCAGCCAGTGGGAGGAACTCTCGATAGGGATTGAGAAGCAAATCAGGGGTTCGCAGGTGGCCTCATGACCTATAGCTACACCCAGATCAGCCAGTACCTGGGCTGCCCGCGCCGGTATCGCCACCGTTACCTCGACGGCTGGAAGGAAAAGGACACTCGAGCGGCCATGCTCTTTGGACGCGCATTTGAACAGGCCCTCGCCGCCTACTTCCGGCGCGAGGACGCGGCCGTTGCTCTCTACAAGGAGTGGGCGACCTATCAAGAACAGGATTTGCACTACTCCGAGCGCGACAGCTGGGACCGCATGCTGCAGCAGGGCGTTCAGCTGCTTGACCGCTTCTGCCAGGACGACCGCATCCGTATTCGCCGGCCCCGACAGAACCAGCAGATCAAGTTCGAACGTCCGCTTTCGGCAGGCAATGACTTCGTCGCCTACGTGGATGCGATCGGTCAACTGGACGGCAGCGACTGCCTGCTCGAATGGAAGACCACGTCGGCTCGGTATCCCGAACAGCCGGAAGGCTTGCTGGCTCTCGATCCGCAACTGGTCTGCTACTCCTGGATCACCGGAATCCCGGAAGTCGCCCAGGTGGTGTTCGTGCGCAAGCGCCTGGTCGAGATCCAGTACTTCCGTACGACGATCACTGACGAACAGCGTCAGGAGTTTGGGCAGCTTGTGGATGGCGACCGTCCGCCAGATCGAGTCGGCGCAGTTTTTGCCCCACAGCGGTATTCGCTTTCCCCAGAACCCCTGCAGCAGCTGCCCCTACGTGGGACTGTGCCTGGGAAAACCCGAACTAGTCGCAACCACGTTGATTCGGCGGCCAGGAGCAGAAAACTTTGGTTGGCTTGACGAGCTTAATTACTAGGAATCCGCCCATGCTGCCGAAACTCAATCCGCGGCGCGCCTTGTTCGTGCTCTCGAAGATCGACGAGATCCTCGCCTGGGAGCAGCGCAAAGAAGCCGAGAAAGATACCCGGTTCGTCGAGCTGGGACGATATCTCTGCGAGGTCCGGGCCGGGCAGTACTGGCGCCTAGAGAAGCTGAAGTCTTTCGATGAGTTCCTGGAGCGGAGGTTTCCGGAGTCCCGACGCAAGGCCTATTACCTGATGTCGATCCACGAGCACCTGCCGGCGCCGGTCAAGCGCGAACTGAAGCAGGTGGGCTGGACCAAAGGACTGGAGCTGGCGAAGTTAGCCAGACGCAGGGATGGGCAGGAGTTCGATTGTGCAACCTGGTTGCACAAGGCTCGCGAAATGCCCAAGGAAGAGTTCCGCCGCGAGGTGGAAAAGGAACTGACCGGAAAGGACGAGGAACCCTCGGAGCTCATGTACTTCAAGCTCTACAAGAGCCAGATTCCAGTGGTCGAGCAGGCGATCGAAACCGCGGCTCTGATGCTGGGGACAGACAAATCACGCGGTTACTGCCTGGAGATGATCTGCGCCGACTTCCTGGCTGGAGCGACTCTCGACGGGGGCGACCCCGAACTGCTCCTGCGGTCGCAGCGACGATTCTTCAGCTTTCTCGGTCGTGAGCAGCAACAGAGGTTCATCGCAGAGGTGACAAGCCCGTCATGAGACGTCTCCCGAAAACCAAGCCCGTCTGGCTGGAGCGCGCGCAGTACTCAGAACTGCGCCACGCAATCTTGCGGCGGGACGGTTGGCGATGCCAGGTCTGCGGCACACGGTTGCACCTGGAAGTTCACCACCAACAATTCCGCAGCCACTCGGGCGGGGACGCGGAAGAGAACCTGATCACTCTGTGTCACAACTGCCATTCGGCGGAACACGGCAGGTGAGACACAAGTTGCCCAAACGAAAAAATCGTCATTTTACTCATTGAACCCAGTGGTTGGCAGAACAACAGACTTTCAGGGCTTGCCGCTTTCACGAATCGGGAGATCGCTTCCAATCCGAAAGCCGGGTCAGCTATGCTTATCTTCCGTGGCAACCCAAAATGTATGCTCTCGTTCTGACTTCCTCAGCACTGAGCAAGACCTAGTGGATGAGGCTAACCGGCGTCTGTATCCTTCTCTCGCTGATCCCAGCTACCTGGTGCTCCGTTCCAGGCGGCTAATTTTCTCATCATGGGCAAACCGACTCCTCGGAGAAAATTTGGCGGTGTTGGACATAGGTGGCAGATACCAACCCTACCGGCCACTTCTTGGTGCAAGAGTCGCACGATACATCGCGGTTGATTTGATCAAAACGAGGTTGGTAAATGTTGTAGCGGATGGCGAGGCATTGCCGTTCATTCCTGAATCATTCGATTTGGTAATAGCCTCTCAAGTGATGGATTATTTTCGAGAGCCTTCCAGGGCAGCAAGGCAGATCCACGCAGTGTTGAAACCCGGCGGCATATTCATAGCAAGTGTCCCCGCTTGTGCGCCTAGATTCGCCGATGAAGAGCGCTGGAGGTTCACGCGAACGGGATTGCGGACACTGCTGTCTCCATTTGCTCAGGTAGAGATCATCCCAGAACTGTACAGTGTTGGAAGTGTCTTTCGAACCGTCAATTTAGCCTTGGATACCTTTGTCCGACATAGGTTTACGCGCTCCATCTACAGGCTAACGGCGTGCCCAATCCTGAATCTCTTGGGTTTGGGAGTTGAGAAACTGAACCTGACGGAGAATGATCAGTTCACTGCCAACTACAGTGCGCTAGCAGTAAAGGCCAAGTAAAACCCACCTCCCATTTCATGAGCGAGGTTCTTCTCGTGGTTCGCCCGGCAGGACATCTGTCGTTAAATCGCCGACATTGTTATGGAATCATTACACTCATCTACCGGGGGTCGTAAGTAACCGCCTGTAACGTCAACTAAGGAGTCACCCAAGCAGCAGTGGGGCTTGGTATTTGAGATACCCGTCACGCCCCCGCTCGGCCCTGGGGTATGGCCAACGTGTTCCATGAGGCGCGATGGAGCGCGGTGCGCTCAGCAGGACGTAGTGCTGCCGCATAAATCTCGTAGTCATGCTCGTGCAGCAGCTTTGCCACCGCTTCGGAGTTTTCGGGAGAAACCTCGCACCAGATGACGGGCCGCGCGGTGCGTAACAACGTTACCGAACCCTGCAATACCTTGACCTCTGCGGCCTCGGCATCAATCTTCAGCACTGATGGGGGCGGAAAGTGCTTAAGGAGAAAATCCAGGGAGACGGTAATGGTCGGCTGTGAATAGCGGTTCCCGCCGACTTGGCTTGAGCCCTGAGTCTCGGCTAGGTGGTTTGCGGCACGTCCCCGCTCCGCGATTTGGAACTCGGTGATACCCGTGTGCTCGGCAACAGCAGCGCAGACCACTGCCACCGGGGCGGCGGTGCGGTAACGACTGCGTGAGAGTCCCCGGACCGAACGCATTAGCAGGTGCGCCAGCCAGAAATCCGGCTCGATGGCCAGCACAGATCCGGAAGGACCAGCGAGCGCAGACGCGCAGAAACTGAACAGACCGACGTTCGCCCCTACGTCCCACACTACGTGTCCCGTCTTTACCATCTCCAGCGCCATGTCGAAGAGCGTTGGGTCTACAGATGCCAGATTCAGGCGCCAATAACGCAAACTCGCTTCTGGGGAAACGTACAATGGTAGTTTTTGGAAGTCTCTAGGTAGGCGCCGACGCAAGACAACGCCCCGACTCATCAATTCTGCGAGCCTTCGTAGATTCACGCGCAAAATCTCTCCCTCGGTCCGTCCCGGCCGCCGTGTCCAACGACATGCAATCTTAATACGAACATCGAGTGAAGGACCTGACGGCAATCAGCGCTCGGGACGAACCCAGACCACAGTCGATTTGACGCCATCGATCTATACTCATTTCCAATGGTACGTCTCATGCCACTGGAATCCGGGCCTCCCGCGCCGGCCATTCTTTAAATACCGATGGCGGCTACAACTATGTTATGGGCTGGCTGGCCCACCCTCTGAGCCTTTTCCTCGTGTGCAGCGTCTTAACTGAGGCTGCCCCATCCTTTCGCGTTCTTTGCGAAGGGGTGGGTGACCCGAGACCGCAACCTGGAACGGTTCTCGGTAGTATGCTCACGCCCAGCACGGGCCAATTTGGTGAACGATAGCGTCCTGGGGAAATGAAAATGCGGGAACGGCAGACCTTCGCAGTGCAGGCTGTCGGGTATCCCACTCTTTGAATCACTCGCGCTGCATAACAGGTCGGCGGGCTCAAAGGTGATCCTTCGGGGCCCCGGCCGCTACCGCTCAAGCGAACCAACAATGCAATCAGGAGACGGCCACTAGGAGCCTATGATGCAGTAAACGCTAAGTCGCATAGGATCCTCATTTGGCTCTTTCTGCAATCGCTGCCTCGCTGGAATCCACAGAACGGCCTCTTCCGATCCGTGTGTCGGATCTGACAGTTGTACGAAATGACCGATTTTATCGACCCGAATTGGACTTGCTTCGTCTCTTTGCTTTTTTGAGTGTTTTTCTCCACCACGGCCTGCCCGGCTTCGAACTGGGCCACCATAGCGGCCGACTTGCTTCTCTGTTTCGCCTTGAAGCACTCGTAAAAGAGTCGTGTGGCTTCGGCGTGTGTCTTTTCTTCCTTTTAAGCGCTTACTTGATTACCGAATTACTCGAAAGAGAGAGGACGCGAACAGGAGGCGTCCACGTTCAATCTTTCTACGCTCGCCGAGTCCTACGTATATGGCCCCTGTATTTCTTCTTCTTGCTCGCGGGAGTTGCCTTGGGAGTTGTTATACCTTCCTACCGGGTCGAACCCGTTTTTGACGGGCGGTACGTCCTGCCACTCGCCCCGCTACTAATCGCGTTCGCAGCCCCGTTTCTTTTGCCGAGTTCTCCAGTTCTCGGCAATCGTGCACTGCGATGGGTGGCTGGCGGTCTTTTTGCACTTGGTGCTGTTCTCGTGACGGTTTACTGGGGGTCTCCGTTTCGGAGCCTGCGCCGCGACTACCAGACGAGCACCTATTCCACGGCGGCAGCGCTGCGACAGATTCCCAGCTGCGACCGACTGGTCGCAATCGGCGAGGGGCCTTTCCCAGCACACGGCGTGGGGTGGGAGGCGGGAATCTATGCAAGTTATTTTGCGCAATGCCACTTGGTCGGTTTCAGCGACATACTCCCAGCACAAACGATCGCCGTCCTAAAGGACGTGCAGAGTCTCCACCCTGATTCCATCCTACTGTTTGGCAAGCCTCTAGACCCTAATTATGAGTTGCTGTTGAAAACCATTCGTGAACAGGGACTCTACCCGATCTCCAAGACGTTGGTTGATCCGGACATGGGTGAGATTGGACAACTGCTCGCAAAACCATGACCCTGACTCCCAACTCCGTGGAATTCGACGCAACCTTGCTGCCTCTCCTGGTCTGCCCACGCCATCGCGTTCCCCTCACGCGCCACGACTCCAGCCTCGTCTGCAATCGCGGAGACCGCTACGCCATCATCGAGGGCATTCCGATCTCTGCTACTCTCCGAAGCCGCCCAGACCCACATCGAAGGCACTCGCTCTCTCGAAGTCGCAAGCCAGGGATCAGCCGCGACCCTGCCTCAGTTCGACGTCGCACCCGGCGACATCGATCCATTCGTGCAGAGATCCATCGGCGCGACCAACGGATCGCTCTACCAGCATCTTGTCGGAAATATGACGGAGTATCCCATCCCGCATCTCCGCTTGCCCCCCGGACGAAGGCAAGCTATTTCTGGAGATCGGTTGTAGCTGGGGACGATGGTGCATCGCAGCCGCTCGCCAGGGTTATCGCCCCATCGGCGTCGATCCATCGCTAAAAGGTGTCCGCGCCGCTCGCCGCGTGGCCGCGCAACTCGGCATTCAGGCCCACTACATCGTCGCCGACGGACGCCACTTGCCCTTCGCGGACGAACTTTCAGCCAGGCATTCTCCTACAGCGTCCTGCAGCACATTTCTCGCGACGCAAGTCCGCTGCACGCTCGCAGAAATCCACCGCGTGCTCCGCCCCGGCGGCGAGTCATTCGTTCAAATGCCAAACACCTTCGGGATTCGCTGCCTCTATCACCAGGTCCGCCGCGGATTTCCGCGAAGCCCGCGACTTTGAAGTCCGCTACTGGACTGCCCCGCCAACTGCGCTCCACTTTCGCCGACGACCGTCGGCCCCAGCCACCTTTCGGTGGACGGATTCTTTTCTCTCAACGCACAGTTCAGCGATCTTCGCTTCCTGCCCTGGAAATATCAGGCTCTGGTTCGACTCTCCGAACTGCTCCGCCGCGCCAGCCGGAAGATTCCCGCGCTGGCCTATGTCGCCGACAGCCTCTATGTCTCCTCGGTCAAAGACGATCGAGCCGAGCTGATTCCGTCACGCTCTACCGCTCGAATGCGCTTCCGAACCGAACTCGCCACTTCCAGAAGTTGTTCCACATGATCGCGCCAGCTGAACTCCGCCGACCTCTCCGCCGCAATCAATTGCCTGGCCACTTCTTTCGAGGCCGCAATCTCCACCACCGTTTCCGCAAGCTTCTCCGGAGAGAACCGTGGAAAGTACCGCGCTGCATCTCCGCACACCTCCCGATGTACCGGTAAGTCCGAAGCCGCGATCGGCAGCTTCGAAGCCATCGCCTCCACCAGAGGATGCGCAAACGTCTCGGTGTAAGCCGGAGTCACATAGATATCGCACGCCCGATAAAGATGATGCAGCAACCGGTACGGCACCGCCCCCAGTTCCACCACCTCGTCGCGAATTCCGAGTTGCTGAACCAGCGCCGCCGCCCGCTCTGGATCGTACGCCCCCGGATTGGCCCCCGCCCGCAACTCGCAAGTCAGGAACAATCGCACCTTCCGCCCCGCCAAACGCCCGGCGCAGCAGCGGAATCGCCCGCAGCAGAGTCTCAAAGTTGCGGTAGTAGTTGTAGTGGCTGACAAACAGCAGCTTCAGGCAACCGTTCGCCGCGTCCACTTTTTGCCGAACCGGATCCGGCAATCCTGCCTGGTCCGCGAAAAACACTCCGCGGTCGAATCCGTGATGAATGGCAAGAACTTCCTTCCCGGTCCATCGTCGCAACTCCTCCGCATACGCCCGGCTGGGCGCCACCGTCCGCTCCGCCCAATAAATGGATCTTCTTCGCGAACACTCCTTTGATTCGAGTGTCCGCCCACATCCGCTACTCGCCCCGCGACCTCAGGTCGCGATAAAAATCCCGCGAAGTATAAAGCGAATTCCCGCTCAGCAGAATCTGCGGCACCGGCGATTTCCGCAACGCAAAGTTCCCCGCCGAAATCAAAACCTCGGCACCCGACACGCCGAACCAGCCCCGGCAAGTCACGCTGCTCAAACCAGAATCGTCGCGCCGCCCCCGCTGGAGCGTCAGCATCAGCCAAATCTACATTGGGAAAATTACCGAATCGCATCTCAACTCCGGCTGCACCGCCAGCAGTCGTTCGCACCTCCGGCATGGCCGAGAGTTGCGGCAGTACGTTGTAAAGGTAGGTAAGACCCGCGCCCGCGCTCGCCCCCAGGCCGTTCAAGAACAGATCGAATCATTGACCGGAAGCTGCGGCCAGGCTGCGGCTCTGCCATGGAAATGACGATCGGGTCTGCCGCCGCCACCGCCGCCCCCACTGGCTCTGGCATCACATCAACCAGGATGAAAGCGATCGCCCAGAAAAAAACGCAGAGATAGTATCCCACCGCAAACATCCAGTCCTCGAACGCGGCGTGTATCAGTCCCGCCGCAACAATCGCAGCTGCCGGCATCGCGGGAGAGAACGCATCCCCGCTCCGCCGCACCGCGGAAAACGCCTGCCGCACATTGATCGCCATCATCCCAATCAGAAAGTAAAAGGGAACCACTCCCAACAGCCCCGCCCATTCGGCGATCGCCAGATAACTGTTCCCGTGTTCCCGTATGACTCCGCGAATCAAAGTGCGAGTGCACCGGACCAACTGCCGTACCAGGTCATCGTCCGTCAGGCTGGTTCCAAATCCGCTGCCGAACCACGGGTGGTCTTTGATCACCGACCAGGTCTTGCTTCCACGGCGCCTGCCGCGACCCGAGCACTCCCTGTTCCTGCTTCCCTTTGTAAAGAAATAAGGAAGTGATGGTCTCCGAACCGTTCCACCGGGGAGTATCGTCGGGCAATGGCACGAACATCACCATCACCATCGCCAGCACCACCGTCGCCGCCATTCCTTTCACGATCAGCCGGTATTGCCGCAGCGCAACGCAAACCAGCAGGCAAGCCACCGCCGCTCCCGCCATCCCCGCGCGCGCGAAACTGCTCATCAGCAGCAGCATCGCCAGCCCCAGTTCGAAGCCCAGGCGGCGCCGCTCCATCACCCCCTGCGCGCTCAGAATCCCCACAACAGCAGCGGAACCACCACCACCCCCATCACTGCGCCCAGCGAGTTGGGATTGCCAAACACCTCCCAGTGCAACCCCCAATAACAAATCGCGCGTGAAGTAGGTAACCACTTCGCAGGCCAACCGCAGTCTGCGGAAGAATATTTCCGGGTTGAGCCCTGGAACCGCCGGCCGCGCTCCCGCTCCTCCATACACAAACAGCAACAGTCAGGCTCATCGCCTTTAACAGCGCTTCTTCCGGATACGCCGAGACCGATGCCGACACCATGGCCGACGAGAATGCAGAAAAACGCGACCAGATGGAACGTGCTGAAATGATGTTCGCGGTCCTTCATGTAGACCGCCACTCCCGCCACCGCTCCCAACGTCAGCACAAACCATCGCCCCTGTAGCCACGCGGCGCGGAATGGAAGAGTCCGAGCCCGCCCATAGAAACGCCGCCATCAGGATCGGGAAAGAACGCCTTCCGGTACTTGCACACCGCCGCCAGAACTACCTCGCGCAACCACCAATCCTCCCAGCGCCATCGGGTCTCGCGAGATATTGCGGGCGAGCCAATAACACCAGCCCAGCCAGCAGCGCCCCGGCCCCCAGAATCAGCACCGCTTTGATCCCACCGTCAGACATTTGCCAGCGCCTCCGCCGCGACCGTTGCCTCTCGCAATTCCCGCGGCGCACAACTCCGGAGAATAATTCCGGATCAACTCCGCGCTGTGCTCTCGCCCATCGCACCGCCGCAATTCCCGCGTCAGCCTGCGATCTGCCGTCATCGTCTCTGCCAGTTGCTCCACGTTCCCGCGCCTCAACCAGTCTGCCGTTGCTTCGCGACCAAGTCGGCCGCGCACCCCGCCACCTCGCGTGCAGATCACCGGCAACCCGCACGCCATCGCCTCATTCACCACCAGTCCCCACGGGTCGCTGTGCGTCGGCAGCACAAAACACTCAGCCAGCCCGTAATAGCGTCGCCAGTTCGTCGCGATGGACAAATCCCGCAAAATGCACCGTCCCCGGATAAATATCCCGTGCCATGGCCTCCATTCCGCACGTTCCGGGCCGTCGCCGGCAAAAACCAGCCCCACTTCCGATCGCAGCTCCGGCGCCAGCCTCCCATACGCCTCCAGCAGATCAAAAACCCCTTTGGCCTTCACCATCCGGCCCACAAAAAGAAAATATCGCGGCGGAAGTCCCAGTTCCTGCCGCAGCCGTCTCGGCCTTGTCTCGAGCCGCCCTTGCGCCCGGCCGCAAAACGGTCGTTATCCACCGCGTTCGGCGCCACGAAAATTGCCCGCTCGGCAACCCCAAACCTCACAAGTATTCCCGCGACGACTTTCCCGGCACCACAAACCCATCGCATCCGCGCAGAAAGTTCCCCTTCAGCGATTCCACCAGCCCGTGCTCCCCGCGCTGGTCGCTGGCCGTGCTCTCGCACCACAGCAGAAACTGCACCCCGTTTCTCCTCGCCCACCGCTGCGCCTGCCACGACGCCAAATAGTTGTACCCGCCGCACACAATCACTTCCGGACGCGCCTGCTCGCAGCGCGCTGCGCCACGCTCTGGTTCACCAGAATGTTGTACTTCCCCAGCCGCTTTCTCCACGACGGCAGCACCTCATACGAGAACCGGATCTCCTCGCTATACACCCTCCACTGCCGCATCGAGTGGTCCGTCTCCGACAGGAAGATTACGTGAAGATCGACGTCCTCGCGTTCCGCCAGCGCGTTGAACACCGGAATCCGGTACGGCGCGATGATCTCGGTCAACATCACCAGCCGACGCTTCACGACGCACACTCCCGGTAAACTTCCGTCAATCGCCGCGCCTGATGCCCCAGCGTGTGCCCCTGCAGAATCGTGCTGCGCGCGCTCGCCCCCACCCGGCTGCGAAAATCCTCGTTCTGCAACAGCACCCGCAAAGCCATCGCTCAATTCAGCTTCACTCCCCGGAGAAATCAGAAACCCGTTCTTCCCGTGCTCGATGATTTCCTCAATCCCCTGCCCGCGACATCCAATCGCCGCCTTCCCCGACGCCATCGCCTCCAGATAAACGCACCCCAGCCCCTCGAAACTGCTGGGCAGCGCAAACACCGCGCACCGCCGCATCGCCTCAGCAATTCTTTCTCGGCTCTGTCTTCCTCGGAAAATCACTCGCCCGCCGATTCCCAGCTCTTCCGCCATCCGAATCAGATTCGCCGCGCTCCGGCCCGTCTCCGAAAATCTCCAGCGAACATTCGGGGACCACTTCTCCCACTCGCGCAAATGCCCGCAACAGCAGCGCGTGCCCCTTGATCGGAATCAGATTCCCCACACTCAGGACCGTGCGCGCGATTTCAATTCCGCCCCCGGCCGGAACATCTCCTCATCCACGCCGTTGTAGATCACCTCAGCCTTCTCGGAGAACTCTCTCCCCAGCCGCTCGCGCACTTTCTCGCTGATGCAAATCACCGCGCTGCGCCGACCGATACACTCTGCTCCGAAACTCGCCGGCACCACCCCCGCACCGCACGCCCAGCCTGCGTTTCCGAAAACACGTCCAGCCCGTGCACCGAGACCACAAATGGAATCCCCAGCTTCTTGCCGATCACCCTCGCCGCATGTCCGCAAGGCAACGCCCCGTGCGCGTGGATCAGATCGAATGCCCGCAGCCGGTGCATCTCGCGCACCGGCATCAACCGGGCCGCCAGAAACGCCCCCGCCGTAGGCCAACCCAAAATTTCCCGGCACGGAAAAATACGTTTCCCAGCTGGAAGGAATCTCCGACTTCACCGCATGCGCCCGCCCCCGATAAAAAGGCTGCACCGCAATCACCTGATTCTCGACTTCGCTCGCGTCTCCGTCCAACTCAAGGGCTCCGCTACAAACCCGCCCTGGCTGCTCATCTTCCGCCGACGGATAAAAAGGAGTCAGCGTCAGCACGCGCAGCCGCCGCGTCTCCCGGCTTCGCCGCCAGCGCGCCCGATCCCGAGACCCGCATCTGCAGCGCTGCTCACGACGCCTTCCTCAATTCCCGCTTCCCCGCAACCCGCTCAAACGTCTCTTCCCACTGCGCCGTGATCAGGTCCCAGTCGTATCGTTGACTGTGCAGTCTGCCCGCAGCGCCCCAGCTTCTCCGCAGTTCCGCATTCGTCAGCAACAGATTCCAGCGACGCAATCAATTCCTCATCCGATCCCGCCTGAAACCCGGTCACGTCGTGGACCACCGTCTCCGGCGAATAGTTGTTGCGCACAATCACCGGAAGCCCGCACGCCGCCGCTTCCAGAATCACCTTCGGAGAGCCTTCCCACGCCGAAGGAAACAGAAAAATGTCGGCCCGCTGATATTCCTCCCGCAATCTCTCCGCGTCCCAGCAGCCCCGAGCATGTCACGTTCCTGAGCCCCTCGCGTGCGATCCGCTCCGTCAGTTCCGTCAGCCATCAGCCCGTCCCCCGCAATTCTGAAGTCCGCATCCGGAAAACGCGTCGCCGCCGTCAGCAGAAATTGCGGCTGCTTGAATGGACGCAACGATCCCACAAACAACACCCGCGGCCGCCGGTTCCGCGGACGCTCCCAATCCGGAGTAAAGAATCGCGTGTCCACCCCAGTCGGAATGATCTCGCTGCTCAACCCGTGTTCGCGCTCCAGGCTGCTTTGCACGCTCTGTGAATTGCTGAACAGGTAGTCGCACCGCAACACCGTCTGCTCCCACAACCGGATGCTCTCGCGGTCACCGTCGGTTCGTTCCTCATATCTGACTGCGCATTCGACCGTCCCGATCGTGGCTCGCTGGTCACGCCACTTCCGCCGCAGACTGCGAATACCACCTGCTGGCCGGAGACGCCTTCATGTAGAAGAGAGATCTTCGTGTGATCCCAACAGAAACTCCGAGAGGATTCGCACCGTTTGCCTCTCGCCTGGGAAGCTGGATCAGTCGCGTATTCCGCCGCCTGCGATGCGCGGGTCAGGCTCCCCCAGCGAAAACATGCTCACGTGAAAACGATGGGGATCGAGCCGGCAAACAATCTCGCGCGCGTTTCCCATCTGCGCGTTGGGCAGGTCCGCGTCGGCGAAGCTATCCACCAGAATCCGAATCGGCGTCATCGCCTGCATCCCCGCGCCGGAGAAACGTGCACTGCCAGATCTAATTGAGTGCATTGGCAGCTGAATGTGCCCAGTCTAGTCGAAGCTCACGCAGTTGAGCGCTCAGTCGCCTGTCGAAATCCCGTGACTTATGTGATTCCGCCACATGCTTTCGCGCAGACTCCAGCAGCACCCGTCGAACCGGTTTCGCCGTATCCAACGGCAACGGATTGTTTTCTTGCGGGTCCGATTTCAAATCGAATAACTGCTCTTCGCCGGCGGCAAAATCCACCACCAGCTTGTGTCTTCCCTTTCGCACCGCCAGAATCCGCGGCCCCATCCGGTTCTCCCGCCGAAACGGATTCGTGCATCCGCGAACGCATTCCGTGATCACCGCCCTGTCCCACGCTCGGTTCTCCGGAAACCTGGCTCCAGCAACTGCGGCCGCGGAAATCCGCCGGTCGACGGTATTTCCAGAATGTCCAGCAACGTCGGCGCCAGATCAATCAAGCTCAGCGGCTGCTCGAAGTTTCCGCCTCGCTCAAACCCCGGCACTCGCAGCAGCAACGGCACGTGCACCAATTCTTCACTCAGCCGCAGCGGAGGATGAAATCGCCCGCCATGCTCCAGAAACTCTTCCCCGTGGTCGGCGGTGACCGCAAGCGCGCACTTGTCCCAAAGATTCAAATCCACCAGCTTTTCTGTCAGTCTCCGGATCTGTTCGTCCGCCCACCGGACACCCGCGTCATAAAGCGCAATTACTTCGTCCGCTTTTTGTCTCAGCCGATTCGCGCTCAGATCTCCCCGGCCCCAGTACGAATTCAAATACTGCGCCTCGGCAGCCTCTGACCTGCCCGTCGCCCATCAACTCCAGCGCTTCCGGCTTGGGATAGTACGGCGCATGCGGGATCCATCAAGTGCAGCCAAAGAAAAAAGGGCCCGCCGGAATTGTCACTCAGCCACGCAATCGCGTGGTCCACAATCACGTCCGCCGACGGAAATCTTCTGAGCGAGTCCATCGACTCCTTCTTCCGCTCGCTGAGCCTCTGGCAATATCGAAAGTAGAGTTCATCGTAGGCCGCGCCCAGCGGGGCCACGCGGTGACAGGCCTGCGACAGCAATCGGTTCGCCCGGCTGCGCCGCCTGGATTCGGCCCAGCCCTGCTCTGCCGAATTCCAGCGTCCCGCTGTCCAGAAAATCCCGAAAAACATCAAAGCCGCGGTCGTAGCCGAATCTCGCCGAAAGATAAGGATTTGCTGCCGAAAAGCCCGCCGTCGCAAATCCGGATTCCTGCAGCACCGATGCAATCGTGCTCTCCTCTGGCGCAAGCCCCAGCAAGTCACGTCCCGGCGCCAGCGCGATATCTCGACGCCAGAATCGCCGGCAGTGAGTAGTACGTTGGAGCTCCCGCCGCCACCGCATTCTGAAATACGAAGCTCTGGCCGGCGAGCGAATCGAGAAACGGCGTCGTCGGCCGCTCGTATCCCAGAAATCCGGCATGATCAGCCCGCCAGACAATCAATCGTGATCAGGATCAGCGAGCGCGGCGCGGCCATCACACCGCTCCCTGCTGCGGCAAGCGCGAGTTCCAATCTCGCTGATTCAGCCGCGACCTGCGATGCTTCCTCGCGTGAAACGCCCCCTGGGTGACGATTCCATACAAGTCTTCGTCATGCACGTAAAGCAGTTCCGGATATCTCGATTCCAGCCCGCTCAACAGCGAGTCCAGTGCCGTCCAGCGAAGGCGTGCGAAAATCCTTGAGCGTGGAGTGGAAGTTGATCGAGTGCATCGAAATAATCACCGGCAACCCGCGCGCAAAACAACTTCCCGCAATCTGCAGATATTTCTCGATGTCCAACTCGTTGATGGCTGGGCTCAAAGTCAATCGTCCGGTAAAGATGCAAAACGCCGAATTCATCCATATGCGGCGCCCGCAACCCGCTTCCCGCTTCCGTTCTCTGCAATACGGATTCCCGATTCCGCCCACGCCCGATGCGTATCGTGGTTCGCCCGGCACCCCGGCGCACAGGCCGAGACCGGTTGCTTCCGAACAGCGCGGTAAAATTCTCCCGTGCCTGCCGGATCAATTCGCACTGCTGGTCGCGTCCCAGAAACCCCGCCTGCGGCTTCTCCGGATTGCAGTACTCATACCCAATCCACGGCATCCGCCAGAAGATGTAAGGCGTCTCTGCTTCCCAAAACATCCGCAGCAGCTCGCGCCCGCTCGCCATCTTCCGCCAGCGCGTTCTCCACCGCCACCGGACAGAAGTGCGTGGTTCCGTGCAATGCCGGATAAAACACGCCTTGCTCGATCCCCGCTCGATACGCTTCCAGCAGCCCCGGCCGTGACCAACTTCCCGGCAATCCCTTCGCCAGCGGAAGAGTTCGATCTTCTTGAAATCCGCCCGTCCCGCATCTTCTTGAAATCCAGGTTCGCCGTGCAGACATTCAACACCATGCACGGCGGCCGTCCCGTCGAGTCCTCGATGCCGCCCCAGCACCGACGCCACCGCCGCCACATCGCCGGCCGTTTCCAGGCTGTAGAGATCGTAAGCACGCTCGCCCAGTCTGACCCCGCGCGACCGCAGCCAGTCATAACCTTCGCGGTCGCGAATTCCCACTCGTCCCCAATCGTCGCTCTGCAGAACCACCAGCGGCCGCGAGAACGCTAGCCCCGGCAGTTCCCCCGCCTCCCCAATAGGTTACGCAGTGCTCTCAGCAAAAACGCCCCCAAGCCTTCGTGATAAGCAGCATCATGCCTCAGATGTAACCCAGCCCTTTCAGTCGTTCTTCGATGATCTGTTCTTCTTTCTCGTCCATCCTGGCGGCATCATCGCGCACCAGTTCCTCCAGCGCCGCAGTCAGCAGTTCCTCAATCCCTCCGAACCGATGCGCAAATTTCTTTTCCACCGCGCTGCACAGTTCTTCCGGCAAAACCACCTTCCGCAATTCGCTCATCAGTCCTCACTTCCCTTCTCTGCGTCCGCGTGCGATCCTTGCCCATACCACTTGCAAGATCTGGCGGTCCTCGCCGTCCAAGCCAAACAGAAGAAGCGTGCCCAAAAATACACGTACGCACAGACCAGCGCCAGCCCCGCCATTCTCCAGGGCGAATCTGGATCCCGGCACCCGCGACAAGGCCAGCAGAATCCCGGTGTGACCAGCGTCGGCAGCGCCAGCTTGAAATACCCGGCATGATAGGGAAACATCTTCAACGTCCGCCGCACCGCGGCCAGCGACCACAGATTGGTAGTCGCCACCGTGATCGCCGAAGCCAGCGCCGCCCCCGTCATTCCCATTCGCGGTATCAGCAAAAAACTCAGCCCAATCATCAGCGCTGCATTCACCGCCTGAATCTTGACCATCTACATTTGATGCCCCGACATCAGCAGCAGGAACCCAACCGAGCCCACGCCGCAGTTGACCAGCTGTCCGACCGCCCCGATGGCCAGCACCGCTGCTCCCGACTGAAACGCCGGCCCAAAAATCCCCATCAGCGGCCGCGCAAAAACTACCATCGTCAGCGCCAACGGGATCGTCAAAATCACGATCCACTTGGTCAGCGTCGCATAGAGCTTTTGCAGTAGCAGCCGGTTGCCCACCGCGTGCAGTTCGGCAATGATCGGCGAAAATATCTGGTTCACCGACTGCAACGCAATCGGCACAAAGCCCACCAGCGCCATCGCCACCGCATAAATCCCCACCTGCTTCGCCGGCAGGTAGTAACCCAGAACAATCTTGTCCGTCTGCGACAGCGCAAAGTCCACCACCGCAATGCCGAACGCCACTGCCGAAAACGTCACCACTTTCCGTTCCACGGGCGAACGCGGTCTCCGCCGCGCGCGCCGTCGACCGGCGTCATCCTCCACACCGAGACCGCCAGCAACGCCAGCACCAGCACCGCGCTCGCGACTTGCGCCATCATGTACCCGCGCAGCCCCAAGCCCAGGCTGATCAGCACCACCGCAACCACAATGTTCGCCGGTGTGCCAATGAAATGCGTAATCATCGTCCGCCGCGCCACATCCCGGTACCCCGCCATCACCTGTCCCAGGAAAGTGGTCAGCACCCCAAACAGCATGATCAGCGCAAACGCCCAGAAGTAGGAACGCAGCGCCGGGGCATGATAAAAATGCACCGCCACCCACGGCCCCGCCAATCAAGACCACCGCCCCCAGCAACAGATTGCCCACCGAGAGCAAGGCCAGGCTGCCGCCGCAGAAATCCGCCCAGCCGCGCAAATTCTCGCCGCGCGGAGTATTCAGCCACAAAGCGCGCCGCCGCCGTCGGCAGCCCGACCGCGTTGAACAACCCCAGGAAACCCACCATGCTCATCCCCAGCGCATACAGTCCCAGCGCCTCCGCGCCCAGCCGGCGCGCCAGATAAATCTTGAAGAAGTATCCCGCCGCGGCTGTAAAAATCGTCCCCGCAAAATACACTCCCGATTGACGCGAAATCTGCCCGATCCGTCGATGAAACTCCCCCACCGCCAGCTCCGGCACTAACTCTGGCTTGCTTTCCTCCACCACCGGAATGTGGGTCGCGGCGCTCATCTCATGACTCAACCCGGAGGCCCGGGAACTACGCTGTGGCTCCAGTTTTCGAGCATATTCCGCCCCCAAATTTTCCGCTATGCCAACCTGGGTTCGTTATGTGAGGAAAAAACTTTAAGAAAGGAAGGGACTACTCAGGAATTCGCCGCAGATTTCCCCGCCGAAACTCCCCCCACTTTGCCATCCAAAGTGTCGCCACTCACCATCGCCCATTCCAGTGGCGATCCTCGCTCAATATCACAAGTCGCACATCGTCCCAGCACTTCCTCCAGATGCCGCGTGTGCAGCCCGTCCGCCGGACGAATCGACCGCACATTCTTGCTGGTGAACTTCTCTCCGCGCTTCACGTCTTCCACCACAAACAGCGACCGCCGAAACACCTTACTCCCGCTTTCGCGTCCCCCGGACCAATCCTCGCTTCCCCCAGCGCCTTCTCCGCCACCCGCACCGCGTCCACCATGCTCTTGAATTCATGCGGCTCCAGCGAAAACGCTCCGTCCGGCCCGCCATCCGCCCGCGCCAGCGTCAGATGCTTCTCGATGATGCACGCCCCCAGCGCAACCGCCGCCACCGGAACCGCAATCCCCATGGTGTGATCTGACAATCCCACCGGAACTCCGAACCTGCGCGCCAGCTCCGGAATCCCTCGCAGATTCATCTCCTCCGCCGGCGACGGATATTCGCTGGTGCACTTCAGCAGCGCAATTTCCCTAGCGCCCGCCCCGCGCGCCGTCTCCAGAGCCTCTTCAATCTCTTCCCCGGTCGCCATCCCCGTGGACATAATCAGCGGCTTCCCCGTCGCCGCCATCTTCCGAATCAGCGGCAGATCAACCATTTCCGACGACGCCATCTTGTACGCCGGAACTCCCAGCGCCTCCAGAAAATCCACCGCCGACTCGTCAAACGGAGAAGAAAAAAAATCCATCCCCACTTCCTCCGCCATCTTCTGCAGCCTCGGATGCCATTCCCACGGCGTGAACGCCTCCGCATACAAGTCGTACAACGTCCGCCCATCCCACAGCGTCCCGCCGCCAATCCGAAAACATTCTCGGTCGCTGCGCATCGTGATCGTGTCCGCCGTATAAGTTTGCAGCTTGATCGCATCCGCCCCCGCCTCTTTTGCCGCCGCAATCACCGCTCCGCCCGCTCAAATTCCTGATTGTGATTCGCCGAAAGCTCCGCAATCACATACACCGGATGCCCCGGCCCAATAACGTGCTCGCCAATCTGTAAGGGAATCGTCTCCGGAATCTTCGCTGCAGACGCGGAAAGCAATTCAATCTTGTTCGACACTTTACCTCACAATAGTGACCCTGACCCTCGCCCGCAATCAGGGGTTCACATTCCGTATGTTTTGCGATATCGTACTTTCCAATGCATGACGCGGCTTCGCACTGGAACCATCTTCACGAAAGCCCGCGCTTCCGCCCCACCTATCCCAACGACCACGTCGTCCGCTTCCTGATCGCAACCCGTGCCCTTATCAAGACCACGCCCGCTCGATTCCTCGACATCGGCCTCGGCGCCGGACGCCATGTAAAGCTGGCATCCGACCTGGGCTTCTTGCCCTGCGGCGTGGACATCTCCCTCGTCGGCCTAACCCACGCCCACCAACGCATTCACGACGCCCGCACCCCGATTCTCCTGGCGCAAGCCTCCATGCTCCACTTGCCCTTCGCCGACGCTAGCTTCCACGCCGTCCTCAGCTTCGGCGTTTTCTACTACGGCCGCGCCGAAGAAATGCAGAAGGCCATCCACGAAACCCACCGCGTTCTCACCCCCGGCGGCCGGGCCTTCGTAGTCCTACGCACCATCGCCGATTACCGCTTTGGCAAGGGTCCCGCACTCCAGCCCAACACTTTCCAACTCACCGTCTCCGACACCAACGAGCTGGGGACGATCCAGCACTTCCTCGCCGCCGACGATGTCTCTGATTACTTTGCCGCCTTCTCGCAAGTCAGTTTCGAAAAAACCGAAACCACCTTCGCTAACCGTGCAAATGTAAACTCCGACTGGCTAATCACCGCGCAGAAATAGCCCGCAGCTTTCATGCCGAAGCCTGCTGCAGCGCCGCGAGCAGCGCCGGCTGTAACCCCGCCCGCCTCCCCCTGCGAAGGACCTCCAGCGACCCCGGTCCTTCGTTGAAGACCAGATCCAGCGCCGACGCATAAGGGCAGAAGGGAGGAAACGGCTGCGGGTATTCCGGATGCTCGTAGTGATGAAATTCAACTTCGATTCCGGCATTGGCAAACAGTTCCAGATCGCCCAGAAGATACGCCGCCGATCCCGGCGGTGAAACATAACAGTCCGCCTTCAACTCAAGGCAAAGATTCACCAGCAATTGAGATCGCCGCCCTTCCGCGCTCATCGCCGACGACCTCACCATCGGCGTCTCGATGCCAAGAACTCCGGTGAACCAGTGCAGTAGGCTGAAATTCACTTCAACCAGCAGGCCTTTCGTCCCAGCATTCAGTATTTCCGCCAGTTCCGCATAGTAGCCATCAAAATACGGCGTCCGCCGGTAGCTCAGCTCAATGCCCCGCAGGTGCTTGCGTGCAAATTCCGGGTCGCGTATTTCAACCTGATTGATCTGCTGCCCGAAGCATCCGCGATAAATCACCGGCACCGTCAGCCACTGCAAGCCCGTGGCCGTCTTGATTCGGTTTCGATGCTGCCACGATTGTTTCTCAAACTGCACCGAGTCCAGCAATACGAACGCGTCCACCTGATCCATCAAATCAAAGTACCCGAGCCACGGAAGATACGTAGGCTGGCAGATAGCGATCTTCAAACTGCAACTCCTGTTCCGGCCGCGGTTCGCTGAACCCGATATTCGCCCGGTCGCGCCGCAAAACTCTGCATCGACGCCACCACCCGCTCCGCTCCCCGCCCATCCACGAGATCCCGCCCGAGCTGCGACATCTCTGCCCTCATCGCTCCCGAAACCAGTAACTCTCGGACACTCTCACCAAGCCCGTCCCGAGCCGGCCTCGAACTCGCATCCACCGCAATCCCCATCCGGCCAAGTTCTCGCGCCACCGGCTCCTGATTCTCCGCCACCACCAGCAGCACCGAGGGCAGCCCCAGCATGCAAAGCTCCCAGCAGGTCGATCCCGCCGAAGAGATCGCGACGTCCGCCCACGCCATCAACTCCGGCATATTACCGTTCTGCTCCACCCGGATGGCCCCTCCCGACTTCTCCGCGATCCCCCGCAGCGATCCCACATGTGGATTGCTACTTCCCACCGCAATCCTCATTTCCACGCCCTCATCCAATTCTCGTAGCACTCCACACACCTGAGCGGAACAATTATCCGGATCGCTTCCCCCCATCGTGATAAGGATTTTCCGGCCCACTGCCGCAATCTCCCGGCGCCACCCCCACCACCCGTTGAACTCCCGCCGCAACATCGCAAACTTCGTCCCCAGAAGAAGCTCCGTATCGCTTCCCAGGTTTCGATACATCTCTTCCCTCGCATGCAGGTTCTGGTTTAGCACCACGTCGGCCCCATCCGGCCCACAACTCCCGCTGTCATCCACCACCAACACTCTGCAACCCGTGCGCCGGATCGAGGAGTGATATTCCGGACTGAATTGGTATCCATCTACCACCACCCACTCCGGCCGATAGTGCGAAGCCAGTTCGCCCACCCGCATCGCGTCCTGGTCTCCGCCCGGCAACGTCTGCACCGGAGCCACATGAATCCCTTCCGCCCGAAGCCGCTCCAGAATCGCCAGCGAAGCTTCCCCAACCGCAAACACCACCTCGCCGCCCGCGTCCTGCCAGGCTTGCGCCAGCGCCAGACACCGCATCACGTGCCCCGTGCCCATCTGCACGCTCGCGTCCGCCCGCACCAATAAAATTCTCGCGCTCATACCGCAGCCGCCTGTCTCGCCGCCACTCTGCCCGAAAGCAACTCCCGCAACCTCTCCGGCGCAATCGGACTCGAGAAATCCACCCCGCTCCTCGTCTTCCATTTCGCAACTTCAAGCATCTCCGGGATCGCCGCAATCTCAGCCGCCGCCGCCAGCTTCGTACCCACGCCGAACTTCGCGAACTGCTCTCCGTACCCGCAGGAAAAATACTCGAGCCAGTTGCACAAGAAGCATGGCACCCCGCGCACTGCACAATCCATTGCCACCGACGAAAGCACCGTGATCCCGAACCAAGCCTTCTGCAACAATTCGTCGCTAAGTGGCCCGCTCATCAACCGGATCTTGGCGCCGCGCTCCGGCTCGACTCTCTCCACCAGCCTCCGCCGTTCCCGCACACTTTCCATCGGATGCAGCTTGATCACCAATTCCCTTCCCGTATCTTCAGCCAGCTTCGCCAGCCGGGGAACCAAGTCGCGGTAAAATTCCACTCCCCTGCCGCCGAGAATTTCGTAAGGTTCAGAAAAAAACACAATCCAAGGCGCACCCTCGTTGCCGACTCGATGCGCCGCAGGATCCGCCGCTGGCCCCCCAATTTCGACTTCCTCCTCGCTCACCTCGCAGACCCGCGTCAGATAGTCGTGCTCCATCCGTCCCTTGGCCAGCACCACATCCGCATGGTTCCTCTTGAACAGATGCCCCGCGTCGAGCGCCCCATGATGGCACGTCAAAGTCGGCAATCCGCGCTGCTTTGCAAGCAAAAGAGGAACATGCGTGTACGGATTCGTGTCGTCGCAACACAAAACCGATTCGACGCGTTCCGTATCCAGCACCCGCAGCCATGCATTCCGAATCCCCAACCCCGCCCGCAGCAATTTCGGAAACCCCGCAAACACTCCCATGCGATCAAGCACCGCGAGCTCCCCGCCAAGATCCCCACGCAGGCACTCCCACTTCTGAAGCAACTCCGAGAATTCCGCCTCCACCGACGGCGCTCCGCCTGCGTAAGCCGCCAGCCTGGCCGCCCTCACATTCGCCGGCCGCGATTCAATCTCACCGCTTCGCCGTGTCGTAACCAGCAGGAATTGCGCTCTCCGGCAGCATCTCCGCATACCGCATTCCCATCCGCGATACATTTCCATAAGCGCTGGGTAGCAACACCACGGGCTGATCGGAAGTCTTGCGCTTCGGCGAGAATCGTCCCCGTATCCGGTAATCGCCGTCGTATTTGTCCCAGAATATTTCCCCCAGTTGCGAACCCGAAAACTTCCCCGGCAGCTTAGCGTAGTGTCGCAGTTTCTCGCCCAACGACCGCGAACCCGAAGCGAACCTCGAAATCCCTCTTCCCAGCATGTTTTCCAACGCATCAACCCGAAATCCACCCCGCGTCGCAAATACTTGATCGCCGTCTCGCAAACCATCCGCGAACTTCTGCAGACTAAGAACGCTCCCTATCTGCTGATCGAGGCCAACCGCCATCAACTCCCACCAGTCCACCCCCTCACGGTCAATCACCCGCCCGCATCCCGCAGCAATCAGCTGCCGCACTCGCCGATAGTCCTGCAGATCAGCCGTCATCACGCTTTCGGCTGCGCACGCAAACCTTTTCCCCCAGCGTTGGTACGCACTCCCGCCCGCTCGCCCCAGATCAACAATTCGGCCCCAGCTCTGATCCGCCCAGGGACCGTCCAACATGCTGTCTTCGAGATGGAGTAGAAGGATTCTCACCAGTCACACCCAAGTGGACGCTTCGTGCACCGGTTTCTGCACCACATGCGAATTCAACGCCGCCAGCTCCGGACGCCGCTCCAGCAGCTCGACTACCTCTTGCCAGCGCACATCGTCCCGGTTGCCGAAGCTCGCATACACAGCGCGCAGAAGTTGCAGGTCGTCCGCCGTATCCAAAGTCAAACGATACCCGCTGTAATCCTTCGCCGCCGCGATGGACGAGATACGAAAACGCTCGGGATGCTCGTAGAAAAACGGCGTCACATGCTCCCGTTCGTACTTCTGATTCGCCTCCAGCCACGCTTTCTCCAGCGCGCCTGAATGTGAACACTTCGGCGCTCATCCCCACCGGATACGTCTCCCGAATCGAATTGCTGGCGTAATCAGCTCCTTCATCCAAAAATGCCTGGATCGTCCGGTCCACCACCTCAGGATCAATCAGCGGACAATCGGCCGTAATTCTGACCACCGCATCCGACGGCCACGCCTGCGCAGCCCCATGGTAGCGGTCGAGCACATCGTCTTCGCTGCCGTCGAAAGCACGCCACCCGCAAGCGGTCACACTCGGCCGTGACGGCATCGTCTCCCGCCGCAACGCTCGTAGCCACCACCATCTGATCGAGTAATGTGGCCCGCCGTAGCCGCTGCACCACTCGACCCAGCACACTCTCGCCGCCCAGGTCCATCAGGACCTTCCCCGGCAGCCGTGTGCTTCCCATGCGCGCCTGAATGATCGCAGTGACCTTCAACTTGCCTCCGCAAAACGTAACACCGTATCAGCGTCTCTTTCTCAACAGAAAAACCGTGTCCACATTCTGATTTTGCAGGTAACGCCAGGCGTTGTCTCACGGACCAGTTCCACATCCTTGAAGCACTCCAGATATCGTTGGGCATAGTCCATCTTCCACAACAGTTGCTCATGACCGCGATAGTTCACCTGCGTAACTTCAGGAGCGTAGTATTCCGCTCCCCAAATGTATGTCCTCGCGCAGCGGTGGATCTCCTCCATCGCCTGCGGCAGGTCTTCCGGCGCTATGTGGATCAGCACCCCGGAAGTGAACACCACGTCAAAGGCATCGTCATCGAACGGAAGCTCCAGCGCCGAGGCCTGCCGGATGTCGACATTCTTCAGCGCGATTTCGCGATTTCCACCGCATACGTCTGTATCTCAACTGCCGACAGGTTGCTGTAACCGACCTCCTGAAGCTGCAGCAATTGGTTCCCCACATTGCAGCCCACTTCCAGAAAGCTCGCGTTTTTCGGAATTTCCTGTAAGAAAATCTGATTGATCTCCCGCCTCGTGATCCCATAGTTCCCGGACCACAGAGCATTGAGCTCCTCCGACATCGAGTGTATTGCGCTCGGTGTATGCGCGCCCAAATTCCCCTCGCCAAATCTCTGTCTGCACGGTCTCCGCGCTCTGGGGTACAACTCCCACTGCCGCCGCATTCTTATTCACGTCTCGTCACCTCGCGTAATGCCCCATCACCTTCTCCACCGCCCGCACCACATCGTCCACATCCCCGTCCGTCATCCCATGAAACATCGGCAGGCTGATCAAGCTCTCGTACGCCGCCTCGGCCACCGGAAACTCTCCCCCGCGATATCCAAACCGCTCCTTGTAATAAGGATGAAGATGTACCGGAATGTAATGCACATTCACCCCAATGTTCTCCGCCCGCAGCGCGCTGAAAATTTCCGCCCGCCCCGCCGAAAGCTTCGCCAGTTCCAGCCGCACCGGATACAAATGCCACGCCGGCACCACCTCCGTCCTGCACCGCCGGAACCACAATCCCCGGCACCGCTCCCAACGCCGCCGCGTACTTCGCAGCAATCTCTCTCCGCCGCGCCAGATTCGCTTCCAGCTTCGTCAAGTTGCTGCAATCCCAGCGCGCAGGCAATGTCCGTCAGCCGGTAGTTGAAGCCCAGCAGCACCATCTCGTAGTGCCACTGCCCTTCCCGCTGACGGTCGCTCGCATTGCTGCTGATCCCATGATTCCGAAACCTCCGCAGCGTCTCCGCAAACTCCGCGTTGTCCGTCGTCACCATTCCGCCTTCACCGGTCGTCAAATGCTTCACCGGATGAAAGCTGAACACCGTCATGTGCGAAACACTTCCCACCCGCCGCCCGCGATACTCCGCCCCCAGCGCATGGCAAGCATCTTCAATCACGGTCAGTCCATGCCGCTCGGCGATTTCTAGCATCGCGTCCAACTCCGCCGGATGCCCCGCATAATCCACCGGCAGCAACGCCTTCGTCCGCGACGTAATCGTCCGCCGCACTTGCTCCGGATCAAGATTCAACGTGTCCGGCAGCCACATCCGCGAAAATCGGCGTCGCTCCCTGATACAAAACGCAATTCGCGGTCGCCGCAAACGTCAGCGGAGAAGTAATCGCCTCATCGCCCGCTCCCAGCCCAGCCGCAAACGCCGCTCCATGCAGCGCCGCCGTTCCACTGCTGAAGCTGACCGCATAGCGCGCGCCCACCCACGCCGCAAACGCCTCTTCAAATTCATTTACTTTGGGGCCGGTCGTCAGCCAGTCCGAGCGCAGCGTATCCACCACCGCCTGGATGTCGCTTTCGTCGATTGTCTGCCGCCCATAAGGAAGCAGCGTGCCGCGCACAGGCGTTCCCCCATGCAGGGCCAGCGCCTCTCGGGTTGCCGCCGTTGCAGTCATCACTCCTCAGGCGTTGGCGCGCAGTCTGGTTTCTTTCGGAACTAACGTCAGCGCGGGCGCGCTGCCCTCCACCAATTCGTACAAGATCTTCCGCCGATCAGCCACTCCGTGTTCGTGTCGCTGGCATAGCGGAAACCCTCCGCCAGCGGCTTGGCGTCCTTCCAGTTTTCTTTCGGCCACCACGCGTGCGCCGGCTGAATCACAAACATGCCTTCCGTCTCCACGCTGTTTCTCGCCTCGTCTTCCGAGAGCAGCACCTCGTGCAGCTTTTCTCCCGGCCGGATCCCCACGCATTCAATCTCGCAATCCGGAGCCACCGCCTGCGCCATGTCCAGCAGCTTCATGCTCGGAATCTTCGGGACAAAAATCTCGCCGCCGTGCATTTGCTCCAGGCAGCTGACCACAAACCGCACTCCCTGGTCCAGCGTGATCCAGAACCGCGTCATCCGCGGATCGGTCAGCGTCACCTTCCCTCGCTTGCGCTGCTCCATGAAAATCGGCACCACGCTGCCCCGGCTCCCCACCACGTTCCCATAGCGCACGCAACTGAACCGCGAATCCTGCGCCCCCGCGTAGGCATTGGCCTGCACAAACATTTTTTCCGCGCACAGCTTGGTCGCCCCATAAAGATTGATGGGATTGACCGCCTTGTCCGTGCTCAGCGCCATCACCCGCCGCACTCCGCGGTTGATCGCCGCCTCAATCACATTCTTCCCGCCCATGATGTTGGTCTGGATCGCCTCAAACGGGTTGTACTCGCACGCTGGCACCTGCTTCAGCGCCGCCGCATGCACCACCACCGTCACCCCCGCGAACGCCCGCTCCAGCCGCTGCTGATCGCGCACATCGCCAATGAAGTACCGCAGGCTGGGATGGTCCAGCCCCGCCGTCCGCATCTCATGCTGCTTCAATTCATCGCGGCTGAAGACGATCAGCTTCTGCGGCCGGTATTCCTTCAGCATGATTTCCACAAACTTCTTGCCAAACGATCCCGTCCCCCCGGTCACCAGCACCACTTGCTCCGCCCAATTCATCTTCTTCATTAGGTCTGACTCCCTCTTCTGTCTGATGCTCCGATTGTGTGGCGCGGGCGCCCTCGCCCGCGAAATCTCAGCCCAGGAAATCACCGCCGCCAAGGACCAGCTCCGGCTTTCAGCGCCAGTATATTCATTGTTCACACCCCGCCTCTGTGAATCTCTTTTCTTTCACAGCCTCGAACCAACTCAATCAAGGGCATTTGCATATTTTCTCTGCCATACTGAGACTCGCCATTCGTCCCGCCTGCACTTGTGCGGACGATTTTGTTTCACCCCAAGGGGGCTGATGGAACCAGTACCGCTCTCGCAACCTAGCCCGCAGATTTTGCGCGAGGTAGCTCCCGCGCCCTTGCAGCTGAGGAATCTCGCTGCCATTCATCCCTCCGCTTCCACTCAGGATTCCATCCTGCGCGAGTATTTGCGCGTCCTGATCAAGCGCGTCTGGGTCGTCGGCGGAACCCTCGCCCTGATTTTCGGCGCCACCCTCATCGCCACCTTGCGCGCCACTCCCATTTATGACGCCGTCGGCAGCATCTCCATCGGCAAGCCCGACCCCATGCTGCAAAACCTCCGCGACCCCTCCAACTCCGGCATGGATTACTACGATCCCACCGACCTCGACACCGAAGTCCGCATCCTGCGCAGCGATCTGCTCGCCCTCCAGGTCATCAAGCAGCTCAATCTCGACCGCATGCCCGAGTTCGGCGGACACGGACAGTCCTCGCCTTCTTCCCTGGAACTGACCACCGACGCCCTCGAGCCTGATTCCGTTCGCGCCAACGCCCTGCTCGGCATCTTCAAGGGCAATCTCCGCGTCTTGTTCGAGCCCAACACCCGCGTCATCGATATTCATTACAGCAGCCCCAACAAAGAACTGGCCGCCCGCATCGTCAACACCCTGGCCAACACCTACATCGAGCAGAATTTCAAGACTCGCTTCGAGTCCACCATGCAGGCTTCCGACTGGCTCTCCCGCCAGTTGGTCGATCTGCAAATGAAGGTCGAGACCTCCGAAGAAAAGCTGGTCAAATATCAAAAAGACCACCAGATCCTCGGCATTGACGAAAAGCAGAACATCACCACCGCCAAACTCGACGAACTGAATAAAGAACTCACCGCCGCCGAATCCGAGCGCATGCAAAAAGAAGCCATCTACCGCCTCGCCGAATCCGGCGATACTGAATCCGCTTCCGCCGTCTCCGTGGGCGCCGCCTGGCAGGGCAAGACTTCCGAACACACTTCTCCCCTGCTCGACAAACTGGAAGAGCAGAAGGCCGATCTCAAGATTCAGGTCGCCCAAATGTCCACCCAGTTTGGCCCCGCTTATCCCAAGATTGCCCAGCTGAATAATCAGCTCCAGGAAGTGGACGCTCAGATTCAAACCGAGATGAAGAAAGTTGGCGGCCGTCTCCGTGGCGACTACATGGCCTCCCTGCAGCGCGAAAACATGTTGAGCGCCGCCCTCGAAAAGCAGAAGCAGGAAGACAACAAGCTGAACGAAAGCGCCATCGAATACAGCTTGCTCAAGCGCGATTTCGAAACCAACCGCACTCTCTATGAAGGCCTGCTCCAGAAACTAAAGGAAGCCGGAGTCACCGCCGGCCTGCGCTCCAACAACATTCGCGAAGTCGATATCGCCCGCACCCCAGCCGCTCCCGCCGAACCCAATATTCCCCGCAATCTAGGCTTCGGGTTCGTTCTCGGCCTGACCAGCGGCATCGGCCTTGCCTTCCTGCTCGAAGGCATGGACAACACCGTCCGCACCCCCGAGCAGGCGCAAGCCATCTCCGGCTTGCCCTCGCTGGGCATGATCCCTCTCGGCCCCAAGAGCACCTCCGAGTCCACTTCCCAGCCGGACTCACCGTCGCCGCTTCCAAGGAAGCCATCGAGACTGATCACTCAGTCGCGTCCGCTTTCGCAGATGGCCGAGTCCTATCGCGCGCTGCGCACTTCGCTGCTGCTGACTTCGGTCGGCGCTCCGCCCAAGACCATCCTCATCACCAGCGCCCTGCCCTCGCGAAGGCAAGACCACCACCAGCATCAACACCGCCATCGTGCTGGCGCAAAAAGGTACCCGCGTCCTGCTCATCGACGCCGATCTGCGCCGCCCCAGCATTCACAAGAGCTCTGAGCATGGGCCCCCGCGTCGGACTGAGCAACGTCCTCACCGGCGGCGCCACCTTGCAGCAAGCAACAGTTCGCTCTTCCATCTTGCCCAACCTGTTTATTCTTCCCGCAGGCACGCCGCCTCCCAACCCAGCCGAGTTACTGGCCTCGGCGCCCATGTTCGACCTGCTGACCGAGGTCCGCGAGCAGTACGACCACATCGTGGTGGATACTCCGCCAACTCTTTCCGTCACCGACGCCGTCGTCCTTTCCACCCGCGCCGATGCCGTCGTCCTCGTCATCCGCTCCGCCCAGACCACCAAGCCCGCTCTGCGCCGCGCCCGCGACATCCTCGACACAAGTCAACGCTCGCGTCTGCGGCGTGCTGCTCAACGCCGTCAATTTAGATTCACCGGATTACTACTACTACTACGAGTACCAGGGAAAATACGGACACCGTTACTACGACGAGGATATGACCGGGTCATCGCACGATGATGCCCGCGCTACCTCGACCAGCGCGTAAACCGGCGTCTTTTGGTTCTTGGATGCAGTCCGCCGTGCATGACTTCGCCATCCCGCGAAGAGATTGGCCGCCATCGCCGCGCTGTCCTTCGCCGCGGTCGTCTATCTTCGCCCTCACCGCCGCCGCATTCCTCGCTGCACATTTCTCCGCCGATCCCGACCCCGCACACCTGCAGCGCGCCGCCCGTCTCGATCCCGGCAACGCCGAATATCGCTTATCGCCTCGGCCGCTACGAATTGCTTGCCGCGACAATCTCCCCAGGCCGCAATCCCCTGGCTCGAGAAGCCGCCACCGCCCTCAATCCCCATTCCGCCAAGTACTGGCTCGATCTCGCCATCGCCCGCCAGTCCGTCGGGGACACCGACTCCGAACGCCCCGCTCTCGAGCGCGCCCTCGCCGCCGATCCCCGCACTCCCGACGTCGCCTGGCAGGCCGCCAACCTCTATCTGGCCCAAGGCTCCTCCGACGACGCCATGCGCGAGTTCCGCGTCGTCATGGAAAACGACACTTATCGCACCGCCGAAGCCATCAGCCTGTGCTGGAAAATGCACCCCGACATCGATTCGCTGCTCGCCAACGTGGTCCCGCCCAATGCTTATGATTCGTTTCCTCGCAATTTCCTGATTTCAAAAAATGAGTCCGCCGCAGCCGCCAAAGTCTGGGACAAAATGTTTCTCCGCGCAGCAGCCTCTCGACCGCCCCGACCCTCTTCGGCTACATGCGTTATTTGATCGCGCACCAGGAAGTTCTCCAGGCACTCGACGGTCTGGCAGCAGGCCGCCAACCTGTCCGGACTGGCCGCCTACCAGCCTTCCTCGGAAAATCTGCTCGATCAACGGCGACTTCAGCATGCACGTCCTCAACGGCGGCTTCGACTGGATGCACCAGCCCGTCACCGGAGTCTCTCTCGCCCTCGACCCCAATGACGCCCATTCCAGTTCGCAGTCGTTGCGCATCAGCTTCGACGGCCCCGGCATCTCCGACGCCGGCATCCGCCAGTTCGTCCCCGTCGATCCCAATACCAGCTTACGAATTTTCCGGATTCTACAAAGCCGAAGGACATGGACGGCGCCGGCGGCCCCAAGTTCGCCATTCAGGATCTCTATCGCGAAACTCTCTTCTTCATGAGCGATGACTTGCGCGACTCCGACTTCTGGCGCAAGGTCGACGGCATCTTCACCACCGGGCCTGACACTCACCTGGTCGTGCTCCGCATCGCTCGAGTCCCCGACGGCAGCCCCATCAAGCGGCAAGCTCTGGATCGACGGCCTCCAACTGGTCCGCACCGACATCCGCGCATGCTTCCGCTCGCCAAGGAGGCACACGCCACAATGAGCGCCGCTCTTGCTCTTCCTGAACTTCCCGAAACTCCCGTGCAGACGCAAGCCCGCGCGCTTCGGAGTCAACGGAGTCGTCCTCTACGGCCTCGCTGCCCTGCTGCTGTTCTGTCCCCTCGCCTTCGGTGCCGTTGAGCCGTGGGCCGTCTTCATCCTGCAATCGGTCTCCACGATCCTCTTTATGGTCTGGATGTTTAGCCAGACACGCGCCGCCCGAACCCACCATTCTGTGGACGCCCATCTTTCCGCCCCTGTTCGCTTTCCTGGCTCTGATTTGCATGCAGTTGCTCCCCGGAATCTCGGCCTACCGCCACGCCACCTACTCGAGATTGCTGCTCTACATCGCCTACGGCGTCGTCTGTTTTCTGATCACCCAGACTCTCACCCGCACCACTCACATTCGCAGACTCACCACCGCCGCCGTCTTCTACGGCACCTGGGATGGCCATGTTCGCCGTCCTGCAAAGCCTGAGTTCAACCGGCAAACTCTATTGGACTACGGACGCCGCGCTTCGGCGGCTGGATCTACGGCCCCTACGTCAACCACAACCACTACGCCGGACTCATGGAAATGCTGGTCCCTATCCCGCTGGTGTTCGCCTTCAGCCGTTACGCCCACGGCCAAGGAACGCTGGATCGCCGCTTCCGCCGCCGCCTTCATGGGCGCTACCATCTTCCTCTCCGGCTCCCGCGGAGGCATGGTCGCCTTCGCCGTGCAAGTCGCCATCTTTCTCTGTTTCCTCTTCCGCGAAAAAGCCACTGGCCGCGCCGCTTTCCTGATGGACGACCTTCCTCGTCATTTCCCTGGTCTCCATCGCCTGGATCGGCGGCAGCGAAGTCACCGCTCGCCTCTCCACCATCAGCGCCAGCAAACATTCCGACCTCAGCAACGACATCCGTTTCCAGATCAATCGCGACGCGCTTCACATGTTCCGCCAGCGCCCCCTGCTCGGCTGGGGCCTCGGCACTTTCGAGACCGTCTATCCGCAGTTCCGTAGCTTCTACACGAATCTTCTCGTGGATAAAGCCCACAACGACTACTCGCAGTTGCTCGCCGAAACCGGCATCGTCGGTTTCGCCCTCATGGTCTGGTTCCTGGTCTCCGTCTTCCGTCGCGCCTTGCCCAAAATCCGCAACTGGCCCTCCGATGTAAACGGCGCCGTCACTCTCGCCGCCATCATCGGCATCGCGGAATCCTGGTCCACAGCTTCGTCGATTTCAATCTCGAAATTCCCGCCAACGCCCTGCTGTTCTTTTCCCTGTGCGCAGTCGCCGCCCTGGCCCCCCGTTTCCGCAATTCCCGCCGCGACCACAAAAAAGACAAAACGCCCTCCCATCCCGACGAAATGTTCGTTTGACTCGCTTGACCTCAAAAATGGCTAGGCGTCATCCCGAAGCCCCGCGTTTCTCCAGCGGGGCGAGAGCCTGCCCTGAGCGACTGATGCGAAGCAGAAGGAGTCGAATCGGGATCTCGCGTGCAGCATAACCAATGTCATTCCGAGCGAAGCGGATCGCGAACGCGATCCGCGTAGTAGCGAGGAACCTGCTTCGTCCGCAGCGCAACTCTCAACCCGCGCGGTTAATCTCTACCTCCCCACCCGCCCCAAATAAAACCTGAAAAACATCTCCGGATCCGACTTCAAACACACGAACGCATTCGCCGCCCCACTTTCCCGCAGCGTCATCCCCTTCTCATCCACCCGAATCCGCATCGCCTCCACCGGACACAGCTTCTCATCCACCGCAAACGCCATCGCCATCGGATCAAACAGCGTCGGCGTCTCCTGTCCCCACTCGTGATACAGCAGCGTCAGCGCGTCCGTCATCGGCGTCCCCTGCCGAAACAGAAACTCCCGCTTCACCTCATCCAGTTTCAGTTGCGTCGAATCCAGCGGCATCATGTAGATCGGCACCCCTGACGCAAACAATTTCTGCGCCGACGCCACATCATTCTTAATGTTCCACTCCGGCTGCGGCGCCGTCGGCGCCCCATACGGATCGCCATACCCCCGCTCCACCGACCCGCCCATCATCACCACCCGCTTCAGCTTGCGAAACGTCTCCGCATCCTTATCAATCAGCGCGCCCACATTCACCAGCGGCCCAATCGCCACCAGCGTTATCTCCCCCGGATTTTTCCGAATCTGCTCCAGAATGAAATCCACCGCATCCGGATGCGCCCCCCGCGCAAACCTGCCCACTCTCCGCGTACCGCCGCTGCGTGAAATTCGAATTGGTCTGAGTCGCCTTCCCCGCCGCGACCGGAATCTCCGTTCGCCCCGCCTCCCCCAGCATCCGGTCCACCAGCTTCGCCCGCGTCTCCGTATCCCCAAACGTCGTCGTGATCCCCACAATCTGCACCTCAGGAGACTTCAGCGCCAGCGCCACCGCAAACGCGTCGTCCACATCGTCCCCAATGTCAGTATCAATAATGATTTTTGCGGGAGCGGACGTATTCGGCGATTGAGCAGAACTGGCTGCAACCGTAAGAATCGCACCCGTAAGAATGAAGACCCACGCCACCACACCAGGGATTCGCATGGTTGCCAGTTTACACACAGGTGCCCGGTCCTTTCTTTTCTGCTGTTTGGAAATAGGGTGGGACTTTTCCCGGGCAGCGCCACCTCTCTCCCGCGCATCTCTAGTGTGCCGTCGCATCTTGCGCCGGAGACCCAATCATGAAGGCCCTCCTATCGGCGTTCCTAGTTCTCGTGGGCACTGCGTGCGGCGGAGGAACCTCCTCCGCCCCAGGCACCCCTCCCGTGCAAAACCCCGGCACCGTACCGCTCAGTAGTCACGTCTTTCTTGTGCTCGAGGAGAACCACAGCTACTCCGCCGTCATTGGAACTTCCTCCATGCCCTACCTCAACAGCCTCGCGTCCAAATACGGCGTGGCCACCCAGTACTATGCCAACACTCATCCTTCCATCGGCAATTACTTCATGCTGACCGCTGGCCAGGTTATCACCAACAATGACGGTTTCTGCGCCACCCTCCCGCAATCGCAGGACAACATCGCCCGCCACCTGATCGCCGCCGGAAAAACCTTCAAAGCCTACGCCGAAAGCCTTCCCGCCGCCGGATTCACTGGCTGCTCCGCTCCTTCCTACCTCAAGCGCCACAACCCGCTCGCCTATTTTTCCGACGTCGCCAACGGCAGCGAACAGTTCAACCTGGTTCCGTTCACCAACTTTCCTTCCGATCTCGCCAACAACACCCTGTCCAACTTCTCTTTTATCGTCCCCAACCTCATTGACGACGCTCACAACGGCACTCTAACCCAGGCCGACTCCTGGCTCCAAACCAACATCGCCCCTCTGATCGCCAGCTCAACATTTCAAACCGATGGCCTCCTGATCATCGTCTTCGATGAAAGCTTGACCAGTGACACACAACACGGCGGTGGCCACGTCGCCGCCGTCGTCATCGGTCCCAAAGTAAAGCCTGGATTACAATCCGCCACCCTCTATCAACATCAAAATACTCTGAGAACCCTGATGCAGGCCCTGGGCTTGACGACCTTCCCCGGCGCCGCCAGCTCCGCCCAGCCCATGAGCGACTTCTTCTGATTCTCGTGATTTGAAATCTGAGTCACCACGTCATCCCGAAGTCCCCGCGCTTTCTCCAGCGTGGCGAGGGATCCCGCGTGCGCCATACCCACGGCATGTCCTCGACATTTCAAACTGAGCCACTCCCACCCCTTGCGCATTTCCCCACTGCTCTTCCATACTGTCTACTCCCATATGAAAACCAGTCTTTCCCTCTCCCCAGCCGCTCGAGCTCGAAACCGAATGCCTGGTCGCCGTAGTTCTCGACCGCTCGGAAAAGATCGATCGGAAAAACGGCAAAGACAAGCCCGAACCCTACGTCTCCGCCGACAAAGTCCGATTCAGCAATCCGCCGCCGACCTGCTCTCTTCCGGCGACCTCACCGGCAAGACTTTCGAAACTGCCTGGCTCCACAAACCCGCCGGACTCAAAGCCAAGCGCCTGCTCTTGATCGGCGGAGGCAAAGCAAAAAAGTTTTCCTCCAACGATCTCCGCAAACTAGCCGGAGCCGCCGTCCGCGCCCTCAAGCCACGCACCGTGCGCAGCCTCGCCTTCATTCTTCCCAGCGAAATCCCCGCCGAAGAAGCCGTCAAAGCCGTAGTCGAAGGCGCAATCGTCGGCAACTTCGATCCCGACACCTACAAGAGCGACCGCAAAGATCAAACCGTCGAATCGCTCACGGTCGTCGCCACAGGCGACCAAGCAAAACTCCAAAGCGCCCTCGACGAAGCCCGCATCCTCGCCGAATCGCAAAACTTCACTCGCGATCTGGTCAACGAGCCCTCCAACCACATGACTCCCACCATCCTCGCCGAGCGCGCCCAGCCGATGGCGAAAGAAACCGGGCTGATATGCGAAGTCTACGGCCCCGACAAAATCAAAGAATTAAAGATGGGCGCATTCTGGGGCGTAGCGCAAGGCTCCGACGAACCGCCCGCTCTGATCGTCATGCGCTACGAACCCGCCGGAGCACCGGAGAAACCGGTGCTGGGCCTAGTCGGCAAAGGCGTCACCTTCGACACCGGAGGCATTTCCATCAAGCCCGCCGACAACATGGAAAAAATGAAATACGACATGGCCGGCGGCGCCACCATGATCGGCGCCATGCGCGCCATCGCCCTGCTCAAGCCCAAAATCAAAGTCATCGGCATCGTCTGCGCCACCGAAAACATGCCCAGCGGCAAAGCCCAAAAGCCCGGCGACATCCAGACCGCCATGTCCGGCAAGACCATCGAAATCATCAACACCGACGCCGAAGGCCGCCTCGTCCTCGCCGACGGACTCTGCTACGCCCGCCAGCTCGGCTGCACTCACCTAATCGACGCCGCCACCTTGACCGGCGCCGTCGTCGTCGCCCTCGGCTACTACAACGCCGGAATTTTCTCCAACGACGACGCCTTCTACGAAGCTTTCACCAAGTCTCTCGCGAAGTCCGGCGAGAAAATGTGGCGCCTCCCCGTCACCGACGAATATCTCGACCAGACCCGCTCCAGCATCGCCGACCTAATGAACACCGGAGGCCGCTGGGGCGGCGCCAGCACCGCCGCCGCCTTCCTAAAAGAATTCGCCGAAGACACCCCCTGGCTCCACCTCGACATCGCCGGCACCGCCTGGATGGAAGACACCAAGCCCTGGATCGCCAAAGGCCCATCAGGAATCGCCGTAAGAAGCCTGGTAGAGTTCGCCCGAAACTTCGGGAATTCCTAAGCCGCGTTGATATCTAGAAATGCGTCATCACGAAGTCCCCGCGTTCTCTCCAGCGGGGCGAGGGATCCAGCGTGCAGCAACAAAACCGCCCCCGCCCGCGCTATACTTCTCGCGTCGCTAAAGCGGAGGCACCAATGAAAGCTCTATTCGCAGTCGGCCTGATCGTCCTAATCCTCGGCGCCCTATCCTTCTTCGTCCCGATTCCCCACACCGAACACCACGGCCTCGACGCCGGCGACGTCCACATGGGCGTAGACACGAAGCACAGCGACCTCCTCCCCCCAGCCGCCAGCATTGCCCTGGTAGTGGTCGGTGCCGGCCTGATGATTGCAGGGCGCAAGATGGGAAATTGACCCAGAATATCGCCGACCCCAAATTAACATTCCGAGCGACGCGGATCGCGACAGCGATCCGCGTAAGCCGAGTGACGCTTCGCGCTAGCTCACTTCGTGAGCTCAAAATACGACATGGGCGACGGCGCCACGACAATCGGCGACATGCGCGCCATCTGGCTCAGCCCAAAATCAGAGGCATCGGCATCGTCTGTGCCACCGAAAACATGCCCCAGCCTATAGGACAATTTGAATCCGGTGGGGCGAGTCTACTATTCCTTCTCCACGCTTCTGTGCATCCCGTGTTCACGGTCCCACGAGGTGGGGCTATGCCTGGGCACGTAATCGGGAGAAGCCCGGATGAGAGAAGTGGTGCGTAGGCTGGTTCAGCCGTTTCCGGCGAGCCACAGAAACGCCTTTTAACATAGTGTACGAAGGTCGACCGCGAAAGACTTCACATACCAGCCCTATCTGTACTCGGAAAAATCGTCAATGAGTGTACTCGCCTGTTATCGTCAACAATTGGGAGCCCTCCGCTGGGTGCTACTCGCGCACCGGAGTTTCATTCTGTGGCTGATTCAGTTTAAGGATTCGGGGTCTCTGGTCGGTCCCGTCCCCCATGGAATAGTTCACAATCGCGAGCATCGGAGCCTCGAAGAAATCACAATTGGGACATTCGCAATCCATGACCTCGGCACAATAATTCGGGCCGGCTTCCTGGAACGTCCCCCTCCAGTGACACTTTGGGCATTCAAGAATTTCATTTTCCCAGTCGTCCTCGTAGTTGAAGATCCGAGCACTCATCTTTTCCTCCTCTCACTTTTTGTCTGAATTCATTCAATGTCTCATTCGATCCGCCAAGCACAGGGCCGCCACTCCCGGGCGACCAGCCAGCCCATACGAGTCATAGGGCCTTCGCAAGGCTGAGCATTTCTCGGATGGGCACGTGGTTCACACCGCCATCGGGTCAGTCTGTTTCAGTTTTTACTTAAGGGTAAGTCTGAAGGGTGCGCAAAGAACCGGGGGCCCGAATCTTGTCGCGAAGCGTTCGCTCACTAGTATCGATGCACGCGGCGCGCACAGGGATTCGGCAAAACTAGGCCTGACCTAGATTGCCTCCAGCTCCTATCTGGAAGTTCTCGTAGCACCCTCGGGAGCAGTGGGAGTTCATAGCGACAGGGGGATTCACGTTCGAAACAATAGACTCACGACTGTTCCCTCTGCGATCGGAAAGCTTGCAGAGCTGCGTCAGCTTGACCTGCGCGGGAATCCTTTAGAATCGCTACCCTCCACGATTGCAGGAAAGAGAATTCCAAGTGGCTTTGCTATTGATTCTCTGACCAATTGCAGTACTCTCTTGAGTTCACGGATAAACTGGCGATAAATGAACTCATTGAGGGAGCGTCCACCGCTTCCAGGGGCCGGGTCAATGAGTGTCGCCTGTTAGCGTCAACCACCGAAGCCGAATTGCGCAGGTGAGCTAAGGCTGCGTGGTTTTATGGCTCCCGTAGGGTCGCTGGCTCAACGTGTTCTTCAAACCCGAAAAGCGTGGGCCGCAGCCGATATTTCCATGCTAAAGCGCCGAAACTGTACGCAATCCCGGCGTAAAACGAAGGTACGCGGCTCGGCAAAAACGACGGCATCGTGTATGGCGCAGTTCAAGGCAGGTGAAGGTTTCGTGCTGTCTTGCTGTGAAGCCTTCTGTCCCCAGGCATCGCGATCCCACCCCCGCGCATCTCTAATCTGCGCCGCGATCTATGCCGCGCCTGGAGGCATCCATGAAGCCCCTGTTCGCTACACTTCTCGTCCTCGTATCCGCCGCCGGCGGCGCAGGTTCCCCCGTTACCCAGGCGCTGTTTCCAAGCGCGGCCGCTGTTCCTCTCAGCTCTCATGTCTTCCTCGTCCTCGAAGAAAATCACAGCTACTCCTCCGTCATCGGAAACTCCTCCATGCCCTACCTCAACGGCCTCGCGTCCAAATACGGCCTCGCCACCAGGTACTATGCCAACACTCATCCTTCCATCGGCAATTACTTCATGCTCACCGCCGGCCAGATCATCACCAACAATGACGGTTTCTGCGGCACCCTCACCCAAGACAACATCGCCCGCCACCTGATCGCCGCCGGAAAAACCTTCAAAGCCTACGCCGACAGCCTGCCCGCCGCCGGATTTACCGGCTGCTCCGCTTCCTCCTACCTCAAGCGCCACAACCCGCTCGCCTATTTTTCCGACGTCGCCAACAGCAGCGAAAAGTTCAACCTGGTTCCATTCAGCCAGTTTTCTTCCGATCTCGCCAATCACACCCTGCCCAACTTCTCCTTCATCGTCCCCAACCTCGTGCACGACGCACACAACGGCACTCTCGCCCAGGCCGACTCCTGGCTCAAAAGCAACATCGCCCATCTGATCGCCAGTTCCACATTTCAAGCCAACGGCCTCCTGATCATCGTCTTCGATGAAAGCGTCACCGGCGACACGCAACACGGCGGAGGCCACGTCACCGCCGTCGTCATCGGCCCCAAAGTCAAGCCCGGGCACAAATCTACCACCCTATACCAACACCAAAACACGCTGAGAACGCTGATGCAGGCCCTGGGTTTGACCAGCTTCCCCGGCGCCGCCAGTTCCGCCCAACCCATGTCAGATTTTTTCTGATGCCGTGGTCGTTTCCCCGCTCTCATGCCCGTCCACTACAACATCGATAAGGAACACCGGCTGGTGGTCACTGTCGGAGAGGGTTGGGTCACTTTTCGTGAGATACAAGACCACCAAGATCAACTCCTCACCGATCCTGTTTTCGATCCAAGTTTCAATCAATTGATTGACGTAACCCCCGCCACAGATCTAGATCTGACCGTTGCTGAGATGAAGGAGATTACCCGCCGTCGCATTGTCTCCAGTGGCTCTCGTCGCGCTTTCGTTGGAAGCAGCATTCATATTCTTACAATTGGCCATCTGATGCAGACTTATCACGAGGCACACCACGAGGTCGAAGTTCACATTTTTCTTGATCGCGGGGAAGCTTTGACATGGCTCGGCATAGAGGATGATTCGGGGCTGTTCTGACCTCCGCCTATTTACTGTTGCAAAATCGCTATCACACTCATTGACCCAGTTCTGCCCCACCTCATTTTTTGGATAAGATTTGCGTAGAGGACTCATGGAGGTTCCGAAAATGAGCAGCCAAGCTCTTTTGCAATCACTCAAGGAAAGCATTCTCACGCAGGCTAACGTGAAGGCGGTCTATGGCGAACCCATCGCGGCCCAGGGGAAGACGGTCGTCCCCGTTGCGAAGATAATCTACGGGTACGGGGCTGGGGCGGGCACGGGCGGTATCGGCGATTCCCATGCTCGGGGAGAGGGAGGCGGGGGTGGAGGAGGAGCACGCGCCGTTCCGGTCGGCGTTATCGAGATCAGCGACCAGCCAACTCGGTTCGTTCCGATTACCGACCGGAGGAAGTTGACGGGAGCCGTGCTAGCGGGTATGGGGCTCGGTTTGTGGTTGGGTTGGCGCAGACGGCGCTGAACGGGCGTGCACTACCAACTAGTGGAATGTCGCCATTACACTCACCCCCTTTTCTGGGCTGGCCGGGGTCAATGAGTGTAATCGCCTGTTTACAACAGTTACTGAAATCGCGCGAGTTCGGATTAATGTGTGAGGTGTTCCCAGTTGAGGACGAAGTTGATGGGGACCGGAGCGCTATTACCGCTGGGGCGGACCGCGAGAATCCGTTTGCCGTCGGGGAGAAGAGCAATGTCGATGATGTTGGTGGGCAGCGATAGCAGTTCCTTGGGAGTAGAGAAGTCGGGTTTGCTCGCGCCGGAGTGCACTTCCACGTTCAAGATTTTTTCACCATTGCGGTAACGCAAGTTCTTGCCGTCGGCAGACCACTCGCCGGTACTGGTGGCGCCTCCGCTCGAAACCTGCCAGCGCGAGCCGGGAACCGGGAACGAAGTGACGAAAAGTTCGTCGGTGCCGGTCTCATTCGAGATGTAGGCCAGCCACTTGCTATCGGGGGAGACGTGGCCGTTGCGTTCGGCCGAGGGACCGTTCAGCACTGGGACGAGCTTTTTCTCACCCTGCAGATCCATCGTGTAGATGTCGAAATCAGTCCTCGGGTCCTGATGATTGAACAGCAGGTAACGGCCATCGCGTGAGATGTCGAAGAGGACGAGGTTGCCGTTGAAGTTTTCCAACACTTTTTCTTCCATGCCCGAGGCGCTCAGAGACTTGCGCGTGAGATCGCTGACGTAGCCGGTGGTGTTGGAAATCCAAACGTCCTTGCCGTCAGGCGAGACCGCTCCGGTCGCGGCCCGGTCCGAGTCCTGGGTGAGCCGGTTCACCGTCTTGCGCGCAACGTCGGAGATCCACAGGCTGTCTCCGTTGCCGCCGGGAGTGGCTCGCGACAGGAGAGCGGTTTGCGTTGCGGCAAAGAATTTGCCGCGGAGGTAAGGAGCGGGCTCGCCCCAGTGGTCGACTTCCTTGCCCGATAGATCGAACCAGACTAGTTCGCGATTCACCACGGACGTGGGGCGATAGAGCAGCACATTGCGGCTGACCGAGAAACTCCCCTCGTTGCGCGCTGGGGCGAACTCGACGTTCGAGGCAATGGAGATGGGCTTGCCTTTGAAGGTCAGGCTGGAGGGATCGAACTCCTGCGCGATGAGCGCACCTTCTTTCAGGTAAAAGAGATAACCGTCGCTGTAGGCGACGTTCGAGCCGATGGGGAGAATCTGTTTGATGTCGCCATCCTGCTTGGTACCGGAAGAATCGAGTGCACCGGCATAGACGCTGCCGGAGTCTTTGGCGCGCCGCACGAAGAGGAAGTGCTTGCCGTCGGGCAGGAAGTAGGGATCGCGATCGGTGTATTTCTGGCCGCTACTGTTACTTTTAGTAATTTCGACGGGAGTGCCTCCGCCATCGGAGACGGACTGGAGCGACCCAGCGATGCGCGGCGCGAAGATGATGGTGCCCTGCTCATTCCAGCTGCCGCCGCGGCCTTCGGGCGCGTCGCACAGAATCTGCACCGTACCTCCGGCGACGGGAACCTTCTTGAGCTTGCCCTCGGAGAAGAAGCCGAGGTATTTGCCATCGGGCGACCAGAAGGGAAACAGAGCTGACTGAGCCCCGGCCACGGGAGCGGATTCGCCCGTGGAGAGCCGTAGCAGATAAAGTGATCCCCCGCCGGGCGTGAAGGTTGTGTCTTTTTTATTGACTAAGAATGCAACCTGCTGGCCATCGGGAGATAGAACTGGGGCGCCGTCGACGACCGAGAAGAAGTCAAATCCGGCGGGCGGCTCGATGCTGGTGTGAACTGACTGTCGCGCAGAGGTGACGCGGCCGACGTAGATCAGCAGCAAAACGCCGAGAGCCGCCGCGATGAGCCATCCGGCAATGGTTGCGGCCGTAAGGACAGTGGCAGTTTTCTTGCGGCGCGACGAGACGACGGCAGGATCACCTACCTGACTGCCTCCGGCAGCAATCCCCTGCAACTGGAGCTTCAGATCGTGCGCAGTCTGGATGCGCTCGTCGGGATCTTTATCGAGGCAGAGGCGAATCACACGGTCCAGCCCCGGCGGCGTTTGGGGGCGCAGAATGCTGACGGAAGGGGGATCCACGGCGAGAATCTGCCCGACGATGCTGGCCTGCGTTTTCCCTTCGAAGGTGCGCTTGCCGGTGACCATCTCGAACAGCATGACGCCAAAGGAGAAGATGTCGGAGCGGGCGTCGGCTTCGACCCCCTGGATCTGCTCGGGCGACATGTATTGGACGGTGCCGATCACCGCTCCTGCGCCAGAAAGTGGTGAGGCGGGTGAAGGAGAGGGCATGTTCTGCGTCATTGCCGCGGCAAAAATTGAGGGAGAGTTTCCGCTTCCCTTCCCGGATGCAACTGTCGCGCCGAATGGCTTTGCCAGACCGAAATCTAGAAGCTTGGCGCCCGACTTGGTGAGCATCACGTTGCCGGGCTTCAGGTCGCGATGCACGACTCCGGCGCGGTGAGCTTTTTCCAGTGCGTCGGCAAGCTCGATGGCGATGGTCAACACTTGTTCGGCGGCGAGAGGTCCCTTCCTAAGTCGGTCAGCCAGAGATTCGCCTTGCAGGAACTCCATTACCAGGTAGTCGATGGAGCCTTCGTTGCCCACATCGTGGAGAACGCAGATGTGCGGATGCTGAAGCTGGGAGATGATCTTGGCTTCACGCTCGAAGCGGGCGCGCAGTTCTGAGCTTGCCACCAGTTGCGCGTTCAAAACCTTGATGGCAACCGTGCGTTCCAATCGCGGGTCGCGAGCGCGATACACCTCGCCCATACCGCCTGCGCCTAACGGAGATTGGATTTCATAAGGCCCGAGTTTCGTACCAGAGGTGAGCGCCATCCGTTCGCGTCATTATAGCCTGTGAAGTATCTTTCCACGTTAAGCGGTAATTCAGGTCTGCTGTTGGCAACTCGTAAACTGCGCGTCAGCCAGTCAATTGTTGATAAATCGCCATTACACTCAAAACCTTCTTCTTGGGCTGGTCGGGGTCAATGAGTGTAATCGCCTGTGGGTGTTGAAAAAGTCACTGTGATTAGCGATCGGAATGGCGGCAGAAGCATGGTAATAAGTAAGGAGGAATGCTTGCCATGCTGTGGATCGCCATTCTCGGAGGCCTGCTGATCATGATGGGGCGACACGATCGTTCCGAAGCGCTGTTCTACTACTTCCGCCTGGAAGAACAGGTTCCAGAGACTCACCTGCTGCGGCTCATCGAAAAGCACATCAGCTTTGCCTTCGTGCGGGAAAAGCTGAAAGAGAGTTACAGCGATACGGGCCGCCCGTCGATTGATCCTGAGCTTCTGCTGCGCATCCTGTTGATCGGCTATTTGTATGGCGTCACCAGCGAACGCAAGTTGGTCGAGGAACTGCGCATGCATCTGGCGTGGCGCTGGTTTACCGGGCTGGGATTCGATCAGGAGATTCCGCACCACTCCACCTTCTCGAAGAACCGGCACGGCAGGTTTCAGGAGTCGAAGCTGTTCGAGCAACTCTTTGAGGAGATCGTGCGGCAGTGTATGGAAGTGGGGTTGGTGCAGGGAAAGCACCTGTCGGTGGATGGCAGCTTCGTCGAAGCCAATGCCAGTAAAGAGAGTCGTATTCCGCGCGAGCAGTTAGGGGAAGCGGCACAGGTCAACCACACCCTGCGTCAGTATCTGAAGGAGCTAGAAGAACAGAACCCGGTGGAGGAACCGGGGCACCAGCAAGACCGGGTGTCGACCACGGATCCAGACTCCACCTATGCCACGAAAGGCGGCACGCCAGCCCGACTGGGGTATTACGACAACTACCTGGTGGACAATCACAGTTGCGTGATCGTGGGAGTGCAAGCCACGGCGGCGCGGATGAGTCAGGAGACGGTGGCCGCACAAGACATGCTCACCCGCTTCGGCCAATGGCAAGGACGAAAGCCGGTATCGCTGGCGGCCGATACCACCTACGGCAATGGGGAGTTTCTGCAATGGTTATTGGAACGGGAAATCACTCCCTACATGCGGACGCGGGACAGTGTGCATAGAAAGAAGAGCCCCTTCTACGGCCCCGAACGTTTCACCTATCTTCCCGAAAGCAACAGCTATCGCTGCCCCGCAGGGCAGCCACTCAACTACGGCGGTCGCAACGCGCGGAACCGAACCTATGCCTATATCGGGACCCGCAAACGTTGCGGTGCGTGCTCGCAAAAAACGCAATGCACCAGCGCAGCGTTCCGCTATCTCGCCATCCACATGGATGAGCCTGCCCGGCAGCGCGCTCGCGAGTTAGTGAACACGCCAGAGTTCGCGAAGGCACAGCGGGAAAGAAAGAAGGTGGAAGCGCTGTTCGCGGAACTCAAGAATCAGATCGGGCTGCGTCGCCTGCGCCTGCGGAGATTAAAGTTTGTTCGGGAGCAGTTCTTCCTGGCGGCAGCTGCCCAGAACATCAAGCGACTAGTGCGGTTCCTCAGCCAACCGATAACACCCATTGTGGAAGCTGCCTTTTAGCTGAGGTGAGAGGAAAAACTCGACGGCAGCGATGATCACAACCAAAAGAACATTCCAATCACGGACTTTTTCAACACCCACGCCTGTTATCGCCAACGATCAACATCGAGCTAGCCGCTTCCAGGAGTCTCGATGATCCACGGTTCCCGGTTGATTACTCCCAAGACTCGAAGTCTGAGATATAGAATTCGCGGTTCCCTCAGGGGACTGACAAGTCGACGCGACGGTTCAATGGGCGGTTACCAACTAAAGCAATTGACGTTTGCCCGGCTCGGTGAAACTCTAAACTCGTTCAACGAGAGACTTTGGCAGCTACGGCTCAGTACGATAGCATCGATTAAAGTTTCTCGAACGTTGCCCTCTGTACTCTGAGAGAACTCTTAGCGGTTCGCTGGGGTGTAGAGAAAGGGCTCCCTAAATAACTATCGAAATCCACTGTGCCTCCGGCACAGGAAGGGGGAATCAATGTCGATTTCACGGTTTGAGCGACAGATAAGAAAGTTACAAGAGAACGTCGATGCGCTCACCCAGAAAAACGTGTCTAACGAAGAGCGACAGCGGGCTGCTGACGCAACCCGCGACACCTTTCATTGGGTGACGACATGCGCCAAGACCTATAACGAGCACTGGATTGAAGAGGGCCGCCCCGCCCCCTACGAGCACTTCCCGCCCTACCCCTACTTCCAAGACACCTTCGATCTCATCGATGCGGAGCGCGTGATGTGGTTTGAGAAATCCCGCGACCTGATGCTCTCCTGGGCCTGCGTCGCCTACCTCACCCGCCAGGCGATGATCACACCCTTTCGCGGGGTTCTGTTCCAAACCCAGAAGGAAGACAAAGTCATTCAGCTGGTGAATTACGCCAAGTGCCTCTACAAAACCCAGCCCCTAATCGTGCAGCAAGCCTACCCGTTGAAGAAGCCGATCGACAAGCAGCCGGAGCTGCAATTGCAGTTTGCCAACGGCGGCTATATCGCGGGGATTCCCGGCGGCGCCGACCAGATCCGCAGCTATCACCCGTGGGGCTATCTAAACGACGAATCGTCGTTCCAGCCGGAAGCGGGCGAGTGCTACAACGAGGCCCTGGCGGTGGTGAAAGGCAAGATCATCTTCAACAGTTCCGCCGGGCCGGGCTGGTACGCGGACGCGCGGCATGACATCGTCCGCAGCGTGGGAGAATGAGGCAGAAGACCGGACGTGAAGGATGGTGAGGAATGTCGGGTAACGACAACCGTTGCAAGGGTAAAAACCAAACAAGGGCAACCATGCCGCGCCCCAGCTACTCAAAGTGGGTACTGTCACTTCCACACTCACCCAGGCGTAGCGGCAGAACTCGGCCGCACGGGAGGCCGCAAAAATCGACACGTCGTGGCAGAAATCCTTCGCCCGCTGCCGACGATGGACAGTGTAGCCGGTTTACGAGCCGCTTCCGAACAGATGATTGTGGCGGTATACGCAAATGAGCTGGATCACAGAAAAGCTGCTGGCCTGGCGGCACTCATGAACACCCAACTGCGAGCGCTGGGGGCAGAAGATGTGGAGAGAAAGTTAAAGGAGCAACTCGACAAGTTGTCTGATGCCGTGGAAAAGCTAACCGGAAGTAAGACAAAGATGGATGCAAACTCCGAGCCTGCGGAGGATGGCTCTTAAATCGAATACAGTGTAGCTTTTCGCCGATCGATTATCAGCAATCAACAGCTTTCTGCCGATTAAGCTACAAGTGTCCGTGGGAGCATAGAATGACAAAAAAGTGATCGTTTTTTCGACCGCTGAAGACGCAGCGACTCCAGGCCTGTGCAGGGCGATTGTGTGCGTGTGATGACTTTGTCCCCCGGCCTTTTTGAAATAAAGCGATCTGACCGTCCACAATCCAAGAACAACCTACATCACTCGCGGCGCCTCAATCCCCATCACCCCCAGCGCCCTCACCAACTCCCGCCGCACCACCGCCGCCGTCGCCAGCAAAAACTTCTTCCGCCCCTCATCCTCTTCACTCAATATCGGATACCGGTGATAAAACGTATTAAACAACTGCGCCAGTTGAAACACATGCTTCGCCAGATACGCCGGCTCCGTCGTAGCAATGCACTGATCCATCACATAAGCCGTCTTCGAAGCCGCCAGCCACAGCGCCCACAATTCGTCCGCCGCCAAAAACTTCTTCAACTCTTCTCCGCGGATAAACCCGTCGCCGACAACTCCGCCGCAAACGTCTCCGCATCCATCCCGCCCTTGCGGAAAATATTCGACGCCCGCACCACCGCATACTGCGCATACGGCCCCGTCTCGCCCTCAAAACTCAGCGCCTCTTTAAAATCAAACGCAATCACCGACGGCTTGGTGTACTTCAACATAAAATACCGCAGCGCCCCAATCGCAATCTGCTCCGCAATCTCGCTCCGCTCCGCCTCAGGCGACTCTCGCCTGCCGCGAATCCACTTCCGCCTTCGCCGACGCAATCAGCGCATCCAGCAAATCATCCGCCTTCACGCCAAATCCTTTGCGCCCGCTGACCCCAATGAAAGGCCGAGCCTTGTCTTCTTCGCTCAGCTCATAGCCCAGCTCCGCCGCGCAGCGCGGAGTCAGCACCACCATCCCGTAGGAAACGTGCGTGAAATGGTCGGCAGCTTCGCCGTGACCCAGATCGCGCAGTGCTTCCTTCACCGTGTCCTGCGCTTCAGACTGCCGTACGTCGATGACATTGTAGTTTTCCGACACATCGCCGAAGTGTGGATGGTCCTTCTCGGCTCCAGGTTCGTTCAATGTCGTTGAAATCCAGCAGTCATGCCCGTTCGGATAACGACAGAACCTGTGATAGCCAAAATCGCGGCCCAGCAACCCAAACTTCCACATGTGATAGGCAATGTCCTTGCCGACATAGCCCACAGTCCCATTCGACCGCACAATAACTTTCTGATCTTCTTCAGAAATGCCTTCAGAGACTTCTTCCTCTGTGCTTTCCTCAGTGTCCTCTGTGGTTAAAGCTTTTGACTTGACGTTGCCTCCGAAGTCCCCGCCCGCCGCATCACCCAACATCCCTTATTCTTCCCCGCGTCCTCGAAAGTCAGCACTCCTGACTCTTTCAGCTTCCCAAATGCCGCATCCCAGAAATGCAGCCGCAGAATCTCGCTCTCCCGCGGCAAAAAGTCATACTCAATGTCCAGCCGGTCCATCGTCTCCAGATGCCTTCTCAGCACCGCCACCGAAATCACTTCCGCCACCGCCGCCGCTTCCGTTCCCGCCTTGTTCAATCTCGTGCAAAGTCTTCAGCCGGATTTTCTTGTTCTCCGCGTCCGTCTCGTACCACTGCGAAACCCTCGCATACAAATCCCAGCAGTAGTAGTCGAATCTCGGTTCCCCCGCGAGCCGCTCAATCTCCCCCCGCGATTTCTTCTCGATATGCAAAAACCCCACCACTACATCCGCAACTTGCACGCCGGTGTTGTCGATGTAGTTCTGCACATCCACTTCGCGCCCCGCAAACCGCAGCAGCCTTACAAACGTGTCCCCCAAAATCGCGTTCCGCAGATGCCCAATATGCGCCGCCTTATTCGGATTAATGCTCGAGTGCTCCACCAAAATCTTCCCCGCCGCCACTTCCACCGCCGGACGCTCATCCCTCACCAGCGCCGCCGCCACCGCCGCCCGCTCCACTCGCGCATTGATGTACCCCGCTCCCGCCACTTCAAATTTCGCGAACCCCTCAACCGCCCCCAGCCCCGCGACAATTTCCTCAGCAATTTTCCGCGGCGCCTTCCTCAACTTCTTCGCCAGCTCAAACGCCAGCGGCAGCGCATACTCCCCAAACTCCACCGCCGGAGGCTGCTCAATCACAATCCTGCCCAGCTCCAAGCCATAGCTCCGCCGCAGAAATTCCCGCACCTGCCCCGCCAGCCGCCGCTCTAAATGCCGATACAAGAGTTCTCCTAAGTGATTGAAGAAAATAGTGATTCTAACAGACGGCCCGCCGCAATCGACGTTTGACCGTCTCGAAAACCATCCCTATGATGACTAGCGAAGACCTTAACCACAGAGTCCACAGCGGATCACAGAGAACACCAGAAAATTAAAAGAGAACGGAAAAAGAATTCCCTCCGTGAACCTCTGTGAGAGCCTCAGTGCCCTCTGTGGTAAAGATTTTCGCGTGTGCAGAACTTTTCGCCAATGCGCATTGCATATCTAGATTGTTTCTCCGGAATCAGCGGCGACATGTTCCTAGCCGCTCTGATCGACGCCGGAGTCTCGCCGAAACTTTTCGAGGACACCGTCGCCGCCCTAAACATCGGCGCGCATCTAGAAATCTCGAAAGTAAACCGCAGTGGGATTACTGCCAGTAAAGTTGATGTAATTGTGAACGGCGAAAAAGATTCCCCGCCAGAAGGTCGGACAAGAGTGTCCGACCCACACGAGCATTCTCATCCTCATGAGCACAGCCACACGCACGATCATCATCATGCCGACGCTCATCATCACGAGCCCCACGCCCACACGCACCCCCACGGCCGCGGCCTAACAGAAATCCGCGAACTCATCCGCCACTCCAAAATCAGCGCCCACGCCAAATCCACCGCCATCGCCATCTTCGAAAAACTAGGCGCCGCTGAGTCCAAAATTCACAACGTCCCCATCGACGAAATCCACTTCCACGAAGTCGGCGCCGCCGACGCCCTGGTGGACATCATCTGCGCCGCCGTCGGCGCCGAGGCCCTCGCCGTTGACGAATTCATCTGCTCCCCGTTAAACGTCGGTGGAGGAACCGTGCAATGCGCCCACGGAACTTTCCCCGTCCCCGCGCCCGCAACGGTCGAACTCCTCAAAGGCGCTCCGGTTTACTCGTCAGGCATTCAAGCCGAACTGGTCACCCCCACCGGCGCAGCGATCGTCGCCACAATGGCCACCCGCTTCTCCCAATTCCCCGAAATGAAAATAGAGAAAACAGGATACGGCGCCGGCACCCGCGACTTCCCCGCCCACCCCAATGTCCTCCGCATCACCGTCGGTGAATCGTGTGGCGCGGACATTCCTGTCCGCGAAGGCAGCGCCACCGCTCTCCAAGACACCGTCACAGTCCTGGAAGCCAACCTCGACGACCTCAATCCGCAAGTCTTCGGATATGTCATGGACCGCCTCTTAGAAGCCGGTGCTCTCGACGTCTTCGCCACTCCAGTCCAAATGAAGAAGTCCCGCCCCGGCACCCTTCTGACAGTCCTCGCCAAGCCCGAAGACGTGGAGAAACTAATCGAAATCATCTTCACCGAAACCACAACACTCGGCATCCGCCGTCGCGATGAAAGCCGCCAAATCCTCGCCCGCAAATGGGCCACCGTCCCCACCCGCTTCGGCGACGTCCGCATCAAAATCGCCAGCCTCAACAGCCTCAGCGGCACCGTGACCACCTACTCCCCCGAATATGAAGACTGCCGCCGCATCGCCTCCGAGCAGAAAATTCCGCTGAAGACAGTAATAAATGAGGCCCTGGAGGCCTACGCAAAGGAGGGTTACGTGAAGGAGATCCGGTCAAGGTTGGCCAAAGGCTAAAGCCATTTCAAATTTGATACTCTCAATGCAGGGCTTAAAGCCCTGCTCCACCCTGCGACGCCGCGTTCAACCATGACCAAAAAGTTCTACATCACGACCCCCATCTACTACGTCAACGCCCGTCCTCACATCGGACACGCCTACACCACGCTCGCCTGCGACACCATCGCCCGCCGCCAGCGCATGATGGGCTTCGACACTCATTTCCTCACCGGCACCGACGAGCATGGCCAGAAAATCCAGCGCGCCGCCGAAGCCGCCGGCAAACCGCCGCAGCAACTCACCGACGAAGTCTCCGCCGAGTTCCGCGCCCTCTGGGACCGCATGGGCATCACCTACGACGACTACATCCGCACCACCAGCGACCGCCACATGCGCGGCGTTCAGGAACTCTGGCGTCGCATCAAGGAAAACGGTTACATCTACAAAGGCAGCTACACCGGCCAGTACTGCGTCTTCGACGAGCTTTACGTGGACGCCATCGGCCCCGGCGACCCCTGCCCCGAATGCGGCCGCCCGACGGAAACCGTGAAAGAAGAAAATTATTTCTTCAAGCTCTCCGCCTTCGCCGAGCCGCTGCTCGATCTCTACACCAAGAACCCCGATTTCATTCGCCCCGATACCCGTCGCAATGAAGTCATCGCTTTCGTGCGCTCCGGCCTGCGCGATCAGTCCATCAGCCGCTCAACCTTTTCCTGGGGCATCCCTGTTCCCGACGATCCCAAACACGTCGTGTACGTCTGGCTCGACGCTCTCGCGAATTACATCACCGCCCTCGGATACGGTTCGGGCGACGACTCTCAGTACAAAAAGTATTGGCCCGCCGACGTCCAGATGATCGGCAAAGAAATCGTGCGCTTCCACTGCGTCTATTGGCCCGCGTTCCTGATGGCCGCTCGCCTGCCGCTGCCCAAATCCATCGTCGCCCACGGCTGGCTTTTGTTTGAAGAAAACAAGATGTCGAAGTCACGCGGCAACATCGTCCGCACCGAAACCATTCTCGACGTCCTCGGCGCCGACGCCCTCCGCTATTTCCTCTTGCGCGAAGTCGTCTTCGGCCAGGACGGAAGTTTTTCCTTCGACGCCCTCGTCCAGCGCTACAACTCCGACCTCGCCAACGGCCTCGGCAACCTCGCCAGCCGCACCCTCGCCATGATCACCCGTTACTTCAAAGGCGAGGTCCCCTATCCGTCGAATTCCGTCTCCCGCACTCCCGCCGACGCCGCCATCGCCAAGCTCGCCGAAAAAACCATCGCGGATTTCAACACGCTCTTCGAGCAATACCAATTTTCGCGCGCGCTCGAAACCGCGTGGCAGCTAGTCGCCGCCGTGGACAAATACATCGTCGAAAACGAGCCTTGGGCTCTCGCCGAGAAGCAAGACGAAAACAGCCGCGTCCGCCTCGCAACGGTTCTCTACACCAGCGCCGAAGCCCTGCGCATCGTGACGGTTCTCGCGCATCCGGTAATGCCCGACGCGACTGCAAAAATCTGGACACAACTAGGCCTCGGAGAAATCGCAAAATTCCCACTAGCCGACCTCCGCTGGGGACAACTCCACCTCGGTACAAAATTAGGAAAAGTCGAGCCGGTCTTCCCCCGCGCCGACAAAAGCGCCATCGAAAGGATGCAAAAGATGGAAGATCAGGAACGAACTCCCGCGGCTACAGCCTCAGCGTCCGGGTCTCAAACTCCGCCACCGGCGAGTAATCCGGCATCGGCAGTTCCGTACTGCCGCAGCTGCCGCCACCCATGACCGGCGACTCAGCCGGTCGCCACACGCACGCGCCGGCCACAGCCCAAATCACCATCGACGATTTCGCCAAGGTCGAACTCCGCGTCGCCCAGATCAAAGTCGCCGAAAAAGTAAAAGGCGCCGACAAACTGCTCCGCCTCGAAGTCGATCTCGGCACCGAAACCCGCCAAATCGTAGCCGGAATCGCCGAAGCCTACTCCCCCGAAACCCTAATCGGCCGCAAAGTAGTAATCGTAGCCAATCTCGCCCCGCGAAAACTCCGCGGCCTGGAATCCAACGGCATGATCGTCGCCGCTTCGCTAGAAGGCGGAAAGCCGGTGCTGGCAGCATTCTTGGAAGACGTGCCCTTGGGTGCGAGGTTGAAGTAAGGCCGAGCCCCTCGGAGTTCGACGATGCGAAAAACATGTTCACTTCTTGCGTTGTTCGTTCTCCTGCTGGCAACGTCCATGCTTGCTGATGATTTCGAACATCTGCGCAGAAGCACCCTGACCACATATAACGAAAGTATTCTTTCAGCAATAAACCTTCCCAACAGCACGGTCGAGCGTGAGATCGCCAATTTGGGAGCGCCAACTCACGTCACAAACACCTCATCCTCCGTGCGCAGTTACGAATGGGAGCGGAAAACGTGTCGGCTCAATATCCTCGCGCTGGACAGTGGCAGTATTATCCGCGTGGACGTGTGGGGTACAGCTCCTGATTCTACAATCGGCGCCACTGGGCGCGGATTGAGGCTAGGCGCCACAATCGACGATGCGCGGCGTCTTTACATACGCTTTGCGGCAGACATTGCTCCGGCCAAGGAATGGTATTGGGACTGTCCACCTTCCGAGACTAAACTAGAGATTGACTTCAATAAGAACGGAAGAATTGACCATATGAAGCTAACGATGGAAAACGGAGATTGCGTCATAAGCCAAATCTTCCGCGATAACTTCGAAACTTCGGCACAATAGTCGCCCATGTACATCGACTCCCACGCCCACCTGGACGGCCCCCGCTTCGACCCTGACCGCGCCGAGGTCATCGCCCGCGCCCGCGCCGCCGGCGTCTCCACCATCCTAGCCATCGGCATCGGAGAAGGCCCCGGCACCCTAGACTGCGCCGTCAAACTCGCCGCACAGTATCCCTTTATTTACGCCACCACCGGCATCCATCCCCACGAAGCCGCCAAGGCCATCGACGCCGACTTCGCCCAACTCGAACAACTCGCCCGCGCCCCCAAAGTCATCGCCTGCGGAGAAATCGGCCTCGATTATTACTACGACCACTCCCCTCGCGACATCCAGAAAAATGTCTTCATCCGCCAAATGGAAATCGCCCGCGCTGCCAAACTCCCCATCATCATCCACTGCCGCGATGCGGATAAAAGTGACGATAAAATCGGCGACAACAGCAATAAAGACAACGCCTGGGATGATTGCCTGTCATTAATCGACCCAGCACTGGAGGCCCACCGGCCTCGGCGGAATCTTCCACTGCTTCACCAGCACCTGGCCCCACGCCAAACGCGCCCTGGACATGGGTTTCCTGATCTCCTTCGCCGGAAACATAACTTTCGCCAAAGCCCAGCAAATCCGCGACAGCGCAAAAGAAGTCCCCCTCGACCGCATCCTGATCGAAACCGACTGCCCGTTCCTCGCGCCCGTCCCATACCGCGGCAAACGCAACGAACCGGCCTATGTGATCGAAGTAGCCCGCCAGCTAGCCGAACTTAAAAGCCTAACGCGAGAAGAAATCGGCGCCCAAACGACAAGTAATCTCCGCCGCCTCTTTTCCCTTCCCGATACCGCAGTTTAAGCTGCAAGCGAAAACCTTTAACCACAGAGATCACAGAGATCACAGAGGAATTTTGATATGCATTTCTCTGCGATCTCGACGTTCTGTGCGCTGAAATCGTTTTTCCCTTCCCGAATCCCCCCAATCCATTTAGCCTGTTAAACCAAGGCCCACTGCCGAGGCGCCGAGCGGCACAGAAACCAAGAAAGAATTGCCTCTGTGATCTCTGTGTCCTCTGTGGTTAAAGGTTTTCGCCGGCAGCGGAATCAAACCCAAAACTAAGCTAATCTATTAAGTCATGCCCGAGAACACTTTCGACATCGTCAGCAAAATCGACCTTCAGGAAGTCTCCAACGCCATCCAGCACGCGATGAAGGAAATCACCACCCGCTTCGACCTGAAAGACTCGAAGTCGAGCATCGCCCTCGAAGGCAAGGACGCCATCATCCTGCACTCCATCGACGACTACAAACTGAAAGCCATCAACGACATTTTGCAGGCCAAGCTGGTCAAGCGCGGCATCTCGCTCAAAGGCCTCACCTACGGATCCATAGAGTCCGCTCTGGGCGCGACGGCGAAACAAAAAATCACCCTGCAGCAAGGCATCCCCATAGAAAAAGCCAAAGCCATCGTCCAGCTAATCAAGAATTCCAAAAAGAAAGTCCAGGCCTCCATCCAGGGAGACTTGGTCCGCGTCAGCGGCAAAGACCGTGACAGTTTGCAGGAAATCATCGCGCTACTTAAGCAGCAGGATTTCGGAATCGATATGCAGTTCACAAATTACAGATCAAACTGAAATGCGGGCTTCAGGCTCTAGGCGTCAGGCTTCAGGTTTTCGGAGTTGGATTTTGCGGCTGATCTTATGTCCGAGGAAATAGCGAAACCAGTTTCCGGTAGCCCGAAGCCTAGAGCCCGAAGCCAGCTTTTGATATGAGCACATCTACCCTAACCAACGGCCGCGAGGTCTTCGAGCTCCTCCGCGACGACCTTGCCGCCATCGAGCGCGAGTTCGGCCGCGACACCGTCTCCGGCGTCACCGCCATCACCGAGATCGGTGAATACCTCCGCGGTGGCGGCGGCAAACGCCTGCGCCCAGCATTGCTTCTGCTCTCCGCCAAGCTTTTCAACTACGAAGGCCGCGGGGCCGTCAAACTTGGCGCAGTCGTCGAAATCATCCACACCGCCACCCTCGTCCACGACGACATCATCGACGAAGCCAAGACCCGCCGCGGCCGCCCCGCCGCCAACACCCAGTGGGGAAATTCGAAATGCGTCCTCGCCGGTGACTGGCTCTACATGCAGGCCTTCAAGGTCGCTCTGCAGGAGCGCAACTTCCGTATCCTCGACGCCCTTATCGACCTCACCCAACAAATGGTCGAAGGCGAACTCCTGCAGATGGAAAAACTCGGCAAGCTGATCACGCTCGACGAGCATTTCGACCTGATCTACCGCAAGACCGCCTGCCTCTTCTCCGTCTGCATGCGCATGGGCGCAATCCTCGGCGGCGCAACTCCCGAACAGGAAGACCAGGTCGCCCGCTACGGACGCGACCTCGGCATGGCCTTCCAGATCGTTGACGACGTCCTCGATCTCACCGCCTCGGAAAGCGTTCTCGGCAAGCCCGTAGCCAGCGACCTCCGCGAAGGCAAGGTCACCATGGCCGTGATCCATGCCCTCGAGCGCTGCACTCCCGATGAACGCGCCCGCATCGCCAAGGTCGTCGAGCAGCGCGCCTTCAACGGCGTCACTCACGCTCAGATTCTCGAAATCCTCACCACCTACGGCTCCCTCGACGCCGCCACCGCCCTCGCCAGCCAGTACGCCGACTCCGCCCGCAAAGCCATCTGCACCTTCCCCGATTCCGAAATCAAGCGCGCCCTCCTCTGGGCCCCCGAATTCGTAGTCGCCCGCGAAAAATAATCTACCCATATGCAACTCGCCCCTATATCTCGCTTTGTATAAACTTGATGTCGTTCCGAAGCGCCGCAGGCGCAGAGGAACCTGCTTTTCGCCGGCAGCGAGGGAACAGCCGCAAGTTTCCACCCCAAAACTGTCATCCCGACCGAAGCGAGCAACGCGAGCGAGTGGAGGGACCTTGCGTCTTTTCCGCAGCGAATCAACTCTCGCAAGTTTCCGCACCAAATCCCCGCGCGACCTCATCTATGCTGTAACCCATGTCCCCACTTCTCACGTCCATCGCTCACCACGGCTACCTCATCGTCTTCCTGATCGTCTTCGCGGAAGCAGCCGGCCTCCCCTCCCCCGCCGCGCTCTCTCTCGTCGCCGCCGGTGCCGCCGCTGCCACGCATTTCCTCGACCCCACCGCCGTTCTCGCCACTGCCCTCATCGCCATGATGCTCGGCGACATCACCCTCTTCATCCTCGGCCGCTACACCGGATGGACCCTCCTCGGCTTCCTCTGCCGCCTCTCCCTCAACCCCGAAACCTGCATCCTGCGTTCCGCCGAAACCTTCTACAAACGCGGCCGCACCGCCCTCATCTTTGCCAAATTCGTCCCCGGCCTGAACACGATGGCCCCGCCGCTTGCCGGCAGCATGAAGATGAAGCCCACCCAGTTCCTTCGCCTCGATTTCCTCGGCACCTCTCTCTACGTCCTCGCCTACTCCAGCGTCGGCTTCATTTTCCACAATTTTGTGGCCAAGATTATTCACGGCCTCCAGATCCGCCGGCCACACCTTCGCCGAACTCGTCGTCTTCGCCATCATCGCCTTCATCGTCTATCGCATCATCGAATTCCGCCGCCACCGCATCACCGGCGTCGTCCCTCGCATCGAAGTCGCCGAGCTCGCCAAACGCCTGCTCGCCCACGACGTCGTCCTCGTCGACGTCCGCAGCCACGGCTACTACGACCCCGGCGCCGCCCGCATCGCCGGCTCCATCCGCATCGAACCCAATCAACTCAACGAAGAACTCAAGACCCTCCCCAAGGACAAAGACATTTACGTCTACTGCACTTGACAGCGCGAAGCCACCAGCGCCCGTGTGGCGCTGATACTCAGACAACACGGTTTCCGCTCCTACGTAATCCACGGCGGCTTGACGGCCTGGCGCAAAGCCGGAAACCCAGTCGAACAGGTTCCCGAAGCCGACCTGGTCAAACTGCCGACGTTCTCCTGATGGAAAAACTACGCAATACCACTGTCATCCTGAGCGAAGATGATGATTTGCGAAGCAAAGCATCTTCGCAGTCGAAGGACCCCGCGTTCGCTTGCAGTGAAATCACCGTCGTAGGGAATTCTCACACGCACGCGAAGGAGCGATGGGGCTCACGCCCCGCTATACTCTCCCCATGGACGAAGTCGAAATCAAATTCCGCGTCCCCGATCTCGCGGCCCTGACCGCCCGCCTGCAAGCCCTCGGCCTGAAACCAATCACCCCCCGCACCCACGAAATGAACATCCTCTTCGACCTCCCCGGACGCCCTCTCCGCGCCAAAGGCGACCTCCTCCGCCTTCGCAAATACGGCGACACCTGGCTTCTCACCCACAAAGCCCGCGCCGCCAACGACGACTGGTCCCCACAAAATCCGCGTCGAAACCGAAACCCGCATCGCCGACGGCGAAAAAATGGAAGTCCATCCTCACCGCCCTGCAATTCCAACCCGTCTTCCGCTACGAAAAATTCCGCGCCGAATGGAGCCGGAGAAAAAGGCCACGTAGTCGTCGACGAAACCCCCATCGGCAACTTCGCCGAAATCGAAGGCCCCCCCGATTGGATCGACAAAATCGCCCGCGACCTCGGCGTCACCCCCGCCCACTACATCACCGAAACCTACGCCGCCCTATTCTTCGCCTGGAAACGCGAATCCACAAACCCCCGCCGAAGAAATGACCTTTGCCGCCGTCCAATCTCCCCGGGTCTAGTAGCTGAAAAAAGACTCGATGTCATTCCGAAGCGCCGCAGGCGCAGAGGAACCTGCTTCCCGCATGCGGCGGATAAACTGTCGCGAGTCCACCATGCTCTGTCATCCTGAGCGAAGTAAGAACTTCGCGAAGCGAAGTCGTTACGCAGTCGAAGGACCCCGCGTTCGCCCGCGCCAAACCGCCGCAGCAGGGAATTCTCCCGACGCTGCCCCGGTCTCCGCGCCAAACGAACTTCCCATTCTGAAACTCCCCACGATTTCCTCGTCCGACCCCGATTCAAAGCTGCTATATTTGTCCAATTCCGATCACTGACCACTGACCACTGACCACTGGCCACTGATTCTCAGGAGCTCTCTCATGGCAGGCAAAAGCGTCAACAAAGTTATCCTCCTCGGCAATCTCGGCAAAGATCCCGAAGTCAAATACACGCCCCAAGGCACGCCCGTGGCGAAATTCTCCCTCGCCACCAACGAGCGCTACAAAGATAAAGACGGTAACTGGCAGGACCGCACCGAGTGGCACAACATCGTCGTCTGGCAGCGCCTCGCAGAAATCGCCGGAGAATACTTGAAGAAGGGCGGCAAGGTGTACATCGAAGGCCGCCTGCAAACCCGCTCTTGGGACGACAAGACCACCAACCAGAAAAAATACATGACCGAAGTCGTGGCCAGTGACCTCGTCCTGCTAGGCGGCCGCGGCGAAGGCCGGCGGCGGCGGAGAATCCTCAACCCGCGGCGTCTCCACCGGCGGAAACAACAATTTCGACCAGCGCGAGCCCGAGCCCGCGTCGGCCACTTCGTCTCCCATAACCGACGAAGACATCCCGTTCTAAGACGCGAGTTAACTGATCGAAGCGCCTCTGCCCGTGTGGGTCGGACACTCCTGTCCGACCTCGGCGCGCCAGCGCCGGACTCAGTCAGCCGCAAAACCAATCGTGGTAGTCTAGCTCTCAGCTCTTACCCTCGGGCCTCAAGCTAAAAGCTAGGAGCTAATAGCTAGAAGCTGCTTCCATGTCCCTCGAAGCCAAAACCTGCGTCCCCTGCCGCGGCGGAGTTCCGCCCCTAAAAGGCAAAGACCTCATGAAGCTCCAGCAGCAACTCCCCGACGCCGCCGAATGGAAAGTGATCAACGAGCACCACCTGACCCGCCTCTTCACCTTCCCCGACTTCAAGACCGCCCTGGATTTCGTAAACAAGGTAGGAGCCTTAGCCGAAGAGCAAGGCCATCATCCCGACATCGTGCTGAAATGGGGAAAAGTAGAAGTCACAATGTGGACCCACAAAATCGACGGCCTGACCGAAAGCGATTTCATCATGGCCGCCAAAATCGACAAACTCCCCCACTAGCCGCAATCTCTATCCACGAGCAATGCTCTCCGCACCGCCCGCGCCCAACCTGACTGCTGATGGCTGACGGCTGAGATCACAGCTTCTCCTTCAAATCCGCCGCAATCGCCTGCCCGTGAAACCTCCCATTCTCAATAAAGATCTCACTAGTCCGCGATCCCGCCACAATCACTCCCGCAACATAAACCCCCGGCACATTGCTCTCCAGCGTCATCGGATCGCACACCGGCCGCCGCTGCTCCTCGGAAAGCTCAATCCCCATCGCCCGCAAAAAATCATAATCCGGATGGTATCCTGTCAGCGCAAACACAAAATCATTCTTCACGCTGACTTCCCCATCCGGCGTCTCCAGCACCACCCGGTCCGGCAAAATCTCCCGCACCGTCGAATTGAAATATGCCGTGATGTCCCCATTCTTAACCCGGTTCTCAATATCCGGCAAAATCCAGTACTTCACATGCGCGTGCATCTTCGCCCCACGATGCACCAAGGTCACCCGCGCCCCGTGCCTCCACAAATCCAGCGCCGAAATCGCCGCCGAATTCTTCCCCCCAATCACCAGCACGTCATTATCAAAATAAGGATGCGGCTCGCGATAATAATGAAAAACCTTCGGCAGATCTTCCCCCGGAATCCGCAGCAGGTTCGCCCGGTCGTAATACCCCGTCGAAACAATCACCTTGCGGCACGTGTAGTCATACACTCGCCCCAGTCGGTCTGAGGTCGTAATGTGAAAGTCATTGTCCGCGCCTGTGACCGTCTCCACCCGCTGATACTGCCGCACGTCGAGCTTGTAATGTTCCGCCACTTTCCGGTAATACTCCAGCGCCTCCAGCCGGTTCGGCTTCGGATTCGCCGTACTGAACGGAATGTCCCCAATCTCCAGCAGTTCCGGCGTGGTAAAAAAAATCATGTTCGCCGGATAATTGAAAAGCGAATTGACCAGGCATCCCTTGTCAATCGAGATGACCTTAAACCCCGCCTTCTGCGTCTCGATCGCGCAAGCCAGCCCCGTCGGCCCCGCCCCAATGACGATGACATCCGCCCGCATATCGGGCCGCGCCAACATCTGCGCCTTCGGCAATGTGTCAGGAGTTTGCTTCGCAGGAATCTGCTTCGTAGGCAAGTCGCCCGTCCGTGGACTCAAGAGGTGCTTCGCGAGATTTTCGATTCTAGCATGTCAGCCATTCAGCATCAGGCTCTTAGGCCACAGGCTTCAAGAATTGGCGGGCAGGCTCCAAGCTGGACCGTGCCCACGAAACGCAGATGTTTCTCGTGTATCGTTGGCTATCCATGTTCAGGATGCAATTGCTGGAGCTACTCACATGAAACCTGCCACGACCAAGTTGTCGCCCCGCGAGAGCTCCCCTGTCTGGCTCAAACAAGACCGCCTGATGGCCCTGGACGTGCTGCGGGGGCTCGCCGTCGCCGGGATGATTCTGGTGACGGACCCCGGAACCTACAGCGCGGTATATTGGCCTCTGCTCCATTCGCAGTGGGATGGCACAACCCCAACCGACATGATCTTCCCTGCATTCCTCTTCGCCGTCGGCGTCGCGATTCCGCTTGCCTTCGCTTCGCGTATCCAGCGTGGGCAGGGCCGTGCCCAGCTCGCGCGCCATGCCCTGGTCCGCAGCATCATCATCTTTTTCATTGGGCTCGCCATCAATGGCTTTCCGGATTACAACCTGCATACCATCCGCATTCCCGGAGTCCTCCAGCGCATTGCTCTTTGCTACTTGTGCGGCTCTCTCTTGTATCTTGGCATTGGCCGGACGCATGGAGGGAAAATTGAATCGCAAGAATCGCGAAAAATCAGGGTTCTCGCGGGAATCGTGGCCTTCTTGCTTGCCGTTTACTGGGCTTTGTTAAGACTGGTCCCCGTACCCGGCTTCGGACCGGGCAGACTGGATTCGATGGGAAATGTTGCCGCCTACCTCGATCGCTCCATCTTCGGGATACGTCATCTGTGGGTCTGGGGGATCACTCCTGGATTTGGCGTAACCTTCGACCCAGAGGGCTTGTTGTCCACCATTCCGGCAATCGCAACCTTGATGATCGGCATGCTCGCCGGGGAATGGTTGCGCACAGAGCATTCTCGTTCCCGCAAAGTCCTGACTCTCGCTGGAGTGGGAATCATTCTGCTGCTCACTGGCTGGTTGCTCCAGCCGCTGCTCCCGCTCAACAAGAAGCTTTGGACCAGCACCTTCGCGCTGTTCAGCGGCGGAGTCAGCCTGCTCGCGTTCTCTGCTCTCTATTGGATTCTCGATATCCAGCGCTGGAGACGGTGGGCGTCCCCGGCCTTGGTCTTTGGCACCAACGCGATCTTCGCTTTTGCGCTCTCCAACGTCATCACCACCTTGGCGGATCGCATCCACTGGAACCTGCCAGATGGAAATACCCTCACCCTGCATGAGTGGGGCTACCGCTATGGTTTTGCGACGTGGCTTCAGCCCGTCCGTGCGTCATTTGCGTACGCGATCTTGATTGTTCTGCTCAACCTGGCGCTCATCTATCCGCTCTATCGCAAACGGATATTCTTGCGAGTCTGAGGAGAAACGGTTATTGGCGCGGAGCGAAGCCTGCCTTCGCTCCTTGTTATAATTTTTGTTCCCAGGAGCCAATCATGCCAGTTGGTCAAGGCGCTACGCGCGAAGAAAAAGATTCCCTCGGCCCCAAACAAATCCCCGCTCACGTTTACTACGGAATCCAAACCGCCCGCGCCGTCGAAAACTATCCCATCTCCGCCATGCGCGCCCATCCCACGCTGATTCGCGCTTTCGGCATGGTCAAAGAAGCCGCTGCCGAAGCCAACCGCGACCTCGGCCTGATCGAAAAGCCCATCGCCGACGCCATCATCGCCGCCGCCAAAGAAGTCCAGCAAGGCAAATGGAACGACTGAGTTCGTCGTCGATGTCTTCCAAGCCGGGGCCGGCGTCAGCTTCCACATGAACACCAACGAGGTCATCGCCAACCGCGCCGTAGAAATTCTCGGCGGCAAGCTCGGCGATTATTCCACAGTCCATCCCAACGATCACGTCAACTACGGCCAGAGCACCAATGACGTCTTCCCCACCGGCATGCGCCTGGCGACCTTACTAGAATTAGAAAGGCTCTACCCAGTTCTGGACTCGCTGGTCGCGGCTCTAGAGAAAAAAGGAAAAGAATTCCACGACATCCTGAAATCCGGCCGCACCCACATGCAGGACGCCGTCCCCATGCGCCTCGGCCAGGAATTCGCCGCCTACGCCGGAGCCATCGCGCCGCGCCGCCGACGCCATCCGCAGCAGCTCCAACCTTCTCCGCGAACTCGGCCTCGGAGGCTCCGCCGTCGGCACCGGCATCAACACCCATCCCGACTACCGCGAAAAAGCCATCGCCAATCTAGCCCGCATCTCCGGACAAGAACTCACCCCGGTGGATGACATGCGCTACGCCATGCAATCGAACCTGGCCATGGCCGCGGTGTCCAGCGCCCTGCGCAATCTCGCGCTCGAAGTTATCCGCATCTCCAACGACCTCCGCCTGCTGGCCTCCGGCCCCAATACCGGATTCGCCGAAATCAATCTCCCCGCTCTCCAACCCGGCTCCTCGATCATGCCCGGCAAAATCAATCCGGTAATTCCCGAGCTCGCCGCGATGGTTTCTTTTCAAGTGGTCGGCAACGACGTCGCCGTCGCGCTCGCCGTCCAAGCCGGACAACTCGAACTCAACGTCATGATGCCCACCATGGCCTACAGCGTCCTGCAATCCATCACGATTTCCACCAACATGCTCCGCCAGTTCACCGACAAATGCATCGCCGGCATCACCGCCAACAACAAGCGCTGCAACTTCTACGTCCAAGCCACAGTCTCGCTGGCCACGGCCCTGAACCCCTACATCGGATACGCCAAAGCCGCCGAAATCGCTAAGGAAGCCGTGGCGACGGGCCGCTCCATCATCGAAATCGCCCGCGAAAAGAAATTGTTAAGCGAAAAAGAAATCGAAGAAATCCTCGACCCCGCCCGCATGACCGAACCGGTCCGGCCTTTGGACGCCGCGAAAAAGCGTGAAACAATCAAGGAAAAGAAATAGACCCACCCACAGCCCTGTCATCCTGAGCGAAGATGGATCATTCGCAAAGCGAATGATCCATCGCGGTCGAAGGACCCCGCGTTCCTGGACACCATCACCGGCCTCGCAGGGAATTCCCTCGGCAAACTTGGCCTGCGAAATAATTCCCCCTGCCGCCGGGGAGACAACAGGGGGCGATTCCGGTAGGAGGTCTCAACTTCCCTCCCGGCATCACCCTGTATTACGCAATGCCACCTCGCCAAGTTCCAAGCACCCATCCCAGCCGCGAAGCGGCGAAAGAATGCAGCCCAGGGCGCAAGCCCTGGGTTAGGATTGCCACACGACAAAGCCCTGAAAGGGCGAAAGAACCACGCCTATTGCCCGTACTCGTAAACCCCGCGCCCGCTCTTCCTTCCCAGCCGCCCCGCCTTCACATACTGCACCAGCAGCGGCGCCGGACGATACTTCTCCCCCAATGTCTTATGCAGATACTCCAGAATATGCAGCCGCGTATCCAGCCCCACCAGATCCACCAGCTCAAACGGCCCCATCGGATGATTCAACCCCAGCTTCAGCGCCTTGTCGATATCCGCTGCCGATGCAATCCCCTCCGCCAGCATATAAAACGCCTCATTCCCGATCATCGCATTCACCCGGCTGGTGATAAATCCCGGCGACTCCTTAATCACCACAACTTCCTTGCCCATGCGCCGCCCAACTTCAGCCGCCGCCGCAATCGTCTCGTCGTCCGTCTCCAGCGCCCGCACCACTTCCAGCAGTTTCATCTTGTGCACCGGATTAAAAAAGTGCATCCCTACGCACTTCTTCGCCCGATACGTCACACTGGCAATTTCGGTCACGCTCAACGACGAAGTATTCGAAGCAAGAATCGTTCCCGGCCGGCAAATCTTATCGAGCAAAGTAAAGATCTCGATCTTCGATTCCATCTCCTCCGGCACCGCCTCAATCACCAGGTCCGCCTCGCGCGCCGCCTTCTTCCACGCTGCCCGCATATTCGATCCGTCCCAAGGCAGCCGAAGCATCGCCCGCCGAAACTTTGCCCAACTCAACTGCCTTATCGAGATTCGAGCGAATCTCGCTCTCCGCCTTCCGCAGCGACGCCGGAATCAAATCCTCCAGCACCGTGCGATATCCGCCCAGCGCCGCCACATGCGCAATCCCGCGCCCCATGGTCCCCGCGCCAATCACCGCGATGGTCTTTATCTGCAAACCGATCTCCGCCACTACTTCTCCACCGCCTCCACCAATTCGTTCAGCTTGGACGCCGCGCCGCGCAGGTTCTCCGCCAGCTTCTTCCTCTCCTCCGCGTCAATCCCATACAGCGACGCATGAATCCGCCGCAGCGTCGTGTTGATGTCATCAATGTAATTAATCAGACGTATCAGTTCTCCCGTAGCCGCCATAATGAATCGCGCTCCTGATGCCAGTTGGCAAATTTAGATTGGATCTTGGTGAGTCTTTTATTCTCAACCGATGCACAGATTAAGTAAAGGCAAGGACAATAGAGTAGTCACTCAATCCGAAAACCAGTCCGAAACTCAGTCTAAAACTCAGCCCAAACCCAGAAGGCGTCATCCCGAAGTCCCCGCGTTTTCTCCAGCGGGGCGAGGGATCTCGCGTGTGCCTTCGCAACCGTAATATCTTGCCGCAGCTGTAAAGCGGCCCCCACCCGGCTCCGACCCGAAACTCCAACTCATTGCAGTACCTACACATACCCCATAACCAAACGTAATCCCCCGCATCGATTCTTTTTACTGTCATTTATTCCCAGTCGTAATCTAATAGCAACATGACAGATTCATCCCGCAAGGAATACATTTTTGCCAGCGACTTCGACCAAACGCTGACTTTCAACGACTCCGGCTATGTCCTCGCCGAACTCGTCGGCATCCCGACGGCTGAATTCGAGCGCAAAGCCACCGGCATGGCCCGCCTCAACTTAGTCCAGCAAGGCGGAGAGCTCGCCTACCTCCTGCTCCACGATCCGGAATTCAAATCCAAAGTCCGCAAAGAGCACTTGTACGAAGTCGGCAAGCGCATCCGCCTCAAAGAAAACATTGATCTGCTCTACCAAATTCTCGACGACGGCATCCCCGGCTTCCACTTCGATTTCTACGTTCTCTCCGCCGCCCCGGTCGAAGTCGTCCGCTCCGCCCTCGAAGGCATCGTTCCCGCCAGCCACATTTACGGCACCGAATTTCTCTACACTGCGTCCGGCGAAATCGACACCATCACCCGCGCCAACGCTGGATACGGAAAAGTCTTCGTCCTCGACCAACTGCAGACCCGCGCCCAAATCGGCCCCGACCACATCGTCTACGTCGGCGACGGCAGCTCCGACGTCCACGTCATGCTCCACACCAACGTCCGCGACGGCTACACCATCGCCGTATCCGAAGCCAAACACGTCTCCCAAGTCGCGAAGCGCACCGTTCTCAGCACCAGCGCCCTCGCTGTCCTCGCGCCAATTCTCGAGGACATCGCCAGTTGGAGCCGCCTCCGCATCCGCAATTTCTTCGAATCCTACGGCATCATGATCCAGGAATGGGACCGCGTAAGAACCGACTGGCTGACGCTCCGCCCCGTAACCCCCGCCGAATCCGAAGCCGCCGCCACCGCCGCCAAATAACGTGTGGGTCGGCTACTCCTGTCCCACGTTTTAATCTTTCGCCGACACCACCACCACAATGGGTGCCCCACCCTTAGCGGTTTTCAAAGGGTGGGAACCACGGACGTCTACACAACGCCTTTGCTTTTGCTTTTGCTTTTGCTCTTACCTTCGCCTCTGCCTCTGCTTTTGGGTGGAGCAGGTCTTCCAGGCCTGCATTCAGCGCGCCCCTGATGACTCCCGGCTTCAGCCGCTGAGGTACGTTGTCTCATTTTCTCACCGACTCTCGCATAGGTACCATGGTACACTGGTACACATGTCGGAACCACTCTACCCCGTCGAGCGCGTCCAAACCGGCGTCCGCATCGAAAAACGCCTGCTCAAAGTTTTGAAGGCCTTCGCCGAATACCACGACCTCACCCTCGGAGACCTCCTCGAAGGCATCGTCCTCCACGCCTTCGACGGCAAATGCCCCTTCTCCCCCGCCTCCCTCGCCCGCATCAAAGAACTGAAAAAGTTCTACGCCCTCGACCTCGACTCCAAAGCCAGCCACCGCCTCAAAGAAACGAAAGAAAAGAAGACTCGATGAGTGCCCAGCCACCAGAACCCAAGGCGGACAAAGAGCTGATCGCGCGATTTGAGGAAGGCCTCTGTCCCCCGACTCTTTCCATCACGCCGACCACGTCCGCCTCGGATTCGCTTACCTCCGCCAATATTCCATCCTGGAGGCCCTGGAAAAATTTCCCACTGCCTTGCGACGATTCGCCAAGCATCACGGCAAGCCCAACCTCTATCACCAGACCGTCACTTGGGCCTACTTGTTCCTGATCCACGAACGCATCACGCGCGCGGCGCATGAGCAGACGTGGGAAGAGTTCGCCCAAGCAAATCCCGACTTACTCACCTGGAAGAACGGAATCCTGACGAAGTACTACGCGGAAGAAACCCTACAATCTGACCTGGCCAAAAACGTTTTCATCTTCCCGGACAAGCTTTCCACCCCCGCCCTCTAACCTCCATCACACCCTGTCATCCTGAGCGAAGTATCTGCTTTGCAAGCAAAGCAGATACGCAGTCGAAGGACCCCGTCTTCGCCAACGCAAAAGCCACCGCCGCAGGGAATTCTCACGACGCCGCCCCCTGAATCCAAACAAATCCCTCCTTCATCTACCACCCATGCAGGAACAATTCCTATCCTCGCCCTCATTCGAAAACGCATCCGCTCTCCCGATCGAAGCGCGCGATTCCGCCCTCCTCGACGCCTACTCTCGCGCCGTAGTCACTGCCGCCGAAAAAGTCAGTCCCTCGGTCGCCAAAATTGAAGTAACCGGCAAGAACAACAGCCACGGTGCCGGATCCGGATTCGTTTTCACTCCCGACGGCCTCGTTCTTACCAACAGCCACGTCGTCCACGATTCCACGCGAATCGAAGTCTCGCTGCCCGACGGCCGCCACTGCCCCGCTCACCTCATCGGCGATGACCCCGCCACCGACCTCGCCGTAATCCGCCTCGATCGCCTCGACAACGACGCTCCCGGCCTCACCGCCGTCACCTTCGGAGATTCGCAGTCTCTCCGTGTCGGCCAACTCGCCATCGCCATCGGCAATCCCTACGGATTCCAGTACACCGTCACCGCCGGAGTCGTCAGCGCCCTCGGCCGCTCCCTGCGCTCCTACTCCGGCCGCATGATCGACGACGTAATCCAAACCGACGCCTCCCTCAACCCCGGCAACTCCGGCGGCCCGCTGGTTTCGTCGAATGGCGAAGTCATCGGCGTCAACACCGCCACCATCATGGGCGCCCAGGGCCTCTGCTTCGCCATCGGCATCAACACCGCCAAATTCGTAGCCAGCCGGCTCTTACAACAAGGCCGCATCCGCCGGGCTTATATCGGAGTCGAAGCCCAGACTGTCCCCCTGCTCCGCCGCATCGTCCGCTTCTACGATTTGCCCAAAGAAACCGGCGTCATCGTCCTCGCCGCCGAGCCCAACAGCCCGGCCCACAAGTCCGGTCTCCGCGAAGGCGATGTCATCGTTGCCTTCGGTAATCAACCCGTAGCCGGCGTTGACGACCTCCACCGCCTCTTGACGGATACTCAAGTCGGCGTCAGCCAGCCCTATCACCATCCTCCGCCGCACTGAAAGACTGAACTTGGAAATCATCCCCCAGGAGTTTCGCGAGTAAGACCAGCCTGACCTTCCCAAACTCCTTGTTCCGGCCTCCCCAGTCAGCTTATGATGTGTGTTACGGCAGCACCCGTCACGGATGTGTCCCATGTCTTCCCCGATCAAGCACGGCGTCCGCCTTCTTACTCTGATATCTCTCCTCGCCTGCGCCGCAACCGCCCAGGTCATGAGCATCCCCTCTTCGGCATTCGGTAACATCGGCACCGACGCCGGCGGTCCCGGTGCCCCGATCGGCATCGGAGCCCTTTCCTCCGAACAGATCACAAACGAGCTGTGGTGGCTCAACGGCCGGCAAGCCGGGGGAAGCCCACTGAACAGTCCCATGGGCTCTGTCTCCGCCCTCGACCTCAAAGCTCCGGGCAAGGCGCGCAAGGAATTCGCCAAAGGCTATCAACTTCTGACGCGCAAGGATTACTCCGGCGCCGTCGCGAGCCTGACCTCCGCCATCTCCATCTATCCCGACTTCGTCGCCGCCCACAACGCTCTCGGCTCTGCTTACATGGGCCTCGGTCAAAACCAGAAGGCTCGCGATGCAATTCGCCAAAGCCGTCGCCCTCGACGATCATTTGCCGATATCCTATTTCAATCTCGGTTGCGCCCAACTGGCCCTCCAGGACTTTGCCTCCGCCGAGGCCTCCGTGCAGAAAGCCGCTTTGCTGGCTCCTGCGATCTCCAGTTGGCCACCGCCCTGGCCTACGCCCAGTTCATGAACCAGGACTACAGCGCCGTCCTCGCCACCACGCCTCGGTGCACAAACGGAAGCATCAGGGCGCCGCCATGGTCCATTACTTCGCCGCTGCTGCCTGGGACGGGCAGGACAACTTGCCCGAAGCGCAAAATCGAATTGCAGACTCTCTTGCAGGAAGATCCAAAATCGCCGGCCGCGGAACAAGCCCGCAATCTTCTGTTGCAGATGAAGAGTCGACCAAATCAAGAAAGACGCACAGACAACCGCGCTCCGACGGCACCGCCCCGCGCCGGCCGTCTTCCGAAGCCCCGTCTTTGCCCACTGGCCCGCACCGCCGGAGCAGCTGCGCTGCTCAGGCGCAGATGGCAGCTCAGGACTCCCGCGAACAAAAACAGATCGCCGAAGCCGAAGCCGAACCGGAATCCGTCTGCCCGACCTGCGCGTTCGACCATCGTCAGGCGCTGTCGAACTGCCTGCCGGCCGCCACCTGGCCTAGCCCAACGCTCCGCCGACACCGACCAGCCGCAGCAACGCCCCCTTCACCCTGCGAAAGGTAGTGGACGAAGTCGCCGTATTTCTTCGCCGCCACCGATCACGGCAAATCCGTCACCGACCTCACTCCCGACGGATATCGGAATCCGCGACGATCAAAAGTCTCCCGCCGTCGTCACCGGATTCCGTAACCAGGCCCAGTTGCCCTTGCGCCTCGGCATCATCATCGACACCAGCGAATCCGTCAGCCAGCCGCTTCTCCTTCGAACAGCACGCCGCCGACCGATTTCTTGCAGAAGGTCCTTACCGATAAGAGATGACCTCGCCTTCGTCGTCGGGTCCGCCAACTCATTCTTCTAGTTCAGGATTTCACCAGCGACCAGCCCAAGATGGTCTCACGCCATCAATCAGCTTGCGCCCCGCCGGCGGCACCGCTCTCTGGGACGCCGTCGCTTTCGCCGCCGACAAGCTCGCCGCCCGCCCCGAAGATCAGCCCGTCGCCCGCATCCTCGTCGTCATCAGCGACGGCAAAGACAACTCCAGCACCACCACGCTGAAAGAGGCCATCGCCAATGCCGAAAAAGGCGAAGTCTTCGTCTACACCGTCAGCACCCGCGAAGCTCAGCGACACCAGTGACGATCCCACCATGGCCGCCGACCACACTCCGGTCGGCGACCGCGCCCTCAAAGTCCTGGCCGAGAACACCGGCGGCGCCGCCTTCGTTCCCGGTTCCGTCCGCTGGCTCAACAGAAGCCTCGACGATCTTCAGGAAGTCATTCGCAGCCGCTATCTGATTTCCTACAAGCCCGCCTTGTTCCAGCGCGACGGCCGCTATCGCTCCATCGATATCTCCGCCGAAAAATCCGGCCACAAACTCCGCGTCTACTGCCCGCAAAGGCTACTATGCCAGCGCTAGCGTCCCCGCCGACTCTCAGCCCCCACACGAGTAAGCATCGCCTTTGCAGGGAATTCTCACCAGCACCCGCGGGAAGCTGTAACACGCGCACTTCTTTGCGGTCTTCGCGCACCCTCTGCGACCTTGGCGGTTAAAAGCTCTCCGGACCTTGTCTGCACATCCCGCAATCTCACCCTGGCAAGACCCCGAAGCCCAAGGCCGCCCTTCAATTGCAACTCCCTCCCCCCTATGTTAGTTTTTCATTCGGAAGGCTTTACCCTTGCTCGCGAAAATCCCCGCCGGACTGGACGAAAAAGAAGCCGCCATTTATCGGCAGCTCGATCCTCATCGGCTCCCACAACATATCGCCATCATCATGGACGGCAACGGCCGCTGGGCCCGCAAGCGCCATCTCCCCCGCGTCGCCGGACATCGTGCCGGCGTCACCTCCGTCCGCTACACCGTCGAGTGCGCCTCGAGAATCGGCATCCCGTCGCTGACTCTGTACGCCTTCTCCGAAGAAAACTGGAAGCGCCGCCCCAAAGCCGAAGTCGCCTTCCTGATGCAATTGCTCTCACGTTATCTGAAACAGGAAGTCCCCACCCTCCACAAGAACAACGTCCGCCTGCAATACATCGGACGCCTCCACGAACTCCCCGCCAGCGGTTCAGGAAAAAATGGAATGGGCGCGCGAAGAAACATCGCGCAACACCGGAATGATTCTGACTCTCGCCCTCAACTACAGCGCCCGCTCAGAATTGGTTGACGCATTTCACTCCATGCTCACCGCCGCGACCAACAACGGCGGCGTCGAGCACCTGAAAATTTCCGAAGAAACCATTTCGCAGCACCTCTACACCAGCCACCTGCCCGACCCCGACCTCGTAATCCGCACCAGCGGCGAACTGCGCCTCAGCAATTTCCTCTTGTGGCAGTTGGCCTACGCCGAAATCTACGTCACGCCCACTCTGTGGCCCGAATTCCGCGGCACCCATCTTCTGGAAGGCATCGCCGACTACCAAAAACGCGACCGCCGCTACGGCGGATTGAACGAATCCCAATCCTCTTCCCGCGCCGTGCGGAGCTGACCCGTTGGAACTCCTCAAGCGAGTCCTGACCGCCGTCGTCCTGATTCCAATCGTCCTGATCCTGATTCTGCGCGCCCCCGTGCCAGTCGTCGCATTCATGGCCGCCGTCGTCGCCCTGCTCGCCATCCATGAGTTGCTGAAACTTTCCGAAGCCTACGCGATCAAGCCGCAGCGCCTCCCCACGTACATTTTCGTCGGATTGTTTTTCGCCCTCATCGCCATCCCCAGCGCCACCCCGCTACTCTCGACCAGTGGCTTCGCCTGGATCGCCCTCTCCGCCGCCATCCTCGCCCCATTTATTTTTCTGTCCATCGCAATGCGCCGCGCCGATCTGCGCGCCGCCCTCCCCGCCGCACTGGTTTCGACTTTCGCCTTCGCCTACATCGCGCTCCCTCTCGCGTGCTTAGTTCAACTCCGCGAGCAATGGCAAGGCACTTTCTATCTTCTCTATCTCCTGCTCGTAGTCTGGGCCGGAGACATCTTCGCCTACCTCGTCGGCAAATCCATCGGCCGCCACCGCATGTCACCGCGCGTCAGCCCCCACAAAACCTGGGAGGGCGTCATCGCCTCCGTGCTCGCGAGCGTAGCCGTCGGCCTCGTCATGTTTCGCTACTCACTCCCCATCAGCACCGCGTTGCTTCACGCGCACCTGATCGACCTCCGCGACGGCATTTTCAATAACCAACAGCCCTCGCTGATCCCGATCATCGCCCTCTCCGTCGTCCTCAACATCGCCGCCCAACTCGGAGACCTTGTCGAATCCCTCATCAAACGCGGCGCCAATGTAAAAGACTCCGGCGCCCTTCTCCCCGGCCACGGCGGCATGTTCGACCGCATCGACGCCCTACTCTTCGCCGCCCCTGTCCTGTGGTGCTACCTCGCCTACCGCCTCATGATGCAGTGAGGGCAGGCTCTTGGCTCTTGGCTCTTGGCTCTTGGCTCTTGGCTCTTGGCTCTTGGCTCTTGGCTCTTGGCAGCTGGATCTCCGCTTCAGGCTCTCGGCATGAGCCCGCCCACTAAAACGCCCTGCCATTCCGAAGCGCCGCAGGCGCAGAGGAACCTGCTTTCTGCCTGCGCCACCACAACTCCAGGCGTTCACCACTGCCGAGCCGCGAAGCGCGACAGATTGCGGCCTAGGGCGCAAGCCCAGGTACCACCCCACCCCCGAACTTAGCCCCAAGCGGCGAAAAAAACTCACCCGTTCAAGAGACTCCGCCCCAGCCGCAAAGCGGCGGCACATGAAAGCCCGGCACGACAGTGCCTGGGAGAGTCGCGTCTCATGAAGAGTCCCTTCGGGACGGGAACTCCCCCGCCCTCTCCTCCGTATCTAGACTAGGATTACTCCTATGACCGCAATGAATATCTGCTCCCTCCTCTGGTGCCTGCTTCTACTCGTCTGGCTCGTGGCCTGGCTCCGTACGAAACGCACCCAGGAACGCGCCCCATTTGCCTCCCGCCTGGCGTACGGCGTCCCCGTCGTCCTTGGCGCCTACTTGGCATTCAACCAGGACCTCCATTTGCGCTGGCTCGATTTACCCCTCATCCCGCATTACATCGCCGTGGAGGTCTTGGCGGTTCCTCTCACCGCGGCAGGAATTGCCTTCGCCATCTGGGCCCGCTTCTACCTCGGACAAAACTGGAGCAGCGCTGTCACCATCAAAGTCGGGCACGAACTCATCCGCACCGGCCCCTACGCCTGGGTTCGCCACCCCATTTATTCAGGATTGCTGCTGGCCATGATTGGCACCGCCCTGGCCCGCCCCGAGCCTCGTTCCCTGCTGGCCGTAGCATTGCTTTGGCTGGGCTTCTCCATCAAACGCCGCATGGAAGAAGGCTTCATGCGCAAGACCTTCGGGACAGAATACGACGACTACAGCCGCACCACCGGCGCCCTAGTCCCCCGCCTCCGCCCGTAACCCATGTACTGCCACACTGAGATCGTGTAGGGGCGCACGCCCTCGTCCGCCCCAACCACGGACGGTGGCCTCGTCCCATATCACCGATACTCTGGATCCCATCTGCGTCCGCCCGTGACTTGTCCACCATCACCGCATAGAACGTGTAGGGGCAGAGCCTGTCCTGAGCGAAGTCGAAGGATGCCCTCACCTGCCCCACCACGGACGGTGGCCTAGCTCTATGTCACCGATGCACTGGAAGCGGCGTCCCCTTCCTTGACGCACGCGCCTAAAACGCGCAGCTCCTGTACGGGCAGATCCTGTCCTGAGCGAAGTCGAAGGATGCCCTCACCTGCCCCACTACGGACGCCGCCCTCGTCCAAGATCACCGATGTGTTCGAGCCGCCGCCAAAAACTGGCGGCCGTCCATCAATCAACGTTCGCAATGCTACTTCCCGCCCGCTCCCACACCCCGCTGCGGCGGAGGCACCAACTCCCTCCCAAACACGTCCCCCAACTCCACATGCGTGTCCCGTTTCAGCCCACCAATTTTTTCCAGTTGCTCCACAATCCAGCGCGCTTCCTGCCGGTCTGAAATGTTTTCCACGAGGTTGAAGTCTTTGTCGCTCTTCGTCTTCAGTTGTATCAGATACGAGCCGCTTGTCCCTTGCTGTTGCAGTCGGGCCGTAGCCACAATCGATTCGATCTCCCCGAACCCAAACTCCCGCCGGTTCCCCGCCCCAAAGATCTTCCGCACCGAAACAATCTTTCCATTCCCCGCGACGATCCGCGTGCTCCCAAATGCGCTCTGTACGCAGCCATAAATCATCACCAGATCAAAGAACCCAAACACCGCCGCAAAAAACCACGGCGCGCTCGAGTGCCACAAGAAATAGACAATTCCGCTCCACACTGCCGTGAAAAGAAAAAGCGCCAGCGTCTGTCCCCGATTCCGGAACGGCGGAAAATAAAACTCGGTCGCTCCATCTCCCGCCGTCGTGATCACCACACTAGGATTCGCCGGCGCCACAACGTCGGAAGAATCAGACTGAAACGCAGAAACAGATTCCGCCTCCACTCCCGCCGCGCCCGCACCCACTCGAAACACCGGCACCTCAAAATCATCCGCGTAATCCACTCCCGGCACATCGGCCCGCGCGTGCAGCTTCCAGAGCAACTGGTCGTGCGGCTGATCGTGGTTCGTCTCGAACCCATCCGCAGGAATTACAAACTCCACCGGAACCGTGGTATCGACCGGGCCGCTCGAAAAATACGATTGCGGCACATTCTTCTCATCCGACCAAAGCACCGCTTCATTCGTGGTCTGATTCTTCCCCGACCCGGTTACAATCCGCCGCACGCATGAAAGCCGCACATCCATGCCATGCCGCGCGTCGCCGCTCATCCGCAGATGAATCATGCCGCTCATCGCGCCCGCCCGGCGAAAACGGCAGCGCGCCCAATTCAAAATACGTTTTGCCGTACCGCTCGCGTCGAAGGGTCGCGCGCAATGCTCCTACAAGCAGAATCGCCGGCACCAGCGCAAAGCCAATCAGCAACAGCGCCTTCGGATCTTGATCGCGCAACAGCGGTGGCAGCGCATTCGCGCTAATGGGGACGACAATCGCGCTCGACAACACCGTCCCAATCCACCACCCGTAAACCTTGCCGCGATTCAAACTTTCCGCCCGCTCTCGGCCCAGTCCTTTCGCCACAGCCACGGCGAATCCGGGTTGGCCTGCTGGGTCGCATCTTCCACTTGAAGGTTGCGATATCCAAAGACCGCGCCAAACATCAGCCCACCGCCCACCAGCGCAAACACTCCTCCCACCACTGCCCCAATGACCGGATTTCCATGTGTGTGAATTGCCGGAGAAGGAAAGAACAGCGTGTAAACCGCAAAAACTCCAAACCCCAAAAAAGGCATCCCAAACAAAAATAGAAACACCGCCGCCCCTTTAGACGCTTTCGCCATGGGCCGATTATAGGATCGCCCTCGCAGCCGACTCCGCAGGAAACGGCCTCGTGCGATTACCCCCGTCACCCGTCAGATCCAGACTTGCTTTCCACAAAAATCATCGCCCGCGTCACCACAACCCAGCTCGTGTAGGGGCGGGTGCCCCCACCTGCCCCACCACGAACAGTAGCGTCGCCCCATATCACTGATGCTCTGGATGCCCGTCGGCCTCGCCCCTAACATGTGCACCATCACCGCATAGCACGTGTAGGGGCAGGTGCCCTCACCTGCCCCACCACGAACGGTGGCGTTCTCCTCATTTCACCGATACCCCAAACGACCCCTCTCCGAAGCCCGAAGCCCGTTTCTAGTACCATAGCTACACCGCATGAAGCGCCTAGCCATCCTGGGTTCCACCGGCAGCATCGGCCGCAGCACCCTCAGCGTCGTCGAATCCTTCCCCGACCGCTTTGAGGTCGCAACCCTCGCCGCCGGACGCAATCTCGACCTAGCCTTCGACCAGGCCCAACGCTGGCGCCCAAAACTCATCTCAGTCGCCGCCGAATCTCACGCCAACAACCTCAGAACTCGTCTCAAGGAAGCTGGCATCACCGGCGTCGAAGTAACTCACGGCCCCGCCGGCGCCGTCCGCGTCGCCACCCATCCCGACGCCGATTTCGTAGTCTCCGCCATCGTCGGCGTCGCCGGACTCGAAGCCACCTACGAAGCCGTTCGCGCCGGAAAAACCGTGGGCCTCGCCAACAAAGAATGCCTGGTCGCCGCCGGAGAGCTCATCACCGCCGAGTCTCGCCGCCAGGGCAAGCCTCTCCTGCCCATCGACAGCGAACACAACGCCGTCCACCAATGCCTCCGCGGAGGCCGCATGCACGAAGTCCGCCGCATCTGGCTTACCGCATCCGGCGGCCCGTTCCTGAATACGGCAAAATCCAAATTTGCCGATATAACGGTTGAACAAGCGCTCAATCACCCGACGTGGAAAATGGGCAACCGCATCACCATCGACTCCGCCACCCTCATGAACAAAGGCTTCGAAGTCATCGAAGCCTGTCGCCTGTTCAACATGCCCCCCGAGCAAGTCAGCGTAATCGTCCATCCCCAATCCACCATCCACTCTTTCGTCGAGTTCGTGGACGGCAGCATCCTCGCCCAACTTTCCGTCACCGACATGCGCCTCCCCATCCTCTACGCGCTAACTTATCCAGACAGAATCACTTCCGAGCTGAACTTTAGTCTCAGTGACCTACGGCATCTCGATTTTTCGCCCCCAGACATGGGAAAATTCCCTTGTCTGCGTCTCGCCTACCAGGCCGCGCAGGCGGGAGGCGGAAAAACCGTGGCCCTGAACGCCGCCGACGAAGTTGCCGTCTCGGCTTTCCTCGAAGGCAGCATCCGATTTGAGGAAATCCCCTTAGTAATCGAAGAGGTGGTTTCTGAAACTCCGGTAGGCAATTTGGAATCTATTCAACAGGTACTAGCCGTGGACCAAACCGCCCGCGCCACAGCCCGCGAAAAAACCTCCGGCTTGGGCAGGAAAGTTCACGCCGGAACGCATCACAATTAATTCGGAGTATATGACTCAACTTTTCTTCTACATCGTCCCCGTCGCCGTCATCCTCGGCCTCATGATTTTGATTCACGAATTCGGCCACTACGCCGTGGCCAAGCTGCTCGGCGTCCGCGTCGAACAATTCGCCATCGGATTCGGTAAGCGCCTCATCGGTTTTCGCAAGGGCGAGACCGATTACCGCATCAACGCTATCCCGCTCGGCGGATACGTGAAAATGTCCGGCGAAAATCCCATGGACGATCGCACCGGCGACCCTGCCGAGTTCATGTCCCACTCCCGCTGGCACCGTTTCCTCATCGCCATCGCCGGCCCCAGCATGAACATTCTGTTCGCGGTGTTTCTCCTCACCGTCGTGTACAAAACGCATTATGAGATTCCCGTTTTCTGGGACCAGCCCGCCGTCATCGGCTGGATCGATTCCAAGTCTCCCGCGGCCAAGACTGCCGCACAACCCGGCGACCAGATCATCCAAATCGACGGCATCCACAACCCAACCTGGCAACAGGCTGAAGAGCGCGGCTGGCTCAGCCCCAATCAACAACTAACGTTCACGCTCCAGCGCGGCGTCCAAACAATTCAGGGAACGGTCGTTCCCGTCCCCAAGACCACTTCCGAAATTGGCTCCGTGGGCTGGTTCCCCAACGAGCCAGTCATCGCCACCGACATTGAACCCAACATGCCGGCCGAAAAAATCGGCCTGCATGAAGGCGACAGAATCGTCGCCGTGGACGGCCATCCCGTCCCCTCGATTCAGAGCATGATCGACCGCCTGCAGCTGACCAAAGACAAGCCCATTCAACTCGACATCCTCCGCGACGGCAAGTCTCTCAGCCTCACCGCGGCCCCGGTGCTTTCCACTTCCGCCGACGGCAGCGAAAAACAATACCGTCTCGGATTCCGCAACCTGACCGAAACCAAAATCACCAAGCTCACGCTGTCGGAAGCCTTCCACCAATCCGTCGAAAACAACAAACATTATTCGGTCATCCTTCTTGAACTGGTCGGCAAAATGGTTCACGGCAAGATGCTGAAATCCGTCTCCGGCCCCATCGGCATCGCGCAGCAAGCCGGCGCCGCCGCGCATGAAGGCTGGCTCCCGCTGCTCGAACTCACCGCCGGCATCAGCCTCAACCTCGGCATCTTCAACCTCCTCCCCATCCCCATCATGGACGGCGGAGTCATCCTCCTACTCTTCATCGAAAGCCTCATGCGCCGCGACATCAGCCTGCAAATCAAAGAACGCATCTATCAGGCCGCCTTCGTCTTCCTAATCCTCTTCGCCGCCATGGTCATCTACAACGACATCGCCAAAACCCTGGCCCAACGCCTGCCGTAATAGATCTTTCGCCGTCACTTACACGCACTGTCATCCTGAGCGAAGTGACTGCTTCGCGAATGCGAAGCAGTTGCGCAGTCGAAGGACCCTGCGTTCGCCCGCACTGAAACCGCCGACGCAGGGAATTCTCATGACACCGCTGCCCGAAAGGGACGAAAGAGCTTTCTAGGAGCTACGCAGATCCAGGAACGGATTCATCACTCGCACACTGCCATAAAGCTGTCCGTGAGAAAGATCTTCCGAGTACACAAGAGACGCGCCCGCCTTTTCTGCCGCTTGTAAGACGAGACCGTCCCAAAAGGAAATCCTGAATTGGGCTTCGATTTCGGTAGCTCGAATGATGGAGTCTCGATTATTAATGACCACTTCCCACTGAAAGTAGTCCCGCACAATTGCTCTGGCGTCGACAACGGACAGCGAAATCTTCAGCCTGCGCCGCAATGCAAAGTAGAGCTCCTGGAGAACTTGTGTGCTGACCACCCCGTTCTGCGAGTCCCAAAGGTCCCTGGTCAATTCTTGTGCCCGCCGGCACTTGGCGCCGGCAGAAAGATCGTGAACATAGACCAGAATGTTGGTGTCAACGAAGCACCTACCGCTCATAAAATTCATCGCGCGAAGCGGGCGGCGTGTAACCCAGATGGGAAGCTCGTTTCATCCTGGCCAATGCCCGTTTTTTGGCCTGCTCGTACCCGTCACGGTCGCGAACCACTCTCTCCAGTTGCTCCGTCACCAATGCGCTGACTGAGGTGTCTTTCTCCGCCGCAAGGACTTTCGCCCTGCGCAAAAGATCGCGGTCAACCTTCAACGTGATGTTGGTCTTCATAGCACACCTTTACGTGCAGCACGATTATACGTGCTAACCAAGTATAGGCCAATGAGAAAACAGATGTCATTCCGAACCGGCGCAGCCGGAGAGGAACCTGCTTCTCGCCGGCAGCGCCCCCAAATCTCGTTGGCTGGGCATCCCAACTGCCCGCAGCGTAGGCCTTACCTGAAGGCCGACGGCTGATGGCAGATGGCTATCTGCTAAAATATCCCTTCCATGCCCCCCATCCGCCGCCGCAAATCCGTAACCTGCACCATCGGCCCCGTCCGCGTCGGCTCCGACGCCCCCGTCGTAGTGCAGTCCATGACCAACACCGACACCGCCGACATCCCCGGCACCGTCACCCAGGTCGCCGCCCTCGCCCGCGCCGGTTCCGAACTCGTCCGCGTCACCGTCAATAACGAAGCTGCCGCCGCCGCCGTCCCCCACATCGTAGAAAAGCTGGCCCAGCAAAATATCCACGTCCCCATCATCGGAGACTTCCACTACAACGGCCACCTTCTCCTGAAAAAATATCCCGCCTGCGCCCAAGCGCTGGCCAAGTACCGCATCAACCCCGGCAACGTCAGCGTCGGCCGCAAGGACGACACCAATTTCGGCACCATGGTCCAAGTCGCCGTCGAAAATCAGAAGCCCGTCCGCATCGGCGTCAACTGGGGATCGCTCGACCAATCGCTCCTCACCCGCATGATGGACGAAAACTCCCGCGCTTCTGACCCCAAAGACGCCCGCGAAGTGACCATGGAAGCCATGGTCGTCAGCGCCCTGAACTCCGCCGCCATCGCCGAAAAGTACGGCCTGCGCCCCGATCAAATTATCCTCAGCGCCAAAGTCAGCGGCGTTCAAGATCTCGTAGATGTCTATCGCTCCCTCGCCGCCCGCTGCTCCTATGCTCTCCATCTCGGCCTGACCGAAGCCGGCATGGGCGCCAAAGGCATCGTCGCCTCCAGCGCCGGCCTCTCGATTCTTTTGCAGGAAGGCATCGGCGACACCATCCGCGTCTCGCTCACTCCCGCTCCCGGCGGCGATCGCTCCGAAGAAGTCCGCGTCGCCCAGCAAATTTTGCAGTCGCTCGGCATCCGCAGCTTCACCCCTCAAGTCACCGCCTGCCCCGGCTGCGGACGCACCACCTCCACCTTCTTCCAGGAAATGGCCGAGCAAATCCAGACCTACCTCCGCGAACAAATGCCAACGTGGAAAGAGCGTTACACCGGCGTCGAAGAAATGAAAGTCGCCGTCATGGGATGCGTCGTCAACGGCCCCGGCGAATCCAAACACGCCAATCTCGGCATCTCTCTCCCCGGCACCTTCGAAGAGCCGAAAGCGCCCGTCTACGTCGACGGTCGCCTCTTCGGAACTCTCCGCGGCGACAAAATCGTCCCCGAATTCATCCAAATCCTCGACGAATACGTCGACTCCCACTACGCCAAGTCCGAATCCCCAGTTCCCGCATAGATATTTCCACCACGACCCGTGTCATCCGAAGCGCGAAGCGCAGCGAACGCGCACGCGACAGCGGAGGGACTCTTGCGTTCCAACGAACCACATGACCGAAGCGCGCAACATTTTTCGCTAAAATGACCTTGTGCACCGCCCGCCGATCCTCGCACCCCTTAGCATTTTGGTGGAGAAATCCTCTGACCGCTAATCCTTCGCCCAATCCAAACTGCAATCCCGTGAAGACCAAGTCTTCCTCGTCCTAACCCTCGTCATCGGGGCCCTCACCGGCCTCGCCGTCGTCGCTTTCATTCTCCTCACCGAACGCGTCGGCATGCGACTCTATCCGCCCGGCAGCGCCCGCTTGGCGTCGCCTCGTATTGCCCGTCGCCGGATCCCTCGGCATCGGTTATCTCCTCTACAAATATTTCCCCAACGCGCGCGGCAGCGGCGTTCCTCAAACCAAAGCCGCTCTCTACGCCCGCGAGGGCCGCATCACCCTCCGCACCGTCTTCGGAAAGTTCTTTTGCACCTCCGTCACTCTCGCCAGCGGCATCCCCCTCGGCCGCGAAGGCCCGTCCGTCCAGGTCGGCGCCGGCATCGCTTCCGTCCTCGGACGCGCTCTCGGCCTGCGCCCCGAAAAAGTAAAAGCCCTCATCCCCGTCGGCGCTGCCGCCGCCATCGCCGCCGCCTTCAACACTCCCATGGCCGCGGTTCTCTTCGCCCTCGAAGAAATCGTCGGAGACCTCCACGCCCCCGTTCTCGGTTCCGTGGTCCTCGCTTCCATCACTTCCTGGATGGTCCTTCGCCTCCTCCTCGGCAACAGCCCTCTCTTCAAAGTTCCCGCCTATCAGCTCATCAATCCCTGGGAGTTCGCCATCTACGCCGTGCTCGGCGTCGCCGGAGGTCTGGTTTCCGTCGCCTTCACCAAACTCCTGCTCGGCATGCGCCATCGCTTCCTGCGCCTCTCGCAAAAAACCGTCTGGTTTCAGCCCGCAGCCGGAGGATTGTTGGTCGGCATCGTGGCTTTGTTCGTTCCCCAAGTCCTCGGCGTCGGCTACGGCTACGTCGGCGACGCCCTCAACGGAAACATGGCCCTCAAGCTCATGCTTCTGCTGATCGTCCTCAAGCTCTTCACCGTGACCACCAGCTACGCCTCAGGAAACGCCGGCGGCATCTTCGGCCCCGCTCTCTTCATTGGCGCCATGCTCGGCGGCGCCATCGGCACCGTCGCCCATCACTTCTTCCCCGATTCCACCGCTTCACCCGGCGCCTACGCCCTCGTCGGAATGGGCACGGCCTTCGCCGGAATCGTTCGCGCTCCCATGACTTCCGTCGTCATGATTTTCGAGATGACCCAGGACTACGCTGTCATCGCCCCGCTCATGATCTCCAACTTGGTCAGCCTCTTCATCTCCTCCCGCCTGCAGCCGATGCCCATCTACGAAGCGCTCGCTGAGCAGGACGGCATCCATCTCCCCACCGCCGGATCACGCAACCGCTCCCCCGAACGCCAAGTGGCCCGAATCATGCGGTCCGCCATTCCAATCGCTTTCCGCGGAAATCACCGTCCGCGAGGCTCTCTCCGAATTCCGCACCAGCAAATTCAACACCTGGCTCATCACCGACAACTCCGGAATCATCGGTGTCGGTCAACCTTTCCGCACTCGAAACCGCCAACGCCGAATCTCCCGACAAAAAACTTCGCGACCTCGTTGACCCCGTGAATTTCCCCCACGTCCATTCCGACCACGCCTCGATTCCGCCCTCGATCGCATGGGCGCAAATCAACTCGACCTTATCCCCGTAGTCAACCGCGGAAACATCCACAACCTGGAAGGCATCGTCACCCTGCAAGACGTCCTCGACGCATACGGAATCGTTCATCCCGACAAAAGCTAATGTCATTTCGTCTGGAAAAGAAGGTAGAGGAACCTGCTGTCGGCTGCGCTGGCGGCCCCTCGTAACGCCGCGTGCAGAGGCAAAATCGAAGAGCTGAACGTCAGATCTATTCCGACTCCTCTCCACTACCAAGTGGAAACCATCTCAGCTTGAGAGTTCGTTCCCGCCGCCGCTCTTCCTCCAGATGCCGCGTGCGAGCCTTCAGCAGATCACTGAGCGCAACCAGGCCAAGGAATTTCCGGGTCGTCCGATCCAAAACCGGCATCCGCGTGCAAGCTTTCTCCGCCATGCGATACACCACCACCCGAAGCGGCTCATCCGCATACGCCTCAACCACGCTAGTCCTTATCAGATCAGTAATGGCAGTGCTCAAGGCCGCGTTGCCATCCCGTTCCAACCGTTGCCGGATATCTCCACGAGTCACTACCCCGGCGAATTCTCCTTCCGCGTTGACAACCGGCAGTAAGCGCTGCTCCTGGCGGTGGTCGGTCCGCAAAAAGTGGGCAACTTCGCCAAGCGTACTCGTCGCCGGCAAAACCACTACTTTGCTTCGCATTACCTCGTGTACAAAAAGAATTTCCAGCGGATCCACGCTGTATTCTCGGCTCAGGTGATAGCCCCGACGCGCAACTTTCTCGGTCAAGATCGACCGCCGCAGCGTCAAGACCGTAAACGCGTGCGCGATTACGCTGGCGACCAGCAGCGGAAGCAACACATTCGCATCATGCGTCAGCTCAAACGCAAAAATTACGCTGGTGAACGGAGCACGCATGGTCCCGCCCAGAATCGCGCCCATGCTGATCAATGGCCAGAAGGCCACACCTTCAGCGGGAAGGAATCTTGCTTCCAAGCCGCCAAGTGCTCCTCCCATCATCAGCAGCGGCGCCAGGACTCCGCCCGATGTTCCCGAGCCCAGTGACACCGCCCAGATAAACCATTTCACCAGCAGTACCCCGAGGACCACCTTCGTGGTCACGTCACCTTGCAGCAATGCCCCAATAGTGTCGTAGCCGACGCCCAAAGCCTGAGGAAAGATCAACCCTCCCAAACCAATGGCAAGCCCGCCGATCGCTGGCCACCACATCCAGTGGATCTTCAGCTTCTGGAAGCTATCCTCGGCCGCGTAAACCGACAGCGTCAGCAACGCCGACAAGCCTCCCGCAAGGAGGCCAACAACGGCGCACCCAAGCATTCCCTTGGGGCCAATGAACAACGGATGCACCGGCACCGGAAATAACGGCCCCAGTCCCAAAAGATATCTCCGCACCACCGCAGCCACGGCGCTGGCCAGTGCCACTGGAACCAGGCTCCGCGGTTTCCATTCAAAAAGTAGCAACTCCACCGCCAGCAGCACCGAAGCTACCGGCGCTGCAAACGTCGCCGACATCCCGCCAGCCGCGCCCGCAACCAACAGCGTCTTACGTTCCGCACTGGTCAGATGAAACAATTGCGCGATCATCGACCCCACCGCTCCACCAGTCATGATGATCGGCCCTTCCGCCCCGAACGGCCCGCCCGACCCAATCGAAATTGCAGAAGACAGAGGTTTGAGAATTGCGATCTTCGGTTCAATCCGGCTGCCGTTCAACAGAATCGACTCAATCGCCTCGGGTATGCCATGCCCTCGGATCCGCTCCGAACCATACCTGGCCATTACGCCGATAATCAGTGCCCCGGCAATCGGAACTAAAACGCTATATACGCCAAGGTGGTTGACCGCCGGTGAAACCAGCGCCGTGCTCCACCGCCCGAAATAGAACAGATTTGTGAACAGCCCAATTAGACGAAGCAGCGCCAATGCAACAAATGCGCACACGCCCCCAATCACCATCGCCAACAAAGAAATCGGAAGCACCCGCCAACTCGTGGTAAAGTCCCCCAGCTCCTCATTGCGGCCCGGTTTGTGGCCGCGCGATGTTTCCTTCCATGCCCCCATGACCCGGTTTTCGCTCACGATGGTTTCTTGGCACTCCTTCGTCTGGTCAACAGCGCCCGGCCGCTTCTCCTTGATTTCCGTCTATGTCCCAGTAGCGCGTGCAATGCGTCCACCAGTTCCGCGCCCCCGGCACGCAACTCGGTGAGCCGTTGCCGCGCCACTTGTTCAAGCAGGCTTTTGCCGCGCGGCTGAAGCGACACAATCACGCACCGCCCGTCGTCTTGGCTCCGGTTCCTCGACACGTACCCGTGTTTTGCCAGCCGGTCGATCAGTTCTACGGTGGTGTTGTGCTTCAACCCCAGCCGCTCTGCCAGGGCGTGGATGGTCGCTTCCACCCCCTCCGGAAGGCCGCGGATCGTAAGCAACAGCACGTACTGCTGAGGCTCCAGGCCCATGCGCCGCGCAGCCGCATCGCCCTCGTGCAAGAACAGGCGTATGCGGTAGCGCAATGCCGCCAGCGCCCGGTAGTCTGCAGTCGAGACCCGCGCAGTCATCTTTATATCGTAACACGATATATTATCGGCGCGATCACGGTCTTCGGCCGCTCCGCTCTTCGAGTCAGCAAACTCTGGTAATCGAAGAGATCGGCGGCCCATGCGTTCGGCAAGAATCGCTGAAACGCTTGCCACTCAAGGCGTTCACCCAAAGGCCGCGCGGCCGCCTCGCTCCTCAACTTCCTCTGCGGGTTGACCAACTAGCTTCCCGAATTACTTCGGTACCTTTGACCTCTATCAGGGCAGCTGTTTGAATCGCAGATTCGTGAGCAACCTGCGTCGCGGGTCGAACAAAGTTCAACCCGCCACAACCACGGTTCGCACGCGAATTCGCTCGTCGCTCCCTGGGAGAGTCTGTGGCGTTCATGGTCGTCTGCACGGGAGTGTTTGAGGAATATCCAACAAAATTGCGATTCAGGAGAAGATCGATAATGAAAGCACGCCTCACGCTTGCCGCAGCACTACTGCTCGTCTGCACTTTGGTTGCATGCGGCGATTCCCATTTCCCGACCACGCCCAAGTTCCTGGTTGCCATTGACGGCAGCGGTGCGGGCACAAACGTCAACGTATTTCCAGTCAATGTAACCACGGGCGCACTCGGCGCAGCCGTCTCCGGTTCCCCCTTCGACCTGGGTCTGGTTGACCCCATGAATATCGAAGTTCATCCCAACGGTAAGTACATTTACGTGTCGGATGGTTCCGACGGCTCGATTCACGCCATCAGCGTGAGTGAGACGACGGGCGTCCCCGCGGCCATCGGCGCAAGCGTAGTGAATGAGTCGGGCAGTTTCTACGAGCCTTGCTGCGGCGCCGGTGATGCGGCAACCCACGTTCTTGCGGTCACTCCAAACGGCCACTACCTGTACAGCGCTAACGATGATGCTACCGTCGGCGCCTACAAGATCGGTTCCAATGGCTCGCTTTCACACATCGCCGACCTTGACATCGGCGCGTGCGACACCGGTGCCATCACCGCGAATAACAACTACGTTTGGGTCACAGACACCTGCGGCAACAGCGGCCCGTGGAACGTCTTCACCTTGAAGATTGGTTCCAACGGTTCTCTCACCAACTCCAGCAGCGTGGCCCTGACCGGGGTTTTCGGCTGGTTGTGGTCTATCCAGGTGGACCCCGCCGCCGACTTCCTCTACGTGGGCGACGAGGGCGGCAACGCTCAGGTCTACAGCTTCTCGTTCGACTCCACCGGAGCTCTGACCCAGCTTGGACCGCAGATCGTCGAGAACAACAGCTCTGATTGCCGCAACATCGCCTTCTCGCCGGATGGCAAGTTCTTCTATACCACCGACGATGACGACGTGGTTCACGAGTTCTCCGTAAACACAACCAATGGCGCTATCGCTGAGCTTGCTGGATCGCCACTGCCAGGCGGGCCTGGCGGGGTCGTTGTTGATCTCACCGGTAAGTTCCTTTATCTGGGTGATAGCGACAACACCGGACAGGTCATCGGCTACTCCCGAGATCCGAATACGGGCCTGCTCACCTTAATCGGCAACACCGCCACCGCCAACGGCGTTGCTCATGCCGTCGGCATCATCCGATAGCATTACTCCGTCTAGTTGTCCGGCAACGCCGCCCCTGCGCTCCGAACCTGGAGCCAGGGGCTTTTCCTTGCATTCAACTTGCGCTCTTGCCAATTCCTCCGCTTCAAAGCCCCTGTGATCCCAATCACTTTCCCGCCCTCCCCGCCTGCGATACCATCTAGTAGTCATTTCAACCGATGCGCATTCTCAGCGTGCTAGGAGCACTCATATGGCAACGACTACGCAAGCCAATCCCGCCATTCCCCTCACCAAGAACGAACACCTCCTCCGCTGGGTCGAAAAGATGGCCGAGCTCACCCGCCCCGCCCAAATCCACTGGGTTGACGGTTCCCAGGAGGAATACGACCAACTCTGCGAGGAAATGGTCGCCAGCGGCACTCTAATCCGCCTCAATCAAAAACTCTGGCCCGGATGTTTCCTCGCCCGCTCCGACAAAAGCGACGTCGCCCGCGTCGAAGACCGCACTTTTATCTGCTCTCTTTCCAAAGACAGCGCCGGCCCCACCAACAACTGGGAAAATCCCTACGAAATGCGCAAGAAGCTCCGCGCCCTCTTCCGCAATTCCATGAACGGACGCACCATGTACGTCCTCCCTTTCAGCATGGGCCCGGTCGGCTCGCCCATGTCGCAGATCGGCGTCCAGCTCACCGACTCGCCCTACGTTGTCGCCAGCATGCGCATCATGGCCCGCATCGGCATGCCCGTCTTCAAAGAAATCGACAAGGACTACAAACGCGTCGTCCCCTGCCTGCACAGCCTCGGCGCTCCCCTCAAGCCCGGACAAAAAGATGTCCCCTGGCCCTGCAACGACGAAAAATACATCGTCCACTTCCCCGAGTCCCGCGAAATCTGGTCCTACGGCTCCGGCTACGGCGGCAACGCCCTGCTCGGGAAAAAATGTTTCGCTCTCCGCATCGCCTCCAACATGGCCCGCGACGAAGGTTGGATGGCCGAGCACATGCTCATCGTCGGCGTCGAAGATCCCAACGGCGAAAAAACCTACGTCGCCGCCGCCTTCCCCAGCGCCTGCGGCAAAACCAATTTCGCCATGATGGTCCCGCCCGACGAATTCAAATCCAAAGGCTGGAAAATCTGGACCGTCGGCGACGACATCGCCTGGATCACTCCCGACGCCGAAGGCCGCCTCCGCGCCATCAATCCCGAAGCCGGATTTTTCGGCGTCGCTCCCGGCACTTCCGTCAAAACCAATCCCAACGCCATGGCGTCGCTGTCGAAAAACACAATCTTCACCAACGTCGGATTAACTCCCGAAGGCGGCGTCTGGTGGGAAGGCATGACCGACAATCCCCCCGCCGAATGCATCGACTGGCAAGGCAATCTCTGGACTCCCGAAATCGCCAAGAAAACCGGCGCCAAAGCCGCTCATCCCAACGCCCGCTTCACCGCTCCCGCGAAACAATGCCCGACCATCGACTCCGCCTGGGAAGACCCCACCGGCGTCCCCATCAGCGCCATCATTTTCGGAGGCCGCCGCGCCCACACCATTCCCCTCGTCTATCAGGCCTTCAATTGGAGTGCAGGAGTTTACGTCGGCGCCACCATGGGTTCAGAAACCACCGCCGCCGCCGGCGGAGAACTCGGCAAAGTCCGCCGCGACCCCATGGCCATGCTCCCCTTCTGCGGATACCACATGGGCGACTATTTCCGTCACTGGATCAAAATGCAGCGCTCCCTCAGCATGACCCCGCGCATCTTCCACGTGAACTGGTTCCGCAAAGACGCCAACGGAAAATTCCTCTGGCCCGGCTACCGCGACAATTTCCGCGTCCTCAAATGGATCGTCGATCGCGTCCACGGCCGCACCCGCACCAAAGAAACCCCCATCGGCTGGACCCCGTTCTACGAAGACATGGATTGGACTGGCCTGAATTTCCCCAAAGAAACTTTCGACGAACTACAGACCATCGACCGCCCCGCCTGGAAAAGCGAAGTAATCGACCACGAGGAGCTATTCATCCTCCTCCACGCCCACCTGCCACCCGAACTGATCTACGAACGCGAACTCCTGATCTGCAGGTTGTAGTCCTTGGGAATGCGGGTGCCCCATTTCTCGCGTACTTTGCGAGAAGTGGGGCTTTCCCTTCACGCTGCACGAATGCCCGCGCTACCCCCACGCCCGCCCCGCCTTAATCTTCCCCGCTCGAATCGCCTTCTTGAACCCCTCATAATCCTTGGTCGTCTGCTCCGCATAACTCAACGCAAATTTCCCCAGCGCCTTGTCAAACCGGTCATTCGGACCCAAATACCCCGCCAGCACCGCCGGGTCCCCCGATCGCGCATGTCCCCGCGCCAGCACTTCCCCGCAGGTCGTCGCATATTCCGTCAGTCCCGCACCTCGCAAATCCGCGTCCTCAATCGCGCCTCTTATGATCATTCAACTGCCGCACCAGATAATCCCGACTTCGCCCATCGAAGTCCATCCCAGCAAAATGTCGGGCTGCGCCTGCAACATCCGCTGCCCATGCACCACTCGTTCCCCCTGATGAATCCGCGTCTCCTCCGATTTCACATACGGCGCATACGCCGACTCGACCGCCTCCTTCACCTGCAGGAACAACGGATCCGCCACGCCATCCCCCGCAAAATGCAGGACCACATAATCGTGCAGCCCCACGCTCCCCGTCCCCACAATCTTGAATGCCACATCCACCGCCCGGTAAAAACTCAGCAGATGCACCCCAGTCGGCGACAGCGTCTCGCGATAACTCTTCACCGCCTTCAACACTTCCCGCGCCCGCGACTTCGACGGATGCGTCAGCACCGGCTTCATCTCTCGAAACATCCGCGGTTTCCCTCGCGCCACCGTCAGCTTCGCCAGACTATGCGCCGGAGTCGCCCGCTCCGCCCGCTCCAGCACCGACGCGCCCGGCTGCCCAAAAAATTGCCGATGAATCCGGCAGTGCGCCACCTCCAGGCAGGTCATCCAGCAATACTCCGCCATCTTCTTGCGATACATTTCCGCGCACGCCAGCACCGCCTCATGACATGCCCGGTCAGAATTCTGCGCCTCCCGCCCCGCCAGCACGAGGCTCGTCCCCAACCGCTTCAAGTCCCATTCCCACGGCGCGCGGATGGTCTCATCGAAATCATTGATGTCAAAAACCAGCCGCCCATCCAGCGCCGCAAACGCCCCCAGGTTCCGCACGTGCGCGTCGCCGCAAATCTGCACCAGAATTCCGCTCGACCGCATCGTCGCCCAGATCCGCCGCCATCACCGGCACATTCCCGCGAAAATACCCAAACGGAGAAGCCGCCATCCGCGCCATCTTGATCGGCACCAGCGATGCGATTCGTTCCCGGTTCACCGCCAGAATAATTTCGACGGAATCATGTTTCCGCAGCTTCGCATCCCACTGCCCGTGCGCCGATCGCTTCAGCTTCCGCCGCTGATTTCGCCCAAACTCAATCCGCTCCCGCGTCCCCAAATCCGACCGGATCATCTTCACCTCCCGCTTCCCATCTGGAACCAGAGAGCCGATGTCATTCCGCAGCGCCGCAGGCGCAGAGGAACCTGCTGTTCGCCCGCGGCGCCACAACTTCCCAAGTCTCCATCCCCGCCCTGTCATCCTGAGCGGAGTAAGAACTTCGCCAAAGCGAAGTTCTTACGGAGTCGAAGGACCCCGCGCTCCCTGGCGCTAAAATCGCCGCCAACGGGAATCCTCCCCGGTACCGAACCTGAAAAACCCTCAGTGATCCCCTGTGCCCTCTGTGGTTAAAGCTTTTGACTTTGACTTTGTTTGCTCTCGCTCACCAACTCATCGCCAACGCATGCACCGGCGCCGCCGCCCTAACCGCCGGAAACGCCTCCTCACCCTTCACCATCCGCCACAAGATTCGGTTGAACACGTCATCATCCACCCGGTCCGCCGCGCTAAAGTCCAGCCCCTCCGACATCCGCGCCTCGTCCCCCTGACTCGCATTCATCTCCTTCAAATCCACCTGCGACGCCATGCTGGTCCAAGTCGAAAGATCCGGAGTCTCCGAAAACACATCCGCCAGCGACCGGCTGAAGTAGTCATACTTCGACATCCGGTCGAGCCCCAAAATATCTTCAATCGCCGCCACCACGTCCGTCGTATTCGCGAACCGGTGAACCGCCCCCGCCCGGTTGTACGCCGAAATCACCAGCATCGGCGACCGGTGCGAATCCACATGGTCCGGCCCATTCTGCGAATCATCCTCCAGCACAAAAATCACCGTGTCCTGCCAAAACGGAGACTTCGTCACCGCCTCCACGATCCGCCCCAGCGCCAAATCGTTGTCCGCCACCATCGCCCGCGGCGTCCGGAATCCCGTCTTCCCACCCGCCGTGTGATCGCACGGCAAATGCAAGATCTCCAGCTGCGGCATTTCTTTCTTCTCCACAAACTGCTGAAACTCTTTCAGCCAAACATCCGCCCGCGCCTGGTCCGAGATCGCCATGTCGAACGGCGCATACTCCAGATTGACATCTCCCGCCAGCCCCCGCCGCTCCATCGCCTTTCGCCCCGGTCCCTTTTCGCGACTCACCATCTCCCCATAGTCGCGAAAACTGATTCCCTTCTTCTTCGCCAGGTTCCACAAAAACCCGTTCGCCGGATCATCCGCCTCCTCGTCATCCGCATTCTCTCGCCGGTCCGAGTAAGAAGAGTGCACCGTCTTCTCGTTGTAGTCCGTTACATACGCCGCCGTGGACCACATATGCCCCTGCGAACTCACTTCCGCATTGGTAAAGAACCGGTCAAACAACCCAAACCGCATCGCCAAAGCATGATGGTTCGGCGTAACGTTCTGGCCAAAGAAAACCAGCTTGGCGTCTCCATCGCCTTCCTTCAAATCCCCAAACACCTGATCGTAAGTCCGGTTCTCCTTGATGATGTAAATCACATGCTTGAACGCAGGATACTTCTTGCTCGCCCTCGCCTCTCCCCAGTGATTCGCCTCCGCCACCCGCCGCGAATATTCCGGAAGATGTGCCAACGCGTCTTCTTCCCAAAACGTCCTCAGCGTTCCGTTCAATTGCCCCAGGTCATAACCCAGCCGGTTCCGATGCAACTCCCCCGGCACCGGCCCATCCGGATTCGCATGGCTCCCATGCCCCTTCCCACTCAACACCAGTAACTGCCCACCCGACTCCGCCACCGCCGTCGGATACCAATCGGTCGGAATGCGTCCCGCAATCCCCGAAGGCACGCCTGATATGGCATTCACGTCCTCCGGCCTATTCGTATTCAAGGAACGCAGACCCACATCAAACACCGCTACCGCATTGTTATCCGCCTCCGCCACGAACAAAGTCGATCCATCCTTCGACAACGCCAGCGCATTCGGCGTGCTCCCCTCCGACGGCCCCGCCGGATTCGCATCGCTCAAATTCCGCAAAAGCTTTCCCCCGCCCGTGTCCACCACGGCAATCTCATCCGACCCCGCCAGCGCCACATACAGCCTCGTTCCCGCCGCATTCGCCACCAACGCCGAGGGATGCCGCCCCGCCATGATCTTCCCCGCCCGCTTCAGCTTTCCGTTACGTCGCTGCTTGAAAATCGAAACCGTCTCCCCGCCCCACGCCGAAACATAAACCTTCCCGTCCACCGCCACTTCCACCGCATACGGATAATGGTCCGTACCCAGCCTCTGCTTCACTCGCCGCGTGGCCAGGTCCACAACCGCAACATCGTCCCCAACGTTCTCCGCCACATACAAATAATCTCCGCGCGGCGAGACCGCCAGCCCCGCCGGATATCTCGACCCCGTCTTATCCGCCTTCGCCTTCCCCAGAACAATTTTGGATTCGAACTTCGCAACGCCATCTTCCCAGGCATACACAAACACCGAATCATCATTTCCGCCCGAAACGTAAATCTCCTTCCCGTCCCGCGAAAACGCCACGCCCAGAAACGCCGCCTTCTGTTCCAACGTCTGCGTCACCCGTCCCGATTTCAAATCAACAATCTGCAACCCCTGCTCCCGCCACCCGCTCAGGACGACGGCAACCCGGTCCCCGCCCGGCGCCACCGCCATCCCCAACGGCACACTCCCCAGCTCAATCGCATGACCGACCGGATCAAGCCGCACCCCTGTCGGCAACGGATCGGTAAACACCACTGCATCCGCCGCTGTTAGCGAAGCCGAAACCGCAAACAGGAAAATAACAACACTAATCGTGGAAATAAGAGATCGCGACATGCCCGCCATTATAGGTGTCGGAGCCACCCAAGTCTGCCGCATGCTCGAGGGTGGAGCAGGCCTTCCAGGCCTGCATAGAAAACTGGCCAAAAACCGCGGCTTCAGCCGCCGAGGTACCTGGCGATACCTCAGTGATCCTCGGCGCCCTCTGTGGTAAAGACTTTCGCTGGCAGCGCCAAAAACTAAAACGCGCGGGTCATCCGTCATTCCGAAAACCACGTGCCGCCATCACTCCCACCACCACCCATAAAACGCACCCATAAACCGCGTACCACATCGCCTCCTGCCCCGCGCTCACCGGCGGACTGAAAACTACCAGCGCCCCCGTCGAACTTACATGCATCAGCTGCGCCAGCAGCACACTCCTCGTGTTTACATACAACCATGAAATGAGCACCCTCATGGCTGTCATCGCCAGCGTAAACGCCAGAAAGAAGTGGAACCAATACGCTCCATGAGGTGCCGCCGCTCCCAGAAAATTAATCGCCGGCAAGTGCCAGATTCCCCACAACACGCCGACCCAGATCGCGGCCGCCAACGGCCTGATCGTCGAACTCATCCTGGGAAACGCATACCCCGTCCACCCAATTTCTTCCAACAATCCCGCTGGCACTCCAAACACAATCCCAAGCCAGAAGCGGTTCGGCGAGAATGTCGGCGACACCAAAGCCTTTAGAGAAAACAGAACACCCAGAACTAAAGCTGGAGGGATCAACAAGATTCCATACCAACGCACCGGAACTCTCGCCCGCCCCATCCGGGCGAACAGATCTTTCACCCCATCTCTTCCATGGACGATTCGGGTCATGACGATCCCGCTGACGCTCGGCCCCAGCAGCATCGCCGGGAACATCAGGATTCCGCTGAGTTTCGAAACCGCCTGGCCGTGCAGCAGCGCCGGAGCCGCAACCGCCAGCGCCCCCGTCCACGAAATCACAAACGTCAACAGGAAATAGGAGAGAACGGAATGCTGCCGAAAAAAAGAGTCAGCCTGCAAGGCCCCATCCGCCTGCATTGTCATGCACAACCTTATACAGCACTGGCTTCAGGAGAAAACAGGTGGTTAAGGAGAAACGGGAGATCAAGGAGGAGGCGCCTCGCCTTGCCTCAGTGCTCCTCAGTGTCCTCTGTGGTTAAGGCTTTTGACTTTGCTCGTGCAGAAAAAAACGGGAGCTTTTCGCCCCCGCCCTAAAGCCTCGCGTGAAAACCTAGCTACTAGCTACTTCCCCCCAAACCCCGTCGCCTGCATCGCGTTCTTCGACATATCGCTGGTTGACGAAATGCCTTGCATGCGCAGCTTGAAGTCGTCTGCATTCGACGCATTTTCCAGCGCCGTCTCGTAACCCACCAGCCCTGCCTGGAACAGGTCCCACAGCGACTGGTCGAATGTCTGCATTCCATACTGCGACGTGCCCGCCGAAATCGCGTCCCGCACCGCCCGCGTCTTTTCCGGCACCAAAATACACTCGCGGATATACGCCGTATTGATCATCACCTCAACCGCCGGCACTCGTCCTTCGCCATCGCTCCGCCTCACCAGGCGTTGACTGACCACCGCCCGCAGACACCGCTGCCAGCTGCAAGCGAATCTGCTTCTGCTCCGGTGGCGGAAACACCGCAATAATTCGGTTGATCGTTTCCACGGCGTCCAAAGTATGCAACGTCGAAAACACCATGTGGCCGGTTTCCGCCGCATGCAGCGCCGTCCCAATCGTTTCCATGTCGCGCATTTCGCCCACCAGAATCACGTCCGGATCCTGACGCAACGATGCGCGCAGCGCCGTCGAAAAACTCGGCGTATCCACTTCCACCTCGCGCTGGTTCACGTACCCCTTCTTGTCGCGATGCAGAAATTCGATCGGATCCTCAATCGTAATAATGTGTTCCGCCCGCGTGGAGTTCACACGATCAATCATCGCCGCCAGTGTCGTCGATTTACCGGAGCCGGTCACCCCCGTCACCAGCACCAGCCCGCGCGGCATCTCGCAAATCTGCTCAATCACCTTCGGCAGATACAACTCATCCAGCGCCCGAATCTTCGTAGGAATAACACGCAGCACCAACCCCACATTCCCGCGCTGCTGAAACACGTTCACACGAAACCGTCCCAGCCCAGCAACCCCGTAGGCCATGTCGATTTCGGAGGTTTCTTTGAATTTTTGCTTTTGGCGGGCAGACATCATGCTGAACGCCATGGTCAGCATGTCTTCGGCGGTGACGCGCGGCTGATCGGTCAGCGGTACCAGTTCGCCGTCGATGCGCAAGTGCGGATAGTTTCCGACTTTGAGGTGCAAGTCGGAGGCCTTTCGCTCCATGGCAATTCGCAGCAGATCATCTATATGCATAGGGAACGATTCCGGAAACCAGCTTGTATCATCGCCTGAATCCGTACCCTGCCCAAGATGACCTAAGTAACGGGCGCCCCTGTCATCCGGCCATGCTCCCGGGATTTTTCTCGCCGGCCCCCAAACCGCGCTACAATCCCAAAATCCGCATGGACCTCAAGCGCATCATCCAGACCTTCACCTACCGCATCGAGCCGAAGCCCGAAGGCGGATTCATCGCCCGTTCCGGCGATCCCAACGCTCCCCTCCTCGAAGCTCCCACGCGCATGGAGCTGCAACAAAAGATTCAGGCGGCCATCGCCGCCACCGTTTCCCAGCAGTTTCCAGGCATGAAACTCCCCGAAGGCCAGACCGCCAAATTCGACTTCCACATCGAGGCCAAACCCGGCGGCGGATTCATCCTCCACTCGCACGACCCTAACGTCAGTCCGCTTGAAGGCGCGTCGCACGAAGACATCGAACTCCCTTTTGCCGGAAAGATCGCCGGCGTGCTCGGCAAGTACTTCCTCCCCAAGTTCACCGAAGCCCTCGCCCAGCACGGCTCCGGGGACATGCAAGTTACCGTGAACAAGAACGTCACTTTCACCACCAGCTCCGTCAAGACGGCCGCGCAAGCAGCCGCATCTTCTCTTCAAACCCCGGACACAAGCCCTGGCAACCTCGTCGTGGACTCAAGCAATTCACCCATCACCCCGGAAAAGAACTGGAGCGGCGGCATCCTCCGTTTTCTGTTGTTCTTGATTGTGGTGTTAGCAGCGATGTACTTCTTTCTGCATCGGCAATGAACTCGGCAGCTGGCGGTTGTTTCCATCCCTGCGCTTCATCACCGCCTGAATCCCCGGGCCTGAAATCAGCGAGGTAAACAGGGCCATCACTACCAGCGCGACGAACATGCGTTCGCCGATCAGTCCCGCGCGCAGGGCGAGGACACCGAGGATAATTTCCATGGCGCCGCGGGCATTCATGGCAAGGCCGATGGCCCAGGAAGAGCGGGCGTCCATGCCGCCGAGGCGCGCTCCCCAACTGGCTCCGAGAATCTTTCCCACACAGGCGACGACAATCAGCGTGAGCGTCACTCCCAGACTGAAGTTGGCGGCGAAGTTGGTACGCAGACCAATGCTGACGAAAAAGAACGGCGCGAAAACGTTGGTCACGATTTGGCGGATGTCGGTGGTGATGGGGCCCCAGGCTTTCGTGACGGCGTCCGGCAGAAAAGCAGGTTCCTCGACTTCACCGGATCGCTCGTTAGCGAGCGATCCGGCTTTGCTCGGAATGACAGGGCTTTTGGTTATGACAGGGTTCTTTGTTATGGCAGGGTTCTTTGTTATGGCAGGGTTCTTTGTTATGGCAGGGTTCTTTGTTATGGCAGGGTTCTTTGTTATGGCAGGGTTCTTTGTTATGGCAGGGTTTTTTGCCATGACGGAGTCTTTTATTGGGACGACGGAGTTTTTCAGGAGCGGAGCCTCCAGCGCGTCGCCAATCGCAATGGCGACAATGAAAGCTCCGAAGATGGCGTGAATTCCGGCGTACTCTGCAAATCCGGCGGCGGCCAGCGTCAGAGTGAAGATCAGGCCCAGGACTGCGCCGCGTCCGCTGGTGTGCCGCTGAAGGAAGCCGAGAACTTTGGCGATCAGCCAGCGTCCGGCGGTCAGAGTCACGCCGACAAAGAGGACAACCAGAGTGATGGTACGCAGGGCGGACGATCCGGTGGCAGCGGCGGTCGAAGCGTTGGCTGCGCCCAGCGAAGGTTCCGCGCGCATCACGCCGAGGATCCCCACTGGATCAGGCGCAGTCCGGCAAACACCGCATTGATGCCCAGCAGGATCGGCCACCAAACTATACCTGCGCCGTGCTTCCACGCGTACCAGAACAGCGGCGGCGAGATGGCGAGGGCGGCGAATCCCCAGCGGACGAGGCGGCGGGCGCTGGCTTCGGTATCGAGGGTATGGGCGAATTCCGGGTTCACGAAGACCGCAACGGGAGCATTTACCCGTCCCGCGCTGTCGAATACCTCGCACTTCAGGCGGCGGAAGCTTTGGACCGCTTGCTGGCAGTAGGTCTCAGCGGCGGGCAGCGTGTCGAAGATCAAGCAGAAATATTCGGACGCGGAGGGGAGCGGGAGACCGTCGGTGGTGACTTGAGCTGAGCTTTGAACGTCGCTGAGAAAAACGGCATACTGACCCGGGCGAATCAGGTCCGTCCAGTTCGGAGGCACGCGGGTTCGGTCGTGGAGCAGGACTTGTTGCATGGGAACTGGCCAGATTATAGCCGGGGCGAACGGCTAATCGTATCAATCACTTAGCTCCACCCACTGCCGGTTTCTCCCGCTTAATCCCGATTTTCACCCTTTCATTGACATAGCCGCGTCTTCGGCCCACGGGTTCGTGAGTACCTGGGCTATACTTGGCATTGACGGAAGAATTCGATGAAGGCCTTTACCCTCATCACCGTTGATCCGAACCAGATGGGCGGAGTTCCCTGCCTGCGCGCTGCGGATTCCTGTCGCCACCGTGGTCAGCATGGTAAGCGAAGGGATGCGTGAGGCGGAGATCATCCAGGCCTATCCTGACCTTGAGCACGAAGACATCCGCGAGGCTTTGCGTTATGCTGCAGATGCGGTTCGTGAAAGAGAACTACCGGTGGTGGGTGGTGGTTGAGATTCCTTATCGACAACGCGCTCTCGCCGGTGGTGGCGTCGGTTCTGTGCGCGGCAGGACATGATGCAGTTCACATCCGCGAATACAAAATGCAACGCGCTCTGGACGAAGCAGGATTCGCACGCGCCGCAGCAGAACGCCGGATCTTAGTCTCGGCCGAAACGGACTTCGGCACCATCCTGGCCTTACGCGAGGAATTGAACCCGTCGGTCATTCTCCTCCGGCGAGGTCCCAAGCATCCCAAAATTCGAGCCGACCTTCTGTTGGCGGTTTTGCCAATTGTCACTGACGAGTTACAACGGGGATGCATTGTTGTCCTTGACCAAGGCCGAATACGAGTGCGGCGGCTTGCCAATTGGCGGCGGAGAGAGCTGAAAATATTGGGCCCAACCCAAGCACCAACCCCTAATCCCTTCAATCACTTACCTCCACCCACTGCCGGTTTCTCCCGCTTAACCCCGATTTTCACCCTTTCATTGTCATAACCGTGTGTTCGGGCTAGGGGGCCAATAGGATAGAGGGGTTAAGAACCCGTCGTTGGTCGTACGTCGGTCGTCGTACGCAAAATCCCACGCTGCAAGCTTTAGGAGTTTGGCCAACGACCTACGACAAACGACCAACGACGCAGTACATCCCAGGAACTTGAAAGGTCCCAGGACAATGCACAAGCCAGTGAAGTACGTCGAGAAGGCAGTTACGCTGGGCGCGCGGGCAACGTGGGTGGTGTTTGACCGGCTGAACCGGGTCAAGCAGAATCCGTCGCCGACGCCCAAGTGGTCGGACAAGCCGCTGCTGAAGTCGTATGAGAAGTCGAAGCCGCCACTGGGATGGCCGCGCGCGACTGACTCGCTGTGCCCCAAGTGCGTGCCGGAAATCCGGCAGCAGATTTTGGATGGGCATCTTCCCTACGAAGTGCTGATGAATGAGAAGGTGGGCGAGATCAAAGCCACCATCATCGAGCGCGATGGCAAGATTCTGATGGTGAAGGAGTGTCCCGAGCACGGCCGCTTTGAAGACGTGATGTCGATTGACACCGAGTTTTCGCAGCATCTGGAAGACGTGTTCCCTGGCCGCGATATTAAGGCACATAACGACGAGAAGCTGCATCATCACGGGACTTCGACGGTGAAGTACGGGCGCGGGTCGGTGCTGACCATTGACCTGACCAACCGCTGCAACATGATGTGCGATCCCTGCTTTATGGACGCGAACCAGGTGGGATTTGTCCACGAATTGCAGTGGGAAGAAATCAAGACCATGCTCGACAACGCGATCACGATCAAGCCGCGGCGTCAGATGAGCGTGCAGTTCTCCGGCGGCGAGCCGACGTTGTCGCCGTACTTCCTCGATGCCGTTCGCTACGCCCGCAAAGTCGGATACAACTCCGTGCAGGCCGCGACCAACGGGATTGAATTTGCGAAGAGCTTTGAGTTTGCGCAGCAGGCGGCTGAAGCCGGGATGCGCTATGCGTATCTGCAATTCGACGGCATCGGCAACGCTGCCAACGCCCACCGCAAAGTCGGCAACCTGTTCGACGTAAAGTTGAAGGCTATCGACAACCTGCACCGCGCTGGAGTTGAAATCGTGCCGGTGGTGACCATCGTTAATGGCATCAACAACGAGCAGGTAGGACGCATCATCCAGTTCGCGCTGGATAATCCGAAGAAAATCGGCTTCCTCAGCTTCCAGCCAGTGAGCTTCACCGGTCGCGACGAAGCCATCACCGACGAGCGGCGTCAAGCGCAGCGTTACACGCTGTCGCACCTAGCGCATGATGTAAAAAATCAAACCGGCCTCGGCGAACCTGCCCGCGACTGGTTCCCGATCAGCTTCATGAGCACCTTCAGCGATTGGGCCGACCTGATGCACGTCAACGACGTGAAAAACGACTGGGGCCAACTAAGTTGCGGTTGCCATCCGAATTGCGGGACGGGCATGGCGTTGATGATTGATAAAGAGACTAAGGAAGCGGTCCCGGTGACGGCGTTCTTGAAGGGCGACCAACTGGCGAAGGACATTGCCAAGGTCAACGACGCGGCGCGCGGGAAATTTCTGACGATTTTCGGGATGGCGCTGTGTTTGATGAAGAATTACGATCCGTTTAAGTCGCCGACGCATTTCAAGCTGATCGACCTGCTGCGAGAAGTTCGATAAAAACTTCAGCGCGACGGGCAAGAACTACGGGAAAGTCGGGCCGGATCGCACGATTGACGACGTGATGAAGCGGCGTCAGGACCGCTGGAACTTCCTGTTCATCGCGGGCATGTGGTTCCAGGACCTGTTCAATTACGACTTCCGGCGCACCGAGCAGTGCATTATTCCGTATGCGACGCAGGAAGGCGAGATTTCATTCTGCGCGTACAACACGGGCGTGGGCTGGCGGAACATTATCGAGAAGATGCACATGACGGCCACGCTGACCAAGTGGTACGAAGAGCATGGGCGGCACGAGATTTTTGCCGGCGGCAAGAACGTGGGCATGGAATCGACAGAACATGCGCTGTATCTGCGGGATGGGATTGTGACCCAGGAAATCCAGCACGATCTGGACAAGCTGGGGATCGCGAAGAACTCCGGCGAGGAAAAGAAGCGCGCGCGGGATGCGAAACAGAAGGCTGCCGGGATTGCTGGAGAAGCACGTGGGCCGCAGAAGAACGACGCTGCCTACGATGCGCGGATGGCGGCGCTGTATCGCGAAGTGGTGCTGAAGGAAAAGCCGGTGCAATCCGAGGGCGGATTCATCTCGCTCGACGCGCTGGTGAAGCCGAACGGGAATGGCAACGGATCACTCTGCGCCGCCAGGCGAAGCCGGAAGTTGGCGAGCCGGTGGCGGGAGATTAGTTCTCGGCCCTCAGCTCTTAACGAAATCTCTACAGGCCGCCTTCGGGCGGCCTTCTTTCTTGGGCCGTCTTGCCGGTTTTGTCCCCCTTTCGTGCCATTGGCAGTGGATCAGGGCAGAAATAGTCTGCTGTTGAGAAAGCGTCCCCAGCAACAGCTTTGCCTCAAGCTGCCGGAGGCGTGGCCATGATCGCCGCAGGGCGATCACGGGGAGATAACGACTATGCAAGGCAAAACCAAAGAACGGTGGATGCAGCTCTGCACTCAGATTGCGGAGCAAGAGGACCGCAACCAGTTGATTGAGCTGGTGGACGAACTCAATCTGCTTTTGGAAGAAGAGGGCAAGAGACTCGGCATTGTGCCACAGGAGCCCGCCGAGTACCCCACGTCGGAACGGATGCACTATAGCCATTACGCTCGTTCACCCTGACGGGTTGAGCGAAAATCCCCTGATTTCGCCAACCGGCGGGAAGGTGCTGACCGTGAATGGTCAGCCGTAATCGTCCTCTATAAGAACAAAGGCCGCCTTTGGGCGGCCTTTATTCTTGTTCCTGAGCCCTCGGCCTTCATCTGACCGGTTGGTCAAGGCCTACCAGAAGCAGGCCATCCACGCGGGACCCTGAGACGTAAAGCTCAGAGCCAAGGCTGACAATAAACAACAGGAGCACCGGAAATGTCAGATAGATCCGGCTGTTCCACCAATAGTGCCCGCCCAGAACCAAAAGGAATAAAGGCCATACGAACAAAGCCACGCAGCAGAGGACGATGAGTTTCTGCGCCATCGTCTGGCGTGGCGCGGTTTGGACGTAGCCTGCCGCCAGAAGAATCGGTAGGAGCAGCATGGTCATGTCCGGAAAATGTGAATATGGCGCGGCCGCCAGAGCCACTGAAATGAAAAGCGCGAAAATAAGGGCCTGGGTCCTCGCCGTCTGAGGAGCTCTGAGGCAGAAAAGCCCCGGCAGGACAAGAATGATTTCCCCTCCCCAAAAGTATGCGGACGACAAATTCGCCAGGCCGGTTCCCGCGAGGAAGCCGCGCCAATTGACCATCAGTGCCGGATTCAGACCTCCGTACCCGGAGTGAAGATCGAAACTGCGGACGAAGTGGACATACTCGATCAGGCCGCCCGTCCCCATGATCAGCCAGGAAACGAGAACCAGGAACACCCCGCCCGCCGCTACACCGGCCACCATACGAAATTTGCGCCACACAAGCAGCAGGGGTAGAAGAACCAATAAATACTGAAACTTGATCATTGCCAGAGCCAGCACAAGTCCCGCCGCCACATCCAGTTTCTTGCACATGAGCCGATACGCTGAGCTGATGATGAACAGCAAGAGAATGGAATCTTGTCCCAGGGTCAACGCGGTCAGGGCTGGAAGAAAGGCAAAACCCAGAAGACCGAGGTAGGGTCTCTCTGCCACCAGGGGCGCGCACGGAATGAGCAAGAGGGGCAGCAGCCCAAGCAGGCCGGCGTTGATCGAACTCCACACGACGAAGGCCCGCTCGATCTTCAGGTACGACAATGGCGCCAGTGCGGCGGCCTCGAAAGGAGGATGTAAGAAGTATTGGTTGGAACTGTGCCCCAGAATGGACTGCAGAACGGGACCCTGAGTTTCCCGCCAGTACAGCGCCGCGCCCTCACCATGGCGAACCACGGAGGCGGCCGCATAAAAGTTGACAAAATCTGTGCTCTGGAGGCGAGCGTGATCTGTGGAAAGGACAAGCGTCATGGCCAGGGCAATTTCAATGATCACAACGCCCATGAGGACTACGCGCTTCATCACTGGCGAAGCCTGGGTCCGGGGACCCGCCTTCATCGTTTGGGCTTGCGACATCATCAACGCCGAGATTACACCTTGGCACGGCGGCGGTGTTGACCGTTCTCCCCAGTTCGGAGGACTATAATCTCTCCCGCACCTTCGCGACGGACGCTTTGCTTGCATCAACCAATATTTCGATGGGGCTTGCCGGGCTGATTTATCTTTTCGCCGGAGTCTTTGTACTTCGGAAAGAGATTAGCGCGGCCCGCGGCTGGGACAAGCTCATCACCCTGGGCAGTGTCTTCGTCGCCGCTTCACTCGCTTTATTCGCGCCCGAGCATTTCCACGGCGGCCCCAGTTATATCCAGGACATGGCGCCGTCCTGGATGCCGGTACGCCCGTTCTGGCCATATTTGGTGGGATGCGCGCTGCTGGCAGCAGCGACCAGTCTTACGGCGAGGAAGTTCGTCCGCTTGTCGTCCACTCTGCTAGGAGTGATGTTTTCGCTATTTGTCTGCCTGATTTATATACCCGGCGTGGTCGCGGACCCCAAGAGTCGATTCGCGTGGACCTTGGCGTTAAGAGATCTCTCCTTTGCCGGTGGCGCATGGGGCATGGCCGGACTGCACACTCGCGCGTCGTCGCCGCAAGCTTCGAAGTGGATGATTTTATTTGGGCGTGTGGTTATAGCGGTGGCTGCGATCTTCTTTGGCGTAGTACATTTTCTGCATCCAGAGTTTGCGCCCGGCGTGCCTTTGGGAAAGATCATGCCATCATGGGTCCCGTTTCCCAGCGTATGGGGATACCTTGCAGGGGCAATCCTGCTGGCCGGTGGAATCGGCCTGGCCCTGAACAAGAAACCTCGGATGGCTGCGGCCTCGATTGGCGCGTTGATGACCGTCCTTACGCTGTTCCTCTATCTGCCGATTTTGATTCTCGCCCGAAGCGGACTAACGGCGGATATCAACGAAGCATTGAACTACGTCGGAGACACATTGCTCTACGCCGGAGCGGCACTCGCCCTGGCGTCGGCGTTGCCGCGCGATTCGGTCGGCAACTAGTTCTTCATGAGTTTCTTCTTTACCCAGTCCCACCGGAGAGTCCCGCACTGCGGTTGACAACGCTCGCTTCATGTTGATATCAACGAATCTCGCCGAGGATATCTTAGGAGAAATCAATGACGCCGAAGATTCTCAGGACGATCACAGCAACAAGCTTCGCGCTAGTCATCATGCTTGGCGCGGCGTGGCAAGCTCGAGCGCAAGACGCCAAGGATCTGTATCCAACCATGGCGCCGCTTGAGCAATATCTCGGCTTCCAGAGTTGCGGCGCTGCGGGCGAAAAGCAGGTTCCTTTCCCGCTAACGCGGGGCCGGAATGACATCGCCCAAGAATTATTGAGGAAAGAACAGGGTGGTGAGCGCGGCAGGATTCGAACCTGCGACCCATGCCTTAAAAGGGCATTGCTCTA
>CAWFXO010000004.1:0-237500 GCA_963819825.1 uncultured Acidobacteriota bacterium
AGAACCAATCCATTTTCCCGCCGCCGATCCGTTGCATGTCAACGGTCATATGCTTTTCCACCGTGGCTTTGAAATCCTCAGTCGTAGCCGCCTTGCCGCTGTAGGTACTGGTGAAATCGTGCATGGTTTCTTTGAAGTTTTGGTCGCCGGTCTGGTTGCTGTGCATCATCATGCGCAACATATGCAGGATGTAAGCGCCTTTGGGGTAAATGAGAGCCTGAGCGATATTGCCCCCGACCTTCGCATTGTCGAGCCGATATCCCATCGTGACTGGGCCCACATCAATCGGCCGGAATCCAAAGCGGTTTCGTTCGATGATGGTCTTGCGTTCATAGTCCCAGAACTCCATAAATTTTTTGGGGCTTTTGTTGCCATAGGCATTTTGCAGGAAAAGCGACGCCGAGAAGTCGGCAAAGCCTTCGCTCATCCACTGATCGCGATAAGAGCGGAACCCGACCATCTGGCCCCACCACTGATGCGCCACTTCGTGCGGGGTGACGACGTCCCAATAGATGTTGTCCTGCCAATCCAGCCCCAGATGATGCCGCACGGTGGTGTCGTAAAAAGCACAAATCGGCAGCCAAACCAACTCCGGCCACGATTGGCCGTAGTCGCAGGCTGTCTGCTGTGCCAGGTTCAGCCGCCGGAAAGGTAGCTGGCCGAAATAGTCGGTGTAGAGGCCGATCGCGAACTTAGCTTCCTCCAGAGGTTGTTTCATCATGCTGACCGTGCTTAATGTGCCGTTCGTACCGCCCTCTAGACCCTGAGTCCAATCCGGCGGCTCTTCATTGGCGTAGGCGGCGAGCGTAAAGTCGGGGGCAGTGAGCTTGGCGTCATCCTCTTTCATCCTGCCAAACTGAAAACCTGCGGTCGGTTGGGCCACAGCGCTCTTCCAAACCGAAACATCGGCCCCCCCTTCGTTGCTGTCGCTTACCAAATCTCCCGAAGCCGCCATTTTCATGCCCTTGGGAATCCGAAAAGTCATGTCGAACATGGCATACTCGCCGAAGTGCGAATGTGCGCCGGACGGGAACCAATCCTCGCGCGCAATCGGATAGTAATTCCCTTCTCCTTCGTTGCTGATCGCGTCTTTGCCGCCGTAGGTGGTCGTGATGGCAAACTTGTCGCCCCGCGACAACGCTTTCGGCAGTACTACGTTGAAATCGGGATCGTCATCCTTGTCTTCCTGGATGAAAGCCAAGGATTGACCATCCGAAGATGTCACACTTTGCACCCGAAGGGTCGGAAACAGATCGAACGGCACTACTCGCACCCCATCCGCCTCAGAGACAAAACTGGTGATGGCCTTCGCCGTCAGATGGCCATTCTTTTCAATGGTCGTGTCCAGTTGCTGGTGGTCGATGCGAACCCCCCGAATGCTGGCTCCACTGCCCAGCTTCTGCCGGTACTCGGATGACATGGGGAAGGAAGCCCATACCCCGGCCTTCTGCTCGCCGTACGTGCTCAGCTCAACCTCGTCCCAGTCCCCGAGCGGATCAATTTTGAACAACATCTTCCCGTCGTAATGCTTGCCGTGAATGAAGGCCATGAAAAATCCGCCGGGCTGGTCGCTCAGCACGTCTTGCAGGATCCGGGCGCTAATGTTGGTGTTGAGTTTTTTGCGGGTGGTATGTTGGCTGTCCTGCAGCAAACCTGCGTCGCATCCTCCGGAGCGTGGGGGTGCCAGCTTTCTTGATTTCGTCGTAACTGGAATCAGTAAACCGCAAAACCAGATGGTCGAACTCCTCATCGAACTCAGCTTGATTCGTTAGCCGCTTAAGGCTTCGCGCCTCGTCGGGTGTGGGTGGAACCAGGCTGAGGCTGCCGTCTCCCATGAACACCGCGCCCGTAACTTTGCCCTGCACTGGCGTCACAAAACAAACGGTTCCGGAATGCAGATGGAAAGTGGCCGCGTCGCGCTTCAATTCGAGGTCCTTCACGCTCACCGCTTCGCTGCCCAGCCCGATGTTGCGCAGTTGCTGATAGACGGGATCGGAGTTGGCGCCCGCCGCGGGCGGCGTTTGCGTCGAAGCTGCGGTTGTTAGCAGACACACTACTGCCAGAGCAGAAACCAAGTTTGAAATTGTGCGCACCTATGCCTCCAACGGGGAAGGCGGTAATTCTGCATTAGTTTGGGCACAAGTGCAAGCGAGAATTCAGCTCTTAGCCGTTAGCTTTTAGCTCCTAGCTTAGAACGGTTCATGGTTCTTGGAGGCGTTGAAGAGAACTCATCTCGACAACTTCAGTGTCGCTTGTTCACAGCCTCCTGACCGCGTCGGTTTCGTGGTATAATTCAGCTTCAGCGTCATGGCTAACTAAGTCACTGATTTACATGTATTTATAGTCTTTTGGCAACTCCCGAATCGGCCCCAAATCTTGACTTTTGTAAAGAGCGAATCCTCGCCAGGATTTAGCTAGGAGCTAACAGCTAAGAGCTAAAAGCTTTCTTATGGCAGACGATCAAAATCCTGAACTTCCCTTGACTCCTCCGCCCGGCGACGGCGGCCGGGCGCGGCCAACATTCAGCCGGTCAACATTGAAGAGGAGATGCGGCGGTCGTATCTCGACTACTCGATGTCGGTGATCATCGGCCGCGCGCTGCCCGACGTGCGCGACGGATTGAAGCCGGTGCATCGCCGCATTCTCTACACCATGCAGCAGATGGGCTTGCAGCCGAATAAGTCCACGCGCAAGTGCGCCCGCATCGTCGGCGAAGTCATGGGCAAGTACCATCCGCACGGAAATCTTGCGGTGTATGACGCGTTGGTTCGCCTGGCGCAGCCGTTTGCGATGCGCTATCCGCTGGTCGATGGGCAGGGAAATTTTGGCTCGGTGGATGGAGATCCTCCGGCGGCCGATCGTTACACGGAAGCCAAGCTCACGCGGGTGGCTTCCGCGCTGCTCGAAGATCTGGACAAAGACACGGTCGATTTCCGCCCCAACTACGACGGCAACGAAATCGAGCCGGACGTTCTGCCGACGCGCATTCCGAATTTGCTGGTGAATGGCTCGGACGGAATCGCCGTGGGCATGGCGACGAAAATTCCGCCGCACAATCTGACTGAGATTGTGGACGCAGCCATCACGCTGGTGAACAATCCCGCGGCCACGCTGCCGGAGATTCTGAAAATCGTTAAGGGGCCCGACTTCCCCACCGCCGCCATCATTCACGGCCGCAGCGGAATTCACGAGGCTTACAAGCACGGCCGCGGCCGCTTCATGATGCGCGCCCGGGCCGCGATTGAAACTTTCAGCAAAGACCGCGAAGCCATTATCGTCACCGAGATTCCGTATCAGGTGAACAAGGCGAAGCTGGTCGAGCGCATCGCCGAGCTGGTGAACGACAAGATCATCGACGACATTTCCGACGTGCGCGACGAGAGCGATCGCGACGGCATGCGCATCGTCATTGAACTGAAGCGCGGCGCCGAGCCGCAGATCATCCTGAACCAGCTCTTCAAGCACACCTCGATGCAGGAAGGTTTCAGCATGATCTTCCTGGCGGTGGTGAATGGCCAGCCCAAGGAAATGGGGCTGATTCAGGCCATCCAGCACTTCATTGATCACCGCGTCGATGTGGTGCGGCGGCGCACCGCCTACCTGCTGCAAAAAGCGAAAGACCGCGAGCACATTCTTGAAGGCTACCTCACCGCGCTCGATCATCTCGACAACGTGATCGCCATCATTCGCGGCAGCGCCAACCGCGCCGACGCCCGCGAAAACTTGGTCGCGTATTTCGGCGGCAAGAAAATCGAGATCAACACCACCGGCCGCGCGCCCAAGCTTGATCCCGAGAAACCGTTCAGCACGATTCAGGCCGACGCCATCCTCGAACTGCAACTGCATCGCCTGACCCGGCTTTCGATTGATGAAATCTCGAACGAATTGAAGCAGGTGCGCGAGAACATCACCGAGTTCGAATCGATTCTTGGTTCGGAAAAGAAGCTGCGCAAGGTCATCGTCACCGAGCTGGAAGAAATCAAGAAGCTCTACGGCGACGAGCGCCGCACGGTCATCGAAGACGAAGCCGCGGAAATCCAGCTGGAAGACCTGATCGCCGACGAGCAGACTGCGGTCACCGTCAGCCACAGCGGCTACATGAAGCGGACGCCGATCTCCACCTACCGCCAGCAGCGCCGCGGCGGCCAGGGCCGCACCGGCATGAAGACGCGCGACGAGGATTTCGTCGAGCATCTGTTCATCGCCTCGACCCACGCCTACATTCTGATCTTCACCAACACCGGGCGCGTGTTCTGGCTGAAGGTGTATGAAATTCCCGACGTGGGCGCCGCCGGCAAGGGCAAGCACGTGGGCAATCTGGTCTCGCTGCAACCCGGCGAAACCGTGCGCACCATGCTCGCGGTGCGCAATCTGGAAGAAGAAGGCCGGTTCATTTTCTTCGCCACGCGCAACGGCACGGTGAAGAAGACCGAGCTGAAAGATTTTTCCAACGTGATGTCGCGCGGCATCATCGCCATCGGCATCGACAAGGGCGACGAACTGGTCGGCGCCACGCTGACCGACGGCAGCCCAGATCATCTTCCTCGCCTCGCACGACGGCCAGGCCATCCGCTTCGACGAAGCCGACGTCCGCCCCATGGGACGCCCGGCTTACGGCGTGCGCGGCATGAATCTCGACGAGAAGGATTACATCGTCGGCATGGCGACCACGCCGAAAGATCCGAAGAAGGCCGAGGCCGAACTGGCGAAGGCCAAGGCCGAAGCCGGCGTGCCGGAAGCGACCGCCACCGACGCGACCATTCCGATCAAAGGCTCGCTGATTCTTTCCGTCACCGAAAACGGCTACGGCAAGCGCACTCCCGCCGACGAATACCGTCTGCAAGGCCGCGGCGGCTCGGGCGTGATCAACGTGAAGACCACCGAGCGCAACGGCAAAGTCACCGGCATCTCGCAGGTGTCGGAAAAATCCGAAGTGATGCTGATCAGCCAGTACGGCAAGATCATCCGCATCGAATCGAAGACCATCCGCGAGTCCGGACGGTCGGCGCAAGGCGTCCGCCTGCTGCACATGGAGCCGGGCGACCGAGTGGCGGCGGCGGTGGTGATTCCGCCGGATGAGGAGACCGAACGGAACGCTGATTCAGTAGGACTTTGGCTCTGATTTGTCTGCATATCGCAAGGATCCGGCGCACTCATGCCGGATCCCGCGCCCGCAACAGTCCGCCGGGTGCTGTTTAGGTTATTAAAATCCTCTGCCAACTGCCTCCCGCCCTTTCTGCATCTTCATACCTGCACAAGTAACTCATCGGAGGCGGCCAAATGAAATTCAGGAAAGAGAACTTTTTGTGGAACGTGCTGCTCGGAACCAGCGTGTATCTGCTGGATTCGTTGCGGAGTCGATTAAACGAAGGCATTGAGGACCTGGGCGACCGGGGGGGTGGTGCTTACAGCGAAGCCTCGCGGCGGGCCAGCAGGGCCGTCGAGGTAGTTCGTGGAGAAGATCACAGCGGAGTGAACGCCGCTGCCGCTCTGGTGCTCGGCATTGGGGTTGGCGTGGGGGTCGGCATGCTCCTGGCTCCCTCCAGCGGCCAAGAGACCCGCGAGACGATCTCCGGCAAGGTGCATGAGTTCGGCGACCGCGTGCGCACAAAGTTCGCCGAGCACAAGCGGGAGCGGGATTCGGCCACCGGTACTTTCGGCAGCTAAGAAGCGACGGCTAGATGAGAGCCGCTTGGCCCGTGTGGGTCGGACATTCCTGTCCGACGCTGTTGCTTTTGACCTTGGTTTGCCAGACTTGGATTGCAGACGAAGAACCGAAGCCAAAGGCGCTGGACAAGAACGTCCGTCACACGGGGCCTCTGATACATTTCTAAGGGATTGATTCTTCCCTACTTCAACCTGCCGAACGCTGTCATGTTGTTTTTCGCCGCGCTACTAGGCGGGGCTTTGAATGCCGTCGCCGGCGGCGGCAGCTTCATCACCTTCCCGACGCTGCTGTTTACCGGAGTGGCCGCAATCCCAGCCAACGCCACCAACACCGTCGCGTTGTGGACTGGACTGACCTTCAGCGGCGGAGCTTTCCGACGTCATCTGAAAGTTGGGCGAGCGGTACTGATATCACTTGTTAGCGTGTCTGTGGCAGGAGGAGTTCTAGGAGCGTTGCTGCTGCTCCGTACCCCCGCGCACACTTTCCTGAAAATTCTGCCCTGGCTCATGCTCATCGCCACTCTGCTTTTTATTTTCGGCGGGAGACTCACCCCGGCCGGCACAGCCGCCAGTCAAGAGTTGCGCAGGCACGATCCCGGCCTGAAGGCGATCCTCGCCGCGTCGTGCTTCCAGTTGCTGGTTGCGATCTACGGCGGCTACTTTGGCGGAGGCATGGGCTTCGTCATCCTGGCCATGCTCGCGGCCTTTGGCATGGCCGACATTCACGAGATGAACGCGCTCGAAGATCGTCCTGAGCGCCTCGACCAACGGCGTGGCGGTGATTGTGTTCATCCTGAAGCACGCCGTGTACTGGCCGCAGGCGCTGGTGATGATCTGCGGTGCTGCGCTCGGTGGATACTTCGGAGCGCACTATTCCCTGCACCTGCCGCGTGCCTGGGTGCGCGGTTTGTCATCGCAGTCGGAGTGGGCATGACGGCGTATTTCTTCGTGCGAGGCCATTGAATGAAAACGCGAGTCATTCTCTCTCCGTATGACTCCGGGCACTGTCGCAAGCGCATGGGCCTCGGCCCGAGCGGATATTCGAGGCAGGATCTGAAACCTCTGTTCGCGCGGATGGGCGTCGAGTTTGACAGCGAAGCGGTCGCGCCCGACGATCCTTTTCCAGTGGAGATCAACTCAGCCTTTCAGCTCGCCGGCAAGATTTCCCAACGGGTCAACGCCTGCCGCGAAGCCGGAGCCTTCCCCATTGTGCTGTCGGGAAACTGCAACGCGTCGGTGGGAACGGTGAGCGGTTGCGGTGCGGAAACAACTGGCATCGTCTGGTTCGACGGCCACGGCGAGGCGACCACACCCGAAACCACGAAGTCCGGGTTCCTCGACGGCATGCCGATCAGCATTCTGGTCGGACGCGCCTGGCATACGCTCGCTAAGACCGTGCGCGGATTTTCGCCGGTCCCGGGCAATCGAATTGTGCTTTTCGGTGCGCGCGATCTTGAGGCCGCCGAACGCACCTTGCTGGAAGAATCCGGCGTACACCAGATGGCAACCGTCGATCAGCTAAAGAGAATTCTGCCCACGTTGACGAAAGGCGTCGCCAGCATTTACGTCCACGTCGACCTGGATGTGCTCGACCCGAGCGTGGCAACGTCGAATCAGTGGACGCCGCCGGACGGAATCAGCCTGGAAACGCTGGTCCAATCAATCGAGGCAGTGAAGCATCACGCGAAGATCGCGGCGCTGGGGATTGCATCGTACGATCCCGATGTGGATCAGGATGGGAAAGCTTTGGCTGCGGCAGTAGATGTGGCCGAAGCTGTGCTGCCCTCAAAATAGAATCTCACTGGCTGGGAGTACTCAGATGGCACAACTTCAAGTCACGCTGGAGTGCGGAGCGACCGCAATTCGAGTCGTCGGGGAAGTCGTTAAAGGCTGGCAGTCCGCAAAAGACGGCTATGGCTTCTTTGGAATGCATCGGATGGGTTTCGCAGGTGACAGGGTACTCCAAGTCATTCTTCAAGTCCGAGCGCGACCAAATCGTTACGCGGCGCTCGCCAAGGTGTTTCCCGAGACCTTAAACACTTCTGGTGGCTCCGACTCGCTTAACTATAAATTGAACGGCTCCCGACTGGAGGTCTACGCCGACATGAATCAGCACATCGAGGTACTCGAGCGCGCGAATAAGCTCGGGATAAAGTGGCTCGACGTCTTTGTAGGACACCATGGAATCGTACGTTTTTACTTAATGCTTCTCGTCAGTTTTACCGTTCCCAACGCCTCCGGCGGTAGAGTGACCTGGGAGCACGGCGTCCTGCCATTCCTACCAGGGGGACAGTTCGAGTCCAATCGTCGGCGTCACTGACGTGAGCCGCTGCCAGATCAACGAGGTCTCTTCGTCCGAGTTGGCATTGCGCGTTTGACCATCCTCTCTCCATCACGCTAAAATAGTTGAGTTTGCCTGTACTTGCGGCCCTGTTCTGGGGCCGTCCGCAAATGTCGGCATGAGGCCGGCGCGGGGAAAAACAGCAAGCACAAGATTTCAAGATGCCCTGAGAGCTGGCGGGCGAGGGCGCCCGCCTCACACAGGCTGTACGCAACTGTGCCGGGGACACGACGGAGGCAGGAGTATGTACGCGGTCATCCGCGCTGGTGGAAAGCAGTACCGAGTGGCGCCCGGAGACGTGCTCCGCCTGGAAACCCAGGCTGGCGGCAAAGACGGCAAGGTTGAGTTCGGCGACGTGCTGGCGGTTTCGGCCAGCGCCGGAGAGATTGTGCGCCCCGAGTCGGGCGCGGTGGTGACCGGTCAGGTGCTCGGCGACGACCGCGCCAAGAAAATCATCGTCTTCCACTACAAGAAGAAGAAGCAATACAAGAAGCTCGCCGGACATCGCCAGCCGTTCTCTTCGGTACGGATCACAGAGATCGCATTCAACGGACAGACGTTCTCCGCGCCCGAGTTGCCGAAAAAGGTAGCGAAGCCGAAGAAGCAGGCGGCTGCCACCGAAGAGCCCAAGGCGGAAGCCAAGTCTGCGAAGCCCGCAGCCAAGAAGAAGGCGGCCCCGAAGAAGAGCGCGGCGAAGAAGGCATCACCGAAAAAGAAGTAAAAGCAGGTTCCTCACCGCTGAAGCGGTTCGGAATGACATCGTTGATTTTTTGATGAGATTTTGCTGAGAGCTGACAGCCGAGAGCTGACAGCCTTAAGCTAGAAGCTAAGAGCTAAAAGCTAGGAGCTGATTTCGATGGCCCACAAAAAAGGATTAGGAAGTTCCCGCAACGGACGCGACTCCAACGCGCAGCGTCTGGGATTCAAGGCATTCGGCGGACAGGTTGTCCCCGGCGGCACCATCATCGTGCGCCAGCGCGGCACCCGCGTGAAGCCCGGCCTGAACGTCGGCCGCGGCAAAGACGACACCCTCTTCGCCAAGATCAGCGGCCGCATCGTGTTCAAAGACCGCGGCAACATGGGCAAGTTCGTGCTGATCGAGCCGCTGGAAGCGAAGTAGCTTTCAGCCGTCAGCCCTCAGCCTGCGACGACCTGTTTCAGCGGCGAGCTCGGCCGCTCACTGCACCGTCATCATAAAACTGGTTCCGTTCTTGTTGCGCGTGGACATGGATAGCAGCGCGCGCGGCGCTCCCAGCAGTGAACTCGCATAGGAAATTTTCTCAAATGCAGCGATGTCTTCGTCAGGGATGGCGGCCATGATCTCCTCCGCCATTTCCGGAGATATTTTCGCCGCCGACTGCACCGAGGTTCGCCATAAAGCGCTCGAAGGCCACTGCCCTTTAAACGCCTGGTTGGGATCGTCGGGGTTAGTGTCCTCCACGTAGAATTTTTCCGCTGTCTTGACCAGAACCTTGACCGCTTTTTTCGCTCCTTCGGTGTCGCCCATCGTGAGATAAATATCCGGCAAGCCGGTCAGGCCCAAGCCCTGCTTGGACGAAAGCTGGTCGGTAAATTTCATGATTTCATCCAGAGCCGCCTTGGCCAGCTTCGGATCCTTCTTCGCGCTTTCCCGCGCCACGGCTTCCAGTGCGGAGAGCCGCGGCGACCTGAACTGTCCCGGGTCCGATAGCGGCAGCGCCATCGCGTCGCTTAGGGCCTGCTGCGGGTCTTTGCTGGCCTCATCCACCGCCAGATCTGTGCGATGCTGCATCTCTCCTCGGACCTGCTGCTGCAGCTGCAGTCCATCATTCGTCGGCCGACGAGGTTCCGGTGCCGATCGACATCGAATCCGGATGCGCCATGCCTTTTGGAAAGCGCTGCAGATTGGCGCGCGCGTTCGCGTTGTCCTTCAACAGGCTCTCGGCCCGCGACGGATCCAACGCCTGCAAGACCGGCAGCAACTGGAACAAACGTATCTCGTACATCGAATTCAAGGTGACGCTATTGCCTTTCTCCGACATGCTCATGTGCCAGTCCTGATCGGACTTTCTCGACTTGGCTTCGTCGAGCGCTTTGTCCGCCGCTTCCAGAACCACATCAGGCGGCAATTTCTCCCACGTGTCGGCAATCAGGCCACCGAAATCCTGACGCCCGATCATGCCAATGGAACCGTGTTGCTCAAAGTTATTCAGCGCCTGCGTGAAGACCGCCAGCCGGTCGGCGGATTTCTCTTTGGGAAGGGCCTCGATCAGCTTCGAGGCCGAAGAAAATGGATACATTTCATCATCGGCAGCCTGGGTCAGAAGCCGCTGCGCATGCGGCAGGTTCTTGGCGGAGATGTTGGCGTCCACAAGCTGCGCGATGATGCCGGTTCGAATCCCTGCTTCCGCATTCGGCAAAAGCTCTTCCGCCTCTTTCGGAGACTTCTTCACCACCTCGGACAAGAATGGACGACTGCAGCCATCCCTTGACACATTGGTTCGAATCGCAGTTTTGCTGCTCAGAGGGGACCTCGATGGACTGCGTCGCCAGAAACGCCTCGTGCAACAACGCGTCGGTTCTGGCGGGTTCGATTCCGCCGTAGGCGTCGGCGGCTTGCCATAGGACGAAGGCGTGCATGTCCGGCTGAAGGCTGGCGGAAGCAGCTTCGGCGGCTTTCAGCAGGCGCACGCCTTGCTCCTGTTGCGGGGTAAGCTTGGGCTTTGCGAACGCTTTCGAAGTTGACGGCACCGGGGCTGTGACGGCCGTTTGGACCTGCTGTGCCGCGCCCAACGTCACGACCATTGACACGACACTCAGCAGAATCCGCAGACGCGTGCACAATGCGCGGAGCAGCGATTTCCGCAAGTTTCGACTTGAGGCCATATTCGCACCTCTTACGGCTTCCCATTGTAAGATCAATACTGCGGTCACGTTTCACGATTTTGACTAGCTGAAGGCTGAAAGCTAATAGCTGTTCTTCCATGTTCATCGATGAAGCCACAATTCGGGTCAAGGCCGGGGACGGCGGCAACGGCTGCATGGCCTTTCGCCGGGAGAAGTTCGTCCCGCGCGGGGGCCCTTCCGGCGGCGACGGCGGCAAGGGCGGCGACGTCATCATGGAGTCCAGCGAGCAGCACAATACGCTGGTGCATTTTCGCTTCAACCCCGAATACAAGGCCCAGCGCGGACGGCACGGCGAAGGATCGAACAAGACCGGGCGCGAAGGCGAAGACATTCTGCTGAAGGTTCCGGTCGGAACGATCGTTTACGACGCCGACTCCGGCGATGTGGTCCATGATTTCTCGCGCCCAGACGACCGCATCGTAATCGCCGCAGGCGGACGCGGCGGACGCGGCAATGCGCGATTTGCGACTTCTGTCCATCAAGCGCCACGCGAGCATGAAGACGGGCGTCCGGGAGTGGAGCGTGCGCTACGGCTGGAGCTGAAGTTGCTCGCCGACGTTGGGCTGGTCGGCTATCCGAATGCGGGCAAGTCCACGCTGATTTCGCGCATTTCCGCGGCGCGGCCGAAGATTGCGGACTATCCTTTTACGACACTTGAACCGAACCTGGGCGTGGTCATCGCGGGCGACGCGCTGCAAGGCCGAAGTTTTGTGGTCGCGGATATTCCCGGCTTGATCGAAGGCGCGCATCAGGGCGCCGGCCTGGGCACACAGTTTTTGCGCCACATCGAGCGCACGCGCCTGCTGGTGCATCTGGTGGATGTATCGGATGCGAGCGGACGGCCTGATCCGGTGAAAGATTTTGAAGTCATCATGGATGAGCTGAAGAACTTCGGCGCCGGCCTCGAAACCAAGCCGATGATTCTGGCCGCGTCGAAGTGCGACGTGGCCAACAAGACCAAGCTGGCAAAGCTGAAGAAATATGCCAAGGCGCATGATCTGGATTTCTTCGCGATTTCCGCCGTCACCGGCGAAGGCATTGAAAAGCTGACATACGCGATGGCGGACAGAGTGGAGCAAGTTCGGCGCGAAGCGCCGGTGGAAGTATTGTCATCCTGAGCGGAGTAGCTGTTTCGCAAAGCGAAGCAGCTGCGGAGTCGAAGGACCCCTCTTCGAGTTTGTAGTGAAGTGGATGTCGGAAAGGAATTTCTACCGACGCACTCTGAGACCGAGAATTCCCTGCGGCACTCGAGGAAAGTTTGAGCTAGTAGGGGTCCTTCGACTGCGTTGACGCTCGCTTTGCGAGCTGTCAACTTCGCTCAGGATGACAGAGTATTGGTCACTATGAATATCGGCCTTTTCGGCGGCACTTTCGATCCCATCCACAAAGGACACCTTGCGCTCGCGCAGGCGGCGCGGGAGCGGTGCGAGCTCGGCCGGATTTATTTTGTGCCGACGAATGTGCCTCCGCATAAGGCCTCGCAGCCGGTCGCGTCTTACTTCCATCGTTATGCGATGACCACGCTGGCGACGCAGAGTGAGAAGACGTTCACGCCGTCGTTGCTGGAAGCGCCCGGAGAATTCATTCTTCACGACAAGAAAAGCGCGACGGCGTCGGTGGCGTCCGCGCCCAACTACAGCATCGACACCATTCGCCGGCTGAAGCAGTCGCTCAAGAAAAGCGATCGCCTGTTCTTCCTGATCGGCGTGGACGCCTTCAAAGACATCGCGAAGTGGCGTGAGGCGGAAGCGCTGTTTGCCGAGTGCGCATTCATTGTCGCCAGCCGGCCTGGGTTCTCGCTGGCCGATGTGGCGGGCGCTTTGCCGGAGAAATTGCGCCCACGGGCCGAAGCCACCAAACCGTTTGCCCGGCAACCGGCGAAGGGCGACCTCGTGCTCCCCGGAGTTACGCTGCACCTGCTGGATGACGTGCATCAGAAGATTTCCGCCACCGAAATCCGCGCGGCGGTGCGCGCCAAACGGCCCATCAGGAGACTGGTTCCCGAAAGTGTGGAAGAATATATAAAGAAGGAAGGGCTGTACGCATAGACCTCCGGCTTCTGCCTTCGACGGGCGAGGACGCCTGTCGCTCCACAATCAATTCTGATCCTGACCGCCAATAGACCGAATGAAAAAAACTGATTCCCAGAAAACCGATCTCAAGAAAAACGATCTCAAGAAGAAAGCTCTCCAGCAGCAAGTCTCGGAAGCCATCCACGCCTGCCAGGAAAAGAAAGCGGAGCAGATCTCGGTGCTCGAACTGGAGCAAGGGACTGGCGCATTCACCGATTACTTCGTGGTGTGCAGCGGGACCAATCCGCGGCAGATTCAGGCGATCTCCGACGAAGTCGAGCTGCGCCTGAAGCGCGCGGGAGTCTATCCCAACAGCATTGAAGGCTACAAGCAGGCGGAGTGGGTGCTGATCGACTACGTGGATTTTGTGATCCACATTTTCTCCGAGCAGTCGCGGCGGTACTACGATCTGGAACGGCTGTGGAAGTCGGCGAAAAAAGTCGAGCCGGCGGAGTTGGTCGCCAAGCCACGCAAGCGGGCTGTGGCGAAGAAGGCAGTCCGGAAGCGGGCCTGATCGCGCAGAAAAGCATTTAACCGCAAAGTTCGCAAAGGAAACTCGAAGGACGCGAAGAAGAGCCAACGATCTGCTTTGCCGACTCTGCGGTTTTCTTCGCGACCTTTGCGGTCAAAATCTTTTTGTTCGTGGACTCCAGTGAAACTCACCATCGCATGGATCGGCAAGACCAAGAACCCCGCCATCCAGTCCCTCACCGATGAATACCTGAAGCGCCTGCGCCAGTTCTGCCGAGGCCGAAGGTGTGTCTCTCAAAGACGAGGCCGCCCTTCTAAAGCTCTGCGAAGGCCGCGGCGCACGGCGCAGGCTGGTGCTGCTGGATTCGCGCGGCAAGCAGCTTTCATCCGAGGAGCTGGCCGCATTCCTGCGCGACCACCAGGACCGCAATCCCCTTCCGCTGGTATTCGCCGTCGGCCCCGCCGACGGTTTCAGCGACACCCTGCGCGCGAAAGCTGATTTTGTGCTCTCTATCGGCAGAATGACGCTGGCCCATGAGCTGGCGCGGGTCGTCCTGCTGGAACAGGTGTACCGGGCGTTCACTGTACTAAAGGGTCATCCCTACCATCTGGGCCACTGATTTCAGGTGTGTACTTCTGTGACGTTTCGCCCTCCTCCGCCGCCCAGTAGAGTGCTTGCAGGCCCGTCCCCCGAGGAGACCATGAAAGACCCCATCGAAGTGCTACGCCGCAAAGAAGCCGAATTGGAACAATTGCAGGAAGAAGTCGAGGCCCTGCGCATGGTCGGACGCATGCTGGCCGGCGACAAGACTGCCCTGGAAAACGCGGAGAAAAACGGCAAAATCCTGCAAATGCCGGGCGTCCCGATTAAATCTCGCCTGAAATCGACGAACTGGATCGGACAGCCCGCTCTCTCCGGTAAACTCCTGAGGTGGCCTTCGCCGATCAGCTTGGATTCAGCTTTAAAGCTCCCGACCGCCGCGTGTGGGCTGTGCGCGATCTGGTGGCCGCCCTGCGCACCAGCATGGAGCGCGAATACGGCGACATCTGGGTGGAAGGCGAGATTTCCAACTTCCGCGCCCCCGGATCTTCCGGCCATCTGTATTTCACTTTGAAGGACGGTGATTCGCAGATTCGCGCCGTGATGTTCAAGTCGCAGGCCCGCCTGCTCCGCTTCCGCCCGGAAGATGGTATGCAGGTCGTGCTGCGCGGCCGCGCCACCATTTACGAGGCCAAGGGCGAGCTGCAGCTCTCCGCCGAGTATCTGGAGCCGAAAGGTGCCGGCGCCTTACAAATTGCGTTCGAACAACTCAAGGCGAAGCTTGAAGCCGAGGGCTTGTTCGATGCCGCCCGCAAGAAGCCGATTCCGGCGCTGCCCCGTTGTATCGGCATCGTGACCTCGCCTCAAGCGGCAGCCCTGCGAGACATTTTGAATGTTCTTCGGCGTCGCCATCATTCCGCGAACCTGCTGATTTTCCCCGCGCAGGTGCAGGGCGAGGCTGCCGCGTCCGAGGTGACCGCGGGCATCAAATATTTCAACCGTGCCAAGAACGTTGACGTCATCATCGTCGCGCGCGGCGGAGGATCGGCCGAAGACCTGGCTGCATTTAACCACGAGGGCTTGGCCCGCGCCGTCGCTGATTCAGAGATTCCCATCATTTCTGCTGTCGGGCATGAAACCGATTTCACCATCATCGACTTCGTCGCCGACCTGCGCGCGCCCACCCCGTCGTCGGCGGCAGAACTCGTCATCCTCTCGCGCCAGGAGATCGAAGAAAGGGCCGAGTCGCTGCACTCGCGGCTGGCGCGGGCGGTGCGCTACCGGCTGCTGATAGCGAAGCAGAAGCTTATCGAAGCCGCGCAGCAAGGCGCATTCGCGCGAATGAAGGGCGGAATCCAGCAGCGGCAGCAAAAACTCGACGACCTGATCTTCCGCGCGGAGAAATCCGAGCGCAAACTGATTGAGCAGCACCACCGGCGATGGGAGCGCGCCTCCGCCGCCGTTCGTCATTACGATGCGCGACGCATGCTCGCCGGATTCCGGAAAGACCTTGCTACCCAAACCTTGGCGGTGGGCGCCGCATTGCGGGCGATCCTGACGCGGCAGAAGGCACACCTCGACCAGGCCCAGCATCAATTGCAGGCGCTATCTCCGCTGGCGATTCTCGAGCGCGGATATGCTCTGGTTTTCGATTCCTCCGGTGTGCTGGTAAAGAATTCATCCCAAGTCGCCCAGGGAGATGAAATCTCCGCCCGGCTCGCCCATGGAATGCTGTCCGCAAGGGTTGAGAAAAAGACGGAATAGAGGCGGACGAAACTAGTCACGCCCGGCGCCCCAGAAAGGAACCATAGTGAAGAAGTTCAGGCGCCACAACCTGATAAGATGCTGCCATTCGCGGCACGTTCTCGAACGGAAGCCGAATCTTCCCCAGAATTTGGCCAACCTATGACGAGCCTTCTGAAAGCCCGCGCCGTCTTTGCCATCGCCATCGCCCTGCTGGTGGCGTGTGCGGTGATGGTTTATGAAACCGTGCGCAGTTTTGCCGAGAGTGAGCGCTCGGTGCTACATACTCAGCAGGTGCAGGTGCTGCTGGGGGACACTGAATCCGCCATCGCGTCGGCGGCCCGCGCGCGCGTCACCTACGTCTTCAGCGGAGACGACCCATCGCTGGCCCAGTATCGTCAAGCCGTGGCTCGTGTGCCTGGGGTCCTGCAGGAACTCCGCAAAAGCACGGCCGAAAGTCCGGCGCAACAGCGCAATTGCGATCGCCTCCGCGCCCTGGTCGCAAGCCGCATCGCGCTCTGGGAAAGGTCCGTGGCCCTGAAGCAGAGTGGCGCTCCGGCGGCGCCCGGTCAGCCTGAAATGACCCGGCAGAGCGTTGCCGTCGCCGACGAGATCATCACCGTCACTCAGGACATGCGCGCCGAAGAGGGTTACCTGCTGCAGAAACACACGGCGTCTGCCCGACGCACTTTCGTTCTCGCTATCGTGATCCTCGATGCCACTTTCATGGCGGCCATGCTGCTTTTGTTCTGGCATTTCCGCCTGGTGCGCGCGGAATTGCTGGCCCGGGAACAGGCCGAACGGGCCACCCAGGAAGCGGCCCGCGCCGCCTCCGACGCTGAAGTGAAAGCCCGGCAATCCGAAGCCGCGGCTATCGCCGGCAGCCAGGCCACCCGCCGCCTGAGCGCCCGCCTCATGCATCTGCAGGACGAAGAACGCCGCAAATTCGCCCGCGAACTGCACGACAGCACCGGACAGCACCTGGCCGCGGCCAAGATGGTCCTCACTTCCCTCGCCGCCAATCACGGCGATCGCAGATACACCGACTGCATCGACCTCCTCGACCAGTCCCTGAGAGAGATCCGCACCATTTCCCATCTCTTGCATCCCTCGGGTCTGGACGAAGCCGGATTCTCCTCGGCGGCAACCTGGTATGCGGAGGAGTTTGCCAAGCGCAGCGGCGTGAAGATCGCGCTCGACATTCCCGAGCCGCCTGAGCGCCTGCCGCGTGATGTCGAGATTGCTCTCTTTCGCGTCTTGCAGGAGAGCCTGACCAACATTCATCGCCATTCCAAAAGCAGGTCCGCGGAAGTCATCTTCCAGTACGCCCCCCCGCAGGCCAGCTTGATTGTCAAGGACTACGGCGTCGGCATCCCTGGCGACGTACTGGAGCGCTTTCGCTCCTCCGGCACTTCCGGCGTAGGCCTGGCCGGCATGCGCGAAAGAGTTCGCGAACTGGGAGGAACTTTCGAGGTGAGTTCGGGCGCTGAAGGCACCGTATTGCGCGTCACCTTGCCCGTCCCCTCACGCCAGGCTGCGATGGCCAGCGACTGACCGCTCTACTGCCGGAACAAATTGGTCGCGATAAACCACGCGTTGGCCGGCCGCTCCGCCAGCCGGCGCATCAGGTAGGGATACCACTCGGTTCCAAACGGAACATACACCCGCATCCGCCATCCGTCGCGGATCAGCGACTGCTGCAAATCGCGCCGGATGCCGTACAGCATTTGAAATTCGAACCCATCACGCGGGATTTTTTCCTGCACCGCGAAGGCTTGCGCTTCGCGAATGATCTTTTCGTCATGTGTCGCCAGCCCGTGGTAGATTCCGCTCTTCATCAAAATCTTCATCAGCTTGATGTAATTCGCATCGACTTCGGACTTTGCCGGGTAAGCAATCTCGGCCGGTTCTTTGTATGCGCCTTTGCACAGCCGGATTCGGATTCCCTCCTGCAGCAGCCGCGCAACGTCGTCTTCCGAACGCCGCATGTAGCTCTGGACAACCGCGCCCACCACTCCCCGATTTTCAGGAACGCGATGCAGTTGGTGCACAAAATCCAGCGTGCGCTGCGTATAGGCGCGAGCCTTCCATGTCCACCCGGACAAAATTCTTCGGCTGCATGGACGCCGCCTGGGCCACCAGCGCGCTCACGTTGTCATAGGCAAGCTGCGGATCAACGTCGAGACCCATGTGGGTGAGCTTCAGGCTGACGTTCGCATTCAGGCCGCGCGCCGAAATCTCGGTGAGCAACTGCTTGTAAAGGCCCGCACTGTGGCGCGCCTCTTCCGGCGCGGTCACGTTTTCGCCCAGGTTATCAATCGAGACGCCCAGTCCGGCGCGATTCAGGCTCTGCGCAACCCGCAATGCGTCGTCCACCTCGGTGCCCGCAACAAACCTGCCGGAGATGCGCTTTCCCAGCGCGGATTTCTCGGAAACGCCGCGCAGCCAGCGGCTTTCGGAAAGGGAGATGAACAACGCCCTCAGCACAGATTCCTCAGGCGCGATGCAATATCAGTAGGGTGGCCCAGCAGGAAGATCACAGAAATTTGTATCACAAAACCGCTTGGGTTCGAGAAAAGCGCAAAGACACTGACCTGGCTGGTTGGGCTTACGGGTTAAACTGGAACTCCACCTGCTCCGTGCTGTCGTGGTCTGTTTTCTCCCACTTCCATCCATGGACCGCGTTCTGGGCGGACTGCACCAGCACAGGGTTTCCGCCCTTCACCAATATTGTCTTGACGTTTCCATTTGCCTGCACCAAGACTTCCAGTTTCACGGCGCCGCTCAGGTTCAGGGATCGCGCCACCGAAGGGTACACGGGAGCCGTCTTGCTGACTACCTTGCGCGTAGAAACGGCCGGTCTGTCTTGCGCGGCACACACCTCGACACCGGCCATAGAAACGAGAACGAACAATATCAACCACGGGGAGCGCCTCATAGCAACCAAACATTAAACGGCGCTCCCAAAATGGGAAAGATTACCTAAGCGACGGGCGGTGAAGAACCATAGTAACTTGCCGAAATCAGTGCGCTCAGTGGCCCTGACCTTCGAGGAATTTCTCCACCTCCAGCGCTGCCATGCAGCCCGACCCCGCCGCGGTAATGGCCTGACGATAGCGCCGGTCCTGCACATCGCCGCAGGCAAACGCGCCGGGCACACGGGTAAACACGTTGTTGGTGGTCTTCAAATACCCATCTGCGTCGGTGTCGAGCTGGCCTTCGAAAATCTTGGCATTGGGAATGTGGCCGATGCCAAGAAACATTGCGCTGACCGGCTGGTCCCAGGCCTTGCCGGTGCTGGTGTCACGCAGCTTCAGGGCGGTCACTTCTTTCTTGGAGGGATCGAGCACGTCTTCGACCACGGTGTTGGTGAGGAAGTGAATCTTGTCGTTCTTCTGGGCCCGCTCCAGCATGATTTTCGATGCCCGGAACTGATCGCGCCGGTGGATCAGCGTAACCTTGCTGGCGAAACGGGTGAGGAACGTCGCTTCTTCCATCGCAGAATCCCCGCCGCCGATGACGGCGATCTCCTTGCCCGAGAAAAAGAACCCATCGCAGGTCGCGCAAGAAGAAACCCCGTGCCCGATCAGCGCCTTCTCGTTGGGCAGTCCGAGCCAGCGCGCCGAGGCTCCACTGGCAATGATCAGTGTGCGCGTGTGGATCGTCTGCTTTCCCACCTGAAGCGTGAACGGGCTGCTCTTCAAATCGGCGGAGGTCACGTGCGCCAACTGATACTCCGCCCCAAAGCGCTCCGCCTGCTTGCGCATATTGGCGATCAGCTCCGGCCCGTGGATTCCCTCGGGAAAACCGGGGAAATTCTCCACCAGCGTGGTCAGCGAGAGCTGCCCTCCGGGCTCGTGCCCTTCAATCACCAGCGGACGCAAGTTCGCGCGCGCGGTGTACAGCGCAGCCGTATGCCCCGCGCACCCGGACCCGATGATGACCACCTCGCGAACGTTATCCATAGGGTTGCTTAGATTCCAAAAATGCAATTCGGTTTCAGCCGCCGGACTTGCGGCTTCACGGATGACTCGTAACTGGTTTCTTTGCCGCAGGCTTGCCCGCGCCGCCTCCTGCGACCCGCGACAATTCCGCAGGAATCACTGTCTTCGCCCCTAGCACTCCACGATAGTTCGCCAGCACTGCCGACGCCGACGAGAACAGCGGCGCGTAAGCGCTCTGGTCAGGGGCCGGGTTGTCGCCCTCGCCCGTACAACGCGCCAGCACGATTGACGATTTCCCGAACCGCTCCAGCCGGATGCGGCTGGCCGGCGTTCCCGCGCCCAGCATCACCCCGGCGGATGTGACCGCTGAAGCGCTGTCCTCGATCGAGACTTGCATCAGATCTTTCGGCTCCCGCACCCGAAACACCAGCGTCTCCACCATCTGCTGGCCGTCGCGGCTGAAAGAATACTGCACCGTGGAAAAAAACGACTGGGCCGCAAAATCATGCCGGATGCGAACGAAATCTGCACTGGCGGTCTCGGCAGTCACTGGCGCGCTGGCCCCGGCGGCCATCAGAGGATTCTCGCTGGGATCCAGCACCGAGCGCCCACGGTCCACTTCGAAGTCGAGGCCGAACGACGGCTTGGCCGGAATCCGCGACAAGGCAGTGGCGATCTCCTGCTTCTCGTCCGCCGACGGCGCGCACACATTCAGAACGTTGACTTTGACTTGCGGTTTCGCCGGCGCACTGGCCTCCTGCGCCAGGCAGTGCGACGCTCCCGCGAGGGCGGCACAAACGATGAGAATTTTCTGGAACACAGCGAGATTGTATCAGCACACGCTGATCATGTAGGGGCGGACGCCTTCGTCCGCCCGAGCCTCGCAGACGCTCCGCCTTTGCTCGTGCCCGAGCAGCAGCTTGAGCCAAAGCGCGAGCCAAGCTCGTTCGCCCCGCCTGCGATGTCCTACAATCTAGCCATGGCTAACCTAACCTTGGTTTACGGGCTCCGCCTCCTGCCCTCCGAAGAAGTCGCCGAAGTTTCCGACGCAACCCTGAAGCTCAAAAACGGCCGCGAAGCCCATGTCACCATGCACGTGCTCGAAGGCAGCAAAGACGAGATCGAAAAACAACTCAAGTCCAGCCTCGACGCCTTTTTCGATTTCTACCCCGAAATCTAGATTCTTCCTCTGAAAATGCGCCGGGTGGGGCCCTGCCCCGTTGCGGGGTCCGGGCGAAGCTTTTCCTGCATCGTGGCTTCGCATAACTTCCATCTATAATTCAGGAATTCAAGCGGCACCGCGATGGCTCCACGTCTCCGACAATTCCGCGTCTGGCTGCTCCACCACGGCCTGTTCCCCAAAGGAAAGTTCGCGCTCCTCACCTGGTATCTGTTCGGTCTCAACCTTCTCCTGCTCGCGGTCCAGCAGGTCGTGGAAATTTTCCGCAGTTCGTTTGGCAAGTCGCTGGGCGGATGGATCATTTTTCTCAGCGTGTTGGTGGCCTTGTTCTCCGCCATTCTGGGCGCACGCTGGTTGTCGTCGCGGCTGCTTTGGCGGCTGCGGAACCGGCTCATCGTCACCTACGTCTTCATCGGAGTCATCCCTCTGGTGCTGCTGATCACACTGGCTGCGGGAGGCTTTTATTTGTCCGCCAGCCAGTTTGCCACATTCATTGTGACTTCAAGGTTGGAGTCCGAACTCAGCAGCCTCGCTACCAGCAATCTCGTCATCACGCATCGGCTCGCCGCGGAACTGGACGCCGGCCAGAAACCGAATTTTCTTCGTTACGATGACCCCAACGCCTGGGGTCGGTCCCAGGTTTGCGCATGGCTTGACGGAAAGCCTTTGCTCAGCACCTCAGATGTTCAACTCGCCGCCGTCCCGCCAGGATATCCTTCGGCGCAGCCCGCCCAAGTGGTACGCGATCATGGTGGCTTCTTTCTGCGCTCTGTTGCAACGGTGGTTACGAAGGGCGGCAAGCTCACCGTGGTTTCAAGCCGGCCGCTCGACCAACGCCGGCTGCTGGGTCTGGCAAATGAGCTGGGGCAAGTGACTCTTTTCTCGCGCGACGCAGGAACAGAAGCGCGATCGCCCATCTACAGCGTCGGAGAAGTCCCTCTACCGGTGCGTACGCTGGATCTCGGTGTGCGCTATGCCGCCGCCGACATCTCGGTTGTGAACTGGGCTGACGGAGCAGTTTCCAGCTCCGCGTCGTTTAGTGTTGAGACCCGGCTCTCCAAACTCTACGAGCATCTGTTTGCTGCGTTGGGGGAGTTGGCAGCTACGTTCAAGTTGATCCTTGCCGTCGGAGTTGTAGTGCTGGGCATTTTTGTGGCAATAGCCATCTATATCGGCACGGGACTCACGCGTTCGGTCACCGGCGCGGTTGCCCAGCTTTACCAAGCCACCACGCATGTGAATCGCGGAGATTTTAGCCACCGCATTTCGATTCGATCCAATGACCAGATTGCGGCCTTGGCCAGTTCTTTTAACCTGATGACGGAGTCTATCGAAAAGCTGGTTGTCGAGCAGAAGCAGAAGCAACGCCTGGAAAACGAAATCACCATCGCGCAAGAAGTGCAGGCGCAACTTTTCCCGCGCCACATCTCGCAACTGCCCAGCCTGGAGGTGTTCGGTTTCTGTCGCCCGGCGCGCAGCGTAAGCGGCGACTACTACGACTTCCTCACTGTCGGATCGGAAAGGCTCATTCTCGCCGTGGGCGATGTGAGCGGCAAGGGCATCTCTGCAGCTTTGCTGATGGCGACCATTCACTCCGCCGTCCGCGCGTATTCGATGGAGGGCATCCCGATCCTGCGCCAGGCCCAAGCCGTCGGCGCCGGACCTTCCCTCGCCGAGAAATACGATCCCGTCATCCCCGGCCCTGAAGTTTCCCCGGGCACACTACTCTCCCTGCTGAATCACCAGCTCTACCACAGCACGCCAATGGAAAAATACGCGACTTTATTCCTGGCCACTTATGATGGCGCAGATCGACGCCTGACCTTCGCTAACGCCGGCCACCTGCCGCCCATGCTGCTCGGGGCCAACGGATCGATCCACCGCCTGGAAGACGGCGGCACCGTCGTCGGCCTTTTCGACGACATCCGCTATGACGAAGGAACCGTACATCTTCGTCCCGGCGACATTTTTCTCGCCTACAGCGACGGCGTCACCGAGCCGGAAAATGATTTCGGGGAATTCGGCGAACCGCGGCTGATCGAATTGGTGCAGGAAAACCGCGACCTGCCTCTGAGTCGCATTGCGGAAATTGTGACCGCCGCCGTGGATGACTGGATCGGGTCTGCCGAGCAGCCCGACGACGTGACATTGGTCTTAGCGCGAGCGCGCTAATCTCGCTTGGCCTTCGGCAGAATCGCCGCGGTCCCCACAACTTTTTGCCCCCTCGACATTCCCCCGACCACAATCAGCCCCTCAGGCGTCGCGATCAATCCGTGATGGTCCATGGTCGGATGTTGATTATTTTGTTCGATAGTCTCCCAAGCGTTGCTCTTCAGGTTGAACGCGAAGACCACCGGCGACGGTTCAGCGGGCTTGCCCTCCGGATCAATCCCCGTATAGTCGTAAATCACATCGCTGCCGCCTGCAAAATAAGCCCGGCCTTCTTTCTCCGCGCCTCCCGCGCCGATGCGATACCGCGCCACCCCCGGATGCGGCGGCAATTTCGTCCACTCAATCTTCCGCGGGTCGTGATGATCAATCTTCCCCATCCAGCTTTCGTCGGAAGCGACGTAGCCAACTTTGCTCCCGGCTGGGTCCTTCATCGCGCCATCGACATAAATAATCGTGTCGCCCACGACCGTTCCCGCGTGACCAAAAACCGGCGCGCCCGGAGAAGCGGTACCCTGCAGCCACTTCTTTTCCGTCGTGTCATAAATCTGGACTTGGTTGCTCGGACCGCTATGCGCCATTCCGCCGATCACGTAAATGTAGCGATCGCGATACGCGCCCGCCACCGCATCCCGTACTGGCACCGGCATGTCCGCACCGCCGTACCAGCGCAGCCCAATGGGGTCGTAAACCGAAACATCGGGAATGATCTGCTCCAGCCCGGTGGGATCAACCACGTATCCGCCGAAAAGATAGATCTGTCCCGCTGCCCCCACCGCCACCGTCCCCAACCGGCCCGAACCCGGAACCGGGCGTATCGCCGTCCACTTGTCGTACTTCACGTTCAGCGCGTAAGCCGCATTGCTGACCGCCTTCCAGTCCTTGTTCGGCCCCAACCCCATCAGCGAATACACAAGCAGTTGGCCGTTGATCCGGACCGCAGCCACCGCATTGTTCGTAAGCGGCACCGGCAAAGGCTGATACTGGTCCTCGGCGACCGCAGCCACGGCCGTCGTCAGCAGCACGGATATCAGCAATATCGTTTTCATAAGCGGTATTCAAAATATCACGAGCCAGCCAAGGCCATCGTTTGGATGCCCGGAAACTCAGGCTAAACCCGCTCATTCGCCCGCGCGGAAATTGTTATAATTCTCTTCTGCCCGCAAGCGGCGCTATCGTCTAGGGGTTAGGACGGAAGATTCTCAATCTTCAAACCCGGGTTCGATTCCCGGTAGCGCTACCAAACCTCTCCTGCTATCACGTGCTCTTTCCTACACTTGCTTCTGATGTTCGGAACTGCTGGAAACACGTTGTATCAGTTTGTGTGGCACAGTAGCGGGAAGTAGGGGGCACAATTTGGGGCACAGCACGAAACTGCTCGCGACCTTAGCATTTCTTAGCATTCAGCGCCGCCGGTTTGACCATTTCTCAACATTTGGCCTGAAGAGCAGCGACCCACTGTTTTTCCACTGTTCTGAGCGACATTCGTCGGCATGCGAGGGCCAAACCCAGGTCAATGAGTGTTAGGCCTGTTTACGTCAACTATCATCAATCCGCGCAGGAAAGGCCGTGGAGAAGTGCTGACCTCGCGGGTAAGCAGTTGATCCGATTTGGTTTTTCGGAGGCTGACAATGTCTCGGTGGCTTCTGTCGCACAGAGCACAGAGGGTATTTTTCTACTCAGCGTGGGTTGTGTGTGTTGGGGAATCCTCATTGTCTTCATGGTGACGCCCTCGTTTCATCAAATCGAGATGCGTCCGTGGGCTGACGTCCTCATGCGAATATTGCTGTCCCCGATGGCGTTTCTCGCCGTACCGGCTTCCGTCGTCATCTTGTTCGGCATGGCGATTTTTTGCGTCCGCGACGACCGCTCGCCCGTAACCACGAAGATCTTGTGGTTCGTGGTTTTTTTGACTACCGCATGTTTCGGAGCAGCAGGGTACTTCTTCACGGTGTACAGGAAACAAGTCCTAGGTGCTGGTGCCGCGCCCTAAGGCCGAAGGTGTGACGTGCGACACCACCACACAACCTGCGAGTCAGTCGGCGATAAATCGCCATTACACTCATTGAGGCCGGGCGTTCCGGCCTGGGAGCCCCGTTTTCTTGGTCAATGAGTGTAATCGCCTGTTTGCATCAACTGATTGCATCAACTGACCCCACCCGCATGCTACCCTCTGGACGATGCCAACCGAGGGGTTGTTTCCCATATTCGTCCGAGAAGGGCGAAGTCGAAAGAAATTCAAGACCGGATACATCAACAGAAACGGCGACGTTGTTGTTCCCCCTGCCCTCGACTGCGGATACCCCTTTCGGGAGGGCCTCGCTTCGTTCAGAAAGGGAGACCTGTGGGGAGCCATTGATCATCATGGAAAGGTGGTGATTCCTCCCTGTTCCGGTCAGCCTCTCGTTTTTGCGGAGAAACTCGCTGAGTTCTCATCAGGGGGCAGGCGTGGCGTAATTAATATTGCTGGACAGGTGCTGGTGCCACCTCGTTATCGAACCATCAGCTATTACAGCGGGGGCTTGGCCTGCTTTGGGTTGGGCGAGCGTTATGGATACATAGACAACTTTGGCGCTGAAGTCATTCCGCCATCCTTCGAGGATGCGCGTGCGTTTTCCGAGGGGTTGGCTGCTGTAAGAATTGCAGGTAAGTGGGGATACCTCGCGCCAGACGGGTCGATGGTAATTGCCAATCAATTCATTTGCGAGCGCGGGATGGCTGGACCGTTCCGGGATGGTTTGGCTCGGGTTGCCAGAAGCGGCCTCTGGGGGCATATCCGTCGCTCTGGTCAGTTCGCTTACAAACCACGATTCGACATGGCTTACGAGTTTTGTGAAGGGTATGCCGTTGTGACTGTGGGAAAGCGGCAGGGCTACATTGATCCCAGAGGCGAGATTGTTGTTCCTGCGACGTATCGTCACGCTCATAACTTCAGCGAAGGACTGGGAGCGGTTAATACAGGAACAGGTGAACCGCACGACTCAGTCGCAGCTGCCTGTGAAATCGGTTTCATCAACAGAGAGGGTGAGTTCGTGATACCACCCCGCTTCCTCGTTGCGGGAAGCTTTCGTGACGGCCTCTGCCTTGTCGAGACTGAAAAAGAAATCGCATACATAGATCGAGGCGGAAACTCAATTTGGAGCGGCAGCTGGGTGGAAATCGGCAGCCTTGATCCGCTACATCTCTTCCCGCCTGAGTCCTAGTTGGCGATAAATCGCCATTACACTCATTGAGGCCGGCGTTCCGGCCTGGGAGCCTCCGGCCTGGGGCAGAGGAGGGGTCTTGCCTGGGCAATCGGAGATGTTTTTACCGCTGCCAGTTTTGGAATTGGCATGGTAGCCGCCCTTGGCTGCTATCTGGTTTTTGAATTCCTTCGAAAGAGCGAGAAAGGGCGGCATGATGGACTTTTTGAGAATCATAAGTAAGCCTGCTGCGTGGGGAAGCGGGTGGACAAGTGCGGTTCTTTGCTTTAGTGCAGCTGCCGGATTTTGGTTGGCTGACGAACACCGAAAAGCAATTTTCTGGGTGGCTTTCGGCGTGATAGAGATTGTTTCAATTCTATGGTGACAAATGCAGGTCGCCAACTACCTCGTGAGGTTGATCGGTTCATCGAACGTAGTTGGAGCGCAAGATCTTCATGTCCTTCTTGCTGATTTCCACGACGAATGTGGGATAGCTTCCGCTGCTGCCCCGCATGCCTTCAACAACATTAGGCGGTGACAGCGTTACCATCACAGAATTGTCCAGTTCAGTCACAGTGACAATGTATCTATCCAAGTTCAGATTCCTTCGCTGAAATTCGGGTTCGGCAGCATGGATCCATTTCAAGGAAGTACCGCTGAACTCTGCCAATAATCTCGCAGGTTTGGACTGGGCACACAATTCTCCCGCTCCCAAAATCGAGATCACGGACACCAAAACCCACACGAATCTCTTCATTACGATTGCTCCCTTCTTTTCTCTGAACGAGTTGTAGGCCAAGAACTTGCGCGGATTCGGCGACCTTGACTGTTGATAAATCGCCATTACACTCATTGACCTGCCCAAAGGGCGAACAGACGGAGCACGCTTGTGCAAACGTCTGATTTCGTCGTGATCAATGGAAGTGTTGAGCAAAACTGAACAGACCGCGAAATAACGGGCGAGTATCGTTTAACTATGTCGAAAACCGACGAACAAGTCCCAAGAAGCGGAACCTATCGAGTTTTCCACGGACATGTGATACGCGACATCAGGCTCCTAAAAGGCAAGGTCTTTCCCGCATGCCCCAAATGCTCATCCAGCATGGACTTCCTTTTGATCAGCGCCATACCGGTTGAATCAGCAACGGGACGATTCCGGGGCTGAAGCAAGGACCCGCGCTCTAAACATCACCTCATCAGCCATAACCACAGCGATCTCGCTGGCAGGTTTCAACGCGAGAATGTCATTTGGCGCAAAATCGCCATTACGCTCAATGAGGGGTGTCCGGCCCCAAATTCCGGTCAATGAGTGTAATCGCCTGATCTATAAGAGGGGATGTCAAGGGCATTTTTCTCCCTCGACCGGAAGGAGAAAATATTTCCTTGCCTTCCAGCCCCCTATGTGTGAGGGAAGGCGTTGGGTGGTGCCCCGCGGTTGCATGGTTCCATCTCGGTTGCATCCTTATTGAGTAGCGACGACGACGATCGGTTTCGGAAGCTGACAAGCCGCGGCGGTTGCTTGGTTGGCAACACATAGATCTATCTGAGGCTCATGGCCTAGAGCTTTTTCGGGTTGTCCGAGAGGGTATAGGGATTACACGGAGGCTAAGTGCCCGCTGAGCACTTCACGCCTACAGGCGTTAAGGATACTCACTCTCGAACCCGAGCGTCTCAAGAACCGATCCACTCTCTCTGAGGAAGAATCACCGGAGATGAAAGGGCTCTACCCCGAGACGCTCAAGCGGCTTGCGAGTTCAGTTTGTTGATGTCGAAGTCTTCTCCCTTCTTCCACAGTGTCAGCGTAATGGCTGCAATCTTGCGTGCCAGCGTGAGGCGCACCATGGTGGGCTTGATGCCTTTGGCGAGCGAACGCTGGTAAAACTCCTGGAACGGTCCGGGCTTTACACTGGCCCGGGTGGCCGCGCCTTTAAACAGGCTTTTCAGATCATGGTTGTAATCCTTGTTCAAGCCGCGAATCGTCGCCTGTTTTTTGCGCCGCCGCACTTGCCCTCGGACGTAGTGATATTCCCCGCTGTCGCGGGTTTCCAGCCCCAGTCCGCTGTAGGTCCACAGTTGGCGCTTGCTGCGAAAACGATGGGGAGTCTGAATCAAGGCCACCGCCAAAGCGGAACAAATCGGTCCCAAGGCGGGAATCTTCCGCAGCTTGGCCGTGATGGTATGTTTGCGACTCTCCGCCAGCAGCTCGCGGCGCGCTTGTTGGCGCAAGGGCTGCAGCATGTCCAATTGCTGATAGAGTTGCTCGGCTCGCCGGCGAGTGCCGGCTTCGGGGATTTTGGCCAGCCACTGGCTGCGATGGCGCGTGTAGTAGACGTCCCGGCCGGCACAGGGAATCCCCCAACTGCGATACAGGGCTTTTAGGCGATTCATCACACGGGAAAGATCTTTGACGACGGTCAGATAACTTCGGGCCAGCTCGCGCAGCATGCGTATCCCGGTTTCGCCGTGGTACACGGGCTTGAGATCCTTGAGGCGCAGCCGCTCGGCGAGTTTGCGAGCATCGATCTGGTCACTCTTGTTGCCCTGTTTGAGCAGTGGGATCTTGCGTGGATTGCACACCAGAACCTCGGTAACGTGCGGCTTGAGCAAGTCGTAGAGCCAGGCTGCCCAGGTGCCTTCTTCGAAGGTTACGAACAGGCTGCCGCGCAATCCCGCCAAAAACTCCAGAAGGGTAGAGGCTTTGGTTTCCAGGATGGATTCCATGACGACCTTGCCCTGGGAATCCACCACGGCTACTGAGATCGTTGCTTGATGTACGTCCAGCCCAATATACTTTTCATCGCTCATTGAGGGTGCTCCTTTCGTAGGTGATCATTCCGAACGATGACAACCTACTCCAAAAGGGGCGCCCTCTTATAATGCGATTACGTCAGTTACACTGTCCGAGGGGCGAAAAATATGGTTAAAGCTTTTCTTCTCACTGTTGCCGCTGCCTGTTGCTGTTCCCTTATGGCTCAGACTTCCGCGCCCAACGTGGTCTTCCGTGGAAAATGTGACACTGGCCTGCCACGGTTTGAGGATTGGTTTCAGCAGACGCGCTTGCCAAAGGGTGAGCCTTACGTTGCTGCGCAGAGTCGCCAACAGGATCTACTGAACAAATATCCGAAGCTGAAATTGGCAATGTCCATGACGGAAGTCGAAAGGTATCTTGGCAAGCCCGACTTTGCCTGGGGAAAACCGATCGCCCGTCTCGCTACCGCGCCAGAACCAACCGATAAGCGATGCAACATAGACACCGCTTACATCGTGAAGAAGAACGGCGAGAACATGACCGACATGGAAGACGTCGCCATTTACCTTTTCTACTCACGAGACGGCAAACTTTATTGGGCCTCTCCACAGAACTTGCCCAGCCTTAAGCAGATGGGTTCGCGCACGGGCGGGGAATAGCGGTAGTGGGCTACTTTGACTGTGGGAAGGCTGACCTTGTGGCCCTCTGGGAAGCCTACGAGCGGAGGGCGGAAAGAGCGGTAGCATGAGACGCCTCTGGCGATGGTTCATGCTCTATTCAGCGATAGCCTTCATTGTTCTCATCCCGGCCATGTACCACCACGTCGTCACACATGGCCTGCCGAAGAGCATATTGTTCTTCGTGATTCCCGCCTACCTTGCGTTGTCAGTCAGCTCTTACAAAACGTTCAAATCCTTAAAACCAAAGTAGCCCACTACCCGGAATAGCCGCTCACTTGACGTAACATCGCCATTACACTCATTGACCCAGCTCTGATTGGTTTCTCGCCAAAAGGGGGCACAATTTGGGGCACAGTTTCCACTAAGTCGCATGGAACTCACTGAAAACACAAGGCACGTCAGTAGATTCTCAATCTTCAAACCCGGGTTCGATTCCCGGTAGCGCTACCAAATCTCTTTTGTTTCCAAACCCTCTTGGCCGCGAGGTTTGATGTTCGCCTGCCCCGGCAATTTTTCCCGGACGCGGTAGCCACTGGCTCCCGCCGCCATCATTCTTTCTGCGAAATCAATGATTCGTCGAGCTGCGTCGGGCGTGCCTACGCCGCGGGCATGGATGTTTGAAATCAGGTTTCGATCAGCATCTGTGTGGCTCTTTTGGGGCCGATACGCTAAATACGCCGACAAGCTTTCGGCTGTGGCAAGTCCGGGCCGTTCCCCAATCAGCAGGACGACGGCCTTAGGCACGAGTAGCGACCCGATCTCGTTCAGAATCCCAACCCGGCAGTGACGAATCACGAATGGTCGCCCAATTGTCCAGCCACGCTCTTTCGCGTGTCGATGCAAAAGCTCAAATAGAGGAGGAGCTTGTTTGGATACAGCCGTAACCGAAAGACCGTCGCCGATGACGATTTGCAGATCACACGCCGGTGAGCAGCGCTGCAACAGATCTGCCCGAGTGGATTCGCTGAAGCAGCGACCGAGGTCGGGGCGCAGCAAATATTCGTCCTTGTTGGTGGCTTGCGTCGAAACTTCAAATAGCTTCCACCGCTCGAGGAAGGCCGCGCCAAAATGCAGCTTGAGATTGAGTTCGGCGCGAACTGCATCGCGGGCAGCGGCGTGGGCTTGGCGTAACTCAAGCTGAGTGTTTGTGCGATAGGCCGCGCCTGAGCGTCCGGCCAGCAGTCGTGCTGGCGTGCGGGCACGGACCCGGCGGACAATTTCTGGCCAGTCTGCCTCTAGCTCGGTTCCGGTCAGGCCGCTTGGGCCGGTAGAGGCCCCAAGATTATTTGGCTTGTTGGCCACTAAAGCGTCTCCAGAGATGATTCCAGTCCCTGCAGCAGCTGGCGCCGCGCCGACCCATCGATTAAAGCCGGCTCAGCGCCGCGATAAATCCCCATTTCTTCGAGCCAGGCCAGAAACTCTGGCGCTGGCCGCAAATGAAAAAGCCGTCTCGCCGCCAGCGCATCGTGATAACTCGTCGATTGATAGTTGAGCATCACATCGTCAGAGCAAGGGACGCCCATAAAGTAGTTGCACCCAGCGGCGGTAAGCAGGACGAGCAGATTGTCAGCGGAGTTTTGGTCCGCGGCGGCATGGTTGGTGTAGCAAACGTCGCATCCCATCGGCAGTCCGAGAAGTTTTCCCATGAAGTGGTCCTCCAGCCCGGCGCGGATGATCTGTCTTTCGTCATACAGGTATTCGGGACCAATGAATCCCACAACGCTGTTCACTAGAAACGGATCGAAAACACGAGCCACCCCGTAGGCCCGCGCTTCCAGCGTTAACTGATCGACGCCGTGGTGCGCTTCCGCGGAAAGCGCGCTGCCCTGTCCGGTTTCGAAGTACATCACGTTGCTTCCCTTCCATGGGGCATCGCGATTCCGGTGGTGGTCGAGAACCTGCTCGCGACCTTCTCGCAGCGTGGCGAGAGTAATTCCAAAGCTGCGATTCGCTGCCTCGGTCCCCGCCACTGATTGAAACAAGAGATCGACCGGTGCGCCAAGGTTCATCGCCGCAACCTGCGTGGTGATGTGCGATAAGCAACAGGTCTGGGTCGGGACTTCGTAGTTCTCCACCAGATGATTGAGCGCATTCAGAATTGAGCAGACGGTTTCAACCGAATCGGTGGCCGGGTTTACGCCGATGACTGCGTCACCGCAGCCGTAGAGAAGCCCTTCGAATGCGGCCAGAAGAATCCCTCCGACATCGTCACTTGGATGATTGGGTTGCGTTCGGATACCCAGCACGCCTCGTTCCCCCATCGTATTGCGGCAACGAGTGACGTTGCGGATCTTGGTGGCGGCCAGGATCAGGTCTTTGTTGCTCATGATCTTGGCTACAGCCGCGGCGATTTCAGGGACGATGGCCCAATGAAGCCTCTTCAACTCGGTTTCATTGTTGGCGTCGTCCAGGATGTGCTCGCGAAATTCTCCGACGGTCAGACTTTGGATGGGACGGAATGCCTCCTGGTCGAAGGTCTCGAGGATCAGGCGGCTGACGTCGTCTTCGTCGGGAACAATCAGCGGGCGCTGAACAATTTCCGCCAAGGTCAGATCGGCCAGCTTCGCCTTGGCAGCAACACGCTCTCGCTCCGAGGTTGCCGCTACGCCCGCCAACTGGTCGCCGGACTTTTCCTCGTTGGCTTTGGCAAACAGTTCCCGGAGGTCAGCGAAAGCAAAGCTCTCAGGCATGGCAAATGTAGATGTTAAAGAAGGAACGCCTCCGTCTCGAAGGTACCATTCCACTGCCGTCAGCCAATGTTAATAAGGTGTGAATCTGTCCCTGAAGTGGGCGGACATTGCGCGCCGCGTCGAGTTCACGATTTTTTCTTCTTTCCGTCACATTAGAACTCGGTATCGCGCAGTACAATTCTGCCCTCACCCACGAGCCAATTCAAGGATCCGAGAAAACGTTGATGGCGATTTACATGAGGCGGAAGTTCACTGCGCGGGGTTCGGCTGCTGGCGCGGGCATCATACTTGCGGCCGTGACTCTGACGATGGGTATCCTCAGCAGCTGCGGTTCCAGTTCCTCCAGCAGCTCGCATGTGGCCTACGTGGCAGGGGGACAAACGTCGGTCTCTGCTTTTCGTATCAACAACGGGTCCGGGAGCGTCAGTCCGCTTCCCGGTTCACCCTATGCGGCGGGGAGTTCGCCTTCGAGCGTGGTGGTACATCCCTCGGGCCAGTTCGTTTACGTCGCGAACCGGGCTGACAGCAGCCTCTCCCTGTTCACCGCCGATTCCGGGAACGGAGCGTTGTTCGAGATACTGCCGCGAACGGTGGGGTTCGGGTCGTCCCCCGCATTTATGACGATGGATGCTGGTGGACACTTGCTGTTTGTTGCCAATCAGGGTTCGGGCGATGTTTGGGTGTTTAAGGTTGGGGTGGATGGAGTTCTGGCGCCGGTGTCGAGTTCACCCGTCGGAGCAGCTCCGGGCGGCATGGTCTTGACGCCGACTGGATTCCTGATTGTGCCGGTGCCGAGCCTTTCTGACGTTGTGGTTCTCAAGGTGGGCAGTACCGGGATTTTACAGTTCGTTGGTTCGTATCCAGTGACGAACGGCGTGGGCGGCGCGGCCTGGGCCCCGGTGGCGCCCCAGACAGTCAACGGAACTGTGCAGCCTCCCCTGCCAGGATTCGTGTACGCCACCAATCCAGGGGCCGGGACCGTCTCCGTCTTCGCCATGCAAAACGATGGCGCCTTGCAGCCCTTGCCCAACCTGACGCTTCCGGGAGGGACAGTGCCGATGGTCGCCGCCTCCGATTTGAGCGGGAGTTTCCTCTACGTGGCCAACGCCGGCTCGGGCGATCTCTCGCAGTACAAGGTGAACCATGTGACGGGAGCGTTGTCTCCCTTCTCCGCTCCCACGGTCGGTGCGGGCGCCGCCCCCGGATTTATCGTCACCGATCCGCATGGGAAGTTTGTGTACGTAGGAGACACCGGCTCCCAATCAGTCATGGAGTTTGCAATCAATTCCGACGGGTCGCTGAGCGGTACAAATACCATCTCTCCTGGCTTCGCACCCAGTTGGCTGGCGGCGTCGCCGTAGTCGCCGTAGCCGGGGGATTTACTCCAACACCCAACCAACATGCCGGCAGTGAAAGCAATCAGCACGAAGCGGGTGGCGGCTGCCATTGAACGCTCCGAACGTCGCGGCGAAATGGAGGTCAGTGACCCGCCGCGGCACGGACCGTTTTATCGGCACCTGTTGCGATTGGCGGCCCTGGCGGTGTTACTGACCCTCGTCGCAGCCCCTTCCTTGCTGCCCAGGTTCGTGCAGTTGCTCCTGACCGGGTTCGCCTTTTTCTCGCTGGGCCGCCGCAAGACGCTGGATCCGTTCCTGCTCACATTGCTATGCGTGGGCAGCGCTGTGGGCTTCCGGACGGCGCGAGACTCCTGGTTTATCTGCATTCCGGCGGCAGCCTGCATCGCCGAATCATTCGCTTCAAGCAAACGCGATCGCAGCGACACGGTTGCCGAAACCGCAGGTCTTGGGGTTGCGGTGGCTCTGCTGATTTTGCTCTATGCCCGGACGATGGGTTTCAAGACTCCCAACCTGCGCCTCGCCATTAACAGCCTGTACCCAGTGCAAGCCATCAACTTCCTGCACGACCATCCTCAGCGCGGCCCCGTGTACAACACCTTCGGCTGGGGAGGATTCATCTCGTGGTACCTACCCGAATATCCCCTGGCCATCGACGGCCGCACCGATCTTTATGGGGACCAGATCGACACTCGCTTCTACCTGACCGAGAACGGCGATGCTTCCTATGGGGAGGCCCCTTACCTGGCGCAATCGAACTTGATCCTACTTCCGCGACAGACGCCGCTCACCAGGCTGCCGGAATCAGATGCGGAATTTAGCCTGATCTACCAGGATTCGCTGGCGGCGGTTTTCGTAAGACGTTAATCGGGTTCAGCTTCGAAAGCAGAGTCCACAGCCCCGGCATGCACCTACGGCTGGTTTGGTTGGTTTGGTTGGTTTGATCCTGGATCCTGGCTCGGGTTTTGATTTTGCTGTTCCCGGTGCTGCGCACGCTGTAGAAGGTTAGGTTGATCCGGAGTGTTGATGAGTCCCGTGGTGCCGCCGCTGGGATTGAAAATGAAGAGCCATTGGTTGTAGTGATCTTTGTTGTCGAACTCCCGGATTGTTTTCTCCTTGCTGTAGCTGACCACGCCGACGATGGGCACGCCGTTTAGCGGGGGCGCCCCGCTGCCTTCGGGGTCATTGGCGTCTGGCTCCGAAGCCGCGGCTGCGCCGCCCGCACCATTGGAACCTGCCGTGGACGGTGGGCAGGGAGGAGTATCGAGGTCAAGGTCAGCGGGATTTTGCCCATCTGGGACCGGCGTGCACGCCGCTTCACCCGCGCCTTCCGCACCATGGTTCGCGGCGGCATTCGATTCCTGGACTTGAATCGCTGCCGGCGGCTGCACCGGGGCCTTGTTCTGCGTGAAAATCGCAACGTCGGTCATATAGAGCGGCTTGAAGTCCTTACCCGTGATCGGGTCTTTGTAGCGCTTGCGCAGAAAGCGGATGTTGTTCGTGTTCTCCAGTTCCTGGATGTTGGCGGGATAGCGCTTGAACTTCACGAAAAACAGGCGAACCGCCCGCGAATACTGCGTTCCACGATGGATCATTTCCTCCTCACGATCGCGTCTGATCTGCAACTCAATATTCTGGACCTCAGCCAGAAGGCCAAGCGAAAGCAGCGCAACCATTAGCAACAGCGCCAGCAGAATATATCCCCGCTCTCCGGCGCTATCTCTTTGGAAGGGGAGTTTCATCGTTTTGGATCGCCCGGGATCATGGGAACCCTTCATGCTGCCAAGGCTCATTCAGTTTCTGACGACGGTTTCGTAAATTCCTGGAGAAATGTTCGCCTCAATGTTCAGCGGTCTTGGGACTCTGTGTACCCGGATTTGGTGCCTCGCTTGTTGCCACCGCGGCCGCAACTTTTGGATCCGGTAATGCCTTCAGCTCCCCATACATCCAGTCCATCTGCTTGTTATCCCTGACGGCTGCCCGATACTCCTTCATCGTGTTGTAAGTGACGATTACCGCTCCGGGAGGAACTGCGCTGCGCAGTTTCGCCTGAACGGCGGCGGGAGTTTGAGGGTCGAAGGGCGTATCCTGGAAGCGAAATTTCTTGGCCTGGATCTTGCGCAGCCAATCCACCGGATCCAGCGGTGCAACTTTCTTCAGGTATTCAGGCGTCAGGTAGCTGGCGCGCTCCTCTTCAGGTACAACCGGAGATTTCGCCATCCAGGTGGGCCAGTCGCCCCAAGGATCCAGAACATCAAGCGCCTTGATGCGGGGATCGACCGCCGAGGCCAGAATGGCGACGCTGGCGCCCGAACCCTCACCTACTATGCCGACGCGGTCCATGTCGAGGTCACCGCGCTGCGCCAGGTAGTTCAAGACCATCTGTACATCGTGCGCCGAAGCCGCAAGACTCTCCTGAAGCTCGCTGACGAACCACTCTTTCATTGGGCGGTCATGATAGCGATGGCCGGTAAGCGCAGTCATGAATCCCACCGCGGCGAATCCGTCCTTGGTCGCAGTGCGCTGCCAACCCTCATTCCTGAAGATGGCGGTGTCCGACGGGTAACTATAGAGATACAAAATCACTGGAGGCTTTTTCACTCCCGCCGGCTTCATCACGTAGAGGTCGATCGGGTCGCCCCAACGCCACTGCACCCGGACGATTTGAACGTTGTAGTCCTCCGGGTGGGCGCTGCCATCCATAACCATGTCGGGGACGGGCTTAAGGCTGCTGGAGCTCAATGCTGGGGTGGTCCAATCCTCTTTTACCGACTTGAAGCGGGTATCGCCGGGATCGGCAATCGGAGGCAAGGCCCGCTCAAGGCCCTGCGCGGCGGAGAAGTGGGCGAGAAATAAAACTGCAATCCCGAACATGGACTTCCCAAGGAACACTGGCGAGAAACTTCTCCGGTACATCTGTTGCTCCTATCACAGTGGTTAAGGTGACAACAATGAGGGCGAGCCGGTATTCCCGGCTCGCCCATCAGGCTAGATCAAGCAGGTTGGGTTACGGTCCAGGTGTGCAGCCTGGATCACGGTAAACCAGGTCGGCCGTGCTGCCCTTGGCTTCAATGCAGCCGCCCTCGTCACCGCCCGTTTCCGTTTGGTTGTTGCCGGCTACGCCGGACTGTAAATAATGAGCGTGCAACAGTTTCATCCCAGGGTCGGCGAATCCCGATACACTTCCTGTGGTTGCCGCCGCGGGGATGAAGTCAGGAACAGCATCAACAACGCTCTGTTGTGCGCTGGTGACCAGGGCCTGAGCAGCGGTAAGCTGCGCCGATCCGGTGCTGCCGACCAGCCGGATCATAATCCACTGCCGATAGCTGCCGTTGCGCACGTTGGGGAAGGACAGTTTGCCTTTCCAAATTAGGGTTTCGTAGCAGGGGAAAGTGTTAGGAGTGGGAAGGCAAGTTGACGGCAAATCGCTTCCGCTGTTGGGCAACACGCCGGCACCGAGCGTCGGTTCACCCGGATCGTAGTTGCTGCCGTAAACCGACCAGATGGGATCTACGCCGTTGATCTGCAAGTAGCCGTAATTCGTGTTATGGGACAACTGCTTGGCGTTGCCGTAGTTGTAGTAAAAGTACCCGATGCCGTCCTGGGGAACTGATACTTTCGTGCCGTCATGCGAGTTCTGGATGAAGTTCTCTTCAGAGCCATTGCCCACGGCTTGGTAGCGAGCCCCGCCGCTTCCTGTGCCGCAAAGCAGATTGCTCACTGGAGTGATGCCGACGCCCCCACTACTGAGGCCGTTTTCCTGACTGCCGCTGAGTGTACCGCCGCCCAAGGGCAGAGCATAGTTGCCAGCGTTGTCCCTTGGCAAACGGAACGTCGTGTATTCTGCACCGTTCATGGTTCCCGAAAGCGGCTCGCGGATGAAAACGTTGATCGCGTCGGTGCCACCACCCAAGTCGCTTGCAACGCATTCCGACGTGCCGGAAAAGACTTTCTGTAGCTGAAGCGGGGTGACATTGGTTACCGCCTGTAACCCGGTCGCAGATTGCCGATTGGTCACGAAAACCAGCGGAACCGCGCCCACATTGACGGTGGTAAATGCCGGGATATTGCTATTCGTGAACGGGTCTTTTCCGGTGATGTTGAACGCTAGCGGGTTGGCAGTGGTGCTGCCCGGCGGATAGGCATCCACTAGTGTGGTACCAATCTTGTTTGCCAGCGGATCCGCAAAGGCTGGGCAGACCCCGGGGGCGTTGAGGCCATATCCCAGACCCTTAAGCCCGTCGTTTCCGCCGCCAAGGGTGGAGTTGATGCGGCACTGGGCGAATAAAGCGTCCTCAGGACGGATTTCGCTGGCGGCCACATTTACCTTCGTTCCCGCCGTGAAGAGCGCCTTGATTGTACCTGGCGCATCAACTTCAGCAGGCCAGAAACTTGCCGGACCGATCTTTTGGTCGGGTACGCCCAAGAAAGTCGGGATCGTGATGGTGCAGCGCGGGGTGGCAAAGAAACAGCGGTTACCGACGACGCTGTCCACTTTGACGTAGGCCCAAACGTTGCAGGAGGTGGTGCAGTTGGGATCAGCGGTCGTATTGTCCCAGACCATCCAGATCACGCCGCCATGGTCGACGGTGCCGAGGCCGCCGGTGCGAGTGTCAGTGACATTGAGGGTTGTGGCGCCGCCGTAGGTAGCGTGGCCGCAACCGGCCCGTGAACCGGTCGGGCACTTGCCAACTCTGTAGGAGCCGACGGCCATTGCCTGCCAGCTTCCGGAGGCGCCGATAATCAACGTCTTAATGGTTGGCCCCGCGGCGTTGGCCGTTTGCACGGCGCCCGCAACTGCGATCAGTAGCGCGATCGCAAAAACTGATTTCATTCGTGACATGATAGATATTCCTTTCAATGGAATTGGAAAAGGGTAGCGGGTAGTACACGCGGGCTTGCCCCACGCGCAGGAACTGAGAGTTGCGTACTTGGTCGGTTGCATTATTGAGTTGGAAACCCAGCTACTATCTGTTTGCGCGCTCGCTCCCGGTGAGCAGATCGGGCGGTTCACCGGGTGAATCCCTTCCGACTTCTGGGCGGAGCATAGCGATCTTGCAGTGACAGGCCAGCCACAGGTTTGTGAAAGTTTCAAAAAATTCTGACGAAGAAGCCTGTTCAGCTGCGGGAATCCAGCCTTCAGCGATTTTCACGGTCATTTAATGCGGCTGTCTCCTGCATCCGGGAAGGCCTCCTATAAAATCCGGGTTCGCTTTCCGGCGACGATTCTCGAAATTCAATTGCAGGGGTAAATGTGACGCGTGTTTCCGCTGTAGGCCTTGTTGTGTGCGCCACTGTCTGGCTCGCCCTGCTGGGCGGGATCTTGCCTCAGGGGGCGAGTGCCCAGACCACACACAAGGTAGCGGCCAAGGGATCCGTTTCAGGATTTGTGACCGACCAGAATGGGGCGCCAATCGTTGGCGCGGATGTCGTTCTCAGCAATGACGCCGGCGTGAAACTCGAAACTAAGTCCGGCGACAAAGGGCTTTATTCGTTTACCGGCCTGAAGTCGGGAACCTACAACATTGACGTGACCGCGCCGGGGATGCCTCCGCTCAAGTTGGAGTACATCAATGTGAGCGCGGGCAAGGAAACTCCTCTCGACGCGACTATGGAGGGGGTGCTTCCGAAGGGCCAAGCCGTGCCCGCCGGCGCTCCCGCGGCAGCCCCGGCAGAGGTTCCCGCTCAGACACCCGGCCAGCCGGCTCAACCGGCGTTGATGCCAGCCATGCCCTCCGCGCCCATGCCAGTGTTGAGCAGTGGCCCAGGCGGCGGATCAGGGAAGGCTTCCATTTCCGGAGTGGCCGCCGACGCAACCGGCGCCGTGATCCCCGGAGCCAAAGTGGTACTGACGGACGCGGCGGGAGAGACGCGGGAGACCCAGACCGACGACAAGGGCGCCTATTCGTTTCCTGGCTTGGCGCCAGGGACTTACACCATAACGGTTTCCGCGCCCAACTTCGCGGAGCAGAAACTACCGAACGTCGTCGCCACTGAAACCCAAAGCACGAATCTAAATTTCACTTTGCAGCCATCCTCGAGCAGCGAGAAAGTCAACGTAGTGGCCAATGCCACGGGTCAAGTGGAAGTAGACACGAACACGATTTCCGGCACCATCACCGAAAAAGAGGTTGTCAAAATTGGCCTGAACGGACGCAACTTCACCCAGTTAATTGCGCTGGCCCCAGGGGTAAGCAATCAAACCGGACAGGACGAAGCCAAAGTCGGCGTGCAAGGCAGTGTCAAGTACAGCGTGAACGGCGGCCGCGTGGAGTACAACACCTTCGAAGTTGACGGCAGCGACGTGCTCAATACCGGATTGAACGGAGCCTCCAGCACGCTGATGGTTTATCCCAGCCTGGATGCGATCCAGGAAGTGAAAGTTCTCACCTCGAACTATGGCGCACAATACGGACGCACAGCCTCGGGTACGGTGCAGGTAACAACGAAATCCGGCGGCGACAAGCTGCACGGCAATCTGTATGAGTTCATCCGCAACGAAGCATTCAACTCCAGAAACTACTTCGACCCGGCTTTCAAGGTCCCGCCATTTACGGGCGTGAGGACCGCCACACCCGTAGTTCTTCAACCGGCGAAGTCCCCGCTCTATCGGCGGCAGGATTTCGGTGGCACGATTGGCGGGCCGCTGACCATTCCCTACTTTTACAACAACTCTAAGAAGAAGACTTCCTTCTTCTTCTCGGAGGAATTTCGGCTGGAAAAAACGCCAGTAGAGTACAACCAGGCCGTCCCTTCGTTGAAGGAGCGCGGCCTGATCATGACGCCTCAAGGCGTTCAACAGAATCTGGTCGCGGGCATCGGGGGAACGGTTTTCCAGGACTTCGATTTCACCGATGTATGTCCCTTGGCCGGGAGCACGGATTCGCAGGGCTTCAGTCGCAATAGGTATCCGGACTGCCCGTCCCTACCGGTTGCGGGAGCCTCCGCGAATAGCCTGACCCCCTTGAGCCACTTGGTGCAGCCGCAGGCTGGCGGGCACCCCGCCCCTACCGGCGTGGACAAGAACGCCTTAGAGCTCTTGCAAGCCAACCTGATTCCGCTGCCCAATTCCCCCTTTGGCTGCAATTACAGCGTGGTGAACCTCGATCCGACCGATCCCAACCACTGCTACGACGCCGCAGTCTCAACTCCGATGTACTGGCGGGAAGAACTGTTTCGAATCGACCACGACATCACGGCGAGGTCCAAGTTGTCGTTTCGTTACGTGCATGATGCGTGGGATACGACCGTGTTGGCGCCGCAGTGGAGCGTTCTGCGCACTACCAACCCCTCGGCGGCGACGTTCCCAACGGTTCAAAACCGGTTCGTGGGACCGGGGACGAGTTTGGTGGCCCGGTTCACGGATACGATTTCACCCACGCTGCTGAACGATCTGGTTTTGAGCTATACGAATTCCATCATCACGCTGGTGGACGAGAACGGCCCGGGCGGCGCGGTGTTCCAGCGAAATCCCTTGATCGATCAGCCCTTGGTCGGCGATCCATCGGCTCCTGGGCAGTGCAATCCGGCACTCAGCGCGGATCCGATTACGGGAATCCCTCAGTGCGGCATAGGTTACATTTTCAACAACGGCTTTGGCGGCAAAATGCCCACGTTCGAAATTCTTGGGACCAATGCGGCCTACGGAGGCCGTGGCTTCACCGCCGACGCCGGCTACATGCCCTGGGGCCACACCAATCCCACGTATTCGTTTCGCGATGACGTGCTGAGGTCCAGGGGCCATCACACCCTCCAGTTCGGGGCCCAGTTTGTTTACTCGCAGCGCAACCAGACCAACAACGCCATCGGCGCCGCCTCGGGAGAAACCCAAGGCTTGTTGACCTTTAACAACCTTGTGCACAGCACGGGGAACGCCTTCGCTGACTTCCTCCTGCAAACCGACCTGAACCCGGGGGTCACCACGGGCTTCATTCAAAGCTTCAGCCAAGACTCCGCACAAAGGCGCTATTACCAGCGCTTTGAGATAGCCGAGCCATACTTTCAAGATGATTGGAAAGTGACGAATCGCCTTACCGTCAATTTGGGGCTGCGCATCAGCTTGTTCGGCACCTACCACGAGAAAAACAAGAACGCCTGGAACTGGGAGCCCGGCAGGTTCGATGCGGCGCGCTTTGCGGTAGATCCATGCTCAGGCGTGCTTCTGGACAAGACCGGGCCTTCGACTTCTCTCTGTAACGGCGTAGTACTACCAGGAACACCCGTGCAGTTCACTCCCGCCTCGTTCCAACTCGATCCCGCAGTGGTCAGCACGCTGGGTCTGGTGCAGTGCGGTACCAGCGGCATCCCGGAGAGTTGCATGAAAGGACACCTGTTCAATCCCGCTCCCCGGGTGGGATTTGCCTGGGACCCTAAGGGTGACGGCCGGACTTCCATCCGGGCGGGCTACGGGATCTTCTTTGAGCATGGGACAGGAAATGAAGCCAACACAGGTTCGCTGGAGGCCAGCGCGCCTCTGGTGCTGAGTGTAACGCAACCACTTCCGCTCAATTATTCGTGCATTGGCAACATCGGCTATGGGGCGACATTCGATCCGACCAACGTAGCTTGCAACTCCAACCCGTCGTCAAACGCACCACCGCCCGCATCGATCTACCCCCTCAACGTGACAGCGGTCCCCAACAAGGCCGTCTGGCCTTACGCGCAGCAGTGGAGCTTCGGCGTGCAGAGGCAGGTTTCACGGGACATCGTGGCCACGGTTTCCTACGTGGGTAGCAAGGGAACCCACCTGACCCTGGAGCGAAATCTCAACCAGATGGCGCCTCTACCTGCGAGCGAAAACCCTTTTGGGCCGAATGAGCCCTTGACGCTGAGCGATTGCACGGTCTCTCCGGCGTCGGGCGGTGGCACCCCCGGTGATGGCACGACGCCGTTTCAGTTGCAAAGCGGGGTGATCGTGACGCCGCAAAGCCCTGCCTACGTGCACTTGCAGGCGGCGTGTGCATCGCCCGCTATTCCAAATGTCAATTCCCTCCCGCGTCCCTATACCGGGTTGGGGCAGGTTTTGTCTCTGGAAAATGTGGCTAGCTCGAGCTATCACGCCTTACAAGCCACCATGCGCCGCAGCAGCGGGCCGCTGACGCTCAGCGCTTCCTATTCATATAGCCACTCGATCGATAATTCCTCGGATCGCAGCGATCCCGTGCTGGTCGATTCCTACAATCTGCGGGGCAACCGGGCCAGTTCGAACTTCGATCAGCGGCACTTGGCCACGGTGAGTTACATCTACAACCTGAATAACCTGACCGAATGGATCCAGAATGTGATGGCCAATGGCATCGGGGGGGACCCGAAGCTGGACGATCAGGGTGTGCCAGTTTCGGTTTCGCCTTCGCGTACCCTGCGTCTGCTCACTTCTGACTGGCAGATCTCCGGAGTGACGAGTCTTCAGTCCGGCACCCCGTTCACGGTCATTAATAGCGCAGGCAATACCGGCATTTCGCTGACGGACAACGCGGGAGTGAACAGCGGTTTCGGTATCGCTGAGTCCTATCCCGACGTCATTCACACATCGCAGCACGCCAGCGATAATCGTCAGAGTTTTGGCCCCTTGCTGGGCAATCCCCTTGAATTTGTAGCGCCTCGTGGGCTTACGTTTGGGAATGCCGGCAGGAACTTCCTGAATAATCCTGGCCGCATGAATTTCGACATGGCACTGCTGCGACACTTCAAACCCACAGAGGCCAGTGAGTTGGAATTTCGTGCCGAGGTGTTCAATGTGCTCAATCAGACACAATACCGGATCTACGATCCCGAAAATGCGGGCGGCACCGGCAATAACGTCGTCAGTTGTTATGCGGGCCCCTTGTACTCGGCCGGTTTTCAGGGCGCTGGAGGCGCAGACTGCATTACGGGTGCGAGTTTTCTGCACCCCCTCAACGCGCACCGCCCGCGAACCATACAGTTTGGATTGAAGTGGGCTTTCTAGGAAAATGAAGCATGCGGACGAGACCCAGACAATTTGGTAAGCACGGAACCAAGGGCCCTGCCCCACACTCCTCCGGTTTTTCCCGCCGTCGCGCGCCCTGGCTGATGGGGATATTTGGGATCGCCTTGCTTTCGGGGTGCGGAGGTTCTTCCAATTCCTCGACGGCAAATGGTCAGCTTTCCGGCAATTGGCAAATCACCAACATGGCCCTCGATAGCGCGCTGCACGGTGGAATGGGTGGCGGATTTCTGTTACAGAACAAAAACCTCGTTAGCGGGCAGTTCGTGTACTCCTTTTCTTTGTTGTCACAACCGGGAACCATCTGCAACAGCGGAACAGCGGCGGTTACGGGAACGGTCAACGGACAGAACATAACCCTAACCGCGGTCGCCGGTCCGCAAACCTACACCCTGAGAGGAACGCTGAGTTCGGACGGATCCACTCTGATGGGCACCTACGACTCGACCGATGGACAAGGTTGCGGCACCGCACAAACCGGGCTGCAATGGAGTGCGGTTCTAGTCCCGCCGCTTAACGGGGAGGTGCAAGGCAACTTTCACAGCACCAGTGCCGGCCTTTCGGGGCGCGACTTTCAGGTTACCGGGACCCTCATTCAAGGACCCAACAACGGAGCCAGCAGCGCGACCGTCACGGGCACCCTGAATTTTGAGGGATACCCGTGCTTGGCCTCCGCTTCGGTCAACGGAGAGATCACCGGCAATTCAGTGGTTCTCCAGGTTATTGCGGTGAACGGACTGAATGCAGGCAGCATTGGGGCACCCCCGAACAAGACGTTTCCAAAGCCAGTGGCGTTTGCTGGCTCTCCTGGCGGTTATGTGCTGCGAGGCGTCAACGCCTACGCCATAAGCACATCCAAATGCCCCGGCGGGAACATTCCCGGGGATTTGGGGAATGTGTGCCTTGGGCTGGGCACCTATCCGGGACTGCAAAACGACCCGCTGCAGTTTTCGAATCAGGCATGCACGCAGCCTATTACTTTGACTCCGGCTTCACTCACATTTCCTCCGCAGCTTCTGGGTACGGCTCCGACATCGCAGTCGTTCACGTTGACCAACACCGATCCTTCGGGAGCGACTGTAAACGGACTGAAGGTCGCATTTCGGTCCCTGGACGGAAGCCCGGATTTCACCGGGAGTGATTTTAGTGGGATCCCAAATTTCAGCGCGCAGGACACATGTTCGAATCCGCCCGGATCATCCTTTTCCTTAGGCCCGCAACAAAGTTGCACGATCTCTGTCATATTCTCACCGCAACAAAGCTGCACTTGGATTCCCACCACCGCAACCCCTTCCCGGTGCCCGCCTTTCTTAACTTCGTCCACTCCTTCGCCCCCCGCGCTGGGGGCAATCGTGACGGTCACCAGCCCGACGAGTGCTGACGGAAACACCAGCTTCCAGGCTCCGGTGACGGCCATAGGTCTGAGCGCGATTCAGCCTTCGACACCCGAACTCGATTTTGGCTCGCAATCGCTGAATGGGCCGGGCAGTGCGCCTCAGTCGGTTTCGTTCACGAATGTGAGCAACGCGGCGGTCCAAATCCTGCCCGCCGCGAATCCGAATTGTGGGCAGCCAAATCAGTCGGTAATTTTTCCGCGGCCGTTGGTTCCAGGTACGGTCCCGGGGATACAAGCGGTGACCCAGATTGGCGCCCAGGCTCCGACGATCACTTACGTATGTGACGTTGATCCGATCAGCGGAAACGCGGCTTTCCCAATTACTTCGGATACCTGCACGGGAGCTCTGCTGGCGCCCTTCCAGTCGTGTACCGTTGCAGTAAAGTTCACTCCCCAGCCGAATACTCCGACGCTCAGTCCGAGCTACTCATTCTTTTTGCAGCTCAATACATTGCAGTGCACAAGCGCTACAACCTCGGACTGTGAGATCGATGCGGGACGGTTTCCGGTTGCGTTGAAGGCCAACCCGCCCAGCCCACTGCGCATGTCTCCGGGCGCGGGCCTGGAGTTTGGAGCACAACCGAGGGGGCAAACGAGCACCGTACCCCTGACCCTGACATTGTTCAATGATCCCCTGGATCCCGACGTGAATAATCCGAACCCGCAGACTGTCAATATCACCGGCCTGGTGATGAAGGGTGACTATTCCGAGCTGGACAATTGCGTTGGCAAGAGCTTGGCACCGGGCGACGGTTGCTCGGTTTCGGTTTTCTTCGATCCGCAAATCGTCGGATTTGATCAGGGTGCGATCACGATCACCTACAACAATGGACAGATCCAGACTGTGTTTTTGCGAGGAACTGGACAGTAGTCGTAGCGCGCAATCAACTGCGCGCCCAGGAGAAACCGTGAACAACAATACCTGCTCTAGATTGATTCTCTCGGCCGCGGCCTTGGCGGTAATGGCGGGGTGCGGGGGGGGAAGCACGTTCAACGTGCAAAATCCGCCTCCACCGACTTCGCTGTCGTCGCCGCTGACGGTCGCGTTTCAGCCCGCCCCGCCCAGCTCTATCCTGATCAATGGAACGGCACAGTTGACCGCAGTTGTCCAAAATGATGACAGCAAGGCGGGTGTAGATTGGTCAATCGGCTGCCCCCAGCCGGGAAAATGCGGCTCCTTAAGTCCTCTGCACACGGCCAGCGGTGAAGCCGTGACCTATTCTTCCCCACCGACCATCTTCGGAAACAACGAAACCGTCAGCATTGTCGCCCTCGCTACCGCCGACCACACCAAGAACGTGCAGAATCCAATCGCCGTTACCGCCTACGGCAGCATCCTGGGTGGTACTTACGTGATGCAAACGGACGGATCGGACTTTTCGGGCCTGCCTTATCAGAGGGCGGGAGTGATCACGCTCGATGGCAACGGCGGCATAGTCGCGGGGGAACAGACGGTCAACTTCAGCAACCCCAATACGGGCCTGCTTTCCTCCGTGACAGATGCAATCACGGGTGGGAGCTACTTTGTAGGTGCGGATGGGCGGGGCGAGCTTGTCATCAACACCAACGATCCCGATGTTGGCCAGAACGGGATCCAGACTTTTAGCCTGGTGGTATTGTCCAATTCGCAGGTTCTGTTAAATAAGGTGGATGATCCGACTTTTGCAGGGGCGAGCAACGAGGTATCTGTCGGGTACCTGGATTTGCAAACCACGCCCCCGGCCCCATCGCTCGGCAACGCCTTTGTGGCCAGTGGGCTGGATGTCAGCGGTTCCCCGCTGGGCATGGGTGGGGTCCTCAATATCGATTCCCCGCCGTCAATATCCGGAACCGGCAGCGCATTCGACGTGACTAGTCCGAGCAATTACGGGCCGGGGGTTGTTGTACCCAGCTCGACCGTTTCAGGGACCGTGAGCACCCCGGATGCCTTTGGAACCTTTCAGATTACGTTGGCAACGGACTTCGCCAATTCGGTTCAGTTCACGGTTTATCCCATCGATGCGACCCGCGCCAAGTTGATCGAAACCGACGGCAGTTTCGGTTTCGCCTCAGGCGCCCTCTATACTCAAGGCTCGCAAACCGGGACGTATAAGGGGAAGGGTAAGTTTAACAACACCTACGCCTTCGCGATGAATGGGCGGGATTTGGGCGGCGGGGCGGAGTCCCTGGCTGCTGCCGGAGTCTTCTCCACCACAGGCGCCGGAACTCTGTCGAACGGCTTTATGGACGAATCACAGGCAGGCGATTTCGTGCAGGTCGACGACAACTTTCAGGCGACGTATGCGGTCGGCCCGGGAAGCGATCCCACGATTACCACTGACCCGGCCGGAACTGGGCGTTACTATATTCCGCTCTCGGCCAACACCGGTTTTCCGAAGTTCACCTTCACCACCCCGACGAACGGCTCGGGACCGGCCTTGGTGTTTTACATGAGCACAACCAACGGGCCGGTGCTCATCCTCGATGCCGACGTAGAACCCAATCTGTTTGGCGGGGGTGCCGGTACCGGGATCGCCTTCCCACTGGTCGCTGGATCGTCCTTCTCAGGTCCCTACGGAACAGTATTCACGCAAAATTTGCAGGCCACTATGGCCGAAGTAGTGGGAGAAATCACGGCCAACAATAACACTCTATCCGGAGTGTTGGATTTTAATGCCCAGCCGGATGACACTTCGCTTACGGGCACGTTGCAAGCCGGCCCAGTCGCCCATCGCTTACGTGGCACGATCACCGACGATCTGTTTAGCACGAGCCTCGGGACGACCACTCTGAAAGTGGCGTTTTATCCCATTGACTCCACTCAGGGCTTCTTCGTGGAGCACGATCTGCCAGCTACTGGAGATGTGACTTTCGGATCTTATTACGCAAGGACCCCGGTTTGCCAAGGCTGCCCATGAGGAACTGGAGAAGCTAAAGGGCGCTCGGCTTCGGAAGGATCACCTCACAGGGTGGGTCCGGTTTGCATGTCGTTTGCCCGCCTGATCTCCTAATTGACGACCAAGGTGAGCACCAAGGTCAATGAGCCGCTTCCGTCAGTGCCGGTGATCTTCGGATGATAGGTTCCGGGGGTGGTGCCTGGCGGAGTTGAAATTGTCAGGGTTGAAAAAGCTGTTCCCGTAACCGAAGGCGGAGTGAGGCTGGCGGTGGAACCAGCCGACGGCAAGCCTCCAACAAATTGAAGATCCACTGTCGGGCTGCCATTGTTCACAACCACGTTTATCTGGCACATAGCCGTGCTCTCGGCGGAAACCGTCACTGCGGTGGGAGCAGCAGTAAAACCGAAATCAAGCCCACTGGTTGCGCACTGAAGGTTGACACTTGCGCTGCCAAAGATGGCCCCCGACGTGGTGTCCTTCGGGTCCTTAATACACAATTGCCTTAACTCCCACGTTGGTTCCGCAGCCAGTGCCGGAAGGTATCAGGTAATTGGGATGGGTTGCGTCTGAAAAGTCAAGAATTGACGGTACGCTGCTTTGCCAAACGACCTGGCTGGTGATGTCCTGCGTGGTTTTCGTACCCTGGTAATGCCCAACTGCTGTGTACACGATCGGCGGGGTTCCTGCAACGGAGATCTTTGACGGCAATATCGTGACGCTCTTTAACGTCGGCGAATCGCTGCCTCCCCCGCAACTCAGCGAGACAAACACGAAGCCCACGATGACCAGTAGCGCGATTCTACGAAACAGAAAACATGTCATTGAACGGCCTCCCGCTTCACACCCTTAGTCTCTGTCGCAAATATTGTGAAAAATTGGAATCGTACGGTGAGGTTGAGTACGCGGCGGTTATAGGGAGATCAATTTTCGATAAAAACTTCCATAGGAACCATTCGCGGGCCAACGTTTCCAACGCAAAACAGGCCCTGCCTCCAGGGGTCGGGCCTGCCAGGTTTGTCAGGAGGGGTGGCCGGAAGCGTGACCACCCCCTTGCTCCTTATGGCCTAGTTTATGGTTTGCGTCAACGGTACCGAGGAACTCGGGGCCGACTGGGAATCCCCGAGGTAGTTTGCCGTGATGGTTTTAGTTCCGGACTGCGTGAATGTTATCGAGAAGGCGGCCGTCCCCAGGCCATCCAAGGCCACCGTCGCCACGACGGTGGTGCCTTTCACAAACTGCACGCTGCCTGTCGGAACCGAGGGGCCGCTGGAAGCGACAGTTGCGGTGAACATGACCGTCTGGCCCGCGTTCGAGGGGTTAAGACTCGACATGACCGCGGTAGTTGTGGGATAGCGCTTGATCGTCTCGGTCATTGTCGCCGAGCCGGCATTGTGATAAATGTCGCCAACGTATTTGGCTTTGATGGTGTGCGGCCCGTTGGTCGGAAGTGAGGCGCCGGTCAAGGTCGCGACCCCATTGGTTGTTGTGCCCGATCCAATCAAATTTGCGGAGTCGAAGAAGTCCACCTCAACCCCATCCGGAATGGGAACCTGTGAAGTGATTGTGGCGGTAAGATCGAAGGGCTGATTGATCACCGCCGGGTTGAGCGAGGAAACAACTTGCACGGTTACACCAGTTTTGAAGATGTTGAGCAGTACTCCGACCGTGCCGACTCCGCAATTGCTGGGACTGGTGCACACATTCGACACGAATATATCCGACTTGGTGTCGCCATTGACGTCCGCCGCTGCCAGCGAAGTGGCGAGCTTTCCTGATGAGTTGTATATGACGGGAGGTTGGACAAATGTTCCATCGCCGTTTCCCGCCAACACCCCCAATGATCCGGTGGGGGCGCAGACGCCGTTTGTCAGCGAAGAGCATTCGTTGGCCACGGCCACATCCAGCTTGCCATCGCCGTTGAAATCCGCGACCGCGACCGATAGCGGCCTTTTACCGCCGGTCTTGAAAGAGAGCGGAGTCTGGAGAGTTCCATCGCCGTTGCCTAATAGCACTTTCAGTGAGGTTTGGTCGGCCACGATCACATCCAGCTTACTGTCGCCATTGACATCCGCGAGTGCGATCGAGATCGTCCCACCCGGAACGTCCGACACGGGATTCGAGCCGAGCAGAGTAAAGGTACCGTCCCCGTTGCCCATGAGCACGCCGACATCGGCGACCAGATCCAGATTGCCATCGCCATTCAAGTCCCCAATCGCGAGTGGGCCACCCATCGAGGGACTAATGAGGTGGGGCAGGCCGAAGGTCCCGTCGCCATTGTTCAACAGCTCGTAGATGCCGCCATCAACACAGGTAAGTGGCTGGCAATTGCCGGTCACGATCAGGTCGGGCCAGCCGTCGTTGTTAACATCGCCGATTGCGATCGCCCGAGTCTCTGGCCCGCCGACACTGTAGCTGACGGCGGCGTTGAAGCTTCCATCGCCATTGCCGGTCAGCACACCAACAGCGCCGTTTGGGCAACTGGGAGCGTTCGAGCACATGTTTGTGACTACGAGATCGGGAATTCCATCGCCGTTCACGTCCCCCACCGCTACGGCAAAGGCTTGTCCGCCGCCGGTGCCGTACATGGATGCGAGTGCAAAAGTGCCGTCTCCATTATTAAGGCGGACACCTATGCTATCCGTGTTGGCCACGATCATGTCCGGAAAGCCGTCGGCGTTCAGATCCGCCGCGACTACAAAATTTGTGCCGCTACCACCCGAGCCGTAAAGCACTGGATTCGCAAACTTCACTGAGGCCGTGGCAAATGCAGCCGTGACTGTTAACAGTTGAGAGAAGAGAACCAACGCGAGGAAATACCGAAGCTTCATAGAAGCTACCTCCAAAGTTTGTGATTTGCTGAGAGGGGCCCCGCGTTTACACTACCTTCATTTGGCTGTAACTGTATGACAGCAGGACTAATTTTTTCGGGCTGGCGTTGATTAGCTGCATCATCACTTTGGAAAAAACAATGAAGTGACCTACCACTACGTCGTCTTTGAGTGTGGCGATCGACGATTCAAGGTCGAACTCCAGGGCCGGTTGGCCGGTTTGAGCCTTGTGACGTTTCCCCCGAGCAGTAAAGCGGCACCATTGTTCCGAGCCCTCGCGCAGGGAGTGACGTGGTGAGGAGAGACTTTGTCGGCCCGCCCTGCGTTTCCTGAACCTGGATCGCAAAGTTGGTTCCCGCGCCGGGCTGCTTGTAGTTGCTGACCGCATAGATAAAGGATGCTCGCGAATCATTCACCAGAAAGCCTGGGGTATCGGGAGAAGTCTTCCAGACCGGGTAGATAAGTCCGCCAAGAACTTCCGTGGCTCCGCCCTGATCAGTCTCGATGTTTGTGCCCGTGCCTTCCGTTTTCAAGCCTAGGATCCACAGCCGGCCGCCCTTGTTGAGGATCTTCGTCGAGTTCCCCTCTGGGTTGATTTGCCGGGCAAATACAGCTTGGGGAAACAGGATTTTCCAGGGAGTTGCGGTTACGTTCTCGACAAACAGGGTTCCGGTTCCCCGACTGGTGTTCTGGTAAGCAACGCTGGTAGGGTACGAGCCAATGATCGAATCGCGCAGAATCAGTGGTCGCCCCGAATCCTGCTGAATAAAGATGACGCGCGGAACTGGCCGGGGAAGAAAAGCGCCAATCCGGAAGTGGTCCAAAGTAACATCAGTGCTTCCGTTTTCGATCTTCAGCAGCGGCGCCGGATTGTCACGCCGGCTGAACAGATCACCCGTGGGATTGAGCGAGGAGTCGAAGCCTTCCAGCATGCGGACTTTGCCGCGCACCAGAATTGTCCTGGAAACTGCGTACACTCCCGTGGGGAAGTAAACCGTTGTCGCGCCGGAATCAATGGTCTTCTGGATTGCGGTGGAGCTGTCCGCCAAACCGGTTGGGTCCGCTCCAAAAGCAGTGACGCTCTTCCAATGGCTCAGGTCTGAATCCTCGAAGACAGGTGTTTCCTCGACGGGCAGATTCAGCGACGAAGGCTTCCCGCCGAAGAGGTTAAAACTGGGGCCGGAGTTGTATTCTGTGATCGAGTTACCCGGTTGGCCCTGCAACACGGAGCCGTATCCCGACGCCGAGACCTCGCGCGCATAAAGGGTCCCTTGGTTCTGAATGGCTGCGGACTCACGAGAGCCGCCCTGTAACAATCCGCCGATCAACGTGATCAAGCCAGAAGAATTCTCGTTGTAGATGGCCGGCACGCGGTTCGTGGAGAACAGATGCCGTATGGAAAGGACATTGTTTGCGTTGTAGATTCCGTAGAGTCTCTGGTTCAGGAGGGTCAAGTCTTCGAAGGTGACGCTGTACTCGGTGTTGTCCGTCCGGATGCCGTAGTCGAAGCCGTTGACCACGACGTTTTTCATGAGGCAAGGGCCAGTGGCATAGCGCAACATGGCGAGGCCAATCGCGCCGGCGTGGTTGGGGTCACTCGACTGAAGAGTAACGTTGCGCAGAGCGCAATCGTTATTGCCCATAAAATTAAGCGCGATGGCTCCGGGATTGCCGCGCCCGACCTCAATCGTCATGTCGAAGACATTATTGTCGAAGGCGCTGTTCCCTCCCCCTTTTGGGCTGCCGTTCTGAGAGGCAAACTTCAGAACATCCTTGGGAGCCTCAGGGTTCTGATAGAGAGGATTGTTGTCGGTCAGCTTCAGAATGGTGGTAGAACGATTTTCGCCCTGCAAGGTCAGCAAGGAATTCCATTGCTGCTTGCGATCCGCCTCACGGATCGGTCGTGACACGAGATACGTTCCGGCCGGGAAATAGACGATCCTTGGCCCGCTCTGCGGGTGGTGTACGGTGGAAGAAATCGCCCGTTGAATGGCTTCGGTATCGTCGCTGACCCCATCTCCTTTGGCCCCATATTGAGTCTTCACGTTGACCATGCCGGAGTCCCCCGGAAAGGTACGCTCGGCGTTCCCGATGGGGACGCCGGCAAAGGCTGGTTGCTCCGTCATGGTCACCACAAAGCTTTGCGGCCCGGCATTGTTGGCCGATATCTGCGCTGAAGCTGAATAGATTCCCGGCGAGAAACCAGTGGGATCGGCAACCAGCTCTACGGTTGCTGCCGCGTTCGGGGCCAGGGAGCCTGTTGCCGGTTCAAACCGGAGCCACGCGTGAGTCGAGGAAGCGGTCCAGGCCAGGTTCGATCGTCCGGTATTTCGAAGTTCGACCTTGCCCGAGCGCACAGCTCCGCCGCCCTGAGTTGCGGTGAGGTTTACAGGAGAGGCGACCGTCACGGTCAGGGGAGAATCCGCAGCCCCAACCATGACTGTCAGAGCAGAAAAAAGCAGCAAAGAGGAAAGAGCGAATCTCGAAATCCGAACCGCCATCATGCCAACCAGTTTACAGAGGGCCGTTCCACGACGGCCTTTGCACCGCTGGCTTGTCTATCCCGAGTGGTTGAATGTTTTGGGTTTGATACGCGAGGAACCTATGGCCAGTGAGAGCAGCAAGCATCCCCGCTCCTTTGCTCACCCGCTGAAGAGCCCGCACGACGGCCGATTTGTCCAGTCGGATTAGTTGCCAGAGTGCTGCAACGGAACCCAGCGCTACGTGCCCGCATGCTCTTAGAAACCGGCTTGCCCGTCTGCGAAAGCGCCCGTCCACGGCGGTTTCGCAGAACACCCACCCGTTTCCAGTCTGAAACTCTCGACGGAGCATCCACAAAACCGTCCCCCGGTGCGCTGGAACGAGTTCGAACACGGCGGCTGCTTGCGACCAAGCTATTTTGTGCCCGGCTTTCCGCACCTGGAGAAAAAAGTTTGTATCTTCAGCTCCCGCTAACGCAAAGGCATCGTCAAACCTCGGCACCCGTTTGAGTATGCGAATCCCCATCAGCACATTGTTGCTGGCGCAGGTGTTTCGCGAACTCCCGGTTGCCAAAATAGGCGGCTCAAAGAATTTCCCGTTCTTTACCCATTCGGGGACTTCCGGCGCATATTTCGGGAAAACCGGGCCGGAAACCACGTCAACCGCACAGTCGCGCTGGGTCGCAAGAAGCTCGTCCAGCCATCGCGCAGTCGGCACCTCGTCGTCATCGATGAAAGCAATGAAATCAACCTCACCGGCCTCCGTGATCGCGCGATTCCGGGCGGGAGTTATGCCTCGGATGGGCTCGACGACATAGTGAATGAGCCAAGGCAATCTGGCCCGGTCGCAAATTTCTCGGGAGCTTGCTCGCTCATCGTTGTCCACCACAACTATTTGTATTTGTGGTTCCTGCACTCTGTGAAACCTCAAGCCGGCAATTCCGTTCAGCAGGTCGGAGAGAAGCTCCGGGCGTCTGAAGGTGCAAATGCAAATAGCTACTCGCATGTGATGATTTCCAAAAGGAAGCGCCAACTCGCGGATTCACCGACTATCGCACATCTAACGAGTTCGGCCTGGCCCCCCCGGAAGCAGCGGGCACCAGAGCACATTGAAGGGCGCGCGAGAACGCGTAAAGCATAAACTTCAGCGTGATCGCGTTGAGGTGACGGCTGAAAACGGAAAACCCGAGTCGTGTTAGCTGGACGGAGCTTTGCGGAATGTAGTCTATGGCCGCGGTGGAGTGGTAGAAATCAATCACCCGCGCCTTACCCGCCTGCTCCAGTTTCCGATTTAAGTAGTTTTCCAGTTCCGCTAAGAACTCAGGCGACTTCAGCATGCCTTTGCCATACCACGCGTTCTCACCGTGCGCACGATAGGTAGCGAGCACTTCGGGAATGCCAACCACCTTTCCCAAAAGCGCTGCGCCTCGCACGATAAAGTCGTCTGCGGAATACCGCACGTGTTCGGTTGGCAGCGGCATCAGACTCAGTGCCAAGTCCCGCCGGAAGACCAGGCCGCTGGTCGGCGATGCCATGTAAGGCACAAAGCCGGAACGTTGGGCATGCAGGTAGTAGTCGCGTTTTGGAGCAATCACAGGAGGGATAAGTTCATCGCCCGGTTGGATTCGCATGCGGTGATAGAGCATTGATCCCGGCTGGCTGTGGGGAATGACTCGCTCGACCTTATCGAGGTGGAAAAAGTCGTCGGCATCGAGCATGCAGATGATTTCGCCCCGACTGGCCGCAAACCCTGCATTGAAGGCTGAGGCTTGTCCTCCATTCCTTTTCAAAACCGGGTTGACCCTGCTGCCGTAACTCGAGATGATGCTCCGCGAGTCGTCGGTGGAACCGTCGTCCACGACTACTACCTCGACGTTAGGATAAGTTTGGTTCAGGGCGGAGTCGATCGCCTGGGGCAAGAAACGACCATAGTTGTAGTTATTGATGAGGACGGTGACCAGCGGCCTGCTTTGGGTCATGCAGCTTTACCTTCCGAAAGCAACGCGCACCTAAGAGCTTTGAACATCCGATTGCAGAGGTTTGCTCGCTCTGACATAGAGTGTCCCGATCTTTCGTGATTCAGAGTCGAGAGCGGCATCGTACTCGCGCCGCACGATGTTAGTGAATCCAAACTGCCGGAGCTTCCGGGAAAGAGTCTCGCAGTCCCACGCGTACTTGTGCTCGGCGTGCTGGCGAAAATGATAGTTGATGTGGTCCATCTGGGTTTCGCACCACGCCGGATGGACTGTCTTGGAGAAAGGCCAATACGCGTCACTTGGATTTCCATAAGCCCGCAGCGGCCACTCCGTGTCCGGGACACCGACATCAAAGACGCCGCCCGGCCGAAGAACGCGATGGGATTCGGAAAGGAAATGCGCTACTTCCTGGTGAAGTTCGAAGTGCTCAAACACATGCTCGCTGTAGATATAGCTGACGCTGGAGTCGGCAAAGGGCCACATCTCGCGTAAATCAAGTTGGAGATCGGCGTGCGAGTCGAACAAATCGACGTTGATCCATCCTGGTTTAGAGTTTGGGCCACAACCGAGATGGAGTATCTTTTCCGGACGCCGCAAAAACGGGCCTATCTTTTTTAGCCCGGAGCGGTGACGCCTGTAGATACGCCACTCCGAATGGGCGTGGCGGATTACTTCGAAAAAGCCCTTACTGGTGTGAGCTCTGACGAACGCCTTTACGCGAGCCGTGCCTGCCTCCTCGGCTGCTGCAGGCCGTGTTGGCATTGTCATGGGAGTGCCGGGCAGGCATTCGCTGGTGGTGCCAGCAAATTGCTCGCATTCGAGACTCGATTTCTCGATCATCGATTTCATTGCATAACTCCGATAATGCTACGGCAGGGAAAGAGTCCTGTTATCTCGCTTGTCTCTGGTTCCGGCTGAAATACTTGATGAACGCGGCCGAACCGCGCATCGCATGGCACAAAACAGGGTCCTCAGAGAAAAGTTCAGCGTGACGGGGTCAACATGACGCTTGATCACTGAAATCCCGAGTCGAGCCAGATCGGCAGTCCTCTGCGGGCAATACTCAAAGGCGAAGATAGAACGATGGAAATCGAGTATTGGCTTCTTGCCAAGCTCTGTCAGTTTTTGATTGAGGTACCTTTCAAGCTCAGCTATAAACTCAGGGGGTTTGACGCGCGATTTACCGCACCACCCATTTTCTCCGTGTACCCGATACGTGGCAAGCACATCGGGAATCCCCAGTACTTCCCCGATGAGCGCCGCACCCCTGATAACAAAGTCGTCTGCGGAAAGACGCACATGCTCAGTCGGCAGTGGCATCAGTCGCAAGGCCAGGTCGCGCCGGAGCACCAAGCCACTCGTTGGGGACGCCATATAGGGCACAAAACCATAGCGTTGAGCGTAGGCCCAATAGTCGATTGGCGGCGCGATCACACGAGGAGTGGTTTCCGACCCAGGCTCTATACGCAACCGATGGTAAAGCATCGAACCTGGCTTGCTGTAAGGGACCACCCGTTCGACTTTGTCAGGATGGAAAAAGTCATCCGCATCGAGCAGGCAGATGATCTCGCCACGACTGGCCGCCAAGCCGGAATTAAACGCTGAAGCCTGTCCCCCATTCTCCTTCAGAACGGGCACAACTTTGTTGCCGTAGCTGCGGATGGTGCTCCGGGATTCGTCTGTCGAACCATCGTCCACAACTACCACTTCGAGGTTTGGATAAGTTTGGTTGAGGGCGGAATCGATTGCCTGACGCAAAAAACGACCGTAATTGTAGTTGTTGATGAGAACCGTGACCAGTAACTCGGACGTCCCAGGCATACTTTTGTTCTGTCCTTAGCGGCAGTGGCTAGAGGGGTTCTAGATCACGATCAGGGCCAAGGCAGCCATTGATGTGTGTTGCGAACATATTGGAAGGCGGCGATTGACCGCGAATAAATCTCGCCGGCGGACATTACCTTTCCGTAGCTCTGGTTTCCAAAATGGTGAATGTAGCTGCTTCGCACCCACACCGTTCGGCGACCCGAATTCCCGGCTCTTTTGCACAGCTCGATTTCGTTGGCATAGTCTTTAAGATTTGGGTCAAAGCCGCCGAGCTCTTTCCACAGAGACGAACGTATGAACAGCGCGAACCCGCTGATAAAGGGCAGGTCAACGATTGCCGGTTGCAGAGCGGCCGCCGCCAGACGTTCAGCGAAAGCGCACATTTCATTTTCATTCCAATGAAATCGACACCTCTTCGGCACATCGAGGGTTTGCTCATTTCCAGAAGAACTCGTCGAAGGACCTGCAATGCCGATTGAGGGATCGCCGTCGAACGCCTCCGTAATGGCCCGCCAGCTCCGGTGCGTAACGACCGTGTCAGAATTCAAAAGGCAGAGGTAGGGACGGCCGGCAACACGGGCGCCCGCCGCGCAAGCGGCACTATGCCCGGCTGCGGTGTCATTGCGGATTACTTTCCAACCGTTCCGCTCGCTGAACTCCCGGATGACGCTCGTGGTTTCTCCCATCCTTGAGGCATCGTCTATCAGGATGATCTCGGAATCTTGCGCGCGATGCTGCAGGCTAACCAGGCAGCGCCGGGTGACCGCCGGCGCGTCATGGATTGGCACAACAATCGAAACCCTTGCCGATGCGAGCCTTTCCTCGGGCGACTGTTCGAAGCTGGCCCGCGCGGGCAGACTCCGGCTCACCAGGGTTTTTACCGCTCGATCTCTGAGCTGTTGCATAGCTCGAACTAAACCTGGCGGCAGGGCCCTTCTGATTTTTCCAGGCACGCGGTAAGCCGCCAGCGACTGTGTTAAGCCTCGAGGGATTGGATCAGACGTCATTATCAGCCTCGCTACAGACTCTCATGCTGCTGGAGTTATGCACTCGCCTCGGCGCTAATAGAGTACGGGCGGTTCCAGGCGAGGCCTGAGCACGTTTTGGAAGGCGTTTGGGTCGCCAATTCGTAACCCAAATATTGCATCAACGGTCCCCATGCGGCCTCAATTTTCTCCACCATCGACGCCGGCAATTCTTTTTGCCAACTGCCGGAAACCGCCGCGCGAACAAACATCATGTCCTTTCGCGACTTCCGCCCCACCATTCGATCAATGTCATCACCCTGTCCCTTTTCAAGTTCTCGCATCCGCGCAGCCGAGTTTCTTTCCACCGCCTCAGTAATCTGCGCGGCGGTGGCGTTCAGAGCCAGGAACCGCATGATCTTTCTCAACTCGCGCTCGGTATTGGTCACCAGATCTTCATAGCGCAGCATAAGAAAACCGGGATCACCCTCTCTGGTAACGAGCCATGTCAACACGTTCTCTCCCCAAGACCCGTTCGGCGCCTGGCAAGTTTCACCCGCCAGGAACCGTTCTACAAACACTTCGATCGGCAAGTCGTCCTCGAGGTCCTTAATTTTTCGGTTGTAGTGATATTGCGAGATCACAACGTCCCGCGGGTCGCGGACGATGTAGATTACGCGCGGATATGCCGGATCGAAGCAGTCATGACTCTTGATGATGCGCGGCCTGGGCGTCCGGTCAAAGTCCTTCCTTGAGGTGGATAGCGGACACGGGACCAGGATGTGAACATTGGAGAAGGTCAGCGGAGTGTTTGGGAACATGAGATTGCCGAGAAGAAAGCGGGTCCAGGTGTTGCCGGACTTCGGATAGGAGACCAGAAAGACATCGTCCGGAAAAATCCGCAAACTCTTCCCCGGCGGCACCAACCCCAAGGCGCGCTGTACCCCGCCGTATAGAAACCCAGTAACGCCGGACCGTACCATATGCTTCACCTCACGTTTGCTTATTTTGTTCTGCAGGAACGAATTCTGCGCGATAACCCAGGCGCGATAAGAAGATGATGGAGGTCATCTTGCGCCCGGCGATGGCCCCTAGCCAGCCTCGGCGTAGCTCGGTTTGGGTTCAGAAAACGGAACGCTCGCATCTCCCGTTCGTGACGTAGATGAGTCCAAGCTGCCGGCCCTCAATTCATAACCCAGGCGCCGCATCAACGGTCCCCAAGCGGCCTCAATTTTCTCCACCATCGGCACGGGCAAGTCTTTCCGCCAGCCGCCGGAAGCCGCAGCGCGAACGAACGTCAGATCCTTGCGCGACACCCTCCCCACCAATCGGTCCACGCCTTCAGCCGAACCTTTTTCGAGTTTTCGCATGCGATCGGCGGAGCTGCGCTCGACCGCCTGCGCAACTTGCTCGGGATTTACCGGGAGTTTTAGGAAGTCGGCTATCTTGGACAACTCGTACGCCGTATCCGCGAGCATGTCTTCGTATCGCAGCAAGAGAAAACGCGGATCACCCTCCCTGGTGGCGAGCCACGTCATCACGTGTTGTCCCCACGAGCCGTGCAGGACGTTCTCGCCCGCCAGGAACTGCTGTACAAACGTTTCGATGGGGAAATCGTCGGCGATTTCCGTGGACTTTCGGCGGTGGTGATAAAGCGAAATTACAACATCCCGCGGGTCACGGACAATGTAGATGACCCGTGGATAGGCCGGATCGAAGCTCGCATGGCTCTTGATCACGCGCGGTCTGGCCATCCGGTCGAAATACTTTCTCGGGGTGGTCAGCGGGACCGGAACTAAGATATGAATATTGGCGAAAGTCGCCGGCGTGTCCGGGAAGATGAGATTGGCGAGGAGAAAGCGGGTCCAAGTGTTGCCAGACTTGGGAAACGAAACCAGGAAGACGTCGTCGGGAAAAATCCTCAAGCTCTTCGCCGGCGGCTCCAACCCCAAGGCGCGCCGTACCCCACCATATAGAAATCCAGGAATGCCAGACCGTACCATTATTTCCCTCACGTTGTTTCGTTAGTTTCCGCCGAGACGAATTCTTGCGCTAACCTATGCGCGGTGTGGAATGCACTGTGAGCAGCTTGCGGACGCCGTTGCTCAGTTTGCGGCGCACCGCTGCCGGACCCGGCATAACCAACCTTCCCCGCAGTTTCCGGTTGAACGCGGCAATACGCGCATCCACGAGAGGATACCCCGAGAGCTCGATTCGCCCGGCCCGATCAACATGGTGATGATGGTGAATGATGCGCGGATCAACGTCCTCGACCAGCGGTTGCTCATCCCCGGGGAAGGGGAAATTCATTTCGTTCCCCAGGAGATGAAAGGGGATCCCGCTCTCAACCAGCGCCAACGTTAACGCCGCCTGCTCGATGTACCATTTGCGCTCGCGCATGATTTCGCTCTTGAGGAGAACCTCCGTGAACTTGACCCAACGCGGGACTAGATCGTACACGGTTGGCCGGTCCATCGCGAGCACACCGTTGTTGAGATAGACGATTGTTGCCTCGCCGCTCAGGGCACACCGATAGCTCGCCTCTGGAATCTTCAACCCAAAAGCATCAAACAATTTGACGAACACATCGTGCGGCACGGTTGGAAGTCCGACAATCCGCGCGTGCAGTCCCGGCCCCTGCAACGGTGGCAGCGGGTCGCGCACCACGATGGTGTCGCAATCGAGGCAAACCGCTCGCGGGTAACTTGCGAGTTCGGGCAGTTGCCAGAATCGCAATTTGTTAGTGGCCGGCGAGACTTCACTGTATCGCTGCACCACGCGAACCCTTGCGCCGAGTTTGCGGAACCGGCGCCTATACAGTGGGTCCACCGAATCGACAACGCAGAGAATAAAATCACAGTCGGCGCAGGATCCACCGAACCAGCGCACTGACTGCAGCAGCCGCAGCGCCTGATACAGATAAACCGGCTTGTTGTCGGCAACGCAACCAAGTACGATCCGGCTCTCGGCGCCGGAGGCATCGGTGGAGGACGGAAGGATCTGCAAGCTGCTCCCTGGCGGTTCCAAGCCAAGAGCGCGCCGCACTCCGTTATATAAAGATCCAGTGACCCAGGGCCGTCTCATTGCTCAGCTCACATTGTTGGCCGCAAGAAAATGAATCCCCGCTGATGGGCCTATTCGCGGGTTTGAAAACACCGGGACCTACGCCTCAGGACAGTACACTTTTTCAACCCCGTTGATCGCGTTGTGGTTCACCAACAACGGTTCTGCTTGGCCGGAAGGTTCTCGCTCGAAGGAGTGGGACCAGGAGAGGAGAGGTCGGACCACACCGGGCGCCACGCCCATGTTCGCACCCCGGCCGGTGGCTGTGTTCTCCACTTCGAACGATACGACGCCCTCGACGCGAAGCAACACCCATCGCTGATCCTTGTTGATGACCAAATCCACGGAATACCTGCCCGCGTTCAGCAAGTGTCCGGGGATTCTGCACTTCACCCGATAAAAGCCGCAGCGGGAATCGTTGTCAGGACTCACGTGGTAATTGGATACAAAGACAAGAACGCCCTCGGAATTGGCGACCCGCGCCGTAACCGTCAGGTTGACATTCTCACGAAAGTTATCGAATCCGATTTCAATATCGGCACCGGAATCAATGTCGATGACTGGCTTGCCTTGCGGACAGGCGATTCGGACGAAACCGAGGCGCACATTTTCGTTACCCGGCGCCGTCACGGGATCGGACCATTCCCGGGTGCTTCCATTGGTTGCAATCGCCGACAAGTAATCATGAACAACTTCATCGACCGGCCCAGAGGCGGCCACTGTACCATCCTTTATCAGGACCGCTCGGCTGCACAGGGCTCTGATGGCCGCCATGTTGTGGCTCACGAACAGGATGGTCCGGCCGTCGCGCGAGACCTGTCCCATTTTGCCGAGACATTTCTTCTGGAAAGACGCATCCCCTACTGCCAGCACTTCATCCACAAATAGAATCTCCGGCTCCAGGTGCGCCGCCACCGAGAACGCCAGCCTTACGTACATCCCGCTGGAGTAGTGCTTTACCGGCGTGCTGATGAACTTGTCGATCTCTGCGAAGGCCACAATTTCATCGAACTTTCGAGTGATCTCACCTTTGCCCATGCCGAGAATGGCGCCGCTGAGATAGATGTTTTCGCGCCCAGTAAGCTCGGGGTGGAAACCGGTACCCACCTCGAGCAGGCTGCCAACGCGTCCATAAATCTCCGCCCAACCGGTAGTGGGCTTTGTAATGCGCGAAAGGACCTTCAGCAAGGTTGACTTGCCGGCCCCATTGCGGCCGACGAGTCCGACTACTTCGCCTCGGCGGATTTCGAGAGAAGTTTCCTTCAGCGCCCAGATGTGGGATGGTTGCCGGCCAACGTGGTTGCCATTGGGGCGGGCTGGTTTACGTGCGCTGAGCATGCGCGCAGGGGAAGACAATGCACGCGCCAGCAGATCGCGCAGGGCCAGATAGCGCTCGCGCTCGCCCAGCTGGTAGCGCTTTCCCAGATTCTCGGTTCGGATAACAACGTCACTCATAAATGGGTTGAAGGAGTTTGGGTTACACAACGTCCGCGATCGTGCCTTCCATCTTTTGGAAGTAAATCACGCCGCCCGCCAACAAAAGCAGAACCATACCGGCCGAAGCGGCGAGAAGGACACTCGGGGGCTGCCCATGGCCAGTAAGAGACCACCGGAAGCCCTCAACCACTCCGGCCATAGGATTCAGACCGTAGAGTCCGCGCCAGCGCTCCGGCACGAGGCTGCTGGGATACGCCACGGGCGAGGCAAACAACCAAAACTGAATCAGGAATGGCACCACGTAGCGGACATCGCGATAAATCGCATTGAGCGCCGAAAGCCACAATCCCACTCCTAGGGCCGTCAAGACAGCTAACGCCAGAAAGACCGGGGCCAGCAAGATCGCCGGGCCGGGCACGATGCGGTAGTAAAGTGCCATTCCCAGAAACACGACGAATCCGAAGGCAAGATCGACGAGTCCCGACGTAACCGAAGCGATTGGCAGAAGCAGGCGTGGAAAGTACACCTTGGTGATAACGCGCTGGTTTTCGACCATCGTGTTGGTGGCGTGCTGGAGCGCACCTGAGAAATAGATCCATGCAAGCAGTCCGCTGTAATAAAAAACGGGATGCGGCAAGCCGTTGGACGGCATGTGTGCCAACCGGCCGAAAACCAGACTGAAGACGAGCATGGTCATGAAGGGCTGGAGAATGGCCCACAGGGCGCCAATCGCGGTCTGCTTGTAGCGGACTTTCAAATCACGCCAGACAAAGAAATACAACAGTTCGCGATACGCCCACAGTTCGCCTAGATTCAGATCGAACGACCGGCTGGGAGGCGCGATCATCGTCCGGTTAACCGCCAGCGGATCGCTCTGCAAGTCTATGTTGGTGGCTGAGCTCATCGTCTATTTCTCAGTTCGGTTGTATTGATCACGAAATGGTCTTCGGTTGCAGCTGAGGACCGGGACAGGTCGAAACCCTCGGGCGCCGGGGCCGGAGCATGCGATAAGCCGTGCGAGCCAAGACCTCGACTTTCTCCGCACCGCTGCAACTCCTCAGATACTCGCGAAGTTCACGTGAAAAATCCTGGAAGCCTGCGCCGGCGCTCCACTTTTCTGCAACGGCATTGGCGAACAGCCGGTTGGCCAGCCGCGCGAGCTGCGGAAAGGTGTCGTGCAGCCCCCTGGCGATAGACGACTGGACCGCCGCCTTGAGCAGCGGATCGTTTTTTGCGGTGTACGCATTGGCACCGTGGATGCGCTGAAGGCTCAGGCGTTCTGAAATATAGAAGCCCGGCGCGAAAGCAGGAGTACAGAACGTAAGATAATTATCGGCAGTGATTCGAATGTGAAGCGGCATGGGAAGCAGCTTTTCAAGAAGTGACCGCCTGAACGTGAGGCCGGAGGTTGGCGGGGCCCAGAAGCCAGGGTTTCCGCGCATATATTGGCTTCGCAAATCATATGGCCCGGTCGCGTACCGGACGTCGAACGGACCAGGAATGGGTCGAAGAGCAGAATCGACGTAACGTAGCGGATGGAAACACCATTCCGTCGCCGGGTCTGCGTAAGCCTCAACGATTTTTTCAACCTTGATTGGCAGGAACAGATCGTCTGCGTCGAGAAAGCATACGATGTCGCCGGAGCTTCTGGTGAAACCGGCATTGAAAGCTGACGCTTGCCCTTCATTTGATTTGAAGATCGTTACAATTTCTTTGCGGCAACCCTCGATGGCTGCTCTCGACTCGTCAGTCGAACCGTCGTCGACAACGATGATCTCGACGCGGTCATACGTCTGCCGCAGGGCGCTGGAAATAGCTTCCCCGACGAAGCGCCCATAGTTGTAGTTGTTGATGACGACGCTTACCAGTGGCTTGGGCATGATCTGCTTTTTCTGGGCGTTTGTTATCCGGCTCTGCGACGTGATGCAAACGGGCTAGGCGGTAACTTGTGTTTCTACTTCCGCCCAGCCCAATTTCTGTGCCGTTTGTATTGCCTTCGCGTTCTCTGCAGGAATGAAAACGTTATTCATGCTTTTGGGCGCGGCGAATCTGCGATAGTTCAGGCCTAGACTGCTCTCGCCCAATGTCACTTCCACTTGCACGATGGGTCGAAAGCGGCGAATCGCTTCCTGTCCGCCTTCGAGCACCTCCGCTTCTGCGCCTTCTGCGTCGATTTTGAGGTAGTCAAGGCGCTGGAGGTCCTCCCAGCGGCAGAGATCGTCGAGTGAAACGGACAAGACGGAAATGGACTCTGCCTCGCCCTTGGGGACCAAGCCGAAGGAATTCGGCTTGCTTTTGTTCAGGTAGAGGCGCGCATGCTGGGTGTTCCGCCCGACGCAGAAATTTCTTATGCGAACGTTGCTGTAGCCATTTGTTTCCACGTTCCGGGAAAGCCGGTGTGCGGTCTCGATAAAAGGCTCAATAGCGATAACCAGACCGTCGTCACCGACTTCCCTGGCGGCTTTCACTGTGAAAACACCGACGTTTGCGCCTACGTCGACGAAGACCTGTCCAGACCCGATAAAACGCTGCAAGTGATGAAGCTCCGGCTCTAGTGAATCTCCGAAGATATAGACTCCACGGCCGCCATAGCCCGCCCGGTTATAGCCTTCTACGATGGCGCCGTTCTGCAGTCTGGTCCGCAAGAGCGCCGAACGCGGGGTCAGGGCGGCGCGAACTTTTCTCAAGAGTGAATATCTGACCCATTTGTTCATGAGGTTGGGAGCAATCCTCTCTTGAAACTGCGGTGCTGAAGCCGGGCGCGCAATCTCCGGGCAAGGTGGACAGGTACTACCGCATAAACCAGAGCCACGAACTTATCGCGACCCAACGCCCCTTCATAGATGATCCGGTCTAGCCAAAGCTCGCCGAACCCAGCTTCCAGAGCCACCTTTGGACGTTCCACCGGATATTTAGGCCAGCCCTCGTGGTAGCGGCGCTTCCAGCGGCAGATGTAACGGCTGATCTTGGCCCGCACGGCCGGCGAGAGGTTCTCCGCCCGCTTTTTCTGGCCGACAATCCGGTCGCCTCGAACCATGGTGTGGTGCGGGCCGGAAGCAATCGCGGAGCGATCCGAGCCTTCGAGCGAAGTCATGCGCGGCTCGAAGGCGATATCGAGGAAGCGGCATATCTGCCGCATAGATTCTGCAGGGTCAGAAGTGAGTTCCTCGTAGTTCACTTCGTGGACCGGGCGGCCCTCGGCCTTGAGGGTGTCGCAAGCCTCTCGTAAGTTCTCGATTCCCAGAAGGACTCGCTGGGTGAAACCAGCCTTGTTGAAAAAGCGTTCGCCCCGCGCGGCGCCGGCAATGCTTCGCAACACCGCGTTCGGGTCTCGCCAAAGAAATATGAAACGCGCATCGGGAAACTGCCTGGCCATTTGCAGCGGGCGGTCAAACCAGTGAGGCGTCTTTTCCCCCCAAACGCTGCCTTGTTTGCGGCGAGCAAACTCCTGATAAACCAGGCGCGTGGCCTGCCACGCATTGCCAGCGTTCGCGGGCATGGACTCGAGCGCAATCCCGTGCCGGGACGGCCCCTGGTTCCAGAACTCCCATCGCTCGCGCCACGCTCCGCTGCGAAACCGTCCCCATAAGTAGCGATGCAAGCGGGGGAGATCGCCTTCGTACATCAGCGCGATCTGCGAATGCTGATTCAGAAGGGCATAAAGAAGAGAGGATCCCGAGCGCCATACACTCAGGACAAACAAGGGTCCCGGGAACTCACCCGGCGCCGGCGACCTGTAGCTCATATCCTCGACCGCGGCCGTCATGCGCTTACCTTGCCGGCGTTGGCGGTTTCACGATTCGCTTCGTAGTGCGATAGCTGGCGCTGACCCCGGTTGATCTGCAACGCCAGATCGGCCAACACCACGGCCGCGCGCGCGGGCGTGTAGGGCGCCATCGCTTCCTGCGCGCGGGCACCCAGCCGTCCTGCGAGATCTTCATCCTGGATGAACTTGTCCATGTAACCTGCCAGTTGCGCTGGGTCGAAAGGATCGAAGATGAAGCCGGTCTCGCCGGGTGTGATCATTTGCCGGCTGCCCGCGTATTGGGAGCACAACACGGCTTTGCCGAAGGCCATGGCCTCAAGCACAGCTACTCCCCAGGTATCGGCGCGAGTTGGGGAGACGAAGACATCGGCGCTCCCGTAGTAGAGACCGAGATTGTGATAGGCAACTGTGCCGACCTGGTGGACGATCCCCTCGAGGTGTTGCTCTCTGATCGCGGCGCGCAACTCTTCCTCCTGCTCACCGCCGCCGACGAACACCACAGAAAATTCTTTTCGGCCTTGATCCGCCAACAGTTGGGTCGCGTCCAGCAGGTAGCGCCAGCCTTTGCGGGGACTGATGCTGCCAACGTAAAGAAACACCGGGCGCTTGAGGTCGGGCAAGCTGGCCTTACCGCCAACCGAGCGCAGCAGCGGCAGATCGGGCACCTGGCACGGATGACAGAGGAGTTTCTCCTGCGAAGCGCCGAGCACGTCACGCAAATACCGGATTCCCTCGTCGGAATTACTGATGGCCGCGTCCGCGAAGCGCACGATCCAGCGTCGAACAGCGCGCTTGATCTTGGACGGGCCGACCGACTGGACCGAGCAGCCCTCCCAATAAATGATCACACGGGCGCGCCTGAATAGCTTGAGCAGCAGCACGCACACCGTCCAACCACTGAAGCCGGCAGAAAATATTACGTCCGGATCGAAGGCCATCAACTTCTTCAAGATCGAAGGCGGAGTCAAAATGAAACCGCGTCGCGAATCGGGAAGCTGTGCCTTGAGGTCGACGAATCGCAGACCCGGCAAGACATGGACCTCGAAAGCGTTCTCATAACCTGACGCGAACCCGGGCCAAATGGAGGTAAAGACAGCTGTGTTCGGACAACGGGCAGCAAGTTCCTTGAAGACGGGCTGCCAATAATATCCCCGCGCGAGCGAGGGGAACAGCCACGCGACGCGAACCCCCTTTTCGGTGGAAGTGCGTTGCTGATTGATGTCAGGAGATGAGCTGGCCATACACAGTTTTTCGGTAGCTCGGATCGGACTGAGCCCGCAAAAAGATGCTGATAAGAATAACCGCAAAGAAGGTCATGAACCGGTTGTCCGGCGCGCCCCCGATCGTGGTTGCGACCAGGCCCCATACAAACAAATGAACGTAAAGCGCGAACGCTCCCGCCGCATAATACTTGAGTCGCGGGCTGGCCGGTCGCATGACAGCGATCCGAAGATTGATCACGATGATGACATTCATTATCAGGATCGGGATCAGGCCAGCTAGGCCGGTGTTGTACAAGATCTCCAGAAAGGAATTGTGCATGTTGCCCGCTTCGGCGAAAGCGCCTGCAACTTCTTTGGATAAAAATCTCGAGGCCCTGTACCCTTTCCCAAGTATGAGATGCGATTCAATTTCAGGCTTGGCTGCGCTCCATAGATTAGTCCGGCCCGTGAGAGTGCCTGCGTTCCCCGACTCGGTGTATTTCTCCAAGCTGCTTCCGAGCGGCGTAAATGCCACGGCCAGCAGGAAGATGACCGTGAACACGAAGCTCACTGCAAGAGCTTGCGCCGGCCTTTTCAGTAAGAGGAAAAACATCATGAGTGAAACAAAACTGGCGACGATGCCGCCTTTGGTGCCTGCCAGCATCATCACCACCACGGAGAAGACAGCGCCTGCCAAAAACCAGGGGTTCTTTTTGATCCAGAGAAACATCAGACTCAGGAGCAACAGCATGCCACAAATACCAGAAAGTCCAATCATGGCTCCGAATCGGCCGTCTGACGTGAAAACCGGATCGGGTCCCGTCATGGGGGTCACCACATCCATGAAGACGACAATCAGGGTCCCCCAAAACAGACCCGTAAAGAGCCTATAAATCCCAGCTTCGTTTTCGATTGATTCCGCCATCGCAAGAAGCGTTAACACGATCGTACAAAGCTTGAATGCCAGGGCCAGCGAGTACAGAGGCTTCGGCGAAATTGGGCACGAAAGCACAGCCACAACCGAGAAAATGGACGCCCACCTCAATGGGCCAGCAAACAAGCGCCGGATGTAAGCCGGCCGGAAGCAGCTAATGAACGCCAAAGCAGCGAAGGACATTATCCATGAGACAGCCTGGTATACCGCACTACCACCCACATTTCCTTTAACGGCGCTGGCGGTGCTTTGGTTGTGCAAGAAGATGGCTTCCGAGACCATCAAGAACACCCAAATCACCAGCGTGCCCAGCAGCACTGAGTCTCTCTCCCCGGCCAATGCTCTTCCCGAGAGCGGGCGGGCCATGCAGAGCGCGGTCACAAAAATTAGGCATGCGATGAGAAAGAAAAAGAAGTTCCACGAGACCCTCGCTATGGCGAGCACAAATACCGTGAGCACCGCGATCAAGCACACCGCGAGGATGCCGCGGAGGGCGCCGAGCGACCTCCGTGCCCAAGTCCGTGCCCATGAAGGATAAGTTAACGTTGCGCTGCTCATGCTGGAATCAGATGTTGACGATCAACCGTGAAGGCCGCAGCGGACGCAGTCCTGAAGCGAGTGCTGGGTCGCCGCGCTCAAATGGCTGCCGCAGCCACCTTTGAGGCGGAGGCGCTCCTCAGAGGAGCGCTTCCCGAGAGAACCTGCTGATAGAGTCGTTCGATGAATTCGACGCGCGCGGACCAACTCAGGGTCCTGGCAAAACTCCACGCATGCAATGACATTTCATTTCTTCTCCCGAGGGCAAGTGAGGCGTACTGCTTGATCGCGTTGGCCAAATTACGAACGGTTTCCGAAGGGTTGCCCACCGGGACCTTGATAGAGGCAGAGTCCGGCACGTGGTCGTGAGCGCCATGCAAATCCAAGGTGATAACCGGCAGCCCTATCGCCAGAGCCTCAAGCAATTGCGCCCCAAATGAATCGCGGAGGCTGGTGAAGAGCATCGCATCGTGCTGGGCATAGGCGGCCCGTAACTCATCAAACGTCAGACGCACTCCCTTCCAGAACACTCTGCCCTGAAGCTGGCGGTCGCTAATCATCCGATGAACCAGCTGCGGATCCAGACCATCCCCCGCGATGGTTAAGGACACGTTTCCGCCAACCTCTTTCAACGCGTCAAGCGCCAAGGGAAGCGCTTTTCGCGTGAGCATCCGTCCCACCCAGAGGAGCCTGAGGGCGCCGATTCGTTCTTCGAAGCGGCGTGGCGCCGGGGCGAAATAGTCTGTGGTGATTCCAGTGTCACACATCAGACAGGCGTTCTTGCAGCCCAGCGACTGGACCAAGTCCAGGGTGTCGCGGTTGGCGGCGAGGACGAAACTCATTTTTTGTAGCCGGTGCCGGTGGAAAGGCGAAAACCTCAGGGCCGCAGTGAACGCCGAACGCATCCGTTCTCTCGACGATTGTGCGCCGAAGTATGTCAGCATGCTTGCCGGAGCCGTCTGACCACCCCCCACGGGCCCGAACACCAGAGGGATGCGAAGCCGCCACAATGGCGAAGGCACATGGACACTGCCATACGTAACATGATGCGCAATGTGAAACTCGAACTTCCTGGTAAGCTCTCTCGCAGCTTTCAATGCGGCGGTTTGCCAGAGTACATAGTGAACGGCCTCATTTTTTCTGGCCCATTCATAAGGTACCGGCACATAGTTGAAGTGCAGGTTCGGTATCGGATTCAGCTTGAGGCCGGCTTCGATGGGTTCCTGGTTGCGCTTTGCGACCAAAACATGGACTTCGATGCCGCGAGCGGCGAGGTGAGTCGCCCAATTCCAACCGAAGCCCGGCTCACTACCGGCATTCGGTCGGCAAGCATAGGCAGAAAGTAAAAGGCGCATGGTTGCTGGTCGATTCCCACTACCGGCAGGGGCCGGCGGGCGGCATTCAGTCGGCGGCGTTTGCCGAGCAAGCCTCGGAGAACCTGCCCCCCCTTATGAGTTCGTTCTCAATCCACTTGTAGGTGATTTCCAGGCCCACTTCGAGGGGAACGGAGGGCTCCCATCCGAGAACCTGAAACAGGCGGGAGTTGTCGCTGTTGCGGCCGCGAACGCCTTGCGGCTTGGTCAGGTCGTAGCGCTTGAGCAGACGCTTGCCGGGGATCGCCATGACCAGATCCACCAGGCCATCAACCGTGATCATGGTGGACAAGCCCAGATTCAACGGCTCGTGATAATTCGAAGCCATGAGGCGAACCAGGCCTTCGACACAATCATCGATATACATGAAGGACCGGGTCTGCTTGCCGTCGCCCCAGATTTCTATTTCATCGCCGTCGCTCGCTAAGGCCACCTTACGAGAAATCGCCGCGGGAGCTTTCTCTCGGCCGCCTTGGTAGGTGCCGAGGGGGCCGTAAACGTTATGGAAGCGGACGATGCGAGTATCGAAGCCATGATCGCCTTTGTAATAGCGGCACAACTCTTCGCTGAAGAGCTTCTCCCATCCGTAGCCGGGCTCGGGATCGGCTGGGTAGGCATCTTCTTCGCGCAACGGAGTGACGTCGGCATCCTTCTGTTTATAGCCGGCGTACACGCACGCGGACGACGAAAAGAGGAAGCGAGCTACGCCGCTCAAGCGAGCTGCTTCCAGCATGTGCGCATTAATGAGGATGTTATTTTTCGCGATTTCCGCTCGAGAAGCACTGATGTAGCCAATGCCCCCCATGTCCGCCGCGAGGTTGTACACATGGGCAATGGATCCTCGCGTCGCCTGCAGACAGGCATCGTACCTTCGCAGGTCAAGAAGTTCGAACTCATCGGCCCGGCTGGCTTCGTAATCCGGGGGCTTAACATCAACACCGCGTACCCAATTTCCGTCGTCCTTTAAGCGGTTCACCAGATGATGGCCGATGAATCCACCCGCGCCTGTCACAAGAATTCGGGTCTGTTTCACCATGGGGAGGTTTCCCTTTTTTGAGGTCTGTTAACAGCTAAGGTTTCGGTAAAGAAAGAACGGGGTTACGGGGTTAAGAGGCCGGCCAACTCCAGGAGAACCAACCCGGCTGCCTTGGGGATTGCAATCAGGTAGCGACGCCAGAGTCTCTTGGGTTCGGTGGAAAGACGAAAAAGCCATTCGAGGCCGTGTTCACGCATCCAGCGTGGAGCTTGGCACGCTCGGCCGGAATTAACGTCGAACGCTGCTCCAACTCCGAGCATGACCGGGACTGGAATCATCTCGCGATTCTGGAGCATCCATTTCTCCTGCTTCGGGGTACTCAGACCTACCCACAAGACGTCCGGCGCAGCGGATTGAATCAGATGCGCGACATTCTGCCTTTCGTCTTCCGCCAGCGGGCGAAAGGGAGGGCAAAAGATTCCCGCTACAACAATGCCATAACGTCGGCTGAGCGAGTCCGCGAGCCTTTCAGCAGTGCCCGAACCGCCTCCGTAAAAGAAGTGACGGTAGGCTGGGCCGGTCTCGCGGCAAAACGTTTCCATGAGCTCCGGACCATAGACGCGGCGCTTAAGCGGATGCCGATGCCAGCGGGCCAGCCATACCAGGGGCATACCGTCAGGAACAACCAAGTCCGCAGAGTCGAGGGCAAGGCGAAAATCGCTGTCGTTCCTCGACTCGGCGATTCCATGCATACCCGTAACCGCCACGTAGCGGCCCCGGGTGTCGCTATGAATCCACAAACGGATCCTGGCAATGACGTCCGGAATCTGGACGGCATGCACGGGAACGCCCAGGACGCGAAACCTAAGCGGCGGCGCCAAGTGACCGATTTCTCTTGAATCTAGAGTGGCTCTCAATGGCGCTGTCATAGATACCCATCAGCAGCTCGTAGTTGTGGTAGGCGGTGTAGCGGTCCTCGTAAACTCTGCGCGCGGCCTTCCCCATCATTGCCATCTCGGGCCGATGCTCCCACGCCCAGGCGACTTTCTTGGCCAGATCATCGGGATCGCCGGGGGCAAAATGCAGACCGGTTATTTGGTCATCCAGCATCTCCGGGATTGCGCCGACCCGCGCACCTAACACTGGCGTTCCGCAAGCAAGGGCCTCGGCGACAATCAGGCCAAACGGTTCTTGCCAGATGCTTGGCACCACCAGAAATGCCGCCTTCTTCATGGCGTCGTACACTTCTTCGCGTCCAAGGCGCCCGGCGAAATAAATCGTGCTGAGTCTCCTCTTCCCAACCTCGGCTTCGAGCTTCTGGCGCATGGGACCGTCGCCTGCAATCACGAGCGGAACCGCCGTGGGGAGGCGCTGCCACGCTTGCAAGAGAGTGGAGAGACCCTTTTCCGGTGACAGGCGGCCGACGAAGAGAGCGTGGTCTCCGGAGTGGGCCCGCTCGCCTGGATCGGGGTCGACAAAATTTGGCTTGACATGGATCTTGCTCTCAGAAAAGCCGGACACCAGGAATCTTTCTTTCACGAAGTTGCTGATCGCGATGTAGGCGTCGATTCCTTTACTCCAGGTTTGCCGTGACCGGTGGGTCTGGAGCATCATCGCAACCGCTCCGGACATCGCGCGCGAGTCGCGGTAGCACGCGTGCTGCACGCTGCGCAGAAGACCATCAGTCACGCAGTCTTCGCAGACGGCGCCCTCGCGGTAGAACGTCGAAGCTGGACACAGCAGCCGGTAGTTGTGAAGGGTCTGGACCACGGGGACATCTTCGTCTTGACATACCTCGTACACCGCGGGCGAGACCATCAGGAAAGTGTTGTGAACGTGAACCACATCCGGTTTGAGACTGCGGAGAAGAGTCCGAACGGCCAGCTTCGTATCGTTGGCGGACACAATCCGGGTGATAAGTCCGAGCCTTTGCCCGAAAGAGAGCGCATCGATTTCATGGTTGCTGCGCTGATAGAAGTTGACCCTGTGGCCATGTTGCTCCAACAGTCTGCTTTCCTGGGCGACCACCACGTCTTCGCCGCCGGGTTCCTGGTAGGTGTTGTGGATGGTGAGAATATTCATGCCGTCCGCTTCGAGCAGATGAAAATTCGATCGCCTCGGGGAGTAACGATCAGGCCGCGCCGGAACCCTTCATCACCGCAGGGATGGTCTGTGCCAGAATTTTCATGTCGAGCCAGATTGACCATTCATCGAGATACTGCAGGTCGAGCTTCATCCAGTGCTCAAAAGCGATATTGCTGCGGCCATTGACTTGCCAGAGGCACGTGATGCCCGGTCGCACGCTGAATCGGCGCCGTTGCCAGTCTTCATTGAAACCTTCATAGTCACGCAGCGGCAGAGGACGCGGGCCGACCAGGCTCATGTCGCCTTTCAGAACGTTGAAAAGCTGCGGCAGTTCGTCGAGACTGGTGCGCCGGAGGAATTTTCCAATCGGAGTGATTCGTGGATCGTTCCTGATTTTGAAAACCGGGCCCACCGCCTCGTTCCTGACTTCGAGGGCAGGCATCAACTTCTCGGCGTTGGGAACCATGGTACGGAATTTGTAAATGAGGAATCGCCGCTTATTCCGCCCCACGCGCTCCTGCTTGAATAGCACCGGCCCTGCGGAGGTCAGTTTCACCATAACTGCGACGGCAGCGAGGAGGGGTGCAAGGATTACGAGAAGCGAAAAAGACACGGTCACGTCCAATCCGCGCTTCAGGAAGAGCTCCCAGCTATCCAGCACAGAAAAATGCGCGGTGATGTGCGCGTTTCCGTCGAATTCCTCGGCCCGGGCGTGGGCAATTTTCAAGTCGAAGATCTTAGGATCAAAGCGCATGAAGATCCCGTGCTGCTCGCACAGCGCCGCCACCTTCGAGGAGTGCTCATAAAACGACCGCAGCGGAAGGTAATTAGCCACTTCGTCCACAACATTGCGACGGAGAAACTCGGAGAGTTCATCGAAGTTGCAACACAGCGGATATCTTGCCCTCAGCTCGGCGCGTTCATACCACCACTGCTGGTCGACGAATCCGAGTACGCGATAGCCCAACTCCGGCGCCGCTTCTAACCGGGCGGCAAATTCGACGGCGCGCCGGTTGGTCCCCAGAATGAGCACGTATCGGAGATTACGGCCGCGGGCGCGGAGGAATTCAAGAAAGCTCCTGATTAAGACCCTGGCTCCTGCCACCAGGAAGGAAGCACAAATCCAGAACATAAGGACAAACTGGGCGGTGATCATGCGGATATGGAACACCTGCACCAGCACCAGCAGAAAAAGTGACGCAAAAGTGGTGGCGATTGCGGCGTCGGTAAACATGGCTCGGCGGCTGGCCAGGCGCTGCGACTGGTACTGCCCACAGAGCGTAAAGATCGCGTGCCAGACCAGAAGAATCATGGCAAACGAGAGGAAGTTCACCAGCTTCACCCGCATCGATAAAAACTCGGAGAGGGTGACGCCGCCGCCTTGCCGCTGTACTTCCAGAACCGTGGCGATTCCGAAGGCCATGACCATCAGCCCAAGGTTAAACACCTTGAGCATGCCGAGATACAAGCGACGTTTAGCTGTGTTCACAGTGCACGTCCTGAAATTGAGATGGGCAACGCGTCGGGCGGAAAAGGATGAGCTGTGGCTAGAGCCTGCGATACACAAACTCTGGGATTGGGAAGGTTCTTCGGTTCAGGACGGCGCCCAGGACTTCAATGTGAGCGTCGCGCAGGGTTTGGAGGCCTTTGAGCGCGGATTCACGGCGGGTGGACTCGGCTTGGAGAACGACGACCACCCCGTCAGCGTTGCGGCCTAGGGCTATGGCGTCAGTGAACAGATTCAACGCCGGAGCGTCGATGAGCGTGTAATCGAACTCAGAGCGCAATTCCTGCAGGCGCAGTTTCAGGGACTCGGAATTCAGCAGGCTGGGTGACTCGGGGGCCATGTCTCCGGCGGGAAGAAGCCAGAGGTTGGATGGCGTTAGTTGTTTGGCGAAGCCTCTTATCTCGCCCTCCGCCATCAGAGAATCCACCAGGCCCCGATCGTCGGAGACTCCGAGGAAGCCGGGCAATGAAGGGCTGCGGAAATTTGCGTCTACTAGACAGATGGAGCCGGAGGTGTTCGCCGCCAGGATGCGGGCCGCCTCTAAGCAAATACGGCTGCAACCATCCCCTCGATCTACTCCCGCAAAGACGACAACGCGACGGACATTCGCGGGCGATCCCAGGAAAACCCGCTGGACCAACTTGAGACACTCCTCCTGGGCCACTCGATCGAACTTCTGGGAATCGTGGCGCGGGGTACGCACCTCTTCGGGACGTGGAAACAGAATGGGGGCCGGGGCCGAAATGGGAGTAGCTACTGCCCCCATTTCTTTTTGTTCCTCCTGCATCAACTCAAAGTTTTTACTCATGGCTTATTCGTTTCTGTGGCATTGTGTTGCCGGATCACTTAGCAACTCCGTCGCGCGCGCATTTCCCTTTCGAGACGCATCCTGCAAAAGAATCTGGGCCTGCGTGCAGTTTTGCGGAACGGCCTTTCCGTCCAGATAGATGCCAGCCAGCTTGACCTCAGCGTCGCTGCTGTGTTTCTTAACTTGCTGCCAGAGCGCGACGACGTCGTCGGACGCCGCTTCCGGGCGGGCGCTGGTCTGCGATTTCCGTGAGCGGGCTAACCGATGCGCTGGTGCAGGGTGAGAGTCCGCCGGCGATGCGAAAACAGGCGCCGATTGCGAAGCCACGCGCACCGCGGGCGCAGCAATGGGTGCGCCAGCCTTCGCGCTCTGACCCGGACCGGCGAGCCATACCAGAGGCAGCAGCAGTAGAGAGACAACTGCCAGGCGCTTCCGTAAGGCGAAAGCCTGCTGAAATACCGGACTGGACCGGAGCACTCTCCAGCCCAGAAAAGCGCGCCCCGCCGGTTCTTTGGGGAGACCGACAGCACGCTCAGGCACTAGATCGAGGTCGTGCAATACCTCGGTGATCGCTTCTTTCGAAATGGTCGTTTGCTTCAATACCCGGCCCACCGAAAGCGCATTAAAGCAAATATTGTTGATGTTGCGCGGGATGCCCTCGCCGTGCTTCGCGATCAAGGCCTCTGCCTGCGTGGTAAACAACGGCGCCCGTGAGTTGTAGCCGGCCACGCAGAGGCGATGTTCAATGTAGCGATGAGTCTCCGCGGCGTCGAAGGGATCGAGGCGGGCGAAGATGGACATCCTTTGCCGGAGTTGCAATAACTCCGGCGACGCCAACTTCTCGCGAAGCTGGGGCTGGCCGGCCAGAACAATCTGCATCATCTTGTCGCTGGCGGTTTCAAAATTGGACAGCATCCGCAGCAGCTCAAGTGCCGAGTCCGTCAAGTTTTGGGCTTCATCTATTACGACCACGACCTTGCGGCCCCTGTGGCTCTCTTCGACCAAAACGCGGTTTAGCTGCTCCTGCATGCGGACGATATTGTCGCCAATCCGCACCACACCCATATCGCGCAGCAGGGCACGCAACAATTCCTCCGGACTACACAGCGTCTGAAAGAGAAACACGGTCCTGGCGGAGTCTTTCAATTCGCTCAAAAGCTGGAACAGGGTCGTCGTCTTGCCCATTCCGGGCTTGGCAATCATGCACAGGAAGCCCCGTCCGCTGCGGATTCCGTACTGCAACGAGGCCAACGCCTCGCGATGACTCGCGCCCATGTATAGAAAGCGCGGATCCGGCGTCACCCCGAAGGGCTGCTCTTTCAAGTTGTAATAGTCCAAAAGCATTTGTAGTGCCTAAGCGCTTTGCTTTGGTACCGAAGCCAATACCGGAATTCTCAAAACTTCCAATACCTCCGCTGGAGTACGCAGCGACGGATTAAGATATTCCGCGATGAACGCAACTGCCGCACTGACAAAACATGCAAGAACTACGCCAATGATCAACACCAGGGCTGCGCTGATCACGGGAAGGACCGGCAGGACGGGAGGAACGGCGATGGCCACATTGCTGATGCGCTTCTCATCCAGAGCGTCGGAGGTGCGCTCCTGTTCTCGTTTCGAAACATAAAGCAAGTAGTTCGCTTCGTTGGTTTTTACCTCACGAGCTAAGTCCGCCTGCTTGAGTGTCCTCTGGTCCAGATCCACCAATTGTTTCTGCAAGCCGCGAATGGTGTCCGCAATGGCAGCCGCAGAAGCCTGGTGAGAGGCTAGATCGGCACGCGTGTTGACGATGTCTTCCAGAACCCGGAGATAAATCGGATCACGGTCTGTGGTCTGGTTGACGTATTGCAGTTTCTCCGCCTGCGCAATGGCGGCCTGCGTCAGCGCGATCTCTTGGTTAATCTCCTGCACCAGAGGGTAACTGGGATCATATTTCAGGGTCAGCTGGGTCTTCTTGATTTCCTTATCCAGCAGATCGGCCTGCAAGCCCTGGAGCAGCGACTGGGCGGAGTCAGACACCTGCTGGGTGGGGGACCGGTCAGGCGTAGTCTTTAGGCGCGCCTCCTGCTCCTCGATTCGCTGTTTGTCGGCAGCGATCTTTTGCTGGAATTCGTGGAGAGCAGCGGTCGAATCGACCACCTGCTGCGCCGTGGCTGCCTTCTCCAATTCGGGAGCTGAATCACCCGAAGCCTTTGAAAAATCCCCAAGCTGGGCTTCCGATTCTTGCAAAGCCTGCTGATACTTCTGGGCCTGCGAGGCAAAGAACTCGTACGACCCCGGAGGCCGGTGAACCACCAGATGTTTTTCAAGGTACCGGTCCGCCAAGGTAGTCAATACCTTGTAGGCGCGCTGCGGGTCAGTCAACGTGTACTTGACCCCAATCATGTTGGTTTTTGTGACTTGTTTGATGCCCAGCTTGTCGCCCAGGTGATCTACGGCGCGTGCGACATACCAGGCGTCATCCTGTTTGCCATAAACGATGCGGTTTACGAGCGATTTGCGCTCCACATTTTGAAGGTGGGTGGCGAGCACAACCTCCTCCAGCAGGTCCGGGCTCTTCAGAAGTTCAATCTCGGAGTTGACCTGCGTGTCCGTTACCGGAGAAGGCGACCCCGCCGACTGCGTGGACTGTGACGTGACCGTGGGATCCACACGTTCCTGGTCCACCAATATCTCCATGCTGGCTTGATGCATGGATGAAGCAAAGAGCGCCGCAATCGCAGTGCCGAGCATAATCCCGCAGAAAGTGAAAACAATCATTCGCTTTCGCCGGAATAGCGGTGCCAGGAGGTCGCGAAGGGTCGGGTCTGATCGCCGAACACTTTCGATGTTTACTTCAGTCATTGTCCTTTGATCTCCGAAACCCCTCGTCACTCAAGCCGCAAACCTACAACGAATTCGCAATCGCCAAGGGACTAATGCCAACCCCAGTGCTGTAAGGAAGATAGCGCCTGAAATGCGCAATGAAGATTTGCGGTACAAAAATCATATCGCCGGGCTGAAGGTGCAGATCCTCCGACACGTTTTTGCCGTGCAGAATGTCCTTCATGTCGAATTTCTTGACCTCCACCCAATCCGCTGACACCCGATGCAAGAGGAACACCTGCGACTTGGCGGAGGGAAGGAATCCGCCGCTGATGGCGATACCCTGCGAAATTGTAGTGTCGTAGCGCAGGTGGTATTGCCCCGGTTTCCCGACCTCTCCGAGCACGGTAAATTGCGCCTCCTGGAAGTTTGTAAGATCTACCCCAATGATCGGGTTGTGCAATATTTTCGCGAAGGCATTGGTGAGGGTCTCAACAATTTGCGGCGTTGTCTGCCCCTGGACATACACGCTCCCGACGTTGGCAAGAGTGATGAAACCGTCCGGTTGGACGGTCACGGTTTGATTGAGTTCCGTGGAAAGAGGAAAGGAGATCGCCAAAACGTCGCTTGGCATCACCTGATAACGGGGGTGCCGCTCTTGCAAGGCGGGCGGCTTCGTAGCTCGGTTGCTATCCGGGGCCTGGGCGTCTGCGGTTTGTACCGAACTCGCTTGCGCCTCCTGAGCGACGGCGGCCGCGCAGGTCATCATTAGAATAAGAACCCATGCGCTGGCTAAAGATAGCGCGCGCCAGAGCCCAGCCCTTGTCGGCGTCGCCTGTTCAGCGGATCGCTTAATCTCGCAAATGCTTTTGAAAGGCATTGGAAACAGCTCCGGAAGCTACCCTTACACACACAGGGCTTCGCCATGGTCGGTTAGCAGCAACCCTTTTCCACACCGTCCGCTAAGACTTCAGAAAACCAAAAAACTCAAAGCAACTGAGTGCGGAAACCCTACCATCGGCCGAGCACACGATTGTTAGGGTTTGGTGAATTCTTAATGAAATGCTGATGTCTGGCGGCGAGCAGCAGGGGGTGCAAACCATTGCACAAACAGCGTAAGACGCGAGGATACCTCCCGGCAGAGCGGTACAAACCGGGAATACGGATATTGTACGATTTTCTTCCCGTCTGACCGGCAACGTTTCCGAATAACAACCAGCGGCTTCACACCGCATTCACAAAACGGTCATACGCAAACCGGTGGCGTGCGATAGACTCGGCTTTCCCGAGCGCGGCCGATTTACATTCGTCGGAGAAACTCGGGACACTTCGGCGCTCCAGTTTTTAGGTTTTTCTACGAGGGCAACTGGCATCAAGCATGGCAACCTCACCGCATTCACCATCGGTCGTGCCTGTCGGATCGTTTGATTCGCTGCGGGATCTATGGCAAGTTAGTCCCCCCTCGCCCAAATGGTATGCCGTGTTCACGCTGTCCCGTCATGAGAAGCGGGTTTTCGCGCAATGTGAGCAGCGTCAGATCGAGTCTTTCTTGCCGTTGTACAAGGTCAAGCACCAGTGGAAAAATCGTTGCACGGTTGACTTGGAATTGCCACTATTTCCCGGCTATTCCTTTGTTCGAATCGATCCTCGGACGCGGGTTCAAGTTCTGCAGGTTCCCGGAGTCGTTTCAATTGTGTCGTCAGGACGGCAGTTGCAATCACTTCCCGACGGCTACATCAACTCGCTCCGCGACGGACTGCTGGTACACAGAATCGAGCCTCACGCCGATTTGGAGGTGGGGGATTTGGTGCGGATCAAGACCGGTCCCATGATTGGCGTAGAAGGTATTCTGGAACGCCGCAAAAACGAGCTGCGGGTAATCCTCAAGTTGGAGATGTTGGCCCGCAGCGTTGCCGTCGAAGTGGGAGCGGAGGAAATCGAGTGGTGTGATGCGCGCAAGTCTTATTCCTGATGTGTCCGCCGTTGGAATGTTGGCAGTCGTCTGTCCGCTGTAAATCCGCAGGCGTGACTCATCCTCCCGTCAGAAGCTGATCCAGGTTGCCAGGCTCCCTCAACTGCACTGCCCCAGAACCAATCCAAGAATCAGTCGAATCGAAACCGAATCAGGGAGGGTTGCAGCGGGCTTCAGTTTAGGGAGATACCCGGTCAGGGAGCACGTTGTCGCTCCACGTCACAGCCGCAAATTACATGAGAATTCACGCACTTTTCACCTGTTGGTCACTCTCCATTCGCGTTGCGCCGACTAGAATTCGTCACCGACGGAAAGCTCCTTCGCGTCTTTCCGGCGCTGTCAAGCGTTAGTTTCCTGTGATTTAGCAAGCACGGTTTCGTGTGAAGGCGATGCCTTCCCGTTGTCAACGGAGCTACAGCCGCATGATGCCCTTGGTTTTTGTGGTGGACGGAGTACCCGAGCGTCGCAGCGTGATGCAGCAAGAACTCGAGAAGGCAGGATACCTCGTCGAGATTTTTGCCACCATGCGGTCGCTTGAAGCCGCCGAGCAGCAGCAGCCACTCGTGATGATTGTGGCGAACGATTTGCCGGACGGCAGCGGAATCGCGTTCTGCGACAAGATTCTGCGCTCTGCTTCTCTTTCTAATACGGCGGTGATTCTGGTGGCGGGCAGCAAGAGAGACAAGTATCGCGCGGTGCTAGAATCCAACGCCGACGACTTCCTGAGTTTTCCATTGGCGCCGGGTGAACTGGTCGGCGCCGTGGAAGCGGCACTGGTTCGCGCCCGTGAGCGAAGGCCTCCCTCCCTTGAGGCCGCGGACGTGCTCATTGACTCTTCCGCAATGAAAATTTTTGTGGCCGGAAAACAGGTGAGCACCACGACCTTGGAATTCCGGCTTCTCGACTACATGGCCCGTCATCCCGGCAAGGTGTTCACTCGAGATGCGCTCCTGGACGCTGTTTGGGGAGATCTGCAGTTTGTGACTCCGCGCAGCGTGGATGCGTGCATACGGCGAATCCGCAGCAAGATCGAGATCGAGTCATCCTCCCCTCGATTCCTCAAGACCATCCGGGGGATCGGCTACACCCTGGATGCCAAGCCAGCCTGGGAAGCCGGGGGGGAATCATGTCAATGCGCAATCTGCACGGCGGCCCGGGCACGAGAAAAAGCGATGGCCACTCCCGGAGCTTTTGGCCGCAGAGGGAACTCTGTCGGGCCGGCCGCCTCGGTTCGCTAGACATGGACGACTTGAGGGTTAGGGATCTGGTTCTGCGACCGCCCGCGGCGCGTATGGCTCTCACCCGCTGCAAGCTTTCAAAGGAAAACGCCTGATGCGCAAGTTCCGTTGCATTTCGTCTGCTTTGGTTCTGCTGACAGCCCTTTCGTGCGGTGGCGGATCCACCCCTTCTCATTCACCGGCCCTCTTAAATTATGTTTGGATCACTACTCAAGACGACCAGATGGTAAGGTCCTACACCATTGACCAGAACAACGGAACGATCTCCCCGGTTGGAAACGGCGGCTCACCCAAGGCCACCGGTACGCAACCAGTTGCGATTGCCCTTGCGCCCGATCGCTCCACCCTATTCGTCGCCAATTCCGGTGACAACACCATAAGCGTCTATCCCGTCAACGTGGACGGAAGTCTGGCTTCCCAGGGAACGCTGGTGGCCGCAGGGAGTATTCCCGTAGCAATGTCAGTGGACTCCGCCAACGACTTGCTTTTTGTGGCTGATCAAGCTTCCGACTCGATCATCGTGTTTTCCATCATCCCGGTGCTCCCCTATCAAACCAGCGATACTTTGATCCTGAAGGCAACCTTTCCTATTCAGACACCGGCAGCATTGGGTGGAAGCGGCCCGGCAGCTCTTGCGATCGCTCCTCTCAGTTTTCCCTGTATCGACAATCGGACCCAGACTCCAGTAGTTCAGAAATGTCTTGCGCTCTACGCGGCAAATCAAACTTCGGGCACGGTGACCGCCTATGACTATTTCGTGGATAAAACCGGAAATTTTGTGAGAGGCTCGATTGACGTCTTCGGAAACTTCGTCGTGGGGGGCACCGTTTCCGGATCCCCGTATTCAGCAGGCACAAACCCGTCAGCGCTTGCCTTCTCTTATTGCGCAGGAGTAAATCCGACGTTCGGGGTTACCACCTGTCAGGCCGCGGATGCGAATAGCCTTTTCGTCTCCAACCTGGGATCCAACAACCTGACCCTTTTCCTGGCGTGCGTCCAATTTCCTTGCCAGTCCGGAGAATCGAGCCCTGACGGAACTCTGACTCCAATGGGTTCGTTGGGCGTGACCGGGAGCGGCCCGGCCGCCGTACTAGGCAATCCCGTCTCGAATTTCGTGTATGTAGTCGAAAGTGGATCTAACCAGGTCGACGAATACCAGTACGACACTGCCAGCGGAGCGTTGGCTTCATTGGGCACGGCCACGGTGAGCGGGGCCGCGTTCTCCGGCGCAATTACGCCCAACAACAGCAGTGGCCTCAACACCCTCAATTGGGTCGTGCTTCCCAGCCCCGGTGCCCTGACCACGTTCCGGGTTGGATCGGATGGACACCTCACTGCCTCCAGCGCCGGTTCCTACTCAATTCAAGGGCAACCATCGGCCATTCTGATCAAATAGGGTAAGAGAGTATTGCAGGGGAGGACAGATGCACAACTCAGTCACACGCCGCGGTTTCCGCCGCGAATCGCTTATCTCATCAACTCTCGTGCTCTCGGCCATGCTGCTGATCCAGGCCTGCGGTGGAAGCTCTTCTGCGCCTCCGCCCCCGCCTCCACCACCCCCGGCTGCGGCTGCGACTCCAGCGTTCTGGCCAATCGCCGGCACCTATAGCCCAACGCAGATCACGCTTTCCGACACAACTGCGAATTCCGCGATTTACTACACCACCGACGGCAGTACACCAACTGCGTCGTCCACCCCGTACACCGGGCCCATCGTCATTTCGTCCACGAGTACGATAAAGGCCATAGCCACCGCGTCCGGGTTTTCTGCCAGTGCCGTCGCGAGTGCCACCTACGCTGTGCCAGCGCAGAACGGGAACGGCCCGGCGGTTTCCGTCGTGCTCACCACCGATGACCAGTCCCGCAAGATGCAGACCCAGGCCGCGACCAGCTTCACCACCGCCAGCGGTAGCGGTAACGTCATCTACGTGGATGAAACCCAGATTTACCAGCCCATCGAAGGCTTCGGTGCGGCCTTCACCGATTCCGCCGCTTATTTGCTGAATGAAATTGCTTTACCCAAGTCGGCTTTGACGAGCACCATGAACGATCTCTTTGGGCGCGCTGGCAACGGCATTGGATTGAGCTTTATGCGCACTCCCATGGGCGCATCCGATCTTGCCCGCACACAATATTCCTATGACGACAATAACGGCACCGCAGATCCCACACTCGCGAATTTTTCCATCGCCCACGACCAGGCGGACGTGATTCCCATCATCCTGCAGGCGCGTACTCTCAATCCGCAGATGAAGCTCATGGCAAGCCCATGGTCCCCGCCGGGTTGGATGAAAACCTCCGGATCAATGGTCGGCGGCCAGCTACAATCCACCATGTACGCGCCCTTCGCCGGATATTTCGTGAAGTACTTGCAGGCCTACTCGGCGGCCGGCATACCCGTGGATTATATCTCTCTGCAAAACGAACCTCTGTTCGTGCCCGCAGACTATCCCGGCATGTGCATGCCTCCAGCCCCGGGCAAAAAGTGCGCTGGGGTGGTGTCACCCACCGATCAAACCACCGCGCTCCGCGATTTCGTTTTGCCCGCGCTCACCGCCGCCGGCCTGACCACTAAGGTCCTCGTCTATGACCACAACTGGGACGGACCTGCCTATCCGCGGCAGGTGCTGACCGATCCCGTGATCCTGGCTTCGGCGCAAGTCGCCGGCGCTGCATGGCATGGCTATGGCGGCACTCCCGGCGTGATGAGCACGCTTCAGAATTATTTTCCGTCAAAAGGAAACTATGAGACCGAGCACTCCGGCGGGACCTTCGTTGCCGATCAGGTCAAAGCTGATTTCGAAGAAATCACCCAGGTCATGCGAAACTCCGGCCGCACTTACGTGAAGTGGAGCCTCGCACTGGATCAAACGCTGGGCCCCCACGATGGCGGTTGCGGCACCTGCACGCCCATCGTGACCGTTAACAATGCCACCGGCGCCATCACCTACGGCATCGAGTACTTTACTCTCGGCCACTTCAGCAAGTATGTTCTGCCGGGTGCGATGCGGATTTACTCCAGCAACGCGAATGGGATCGTCAGTGCGGCGTTCCTGAACCCCGACGGCTCGAAGGCCCTGGTCGCGTTCAACGACTCCTCCACAACGCAAAGTTTCTCTGCCCAGTGGGGGACTCAATCTTTTGCTTACACTCTGCCCGCGCTCGCCGGGGCCACGTTCACATGGACCGGCGTGCAGAGCGGCAGCTACCGGGTCGCCGCAACATCACAGACCCAGGCCTCCAGCTTCAACAGTACTGACGGCGCGGATGTCCTCGGAGACAACACTACCTTTGGACTTCAAACTGAAACCACATCAGACACCGACGGCGGATACGATCTCGGGGTTGCCAGCGACGGCGACTACGCCGTTTATAAGAATGTAGATTTCGGCGCGGGGGTCTCGGCAGTGAACGCGCGTATGGCCTGCAGCGCGACTGGCGGAGGAAATTGTGGGGGCGCGTTGGAATTCCATCTCGACAGCGTGGCTGGGCCTCTCGCCGCATCCGTGACCATTCCCGCCACCGCCGGCTGGCAATCCTGGACCACCGCCAACGCTCCCGCTTCGGCAACCGGCGTTCACGACCTTTATGTAGTTTTCAAGGCGCCGCTGAGCGGTACGTCAAGTCTCGGCAATTTCAACTGGTTCCAGTTCAACTGATTTACAAGATCGTGTGGGGCCAACCTCTGTCGGCGGTGAAACTGATCCGGCCACCGGAACATTAATGATTTCGTCACCAGACAGCAACTGGACTTGTGCTAAATTTTCACGCAACAGATTGGCTGCTTCGTGAATGAAGGCGATGAACACTCCCTTAAGGACGCTCTTATTTTGTGCGATGGCATGGACGGCGGTCCAATCTGGCGCACAGCGGCGGCGTTCAGATCCGGTTTCCCAAAATAACCTGGTGACGTCCCCAGCGAAGTCCACTTCCGCGCAGCCTCCAGATGTCGAGCCTGGTGTTCTCATCCGTGCGGTAAATCCAACCGTCCCCGCCGATGCCTCCCCCGAGCAGAAGCGTGGCGAAGTCGTCCTCCGCGCGACTGTAGCAACCAGCGGAAATGTCGAAGATGTCACTGTCGTAAGCGGAGAACCCATGCTGACGGGCCCGGCCGCCGACGCCGTCCGGCAATGGCAGTTCGCCCCCTGCATTCAGGATGGCCGGCCTGTCGAGTCACAGATTACGGTCGCGGTGAGCTATGACCTCAGCCGGGGCGCCTCTGCCCCCGAGGATCAGTCAGCAGCTGTTCCCAGGGCACCGCAAGAGGATGTGATACACGAGATCGAGCAAGGGCAGCTTTTTCAGCTTCGCGACGGATTGACGTTTCCCAAAGACTTGAACATGCCCAACCCTGAGTATTCGGAAGCTGCCCAGAGAGCCAAGCTCCAAGGAAACGTCCTGCTGGGTGTGGTAGTGGACACCAACGGCAAGGCGCGAAGTGTGTGGGTGGTACAGCCTTTAGGCGCAGGATTGGATGAGAACAGCATCGAAGCTGTCAGGCGGTGGATTTTCACTCCGGCCACCAAGCACGGCAAACCTGTGCCCGTCCTAATCAATCTCGCAGTGCCCTTTCGGCTCTAACACTTTCGGCAGGGTCAACTTTGAGTTGATTCGCCTGGGGCGAAACCTGCTTTAAGCACCGGATTGGCAATCTTGGACTGCGGTGACGATGCAGTCAATGCACAACCTGACCTCCTCCCTCGTTCCCTTCACCCCGCCCCCGGCATGATAACTTTCTACAGTCCAGCGTAACGGGAAAGCCATGGCTCAAGACCTCGTCCGGCGATATGGAAGCTCGGCCCTGTTCGTGTCGCTGGCATTTGTTTGCACATTATTCCTGCAGCGGTTCTTCCCTTATCCCTTCCTGTTTCTGTTTTTTGCCGCAGTCATGGCCAGTGCTTGGTTCGGAGGCGCCGGCGCCGGCCTCTTCGCGGTGCTGGCTTCCACCGTCGTGGTCGCATACTTCTTCGTGCCGCCCTACTATTCCTGGGCCATCACCCCGACGGCGGCTTCGTATTTTGCCGCGTTTGTCGCCTGCGCCCTGGTGGCAAGCTGGGTAAGCTCCGGCAGAAGAAAGACTGAGGAAGCGTTGCGGGAAGCGCGCGATCAACTAGAAATCAGAGTTTCGGAGCGCACCGCCGCCCTTATGCGCACACAAACCGAACTGGCGCGCCTTTCACGCGTGTTGAGCATGGGAGAGCTGACCGCGTCGATAGCGCACGAAATCAGCCAGCCTCTGACCGCCGTCGTCACCAACGGCCAGGCTTCCATCGAGTGGCTCTCCGCCGATCCGCCGAACCTGGAGAAAGCACGGCTGATTGCCGAAAGCATCGTCCGTGACGGCACCAGCGCCGGCGCCGTACTGGGCCGGATCCGCGCCATGTTTCACAAAGAGGCCCCGGTCAAGGACTGGACTGACCTCAACGCCGTGATTCAGGAATTGATCGTGTTCCTGCGCAACGAGGCGGAAGCGCGTCAGGTCTCCCTGCGCGCGCAGCTGTCGCCTGCGTTGCCCAGTGTCATGGCCGACCGGGTGCAGTTGCAACAGGTGGTAATGAACCTCATGCTGAATGGTATGGACGCCATGAGCGACGCGAAACCGAAAGAACTGGTGGTCCGCTCCCAGAAAGAAAAGGATGCTCAGGTCCTGATCGCCGTAGAAGACTCCGGAACCGGCATTGATCCGGAGACCGCCGAAAAAATCTTCGAGCCCTTCTTCACCACCAAGGCCCACGGCATCGGCGTCGGACTTTCCATCAGCCGCTCGATCATTGAATCCCACCAGGGACGGCTGTGGGCCGATCCGCGTGCAGGTGGCGGGACCGTTTTCCAATTCACCCTTCCCATTGGAGCGGAGCAGTCCCATGTCTGAGCCGCTGCCCACAATCTTCGTGGTCGATGATGACGCATCGGTCCGCGAGGCGGTCAGCAATCTTCTGGAGTCGGTGGGATTTGACGCGCAGACATTTGCCTCGACCGAGGGATTCCGCAACGCCGTTCCGTCCTGACGGTCCCAGCTGCCTGGTGCTCGACATCCGTCTGCCCGGAGCCAACGGCCTGGACTTTCAGCAGTCCCTCGCCCGCGCCGGCATTTCCATCCCGATCGTCTTCATCACCGCGCACGGGGACGTTCCCATGGCTTCGCGCGCCATGAAGGCCGGTGCGGTCGAGTTCCTGATGAAGCCCTTCCAGAAAGAAGACCTGTTGGCGGCAATCCACCAGGCGCTGGAGAAAGATCGCGTTCGGAGGCAACAGGATTCGGAGATTGCGATCCTGCAGTCTCGATTTTACGAACTGACCGGCGCGCGAGCGCGAAGTCATGGATCTGGTCGTCGAAGGGCGGACCAATAAAGAAGTCGCCGAAAAGCTCGCCATCAGCGAAGTCACTACCAAGATGCATCGCGGACAAGTCATGCGAAAAATGATGGCCCCCTCGCTGGCCGACCTTGTGCGCATGTCCGATAAGCTCAGGACTCGCGACCGGAGCTAGCTTCCTTATCTTGGCCTCCTTATCTGGGTCATAACTTCTTTCTATCGAAACCCATACCTAAGGATGATTGTCCGCGCCCCCAAACCCACATAGGTTCTTAACTATGAGCACATCCGCCAATTGGAGTCCGGCGAACAAGTCCCTTCCGATTGAAGCTGTCAGCTTGGGCCGGTCAGCGGACCGGTCTGCGGGCGAGGCATCGGCCGTGTCCCTCTCTGCGGCGGATCGCCGGGCCGCATGGCCGGGGCTTTGCCGCTGGATGCCGTCCTGCGTGAACTGGTAGATTTTGCCACTTCGGTCGTCCAGTGCGACTCTTGCTTCATCTACGTGCTCGAGGAAAATGAGCTGGTTCTGCGGGCCTCCAAGAACGCCCACCCGAATCTCGTCGGCCGCCTGCGGATCAAGGTCGGCCAAGGGTATTACCGGCTGGGTCGCCCAGCACCGCGAACCGGTTTTCGTGCCGCGCAACGCCGCCACCGATCCTCGCTTCAAGCTGTTCACCGAGTTGCCGGACGACCGTTTTGAGGCCTTCCTATCGGTCCCGCTGATCAGCCAGGGACGACTGGTGGGCGTCATCAATCTGCAAAGCCGCGAAGCCTGCGTCTATAGCGACCGCGAAATCGGATTGATCTCTACCCTGGGTTTCCTGGTCGGCGCCGAAATCGGCCGCACCCGTCTGGAGAACCGAGAACACCCAGCTTACCAACCAGCTCGAAGTCGCGCAAGGTGGTGGAACGCGCCAAAGGAATCCTGCAAAACGATCTGCGACTGACCGAAGAGGCCGCCTACCAGATGCTCCGCCGCGAAAGCCAGCAGCGCCGCAAGTCCATGAAAGACGTCGCCGAAGCCATCCTCCTCAGCCACGCCATCAAGCAGAGTTGAACAATTCAGCACTCAGCCAGCATCAGTGTCCCCAGTGCTGTCGCCAGTAATCTCGCGCTGTCTTACTGTCTTGCGAAGACCTGTGCTTCCGCCCACCAGTCTGGCCCTGATGTCCGCGATAAAAAGTTTGAATTTGACTTTCCAAGTACCCTACGCGAGAATCCGCGTCAAGCTGTAGCTAGTACAAGTTTTTCTCCTCTTCGACGCCGCAGGGAGATTCCTCAGGCACGACGACGTGCCAACTTCGTAGCGACATTTTCAACTGCAAGAGATCGAGCCGCTCATGTTTGGCGGGGCTGTGTCTTTAGTTCGCATTGCCACTCGCGGCTCGAGTGGCGGAAGCGGCATTCGCTGCGAAGTTGGGACCTGAATTCTTCTGGAGGCAACGATGAATTGGAAGCTCACATTACTGGAACTTCTGCTGGCAGGCTTCTTCGCCGTGGCCTGTATTCGCGCCGGCGGCATGCTCAGCCTGGAGCGCAAGAAGAACTTTCAGCGATTTCTTTCGGCTCTCAAACCGCATCGAACGATTGCGCCGTTCCCGCTGGCAGTGGTGCTGCATGGTCTTGATCATGCTGCGTTCTGCGCATGCAGAAACCAGCTGCCTTTCGGCGATCGAGATCATGGTGCTCCTGATGTTCGTGATCTTTCCTGGCTCTTCCGGTGCGGCGGCTGGCGAAGAGCGGGGAGATGAAGTGGCTGTGGGAAGCCTCTGAATTTGTTCGCAAGGTCCGAATCCGGATGCGGTATGGCGAGATGTCCCGTATGCCGCTCCGGCTTTTCGGACTGGAATTGCGGCACGAAACGGCGGTCTGCGAATGGATGGCCCGGGCCAAGGATTCCTGGGACAGCGACTTGCCGATCGCAGCGGCGAGAGCAAAACCAGGCTCTTCAGGCACTGCAAGACGCGATGACGGTACGTGAGTTTTTGTTTGCGACGCTTCCCTGAGGTTAGCAGCGCGAGCTTCCGGGTGTATCGTCCGGCGGAAGGTGAACCGGTGGATCTCATCATCGCGGGCACGGTCACCAGGGAGGACGAGCCGTTGCCGACGATCACGGTCTCTGGTGATGCGGGCAAAGTTGTGCGGTCTGCGGTTTTCTTTGTCAGACGGCGTGTTCGACGCGTTGAGTACGCAAGTGAACGGTTCGGAAATTACGAAATAACCAGTGCTCCTACAGGGGCGGAAAAGGAGTTTTCATGGCAGCAAGTACAGGGACAGGGACGTGGCTTCGCAACGTTTCTGATTGGATTCACGACGATGTGCGCGGGCATCGCGTACATGTCAACCGGTCTTGGCAAGCTGGTTCTGGCGGCAGGCGCAGTCATTTTCGTGGTCAGCCTCTTCGGCTTCTTGAAGATCAAGCCGCTCGAAGGCAAGCCCGCGCAAAAGGATGACGTCAACGGCGATGAAGCTGGTCGGTGCCTTTCTGTGCCGCGTTGGGCTGGGGCATCACTTTGTTCGGCCTGCACTTGGTGGACGGTACCAGCGCACGCATTGTTCTGGCGTCTGATCGGGATTGGTGTCAGCCTTTTCGGCATCATTTACATCCTGCCGTCAACCTTCAACAAGAACGCGATTTGGAAAGCGTAAGGACCGCTTCACAGCGAAAACTCAAAATGACTATGGAGCACAACAACACATGAAATTGATCCGAACTTGTAGTCTCTGCCTTTGCGTCCTCGCGCTTGCACTGATGCTGGGCACTCAGGCTTTCGCTCAGGCTGCGGCCCCGGCGGCAGCTCCGGCGGCGCCTGCACCTCCGCCTTCGGCTGTTGCACAGCTGAAAGACACAGCGGCCAAGGCGCCCACCACTGACCAACTGAAGGCCGGTGATCCCGGCGGTTCGATCACTGGAACCATCAACGACGTACCGCCTCGGATCCAAGGTGGGCTTGACCTTGGCAGATGTTGCCAACCAGGTTGGACAAAACAAAATTGCCATCAACTTTGTTTGGACCCTGGTGACCGGCTTCCTGGTCATGTTCATGCAGGCTGGATTCGCCATGGTGGAGGCGGGCCTGTGCCGCGTGAAGAACGCCAACCACACCTACATGATGAACTTCTTCGTGTACGGCTGCGGTTTGCTGGCTTACTGGCTGATCGGCTTCGCCATCCAGATGGGCGGCGTAGGCAGCAACTGGAAACCTGGGTGGACTGTATTCCCTGAACCCGGAACACAGCCTGACCTTCTTCGGCAAGGCCTGGGGCATCTTCGGCGGATCGGGAATGTTCCTCGGCGGCCACACCTATGACGTGGGCGTGATGGTCATCTTCCTGTTCGAGATGGTGTTCATGGATACGGCCCTCACCATCGTCACCGGAGCTTGCGCCGAGCGCTGGAAGTTCCTGGCCTTCGCCGTTTCCTCGGTGCTGATGGGCGCGTTCACCTATCCCATTTATGGCAACTGGGCATGGGGCGCAGGCTGGCTCTCGCAACTCGGCGCCAACGTCGGACTGGGCAAAGGCTATTGCGACTTTGCCGGATCGGGCGTGGTGCACGCGGTCGGCGGAATCACGGCGCTGGCGGTCGCCCTGATCGTCGGTCCTCGCATCGGCAAGTTCAACCGCGACGGCTCCAGCAATGCGATCATCGGCCACGACATTTCGGCGGTGCTGATCGGTTGCTTCATCCTGGCCTTCGGCTGGTTCGGATTCAACCCCGGCAGCACGCTGGGAGCTTCCGCCAGCTGGCAACCTGCGCATCGGCTCGATCGCGGTGAACACCATGCTGGCGGGTTGCACCGGAACTTTCGGCGCCATCCTCTACATGTGGGCGCTGAAGGGCAAGCCCGATGCTTCGATGAGCGGCAACGGACTGCTGGCCGGCCTGGTGGCGATCACCGCTCCCAGCGGTTTCGTCAGCACCTTCGGCGCTGCCATCATCGGCTTGGTCGCAGGCGTGCTGGTTTGCCTGAGCTGCGCCTTCGTCGAAAACATCCTGAAAGTCGATGATCCCGTCGGCGCCATCTCGGTCCACGGCACCAACGGTCTGTGGGGAGTAATCTCCATCGGTCTGTTCGCTGACGGCACCAGCAACTACGGCGGCAGCTGGAACGGCGTCACCGGCTCGGTCACCGGAATCTTCTACGGTGGCGACGGCTGGGCCAGCTTGCCGCGCAACTGGTCGGCGTCTCCACGTCTGTTGGGCTTCGTCTTCACGTTCAGTTTCCTGCTGAACCTGGTGATCGAGTTCTTCGTCGGACAGCGGGTTTCGGCGGAAACCGAAATCGCGGGCCTCGATATTCCGGAAATGGGCCAGTTGGGCTATCCGGAGTTCGTCTTTCGCGCGGAACCTGACATCCTGGTTCATGCGGAACAGGAGTACGCGGTCGCCTAGCTCCATAACCTGAAACCAACAGCAGGGCGCGATCTTTGCATTGTTGATCGCGCCTTGCTGATTGTTAACTAGAAATCCAAACTGATCGGACAAAAACTCATATGACGCAGAACTTCCACCGACCTCGTCGTCGCAAGTGACAAACGCGAAGGCCTAAGTTCGCGGGTGTCGTCGCTGGCGCTGGCTTCGTTGCCGGCACAAACCCAGGGCCTGCTGCTCAGAATGTTTGCCGACCCCTACCTGCTCGAAAAAGAGCAGCGCGACGGAACTGGTGGCGGAACTGCGCGCCTGCGTCTCCAAGCATCCGCAAGTCTCCGAATTGCGTGTGCTTCTCGGGATGGCGTTGTGCGTCAACTTCGATCCGCAGGCCGCCATTGAAGAACTGCGCGAGTCAGTCCGCCTCGCGCCCAACAGCTTTCATCGCCCAGTTCAAGATGGGAGAGCTGTGGATGCGCTTGCGGGTCATGGACAAAGCCGAGGAACACACCCGCACTGCCGCCCTGCTGGCGCAAAACATGGCCCAGGCCGATTTGGCGCGCAAGCAGGCAGCTACCATCCGCACCATGAAGCGCGAAGGCATCGAGCGCGGCGGATACAAGTCGCCGTGGACCGCTCCCATTTCGTTCCTGCGCCGCTTATGGACCCGGCAGACCAGCCAGGCGATCGTCGCCGCCGATATTCAATAGAGGAATGCAGCCGGGTCTTCAGCTCGCGTTGTTGCTCGCTATTTTGCTGCCGGCGTGTCAAGATCGCCGGCTCGCTGTGCAGCTCGCTTCTCTATCCCTGCCATTCTCGGCGAGTTGATGGTCGGCGTGGTGCTCGGCCCGGGCGCGGTCAATCTGCTGCACCTCCACTTCTTCGCCGGCGGCGAAGCGACCAGCGCACTCATGCTCATGGCGCAGTTCGGCGGATTGGTGCTGATGTTCATCGCCGGCCTTGAGACCGACGTTGACCGCATGCGCGAGGCCAGCGGCACCGCCTTTCTGGTCGCTCTCTTCGGAGTCATTTGGCCCTTCCTGCTGGGTGCCGGCGTCGGACATCTGTTTGGCCTCTCCTGGCAGCACCGCCTGCTTTATCGGCGGCGCGCTGACCGCGACCAGCGTTTCCATCTCCGCCCGCACTCTGATGGACGCCGGGCAAATGTCCTCCCCCGAAGCCACCGTCATTCTCGGCGCGGCCGTCATTGACGATGTCATGGGCCTGTTCGTCCTCGCCTTCCTCGCTGCCTCCGGCGCTGCCACTCACGGCGGTTTGGCCTGGCGCCGATGACCAGCGACTGGCTGCAGGAAAGGCTACCGTTCGCCGCCGCGCACCCTCTGATCGTGCAGATGGTCGCCATCAGCGTCTCCGTAACGTTATTTTTCGTCGCCGGATACGGTCTGGCCAACCGCTTTCTTCGACCCTCTGATCCGTCAATTCAGAAAACTTTCAGCCAACGAAGCTGTCCCGAGCTGCGTTCTGGGACTGCTGTTGGTCTATGCCATTTCCGCCGAGTGGCTGGGCAGCGTGGCAGGAATCACCGGGGCCTACTTACTGGGATACGTTTTCGCCAGCTCCGAGTTCAAGGCCGACGTGGAGCGCAGCTTCGCCGCCATCGGCCACGCGCTGCTGATTCCTCTGTTTTTTGTTTCCATCGGCCTCTCCAGCGATTACCGCGCGCTCTCCGGTCACTGGGCGACTGCTGGCCGTGGTCTTCGTCGTCGCGGTTGTCGGGAAACTGGTGGGCTGCGGGTCGGCCGCCCTCGCCTCCGGAATGGATTGGGTCAGCAGCATGCGCATCGGCTGCGGCATGATCTCCCGCGGTGAGGTCGGCCTGATCGTCACCGCCATGGGCGCCAGCACCGGAATCTTCAAGAAGCCCGAAGTCGCGGTCATGGTGGCGATCGTTCTGCTCACAACTCTGATCACGCCGCTGGCTCTGCGCGCCACCTTCCAATTGAAGAGCGACAGCGACCCCGAATCCCTGACCGAAGAAGTGGAAGCTTTCACCATGTCGTGCCAGTCCACAGATTCCGGTCCCGAGCAGCCGCCGACGCGGATGAGTCGTGGCGGAGGAACTGAATCAGCCCGATCGCCGCATCAGTTTGGGTCCCAATCAGCTCTTGATCTCGCTTTCGCCCGACCAGGCACCGCTGGCGTGAGCACGGGAAGCAGCGTCAATGGTTCAGTGCGCGATTTAGTAAAATCGTCGTTCCCGCCAGCGATGTGTTCGACGCCATCAGCGTGACCGCCGAGCGCCTCGCCTCCAGCCGCATCGTCTGCGGATTGTCGGACAAACTGACTCCCGATGTGCAATCCAAACTCACCGGCGAAGCCTGGGAGCGCCTGCCCGAGCCGAAGTCCCGCCTGGTCATGGAAGTGCGCTTACCGAATGGCGTAGCCCGCGAATACTACCTCGGCCCCCACGCCCCCGCCTGCGCAATCAGGACCTGGATCTGATGCACCGCCTATGGCTGGAAATCACTTCCGACCCCCGCTTCGCCGGCGCGCATCATTATCACGTGATTGCGGTGGCGCTCGAAGAGATCGAGCGCGAGCTGAACAGCGGAAAGCGGTCGGAAGTTCTCGACAAGCTGTGGCAGGAACTGCAAAAAAAGTCGGACGATGCCTGCCCCCCGGCGTCAAAATCCTGCATTACAAATCGTGGTTCGCCGCCGCCTCCGTCCTCTTTTCATACCCCGCGCATCGCAGCACCGGCAGCCGCGGATATTTCGGGAAACTCCGGCTCGGTCGCCGACCGCCCGCACAGAAAGAAGATAGAGCCTTTATCCGACCGGATGGGCCGCATGTGCTGGCAATCCACGCACAAACCCACGCGGGACCTCTCGTCTTGTGCCGCTTCCGGCATCGGTTCCAGCATATCGCGTCGGATTGATAGAAAATTTCGCCTTTCCCCTTGACAACCTCAGGGCCGGGTAGCAGAATCTCACAAAGGCGAATAAAAAGCGAATACGCTTTGACTCCGCCGCCGGGCAGCCAGCCCCGATCTTCATTCTTCTGCCCCGAGGACCCCAATGTCATCATTTCCGATGAGCCCCATCCATTCCCCGTTTTTGCCCACGGGGTTCCCCACGAGATTCGAAGACAAAAAAGCCGCCGTGCTGCGCCACATTGCCGCCTCCGAGCGCCTGGGCGCTGTGCGGGCCGCGTCGCGGCTGGAAGTGCGCCCCAAACCCGAGATGCTTTCTACCGGCGTCGCCGCCGTGGACGCCATCACCGGCGGCGGCCTCCCCCGCGGCTGCCTGAGCGAAATCTGCGGCTCCGCTTCCTCCGGAAAAACCAGCCTGCTCCTCGCCACCCTGTGCCGCCGCCACCCGCAACGGAGAATCCTGCGTCCTGATCGACGCCAGCGACAGTTTTGACCCCGCTTCGGGAGCGGCCGCAGGTTTGGATTTCAACAAATTTCTTTGGATACGCTGCGGAAGATGGTCGTCGGTCGTCGGCCTTCGGTCGTCGGTCCATCCCGAAAACCTTGTACCGACGACAGAGGACACAGACGACGGTTCACAGCAGATTAAAAGTGGCGAGCAAAACCTTGAACAAGTCCTGAAAACCACCGACCTAATCCTGCAAAGCGGCGGCTTCGGACTGGTCGTGCTCGATCTCGCCGGAATTCCCAATCAATTTTCCCGCCGCATTCCGCTGGCTTCCTGGTTCCGCTTTCAGCACGTCGTCGAACCCGCGAAAACCGCGCTGCTGGTGGTAAGCGAATCCCCCCGCACCCAAAGCTGCGCCGCGTTGGTCATCAAGCTCTGCAATCAGCTATCAGCTGTCAGCCATCAGCCGTCAGGAAAACCTCCCCATGCTCAGATTCTCGAAGGCATGCAGCTACAAGCCGAAATCACGCGCTCGCGATCAGAGCGCAAGCCCATGCAATCCGTGACCGCAGAATTCGAAACCCAAGCAGTCCGCGCTGGATGATTTTGATTTTAGGTTTAGCCAACGACGAAGGACGAACGACGTACGACGGTTTTATGCCTTTTGCCTGCATTTACGTTCCCGATTTCCCCGTGGAAGTCCATCCTGCGGGCCGAGCCGGAGCTGCGTTCGCAGGCCGTGGCCGTGCTCGAAGGCAAACCGCCGCTGCAAACCATTCTCTCGGGAAACGAAAAGGCCCGCCGCGCCGGAGTTCTGCCCGGCATGACCAAGTTGCAAGTGGAAGGCTGCACGGAAATTGCCTTGCGCGAGCGCTCTGAACTTCAGGAATTGGCCGCGCATCAGGCGCTGCTCGATTGCGCACAATCTTTTTCGCCGCGCATAGAAGATGTCGCGCCCGACACGCTCTTGCTGGATTTATCCGGCCTCGACCAGCTCTTTGGGTCTCTGCCCAAAATCGCCCGCGAGATTTATCACCGCGCTTCGACGATGGGACTGGAAGTCAACGTGGCCGTGGCTTTCACGCTGGAGGCCGCCCTGCTCGCCGCCCACGGCTTCAGCCGCGTAACGGTAGTACCGGAAGGAAAAGAATCCGAAGTTTTAGGCAGCTTGCCAGTTGCAGTGTTATTCGCAGACGAAATCGACTCCGAAGACGCAGAGGAAATTTTGCAAACTTTCAGCCGCTGGGGCATCCGCAAATTCCGCGATCTGATCGCCCTGCCCGCCGCCGCCCTGAGCGAGCGTCTGGGGCAGCGCGGGCTCGAACTTCAACGAAAAGCCGCTGGCATCGGCGCGCGCACGCTGGTTCCTCCGACCCTCCGCTGGTATTTGAAGAAGCCATGGAGTTGGAATTCCCGCTGGTGCTGCTGGAGCCGCTGGCATTTCTGTTGAACCGCATGCTCGATCAACTATGCGCGCGCCTGCAAGCACGGGCGCTGGCTGCACAGGAATTGTTTCTGGAACTGACGCTGGAGAATGGACGGTCTGAAAATGATGCGGCGAAGTTGCTTTCAGCGAACTATCCATTTGCCGGTGCCGCTGCTCGACGCCAATATTTTTCTCAAACTTCTGCAACTGGATTTGAAAGCACATCCCCCCGGCGCTCCGGTGACGAAAGTTCTTTTGCGGATCGAGCCGGCAAAGCCGCGTCCGGCGCAGAACGGGCTTTTCCTTCCCGCGTCGCCGGAGCCGGAAAAACTCGAGCTCACGCTGGCCAGAATCGCCGGAGTCGTCGGCGAGGGCCGCGCCGGATCGCCGCAACTGCTCGACACGCATCGTCCGCAGGCATTTCGAGATGCGGCACTTCACGCCATCCGCGCACCCGCGCAAAAGAACGGGAACTCGTCATGCGCCGAAGAATAAGAATGAAGACCTGGTGACCGCGCTGCGGATTTTTCGTCCGCCGAATTGCGGTCGCGGTCACTTATCAGGACGGCAGGCCGTCTCATATCTTTTCTAAAAAACAAAATCAAATTGACGGCGAAGTGCTGTGGGCCGCCGGCCCCTGGCGCTCCTCCGGCGATTGGTGGGAGCAGGATTCCTGGGTGCGCGACGAGTGGGACATTGCGGTGCAGGAGAAATCGGGGATCGCGCTGTATCGCCTGGTCCACGATCTGGTGCGTGGACAGTGGGTGCTGGAAGGAAGCTATGACTGAAGAAAGCTCTCTAGCTCCTAGCTGTTAGCTTCTAGCGAACACAGCGTTGCTAGTGGCTAGGAGCTAGAAGCTAGCAGCTATGTACATCGAACTTCATTCCCGTTCCGCTTTCAGTTTTCTCGAAGGCTCGTCCCTGCCGGAAAACCTGATCGCGCGATGCGCTGAGTTGAACATGCCGGCGATGGCGCTGCTCGACCGCGACGGAGTTTATGGCGCGCCGCGTTTTTATATGGCGGCCAAGAAGAGCGGGGATCAAGGCCCACATCGGCGCGGAAGTGAACTGCAATTATTTCAGATTTGAGATTGCAGATTGCAGATTTACATCAATGCTCAACAAAATCTGCAATCCGAAATCTACAATCTGCAATCGTCTTCCTCTCCTCGTCTCCTCCCGCGTGGGATATCAGAACCTATGTCGCCTAATCACAAGAATGAAGTTGCGCGCCAAGAAAGACGAAGGCGCGGTCCTCGAAGAAGAGCTTGAGGAATATTCAGAAGGGCTTATCTGCCTCACCGGAGGAGATGATGGTCCGCTCACCCATGCTCTAAGAAACGGTGGCATCGAAGCGGCCCGTCACGCCGTCGAACGCCTTACGCACATTTTTGGCAGCGACAATGTCTATGTCGAATTGCAGCGCCATTTTCATCGCGAACAGGAAATGCGCAACCGCGCCGCGATTGAAATTGCTCGCTCGCTTCGATCTGCCATTGCTGGCCACCAACGGCGTACGCTACGCAACTCAAAGACGACCGTCAGCTTGCCGACGTCTTCACCGCGCTCCGCAATCATTGCACTCTGAGCACCGCCGGCCGCCTGCTGGCGCGCAATTCCGAGTGTCATTTGAAATCGCCGGCGGAAATGAAATCCCTTTTCGCCGACTTGCCGGAAGCCATCGCCAACACCGTCGAGCTTTCTTCGCGCCTTGAATTCACTCTCGAAGATCTCGGCTATGAATTCCCCAAATATCCCGTGCCCGAAGGCGAAAGCATGATGTCGTTTCTGCGCGAGCGCGCCCGCGAAGGATTTCAATCACGTTACGGCCGCGCTTCTGCGGACTTGAAAGACCGCGCCCGCCGTCAGATTGAACGCGAACTCACTTTGATCGAAAAGCTCAAGCTGCCGGGATATTTTCTGATCGTCTGGGACCTGATCCGTTTCTGCCACGAGCAGAATATTCTCGTGCAGGGCCGCGGATCGGCCGCCAACAGCGCGGTTTGCTATTCGCTCGGCATCACCGCCGTCGATCCCGGTCGGCATGGAATTGCTTTTCGAGCGCTTTCTTTCCGAAGAGCGCGGCGAGTGGCCTGACATTGATCTCGATCTCCCCAGCGGCGACGATCGCGAAACCGTAATCCAATATTTATATCGCCGCTACGGCGAACGCGGCGCGGCCATGACCGCCAACGTCATCACTTACCGCAGCCGCATGGCCTCGCGCGAAATTGGCAAGGTGCTGGGCTTCGATCCGGAAACGTTGAGCAAAGTTTCCGCCGCGGTCGCGCAGTGGGAATATCGCGACGCCCATGATGCATTCGATCGCCGATTTCGCGATGCCGGACTCGACGTGCGCCATCCCCGCATCCGGAAATATTTTGAGTTGTGCCAGGCCATTCAGGATTTGCCGCGCCATCTCGGCCAGCATTCCGGCGGCATGGTCATCTGCCAGGGGCAGCTTGATTCCGTGGTCCCGCTGGAGCCCGCGTCCATGCCCGGCCGCGTGGTCGTGCAATGGGACAAAGAAGATTGCGCCGACCTCGGCATCATCAAAGTGGACTTGCTCGGCCTCGGCATGATGGCAGCGATCAAGGATTCGCTCGCGCTCATTCGCAATCACTACGGCGAAGAAGTTGATCTCGCGCATCTGCCCGCCGACGATCCCGAAGTGTATTCCACCGTGCAGAAGGCCGACACCATCGGCATGTTTCAGATCGAAAGCCGCGCGCAGATGTCGTGCCTGCCGCGGCTTCGTCCGAAACGTTTTTACGATCTGGTGGTCGAAGTCGCGATCATTCGCCCCGGCCCCATCGTCGGCCAGATGGTGAATCCTTATTTAGAGCGGCGGCAGGGACGGCAAGAGGTCACCTACGCGCATCCCTCGCTCGAACCGGTGCTCAAGCGGACTTTAGGCGTGCCGCTTTTTCAGGAACAGCTTTTGCGGATGGCCATGGTGGTCGCCGGATTTACCGGCGGCGAAGCCGAAGAACTGCGCCGCGCCATGGGATTCAAGCGATCAGAAAAACGAATGCACGAAATCGAAACCAAACTCCGCGCCGGCATGGAACGCAACGGCATCTCGCGCGAAGCGCAGGAGCAGATCGTGCTCTCCATCACTTCCTTCGCGCTCTATGGATTCCCCGAATCCCATGCCGCCAGCTTCGCGCTGCTCGCCTACGCCAGCGCTTATTTGAAATGCCATTACCTCGCCGCTTTCACCGCCGCGCTTCTCGAACAATCAGCCGATGGGCTTCTACAGTCCCGCGACGCTCGTAAAAGATGCGCAGCGGCACGGATTGAAAGTGCTGCCGGTGGATGTGATGAAGTCGGAGTGGGAGTGCACGTTGGAGCAGTCAGCCCTCAGCCATCAGCCCTCAGCGGGCAGGTCGTTGTCGTTCGTCCCTTCGATCGTCCGCTCGCTCAGGGCAAGCTAAGAACGGTCGTTGGCCAAAACAATACATTGCGCTCCGCCTCGGCCTCCGTTACGTGCGCGGACTGCACGAAGAGGCAGGGCGGGCGATCGCTCGGGAAACGAAATCTGTGCTCCCTTCACTTCAATCCACGATCTCGTGCGCCGCGTTCCGGAACTGCGCAAAGACGAACTGAACACGCTGGCGGAAATCGGGGCGCTGAATTCAGTAAACCATTCACCACAGAGACACAGAAACACGGAGGAACAAATCAATCACGACTTCACACGAATTCCCGGGGATCAATTCAAAGATCAATGGATTGCGAAGAATTAGCCTCCTCTGTGTCTCCGTGTCTCTGTGGTGAAAAGCCCTTCCACCGCCGCGATGCCCTGTGGAACGCCGGCGCCGCCGCAAATCCCTCCGGCCCGCTGTTGGAAGACATCCCCGAGCCCGACAACAAATCCCCATTAGAGATGATGTCCGCCGAGGAACGCCTGGTGGCCGACTTCCGCGGCACCGGGATGACGGTCGGCCCGCATCCTATGGCCTATCATCGCGCGCGCATGGACACAATGGGCGTCCGCCGCGCCAGCGACCTCGGCCAAATCCCCAACGGCCGCAAAGTCCGCACCGCAGGCTGCGTGATTGCGCGCCAGCGTCCCGGCACCGCCAAGGGATTTTTGTTTTTAAGCCTGGAAGACGAAACTGGAGTCGCGAATGCCATCGTCACTCCGGATTTGTTTCAGCAAAATCGTTTATTGCTCACCTCGGAACAATTCCTGATGGTCGAAGGCATTTTGCAAAATCAGGACGGCGTCATCTCCATGAAGGCCAGCGGCGTTTCCTCTCTCAGCATCACCCAAGCGCAAACCTACTCTCACGACTTCCACTAGCGCTCATGCCAATAGAAATCCAGCCCGAACACCACGCTCCGCCCCGGCATAATCACGCCCTGAATCTCCTCATACTGCGTATCCGAAATATTCGAAAGCACCAGATGTGCCGCCACATGCCCGAACTCGCGGGCCACCGCCGCGTCCCACAAAGCATACGGATCGCTCGAGTACCGGTCCACCACGCCGATTCGCGTGCGCGCAATGAATTTCCCCGGCAGCCGGCCGTTCCACGCAATCACGCCGTCGTGCGTCGGATAGTTGAATGAGTATTTTGTCTGCAACCCGTTGAGCGACTGCTGCACCCCGTGCAATCCCGTGTAGGCAATCTGCACCTGTTGACCGTGCGGCAGCCGCAATGCCACCGAACCTTCAACCCCGGTGAAGTTCAAGTGTTGAAGATTTTCTGCGTGATAGACGTTGGGCACCTGTGACGAACAGGTTGCGCCCGGCGGTAGTTCATCCGTCGGAATCGACGAACACGGCCGCAGCACATAGTCAATTACGCCCTGATCGCGCCGCTCAAACACCGTCACCTCGGCCTTCCAGCGGTTGCCGCGGTCCCACAGCAGACCTCCTTCGTAGTCCCACGCACTCTCCGGCCCCAGCTTCGGATTCCCAAAGTTCGCCGGGTCGGAATAATTCCAATCCGTATAACTCGGCAGCCGAAACGCCCGGCTGACGCTGCCTTTCAGCTTTAAGCTCGGCTTCAACCACACGCCCGCCGACGCCGTAGGATTGAACTCCCCATGCGTCGAGCTGAATATTTCCTCCCGCGCCCCCAGCGAAAACGAAAACCGCTTCAGCGCGCGAACGTCATAGTCGAGATACACCGCTCCGCGGCTGCGGTCGTGGTCGCCAAGATTGTTGCTGACGATGCTCTCGTGAATCCCCTCGCCGCCATAAAACAGCGCCGAGTCCTTCGACACCTGATCGTGCCGTCGCAAATCCGCCTGCCAGCTCTTATCAACGTGATTGTTTTCGTACACCGAAGGGTTATCGCGTAGCAGGATGAACTCGTCCGTATGCCGCCGGAACCCAAAATCAAATTCCGTGTTCTTCCCCAGGTCTTGTTTCGCACCCACGAACCAGGATTTCGTCCGTTCCCAGGAATTGAACGGCCCGTAGAACTGGCCAGCGCCAAAGGGCTTGTCACCATATCCCAGCATGAGCAACGAATGCCCGAGCACACTCTCGACGCCAGTGTTAGAAAAAAGAGTCAAGCTGCGGTAGTCGAGGTCGGCGCGAAAGCCGCTGGAGAAATCCCGCTCGGCGTCAAGTTGCTCGTCGAATTTCCGCCACACCAAAGACGCCGCTCCACTCTGCTGATTGATTCCAAAATTCCCCACCGCCGCACCCAGCTGCAAATCCGTATGCTCCGGTGTCGCCGTGATCACATTCAGCGATCCCGCCATGGCGTCAGATCCGTACAAGGTCGAGCCCGCCCCGCGCAGAATTTCCAAACGCTGAATCAGTTCCGTCGGTAACGGCAAATCCATGTCATGATGTCCGCTCTGCACGTCGTCCATGCGCAATCCGTTCAGTAGCACCAGCGCTTGCCCGAACGTCGAGCCGCGAATCGAAAGATCTCCTTGCACATCATTCGGCGCGCGCTGGCGGAAGTCGACCGAGGGAGAGAGCTCCAGATAATCCACCCAGTTGTTGTGCAGAAGATTCTGCTCAGCCGTCTCGATCACGGTCACCGAGCGGTCAATCTCAGTTTCCGAAACCGGCGTGAATGTTCCGGTTACGACAACGGTGTCATGCTGAACAGGCGGTTTTTCCGGCTCAGTCGCACCGCCACTCGAGGTTGTGGAGTTATCTTGTGGGTACATCGCCGCTCCGCCGAGTAAAAACAGGGCGAGCGGCAGCCGTCGAAAGAAAATCAATTTTGCTCCCAGGAAAAACGTTTTAGTTTGCCGATTCATCCTAAAGGGAAGAAGAAGGATCGCGCTGAGGAAAATTCCGCTCGCGGAAAAAGGAAAATTTAATGACTAAGATTGACACTTCCACAGACCGGGCAGGTTTATCATTACCAGCATTAGTTTTCCACGCTAGATGTCCGCAGCCACCGGCTGCCGCCGCGCGCGTGGCCCGGCAACATTTGACCAGCTAAGGAGTGACAAAATGGCCAAAGCAAAGTCTCCTCGCGCTACCAAGCCCACCGCCAAATCAAGGACTGCGAAGAAGATCCTGCAGATGCCGGAGAGCGGCAACGGCAACACCCCGCAATATTCGCCCGCCGATCTCGAGGCCGAAATCCGCTTCCGCGCTTACGAACTCTACGAGCAGCGGGGTGCACGCCCGGCCAGGAAGAGCAGGACTGGATCGCCGCCGAGCGCGAAGTGTTGTGCCCGCCACGACTCGCACAAGCACACCGCCTGAGCAACCAGCCTTGCACGGCGGATTTACGGGTCGGGCCAACAGCCGCGGCAAGTGGCCGATTTAAGGTGTTGGCACTGCGGCGTCGCCGCTGGCCACTACCCTACCGATTGACGGTGCCATTTGCCTCTTGCCTGCAAGTCTGAAAAAATAGAAGTCTCACCATGTCCACACTCGGCAGTTGGGTCCTTCTGTCTGGCTCTCGCGCTCGCCGGCTACTCCTTTCTTTTCGGATTGCTGGCCCTTGCGGTGCGCCCGCAGGGGTGGGAGCGCCTCAGCGAAACTGCCCGCCGCGCTGGAATCGCCAGCTTCGGCACGGTGTTCATCGCGGCCGTCGTCCTGGTCACGTCGGCCTTCCGCAACGATTTTTCCATCGCCTACATTTTTCACCACAGCAATCGCGACCTGCCGCTGCCCTACAAGTTTGCCACGCTGTGGTCGGGACAAGAAGGTTCGCTTCTTTTCTGGTCGTCTGCTGCTCTCCGGCTACGGATTTGTCTTGCGCCTGCGCCACAAGACGGATGAAGCCTTCTTCGCCCATGCTTCAGTAGTCATTGCCGCGGTTCAGGTCTTCTTCTTGTTGCTGCTGAATTTCGCCGCCCGCCCCTTCGCCGTGATGCAGGGAACTCTTGCCCGCCGACGGCAATGGCCTGAATCCGCTTCTGCAATACACCGAGATGGTGATCCATCCGCCCCTGCTCTATCTCGGCTACGTCGGATTTACCGTGCCCTTCGCGTTTGCCCTCAGCGCGCTGGTGATGAAATATCCCGGCGACAAATGGATCCACATCACCCGCCGCTGGACCATGGTGACCTGGGCATTCCAGACCCTCGGCATTCCACTCGGCGCGCACTGGGCCTACTACGTGCTCGGATGGGGCGGCTACTGGGGCTGGGATCCAGTCGAGAACGCCTCGCTGCTGCCCTGGCTCATCGGCACCGCATTCCTGCACTCGGTCATGATGCAGGAAAAACGCGGCATGTTGAAAGTCTGGAACATGTGGCTGGTGTTCGCCACCTTCTGGCTTTCGATTCTCGGGACATATCTCACCCGCAGCGGCGTGCTGAATTCGGTTCACGCCTTCGCGCAATCCCCGATTGGCGGATTGGTTCAAGTGGTTTCTCGTCTAATTTTCGTGGTTTTCGCCGGATTCTTTTTCAAGAACAAATCGTATCTCGTCAGCGAACACAATCTGGAGTCGCTGGTCTCGCGCGAGTCGAGCTTCCTCTTTAATAATCTGTCTCTTCGTCCTGGCTTGCTTTACCGTGCTGTGGGGAACGTGGTTCCCGCTGATCTCCGAACTCCTGCAAGGCCACAAAGTCACGGTCGGACCGCCGTTCTTCAACAGCGTGATCGTGCCCGTCGCTCTGCTGCTACTGTTGCTAACTGCCGTCGGCCCGCTGCTGGCCTGGCGCAAGACTTCGCTCGATAGCCTGAAGCGCAACTTCTTGTGGCCGGCGCTGGGCGCCCTCGCCGTCGGCGCGCTGATGATCATTTTCGGCGAACGCCCCTGGCACGATGTGTCTTACTTCTATGCGCTGATGACGGCGATGCTGGCCACGCTGGTGATCCTGACCGTCAGCTCGGAATTCATCCGCGGCGGCCGCGTCATTGCCCGCCACACCGGACAAAATCTCGCCGCTGCCATGCTGCACTTGTGCCATCGCAACACCCGCCGCTACGGCGGCTACATCGTCCACTTCGGCGTGGCTCTGCTGTTCATCGGAGTCCTCGGTGCCGTCTTCAACCAGGACGCCGAAAAGGAAATGGCCTTCGGCGACAAGCTGACCATCGGCTCCTACACCCTCGTCAGCCGCTCCTACACGCAGGAAGAGAATGCCGAACAACAGCGCAGACGTGGCCATCGTTGATGTCTTCAAGAACGGCCGCCAGATCGACACGCTCTATCCCGAGAGCCGATTCTTCATTGCCAGCCAGCAACAGCAGCACATCCCGACCGTCCGCTCCACGCTGAAAGAAGACCTCTACGTTGTTTATGAGGGCCAGAACCCTGACACCGGCCGGCCCATCATCAAGGCGCATCTGAACCCGCTGGTTTCCTGGATCTGGATCGGCGTGCTGGTAATGATTTTCGGCACCGATCGTCGCGCTGATTCCCAACGCAGTACCCGCAACCGTGCCCGTACGTTCCAGCGTAGCCGCGGGCGCCCAGGCCCGCCCCGCACCGTAGGAGCCGGAGACTGATGGCGCAGGCTCAGCCCAGTGTCGCAAGGACAAAATCGCGGGTGCCCCATTTCTCGCGTTCTTTGCGAGAAGTGGGGGTTTCAGGTGCGTCACCAAGCTTCGACTCATTTCCGTCGATTCTTCGTAGGAGTGCTCCTGCTCCTAGGTGCCGGCGACGATTCTCGCCGCATCGACCGCCTCGGCCATCAACTAATGTGCGTCTGCGGCTGCAATCAGATTCTTCTCGAATGCAATCACGTCGGCTGTTCGTACTCTTCCCGCATGCGAGGCGAACTCGTCGCGGCGGTTGACGCCGGTGACAGCGACGGCGACGTGCTGCAGACTTTCATCCAGAAATACGGCACCACGGTCCTGGCAGCTCCCACAATGTTGGGATGGGTCAACCGCTCCGCCTGGATCATGCCCTACGCTGCCCTCGCGTTCGGAATCCTGCTGGTCGCCTTCGTCGTCCGCGCCTGGAAAAACCGACCGCTGCCCGCCGCCGCAGGCGCACCGGCTCCTGTATCCGGAGCCGAGCTCGACCGTTTCCGCGCCCAGGCCCGCAAGGAGACTGACCTGTGACCTTCGTCGTTTGCGCCTTCATTACTCTGGTCGCCCTGCTCTATGTCTTCATGATTCCCGGCCGCCTGAATGCAGGCCCGGAAAAAACCCGCGCCATGTTTCTGCGCGAGCGCAAAGATGCCGTGTACGAGAATCTGCGCGACCTCAACTTTGAATTCAAAGCGGGCAAAGTCCCGAGGTTGACTATCAGACGATGAAAGCTTCGCTCGAAGGAGAAGCCGCCGCCATCCTTGCCGAAATCTCCCGTCTGGAGTCCGCGCCCACGAACGCCGCTCTGCGTAAGGGGCAAAAGATTTGAGCCTAGGGGCGAAGCTCCACATCAGACGGCACGAAAAGCAAAACCAATGTGGGGACAGCCGCCCTCGGCTGTCCGCGGGTCGAAGACCCGCCCGCTCCGTCCTTCTAGCCTGCTATGTATTATTTCTCCTTGCGGCCACACCATTTCTCTACGCCGCCACCCTCTCCGGAAAAGTCACTAACGGCACCACCGGCAAGCCCTCTGCCAATGACGAAGTTATCCTCATCAAACTTGCCGCTGGGATGGAAGAGGTCGGCCACGCGAAAACCGACGCCGCCGGAAAATTCAGCTTCACCTTCGCCGACGCCGATTCACCGCACCTCGTCCGCGCCATCCATCAGGGAGTCACCTATCACCAGCCCGCGCCCCCGGGAACCAATTCTGTCGATGTCACCGTGTACGACGTTCGCCCCAAAGTCGCAGGCGTGAACGCCGTTGCCGATCTCATGTATTTGCAGGCCACGCAGGGCAAGCTCGGTGTCACCCGCATTTTCGCCGTGGACAACACCTCCAAGCCTCCCATGACCCAGATGAACGACGCCAACTTCGAGTTCTACCTGCCCGAAGGCGCCGAGATCGACGAGGCGCAAGCGCAAACCCAGGGAGGCCAGGCGCTCAAGATCGATCCCACGCCGCAGGCCGAGAAAGGACGCTACGCCTTCGTTTTCCCCCTGCGCCCCGGCCAAACCCAGCTTCAAGTCAGCTATCACCTGACCTACGGCGGAAAAGCGACGGTTGACCCGCGCTTGATTTATCCCTTGCAGCATTTCGTCGCGATCATGCCGCGCGCCATCGGATTCACTCCTTCGCAGGCCGGAGCATACGAGGACCGCCAGCCCCCTGACCAGCCCGATGCTATCGCCGAAGTCGCCAATAACCCGCAAGCCGGGACAGAAACTGGCCTTCGAAATCACCGGCGACGGCATGATGCAGAGTCAGGACGAGCAGGCCTCCGGACCAGACTTCCGCGCCGGCGGCAGCTGCGACGGACAATCGCCCCGGCGGCGGACTCGGCCCGCCCATCGAGGCCCCCGACCCGCTCGACAAATACCGCGTCTGGATTCTGGTCGGCTTCGGGGCGGCGTTGATCATCGGCGCAATCTACATCACGCAGCGCTCCAGATCGGCAAAGCCCGCGCCCGTCATGGCATCCGGCGGTTCCGCCAGCTTGCTCGACGGCCTCAAAGACGAGCTTTTCCAGCTTGAAATGGAACACAAGCAAGGCCAGATCACGGATGAGGAATACGCCAAAACCAAAGCCGCCCTCGACCAGACTCTCGCCCGCGCCCTCAAGCGCAGCCGCTAAACGTCGGCACGCCAACTTCTTCGCCACGGATTAAGCGGATTTTCACCGATCAAGATCATAAAGATAGAAAGACTTATCCGTTAAAATCCGCTTAATCCGTGGCTGCTTTTGAAGTTGGCCGCAACCGTGCATCCTGCCGGTTCCTGGAGCATCTACTGAGGTAGGCACCCTTATGGGAAACACATTCAAAACCGCCTTCCTGCTGACCGCGCTCACGCTGCTGCTGATGTTCATTGGCCGCGATGCTTCGGCGGACAGAACGGCATGCTGCTCGCGCTGGTCGTCGCTGCCGTGCTGAATTTCATCTCGTATTTTTTCTCGGACAAACTGGCCCTGGCCATGTATCGTGCTCAGCCGGTCACCCGCGAGCAACTTCCGCGCGCGTATGAGATCGTCGAGCGCCTCACCCAGAAAATCGGCATTCCGATGCCGAAGATTTACGTCATCCCCACCGAGTCGCCCAACGCCTTCGCCACCGGCCGCAATCCCAATCACGCGTCGGTCGCGGTCACCCACGGAATTCTTGGCCTGCTGAACGACGAAGAACTCGAAGGCGTCCTCGCCCACGAGCTCAGCCATGTTCGAAATCGCGACATTCTGATCAGTTCGGTGGCGGCAACGATTGCCGGAGCCATCACCTGGCTGCGCTACGGCGCCATGTTCGGAGGAATGGGTGATAGCGACAATCGCCGTGAAGGCGGCTTGAGCGCGCTGATCATGCTTATCGTCGCTCCGATCGCGGCCTCGCTGATTCAACTCGCGGTCTCGCGCTCCCGCGAATACCAGGCAGACGAGACCGGCGCTCACATGACGGGCAATCCCTATGCCTTGGCCAGCGCCCTCGCCAAGCTGCACGCCTACTCCAAGCGCGTGCCCCTGGCCGCGACCCCTTCCACCGCGCACCTTTTCATCATCCAGCCGTTCTTAGGCATGAACTTCGGCAACCTGTTCTCGACGCACCCGCCCACGGCGAAACGAATCGAGCGCCTGACGGGACGGCCGGCAGAGTTCACGCAGTGAGATAAAGTGGCTAGTGGCTAGTGATTAGTGGCTAGTAAGCACGCTTTAACTAGTCACCAGCAACTAGCCACAAACCCTAAACGAAGGTAACCACCCCGCCCCGCCGACCGCATAGTAGAATCTCCTCCATGTCCCTGGAAAGCGTGATTGCCGCGTCACATCGGGCCTCCAGCCTGGAAAATGAGTTGAAAAAAGTCATTCGCGGCAAGGACGACATCGTCCGCCTGGCCCTGGTTTCGGTCCTCGCCCGCGGCCATCTTCTTATCGAAGGCGTCCCCGGCGTCGGCAAGACCACGCTGGCCCACGCTCATGGCCCGCTCGCTCGGATGCAGCTTCCAGCGCGTGCAGTTCACCAGCGACATGCTGCCCTCTGACATCCTCGGCATCTCGGTTTACTCGGCCACCGAGCAGAAATTCGAATTCAAGCGCGGCCCCATTTTCACCAACATCCTGATGGCCGACGAAATCAACCGCACTACACCCAAGACCCAGTCCGCTCTGCTCGAAGCCATGAACGAGGGCCAGGTCACCGTGGACGCGCACTGCCACCAACTCCCGCAGCCGTTCCTGGTGATCGCCACGCAGAATCCAGTCGAGCATCATGGGACCTATCCGCTACCCGAGTCGCAGCTCGACCGCTTTCTAATGCGCGTGCACATGGGATATCCCGACGCCAAATCCGAGCGCGAGATTCTACGCGCCGAAGCCGGCGCTGCCCAACTCGACACTCTGGAAGCCGTCCTCACCGGCGGCGACGTTCTCGAAATGCAGCAGTTGGTTACCCAAGTCGAAGTGGACGATTCCCTCGTTGGCTACGCTCTCGAAATCGTCCGCCGCACCCGTACCCACGACAAACTAACACTCGGCGTTTCACCCCGCGGCTCGCAAATGCTCTACCGCGCCGCCCAAGCCATGGCCTTCCTCGACGGACGCGGCTTCTGCGTCCCTGAAGATTTTAAGCCGTTGGCAATTCCGGTTTTCGCCCACCGCGTCGCCATCCACGGCATGAACTCCTCCGGCATGAAAAAATCCGTCCGTGCCGAAGAAGTGATTCAGGAAATTGTGGATTCGGTGCCGGTGCCGGTTTAGCGACGTCTCAAGTGCGGTTTCCCACCTTCACTTTTTTCAGCCAAAAATAAATCCTGTCATTCCGATCGAAGAAAGATCGTTCGCAAAGCGAACAATCTTTCGCAGTCGAGGAACCTGCTTCTCGCTGGCAGCGCCCCACTGCTCGCATAGAGCCAACCGCCGAAAGCTGATAGCTTATCCCCATGACCTTCGTCCGCTTCCTAATGCTGCTCGCGCTCATAATCTGGCTAGGCGCCCTGATCTTCTTCCCAGTGGTCGCGCAAACGTCCCTCACCAAACTCCCATCAGCGCACTTGGCCGGATTAGTCGTTCGCGGCACCCTGCTAACCCTGCACAAGATGGCCTTCATCTCCGGCGCAATATTCCTGCTGAGTTCGTTACTCTACAACCGCGCCACACAGGGATCCGCGCGGGCGTTAAGCCTAAGCCACGCCCTCATCCTCACAATGCTCACCCTAACCGCAATCTCGCAATTCCACATCATCCCCAAAATGGACGCGATGCTCGCCGCTGTCGGAGAAATCTCGATCCTGCCCGCCGACAGCCCCGTCCGCCAGCAATGGGATTCCCTCCACAATTGGTCCACAAATCTGGAAGGCACCGTGCTGATCTTGGGCCTGATCGTGCTCTACCTCACCGCCCGCCGCTTCAAATCCTCAGGATAGTGTCAGTGTGACCCCTCCCCGCCGCATGGCGTCATCCTGACCTTGCGAAGGATGTGGCGGGGCTCGGCGCGCCCTCGTTACACACAGTCGCGCCTCCGCACGCGGGATCCCTCGCCCCGCTGGTGAAAGCGCGGGGACTTTGGGATGACGCAATGACGGGTTCCAGACGGAACGGATGCGGCACGCCGGTTCAATCTGCAGCGGCGGGAAAAGTGCAATCCCCCCAAATCATTTATTCTGTTAATTCATCCCAAACGCGTGCGCCGAAGGCCCCAAGCCGAGAGCTAAGGGCCAACAGCCAAGAGCCGCCCTTATGAAAACTGGCATCATCGGCCTGCCCCAGGTAGGCAAGACATCTCTGTTTCGTATTCTCACCAAGGCGCATCTGTCGTCGGCGCCGTCCAATCCGCGCGAGGCCCACATCGGAGTCGCCAAGGTCCCCGACGACCGCCTCGACAAGCTGGCCGCGCTCTACAACCCCGCCAAGCTCACCCACGCCTCCGTCGAGTACGTGGACGTTGGCGCCATCGGCCAGGATTCATTGAAGGAGTCGAGCTACGTCGCCCACCTTCGCAGCGTGGACGCGCTCGCCCACGTCGTCCGCGCCTTCGAGGACGATTCCATTCCCCACGCCGGCCCCATCGATCCGCTGCGCGACATCAAGGACGTCGAATTCGACCTGATGGTCAGCGACCTCGGCCAGATCGAAAAACGGTTGGAACGAGTTGAGAAAGACTTGAAGAAGATGCGCTCGCCCGATCTCGAAAAAGAATTTGAGCTATTGAAGAAGGCCAAAGCGCAGATCGAAGCCGAGCGCCCGCTGCGCGAAATGGAAATGACTCCCGAAGACAAAAAGCGTTTTCGCGGATTCATGTTCCTGAGCGAGAAGCCGATGCTGTACGTCCTGAACATCGGCGAGAGCACCGAACTGGGCAAAGACCTGGAAGCCGCGGTCGCGAAGTACAACCTGACCGAAGTTGCGTCGCGCCCCAACGCAGGGGCCACCGCCATCTGCGGCAAGGTCGAAGCCGAGCTTGCCGAAATGTCCGACGCCGATGCCGCCGAATTCCTCTCCAGCTACGGCTTAACCGAGAGCGGCCTCGCCCGCCTCATCCGCAAAACCTACGCTCTGCTGGGCCTGATTTCTTTTTTCACCGCCGGCGAAGACGAATGCCGCGCCTGGACCATCCCCGTAAACACGCGCGCCGTGCAGGGCGCCGGAGCCATCCATTCCGACCTCGAACACCACTTCATCCGCGCCGAAACCATCCGCTGGGACGCGCTGCTAGAAGCCGGCTCCGAAGCCAACGCCCGCGCCAAAGGCACGCTGCGCCTGGAAGGCAAAGACTACATCGTGCAGGATGGGGACGTGATGCATATCAGGCATTCAGGGTAGGGATTATCCGCTCGATGCCGGAACGATTCCACCGAAGCCACCGAGTTCACCTCGTCGTAGTCCGAGCGCAACGCCCAGACGGAACCAAATAACACTGAGAAATGAGGGCCGCTTTACAACGACCGGGGAAGGTTGGCCCGTATAACCTCGTCTCTTGCAGAAGATTTGAACTCCGCCCTGCTGCCAGGAGACGAGAGTCTCAATTAAATCGCGCGCAAGCTTCTCGCTTTCTTGCACGACGATTGCGCTTCGGATTCCGTGCGTCAACAAAAACTCTGCTGACGGAAAGTCCGTCACAAAGGAGACTGATCTGTTGTCAAATACACCAGGAGTCACATCCGTGCGCGCAAGTCGACGATCAGCGTCTAGAAGAAATACGGGCGGTGCGTTAGGAATCAAATGGATTTGGTCGAGGACACTCGCTTCCCGAACCATGGAGGCCAGAATGGCCTCCATGCGGACGGTGCATGCTCGTCTGTATTCTGGTGCCGTCATTTTTTCGCTTAAGGGGAACGGCAGCGCGTTGTAGAGAGGCACGGGCCGATATCCCAACCGAGCCAGCTCTATGCTCCAGAGCACGCCATCATCTTCCGGCAGATCGAGCACGATCGCAGCAGAACCGGCGGAGGGAATCCAATCGCGTTCAAAGCGAACCGAGCGGGCAGCGCGACCCTCGAAAACTCCGTCGACAAACGAAAATAATATGGGCTTAACCCAGCGAGACCATAGGGCCTCAGGCGGCGCCCATACACGATAGATTTCATCCTTGCTTGGCATCTGTTTCCTCGTCGATCAGCAAAGCAACATCCATCGCCGCGTAGTCAGTGACCCGCCTAAAGCTCGCCCTCGCATATACTCCGGCGGCCCGACCGTTAATCGTGTAAACGCCAATACACGGATAAACCGGACCTAGACGCGACGAAATTGGTGCCGGCACGAACCGACGCTGTAGAATCCAACGCTCAGGATGACTCTCAACGGAACGCAAAAGCTTCCCCCATGCTTCGCCATCCGTCGTCTCGCGCAGGTGTACATCGTCTCCAGTATTTGAAAATGCCGCTTTCAAAACCCACTCGTCCCCGATTTCGCGGCAGCCTTCCCTGGGATCACGACACTCGGGCAGTAGAACCCTCCACCTGTTCATCTTGCTCAATAACATATCCCAAGTGAGCGGAAACCGCTTACTCTCGGTTAGCACAGCAGGTAGGGGATTTGAAACGGGTGTTTTTCCTCCAAAGAAGAGCCATTTCCAGCCGCAGTCAGGCGGCAATTTGGCGAGCCATTCTCCTTGATAGAAACGAACGATAGCATCGATCGCAAGTTCTTTCCCCTGGGAAAGCACACCAGCCTGACCCTGTTTCCAGCTCAACTGGGATGGATGATGCAGCAGGAACGTTTCAATCTCGCGTGCCTGCAATTCGCAGGCGAGGAAGGCAGTAACTTGTTGGTCCTCGACAAATCCAGGGGCAGAGAGCAGCGCAATACGGCCGCGCCCGCCCACCGCTGAATACATCGCTTCTGCCCATTCAGTTCCTGGATTTCCGGACGAAGATGTTCCCGGATAGTGGTCACACATCAGTTGGGTGAAGCGAGATGCTTCTGTGTATCCACCAGGCACATCACTGTTCACTTCGGAAATGCGCCATCCTTCGGCCGTGTAATGAAAATCGAACCGCAAGGTTCGCACTGAGCAGGGCGTCAACCCGCGTTCGCGCGCATCGTCGAATGCCGATCGAAGCTGCTTTGGCAGCCCCAGCACCGAGTAGAGTGCAGGACGATGGAGAATCTCTTCCTCGGCCGTCATCAACTCCGCGGTAAGTTCTTCGGCCATTTGCTTCAATTCCCGCCAAGTATCTAGGCCGATCAGTACTGGCTGCCGAAACAAAGTAGAAGCGTCGCCAATCTGTGAATCCCACTTACAAAAATCCAGAGCCATCCGATTCTGAATAAGTTGGAAATCCGCTTCGGCAACTGTCGATCCAAAAGTAAGCGGCAGGGGAGTCATGGTCCTATAGTCGCGATCCGACTGGCATCTGCAACCTCTCCAGCACCATCGGCCCCAACTGCGACACCGATCCCGCCCCCAGCGTCAAAATCATGTCCCCGTCACGCGCGTTTGCCGTCGCCGCAGTCACAGCGTCTTCAAACGAGCCGGCATAGCTGACCTCCGAAGAACCAGCGGCAGGCTTTTCGCGAATCCTGCGCGCCAAAGCTTCCCCGGTGATGCCCTCGATCGGCTGCTCGCTGGCGGGATAAATATCCAGCACCTGGAGCGAGTCGGCGTCGCCGAATGCGGTCGCGAAGTCGTCCATCAAGTCGCGGGTGCGGGTGTAGCGATGCGGCTGGAAGATGACGTGGACCTTGCGATATCCGCACTGCCGCGCCGCCGCCAGCGTCGCGCGAATCTCCGTCGGATGATGTCCGTAGTCGTCAATCACGGTCGACGCCCGCGGCCGTCCCGCGCACCTGAAACCGCCGGTCCACTCCGCGGAAATTCTCCAACGCCTCGCGAATCTGCGGAGATTGGGATGTCGAGGCCGATGCCGACCGCAATCGCCGCCGTCGCGTTCAGCACGTTGTGGACGCCCGGCACGTGCAGATGGAACTCGCCAAGATCTTTACCGCGGAAGGTGACTTCAAAACTGACTTTTGGGGGAACGGGCGTCCCCGCCCGTGTGGAATCATCCACTTGGCCGGGAGGCTTATCGTTGGCCGGGCGGGGACGCCCGGCGCTCCACAATCCATTCTTTTTTACTGCAATCCGAAAATCCGACCCCTTCCGCGTTCCATAACTCACCATGCGCCGCTGAATCTTCGGAAACAGCTTCCGCAGAATCGGATCGTCATTGCAGGCCACGATCATTCCGTAGAACGGCAGGCGATCCATGAAGTCGAGGAACGTCCGCTTGATGTCGTGCATGCTGCGATAGCAATCCATGTGCTCGCGGTCAATGTTGGTGACGACGGCGAGAATCGGCGACAGTTTCAGAAACGACCGGTCGCTCTCATCCGCTTCGGCCACCAGATACTGCGACTTCCCCAGCCGCGCATTCGACCCCATGGCGTCCACGCGCCCGCCGACAACGACGGTGGGATCAAGCCCGCCCGCCGCCAGCACCGCCGCAACCATGGAAGTCGTCGTCGTCTTGCCATGCATGCCAGCGATGGCGATGCCATACTTCAGCCGCATCAACTCCGCCAGCATCTCCGCCCGCTGAATGACGGGGATGTGCAGCTTGTGTGCTTCTTCAACCTCAGGGTTTTCCGGATTGATGGCCGAACTGGTGACCACAACTTCGGCACCGGCAACGTTCTCTGCGCCGTGCCCTTCGAAAATAGTCGCGCCCAAGCCCTTCAAGCCGATCAGTGACAGAAGACCGCTTCAGATCAGAACCAGAAATCTTGTAGCCGAGGTTCAGCAGCACCTCGGCAATCCCGCTCATGCCGATCCCGCCGATGCCCACGAAATGAATGCGTTGAATCTTGGCAAACATAAAAAACAGCTCTTGGCTCTTAGCTCTTGGCTCTTGGCTCTTAGCTTCCAGGGCCGGCTTGCCAGAAGCTAGGAGCTAGCGGCTAGTAGCTTGGTGTCCTCGCCAGCTTCGCCGCCAGCTCCGCAATATCCTTCGCCGCGTCGGGATGCGCCATCGCCCGTGCCGCTTCGCTCATTCGCGCCAGCCTCGCCGGATCTTCTAACAGCGCGCAAATCGTATCCACCAGCCAGACTTCGTCGAGCCGCGTTTCTTCGAGCACAACCGCCGCCTGCGCTCTCTCCAGCGCCTCGGCGTTGCGCCGCTGATGATCGTCCGCCGCCAGCGGGAACGGAACAAAAATCGCCGGCTTTCCCGCCGCCGCAATTTCCGCGACCGTACTCGCTCCCGAGCGGCACAGCACCAGATCGGCACGCGCAAAATATCCCGGCATGTCGTCTATGAATTTGCTGACTTCCGCGGCAATTCCCGCCTGCTCGTACGCCGCGCGGACTTCATTATAGTCACGCTCTCCGGTCTGATGAATGATGCGCAGCCCCGGCACCGCTTCATCAGCTCCGGCAAGACCCGAATCACCGCCAGATTGATCGCCCGCGCTCCCTGGCTTCCGCCAAACACCAGCAGCGTTGGCGAGGCCTGAACGTACGGCTTGCTGCGGAATCTGAAAAAACGCCGGCCGCACCGGAACCCCAGTCACAACCGGATTGCGAAAATATCGTCCCGTCTCCTCAAAGTGAACCGCGGCCGCAGACACAAAATGCGCCACCACGCGATTGGCAAATCCCGGAACAAAATTCGGCTCAAACGCCAGAGTCGGTATGCGCCGCCGAATTGCCGCCAGCATCGCCGGCCCGGACGCGTACCCGCCGACACCGATGACGACGTCCGGCTGAAATTCGATGAGTATTCTGCGCGCCGCGAGGACCGCGCGCGGAAGATCAAAAAGAGTCTTGATCCGGGTCGCCAGGCTGACCCGATTCAGCGCGCCCACTTTCACCAGTTGCAGCGGAAATCCCGCCGCCGGAACCAGCCGGTTCTCGAGTCCCGCGCGCCGTGCCGATAAACAGCACCTCGGCCCCATACCGGCTGCGCAGTTCCTGAGCAATGGCAATGGCCGGGATGACGTGCCCGCCCGTGCCTCCGCCCGCCAGAATGGCCCTCATGATGGAAAACTATATATGAGCGGCGCGCAGGACGCGCCTACTCCGCCTGCTTGCTGACATTCAGCAGCACGCCCACGCACGCCAGCGTGATAAATAACGAAGACCCGCCATACGAAATCAGCGGCAGCGGAATGCCCTTGGTCGGCATCAGCCCCAGCACCACGCTGATGTTGATGAACGCCTGCACCACTACCATGCTGGTGATGCCGACGGCCAGGAATCTGCCGAACATATCCTGCGTGTGCAGCGCCGTCCGAATCCCGCGCCAGAGAAACGTTGCAAACAACAGCACAACGATCAGGCAGCCGACCAATCCCAATTCTTCGCCCAGCACGGAAAAAATGAAATCCGTATGCGGCTCGGGCAAGTAGAACAGTTTCTCTTTCCCTTCCATCAGTCCCACGCCCGTCAGGCCGCCGGTCGAAACCGCAATCAGCGACTGAATAATATGGAAGCCCTTGCCCTGCGGATCGGAGTACGGATCCATGAACGCCAGAATGCGATCGCGCCGGTAAGCAACGTGGAAGATCAGGAAGTACAAGCGGCAGCAACGACGCCAGGAACCCGTAAGCCAAGATACTTCAAATTCAGCCCCGCCACAAACAGAATGCACGCGGTAATGGCGGCGCACGCGATCGCCGTCCCCAAGTCCGGCTGAAAGACGATCAGCCCCAGAAAAACCGTGGTCGGAATCACAGCCGGAATCAGCGTATTCCGCCAGTCGTCCATGGATTTGGTGCGGTTCTCGAGAAAGAACGCCAGGAACAAAATCAAGACCGGCTTGGCCAGCTCCGACGGCTGAAACGAAAATCCGGCGAAGTGGAACCAGCGATGGGTATTGTGTGCGCGGTCGAGAAAGAAGACCGAGAATCAGCATCAGCGTGGTCAGCCCCAGCATCGTAGAACACGACCGCGGGATGCTTCAGCCGCTTGTAGTCCAACCTCATGCCGATCATCATGGCGATGAACCCGCCGATGGCCCATCCCATCTGCCGCAGCAGAAAAAAGTATCCGGAGTGATATTTCTCCTTCGCCATCACCGCCGACGCGCTGAACACCATCACCAGGCCGACAAAAACCAGCAGCAAGGTGACGACGAACAGCACCCGATCGACACTGATGCGCTTTGCCATGGGAAATTCATTTCACCACGGAGACATGGCGATGAGACTCACTTTTTTGGTCGATTGATCAGGGAGAAGTTACCAATTTGGTTCGGGCGACGCCTTCCTAGTCGACCGAGTGGTATGCGCAGACCACGGCACAATTGCGGCAAAGGTGAAAGACCATCTGAACACCGAGGTTTCCTGTAAAACTGACGTACCCATCAGGGAAACCGTTTCCGCCGGCGTTATCGCAAATCGCGGCAAGAAAAGGCATCTCCGAGGAGCACTTCGGACACTCAAGCGGAAATTGGGGATTGATAATTAGGGGCTCGCCCCCGATTTGGTGCCTCGGGTCATCGAGATAGGAAAACTCTTCCGGCACGTCGAAGTCCTCGTCGTTCTGCTTTCCCCGGATTACATCCTGTTCTGCCTTAGTGAGCGGCTTTAGAGTCACAGAATGTCCCGGGAAGACACTGGGGTAGTTATCGTCTGGGCCTTCAGGACCGAAGGCACCCGGGTCATCCGTTTTGTAGGACAAGACATTCACGCCGCCATCCTGCATGAGCTCGTAGCAGAAATCTCCATAAGGGATGCTGCAGGTCCAGCAATATAGGAGGTGGACGCAGGGCGCAACGAAAGGCGATAGATTGAGTCTTTTGTCTGTCGAGTCGAGTGACAAGAGACGCATGAGCGGCTTATGGCAGGCCGGACACTCAGACCCCGGAATTTGATGCACTCCGGCAAATTGGTGCTTCGGGCCGACTCCCGCTCCGTCGAATTCGAGCCAGTAACCTTGTGAGGGATCAGTGCTCCTTGCGGTACTCATTCGAAAGTCCTCATGCGATTGCCCTATCTTAGTGCCAGTACCAGATCCTTAAACGCTCGCCCCCGGTGCTCGTAGTTCTGGAACTGGTCAAAGCTCGCGCAGGCGGGAGCCAAGCAGAACCACATCCCCCGGCCGGGCAGCAGCGGCCGCCTGCTTCACCGCAGCCTCAATCGTCCCCGAGGAAACGATGCCGGTCGCCCCCTTAATCTGTGACTGAATCTTCTCCGCCGCCGCGCCAATCGTGTAAACCACCTTCACCCGCTGCCGCAGCAGATCGTGGAGCACGGTGTAGTCGCTGCCTTTATCCTTGCCGCCGAGAATCAGATGGATATTCCCCGGAAACGACTCCAGCGCCTTGATGGTCGCATCCACGTTCGTCGCTTTGGAATCGTTGTAGTACTCGACGCCGCGCACTGTCGCCACATATTCCAGCCGGTGCTCGACCGCCTTGAAGTCGCGCACCGCGCCGGCGATTTTCCCCGCCTCGCACCCCATCAGGGCCCCGGCGCAAACCGCCGCCAGAACGTTTTCCAGATTGTGCGCGCCCTTCAACGGGATCTCCGACGCCAGCATCACTTCCTGCTGCTCTCCTCCGCGCCGGAACAACACCGCCCCCTTGTGCACGAACGCACCCTGCTCTACTTCGCGCTTCCGGCTGAACCAGAACACCTGTGCGCGAGTGCGTCCCGCCAAGTCAACGCAAGTCGGATCATCTGAATTCAGTACCGCGAAGTCTTCCGTCTGTTGATTCTCGAACAAGCGCGCCTTCGCGTCCACGTACGCGGCAAATGTCCGATGCCGGTCGAGATGGTCGGGCGTCACGTTGAGAACAATTCCAATCCTTGGTCGGAAGCTGCGAATGGTTTCAAGTTGAAAACTCGAAACCTCGAGCACGACGACCGTCTCCGGCGTTGCCTGCTCAACCAGCGAAATCGCTGGAGTCCCAATGTTGCCGCCAACCAGTGCCTTCAACCCGCCAGCTGCGAGTATCTCGCCGATCAACGTCGTCGTCGTAGTCTTCCCGTTCGATCCCGTGATGGCCGACAATCGGCCCCGGCAAAAACGCCGCCGCCAGTTCAATCTCGCCGATGACCGTCTGCCCCAGCGCCCTCGCCTGGACGATGGGCGAGGCATCCACGGGCACTGCCCGGGCTGACCACAATCAGGTCCTGATTCTGAAAGGTCCGCTCGCCATGTCCACCGGTCTCGACGCCAATCCCCTGATCCAGCAGCGCGGGAATTTCTTCGCGAAGCTGATCTTCCGATTTGGCGTCGGAAACCGTAACCCTTGCGCCGTGCGCTTTCAGAAACAGCGCTGAAGCAACGCCCGAGCGCCCGAGGCCGACGACCAGCACGCGTTTGCCGTTGAGTTCCATCAAGACATTTCACCACAGAGACACAGAGTCACAGAAACAGAAAGTACAAATTCCAAAACCGCCTGGATTCACGCGGATTGCCACAGATATATTTTGCATGGTTTTCAATTTCTTTTTTGCATGCTCCGTGTGAACCCGCGCAAATCCGTGGCGGGTTTGAATTCGCCTGGAGGGAATTATCTCAGTTTCAGCGTGGTCAGCGCGAACAGGGCAAACACCAGCGAGGCAATCCAGAAGCGGACAATAATTTTCGACTCCGACCATCCCATCAGTTCGAAATGATGATGAATCGGCGCCATCTTGAAGATGCGCTTCTTGCGCAGCTTGTACGATCCTACTTGCAGGATCACCGACAGCGCCTCGATCACGAACACCCCACCGATAAACGGCAGCAGCAGTTCCTGCTTGATGATGACGGCGACCGTCCCAATCGCGCCGCCCAGCGCCAGCGAACCGACGTCGCCCATAAATACTTCCGCCGGATGCGCGTTGTACCAGAGAAATCCAATCGAAGCGCCCACCATGGCTCCGCAGAAAATCGTCAACTCGCCGACCTGCGGCATGCGCGGCAGTTCCAGGTAAGTAGAAAAGGTCGCGTGCCCACTCACATACGTGAGCACCGTCAGCGCCCCAGCGGCAATCAGCGTGCAGCCGATTGCCAGGCCGTCCAGCCCGTCAGTCAGGTTGACCGCGTTGGTCGAGCCCACCAGAATCAGCACCACGAATCCGATGAACAGACACGAAACCCAAACGGCCACAGATCAGGATTGTGGACAAGCCTGTCCACCACCAGGTCAGGATGAAACTGCTTGAAAAACGGCACCACCAGCCGGTTGAGTACAGCCCGCGGTTCTGCATCGCAATCAGCGCCACCGCAATCAGAACGCTGACCACTATCTGTAACCCGCTCTTCGCTCGCGCCGTCAGCCCCAGGTTGCGCTTGCGGACCACTTTCGTGTAGTCATCGGCAAACCCAATCGCGGCAAACGCTAGCGTGGAGAGCACCGCCATCCAAATGTAAAGGTTGCTCAGGTCCGCCCACAACAGCGTTGGCACAATGATGGAAATTACGATCAGCACCCCGCCCATGGTCGGCGTGCCGGCTTTTTTCTGGTGCGCCTTCGGCCCTTCTTCGCGGATGTACTGCCCGATCTGAAATTCGCGCAGCCGGTTGATCACCAGTGGCCCAATGATCAGCCCGGTAAACATCGCGGTCAGGCTGGCGAAGGCCGTGCGGAAGGTCAGATAACGAAAAATGCGGAACGGCGGAAAGTAATGAAACAGTTTCGAGTACAGCAGCCAGTAGAGCAATCCGCCTCCGGTTAGTTCTTGGTCGTCGGTCGTCGGTCGTTGGTCGTTGGCCGAGCAAGGTAGCTCTCGTTTGCTGTTTTTGCCGACGACTGACGACCGACGACCGACGACCGTTCCGTCAGAGCTTTCCAGCGCCTTCTCCAGCTTCACTCCGCGCGACGCCTTCAGCAGCACCACGTCACCCTCACGCGTCTCCGCAGCCAGCCATTTTCCGGCTTCTTCCGGCGTGGCGACAAACTCAGCGTTGATTCCGGCCTGCCGCGCCGCTTCCACCATGCCTGCGACGCCAGTCCGCGCACACCGATCAGGACATCAATCTTCTTGTCCGCGATGTGCCGGCCCGATTCGCGGTGCATCGCGTCGCCTTGCGGCCCCAGCTCCAGCATTTCACCAGCGACGACAATTCTCCGCCGCGCCGGCATTGCCGCCAGCGCATCCACCATGGCCGCCAGGGCTTTCGGATTGGAATTGTAGCAATCATTAATGACCGTGATGTTGCCGATGCGGACAACCTGCCCGCGTTTGTCGGCCGGCGAAAGCGTAGCCAGCGACGAAGCCACTTCGCTCAACGTCAGCCCGCGCTCCAGCGCCACCGCCGTCGCTGCCAGCGCGTTATAAACGTTGTGGCTTCCGACCAGCGGCAGAGTCGCGGATTCACGCCGGTCGCCAACCACAATGTCGAATGCCGAACCCTTTTCTCCCAGGGATTCAACGTTCTCCGCGCGCACCGTCGCCGCCGCCGCGAATCCATAAGTAATGACGCGGCCTTTGAAATCGCGGCCGAACTGCGAAACATATTCATCGTCAGCGTTCAAAACCGCAGTACCGTCCGCCGGCAGCGATTCGATCAGTTCATATTTGGCGCGTGCAATCTCCGCTACTGAGCTGAAAAACTCCAAATGCACCGGCGCAACATTGGTGACCACGCCAGTTTCCGGCTGCGCGATCTGCGCCAGCGCGCGTGATCTCGCCCAGCGTGCGACATCCCCATCTCGACCACCGCGGCGTCGTGTTCCGGCTCCAGTTTCAGCAGCATCAGAGGCAGTCCAAAATGATTGTTGAAATTCCCCTCCGACTTCAGCACGCGAAACCGCGACGACAAAACGTGCGCGATCGCCTCCTTGGTCGTAGTCTTTCCCGCCGAGCCGGTCACTGCGATCAGCGGCTTTCCCCACAATCGCCGGACGGACTTGGCCAGAGTCTGCAGCGCCACCAGCGTGTCTTCGACAGCGACTCAGTCCGGCCTTCGATGAGAATCCGCCGAGCTTTTCGCTCGCCACAACCGCCGCCACCGCGCCCTTCTCCAGCGCCTGCCCCACGAAATCATGCCCATCCATCTTCTCGCCTTTGACCGCGAAGAAGAGTTCTCCCGGACGAATGGTCCGCGAGTCGATGGAATAGCCGGCTGGCGACCGCGTCACGGTCGAACGTCCCGTCGCGCCTGAGGAATTCCGCAATTCGTCGCCAGCGGCAGCTTCATGCCGTCTTCGCGCCTTTCGCGGGCGACGCAGTCGTATCCCAAATCTCGCAACGCTTCAGCCGCCACAAGCTTTGTCATCGAAGGGAACGGTGCCCGCCTTGGTGATTTGCACCTGTTCGTGCCCCTTGCCGGCGATCAGCACAATGTCTCCCGGCGCGCGCTTCGCTCAATGCCAGATGAATCGCCGCGCGCCGGTCGGGTTCGGTCTTGTATTTCGCGCCCGAGCGCTGCAATCCAACGATCGCATCGTTGATGATCGCCAGCGGATCTTCGCTGCGCGGATTGTCGGACGTCAGCACCACAAAGTCGCTGCCCTTGCCCGCAGCCTCGCCCATCAGCGGACGCTTGCTGCGGTCGCGATCGCCGCCGCATCCAAACACCGTAATCACACGGCTTCCCGCGGGCTTTACAAACTCGCGCGCCAGCGACGTCAGATTGCGCAGTGCGTCGTCGGTGTGCGCGTAGTCCACCACTACGGTAAACGGCTGCCCGCAATCCACGCGTTCAAATCGTCCCGGAACCCGCGTACAATTCGCAACTCCGTCGGCGATGGCTTCGCTCGGGCATCCCCGCGCATAGGCCGCCGCACTGGCGGCGAGAATGTTATAGACGTTCACTCGTCCGATCAGTTGCGACACGACCGGAATCATTTCATCCGGCGTGATGATGTTGAACCGCGTCCCCTGCGCGCTGACGTTCAGCTTGGCCGCGTGAAAATCGGCCTTCGCGAGCCCGTAGGTGAAGACTTCCGCACTGCGGCCTCTTGCAAAACTCGCCAGTTGCAGCCCCGACTCGTCGTCGGCGTTCAGCACCGCCACCCGCGGCTCTTTGGTTCCGCAGCCCGCAAACAGAATCCGCTTGGCAGCAAAATAGTCGTCCATCGTGTTGTGATAGTCGAGGTGGTCGCGGGTCAAATTGGTGAACACGGCAACGTCAAAGGGAATGCCATAAATTCGTTGCTGCGCCAGCGCGTGAGATGAAACTTCCATCACCGCTTCGGTCGCTCCCGCATCGAGTGCGTCACGAAAAATCCGCTGCAATTCCAGCGGCTCCGGCGTGGTATGTGGCGCGGCAAGAACTTTCCCCGCTACGTGATACTCAATCGTCCCCACCAGCGCGCTCTTGCCGCCCCGCCGCCGCGAGAATCGCTTCAGTGATAAACGCCGTCGTGCTTTTGCCGTTGGTCCCCGTGATTCCCGTGACCGCCAGCTTCTCCGCCGGACGCCCATAGAAATTCGCGCGTCACTCCCGCCAGCGCGCGCCGCCCATGCGCCACTTGCGCCCAGGCAACATTCGCGGGTCGCCGCTCTGAGTCCGTCACCACCGCCACTGCACCCGCCGCTATCGCCTGATCAACAAACCTGTTCCCGTCGCTCGACTCGCCGCGCATGGCGACAAAAACATTCCCTGGCCTCACCCGCCGCGAATCGTATTCGACGCCGGTAACTGGTCGGATTCCCGCTCTGCGCGAGGACTTCCACTCCCTCCAGCAGTTCAAGGAAGTTCATGGCGTTGATTGTATTGCAAGTTGGTAAACAGCAGAAATCTCGCGCCTCACCGCCCGAATTTCACCGTGACCCGCGCGCCGCTGGCCACATGTGACCCCGCGGGCGGAGATTGATCAAGCGCCAGCCCGCTCCCCACAATATCCAGGTCCAGCCCGCTCGATTCCGCCAGCTCGATCGCCGACCGCACCGACTTCCCCGCAAACGAAGGCACCACGATTCCGCCTTGTTCCACGTCGAGAACCACGGTTCCATTTGTACTCGCCGCGCCGCTCACAACTTGGCTCGACGGCAGCGCCGCCGGAGGCACAGGAGTGATAGGTTCTCGCTGACGCAGGGCCGCCGGTACGACCACGTTCGCCATGGGACTCTTCGAATTGCCGCCAGGCTGGGCGGGTACAGGTCCCACCACCTCGTTGTTCCTACTCGACGAAGCATCCAACGTATCGCTGTCGTTCGCATCCGCGACATCAATCGCCTCCCCCGGATGGTCCGGCGATCCTTCTTCCAGGTCTTTATCGCTAGCCTTCTTGCGCGCCAGCAGCAACTGCCGGTTCGGCGGAATCTCCACGTCGTGCGGGGCATGCAGGTATTCCAGCACCTGCTGCGCGATGCGCTTGAATACCGGCGCCGAAACCTGCCCGCCTTGATGCAGCCCGACCGGCGAATCCAGAATCACCGCAATCGTGATCGCCGGATTGTTGATCGGCGCGAATCCAGCAAACGACGCAACGTACTTCGTGCGCGAATAGGCATGCGTCGCCGGATCCACCTTCTGCCCTGTCCCCGTCTTTCCGGCAGAACTGTATCCAATCAATTTGGCTTTGCGTGCCGGTCCCATGCAGCACCACGCCCTGCATCATCTGCCGCATTTCCGCCGCCGTGTACGACGAAAGCACGCGCCGCTCATTCACCGGATGAAACGCAATCGTCTGTGGCGCGCTCTGCGGCTGAGTCGTGCGCCGCGACAATCCGCGGCGCGACATACACTCCGTCATTCGCCATGGTCGAAACCAATCCGACCAGTTGCAGCGGCGTGATGCCAATTTCCTGCCCCATCGAAATTGCCGCGATCGAAACTTTGGACCAGCGGCTCACCGGCTTGGTGATTCCGCGGGTCTCGCCGGGAAGTTCGATCCCGGTCTGCTGACCGAATCCGAAGGCGCGAATGTACTTGTAGAAACGGTCGTCGCCCAGCCGCATCCCAATCTTGATCGAGCCCACATCGCTCGATTCCGCCAGAACATCTGCAACCGAGAGCAATCCATGCGGCCGGCTGTCGCGAATGCGCATGCCGTTGAAGACGATCGACCCCATCTGGCAATCGAAGACTTCATCCGGCCGCGTAAGCTTTCTCTTCGAGCGCGCCGCGAAATCGTCACCAGCTTGAACGTCGAACCCGGCTCATAGACATCGCTGACCGCATGGTTCTTCAGCTTTTCCGGCGTGATCTCGCGGGTAAGGTTGGGATTGAACGTCGGCTGGTTCGCCAGCGCCAGAATTTCTCCGGTGTGCGGATTCTCCACCACCACCGTCCCGGTCAGGGCGTTGGTCTGCTGCCATCGCCGTCGCCAGCTCGCGCTCGGCGATGTACTGGATCTTCTCGTCAATCGTCAGAACGACGTTCTGGCCCGGCTCCGGCTGCTTCTCCACGCTGCCGAACCACTTTTTGTGCGCGTCCACGGAGATGATCATCTGCCCCGGGCGGCCGTGCATCTGATCGTCAAATTCGCGCTCGATCCCGCTCAGGCCCTGGTCGTCCATACCGACGTAGCCGAGCACCTGGGCGGCCAGTTCATTTTTCGGATAGTAGCGCTTCGATTCCTTCTGGAAATAAATGCCGCGAAGATTCAGCGATTGAATGCGCGCGGAGATTTCCGGCTCCGGCTTGCGGGCCAGCCAGCAGAAAGTCTTGTCCGCCTGGCAACGGGCAAGCAGTTCACGCGGATCTTGTTTGGTGATGCGGGCGACCAGCGAGATGGTGCTGGCCGGGTTCGGCATTTCGGTCGGTACCGCGAAAACCGAATCCACGGAGATGGACATCGCCAGTTCGCGTCCCTGGCGGTCGTAGATGATCCCGCGCTTGGCCGAAACTTCTTCCGTGCGCTGCTGCTGATGCTGCGCGCGCTGCTCAAAACTGCCGTAGCGGAAGACTTGCAGATAGACCAGGCGGAAGCAGATGACGCCGCACCAGAGAACAAAGATGCCTGCCAGAAGATAGAGCCGAAGGTTGGTGCCGTTGCGGGATGTGCTGGCGGCCACTGATTTTCCAGAAAAACGAAGTGCCCTCAGACAAATATGGCGGCCGGTTAGCCGCCACGGGCAAAGCCCGAACTTGTGCTCGCTTCGCGGCCCTAAAGGGCCGCTCTTCACGCATTCGCACGCGATCATCTTACCGCGTCGAAATCACCGACATCGGCGTCACGCTGGCAATCACCTGACCGGATGCTTCCGGCGCAGCTGAATCCATGCGAATCACCTGGCCCGCCTGCGGCGATTGCAGTCCCAACTCGCGCGCCATGCGATCGATCCGCTCCGGATCTGCGCAGCGACGCTTCTTCCAAACTCAGCGCCCGGTTCTCTTCGACCAGTCCATCGCGCTGCGACTTTCAGCGCTTCGATCTTGTATCCGTACTCAATGGCCTTGAAGTGCTGGAAGGCATAGGCCATGACCAGCACAAACAAGCAGGCGAGAGCGATGCCGAACTGGCGCATCTCGCGCGCCCGCCGCGGATCTTCCACTTTCACCAGGCGCGAGTTATCGATCGCCTTGGCGAAATAAATTTCCGGAGTTCCCATCCAGCAGGAACGGCGCCGGCTGCGGCTGACTGAGATGAGCTCGGATCGCCGCGGCCGCCACCTTATGCCACCCCGGCCAGATCTGAGACTCTGCGCAGTCGCAGGCTCAGCCAGTTCGCTCTCCGCGAGCGCGTACCAGTACGACAGTTTGGCTTCCTGCTCCGGGTCGGGGCGGAAGGTGTTCTCCGTGCGCTCAACCGTCGCAATCAGATCGTTAATCAGTGTTCCCTGTGTACATCGTGTTTCTCCGTTAGCTGGAATTCCTGCCTATCAGAACCTTTTTGCTGCCGTCCCTCTTCGGGGACTTTTCTTTCTCGGCGCGACTGAGTCGTGCCCTGAATCAAACTTTTTCCGCCGCCCGCAATTTTGCGCTGCGGGCCCGCGGGTTGCGATCGATCTCTACTTCGCTGGCGGTCACTGGCTTTTTCGTCAGCAACCTGTACTGCCCCAGCTTCGCGCCCTCGCGCATCGCGTCTTTCACGATGCGGTCTTCCAGCGAGTGGAAGCTGATCACCACCAGCCTTCCACCCGGTTTCAGCAACTGCGGCGCCGCTTCCAGCAGCTTCCGCAGGTCGTCCAGTTCGCGGTTTACGAAGATTCGGAGAGCTTGAAAGGTCCTGGTCGCCGGATGAATGCGCTCATGTTTCATTGACCGGGCCGCGGTCGAAATCACGGCTGCGAGTTGCGCAGTCGTCAATATCGGCCGCGACCGGACAATGGCTCTGGCGATTCTCCGCGACCTCCTTTCCTCACCGAATTCGTAAATCAGATCGGCAAGCTCGCGCTCGTCGATCTGGTTTACCACTTGTTCGGCGGATGGCTCCGACATGCGGATTCATTCGCATGTCGAGCGGTCCGTCCGCCTGAAAACTAAAGCCGCGCGCGGCATCGGAAATCTGCAGGCTGCTGACGCCAAGGTCGGCCAAGAATTCCGTCCACGGCTCGTTGGTCGTCGGTCTCAGCCAGCTCTGCAAATGATCCATGCAGCAACTCCACCGTCGGCCAGTCCGCCTTCAGGCCAACGACCGAAGCCTGAAGACCTGACGCCCGCTACTCTCCAGCGCCTTCGGATCCTTATCGAAGCCAATCAAATGACCCGGTGCGCCGAGGCGTTTTGCGATTTCTAAGCTGTGCCCGCCCAAGCCCACCGTCGCGTCGATATAAGTTCCGCCACGCCGTACGGCTAAAAAGTCGATCGCTTCTTTTAAAAGAACTGGAACGTGTCCAATTTCCCCACGTCCAACCCCCTGAGGGGTATCTGTTAAACCCTCGGCCACTAGATGCCCAATTCGTCGAGCGTCTTCTCATCCTCAGCCGTAAACTTGTCTTCCTCGATCTCCCGCCGGTACTGCTCCAGGTTGCGCACCACCAGGTACGTCAAATTTCCCGTCACCGCCACTTCGCCCTTGATCTCCGCCGACTGTGCGCAAAATTTGCGGCATCAGCAACCGGCCTTGTCCATCCATCTCGACCATCTGCCCGTAGTAGTTGGTCCGGTCCAGAAACTTTTTCTTCGTAGGATTGAAGGTGGAGAGCCCCGCCAGCTTCTGCTCGATCCGTTCCCATTCCTCGAAGGGATACACTTGTGCAACCTTGCCATCCAGACTGGTGATGTAAAATTGCAGGCTGTATTTCTCGTCGATCACCCGCTTGAATTCCGCGGGGACCTTGAGCCGTCCTTTTTCGTCCACGCGAGTTGGGTGATTGCCGCGAAACATTTAGTGTACTCGTTTATGGAGCGACGGGCGTCCTCGCCCGTCACCCGGCTTGAGCCGGGCTTTTGCAACTGCTATTGCCGCCAAGGAGGCAAAAACAGCGAAAACTTCGGTCTCATCAGGTTGGTTCGGGCTGTTTTGGTGGGTTTCAGCTACAAAATCCACTGGCGCCTCGGCCTGTTACAGTTTTGCCCACGACCTCTACTGACTGGACCACTTCTTACCACTTTTGTCCACATCTTACGCCTAAAGGCTTTACTGTCAACATCAAAGTTTAAGGTCATGTAGTGACCAAAGGTCGGAATCCCAAAAGCCCAACAAATTGCGGATTACTGATTCGGATACCACAAGGAATGGTGTTTTTAGGTTTGGTTCGGGGTCGGGTAAGTCCAATTAGGAGAGTTGATTGGATAAGAGCGAAGGCTCGATCGACCGGGGTAGTCTTGATTTGAGGACTAAGGCTTCTCGGAAAGGGAGGACTAAGGCTTCTCGGAAAGGAAGGAGCCTTCGCGATGACGATTATAGGATGTGATTTTCATCCCAGCTGGCAACAGATTGCGTGGTTGGACAGCGAGACTGGGGAAAGCGGGGAACAGAAGCTGGTGCATGGCAGCGGCGAGGTCAGGCAGTTCTATCAACAACTGGCGGCACCGGTGCTGATCGGGATGGAGGCCACGGGCAACAGTCAGTGGTTCATTGAGTTGATCGAAGACCTGGGGCACGAAATCTGGATCGGAGACGCGGCGCAGATCCGGGCCAGTTGCGTGCGCAAGCAGAAAACGGACAAGCGGGACGCGGCCCACATTAAACTAACTAAAACTCGTGGTGGAATGCCGATTTCCGCGGCTCTGGACGCCGGACCGGGAGCAGCGCGATCTGCGGCAACTGGTTTTGCACCGCCACAAACTGGTGATCATCCGCAGCCGGGTGAAAAACGAACTGCAACACCTTTCCTTGAATAAGGGGATGCAGCGCAAGCGCACGCTGTGGAGCCAAGCGGGACAGAAGTTGTTGCGCGAGCTGCCCCTGAAGCCCTGGGCGGCGTGCCGGCGGGAAGATTTACTCGGACTGCTGACCATGCTGGACGAGCAGATCGGGAAGCTGGATGGAGCAGTGCAAAAAGCGGCGCAAGAAAATCCGCAAGCGAAGCTGCTGATGACGCAACCGGGAGTGGGACCGAACACGGCATTGGCGTTCGTGCTGACCATCGGCGATGTGAAACGGTTCCCACGCGGCAAGCAGGTGGCCAGTTATCTGGGACTGATTCCGCGGGAAGAAAGTTCCGGCGGACGGCAGAAGTTGGGCGCGATCACCAAGCAGGGCAACCGCATGCTGCGTTCCCTGCTGGTGGAAGCGGCGCAGAACGCAGTGCGCTACGATCCCCAGTTTCGTCGGGAGTATTTGCATCGCTGTCATCAAAAACCCAAAGCCGTGGCCAAGGTGGCTGCGGCACGCAAATTAGCCGTACGACTCTACTGGATGCTGCGCACCCAGAAACCGTATCCAGAGATCGTTCGCATCGAGAGCAGCTCGGGGCTGGCCCTGGTCGGCGCAAGCTAGACCGCAGGTGTTGATTGGGCGCTCTCGCATCCCGTAACGTCGGGATGTTCGCATAGAAGAATCATGGTTGCAGTTCGGGGCCGAATCGATGGTTGGTGGAACGCTCTTCCACCGGGGAGTGATTCAGCGTGAGATTTCCAGAGCCTTGGTCCTCAACCTCTCTGGCAACAAACGCGGTGCTCCGGCACTGCCAGGAAAACTATGCTCTTGACAATGCCTTCGCTCTTATCGAGGGCCAGCCTGTGGAAATGTTTCCGATGCCTAGCCGGGTGGGACGCATTCAGCGAAAACTGCCCTCGCGGGACCCCTCAGTGAGTCTTTGGGGCTGCGGCACCCAATCGCCCCTCTACGACCGAAACTGAGTAACTCGCTCCGCCGCTTCCGGTCCAGGACTTCAGGTTGAAGTGCCCGCCAGCGCGGGCGTGATAAACGGCAATGTCACGAATGGTCAGAGGCGCATTCGGCTTGCAGACCTCGGGCGGAAACGGCACCGACAGAAAATACGCTCCCCGTCCGCCGCCAATGACGCGGGCACTGCCATCGGCTTCGACCAGCACCGCCGAGCCTTCATCAATCGCAATCTCCTGCGGGTGAGCCGACCAGCCATCCTGAACGATGCGGGCCAGGAAACCCAGGCTCCGCCCCATGCGATCGCGTTTCATGAAGTGGCTGTCGGTCAGCGTGTTCTGCAACAGAGGCAGATGCAGGAAATCCCGCACCAACGTTACCCGTGGCGAATAAGGATTGCGCAAGACCTCGGGCGAGGCAAGGTCCTTGTCATCATCTTTATCCTGCAATGCTCCATAAACAAATTCTCCCAGGACCGCCAACCCTGCGCTGGTGCCGCCGATCGGCTTGCCGTCCGAAATATCGCCGTTAATGGCGTCCTGCACCGGAGTGCCCTGCCAGAAATGGATGTACTTCGCCTGGTCGCCGCCAGCAATGAAAATCGCCTGCGCGCTTCGGATGATTTGAGCGACCCGCGGATCCTGCGCCGCCTCGCGATCCGGAATCATCAGCGTCGCCACCGAATTCAGCTTGCACAGCCCCGCGATGTAAGGGTTGTATTCATCGTCGCCGTGCGCTCGCAGCACCAGCAAATCTCCCCCGGGCGCTTTCAAGCATAGCCAGCGAAATGCCTCGTCCAGATCGTCGCCGCCCCCCATCATCGCGATGCCGAACTCGTACTTGACGTGCGCAGGCGCGCTCTTCCCTGCCCGGATATAGCTGTAGGTTTGGGCATGCACCGGCGCGGAGCCACACAGTCCCGCAAGGCAAAGCACAAGCCATCCGCGACTGACCCGGCGCAAGAAATAGCCGTTCATGAATGAAGTCTCACAGAGTCAGGAGCGGCCGCGGAACCTCGGCAGCAGGAAACCTGCCTGTTTCTCATGGAGCAGAAAATCATCGCCAAAGTTCCTCGCCAGTACCCGATCTTCTTTCCTTGCCTTGATAGCATAATTGGTCAACAGCAGAAGAAAGGCAATCGCACCCCGCCACTCCCCGAGAACCACAGCCGTTCCCAGAACTCCGAGCAGCACCCCTGAATAAATCGGATGCCGCAAGCGCGCATACGGCCCGGTGCGTATGAGCTGATGCCCAACTTGAATCACAACCTTGTCGCTCCAGTTCCGTCCCAGATGAATCCGCGCCCAAGCCGCAACCGCAAGCCCAATCAACGTTGCGGCGAACCCGGCATAGTCCAATCCGGTCGAATCAGGCGCGAAGCGCCACCCAAAAAATCCAATCTCCGCCCGTTGCCAGAAAAGAAGCGCGAACGTGGCAGCGAGTATCGACAGCCGCACGATGCGGAAGAAGTGCGCCTCTCCGGTCTGATGGGTCGCCGCCTCACTACCGGACTTCCCGCGCACAGCAGCGGCCAGCCAGTAGAGCCCAAACCCCGCCCAGATATATCCGAGAATGGTAAGCAGAGACTCGCGAATCATTTGCTGACGGGCTCAACGTACACCGCCGTCCCATACGCCAGCACTTCGGTCACGCCCTGCATGATTTCGGTGGCGTCATAGCGCGCGCCCACCACCGCGTTGCCGCCGAGTTCTGCCGCATGCTGCAGCATTAGTTCGAAGGCGTCCGCGCGAGTTTTCTCGCAAAGTTGGGTCAAGAGCGTGATGTTGCCGCCCAGAATGGTCTGCAGGCCGGCGCCAATGGTCCCGAAGATCGACCGCGAGCGCACGATGATCCCGCGCACTACTCCCAGGGTCCGCACCACGCGAAAGCCGTCCAGTTCAAATTGTGTGGTCACCATGGTGTGCAGCACCGCAGACCCAGGTGTGCATCCCATCGTCATAGCGGAATCTCCTTGCTACGAAGCGCAGGAAATCAAAACTCCGGCGCAAAAATATGGCGCCCGCTCATAGCCCAGGCACCGGCGGACATCCGGGAAACTCTTTGACGAACGTGTTCCCGATGTAACCCAGGTACTTGATCCCGATCTCGCTGGTAAAAAATCCGTCTGCGGTCATATTTCGCAAAAATGCGAAGAACTCAACTCCCGGATTCAGCGCTGGGTTCACAATCGCATTCCTCTTGTACGCAATCAGGTCCAGGATTTCTTTCCGATGCTCCGGCGTACAGTCAAGATACGCATTTCCGTAGCGGTCCGAACAAGCCCCGTCCAGCCACAGCAGCCCTCCGCCGAGAATTCGCTGAAAATCCGGATTCTCGCTGGTCAGCAAATCAATAAACTCCGGCGCCCCCGCTTCGATGGCTCCGCCTGAATCGGAGTCCGCCGGAATGATTGTTTGGCAAAGCGTCTGCAGTGTTTTGTAGTCACGCGCCGTGAAGAACTTCGGAACATACGCGTTTGCCGGGGCCGCCGCCTTCTCCGCTGCCACCATGCGATGCGCATACTCCGCCGCCTGCGCCGGAATCACCCGCAAAACCGAAGTCGCCGCCGCCCCATAAGCCAGGGACTTCAAAATATCGCGCCGGGATAAATTCGAACTCATGCGATCGCCCTTTGCCAGAATCCAGGTTTTCAAATTAACCAATTACAAAATTACTCAATTACCCAATCCCTACAAGTTCCCCTTCTTCGCCTCATCCAGCAAGTATTCCGACGCCCGCCACGTCAGCGCCATAATTGTCAGTGTCGGGTTCTTGTCAGGATTGCTCACAAATGACGCCGCATCCGTCACAAAAAGATTCTTCACGTCGTGTGCCTGGCAGTATCCGTTCAACGCCGATGTCTTCGGATTGTTCCCCATGCGGACACAGCCCAGCTCGTGAATAATCACCCCACCATCGGCAATCCCATACGGATTCGACCCGCCGCTCTCCGCCCGCGAGTAGAACGTCCCGCCTCCAGCTTCCACAATCGCTTTGAACGTGTCCTGCATGTCCTTCGCCATTTTGACTTCGTTGTCGCTCCACTGCCAATGAAACCGCAGCACCGGAATCCCCCACTCGTCGGCGACGTGTCGAATCGATTTCGCAGTAGCTGTCTTGATTGGGAATCATCTCGCCGCGGCCCGCAAATCCGATGTACGTTCCATACGCGTCGCGGCAAGTTTTCTTCAGTCCCACGCCATAGCCTTCGACCGAAGTCGCAAAGCGCGCCAAACTCGCCCACCCCCGGCATGGTCTGGCCGCCGCCGAATTCAATGTGATAGCCGCGCAGAAAATCGTTCTTGCGGTCAAACTTCCACCACGGCATGTACATGTGCATCCCGCCCACGCCGTCGTGATTGTGTTTCGGCATCTTGGCGAGTTGCGGAAAAACTCCACCGGCACTACTGCCCACGCTGTCGGTCAAGTAACGGCCCACTACTCCCGAAGAGTTCGCCAGCCCGTCCGGAAACATCGCCGACTTCGAATTCAGCAGCAGCCGCGCCGATTCGCACGCGCTCGCCCCGACGACAAACGCCTTCGCATAAACCTTCTTCTCCGTCCGCGTAGCCTTGTCGATGTACGACACTGCCTCCGCCTTGCCGTCTTTGCCGACAACAATTTCACGCACCATCGCATGGGTGATCAGCGTGAATCGCCCGGTCGCTTCCGCCGCCGGAATCATTACCTGGCTGGAGCTGAAATTCGAAGCGCTCACGCATCCGCGCCCGCACTGCGCGCAGTAGTGGCACGGCGGACGCCCGTTGTGCGGTTGCGTAATCACCGCCAGCCGCGAAGGAATACAAGTCACACCAATCTTGTCGCAGGCCTTCTTAACGATGGTTTCGGTGCAACGCGGCTTCGGTGGCGGCATGAATACCCCGTCCGGCGCGCTGGAGACATTTTCCTTCGTTCCGAAAACCCCGATGTACGATTCAACTTTGTCGTAGTAGGGCGCAACGTCGTCGTACGTGATCGGCCAATCGTCGCCCATGCCGTCTGTCGAGCGTGCCTTGAAATCCACCGGCGCGAAGCGCAGCGCTATACGTCCCCAATGATTGGTGCGCCCGCCGACAATGCGCGAGCGGAACCAGCGAAACTTCGATCCCGGCGCAGTCGTGTAAGGCTCGCCTTCAATCTCCCAGGAACCGTTGGGCGCCAGGAACTCGCCGAAGTCCTCGCTGGCCTTGCCTCCCACTCCCGCCCCACGATGCGGAAGCTGATACGGCCACACATGCTCCTTGTAATCCTGCGCCGGATTCACCGGGCCGCCAGCCTCCAGCATGACGACATTCAGCCCGCCCTCGGTGAGAATCTTCGCCGCCGTGCCCGCCAGACGCGCCGGAGCCGATGATGCAAACGTCGTACACCTTGGGAGACCGCGCGACCTGGGCCATGAAAATTCCCCTGATTAGAACGTGAGCTGTTTCAAATACTGATGACTCTTCTCAATGCTCATAAATGGCAGCATCGGATTGTCGTGCTCGACAAAGTAATGCTTGATTCCCGCCAGTTCCGATTGCGCAAAAATGCTCTTCCAGTCGATGACCCCGCTTCCCACCTCAGTCATCATGTCGTTCTTGTCGAAGTCCTTTACATGTACCAGCGGAAATCGCCCGGGATATTGCGCGAAATACTTCAGAGGATCCACGCGGGCTTCATGCGCCCAGCCTAGATCCATCTCCATCTTTACCAACTTCGGATCAGACTCAGAAAGCAAAACATCGTAAGGCAATCTGCCATCTGGAAGCGGCTTAAATTCCTCAACGTGGTTGTGATATGCAAACTGAACGCCTGCCTTCTGACTCTCCTCGCCCGCCCGATTGAAAGTCTCCGCCGCCCTTTTCCATCCGTCCGGCTGCTTCAAAACTTCGCGGTCAATTGACGGATTGACGATGTAGTCGTGGCCCAGAATCTTGCAAGCGTCGAGCACCTTCGGCCATATTTCCGGTGAAAGCGCTGAATACGGTATATGGGCCGCGGGCGCAGACAAACCATAAGCGTCAAGAATCTCCCGCGCGCGATTGGCCGGCGGAGTGAGTTGAGGAACATGGCCAAGGTATCCCGCAAACTCGACTTCGGTGTATCCAATCTTGGCGACCTGCGCCAGGGTGCCTTCAAAATCCTTGTCCAGCGCGTCGCGCACGGTATAAAGCTGCAGCCCAATCTTTTCGATGCGCCGTTCCGAAGCCGCCCACCCCACGCGGCTCATCAGCGCCGCCGCCGTCACGCTCCCGATAAAACGTTCTGCGATCCATGGATGATCCTTGCCCGAGAATTTGAACCTTCTACCGCCGAGATCGCAAATACGCGGAGAAAAACGATTCAAAAACTCTGCGATCTCTGCGGTTAAATGCTTTTTGCCGGCAGCGCCTAAACGCTCTCTGTCAACAATTCCTCTCGCACATTCTTTAGCACATACAGCGCCCGCTCCACGCCCACTTCGCCCGACAGAATCGGGTCCTCATTCTCAACGCTCAAAATCCCCTCATACCCCACATCCATATACGCGCGGATAATTTCCTTCCACAGCGATGCGCCATGCCCATAACCGACGGCGCGGAAAGCGGCCGAAGCGTGCTTCAGGTCTTCCTTCTCGAATACAAAATTCAACACCCCATACTTCGCGACTTCGTCCTTATAGAGTGTCGTGTCCTTCATGTGCGCATGGAAGATCGCACCTTGATTGCCCAACAGGTGAATCACTTCCACCGGGTCGCATCCCTGCCAGAACAAGTGGCTCAAGTCGTTGTTCGCCCCGATCTCTTCACCTACGGCCTCGCGCAGCTTGAGCAAAGTCATCGGGTTGTACACCATAAAGTTCGGGTGCATCTCCAGCGCCAGCCGGTGTACACCATGTTCGCGCGCAAACTTCGCCGCTCCCTTCCAGTAGGGGACCACTTTCTCTTTCCACTGCCAGTCCTGCGCTGCGGCGTACTCCGGAGGCCAGCGGTAAGTAATCCAGTTGGGATTGGTGTCGGTCGGATTCGCCCCCGGGCATCCCGAGAATCCCACGATCACTTTCACGTCTACCTTCTCGGCCAGCAGCACCGTCTTCCGAAACGTTTCCGCGTCGCGATCAGCGATACTCTTGTCCGGATGCACCGGGTTCCCGTGGCAACTCAGCGTCGCAATCCGAATGTTGTGGTCCTCAAACTTCTTTCGCCACGAATTCAACTTCGCCGGATCTGCCAACAGATCATCGATCGGGCAATGCTTGTTGTTGGGATAGCCGCCGGTCCCAATTTCCGCCGCCTCCACTCCCAGACTCTGGCTATTTCTCCACCAGTTGATCAAGGGTCAAGTCAGGAAACGCCGGATCAAAAACTCCAATCGGAATTTTTCTCCGCGATCCTGGCGCGCCCGCAGGCATCCCGTCATTCTGCGGCACCGCCGCCGATAACGCACGCGGCGCCGCCACGGCTCCGGCGATCACGCTTCCCGTAGTAGCTAGAAAACCTCTGCGCGTAGAAGCAAGTAGAGGATCGAACCTGTCAGCCATGGGATCCCTCAAGGTGGAGTGCGACCAGCGGAACATTATACGCAGGATGCGGAGTGTGCAAACCGAAGATCAGACGCGCGCGCAAAAAAGCGCCCCAAAAAACCAAAACCGCCCGGTGTCGGGCGGTTTGGCTTCGTGGGTTGAAACTCCTCTTTTTCAGGCCGGAGGCGGCCACTTCTATGAGGACGTTGGAGCTACTTTCTCTCCAATCGCCAAAAAGCGCAATAACGCAAAAATACTAGAATCTTGACTGAGTGTAACCTGCCTTGCTTTCAATCACTTGTCAACGGCCGACATGAAAAACGTACAAGCAGCCATCCAGCACTTCCGGCGGCCCGTACGCCAGCAGCCAGCGATACGCCGCCGGATCGCCGAGGTATTCACCAGAAAAATTCGTCGCTCCTACCACCACAATTCCTGTCACCCGCCGATTTTCACCCAAAGGCAGCGCCTGGATCCCATAAACCGCCGGATCAACGCTGCCGAAGTAAGCCAGCCGTATCTGTTCTCCCGGATGATGCAGTTCATACTTGCGCAGCGCAAGCAAGCCTTGCCCCCAGTCCAAATTGCTGTCGGCCAGCAGCCGGTACTTCTGTCCGGCCGGAACAAAGAAATCGAAGTACGACAAATATCCCGGCGCGGAACTCAGCACATCGAAAGCATTCCAAATCAGCAGCAACACCAGAACGATACCCACACCGCGCCGCGCCGACCCGTACTGCCACGCCGCCGCCGCAAATAGCAGCGCAAATGGATACAGCGGAAGGATGTGCCTTTCCCCAAGATTGAAGTGCGCGAAGATGGCCATCAAGAAATACAAGGCTGGAAAAGAAGCCATGATCCACAGGTCCGGCGAAACGGCCTCTCGCTTCAGCGCGGTCAGCAGCAGTCCGGTGAGCGACAGCGCCAAAATCACAATCGGCCATTTCAGCAGGATCACCACGGGGTAATAGGCCTTCCAACCGCCAGTCGGCGAGACCTGCCCAAGAAAAAACGCGCGCTGCCCGTGCGCATTGTGGATCGCAACATCACGAAAGCCGGCGATGTACTCACCCGCTGGAACCGGCACGCTGACATTCGGTCCCGAGTGAACGGGTTTCACCAGATCCTGCGTCCAGTTCGGAAACGTCGCGGTCAAGGTGCCGTCGCGAATCGCGAGATGAGACACATGGAAGAAATATCCCGCCCACAGCACGATGAACGCAACCCCCACCACTGCCGCGGCTTTCCCCCAGTTCCAACCCCATGGACGAAAGGAAATGCCGCTCGGAGTAAGCACCAGTATCCAAAGAACCGCCAGCACGAACATGAACAAGGCGGAAAACTTCGCCAGGAGCAAAAGCCCGAGCACGCAACCAGCGAGGACGGTGTTCTTCCAAGATGGTTTTCGTTTCCACCTGACTACAACCCATGCCGACGCGAAAATCAGCAGCGAAGCCACTCCATCTGTGGTGACCACAGAGAAGTGCGCAATCAACGCGGGACAAAACGCAAACAATGCCAGTGCGAAGTTTGCCGCCGCAGTCGAGAACATATTCGCCGCCGCAATCCAGACCAACGCGCCTAGTATCATCCCCAACGCCGCATTAACGGCCCGCGCCCGCCGCGCCAGCGATACCGGATCGGGCAAAACTCCGTGCACCCGAAACATTTCCGGAAGCGCTTCAACCTGGACTTGCCACTTTGAATTCAGCAAAGGCAGCGTGCACAACAGTCGTGCCAGTGGCGGATGATCGTTGTACTGCTGAAAACGCCCGTTGCGCCAGGCGTCAAGACCTTCCGCAATGTGCACCGGTTCGTCGTATGTGAGCGACTGCGTCCCGATGAACCACCCGCATTGCAGCGCATAGATCAACAGCAGCAGCGCCGGGACACTCCAGCGCGGCAGTTTCGACTTCGAACCCGACGCCTCCCCCGCAGCCTTCATGGTCATCACTCGCGGCACAGCGTATCATAGCGAATTCGCCTGGCTCCGCCCGGAACGGGCATGCCGCGTAAAATTGATTTCAATGGTTGCAAATTCCCTGAGTTCCCCGCCAGCCCTCAACCCCGCAAAGTCTCCCGCTGCCCTCTCAACCGTTACACGAGTGACCATTTGTTTCGGCATCGCAGTGGGCCTCGTCGAAGGTTTCGGCCTGCTCCTCTTCCAGCGAATCAACTATGCGCGCTGGGGCCCCATGGTCCACGTCTCACGTGAGATTCTCTGGATCTCTCCCCTAGTTGATCTGATTTTCTTTTCCCTGATCAGCGCTATCATCTGGACGCTCTCGCGAATCGTCCCCCGCATTCCGGTAGTCCGCGTCCAGGTTTTTGTGCTGTCATTTCTTGCGATGTACGACTGGCTCACCCTCACCGGACGCTTGTACCACCGTGCCTGTCTGCTCCTCGCTTTCGGTGCGGCAGTTGCGTTCGCCCGCTGGTTCGGCCGCCGCGAACATCAGGCCGCGCATTTCTTCAGGAAAACTACTCCTTGGGCCCTCGCAGCCGTGGCCTTGGCGTTCGTCGCAGTCCAAGGCGGCAAGTGGTGGAATGAGCGCAGGGCGGAGGCGGCGCTTCCATCGGCTGCTCCCGGCGCTCCCAACGTACTCGTCATCGTGATCGACACCCTGCGCGCCGACCACGTCTCCGCCTACGGCTACTCCCGCCCAACAACCCCGAACCTCGACCGTCTAGCCCAACAGGGCGTCCTATTCGAGAACGCGATTTCCCCCTCCTCCTGGAGCCTCCCTTCGCACGTTTCGCTCGTGACCGGCAGATATCTCCACGACCATCACGTCGGACAAGTGCAGCCGGAACCCTGGCTCGGCTGGGGAAACTCGGGCCTCGGTGGATTCCCCACCCTCGGGGAAGCCCTCGAGCAAAAGGGATACCGCACCGCCGCCTTCTCCGCCAACCGCACCTACTTCTCTCACAGTCTGGGCTTCGGGCGAGGCTTCATCCACTTCGAGGACTATTTCAGCTCACCCGCAGATGCATTCCTTCGCACCTTGTACGGCCGGGAATTCTGGCGGATTTACCTGAATCGTACTCCCAGAAGCAAAGTCACTCGCGGCCTGATCTGGCTTGGCCTGGATTCTCTGTTGGACAAAGACTCCGAAGGTTCGGCCTTGTACGGGGGATCTCAGGCGGTTCGCAAGCGGGGCTCGGAGGTAAACGCGGAACTGCTGCGGTGGATCGATCGCGGCCAGAACGCGCGTCCCTTTTTTGCTTTCATTAACTATTTTGACGTGCATTTCCCATACGGCAGCCCAAGAGGATATGCATCTCCCGGCTGGGCCGGAGACCGCACCGTCGATCGTTATGACGCTGGGACGAAGTACGTTGACGACTGTCTCGGCCACCTCATGTCGGAACTCACAAGCCGGGGGATGGACAAAAACACGATCGTCATCGTTACCGCCGACCACGGCGAATCTCTCGGGCAACACGGATTGCGATACCACGGCTCCGCCCTCTATTGGGAGCAGATTCATGTGCCGCTCGTGATCTGGTTCCCCGGTCACGTTCCCAGCGGAGCTCGAGTCGCGCAGCCCGTGACCAATGCGACGATTGCGGCCACCGTCATGACCCTGCTGGGAGCGGCCAACCCGTTTCCCGGCGCCCCGCTGGTTTCATCAAACGGGTCCGTCCCCGATCGAAGCCCTGGGGCAGACCCTATTTCTGAAGGGGACAGGAACCCGTATCTTTCGAAGGACGACCAACCCCAAGACCCCTCAACGCCCACCCTCATGACCGGATGGATGGACAGCGTGGTCTCCAACCCTTCGCAACTGATCCGCCACGAGAAAGCCGGCGCTCAACTATATAACTGGGTGAATGACCCCGGTGAACTCCACAATCTGATCAGCACGCCAGAAGGAAAAGCTGAAGCGGAGCAGATAAGCGGACAGCATTGACATCGAGCAATAATCCGCATCAACTCGCTTACTGACGACGAATGCTGGTGCCTTCAGTAATCTCGTAGGCAAGGCCGGCGGCCAGCAGTTTGTATTCCTCAGTCCGCCCGCTCGGCCAGTCAATCACAACACGCTCGATCTTGTCGAGCTTCCCCAAGCCAAACGTCGCCGGCATCTCCGATTGCGACAAATAACTCGATCCGCTTCTGATCATCCGCGTCTGCATCACCCCTCCGGAGAAGAGTTTGATCCGCGCCCCAATCCCATCCCGATTCGACTTGGTCCCAATCAGCTTGAACCGGATGCTCCGATTTCCCTCGGTCTGGTCGTTGCGGAACAAATAAGCCGGGCCGTTATTCGTCGTCATTAGAACGTCGAGATCGCCATCGCGATCAAAATCTCCTACCGCCAGCCCACGGCCCACTTTCGGCTGACTAAACCCGCCACCCGCTTCCTCACCTACTTCTCGAAACTTTCCTCGTCCGTCATTCAAGAATAACTGCGGCGCTTGCGCGTAACCCACATTGCGAACATTACGCACCGTGTCGTCAATGTGCCCGTTCACCACTATGAGATCGAGCGCCCCATCCAGATCGCAATCCGCAAACACGCACCCAAACCCCAACGTCGTTTTCGACGGCAGGCCGACCCCGCTTTGCATCGCGATATCGGAGAAATTTCCCTTGCCGTCGGCTCGGTACAACCCGATCATCTCGTTATCAAAATTGGTCACCGCTACTCCCGGACGCCCTGAGTTCTCGAAGTCGCCGACATCCACACCCATTCCTGCGCGCGCCCTGCCTTCCGCGCTGAATGCAATCCCCACCTCGACGGCCACGTCTTTGAACGTCCCGTTCCGCTGATTGCGATACAGCTTGTTCGGCTGGGTATCGTTCGCCACCAGCAAGTCAGGCCAGCCGTCATCGTCGTAATCCAGCATCGCCACGCCCAGTGATTTCGAACTGCTGTCGAAAATTCCACTCGACGCTGTCACATCCTCGAACGTCCCATTCCCGCGATTGTGAAACAGCCAACAGGTCTGCCCGACGTAGGCTTCCGGCGTGCAATACGACTTGTGCTTCCCATCCAGGCTGCAGAACACATCGTGCTCCGGTGACCACTTCACATAGTTGCAGACAAACAAATCCAGCAGCCCGTCGCGATCGTAGTCAAACCAGATCGCCGAAGTGCTGAACGCCTGCCGCTTCCCCAGCCCGCTGGAATTCGTCGACGTCAACAAACGTCCCCTTTCCCGTGTTCTTAAACAGCCGGTTCTGCCCAACGCAAGTGATCAAAATGTCCGGGAAGCCGTCGTTGTTGTAGTCCCCCACCGCCACGCCCATTCCATACATCTCAATGTCGAGACCAGCAGCGCGTGTCACGTCCGTGAAGGTTCCATCGCGATTGTTGCGATACAGCTTAAGCGCCGACCGCTGCCGTGAGCGCCCCGGCCAATCCATGCTGTTCACTAACAGGATGTCCTGCCACCCGTCGGCGTCATAGTCAAGAAATGCACAGCCTGCACCCAAAGTCTCGGGAAGGAACTTGCCTCCGTAGGCTCCGGAGTTGTGCTTGAAGTGAATCCCCGCCGCGCCGGTCACATCGGTGAAATGGAATCCCAGCGGCGCCTGAGAAGCGCCCCAAATCATCGGTGGACGCACTACTGCTGCCCCTGCCACCGCTCCCGCGCCCGCCAGAAACGCCCGCCGGTTCACGGAATGTTCACCAGGCCATTGCGAATGGCGTACACCACCAACTCCGCCGTCTTGTGAATCCCCAGCGCGTCCATAATGTTGGCGCGATGCACTGCCACCGTGTTCGCGCTCAAATCCAGTTGCACCGCAATCTCTTTGTTCGATTTCCCATCGCAAATCAGTTGCAGAATTTCCACTTCGCGTGGAGTCAGCCCGGCATTGCGTTCGCCCTTTAAATTCTGCTCACGCGAAAGTTGCCCATCCAGCACGGTTTCGCCTTTCAATCATTCTTCGAATCGCCGACCCCAGTTCCAGGTCCATCGCGTTCTTCAGGACATACCCGCGCGCGCCCGCGTCCATCGCCTGCTTCACCCAGGTTTCTTCCGCGTGCATGCTCAACATCAAAATTAGCGTCTCCGGCGCATGTTGCAGGATTTTCCGCGTGGCCTGCAGCCCGCTGATTCCCGGCAGCGCGCAATCCATCACGATCACCTGCGGCTTCAGCGACCGCGCCAGCTTGACCGCCTCTTCGCCGTCGCTGGCTTCGCCCACCACGTGAATGTCCTCTTCGTCCTCCAGCATGCGCCGAAATCCGCGCCGCACCAGACTATGGTCATCCACCAAAAGCACTGAGATTTTGTCAGCCATGATTTCTTGCAATGATTCTGAAAAAATGATTCTTAAGAAGGCGATTCCGGAGAACGCGGCTCCGAAACGTCTTTCCCTGCCCCGTCTTTCGACAGCACTCTCCCGCGGCACCGTCAGCCGCACCAACGCTCCGCCTTCCGCCGGACGCTCAAACGCAATGCTCCCGCCAAGAAGTTCAGCTCGCTCCCGCATCGCAACCATCCCAATCCCCCGCCGTTCGCGCGTCGGAGCAAATCCCGCCCCATGGTCTTCTATTTCTAAAACCACCTGTTCCGCATCAAACTGCAGCCGCACCCACGCCTGCGTCGCCCCCGAGTGCCTCGCCACATTGTTCAGTGCTTCCTGCAGCACGCGATACACGTGCACTGCCGCATCGCCGCTCACTGCGAACGCCGCCCCACTCTTCTCGTAGGATATGCTAACCCCGTCTGCCGCTCCACCACCGGCAAATACCACTCAATCGTGGTCTCCAGCCCCGCTTCCTCCAGCATCACCGGATGCAGCGCCTGCGACAAGCTCCGCACTTTATCCAGCGCCCCCTGCGCAATCTCACGCACCTCCAGCAAGTCTGCGCGCATCTCGGAACTCTTCCGGCAGACGATTGCGCGCCCGTCCCAGCATCGCCCCCATCGCCGTCAGGATCTGGCCAAACTCGTCGTGCAGTTCGCGCGAGATATACCGCAGCGTCGATTCCTGCGTCGAAATCAGCGTTTGCGCCAGATCGCTGCGCTGCTCCGAAAGCGCTGCCAGTTGATTGAATAGCACCCGATTCGATCGAATCAGATAAAGACTGGTGAGGACAATCGCAATCAGCGTCCCGGTTAGAAAGTAATACGCCTGCCGCTGCACGTGATCATAAATTTCCGTGACCTGCGCCGCTGCACGGTCTTCGCTCTCATTATTCTGAATCAGCATCTGCGCCACCGACGTGCTCAACGCCGCCAGCCGCGCCTGCAGCGAAAGCCGTATCTGCTCTCGCGCTTCTTTCTCTTTTTCCTTGCCGCCACTGCGCCAGCGCAAACGTCCGGTTCACCGCATCCCAAAACTGCGTCAGCGAACTCTGCAAGATACTGCTGCTGGTCCGCCGTCCTGCCTTGCGGAGAAACCTGCTGCTCGCGCCGGAAAGCATCGTCCAGATCGCCGCGCATGCGCTGAAACTGCGGCTGCCACGCTGTCAGCGGATACGGTTGCTCGCCATTCACCTGCCCCGTATCCAGCATGTCGCGCATCGCAATGCCAATCGAATTCAGCTCATTTTGAATGCGCAGCAACTGGAGCGAGTCTTTGCGATTGCGGTCAATCAGATTAGCTTTGCAGCTCGCGCAGGCTGGCAATACGCCGGGTCACATACCCCGAATAGCCAACCACCGCCGCCAGCGTAATCACCAGCCCGATGTAAAGAGGAGTTGTAGGAGACCGCCCCGCCGTTCGCCGCACCGCGCAAGGATATAACGCAAGGGTGGGTGGTCACAATGAGGTCGTTTATGCTGCGTGTGCGGTGGAGCACTCCGCATTCAGCACTCAGCATGCAGCAGTCAGCCTTCGGCAAAAACATCTTCTCATCCCGAACGCGCCCGCGTAAGCGGGCGAGAGAGGGACCTTACGAAGGCGTGCGTTCCCGCAGCCGTCGGCGGGATCCAGAGCGGCCCAAACCAATCCAAGTGCAACCTTGCAAACGAATGTGCGGATCGAGTGGCGTCGTAAGGTCCCTCTCTCGCCCGCCTTCGGCGAGCGCGTTCGGGATGACAAGATGTTTTGGCTGACGCCTGAGTGCTGACTGCTGAATGCTTCTATAATCCCCCCATGTCCCTAACCGAACAGATCCAGAAAGACATCGTCGCCGCCATGAAGGCGCGCGCGGAGGCCCGCCTCTCCTGCCTGCGGATGGTGAAATCTGCGCTCAAGAACCGAGAGGTTGAAAAGATGGCACCGCTCGACGAAAAAGAATCGCAGCAGGTGCTGGCCACACTGATCAAGCAGCGCAAGGATTCCGTCGAGCAATTCACCAAGGGCGGCCGCCAGGAGATGGCCGACAAAGAAGCCGCTGAAATCGTCCTGATCGAGAGCTACATGCCGAAAGCCGCCGGCGAAGCTGAGATCATCGCCGGAGTAAAAGCCGCCATCGCCGAAATGGGCTCCCCCACCATGAAAGACATGGGCACGGTAATGAAGACCGCCATGGCCAAGTTCGCCGCCCAAGGCATGCGCGTGGATGGGAAAGTGGTGAGCGACGCGGTGAAAAAAGAATTGGCGGGAAAGTAATCGTCACGCATGCCCGCATATTACGCAGACACCGTGGGCAACTTTCGAGCTTCCCAGCTCGACAGTCTTGAATTGATTCTAATTAAAGCCTACGAGTCGGATCGCTACAAAGACCTCATAACTACCCAACTCACTGCATGGCGTGGCCAGATTCAGGACCTGAAGAACGCATTTGCAGATGTCGATCTTGAGAGATTCCATCCGGACAATTGGGGAATAGCGATCGAGTTCGTGGTGCCACGCAAGATGGGCAGAATTGACACAGTGCTGTTGATTGGGAATTCGATAGCAGTTCTCGAGTTTAAGGGAGATATAGTCGATTCAAGCGCCGCAGATCAGGTTGAGGACTACTGCCTAGATCTCCTGCACTTCCACGCCGAAAGCCACGGGAGAGTCATTTACCCGGCTGTGGTGGGTAGAACAGGGACAGGACCTCGGGTCAGGCGTTCTCAAGCCTTCGGTGAGCTTTGCGCCACGGTCTTCGTGGATGCAAAACTCCTCGGGACCTGGCTCGCAACCGTTGCCCAAAAGCACTGCTCTGAGCCACAGCCGTCGATCGCTAGTTGGAACAAGGGAAGTTATCGGCCGGTACCAACAATAGTCGAGGCGGCGATCGGCATGTTCGCCGAGATGCAAGTCGACGACATTGCAAAGGCCGGATGCGATCCTATCAACCTTACTGCCATCGTGGAGACGATTCGACGGATCGTTCTTGAATCAGAGCGTTTAAAAAAGAAGACTATTTGTTTTGTCACGGGAGTGCCTGGTGCCGGCAAGACCCTCGCCGGCCTTAGGATTGTTCACGACAAGGAACTAAGGGATGCCACCGGAAGTGATTCCATCTTTCTCACGGGCAACCTGCCTCTGGTCAAAGTATTACAGGCAGCTCTTGCTCGTGACACTTCACGACGCCGGAAAAACCTGCTCAGAATTTCGACACGAGATCCGAAAACCACTATCAACACCGTGCTCGGCTATAAGCGAGAACATACCCGTAACAAAGATGCGCCGCACGAAAGAATCGTGGTTTTCGATGAAGCCCAACGTGCCTGGGATGCAGACCGAACCGCGGAATACCTTACGGACGCCTCGGCTGAGTTCATAGGCCATTCTGAGCCTGCTCTCATGCTCGCAATACTCGACCGTCAGTCGTGGGCCGTGCTCATCGCGTTAGTGGGGGGCGGGCAGGAAATCAACAGAGGTGAAGCAGGACTCGCAGAGTGGGGACGAGCAATTAACGAGAGGTTCAAGCACTGGTCTATAGCCGTGCCACCGCAAGCGCTCTCGGGCGAGTACGGCGCTGGTGCGAAGCTTTTTGAAGGTAAGGCTTCAAACGAGGTCGAAATAACTATCGAGAGAAACCTCCACCTTGACACTCCGACGCGCCAGTTCCGGGGAAAGACGATCGCTGGATGGGCCGAGTTTGTTCTCCGCGGCGAGGCTGCCGCGTGTCGAAAAACTCTGGCGGAAAACCCAGAATATCCAATACGCATGACACGAGACCTAACTGCTGCGAAGTCTTGGCTTGACGAGGTGGCACGAGGGACGGAGCGGTATGGCTTTATCGCATCTTCGGAGGCAAAGAGACTGAGGGCAGAAGGATTGGAACTGCCGCCTGCTCGCGCCGATGGAGTTGAGCATTGGTTCCTGCAGGGGAAAGGTGACGTGCGCTCGTCTTTTCAGCTTGAGGTCGCCGCCAATGAATTTCAAATTCAAGGTCTGGAGCTTGATTGGACCTGCCTGTGCTGGGGCGGTGACTTTCTGCGAAGCAAGGGTCATTGGAGCCTGAAGAAACTTCGCGGGTCTACGTGGCAGAACATCGGCCAAGAGAGCGCAAAAGCATTTCTTGCCAACAGCTACAGAGTCCTACTTACAAGAGCTCGGCAAGGAATGCTTCTTTATGTTCCCCCGGGAGACGATCAGGACTCGACCAGGCCGCGTGGGCCTTTCGATGAAACTGCTCGGTTCTTGATGGAATGCGGAGCCACGCCGCTCGAGACATCACCTGCTGCTCTGTAACTGCCGGTACGCCTCGCTCTTGGAAATCCCTCTCTCTTTCGCCACCTTCTTCAGCGCATCCTTCTCATCCGCCTGCTCCGCTCGCATGATCTCCTCAACCCGTTCTCGAACGGAAACCCCGCGCGGAACACTCGCTCCTTCGGCCGCCTTCCCAATCAGCAGCGTAATCTCTCCCTTAACCTCACCCCGCGTACCCAAAGCCCGCGCCACTTCCCCCGCCGTCCCACGCAAGAATTCTTCATGGATCTTCGTCAGCTCCCGCGCAACAACCACCGGTCGCAGCGGCCCCAGCACCTCGACGACATCCGCAAGCGTCTCCTTAATTCGGTGCGGCGCTTCGTAAAATATTTTCGTACTCAACGACTCCACGATCTTCTCCAGCTCTCTCCGCCGCGCCCCGCTCTTCGCCGGAAGAAATCCGCGAAAGGAAAACGAATCTGTCGGCAGAGCCGCTCGCCACCAGCGCCGCCAGAAACGCCGCCGGCCCCGGCACCGGAAAGACCGGAACTCCGCGCTCAATCGCCAGCGCAACCAGCCGAAATCCCGGATCAGAAATCCCCGGCATCCCCGCGTCCGACACCACGGCCACCCGCCCACCCTGCGCTAGCTTCTCGACCAACTCCGCCGCCCGCGAAGCCTCGTTGTGTTCGTGATAGCTGTCGCCCGCGTCTCAATCCCGAAATGATTGAGCAGCTTCTGCGTCTGCCGCGTGTCCTCGCAAGCGATGATGTCAGCCTGCTTCAGCACGCGAATCGCGCGCAGCGTCATGTCCTCAAGATTGCCAATCGGCGTCCCGACAAGATAAAGCCCCGGCGCGAGGTCGCGATTTTCCGCCGCAGTCATGGGCGTGAGTCTAGAGGGAAGGACTCAAAGTTTCAATGTCACTGCCGGCAAAAGGCTTTACCACAGAGGACACAGAGCTCACAGAGGAACGAAAAAACCTCTGTGACCCTCTGTGTCCTCTGTGGTTAAAGCTCTTCGCTTGCGCCAGCCTCGAACCCCATTTGCCTCCTCCCCCGCCCCTCTCTACAATAGTCATTACCCCACAACCATGATTCATTTTCCCGTACCCGAAGCCCTCACTTTCGATGACGTTTTGCTGCTGCCTGCCCGCTCCGACGTTGTTCCGGCCAACGCCAACGTGCAGACGCAGCTCACCCGCAACATCAGCCTGAACATTCCCGTCCTCAGCGCCGCCATGGACACGGTCACCGAGTCCCACATGGCCATCGCGCTCGCCCAGCAGGGCGGCCTCGGCATTGTTCATCGCAATCTGACCATCGAGCAGCAGGCCGAAGAAGTGGACAAAGTGAAGCGCTCCGAGAGCGGCATGATCGTTGACCCCGTCACCATGTCGCCGGACGACAAAGTTTCCGACGCCCTCGAAATGATGCGGAAGTACAAAATTTCCGGCGTGCCGATCACGAAGAATAAAAAGCTGGTCGGCATCCTCACCAACCGCGATCTCCGCTTCGAAACCCGCTTCGACATTCCCATCAGCAAAGTGATGACCAAAGAGAACCTGATCACGGTTCCGGTCGGGACCACGCTCGAAGACGCCGAACAAATCCTGCACAAGCATCGCGTCGAAAAATTGCTGGTGGTGGACGACAGCTACAACCTCAAAGGCCTGATCACGGTCAAAGACATCCAGAAGAAGTTGAAATATCCGAACGCCGCAAAAGATTCTCACGGCCGCCTGCGCGTAGGCGCGGCCATCGGCGCAACCGGCGATTACCTGGAGCGCGCCGAAGAACTGGTCAAAGAACTGGTGGACGTGCTCGCCATCGACAGCGCCCACGGCCATTCCTCGCGCGTTCTGGAAGCGGTGAAGGCGATCAAGACAAAGTTCCCCGAGATTGATCTCATCGCCGGAAACGTCGGCACCTTCGACGGCGCCTGTGAACTGGCCAAGGCCGGCGCCGACGCCATCAAAGTCGGCATCGGTCCCGGATCCATCTGCACTACCCGCGTCGTCACCGGCGCCGGCGTGCCGCAGATCACCGCCATCGCCGAAGCCTACCGCGCCACCAAAGACGCCGGCGTTCCCATCATCGCCGACGGCGGCATCAAGTATTCCGGCGACATCACCAAGGCCCTCGCCGCCGGCGCCAGCGCGGTCATGATCGGCTCCATGTTCGCCGGCACCGACGAAAGCCCCGGCGAAATGATTCTCTATCAGGGCCGCACCTTCAAGTCTTATCGCGGCATGGGATCGCTCGGCGCCATGGCCGCCGGTTCCAGCGAACGTTATTTTCAGATCGTTGACGGCGAAGCCTCCGTCGCGGCTCCCAGCATCGGCGCCGATCCGAACCGCCTGGCCAAACTCGTCCCCGAAGGAATCGAGGCCCGCGTCCCTTATCGCGGATCGGTTTCGATGATTCTGTATCAGATGGTCGGCGGCCTGAAATCCGGCATGGGATACGTCGGCTGCGCCACGCTGCCGGAGTTGCTGCAGAAAACCCGCTTCGTCCGCATCAGCGGCGCCGGATTACGCGAGAGCCACGTCCACGACGTGATGATCACCCGAGAAGCGCCGAACTACGCCGCGGAGTAAGGGCAGTGGCTTGTTGCTAGTGGCTAGTAGTTAGTGGCTAGCAACCCAGCGGTCGTGGCCGGTCGGCAGTGACCATTGGTCCCAGCCAAGCGATAATAGCGATGTCATTCCGAGCGAAGCGAGGAACCTGCTTCTCGCTTGCAGCGCCACGCCTGCGTTCGCCAGTGCGACGGCCTGGCCCAATCACGAATGCATCGCCCTATACGCCTCCAAGCACCGCTTCGCCGTCTCCATCTCCCCAAACCGGCTGCCTTCCTGCTCCAGCAGATAATACTCAACGCCGCCCACGCTCTCGGCCGCCGCAAAAATGCCTTTCCAATCCGCGCTGCCTTCGCCAAACAGCGCCTTGTATCCCACCGCCGGATCGGGCGACCAGTCCTTCAAGTGCAGCGAGTGAATCCGCCCCGGATTCGCGCGAATCCATGCCACCGGGTCCGCCCCCGCGTCCAGGCACGTCCCCACATCCAGCTGCAACATGACCGAAGGCTTCGTGTTCTTCGCCAGAACTTCCATCGGCCGCACTCCATCCACCGGCTTCCACTCCGGCTGATGATTGTGATATCCCGCTTTCAACCCCGCAGGCTCAAGCGTTTCCGCCGCGCGAATTCAATTCATCCGCAATCGCCTTCCACCCATCCGAGTCCGGGCTTCGGATTCGAACTCGCCAGCACCACGTACTTGCAGCCCAGAATCAAATTCAAATCCCGCGTGCGATTGATGTTGTCCGCCGCCAGAAATACTCCTCATGATTGTGGGTCGAATAACAGCGGATGCCCAGATCATCGAGCAGCTTGCGCATTTGCTTGGTCTGGGCTTCGGTCCAGTCGTAGTAAGGCGCATAGAATTCGACGCACTGATATCCGAGTTGAGCCACCGCGCGCACCGTGCCTTCGAGATCCAGCTTCAGCGCATCGCGGACCGAATACAGTTCCAGCCCAATGGGAATGGAAGAGAGAAGAGCCGCGCGGGCCTTGAGCGCCCACGGCAGCATCGCGGACATCGCAAGAAACGATCGCCGGGAAAGAGGCATGGACGAGATCGTACTCCGGAATCAGCGGATTTTCATCTGCGTCACGGCAGGAGGCTATTGCGGCGGCGCTCCCGGTGGAGCACCAGGCGGCGCTCCGTTCTGCTGCTGCTGTTGCATCTGCTGTTGCTGCTGTTGCAGCTCTCGCAACAATTGCTCCGGCGTCTTCACTCCATTGGGTTGCGCCTGCTCTGGCTGCGGCTCTTCCTGCTCTGGCTGCTCTTGAGCCTCAGGCGCCTCGGAAGAAGCGTTGTCCTCTTGCGGCTGATCATCATTCGTAACGTCCGGCACCGCCTGCAGGTCCGGATTGGCCTGCGCCGCCCGCTGGTTCGGCGCCTGCATCGCCGGCTGCGGCCCGTTGACGCGGGCCATTAACACCACTTTCTGCAGCGACCCTGGGTCACTCGGCGACCCCACCAGCACATAATCGTAATTCGACCCGTGCAACAATTGCGCCATCACGTCCCGTGGCGCTCCCGGTCCAAAACGACCCACCACGCGTTCGCTGGAAACGGCGGGCATGTCCACCGCCGCCCCCGTCCGCTTCTTGACCGCCGTAAGCACGTCCCCCATGGTGGAGTTCTTCGCCACAATCGTCAGTTGTCCGCCCTGAAAACTTACCTCGGGCGGATACGACGGCCCTTGTTCCGGGGTCAGCGGTGCAGGTGGAGGCACGGGAGCGGGCGTGGGTGCCGGCTCTGGCGCAGCCTGAGCTGCAGACGGCTTCGCTTTGTGGGATTTCTTATGCGGTGCAGTCTGCGCCGCAATCGTGGCAATGAACGCTAGAACGACCAACATCAGGGCTGGGAATCGGCGGGCCATAGGCAAACTCGTATGCCTTATCTGATGCGATTTTAGCACTCGAAGGCTGGATGGGAAGATTTCACTTCAGCTGATGACCCGATTCGCCAGATCACACGACAGGGGTTTACTGTTCTGGAGCAAAGTAGCCCCGCCGCGCCCGCACCTGCAGGTCTTTCTTCAGCGAGGTGATTTGGATCGAGCGGAAGCGCCCGTCGGCGTCGAAATCCGCGGGATGGTAAGAAATTACATACTGGCTGCGCAACTCGTCTTCAATCGCTGCGAATGAACTCTTGATGTCTTTCATCTTGAACGGAAAGAAAGCCCGCCCGCCCGTGGCATCGGCAAGCTGCTGCAGGACTTTGTCGCCGCGCAGAATCAGCCCGCTGTCGTCCGTTGAAATGGTGTAGATGATGACCTGCGCCCGCTCGGCGATTTCAATCGCCTGGGCCGCACTGTGCTCGCTCTGATTGTCCTCGCCGTCACTCACGATAACCAGCGCCCGCCGCACCGGCCGGTCCGAAGCGTCCTTCATCAATTTGTCTTTGCAGGACGAATAGATCGCGTCGTATAGCGCCGTGCCACCGCCATCTTCCAGGTGGTGTACTCCTGTGGCCAGCAGAGTTGCGTTGTCGGTGAAATCCTGCACCACATGGCTGCGCGAGTTGAACCCGGTCACAAACGCGCTGTCGAACTTCGCTCGGATCGTGTGCTGCAAAAATCCTATCGCCGCGTCCTGCTCAAACTGAAAGCGCCCGTGCACCGATCCGCTGGTGTCGATCAGCAGGCCCAACTGCAATGGCAAATCGGTTTGCTGGGTAAAGTTTACGATCGTCTGCGGTGGCTTGTGATCGTCCAGAATGCTGAAGTCTTTTTGGCCCAGATCGCGCACGAATTTCCCGTGCTTGTCCATGGCAATGAACAGCACATTGACTTCATTTACCCGCTTGCGAATGGTGACAATCGAACCCGAATCGGTGGAATCAATACCCGGAGACGCGACCGCCAGGCCGCTGGTGGCAACATACGTAGTCTGGGCCGGGACGGGCGTGGTGGCCACCACCGTCACCATCGCGAGACAAAGAGCCAGCCCTGTGTACTTCATACTCAATCCATCCCAAAATTGCACAAATTGCCGCGTTTTCGAGCGATTCCAACCTAGTAGGTGCACGCGGTCTGCCGAACTTTTGGCCTTGTCCTAAATCAACTGATTGCCTGACTTTAGGCCACCAGCGCGGACTCAGCCAAGTTACAAAAGGAGCACAAGAAGGTCACTGAAAACCCGGCTACTCTCCTCTGGGGTTCGCGGCCACGCCGACTCCGGCATCCTCTCCACCTCTCTGATGCAAACTCAACCCGAAGGGAAAAGTTCTTCAAAGTTCTTTAGGGCAAAGCCCTTAGAGGTAAAATGGGAACCTACCCGCTAAATGGATCGCGGTGTCAATGTTTTCCGCTTGTGCGATTTGGCTGAAAGCTTGCTTAGAGATTTAAGAGCGAACCGATTGTTTCTAGGAGACGTTATGAAAAGACTTATCGCATTCCTGCTCTCGCTGACCTGCATCCCTCTCGCCTTCGCCGGCAATGAGAAAGAGGTGGACCGCGTAAAAGACGCCGGCACCGTCCTCAAAGAAATCCTCAACATCCCCGACGATATTCCTCAGGACTTGCTCGATGACGCCGAATGCGTGATCGTGCTTCCTTCGGTGTTGAAGGTAGCCATCGGCATCGGCGGAAGTTTCGGCCGTGGCCTCATGGTCTGCCGCAGCGGTGAGCACTTCACCGGACCCTGGGGCGCGCCTGCCATGTACGCTCTCGAGGGTGGCAACATCGGCTTCCAGCTCGGCGGACAGGCCACCGACTTCGTTCTGTTGGTGATGAATCCCCGCGGCGCTGAATCGCTGATGAACAACAAAGTAAAACTCGGCGCTGATGCCTCCGCCGCCGCCGGCCCCAAAGGCCGCACCGCCACCGCCGCCACTGACGCCGTCATGCGCGCTGAAATTCTTTCCTACTCGCGCTCCCGCGGCCTGTTCGCCGGAATTTCTCTCGAAGGTTCCACGCTGCGCCCCGACGGCAGCGCCAACGAAAAACTCTACGGCCGCAAGCTCACCGCTCAGGAAATACTGCGCGAAGGCAAAGTCGGAATCCCCGCCGCCGCCCAGGTACTCAACGCCGAGCTGACCAAAGCCTCCCCCAAGAACCGCTCCGACCCCAAATCACTGGAGTAGCTTTTCGGTGAGATTGTATCGACGAGAGGCGCCCCACTTCTCGCCCGCCTCTGGCGGGAGAAGCGGGGCTTTTCTTGTGGAGTGAGAATTACTTCGAAGCCGGAGTGGCCGCGTCTCGAATCCTGAAGTCCGAACCCATCCGGCAGGTGGAATATCCCTGATTCCCTCCGTTGAAGCTGTCCTGCCACTCCTCCGTGGGTTTTACCTTGTAAGTACGCATGGTGAAACACACGCCTGAATGCGGGTTGAGCAAGAGAGGCTGATCCACTGAGTGAACCGGCGCGATGGCGTTGCCGCGCGGCGGAACCCGGTTAACCTCGCCCGGCGCAATTTGCGCAATTTTCATTCGCATCTGCAATGCGCCCGCCGCAAAATTCAAACGACCGGCAACCGGCGACGATCCCAGGAAAACCAGCGCGCAAAAAGGAAGCTAGCACCCATGACCGCACCTCCTTCTTCCTCAGAGTATAACTCCGCGCGTCCGCCCGAGACCATCGTCCTGATAACATTTCATTTCTCATCCTTGGCGATTGCCGGAGCATCCCCTCATGCCTGATTCCCCTCCCACCCCGCGCACCCGCATCGTGCGCGAGCCCCAGCGTGCCGTCTATGACCGCGACGCCGCCTACCAAATCCTCGATGAAGGCTTCATCTGCCACGTAGGCTTCGCTATAGAAGGCCAGCCCTACGTCATCCCCACCAGCTACGCCCGCAACAACGACCTCCTCTACATCCACGGCTCCGCCGCCAGCCGCATGCTTCGTCAGGCCGCCAGCGGCATCCCCGTCTGCGTCACCGTAACACTGCTCGACGGCTTGGTCCTCGCCCGCTCGATCTTCAATCATTCCATGAACTACCGTTCCGTGGTTGTCCTGGGAACCGCCACTGCGATCGAAGACCGCGAAGAAAAACTAGCCGCCCTGGAAGCCCTCTCCGAACACATCCTTCCCGGCCGCTGGAAAGACACGCGCCAGCCCAACGAGCAGGAACTGAAAGCAACGTCAATCCTGCAATTGCCAATCGAAGAGTTTTCCGCCAAGATCCGCCAGGGCCCCGTGATCGACGACGAAGAGGATTACAGCTTCCCCCCCTGGGCCGGCATCATCCCGCTGAGCATGGTTCCGCAAGCGCCGGTAGATGACTCGCGCCTGCTCGAAGGAATCACGGCACCGCAGTATGCCAGGAATTATTCGAGAAGAAAGTAAAGTAGAGGACGAAAACAACAGCTGGATTACTGCACCGGAGCCGGCTTCTCCAATTCATCAATCGCCGCCAGCATCTCCGCGCTGTGCCGCGCCGGATTCACGCTGGAAAACGCTCGCGCAATCTTCCCCCGCGGATCAATCAAGAAAGTGTTCCGCGACGAAATCTGCACCACCCCGAAATTCATCAGCGACCCATACTGCTTCGAAACCTGATGCTGCGTGTCCGACAGCAGCTTGAAGTTCAGCCCTTCCTTCGCGCAAAAATTCTTGTGCGATTCCGCACTGTCCACGCTCACTCCCAGAATCACCGCGTTACGCCGCGCATACTCTGCCTGGTCGCGCTGAAAATTGTGCGCCTCAATCGTGCATCCCGTGGTGAAATCCTTGGGATAAAAATAGAGCACCACCCACTTCCCGTGATAATCCTTCAGCCTAACCTGAGACCCCTCCTGCGACGCAAGCGAAAACTCCGGCGCCGCCGATCCCAAAACCGGCAGCTCCTTCGCCGACACAACCCACCACGCCACCACGAGCCCCGCCAGCGCCAGCACGACAATCACGATGATCCACATGCGCACAAGGCCTCCTTTTGACGACTAAACATACCAACAAAAGTTACCCCACCCTTCATTAATTCTCGCCAGGGTGGGGTTGGCTCTTCTTCTGAGTCTTGGTGGAAGGCCTTACGCCGACTTCGGCAAAGCCGCCATCCGTCTCTGCATCTCTTCGGAAGAGACGTCTTCCTTGTGAGTGGCAATCGTCCACACATGCCCGAACGGGTCGGTCAGGTTCCCCGAGCGGTCGCCGTAGAACTGGTCCTGCACCGCGCTTGTTGACTTCGCGCCCAGCGAAACTGCCTGATCATAAACCTCGTCCACATCGTTAACGTAAACCATCAGACTCACGGGTGTACCACCAACCGCCAGCGGATTTCGGTAAGGACTGCCTTCACGTTCGTCCGCCAGCATGATCACCGAATCGCCGATCTTGATTTCCGCGTGCATCACTGCGTTATTCGGTCCGGGAAACCGCATCAGTTCGGTCGCGCCGAACGCGTTCTTGTAGAAGTCAATGGCCTTTGCCGCGCCCTTGACGATGAGGTAAGGGGTCACTGAGTGGTAGCCTTCGGGGATAGGTTTTACAGCCATAGCTGGCCTCCTGAGAGATTCGTTGCCAGCAGTCTACAGGATTTCCCGCCTCCCAACCCATTCCCGCCCGATTTTTCCCCCGCTTACCCCGCACCGCCTCTTCAATCATTCGATGACCGAAGTCGTTACCGCCCCACGGATAGCAGTTCACAAGTCCGCCGAATCAGGTCCCGCTGCAACTCATCCCGCGCCAGAAACTCAAACCCATGCCGCAACCCATCGCGATACCGCACCAGTCCCCGCAACTTCAGCGGCGCCGAGTTCCCCGGCAGGGTCAGTTCCAGCGTAGCCACTTCCCCCGGCTCCAGTTCACCGGTCAGCGTGACTCCGATCCCATCCTGCCCGAACTCGATGGACCTTCCCCAAAGCTCAATCGCCGCGTCCGGACGAAACACCTTTGCCGACACCCGTATGTCCAGCGCAAACCGCGGAAAGCGCCGGTGTCTCGACGGATCCGGCAGCGCGTTGCTCACCAATGGAGCTTCGCTAGCCGGATCGCCCACCGTCGGCTTTCTTCGGCGTTGCTTTAGTGGATCAGGAGGACTTCCTCGCATCGTGGTCTCATCACCCAGAGTCTCATCGCCGCATCTAAAACCTCAATGCCTTCGCACCAGTAGAGTAACGTCGAAGCCCAAGCGCCTCATCCTACTCAACCGACCTGTCATGGAAATGTCACGGCCCGAACCTGCCTAAGCCCGTCGTAAGCCCGCCGCTCGGGAGTGTGTGGTGGAAAATATTACTCGTCCCCCAGCTCGGTTCTCTCCCACATCTGTAGCTAAGTACCACAAAACAAAGCTGCAGCACTTCGTGGCACGAAAAATGCTCCTTAGTAAACATCGAGAATCAAATCACTACAGCTTTCTCTGGAGGTCAGTCTAATGGAAGCCCAAACGCAAGTGAGAGATTGGCGGGCCCTCTCTGAAGACGCCAGCCGTGAGCCGGACCCCGAAAAGTTGATCCGCCTGGTGGAAGAACTGAATCACCTGCTCGCACAACGCGACGCCCTGAAGCCCCGCTACCCCAGCACCTAGTCCGAGTACGTGGCGATAACCCCTGTCTAGCACGCCGGCGTCTGTGCAAACCCATCAGGAGTCGTACAATCTTAAGAGCAGTTGTTTAGTAGCTAGCGACTAGTGGTCCGCAAGGAAGCGGCCAGCATCTCAAACCACTAGCAACTAGCAACTAGCGACTAGCAACTAGCCACTAGGTTGCTCCCGTGAATCTTTACACCTAACCCACTCATCTTCTAACCCGGAGGAAAAAATGGCCCACCAACTGCCCCCCCTGCCTTACGACTATTCGGCTCTTGAGCCGGTGATCGATGCCGCGACCATGACGCTGCATCACGACAAGCATCACGCCGCTTATGTAAACAATCTCAACGCCGCGCTCGAAAAATATCCTAACCTGCAATCCAAGAGCGCCGAGGATTTGATTCGCGACCTGACCGCCGTCCCCGAAGATATCCGCACCGCTGTGCGCAACAATGGCGGCGGCCACGTGAACCACACCATGTTCTGGAAGATCATGAAGCCCCAGGGCGGCGGCGATCCCACCGGCCCTATTGCCGACGCGATCACAAAGACTTTCGGCACTTTCGCCGACTTCAAAGCCAAGTTCAACGACGCCGGCGCCAAACAATTCGGCAGCGGATGGGTCTGGCTCGCCGGCAAGCCCGGCGGCGAAGTCCAAGTCATCAGCACCCCGAATCAGGACAATCCCATTTCGCAAGGCCTCTACCCCATCTTCGGCAACGACGTCTGGGAGCACGCCTACTATCTGAAGTACAACAACCGCCGCCCCGAATACCTGGCCGCGTGGTGGAACGCCGTAAGCTGGCAGGAAATCAACGCCCGCTACGAAGCGTTCAAATCGGGAAAGTTGGAGCCCGCGCTAGCAGCGAGATAACTGTTGGTGGTTTGTGTGGGGCGGGCGCCCTCGCCCGCCTTTTCTTGCCCATTTATAAAACCCTGTCATTCCGAGCGTAGCCTTTCGATTCGCTTTGCGAATCGAAATGCGAAGTCGAGGAACCTGCTGTTTCACGCTCGCCAGCTAACTGGTCGTCTCCCACCACCGAACAATTCAAGCCAGCCGCGCGTATCACATGACAGATGCGCCGCCTTTTTCGCCTTCTGGTTTGGCTCTTCGTGGTCTATGCCGTGGTTTGTCTCGCGGCTGCGATCTTCCTCGCCAAAACAACTCTGTATCCCTATCACCGCGCGCTTTCGCCCGCCGCCGAAAACAACATGATCCAAATCGCCGCCGGACTGGATTCTCACCTGACTGACGTTCAGATTTCCGCGTTCGACGACGCGCTCCTCCGCGCTTGGTTCATCCAACCGCAACGCAATAACGGAAACGCAGTCATTCTTCTGCACGGCCTCGGCGACCATCGCACCGGAATGCAAGGCTACGCCGAAATGTTTCTGAACCACGGCTACAGCGTCCTCATGCCCGATGCCCGCGCCCACGGCATCAGCGGCGGAGATCACCCCACCTATGGCCTCCTCGAGCGGGACGATATTCGCCGCTGGTTTGAATGGATCGAGCGCGAGTATCAACCGCAATGCATCTTCGGCTTCGGCGAATCCATGGGCGCCGCTCAACTCTTGCAATCGCTAGATTCCGAACCGAACTTCTGCGCTGTGGCAGCAGAATCATCTTTTTCCAGCTTCCGCGAAATCGCCCACGACCGCATGGGCCAGCAATTCCACGCCGGTCCCTGGGTCGGCAGCACAGTCTTGCGTCCCGTGGTCGAAATGGCGCTGGCCTACAGGCGCTGGAAATATCATCTCGACCTCGCAACCGTGTCTCCCGAGAACGCAGTCGCACACACGCAGGTTCCGGTGCTCCTGATCCACGGTCAGATCGACAGCAACATCCCCGTTCGCCATTCCCGCCGAATCAAACTCGCGAATCCTCAAGCCGTGCTCTGGGAGGTCCCCGGCGCTGATCACTGCGGCGCGATCTCCGTCGCGCCCGCCGAGTTTGAAAGAAGGGTCATCGGTTGGTTCCTGGCCAATCAACGCACGCCGCAACGACTGAGCACTTCCGCCGAGGATTTGACGCCCGCCGGATAAACCTGCAAGACTCGTCAAACACAACAGGCCACCAACATGCCCCAAGCTAAAGGACCCTTCGACGTAAAAATCGTCCCGCAACCACCAGACGCCGGAGCGCAAGACGCAACCGTAGGCCGGATGTTGCTCGACAAGCAGTACCACGGCGACCTCGAAGCCACCGGCAAGGGACAGATGCTGGCTGCGGGTTCGCCCAACAGCTCGGGCGTGTACGTGGCCATCGAGCGCGTCACCGGAACTCTCCACGGCCGCAACGGCAGCTTCGTGATTCACCACACCGGTATTATGGCGCGTCTAGCACCGCAACTGACCATCGCGGTCGTGCCCGATTCCGGCACCGATCAGCTAACCGGACTCTCCGGCAATCTCTCAATCGAGATTGTTGATAAAAAACATTTCTACAGTTTCGACTACACCCTTCCCGACGCTCCTTGAATCGCTTCTGGGGAATGCGAGATTTTCAACAGCCAAGAGCCATGGAAAGCCCGGACGAAGCGTCCGGTCCTACACCCAAAAAGGGCCGGGCTCCCCCTAAACTCCGACCCAAGAGAATCCGTTACCTGTGGCCGTGGTGATGCCCGCCGTCCCCGTGATGCCCGCCGTCCCCGTGATGCCCGCCATCGCCATGATGCCCGCCATCGCCATGGTGTCCACCGTCGCCATGATGCCCGCCGCCACCACCATGGAACCCTCCACCGCCATGAGAGCCACCTCCGTGGTGGCCACCATCCCAGAATCCGCTACCGCCGTGAAATCCGCCGCCATGGTGCCGGTCTCCGCGAAGTCCTTCATCCCCGTGAAACCCGCCGCCATGATGTCCGCCACGAAAACCCTGATTGCCGGCGTAGAGTCCGCCATTGCCACGGAAGCCGTGACCACCTGCGTGGCCGCCTCGGTAGCCTCTGCCTCCGTGGCGATAGTCGTTTCCAGCGTAGCTCCCTCCGTAGCCGCCTCCGTAGCCGCCTCCATAACCGCCCTGGTAGGAATAACCTCTTCCTTCGTAACGGTAGTCATTTCCTCCATAGCCCCCGCCGTAGCCACCGTAATACCCGCCTCCGTAATAGCTGTGATACCAGGGGCCGACCCCAATGAACACGCCATCGATAAAGTAGCTTGGCCCGTAATAGCCATACGGCGCACAGGCATACGGATAATACTCGTAGTAGCCGTATGGGCAGACCGGCTCCGGTCCGGCATTGGAGGAATCGTAATTGTCGGAGTAATCGTTGTTGGGCGGGTTATCGTAGTTGGAATTCGCCTGGGCGTCGTAAGAAGCCTGCGCCGGTGCTTTCGCCACGCCGAAAAGCAAGATCCCACACAATGCAACGTATTTTAGGTTGGCCATGATTTCCTTAATTCTGACTCGGATAAAGCTTCTGACCCGGGCCGGAGAGAGTTTCCCGGTGACTTGCCTGAGAAGGCACAAATACCAAAACTCGGACTTCGCCGAATAGTTGCGCCTTTTTCTCAATTCTTTAAGATTTTTCTGGGAAGTGGGAAGAAGGTCAGTGAGGATGCCGAACTAAGCTGTCACCGCAAGCCCCCGAGCTTGCCGCCGGAAGTCATACCCAACCACAATCTCTTGAACTCATGCGCCGAATTTTCTTTCCACTCAAATGCGCCTGCATCGGAGCCAAATGTGATCTTCGCCCAGCCTTCATCGCCGCCGAAAGCTACTTCTGCATTTCCTGTGCTTGACATGTGGATAATCGGTCCGCGCAAAAAACAAGATCGCTTCGCGCGAATTTCGAATGCGAATCCACTTCCCCGCAACTCCCCGCCGGGCGCGACTTTCAGCAACCCGTGAGCAATCCGTCCCCAATAACCTCTTCGCTCCACAACCTTCCCACTGCACCAAAATTTGAGAATTGACCGCGCGGAACTCAGCGCGTACATTCACAACACTGCAACACAAACTCCAGCCGAAAAATTTCGCCGCTCTCGTCAGCAACGAGAGTTCCAAGCTAGAAGCTAGTGGCTAGTAGCTTGTAGCGGGAAACACGAGGCACCGATGTTCAAACTCAATTCCGACAACTGGAACACCTACCGCACCCGTTTCCTGGTTCGCGGCAAACAGTTGACCGAACCTGTCACCTTCACCGATCCGCTGGGCCGCGAGCACCACGGCCGCCCCGGAGACTATCTGGTCCAGTCGTCGGAAGGCCTCCTGCGTATCGCCCCCCGCGAGATCTTCGAAGACGTGTACGTCGTCATGGAGCGGGGAACGGAACGCGCAGCACCAAAGTCTCTACCCCATTCCGTCTCGTCACAACACCTCACCCCGGCCCGAGCCCCCGGCAACATGCACATTTAATGGCACTTGTGGAAAAGCAGGTCGATTACGGGAATTCATCCAGTTAATTCAATGCGATACAATATATTGTGATTAATTGTTGACACGTACTACATACAGCAGTACTGTTGCTATCCCAGAGGCAGTGAAAACGTCGTTCTTTTTGGGTACCCCGGTCCGCCAGCGTAGTCGGAATGGGTAGTTGGAACGGCAATCGAAGCAGTCAAGTAAGGGGACGACGCCCGGCCGAGGTGACCTAACGCCGCCCCACCTAATCAAACAAGCGGTGACTTAGTACGTAGTAAAGTGCGGCGGTTCCAGCGCCGCCGCGTTAGCTTTTCGTTGAAAGACATAGGCCCCTAAATCTCAAAGAGGGCGCAAGAAAAAGAAAGACGGGGAGAGAGAACATGGCCGAAATCCAAACCCAACCGACTACCACCACTGCCACAACTGCCGCCCCTACCGCCACCAAGCAGAAGGCTCCCGGCCTGACCATCCGCCGCTTCTTCACCAAAGCGGGCATCTCTCCGTATGACGAGGTCGAATGGGAATACCGCCTCGCGCAGATCACCGACTCGAAGGGCGGAATCATCTTCGAGCAAAAGGACGTCGAAGTCCCCAAAGACTGGTCGATGACCGCGACCAACATTGTCGCGTCCAAATATCTGCACGGCGAGGTCGGCACCGCGCAGCGCGAAACCGGCGTCCGCCAGCTCGTCGCCCGTGTCGCCGAAACCATCCGCGACTGGGGAATGACCCAGGGCTACTTCCGCACGCAGGAAGATGGCGCAACTTTCCACGACGAGCTCGTGCATCTTCTTATTCGCCAGTACGCCGCGTTCAATTCGCCGGTCTGGTTCAACGTGGGCTGCGACCGCATTGAGCCGAACTCCGACGGCCGCAACTGGCACTGGAATCCCGTCGCCAATCGGGTCGAATTCGGCGTCACCGGATACACCAAGCCGCAGTGCTCCGCCTGCTTCATCAATTCGGTGCAGGATTCGCTCGACTCCATCCTTACTCTTGCGAAAACCGAAGGGATGCTCTTCAAGTGGGGATCAGGCACCGGCACCAATCTCTCTCCCTTGCGATCTTCGACCGAAACCCTCGCCGGCGGCGGCACTGCCAGCGGGCCCGCTCAGCTTCATGAAAGGTTTCGACGCCTTCGCCGGAGTCATCAAGTCCGGCGGCAAGACCCGCCGCGCCGCCAAGATGGTCATCCTCAACGTTGACCATCCCGACATCGTTGACTTCATCGAGTGCAAATCCAAAGAAGAAGCCAAGGCCCACGCCCTGGTCGCCGCCGGATACGACGGATCTTCTCCCGACTCAGAAGCGTACTCTTCCATCTTCTTCCAGAACGCCAACAACTCCGTCCGCGTCACCGACGACTTCATGTACGCCGTCCTGCGCGACGCCGATTTCTCGACCCGCGCCGTCAAAGACGGCCGCCCCATGAAGACCTACAAAGCCAAAGACCTGATGTACAAGATCTCCGACGCCACCTGGCGCTGCGGCGATCCCGGCATGCAATACGACACCACCGTCAACCGCTGGCACACATCGAAGAACACCGCCCGCATCAACGCCAGCAACCCGTGCAGCGAATACATGTTCCTCGACGACTCAGCCTGCAACCTGGCCAGCCTGAACCTGCTGAAGTTCGCCCCCAACGGGACTTTCGACGTAGAAGCGTATCGCCACGCCGTGGACATCCTTATTACTGCCCAGGAAATTCTGGTCGACAACGCCGGCTATCCGACGGAAATCATCATGAAAAATTCTCATGATTACCGTCCGCTGGGCTTGGGCTACGCGAACCTTGGCGCCCTGCTGATGGCCTGCGGCCTCCCTTACGATTCCGACGGCGGCCGCGACTACGCCGCCTGCGTAACCGCAATCATGTGCGGCGAAGCGTACCTGCAATCCAGCCGCATCGCCGAACTCTGCCCCCCGCTGGTTCCCATCACCGAGCCAACGCTGAAAGGCCTCGCCGAAACCAATCTCGGCGCCAACGTCATGCCCGGAGGCGCCTGCCCCGGCTTCTACATCAACCGCGAGCCGTTCCTCGACGTAATCCGCATGCACCGGGCGTCGGTGAACAACATCAACAAAAACAATATCCCCGCCGCGCTCTACGAAGGCTCCAAAGCCTGCTGGGACGAAGCCCTCGCCAACGGCGAAAAGCACGGCTACCGCAATTCGCAAGTCACGGTTCTAGCGCCGACCGGCACGATCGGCTTTTTTATGGATTGCGATACTACCGGGATTGAGCCTGACCTGGCTCTGGTGAAATACAAAAAGCTGGTCGGCGGCGGCATGATCAAGATCGTGAACAACACCGTCCCCACGGCGCTGTTCAAACTCGGCTACACGCACGAGCAGACCGACGCCATCGTCAGCTACATCGACGCCACCGGTACCATCGAAGGCGCGCCGCTGGTCAAAGACGATCACCTCGCCGTCTTCGATTGCTCGTTCAAGCCCGCCAAAGGCACGCGCAGCATCGCCTACATGGGCCACCTGAAGATGATGGCCGCCGCGCAGCCGTTCATCTCCGGCGCAATTTCGAAAACTGTCAATCTTGCCCGAGCTGGCGACGCGTTGAAGACATCATGGAAGCCTATCTTCAGGCCTGGAAGCTGGGCCTGAAAGCCGTCGCCGTCTATCGTGACGGATGCAAGAAGTCGCAACCGCTCTCCGCCGCCGGCACCAAGACCGCCGAGTCTAACGGCGCGGTCGCAGCCGTCGCCATCCGCAGCAAGAGCAGGACATGCACGCTCCGCCGCGCGCCATCCGCCACCGGCTCGACGACGAGCGCATGTCCATCACGCACAAATTCAACGTCGGCGGACACGAAGGCTACATCACCGTCGGCCTCTACCAGGACGGCAGCCCCGGCGAACTTTTCATCACCATGGCCAAAGAAGGTTCCACCGTCTCCGGCCTCATGGACAGTTTTGCCTGCGCCGTCTCGCTGGCGCTGCAACACGGCGTCCCGCTGAAACTGCTGTGCGAAAAATTCGCCCACACCCGCTTCGAGCCCAGCGGCTGGACCAACAACACCGACATCGGCTTCGCCAAGTCGATCATGGACTACATCTTCCGCTGGCTCCAACTCCGCTTCCTAACCGGCCAGCAACAGTTGCTGTTCGAGAACCTGCGGCCCAAGCTGTCAGCTGTCAGCTCTCAGTCGTCAGTAGACGACGCATCGGGTCCATCGGCGCATCTCGGCGTTGGTTCTGCGCCTTTGCCAACGACCAACGACCAACGACCAACGACGGGCCCCGTCCACGCCGCCGACGCCCTGGCCGCAATGATCGACCTCGGAGACGCGCCCACCTGCCACGTCTGCGGCTCGATCATGGTAAGAAACGGCAGTTGCTACAAGTGCATGAGCTGCGGAAGTACGAGCGGGTGCTCGTAGGGTGACGTAAGCTGTGAACGAGGCACGGCAGACGCCGTGCCTTTTTCCATGTGTGCCGAGCATGTTCGACAGCTTGAGGGTGAAAGTCCCTTTGACAACTTGATGGAAGTGAAGTCATAGCGAAGCGCAAGGGTGAAACAACACCAAGCCATCCTCGTAGATAGGTCGCAAGATCCTTGACCATCTGCGTCAGGCTGATGCCACGGGTTCGACGTGTCTGTTCCCGAATCCTCTCCTTAAAGCGAGCGATGGCCTTGGGGCGATCCGCCGCCTTGGTTCCGCTTCGTAGCTGTTCCCCGATTTCCAGCTCATGCTGCTTCAGGTATTCCGGTAGTTCGTCGACAGTCATCCCGTCCACTCCCGGACTCCCAATGCAAGGACGATCACTTCGCCGCGTTCCAAAGCGGGGAGGTTGAATGCTCTTTTCACCGCGAGTTTGGGCAATTCCATGCTTGGTTTTTCAGAGCCTGCTTTGGGCACAAGCGCCGCTACAGGTGCCTACTTCCGTTAATTCCGGACCCGGTAGTCTTCGCGTTGATACCCTGATGCACCGATGCGCATGCGATGCATTTGGCGGTAGCATCGGCACCACCTCTCCTCAAGCGCAGCTTACCAGCTTGCGGCATTTCTTTGTTTCTGGGGCCCTCAAACGTACCAACAGTTGCACCCTATCAGGACCGGCAGCGGTAAACCTCTGGCTGGAGTTCGACTGGAAAATCAGGATCGTTATCAACGGATCATCTCAAAATACAAGCGAAATTTTGACGCTAGGGCTGGACCACCATTCGCCAGAACTAATCCGACAGCTCGCGCCGCGAGGGTTTGCGGCTTTCCGATTCCGCAGAAAAGCTTACGCAGCACGGCCTTTGGGTTCGGCGGAGACGACGCCGAGTTGCCGCATCAATCCGAGTACGTCCCAATTGTTCCAGCTCTCGGTGATTTTTCCATCGACGATGCGGGCAATGCTGATTCCGGTTATGGAGATGCGGCGTCCGGTGGGCGGGATGCCGGCCAGTTCGCCTTCGTGGGTGCCGGTGATTGACCAGCGCGTGATTTCATTCTGGACGTCCGTATTGTGGCCCAGCGTGAACTCATCGTCGATGGTGAAGTGAGCGTCAGGAAAGGCGTTCATATAGGACTTAACAAATTGTCTGTAGCCCTCGGGTCCGTTGGCAGCGATGGTACCGGCGTCGTGATGAACGTAGTCGGCGGCGATCAGATCGTCGATAGCATTGAGGTTCTTGCGGTTCCAAACATCCTCGAAAATCCGGCGAGAGAGCTCTGCAGTTTGTGCGGCCATGGAGGTCCTCCTGATTTCGGGTGAATTCTACACCTGGCGGGAGGCACGGCTAAAGCCGTGCGTTAGTCCCGTAGAGGTTCAGCTAGAAGTCGACATTTGCGGCGGCTCGCGCGAGATCCCTCGCCCCGCTGGTGAAAGCGCGGGGACTTCGGGATGACGCACGGGCTAAGTTTAGCTTGAGCCACCAACGGCTGGGACAGCCGAGGACGGCTGTCCGCACGTGTAAGGAGCGTTGTTGCTTTAGGAGAACAGTATTTTGAACTGGGCTATCAGTCGCCGCTGGCGTGGTTCTCGGTGCCGACCAGGACAAGGCGGGGCGCCGGCTTGGGCGCACTCTGGGCAAAAGCGTGCAGCAGGGCCAGGAAAGCGGTGTAGGCGAGGGCGATACCCAGGGCGAGAGATCCGGCGACGGTGAATGAGACTACGAATGCTACCAACAAGCTTCCCAAGTTCGGCCCACTTTCCCGTCGGTCGCCTCTCGTCGATTCTGGCAGCAACCTGTAACGGATTGAATCCAGCGTGTTTATCCACTTTTTCGGGGTAAAAAGTGGCACGTTGCGGTGCGCTGTTTCACTCTATCCGCGTTGACGCTTGCTGCTGTTAACAAATAAGATACGTGAGTAGAACTGCGCATTCCCACTCTCCAACACTTCTGTGGGGCCTGTCCATATTACGAAGGTGCATTCTCTCGATCGAAGATGGCCATCACGCAAATTTCCGTCCGCGGGGCGCGGCAACACAATCTGAAAAACATCAGCGTGGACATTCCGCGCAACGCCTTCACGGTGATTACCGGGCTGAGCGGGTCGGGGAAATCGTCGCTGGCGTTTGACACGATTTACGCCGAAGGGCAACGGCGGTATGTGGAGACGCTGTCGGCTTATGCGCGGCAGTTTCTGGACCAGATGGAGCGTCCGGATGTGGATGCGATTGACGGGCTGAGCCCGTCGATTTCGATTGAGCAGAAGACGACCAGCCGCAGCCCGCGATCGACGGTGGGGACGATCACGGAAATTTACGACTATCTGCGGCTGCTGTATGCGTCGATTGGAGCGCCGCATTGTCCGAAGTGCGGGCGGGCGATTTCGCGGCAAACGGCAGCGCAGATTGTGCAGCGGGTGATGGCGCTGACTCCGGAAGACCGGGTGATGGTGCTGGCTCCGATCGTGCGCGGGCGCAAAGGCGAATTCAAGAAGGAAATCGAGAAGCTGGCGCAGCATGGGTTCACGCGGGCGCGGATTGACGGCGAGCTGATCAACCTGGAAGACGAGATCGCGCTCGACAAGCGCAAGAACCACACGATTGAAGTCGTCGTGGACAGGTTGCTGGTGAAGGCGGGGATTGAGCACCGGCTGGAGATGTCGGTGGGGCTGGCGATGAAGCTGGCGGGCGGGCTGGTGCAGGTGGCGATTGTCGGCGGCGAAGAGCAGTTGTATTCGGAGCGGCTGGCTTGTCCGGATTGCGGGATTGATGTGCCGAAGCTGGAGCCGCGGTCGTTTTCGTTTAACAGCTCGTATGGGGCGTGTCCGGAGTGCCATGGGCTGGGTAGCAAGTACGATTTCGATCCGGCGAAGGTGATCAACGACTGGTCGAAGCCGCTGCTGGAGGGCGGGCTGGGGCCGGGATCGGCGTCGGCGAATTTGATTCGTCAGGTGGAGATCGTGGGCGCGGCTTATGGGATTGATCTGACCACGCCGTTTGAAAAGCTGCCGGAGAAAATCCAGAATCTGCTGCTGTACGGAGAGCCGGAGAAGCGGGGCAAGACGGGGTTTCTGGGCGTGTTTGGGTATTTAAAGAACGCAATGGATGAGTCGGGGTCGGAGACGTATCGCGACTGGCTGATGGAGCATATGTCGGCGACGGAGTGTCCGGCGTGCCACGGGAAGCGGCTGCGGCCGGAGAGTTTAGCGGTGCAGGTGGAGGGGATCTCGATTGCGGATTTTACAGCGATGCCGGTTTCGCGGTCGCTGGAGAAGGCGAGGAGTATCAAGCTGACCGGGCGTGACCTGCAGATTGCAGGTCGCATCATGCATGAAATTGTGGAGCGCTTGCAGTTTCTGCATGCGGTGGGGCTGGGCTACATTTCTTTGGATCGGTCGGCGGCGACTTTGTCGGGTGGCGAGGGGCAACGAATCCGTTTGGCGACGCAAATTGGGTCGAAGCTGCGCGGGGTTTTGTATGTGCTGGATGAACCGTCGATTGGGTTGCACCATCGCGACAATGGGCAGCTGTTGAATGCGCTGCAGGAATTGCGGGATCTGGGGAATACGGTGCTGGTTGTGGAGCACGATGAGGAGACGATCCGGCGGGCGGATTATGTAATCGATCTTGGCCCGGGAGCGGGGCGGCACGGCGGCGAAGTGGTGGCGCATGGAACGCCGGCGGAGATCATGCGGGTGCCGGGGTCGTTGACTGGAGCGTACATTTCGGGGCAGACGCGGATTGAGATGCGTGCGGAGCGGCGGCAGGTGAACGGGGCGGCGATTACGGTGCTGGGCGCACGCGAAAATAATCTGAAGAATGTGGATGCGACGTTTCCGCTGGGGCTGATCACGGTAGTGACGGGGGTTTCGGGGTCGGGAAAATCGACGCTGGTGAATGACATTTTGTATCGCGCGCTGGCTAAGAAGCTTTACCGGTCGCGCGAAGCGGCAGGAGAGCATAAGGCGATTTCGGGCGAAGAGAATGTGGACAAGGTCATTCGCATTGATCAGTCGCCGATTGGGCGGACGCCACGGTCGAATCCAGCGACGTACACGGGCGTGTTTACGCAGATTCGAGACCTCTATGCGATGCTGCCGGAATCGCGCGAGCGCGGGTATAAGCCGGGTAGATTTTCGTTCAACGTTTCGGGCGGACGATGCGAGACCTGCCAGGGCGAGGGGCAACGGCGGATTGAGATGAATTTTCTGCCCGACGTTTACGTGGTCTGCGAAGGGTGCGGCGGACGGCGGTATAACCAGGAGACGCTGGCGGTCAAGTACAAAGGATATTCGATTGCCGATCTGCTGGAGACGCCGATTTCAGAGTCCCTGCCGGTGTTGGAGAATATTCCCAAGGTACAGTCGAAGCTGCAGACGCTGGTGGATGTGGGGCTGGGGTATCTGCACCTGGGGCAGTCGGCGGTGACGCTCTCGGGCGGAGAGGCGCAGCGGATCAAGCTGGCGCGGGAGTTGAGCAAGCGGCAGACTGGGCGGACGCTTTATCTTCTCGACGAGCCGACGACGGGGCTGCACTTCGACGATGTGCGCAAGCTGCTGGACGTTTTGCATCGGCTGACGGATTTGGGGAATACGGTCATCATCATTGAGCACAATCTGGATGTGATCCGGAATGCCGACTGGATTCTTGATCTGGGGCCGGAGGGTGGAGAAGAAGGCGGAAAGATTGTGGCGCAGGGAACGCCGGAGCAGGTGGCGCGCGTAAAGAAGTCTTACACGGGGCAGGCGCTGGCGGAGTTTTTCGCGAAGACAGCAATCAGCACTCAGCATTCAGCCGTCAGCTAAACCGATTCCGGTTACAACTGACGTTCAATTTTTTCGTGTAAATTCAATTGATGGATTCAAATTCAGGATTGCCGGAGGCAGGGGCAGAACCGGCACCGCTGGTGCCGCCAGACCCGCCGTTCGCCGCCCCGATCAGCGCTCCGGTTGATCAGCCGCCTTTGGCTCCGTTCAATCCCCATGCCGAAAACCCGCCGTGGACGGGGATCGACCTCTTCATTGCGGCGGTGGCTTTTGTGGTTGCGGTGTTTGCAGCCAGTATGGTTTTTCTCTCCATCGCGGTGCATGTGGGAGGCGCTTCGGCGACGGAGTTGGCGAAAAACCCCACCGCCGCGATCATTGTTCCGGCGATGACGCTGGGTTACATCGTGATGCTGGCTGTGCTCTATGCGCGCGTCACCAGCGCCCGGGGGATGCCGTTCTGGAAGGCCATTGCGTGGCGCTGGCCGCAGGGATACAGCTGGCTGGCGTGGCTGGCTACCGGCGGGGTGCTGACGATCGGGCTGGGACTGCTTTCGCGTTTTCTGCCAATTCCCAAGTCCCTTCCCATGGAGCGCTTTTTCCAGAATCCGCATGCGGTTTATCTGATGATGTTCATGGGCGTCGCGGTGGCGCCCTTGACCGAAGAGATCACCTTCCGGGGATTTCTCTATCCGTTGCTGGACCGCGGCTTGCAGACGATGTTTATGGTACGGCGACAATTGCTCGATGCCGGGAAGTGGCTGGTGCTGGTGGCGGCGTGGGGATATCTGGTGCATCGGCTGGCCGAGTGGCCTGGGGTGGAACACCAGATGGCTCAGATGACCGCATTGATGGCTGGCATCCTGATGTTTGTGGTGGTGGGGATTCTGTTTTTCATCCGATGGATGATGAGTAAACCAGCTAACACGCTACTACTCTCCGGCTTGGGCCTGTGTTTTTGGGGAATGATGGCGCGGTCGATTTCGGACCGGGGGTTCGCCATCACGACGCTTTCATTGTTGGGACTGGCGGTGGTCCTGGGTGGACTCGCGGTTGCGGGCGCTTTGTCTTCAGGCTCGGCCGCGTGGCTGGGTCGAATTCTGGCTGTTTTGGCGACCAGCGCGGCGTTTGCCATGATTCACAGCGAGCAGTTGGGCGACGCATGGGGGCCGCTGCTGGTCATCTTCATCGTGGGATTGGTGCTGACGATTACTCGAGTGAAGACTGGTTCTGTCGCGCCGGGATTTCTGATTCACATGGCTTATAACGCGACGCTTTTTATCGGGCTGTATTTCGGGAGTGATCATTTAAGGCATTTGGAGAGGGTTTCGCAATAATGATTCAGACACTGGAATGGACAGAACGTGGAGTGCGGTTCATTGATCAGACGAAGCTGCCGACGGAAGAGACGTACGTCAATTGCACCACCTATCAGGAAGTTGCGGACGTAATTCGCAACATGGTGGTGCGGGGAGCGCCGGCGATTGGCGTGGCGGCGGCGATGGGGATCGCGCTGGGGGTGCAGAAATCAAAGGCCGAGTCGGCGGGCGACTTGAAGCGGGAGTTCGATGAGATTTGCAAGGTAATCGGCGAGACGCGGCCAACGGCGGTGAATTTGTTTTGGGCGATCCGGCGGATGCAGCAGAAATTTGAGACGCTGCGAGTGCGTCCGTTACCGCAGATCAAATCGGCGCTGATCGAAGAGGCGCAGCGCATGCATGCCGAAGACATTGCCATCAATCAGGCGATGGGAAAGCACGGAGCGGCGCTGATGCCGGCCAGCGGCGGCGTTTTGACCCACTGCAATGCAGGCGCGCTGGCAACGGCGGGATACGGCACGGCGCTGGGCGTGATTCGCGCGGCGGTCGAGGCTGGGAAGAAAATTCATGTCTACGCGGATGAAACGCGGCCGTTTCTGCAAGGCTCGCGCCTGACGGCTTGGGAACTGATGAAGGACAACATTCCGACCACGGTCATTTCCGACAACATGGCGGGGGCGATGATGCGGCAGGGGAAGATCGGGGCCGTGATCGTCGGGGCCGACCGCATTGCGGCGAATGGCGACGTCGCCAACAAGATCGGAACCTACACGGTGGCGGTGCTGGCGAAAGAGCACGGGCTGCCGTTTTATGTTGCAGCGCCGATTTCTACCGTGGACCTTGAAACCAAGGACGGCAGCGGGATTCCCATTGAACAGCGGAATCCGGCTGAGGTTACGCACATTGCGGGCAAGGCCATGACGCCGCCCGGAGTGGGGATCGAGAATCCGGCGTTCGATGTGACTCCGGCGAAATACGTTACGGCCATCGTGACCGAGCGCGGGATTGCGCGGGCGCCGTACGAGGAGTCGCTGGCGGCGTTGGTGGAGGCATGAAGCGGCGGTGGTGGTTCATCACCGCCTTGGGAGTCATTTTCGTATGCGGGGCGTATTTCCGTTTCGCTATTATGCGGCCTCTCGCGCCCACAGTTCCCCATTTGTCTAGTTGCAAAGCGTTGGGGCCAGGGATGAGGAGAATTGGAGATCGTGGCCTTCAGTTCGATGTTCCAACAAGCGACCTGACCATCAGTGAGGGGACATCAGACGCGGCTCCTCTGGTGCACGGTTTTGGTTTACGACCCAAGGAAAGCAAATCCAGTTTGAATATTGAATTCGGTCCGCAGTCATTGGGAAGCATGATGGTTGACCCGGCTGTTACTTTTTCCAAGCACGTTGAGAAGCGGAGCATTGTCGATGACAAGGGCAAATCGATTGGCGAGGATGAGTGGGGATACCTCGACAGTGGGGAACGTTGGCGCCATGCTCGTTTTTGGGGAGCGCTGGGGACTGCCAAGTATGGTTTCGTCAACAAGAATGAGGCTGAACTGTTCGATCGAGTTATCAATTCGGTGTGCATTGCGACCGAGTCAAATATTTAGCAGTCAGTAAGTGCAAGCCATTAAAAATGGATCGCGTGAAGCGGAACCTGTTATTCGCGCTGCTCGGTGGAGTCGGTGCCACGGCCGTCTATGCGGCGCTCCTGTTCACCAGAACTCTTCACGGTTTTGCGGTAAAAGCGTTGGGTCCGGCCATCGAGTTCCACTTGTTCCACTTGGGTCCGGATTGCTATACGCCGTGGCGGTGCCTCGCGGAGGATTTCTCGCTGAACATAGCCCTCTATTCATTCTGGATATTCGTCGTATTGACAGGGATTGATCTCTTGCGGCGACTGAAACAAAGGCTGGTTGGGTGACAAACTCTTGAGGCAAATCAAACACTGGCCGAATACTTACTTACCAAGGTAACCACCGCGCAAACGATTTTGCGGACTTTCCTTCTCCAATCAATTACAACGGATGTGAAAATCGGGTCTAGGCGTGTCTTCGCACGAGTGCGTCGCGTGCGCACAGGGGGATCGGATGTCGCAGGTCAGGCAGGAACAGCCGTCGATGCTGGCGCGGGCGGAAGAAATCCAGCGGCAGATTCAGGAATTATCCAGCCGGGACATGCAATTGTGGTCGATTGTGAGCCTGATCGTTCTGGTGCTGACCGCGGGATTTCTGGCTTTGATTGCGCCGAACCTGGAGTGGACGCAGCGCCTGGTGAAGATCGACCAGGGATACTTGCCGCAATTATTTTTCGGATTGATCTGCCTGGTGGTGCTGTTTAACATTTATCTGCTGTCGCAGCGGGTGGCGCTGAACTCGACGCGCAAGGCGCTGATCAGCGAGTTGGTGTTGAACGAGCGGCTGGAGAGCCTGTCGCTGATCGATCCGCTGACCCAGTTGCTGAACCGGCGGGCGCTGAATGAATTAACCGCCCATCAACTGGCGCGCGCCAACCGTACTGGAGAAGCGCTCACGTTCCTGGTGATGGACCTCGACCGCTTCCGCGAATTGAACACGAAACTCGGGAGCATGGAAGGCAACCGGGTGCTGACGGAGTTTGGGAAAATATTGAAGAACGTTTTCCGCGGCGGCGACTTGATCTTCCGCCAGGGCGGCGATGAGTTTCTGGTGGTGATGCCGGACACCAGCGAGGTGCAGGCGGAGCCTCCACTGCAACGGCTGCTGCGCGCGGTGGACCAGTGGAACGTGTCCAACGGCAACATGTATCAACTGTCGTTTACCTGGGGCCTGGCTGCCTACGTGACCGGAACCAGCCTGGAAGAAATTCTGCGGACGGTGGACCGGAAGCTGTACCAGAAGATCCATAATCTGGCGCCGGTGTTTTGAAGGCAGCTTCTAGCTTTTAGCTGCTAGCTTCTAGCTTGTTGCCGCTTGGGCTGAATGCCGGGTGTGAGTTGCCAGATGCCGGTTCTCACAGTCTCGCGGCTGCTGCCTGATCTAGGAACCACATCAACTCTCCGTCCTCCGGCTTCACTCCCTGGCAGGGCAAATTTGCGGAGGGATCTTTTAACGCTCTTACTACCATGGTGGATTTGTCCGCGCCGCAAACCAAGATCATCACATTCGCCGCGTTGTTTAGGACGGGATAGGTGAAGGTGACGCGGAAGGTGCTGAACTTGGCGACCCAGTTTGCCACTACCCAGTGCTTCTTTTCGTCGAGGGCGGTGGTGCCGGGGAAGAGCGACGCGGTGTGGCCGTCGGGACCCATGCCTAGCAAGATCAGATCGAAGCGGGGGAATACGGCCGTGGGGCGGAAGAAGTTTTGCAAAGTTTGCTCGTACGCGCGAGCAGCTTCGCCGGCGTCGGGCATTTCTGTGGGGACGGGGAAAATGTGATCTGCCGGAATCGGCAGCTTGGAAAGCAGAGTTTCATTGGCCGTGCGGTAGTTGCTGTCGGCATCGGTAGGCGGGACGTGGCGCTCGTCGCTCCAGAAGAAGAAGACGTCGTTCCAGGACAGTTGCGTTGCGAAATTCCTGACCAGTTCCTCGTGCATTCCGCGCGGAGTGGAACCGCCGGAGAGGGCAACCGTGAAGCGGCCGCGTTCGCGAATGGCCTTCGATCCGATCAGGCAAAATCGCTCGGCGGCGGCATGAGAGAGGTGTTCGGGTGAGGCGAAGATTCGGACTTGCGGCTCGGCGGGCATTTTGATGGTCAGGCGGCTTCGACCATGGCGCAACGCGCGGCGCCCAGCAACGCCAGTTTGTCGTTGGTGATGACCTTGATGGGCATCAGTTCCATGAGGTGCTGCATGCGGCCTTTGCCCAGGAACGCTTGTAGAAAAATCGGCGTGGCGAGACGAGAAAGAATCTTGGGCGCGATGCCTCCGGCGAGAAAAACTCCTCCGGTCGCTTTTAGTTTCAGGGCAAGATTCCCGGCTTCGGCGCCAAATACAGAAACGAAAATGTCGAGCGCCTGAGCGCACATGTCGCACTTGCCTTCCATCGCGGCTTCGGAGACGGCGGCGGCAGGGTCCATCTTCAGCATCTGCTCGGCCAGCCAATCTGGGACTTTGCCTTTTCCGGTGTCGCGCAAGAACTCGAAGACGTTGACCAGGCCGGGGCCTGAAAGAACGCGCTCGAAACTCACATGCCCGTAACGGGCGTGCAGATAGCGGTAGAGCTCGACTTGCAAGTCATTCTGCGGAGCAAAATCGCAGTGGCCACCTTCGGTGGCGAAAACGTGGTGGCGAGCACCGTCCCAGTAGAGGCCGCCTTCGCCGAGTCCGGTGCCGGCGGCGACGATGCACTGATTGCCGGGAGTTTTGGCGGTGATGCTATTCAACGCGACCAAATCGTCTCCGGAGAGGGCGGCGATTCCCCATCCGGTGGCTTCAAGGTCGTTGATCAGAGTTGTGTTCTTGAGGTTGAGTTCGTCGGCGAGACGGCGGGATTCGATGGTCCAGGGGAGGTTCGACGTTTCTACGCGGCCATTGTTGACGGGGCCTGCAACGCCGAAGCAAGCCTGTGCGGGACGAACGCCAGACGTGCGGACGAATTCAGTGACGATCTTATCCAGGCTGGAATAGCGGCGGCTGGGAAAGATGGTGGCTGAAATCAGTGTGAATTGGCCATTTCGTACATCAAAGAGGGCCAGACGTGCGTTGGTGCCTCCGATGTCGCCTGCCAGGATCATTTTTCGAAGTTCCTCCAGTGCCGTCCGTCGCGTTCCAAGAGTTCGTCTGCTTCTTTGGGGCCCCAGGTGCCGGCCGCGTAGTTGGGGAAGTTCCGCGGGGGTAGAGCTTTCCAAACGTCGAGCGCGGGGCTGACCACGCACCATCCGGCTTCGACCATGTCAGCGCGCTGAAACAGAGTAGCATCCCCGATCATGCAATCGTGCAGCAGGCGTTCGTATCCGGTGCTGGGCTGAGTGCCGAAGTAATCAGCGTACTTGAAATTCATGTCCACTGCACCCAGGCGCATGATGGGGCCGGGAACTTTGGCGGCGAACTGGAGGGAGATGCCTTCTTCCGGCTGAATGTGAAGCACGAGCTGGTTGGGCATGAGGTTTTCAACTTCGGTGTCGCGGAAGAGCACAAACGGCGCGCGGCGGAACTGAATGACGATTTGCGTGGTCTGCGCGGCAAGATGTTTTCCGGTGCGGAGGTAGAAAGGTACGTCAGCCCAGCGCCAGTTGTCGATGGCAAGCTTCATGGCGACGAAGGTTTCGGTGCGCGAGTCGGAGGGAACGTCGGGTTCGTTGCGGTATCCGGGGACGTGGCGGGAGTCCTGGGTTCCGGGGCCGTACTGGCCGCGAACGGTGCGGTGGAGAACTTCTTCCGAAGTGAGCGGCTGGATGGCGTGGAGAATTTTGGCCTGCTCGTCGCGGACGGCGTTGGCCTCGAAGGAAATCGGCGGCTCCATGGCGGTGAGGCTGATGAGCTGCATGATGTGGTTGGGGACCATGTCGCGCAAGGCGCCGGCGGTATCGTAATAACTGCCGCGGGACTCGACGCCAACAGTTTCGGCGACGGTGATCTGCACGTGATCGATGTAGCGGCGGTTCCAGATGGGCTCGAAGATTCCATTGGCGAAGCGGAAGGCCAAAATGTTCTGGACGGTTTCTTTGCCGAGGTAGTGGTCGATGCGGTAAATCTGCTTTTCGCTGGCGACTTTGAGGAGTTGCTTGTTCAGGATGCGGGCCGAATCGATATCGTGGCCGAAGGGTTTTTCAATGATTACGCGGCGCCAATAATGGTTTTCTTCTTGCATCAGGCCGGCGGCGGCTAGTTGCTCAACGATCGAGCCAAAGAAGGTCGGCGCAGTCGCCATGTAAAAAAAGATATTGCCGTGGGTGGAGTGGTCCTTGTCGAGCTTCTCGAGTGTAGTCTTCAGCTCGGCATAAACATTCTTATCGTTGAAGTCGGCGGTGATGTAATACAGGCGGCGGTTGAACCACTCCCAGATATCGGGATCGACTTCGGCCCCGGCGTATTGGCGGATGTCCTCGGCCATCTTCTTGCGGAAATCTTCCGTGGACATGGCATTGTGAGCAACGCCGACGATCGCGAATTCGCGGGAAAGGAGGTTTGCCTTGGCCAAGTTGTAGAGCGCGGGAAGCAGCTTGCGCTGGGTAAGGTCGCCAGCGGCGCCGAAGATCACCATGATGCAAGGGTCGCCGGGGCGTCCGGGCGTACGTTCGACTTTGGCGAGTACGTCGGCTTGGGCCATTTTACGATTTCTCCGTCATGCGGGCTTTTTGCCCGAGGTGGGTTCCACGTGTCCGCCAAATTTCTGCCGCATGGCGGAAAGCATTTTTTCGGCAAAGGTGTGTTCCTGGCGCGAACGGAAGCGCACGAACAGCGCGGCGGAGAGAACGTCAACCGGAACGGCTTCGTCGATGGCGGCTTCGATCGTCCAGCGGCCTTCGCCGGAATCCTGCACGAAGCCGGAATACTCCGCGAGCGTGGGGTTTTCGGTGAGCGCCATGGCGGTCAGGTCGAGCAGCCAGGAGCTGACAACGCTGCCACGGCGCCAGACTTCGGCGATGTCGGCGAGGTTTAAGTTGTATTGCTGATCTTTCGGAAGGTCGGGCTTGGCGGCGTTGCGGAAAATGTCAAAGCCTTCAGCGTAAGCCTGCATGATTCCGTACTCGATGCCGTTGTGGACCATCTTTACGAAGTGGCCGGAGCCGGAGGGGCCACAGTAGATATATCCGTCTTCTGCTGTGCCGGGAAGTTTCTCGCGTCCGGGAGTGCGCGGGATGTCGCCGCGACCAGGAGCGAGAGTTTTGAAAATGGGATCGAGCTGTGCGACGACTTCTTTGGGGCCACCGAGCATCATGCAGTAGCCGCGTTCGAGTCCCCAGACGCCGCCGCTGGTACCCACGTCCACGTAGTGGATGCCTTTGTCGCGGAACATTTGTGAGCGCCGGATGTCGTCTTTGAAATACGAATTACCGCCGTCGATAAGGATGTCGCCGGCTTTCATTTGTTTGGCAATCGCCTGGGCGGTGGATTCTGTGGGTGCTCCGGCGGGGACCATGAGCCAGGCGATGCGCGGGGATCCGAGCTTGGAGCAGAAATCGTCGAGGGAGGAAGACGGGATGGCGCCTTCGGCGGCCATGCCCTTGACGGCGTCGGGGCTTAGATCGGTGACGACAACTTCGTGGCCTCCGCGCATGAGGCGGCGCGCCATATTAGCGCCCATTCTGCCGAGGCCGACCATTCCTAGACGCATGGAGTTTGCTCCCGCTTAAATTTCCTCGGCGCAATCTGTGCCTTCCTGGTTAGGAAAAGCTTGAACCACAGAGGACACAGAGACCACAGAGGTTGGAAATCAACTCAGAGCTTCCCGGACTGCTTTCAACAATTGCGATAGTCCGGCATCGACATCTTTGCCAAGATGCACGCGCAACGCGCGGCGGCCGCGATCGGCCAAGACCTGGAAATCTCCGCGGGCTTGCGCGGCTTTGACGACGCCGAAAGTATATTTCGCGCCGGGGACTTGCACGTCGTTGGCATTGTCGCAAGTGACTTGCAGGAAGACGCCGCTGTTGGGGCCGCCTTTGTAGGCTTGTCCGGTGGAGTGTAGGAAACGCGGGCCGAAGCCCAGGCAGGTGGCGACTTCCTTTGTGTCGCGCACGGCATGGCGAATTTCCTGCAGCGGCGCTTCGTGTTTGTGGTTCATCTCCACGTATCCCAACACGGCAAAGTAGTCTCCGGCGGCGATGCGCGAAAGGTGCGCGCGGAGATAAGCGGTCAGCGAAGTTCCTTTAAGCGCGGCGGCGTTTTTTGGGTCGGTGAAGAGTTGAATGCCGGCGGCCTCGAAGATTGGCTTTTCGGCGGGCAGCGAACCAAGGTTCTCGTACTCCGAGGTCAGCTTGCGGGTTTCGATCTTGCTGGCTTCGACGTCGGGCTGATTGAAGGCGTTGATGCCGATGATGGAACCGGCGACGGCGGTGGCAATCTCCCAGCGGAAAAATTCCTGGCCGAGGTCGTGAGTGTCGTTCATGGAAATGCGAATCACTGGTTGTCCAGCAGCTTCGAGGGCAGCGACCTTGGCATCTTGGTCTGAGTCGGGCGCGGGGGTGAAACGGACGTAGGCGAAGATGCGGTCACTGCCGTAGGTTGCGGGAGCGGCGAGCGATTCGCGGTCCACGGGAATGATTCCCTTGCCGAGTTTTCCGGTGGATTCGGCGAGAAGCTGTTCGAGCCACGCACCTAGGTCGGAAATTGCTGGCGAGGCGATGATGGTAACTTTGTCGCGGCCGGATTTGGCGGCGGCGCCGAGAATGGCTCCGAGCACGACGCCAGGATTTTGCTCAACCGGAACAGAGGCGGCGCACGCCTGCACCATTTCTTCGGTGCGGTCGAGTAACTGGGCGACGTCGAGGCCCATGGCGGCGGCCGGGACGATACCGAAATTGGAGAGCGCGGAGTAGCGGCCTCCGATACTGGGGACGCCGGGGAAGATGTGGCGGAACTTAGCGGCCTCGGCTTCAGATTGGAGCTTGGAGCCTGGGTCGGTGACGGCGATGAAGCGGCTGCCGGCTTTTTCGGCGCCGATGGTTTGCTTCACGCGTTCGAAGAAATATTGCTTGAAGATATTCGGCTCGAGCGTGGTGCCGGATTTGCTGGAGACGATGAAAAGCGTCTTCGCGAGATTGACTTTTGCTTCGGTGGCTTTCACTTGCGCGGGGTCGGTGGAGTCCAGCACGTGCAGGCGGGGAAAGCCGATGATCTGGCCGAAAGTCTTGGTGAGCACTTCGGGGCACAGGCTGGATCCGCCCATGCCGAGGAGGAGAATATCTGAGAAATCTTCTTTTCGGACTTCCACGGCGAGACTCTGGAACTGGGCTTTGTTGGCGATTTGTTTTTCGACAATGTCGAGCCATCCGAGCCACTGGGCTTCGTCGGCGTTGGTCCACAAAAACGCGTCGCGCTGCCAGAGACGGCGGACTTTTCCGTAGGCGCGCCAGTCGTTGAGAGTTTGCGCCACGGCTTTGGCCAACGCGTCAGGCAGTTTGTACCTTTGCTGGCTGATTTTGGGGGCGGCTCCGGTTTGGGTGCTCTTTTCTACTGCGGCCAGCAGCTTGTCGAAGGCTTCTTCGAAGAGGCGGACGCCGTCGTCGGTGAGCTTGTCGGTGATGGCGTCGATGGAAATTCCGGCGGCGGCCAAGTCCTGCATCACCTGCTTGGCTTCATCCACGCCTTCGGTCAGAGTTTCACGGGGCTGGCCGTGATCGCGGAATGCGTCAAGCGTCGCGGGGGGGATGGTGTTAACGGTGTCGGGGCCGATCATTTCCTGCACATAAAGGATGTCGGAGTAGGCGGGGTTCTTGGTGCCGGTGCTGGCCCAGAGCACGCGCTGGGTTTGAGCGCCTCGCGAGCAAAGTTTGTCCCATTGCGCGCCGGAGAAAATATTCAGGTAACGCTGGTAGGCCATCTTGCCGTTGGCGATGGCGACTTTTCCCAACAAGCCTTTGCGTTTCTGCTCTTCCTGAGGAGTCTTCGCGGCTTTTGCGTGCGCGGAAAGTTCCGCGTCTGCCAAGGTGTCGATGCGGCTGATGAAGAAACTGGCGACACTGGCGACGCGAGCGACTTCTCCGCCGCTGGCGGCGAATTTTGACAGGCCGCGGACGTAGGCTTCGGCGATGCGTTGATAGACCTCTTGCGAAAACAGCAACGTGACGTTGATGTTGATGCCTTCACTGATCAGTTGCTCGAACGCGGGAGTGCCCTCGGCGGTGCCGGGGACTTTGATCATGATGTTGGGGCGATCGACGGTCTTCCAAAGCCGGCGCGCTTCTTCGATCGTGCCATAGGTGTCGAGCGCGAGGTAGGGAGAGACTTCCAGGCTGACATAGCCATCCCGCTTGTGGGATTCCTGATAGACCGGCCGCAGCATGTCGGCAACATCCTGAATGTCGCGGATCGCGACGAGTTCGTAACGAGCCTTGGCGTCGAGGTCGGAACGGTCTTTCAGCGACGCAAGAATGTCGGCGTAATCGGCGCTTCCGGCGATGGCCTTCTCGAAGATGGCAGGATTCGACGTCATGCCGCGCAGGCCGTCTTCGTCGATGAGGCGTTTGAGTTCGCCGCCGGTGATGAGGTCGCGGCGAATGTAGTCGAGCCAGACGGACTGGCCGAACTTGAGCAGGTCTTTCAGCGGATTGGTAGCTTTGGCGGCGTCGATGATTCCGGTGGGCTGCATGATTTCCTCTATTTCTTGGTTCTATTTAATTTTCACCAAGACTTGTTTGGCGGCTTGGATGACGTGTTCGACGGTGAATCCAAATTTCTTCATCAGGTCTTTGATGGGGGCGGAGGCGCCGAATGTTGTCATGCCCATGATGGCGCCATCGAGGCCGACGTATTTCTCCCAGCCGGAAACAGATCCGGCTTCGACGGAGACGCGGGCTCTTATATCTGGGGGAAGCACGGAGTGTTTGTAGGCGTCGTCTTGCTGGTCGAAAATGCTGGTCGAAGGCATGCTGACGACGCGGGCTCTAACGCCTTCGGCGGTGAGCTGTTCGTAAGCGGCAACGCAAAGGGAAAGCTCGCTGCCGGTGCCGATGAGGATGACATCGGGTTTGGCGTCTTTCTGAGAGCTGGGGGCGTCGGCAAGAATGTATCCGCCGTGGGCGACGCCTGAAGCTGCGGCGTACTTTGTGCGATCGAGCGTTGGGACAGCTTGCCGCGTTAGCACCAGCGAAACCGGGTTGTGCTTGAGTTGTGCGATGACCTTCCAGGCCTCGACGACTTCATTGGCGTCGCCGGGGCGCATGACGATCATGTGCGGCATGGCGCGCAAGCTGGCCAGTTGTTCGACCGGCTGGTGCGTGGGACCATCTTCGCCGAGGCCGATGGAATCGTGGGTGAGCACGTAGATGGTCGGGATTTCCATGAGGGAGGCCAGGCGCATGGAAGGTCGCATGTAGTCGGTGAAATTGAAAAATGTGCCGCCGAATGGGCGAAGGCGGGAGAGCGCCATTCCGTTGAGGGCTGCGCCCATGCCGTGCTCGCGGACGCCGAAATGAAAATTGCGCCCGGCGTAGTTTCCGGCTTCGAACTCACCGGCGCCGTCGAATTTCAACGCCGTTTTGTTGGAGGTTGCAAGGTCAGCTGCGCCGCCGACCAGCCACGGGATATTCTGTGCGACAACATTCAGTACTTTTCCGGAACTGTCACGGGTGGCAACGCCTTTGGGATCGGCGGGGAAAGTGGGAAGGTTGTGGTCCCAGGCATTGGGTAGTTCGCGGTGCTGCATGCGATTGATCTGGTCGGCGAGGTCGGGAAACTGCTGGCTATAGCGCGCGAACATCTCGTGCCACTTCGCGCTTAGGTCGTGACCGCGGCGGCCGATGCCATCCTGAAAATGTTGAAGCACGACGTCGGGGACGAGGAACTGCGCGTCTTCGGGCCAGCCGTAGAATTTCTTGGCCAGTTTAACTTCCTCGGCGCCGAGCGGCTCGCCGTGGGCGGCGCTGGTGTCCTGCTTGTGAGGAGATCCGTAGCCGATGTGGCTATTGACGATGATCAGTGTGGGACGGTCTTTGGTTGCGAGAAAGTGATTGAAGGCAGTCGTCAGCGCTTCGAGATCGTTGGCGTCGCCGACATGGGTGGTGTTCCAACCGTATCCGCGGAAGCGCGTGGCGACGTCTTCGCTGAAAGACCAGTCAGCGGGGCCGTCGAGGGTGACGGAGTTGGCGTCGTAAATCCAACAGAGGTTGGGGAGTTCGAGGTGTCCGGCAAGGGAGGCAGCTTCGGCGCCGACGCCTTCCATGATGTCGCCGTCGCCGCAAATGGCGTACACGTTGTAGCCGAAAATTTCGAGACCGGGACGGTTGTAGCGAGCAGCGAGCCACTCTCCGGCAATTGCCATGCCCACGCTGTTGCCGATTCCCTGACCCAAAGGGCCGGTGGTGGTTTCGGCGCCGGGCGTGACGCGGTACTCGGGATGCCCCGGCGTGCGGCTGCCGAGCTGGCGGAACTGTTTGAGGTCGTCGAGCGAAATCGCGGCTTGCGGCAGGACCTCGGACTCGTTGGCCGTAGCTTTGACTCCCGACAAATAGAGCATGGAGTAAAGCAGCATGGACGCGTGGCCGTTCGAGAGGATGAAGCGGTCGCGATTGGGCCAGACGGGGTCGGCGGGGTCGTAGCGCAGGAACTGCTGCCACAGAACATAGGCGACGGGGGCGAGGCCCATGGGCGCGCCGGGATGTCCGGAGTTGGCCTTCTGCACTCCGTCAATGGACAAAGTGCGGATGGTGTTAATGCTCAGGCTGTCGAGCTGCTTGCCGGTGACTACCGCCTGGTCGCTTACTGCCATTGGTCTCTCCTGGCCGCTGCTGTTAAGGCTTTCCCGTGAAGTCTTACAGTTTACCAAGATCGCGGGTGTGCGGGTGGGGGATACGTTCCAATTGTTAAGGATTCATGAAGCGGGAGAATGATGCATTTTGAATCAGGCTTTTCGGGCTAGAATGCTGCGGACGCTTTTTGTCGCAAGCCCGAGGAGGCGACATGATCCGCGAACATCTGGCCGGGAGCCACCTGGCAGGAGAACAGGGCTTCCGTTGGCGGGGGGCGGAGATCACCCGGCTGGAGGGGTTCTCGGACGCGGTTTTCGCCTTCGCCGTGACCCTGCTGGTAGTTTCCCTGGAAGTGCCCAAGACGTTTCCTGAACTCATGGATGTAATGAAGGGGTTCGCGGCTTTTGCCGTCTGCTTTGCGCTGCTGGCGAACGTTTGGTTTAACCATTATCGTTTCTTCCGGCGCTACGGGTTGCAGGACCCCTGGGCGGTATTTCTCAACTGCGTGCTGCTTTTTTTCGTGCTGTTCTATGTGTACCCGCTGAAATTCCTTTTCGTTACGCTGTTCAATGGCGGCGGCCAAATCGAAGCCCAGGAGGCGCGCCTCTTGTTCATTATTTATGGCTTGGGATACGCGGCGATCTTTCTGATATTTGCGCTGCTGTATCTGCATGCCTGGAGAAAGCGGGAGGAGTTGGCGCTCAACCGGGTTGAACAACTGAGGACCCGGCACAGCCTGGTGGATAACCTGGCGATGATGACAGTGGGACTGGTATCAGCGTTCCTGGCATGGATCCTGCCGCTGAGGCTGGTAGGACTGGCTGGATATTTTTATTTTGTCATTGGAGTGTACTTCACGATCGCGGGAATGATCTTCGGAAAGCAGGACCGACTGCTGACGGGAAGAACCAAGTGAAGCGACTCCAAATAACGAAGCAGCATGAAAGGCTGCCGGAATGTCACAGCTAAATACCAATGTCCCGCATAGGAGGTTTCGATTGGACTTGCGGGTCAGGTTTCGCCTACTCTCATCTTGCATAGAAATTGGGTAGAGAATGCGGACAGGGCCGCAACATGGGGACGCGGCGTCCTGCCCAGGAGACTGGATTCAGATGGCCAAGGCGAAGGAATTTACGGTCACGATTGCGGACAAACCGGGGGCGCTGGGTGCCTGTTTTTTAGCGCTGGCGGAGCGGGGCGTAAATGTGCTGGCGTTTCAATCGTATGTGGAGGACCGCGAAAGCCTGGCGCGATTTTTGCCCGATGACCGGGCCAAGGCCAAAGAAGTGCTGAGCGGATTACGCATGATGTTTGAGGAGACCGACGTGGCGGTAGGGCGACTGAAGCACTGTCCGGGAGCGTTGGGACGGGCAGCGGCGAAGCTGGGGGAAAAGCAGATCAATATCGACTACAGCTATTGCGGGCTGGAGCCGGGCTCCGAGCAGGCGTTACTGGTGTTCGGGGTAGATAACCTTACGGGGGCGTCCACTGTGCTGGACGAATTGGCGGCGCAAGACGCTTAAGACAACAGAAGAAGGCGTCCAAGCAGGGTTTCGACGGGGCCAGCCCCATGACAGCCGCTCGAACAATTCGCACCGTAGTAGCACTGGCGTGGCTGGCTCTTTTCACAATCCCAAACCTTTGCGGCTCCGATTCGGGCGTTGCTTCTTCGGCAAGGACGGGCGCGCCTCTCTCTGCCGACCAAGTGGTGGACAACCTGGTGCGCCGGAATCAGGAACGGGCGCAGGCGCTGTTGCATTCTGAAGCCACGCGGGTTTACCGCCTCGTTTACCACGGATTGCCTTCCGACCGGGAGGCCGAAATGACCGTCCTGGCCACGTATGACCGGCCTTCGTCGAAAGATTTCAAAATCATTTCGCAGAGCGGATCGAAGCTGATACTGAACCGGGTGTTCAAGAAGCTGCTGGAGAGCGAGAAGGAAGCGGCGGAACCGGCAATGAGCGCGAAGACGCAGTTGAATCGCGACAACTACACCTTTGAGCTGGTGGGCTACTATGTGCCCTCGAATGGCGGAGCACAGTATGTGTTGCGGGTTGAGCCGAAGGCGCGCAGCAAATATGTTTACCGCGGACAGGTCTGGGTGGATGGAACGGATTTCGCCGTCACCCGCATTGAGGCCGAACCAGCGGAGAACCCATCGTTCTGGACCAAGAAAAGCGAGATCCATCACGAATACGAGAAAGTGCAGGACTTCTGGCTTCCGGCAACAAATGAGTCGGTCAGCTACATCCGGCTGGGAGGGCGGGCGACTCTGACCATTGAGTACAAAGACTATCGGGTGGTTGACGCGCGCCACCCAGGCACCGCTGCTGCGCAGAGGTCACAGGCTCCAAACCAGTAGAATCTCTTTTCTAAATCTTGACGAGCTGGGGCGGCTTGAAGCGAAAAATTGCCATCGTTACTTCTTCTCGGGCCGACTACGCGCACGTGCGCTGGCTGCTGCACGATCTCGGACGGCATCCAGCGATGGAGCTGGAGATGATTGCGCTGGGGCCGCATCTCTCTCCGGCGTTCGGGTATACGAGGCGAGAGATTTCTGGGTCGCGCGTGACGCGGGTGGAATGCCTGCTCGATTCTGACACCGATGTTGGTATGGCCAAGACGATCGGCGTGGCCACGCTGGGCTTGGCGGACACGCTTGATCGCCTGCGGCCCGATATTCTTCTGATCATTGCCGACCGTTACGAAATGCTCGCTCCGGCTGCGGTCGCACTGGCGCTGCGGATTCCGATTGCTCACGTGGAAGGCGGGGAAATCACGGTTGGCGCGATTGATGATGCCGTGCGCAATGCGTTGACCAAGATGTCACACCTGCATTTTGCCTGCACACGGCGGGCGGCGGAGCGGATTGCTGAGATGGGCGAGGAGCCGTGGAGAATCAGGTTCAGCGGCAGCTTGTCGCTGGACCATCTGCGGCGCGAGCGATTGTTGACGAAAGCACAGACGGAGAAGAACTTGGGGATTAGGCTCCGGAAGGACGCGGTTCTCTGCATTTATCACCCGGTAACGATGTTTAAAAATACGGTGGAGGAAGCCGAGGAGGTGTTTGCCGCGCTGGATGGGATCAAGCGGCAGGTGATCTTTATTTATCCCAATGCGGATGCGGGGTGCAGGAAGTTGATCTTGCGGGCGGAGGAGTTTGTGGCTTCGCACAAGTCTTCGCGGGTGTTTGTGAATCTCGACCACCGGACATACCTGAGTTTGTTGAGCCATGTTGGAGTGCTGGTGGGGAATTCGAGCAGCGGGATCATCGAGTCCACATCGCTGGAGGTGCCGACGGTGAATGTGGGGATTCGGCAGACGGGGCGGGAACATGCGGCGAATGTGATTGATGTTCCGGCGGAGCGCGGCGCGATTCGTGCGGCGATTGCCCGCGCGCTGACGCCGGAGTTCGGCCGCTCGATTCGCGGACTGGAGAGTCCTTATGGAGATGGCGGGGCGGCGAAGATTATTACGGACGTGTTGGTGAAGAGCCCTCTTGGAAAGAAGTTGCTTTTCAAGAATGTTGTGTAGAAATCCAACGGACCTTGTGTCGTCCCTCCGGGACTCGCTCAAGCGGCGCCTGTACCCCGGACTTACGTCCGGGGCTAAGTTGTGCCGCCCCTGTCGGGGCTGGGGCGTGGAGCTGATGGGTTCACAGTGCAACCCGCAACTCAGGAGTTGGGGCGAGACCTTTCAGGGCAACCCACGACTCTGGGCTAGAGCCGAGATCTTATGACTTTGAGAATTCCGCTGGCCAAGCCGGAGATTACTGATGCGGACCGCGAGGCGGTGATGGCGGTCTTGCGCACTCCGCACTTGAGTTTCGGGCCAAAGGTGGGCGAGTTCGAGCAGGCGATTTGTGACTACACGGAAAGTAAATACGCGGTGGCAGTGAATTCGGGAACGTCGGCGCTGCATCTTGCGGTGCGTGGGCTGGGGCTGAAGCCGGGGGACGAGGTCATTCTGCCGTCGTTTACGTTTTCGGCGGTTCTGAATGTGATTTTGCAGGAAAGACTGCTGCCGAAGTTCGTGGACATTGATCCGCCGACGTACAACACGACGCCGGAGCTGATCGCGGCGGCGATTACCGAGCGGACGCGCGTGATTGTTGCGGTGCACACGTTTGGTTTCCCGGTCGATGTGAGCGCGATCCGCGATGTGGCGGCGTCCGGCAGTTCGCGGCCGGGGCCCCGTTCGACTTCGCTCAGGGCAGGTCCGCACCACGCGATTCATGTGATCGAGGATTCGTGCGAGGCTTTGGGCGCGGAAGTTCACGGGCGCAAGGCGGGTACGATTGGCGAGGCCGGGCTGTTTGCGTTTTATCCGAACAAACAGATTACGACTGGCGAAGGCGGGGTGCTGGTTACGTCGGACGAGAAGCTGGCGGCGCGGGCACGGCGGTTGCGAAATCAGGGACGGGATTCGGATCTGGGTTGGCATCAACATGCGGAGATTGGCTATAGCTACCGGCTTTCGGACATCAATTGCGCGCTGGGGATTTCACAACTAGCGCGGATTGAGAACAGAATTGTGCGGCGTCAGAAGGTGGCGGAGATTTATGATCGCGAACTAGCGCGGGTGGCGGAAATTGTTCGCCCCGCGTTGTTGAGCACGATTGGGCGGACCAGTTGGTTTGTGTATCCGATACGACTGGCGGAAGAATTCAGCGCGAAGGACCGGGACTGGATTTGCGAATCGCTGGCGCGGAAGGGAATTGCATCGGGGAGGTATTTCGCGCCGCTGCACCGGCAGCCGGTGCTCCAGGCCCTGGTGAAGCCTTTACCGCCGGGAGCCCCCCGGACAGCAAGACTGAAAGGATGGGGCGGGCGGGTGCAAGGAGCGCCTTCCAAGGCGGGTTCAAGCTTGCCGCAGACGGAGTTTGTCGCCGACCGCGTAATCGCGCTACCGTTCTTTAACGAATTGACCGAGGCGGAAATTCAGGAAGTCAGCGGCGCGCTGGAGGAATCGATCCGCGAACTGCGGCGGAAAACGTAAAGCACGTTTCCCTGAAAGGCGAAGCGGCGGGTGCAGCCGGTTTCGTAATCCACAACGATTCGCTCTTTCATCTCCAATCCCGCCGCGCCGGCGAGGCGCACGATTTCGCGATGGATGAAGACGTGGCCGAAGGTGGTGATTTGGACGTCGCCGGCGTTCCATTTGGCGAGGGCGTCTCCGTTGCTTTCGTTGGATGAGAAGAGATCGTTGAGCCATCGCGCGGCGGTGGGGAAAACGCCATACGCGCGCGCATTGTAGCGATGATTCAAGTCCAGGAAAAATCGACCGTCGGGAGTGAGCAGGCGGGCGATTGCCCTGAGTGCGTGTAGCCGTTCGGCGCTGGGAATGTGGCCGAGCACGTTCCAGAGACAGGTGATGATGTCGAACCGCTCGACGTTCTCCAAGCCTCCTGGATCCAGGTCCTCCACCCGTGCCCGCCAGACTTCGGTGTGCTCCGCCGCCTTGGCGATCATCCCCCGGCTCGGCTCCAGCAGCACGACGCGATTGATTCCCACCTGAGAGGCAATTCGGCAAGCGCGGGTGCCGTCCCCTGCGCCCACATCCAGAAGTGAGCGGTGGCCTGGAGGAATCCGCGAAATGATTTCGCGCTCGACGCCACACAGATAAAGCTCGCGCCTGTGGCTTAAGTTCGCGTAGTGCGGAGCCATGCGGTCATAGGCGGCGACCGGATCGTCGAAGTGCTCGGAAGTCACTGTATCGATTGTAGTTTCAAACCTTAGTTGGAGGGCTGAAGATTGCAATCGGCCAATGCACTGTCGGGCAGCACAACCCTTCCTAATGTCACCGAAGTAACCTTTTCATGACCCTAATCGGGACTAGACTTTTATTGAGATGCAGTTTACCAAGACCCAACTCGCGATTGCTGCCGGGGCCGGATTCCTGGTCCTGCTGGGGTTCTTTATCTATCTCAATTGGCTGAGCAATCAGCCGCCGGTGATGGCTAGGTCGCCGCAAGTGGACCCCCTGACCCAGGTGCCGCTTTCCATCAAGCTGAATCCGTTGCGCGACCGCACTTCCGAGCGCGCGGCCAGCGAATTTCTGCGCGGCATGAGCAATGGGCAATGCAACGAGCAACTGGCCGACTGGGAAAAGGACTATCGCAAAAAGTATGCGAGGTTCATCTGCGACTCGGAAGCGAAGCACCCCCTGGTGGGCTGGAAGATTGTGGATTGGGAAGACCGGCCGCCGCTGCGCATCCTGCACTACATCGGCAAGAGGCAAAACGAAACCCCCGGCTACGAGACGCTGCTCTCCGTCACCCTCGACAACCGCAGTGGGGAATGGGTAGTAACAAAGTACGACGCGCTGTACTGATCTTCATTGCTGTTTCTGCAAGACCTAAGCCCAATCGATTATCCGAGCCTGTTCTAACCCCTGCCGTTGTGCAATAATCGCCGCCGCGAATTATTTGCGCTCGAGCCTCGTCTCGAAGCGAGTATTGGACCCGGGAGCGGAATCCTATGAACAAATCACCGTGGACTCGCCGTCAATTTATTCGGGTTGGGAGTGGAGCTGCCGCTGTTGGAGCGACCGGAAAATTCACATTGCTGCAACCGAGGCCGCTCTGGGCATCGCCGCAGCCGGTGGCAGCCAGTGACACCATTCGCTTCGCATCGATTGGCACGGGCGTGCGCGGGTGCGAGTTGCTGGGAGCCTCTTTGCATGTGCCGGGAGTGGAGTGCGTGGCGGTGTGCGATCTTTACGACTCGCGGCACACGGCGGCGCAGGAGGCGGTGAAGAACCCCAGTGTTCCAGCGACGCGCAATTACAAGGAAATTCTTGACCGCAAGGATGTGGACGCGGTCATCATCGCGGTCACTGACCATCAGCATCGCAAGGTTTTTGTGGATGCCTGCGCTGCGGGCAAAGATGTGTATTGCGAGAAGCCAATGTCGCACACGGTCGAAGATGGATTCGCCATGGTCTCCGCTGCGCAGAAAAATAATCGCATGGTACAGATCGGGAGCCAGCGGGTTTCGTCCATTGTGTATCAGCATGCCAAGGACATTTACGATTCCGGCAAGCTGGGCGACGTGTATAACATCGAAGCTTACTGGGACCGCAATTCGGCCAGCGGCGCGTGGGTTTATCCGGTGCCGCCCGATGCCAGCGAGCAGACCATTGACTGGAATGCCTGGCTCGACGGCGCACCCAAGCGGCCATTCGATCCGGTCCGCTTTTTCCGCTACCGCTGCTTTGCCGACTATGGGGCAGGCCTGGCAGGCGATTTATTTGTACACCTGATTTCCGGGATTCACTTCATCACTGGAACGAATGCGGTGGCGCAGCGGGCACAGTCTGCGGGCGGGCTTTTCCGCTGGAAAGATGGGCGCGACTTCCCCGACCTGATTGAGACTTTTTATGATTATCCGAATTTCCGCACCTACATTCGCTGCAATCTGAATAATGAAGGCGGGGAGTTCATTGCGTTTTACGGGACCAAGGGAACGATGATCATCAAAGGCTCGACGCTGACCTATGTTCCTCAGGACACGCGTCCGCAGCCGGAGAGTTATTCGATTTACGGCTGGCCGGCCCAAATGCGGAATGAATATCTGGCGAAGTGGCAGGCGGATCATCCGGCACAGCCCCCATTCGATCCCAATGCCGCCTCGGAAACTTTTGCCCCGCCGCCGGGCTACAACGATGTTGTCGAGCATCAGGCAAACTTCTTCAGCGCTGTACGCTCGCGGAAGAAGACAGTGGAGAACGAGGAGTTCGGCAACAATGCCGCGCTGGGATGCCATCTGGCAAATTATTCGTACTTCAAGCAGACGGCGGCGGTGTGGGACCAGAAGGCCAGGAAGATAAGGAGCTAGCGTGTTTTTAGGATGCAAAGCCCGCCCGCTGTTCGCAGCGGGACTCAGCCACAAATCGGCTGCGCGCCTGTAGCTCGGCAACGGTGCGCTCGCTAATCGCCTCGGGAGGTCCACTGGCGGCCACGGTGACGAGCAGCCCCAGCTTCCGGTAGAACTCAATCAGCGGCGCAGTGCTGTTTTCGTAGGCCTCCAACCGGACGCCAATCGCTTCCGGTCGGTCGTCCTCGCGCTGATACAAAGCGCTTCCGCAGTGGTCGCAGATGTCCTGGACATGGGGCGGGTGCGCGGTGAGATGAAAAATGGCGCGACACTGTTGGCAGGTGCGGCGGCCGCTCAGGCGGGCGATGATCTCTTCCACCGGTAGTTCGTAATTCACTACTGCGTCGAGGGACAGCCTTTCGCTCTCCAGCAAGACTCTCAGCGCCTGCGCCTGGGCCAGAGTGCGGGGAAATCCGTCAAGCACAAAGCCGCCGCGGCAGCGCAGGCAACTGGTGCGTTCGCGGATCATGTCCCAAACGATCGAGTCGGGGACCAGCGCGCCGCGGCGCATGAAACTCAGCGCCGCCGACATAGCCAGGGTCTGCTCGCGCTCGCTGCGAGTCTTGGCCTGGCGGAACAGATCGCCGGTAGAAAGATGACAGGCTCTCATACGGCGAGTCAATAGATCGGCCTGCGTGCCTTTGCCCACGCCTGGTGCGCCCAGCAAAACCAACCGCCAAGGATGTTCGAGCGGTTCGGGAACCTCTGGACATTCGCTGGATGGGCCTTGCAGCCAGGCCGCGTGATCGTTCTGATGGGATGAATTCATAGGACACCTTCCTGGGATCCACTTGAGCACCCGGCCGCGCCAGGGACGCAAATGAGCGCCAGGGTGACTCTATCGGGGTATGGTTCCGAGGGTCTGTGACGCGAGTCACAGGGCCAAGTGTTTGGAATGGAGGGGGAAACCACGTACTGGGCATAAGGCGTTGCCTTTACAACGCTTGCCAGCAGGGGGCCATCGAATCTCAGGTTCCAATGAAAGGGCCAAGGAGAGCAAAATCATGAAGAAGCTAATTTTGTGTTTGGCGCTGGTTTGTACCGCGTCGTTGTTGATGATGTCGCAAGATGCGGACGAGAAGGGAAAATCGGACACGCGGACTGTAACCGGGTGCCTGTCCCAGGGCGACAACGCGAAAGAATTCACCCTCACCGCCAGTGATGGCAGCACGTGGGAAATCAGCAGCAGCAATGTGTCCCTGGCCGAGCACGTGGGCCATACCATCACCGCCACCGGCGTGGTCTCAACCTCGACCGCGAACAGCATGAAGGATGACGCCAAAGACACAGCCGCAGCGGCCGGCACGGCCGCCGGTGCGACCAAGGACAGTCACGAGCAAGGGGAACTGAATGTCAGCGACGTCCAGATGGTGAGTGACTCCTGCGGCAAGTAAAGCGTCAACTGCTCGAGTCAACACGGCTCAGCTAGATTCTGTTCAAGACTCACGCCAAAAAAATGCGGGCCCGATGGGCCCGCAAATCCTTCCAACTTCCATCGCGCCAGACTCACGGTCCGGGGACGCAGCCGGGGAGCAGATTACCGGGAGAGAGCGACTCCAGTGTCGTCTCGTCGGGGAAGCTGTACGCCCCCAAGTGTGCCGAGGACGGGGACTCGAATGCGAACCAGGGCAGCAGAGGAATGTTCTGCGGGTGAAAGGTCCTGCTGCCCATGGGGATTTGGGCTACCGGATTGCTGCTCAGGACCTCGATCGCGTCGCCCTCCTCGAGGTTGTCCTGGCACAAACCGAACCCAAAGAAGGGATCAACCGACAGGTACCAGGGCGTCTGGTTATTGACGAACGGGTCGGCGAACGTCTCTGACATTTCATGGCTGAGCGGGGTCACGTCCTCGAATCCGAAGGCGAAGAATCCGTCCGCCAGCCAACTGGAGTAGTTCAACACGTAGCGGTGTTCCTGGATGCCGTGCTCGCCATTGCCGGGCTCGAAGTCATAGGTGTGGAATCCGAGGATGCAGCACTGACTGATGTCGCCTTCATACAAATAAATATTGTTGAACGCGAAGGTGGAAATGTCTTTGGTAGTGATGTCGCCCGCCAACTCCGCGGCGCCGATCGGCGTGGTGTTATCCACCGGCACTGTTTGGGGGAAGAACAGACCGCTGAAAGTGTTGGCGTCGAGGGCGGCCGCAACCGGGTTGTTGTTGGCATCGGTGAAGAAGAACCAGAAACCGAACGGGATCTGCATGTGCCGTTGCCTGCGTACAACGGGCGCCAGGAGGTTGTGCCAGTTGTTGCCGTTGAAACGGTTCCAGAACTGGGCGCGCATACCTTGGTCGTTGAACTGGCCGACACCTGAAGTGTAGAACCAGGGCTGGAAGACCGGGGAACCGATGGTCTCCTTCATGATTTGGGGCGTGGGGGTGAAAGTCAGTGGGTGGCCGTTGAACATGGCAACTTTGCCGTCAGGACCAAGAAGAGACACCTCAACGGGAACGATGGGCGCGCGGAAGATTGTAGTCTGACCCGATTCCGGAGGCGTTCCCACCATGGTGTAAGGCCACACCGACTGCGGATTGCCGAAGAAATCGAAACCTGGAGTGGTGAACTGGTCCGACCAGTTCGTCAGCGAGTCCACACCGGGCAGCCCGGTGGTCGCAAGACTAGTTGCCGAGGTGATCTTGGTCCCGTTGGGTAAATACTTGACACGGCCGGCGGTGAACGACGGATCTGCCGAATGCGCAGACTTGGGCGTAAGGTTCTTCAAATAGCTGGTTGGAAGTTTCTTGCTTTGGATGCTGCCGCTCTGCCCGAATGCAAAGCCGGCCAGTCCGCAAAGCGCAATGGACATGGCAATCGTCTGAGAGATCTTTCGCATGGAGCTCCTCCCCTCTAGGCCTACCATCGGGCAAAACCCGCGTCCTAAAGGCGACTGAGGCTAACACACGAAAGCACGGTCCTTCAATGAGTTCTTTCGCGAAATTGTAAAATTTCTGATGACAACTCAGCGACGCTCGCCCCCTAAAGCGCCCGCCCATCGCGGACTGTAACGATTTTCTTCTACCAATGCGCCATGTGCTTAATTTGGAGGAGATTCTCTCGCTGACGACACGGTGCTGCAAACTCTTGCACACTGTCGCAAGAAACATGCGGCTACAAACGCGTCCACCAAGCGAAAAATCTGGGTAGTGTTCCTGATCGCATCAAGATCTTCGCGTCCTTGGCGCCTTTCTCATCGTTCTTTGCGGTTAAAGTCTTTTTTGCCTGGCACTGAAAAAAATCAAAAACCTGTAACCGCAAAGAACACAGAGAATTCCGCGAAGACCGCGAAGAAGCCAAATCAGGACACTACGAAACGTTGAGACTCATGCCGGCGTGGCTGACGACCGCTGGTGAAACTTTCCCCGGTCTCGCGACTCTAACATCTAGAATAGAAAGCAACACTTACCTCGACGGGGAGTAGTTCGCCATGCTGATCAAAAAAACGGATGACATTCGTTCTTCCGAGATCACGCCCAAAGACCTGTACTTCAATCGGCGCAAGTTCCTCGCCGGCATGGCGGTGGCTGGGGCTGCGGCAGCGACCGGATTCGGCGTCCAGGAGTTGCTCTCCCCTTCTCGAATAGCACTTGCCGGAGAAAAGATTGCCGGCATCCAGAAGAGCCCGCTTTCTACCTCTGAGAAGGTCACCCCTTACAACGACGTGACCCACTACAACAACTACTACGAGTTTTCCACCGAGAAGGAAGAGCCCGCCGAGCTGGCCAAGAATTTCAAGACCCGCCCGTGGACGGTCACGATCGACGGCGATGTGAAAAAGAAGCAGGTGCTGGATGTGGACTCGGTCATCAAGTTCGCCACGGCCGAGGAGCGAATTTATCGTCACCGCTGCGTCGAAGGATGGTCCATCGTTGTCCCGTGGGTTGGTTTTTCGCTCAGCGAACTCATTAAGCGGGCAGATCCCCTGGGCAAAGCCAAGTTCGTGGAGTTCACCACGCTGCTCGATCCGCGACAATATCCCGGCCAAAACCGGGCCGTGCTCGAATGGCCGTACGTCGAAGCCCTGCGCCTGGACGAAGCCATGCATCCGCTGGCGCTGCTCTGTTTCGGAATGTATGGAGAAGTCTTGCCCAACCAGAACGGCGCTCCGCTACGAGTCGTGCTGCCGTGGAAATACGGATTCAAGAGCGCCAAGGCTATTGTGCGGATTCGCTTCACCTCGTCGCAACCGAATACCACGTGGAACCTGGCCAATCCGCCAGCCTACGGCTTCTACTCCAATGTCAATCCCAACGTCAGCACCTATCACAGCCAGTCCACCGAGCGCCGCCTGGGCGAATTTCTGAAGCGCCCTACTCTGATGTTCAACGGATACGATCAGGTGGCGAGTTTGTATTCGGGGATGGATTTGAAGAAAAACTACTAAGAGCTGCTCTTGGCTGTTGGTTCTTGGCTCTTCGGCGGGTTCGATTCGCCGCTTGCGAGCTCAAGAACCAACAGCCAAGAACCAAGAGCCAAGCGCTGCCTTCATGATTCGGTTCCTCAAAGTCGCCGTCTTCATCGCCTGCCTTCTGCCGCTTGCCTGGCTGCTGTGGAAATTCTTTGGCCCCACGCCCGGTGACATGAGCACATGGGGCGTTGGCCTGGGCGCGAATCCCATTGAGAAAATCACCCACACCACCGGCGACTGGACACTGCGCTTTCTTCTCATCACTCTCGCCATCACGCCGTTGCGAAAATTGCTGGGCGTGCCTGCTCTTATCAAGTTCCGCCGAATGTTCGGGCTGTTTGCGTTTTTCTATACGAGTCTGCACTTCACCACTTACATCTGGCTCGACAAATTCTTCAACCTCCACGAAATGCTGGCCGACATCGCCAAGCGCAAGTTCATCACCGTGGGATTCACGGCGTTCCTGCTGCTGATTCCGCTGGCGCTGACGTCCACCGCGGGCTGGATTCGCCGCCTCGGCGGCAAACGCTGGCAGGCGTTGCATCGTTTGATTTATGTCAGCGCGCTTGCGGGAGTGATCCATTACTTATGGCTGGTGAAGGCCGACATACGCAAGCCTCTGATTTATGGAGCCATTCTCGCCGTCCTGCTTCTGTACCGAATCGTTGTGTGGATCGGACCTGCAATCAAGCGACCCGCCGAAGTCCTGACTGCGCGCACCGAAGCAGCGGAGGAGAGGAGATAAAAGTTTCAGGTTTCAGGTTTCAGGTTTCGCCAACCGCCAGAGGCAGTCCGCGAAAGTGGATTTCGAATACAAACCTTTACTCCCTAGTAACAACTTTTGGCTTTGAGCAGGGTTAAAATCGTGAGCAATTCCTGATTCACGTATCCAATTGGCATTCCTGAATGTGAAGGAGCATCTCCCCATGCGACTGGTCCATAAACTCTGCCTCGCCCTGCTGATCTTTGCTTTGGCCCTCGCCGTCGGTTGTGGTGGGGGAGGAAATGTGGTTTTGCCGCCCTCTACAGGGAATTATTCGGCTGCCAGCCTGAGCGGCTCCTACGTGTACCAGGTGCACGGGTTTTCAACCCTGGGCCCCTACCGCGAGGTCGGAGTGTTCACCACGGACGGGGCTGGGCGCATCACGGGCGGCAGCGATGATCTTTCCGTCGCCGGCGTGGTCTCCCACAGCATCACTGGCACCTACTCCGTTGCCGGCGACGGCACGGGCTTTCTCACCATCAACCCGACGGCGCTTGGTCAAATCACGTTCGCGATCACACTGGCGAGTCCGTCGAAGGTTTACCTGATGGAAGCGGACAACTTCGCGGACGGCGCCGGAGTCGCGGAACTGCAGAGTTCACCCCTCACCACGCCCGCCGGAACCTACGTGTACCGCTTGCACCAGCTTGCCCTCTCCGGGCAGAATCCCGTTTCCGAAGTCGGAGCCATGACAATCACGGGCGGCGCGGTGGCGGGCAACTTCGACCAGAACCTGGGGGGCACGAGCAGTCAGCTGACGCTGACCTCCGGCACTTTTAACTCGCCGAACCTGCAGGGACGCGGCACCGGAAGCATCACCGACAATACCAATTTCACTACCAACTTCATCTATTACATGGCGAACGCCGGGAAGCTGGCCTTCCTGGTTACCAACTCCGGGGTGATCGAAGCCGGCAGCGCTGAAGCTCAGAGCGGGGCGGTGGCGAATGGGCTCTCCGGCAGCTACGCCTTCGGCAGCCGAGGGGATTTTGGGACGAGCTTTGATTCGGCCGCCACCGTCGGCGAATTCACCGCCAGCGGAGGAAACATCACCGCCTATTCTGACGACTTGATGCAGTTGGGAACCTACGGCAACGACAGCTTCACCGGGGCTTACACGACCCAGGCCAACGGCCGCGTCGCGGTGTCGCTCAATTCCGGCGTCCAACAGGACGTCTTCTGGATGGTCAGCCCCACGCAGGCGTTTTTCCTGGTCAACGATCCTAGCCGCGTGGAAGATGGCACCGCCGACCTGCAGACGGTCGGTGCTTTCTCGCCCGCCACGTTCAACAAACAGTATGCGATGGTCATGGACGGTGTGGACGATGTTGTGGCTCCGGAGATCCTGGCCCGCATTGGCACAGCAACCTTCGACGGATCGAGCAAGCTCTCAATCAATGAACTGGCCAACGCCTCGAACTCGGGCGCCGGCGGGCAGAGCCCGGGAGGCATCAGCGGGAACTACCAGGTCTCAACCAACGGACGAGTAGCCGGTAGTCTGACCAGCCAAACCGGCTTCTTGACCCTGGTGATGTACGGCGTCTCGGGCACCGACGCTTACGTACTGCAGGTGGATCCCTTCACCAACACCTCAGGGATGATCGAATTGCAGCATTAGGCAGAGCGATTTTGGGCTGCAAGCATCCCTCGGGCGCGCGATCCTATAATTGCGTCATGAGGACGAAGTTAGCTTGCGCGTGCTGTTTTGGTATTTTGCTGCTGGCAATGAGCGCGGTTGGGCAGTCAATCCCCAGTTCGGACGCGCTCACGATTCCTCCCGAAGCTCTTCCCAAGGCAGCGCTGTGGGAGTTCTATTATTTTCGCCTGCCGGCTGCGGGCGGGACTAGGCTTTATCACTGGCGAGTGTTGACCGGATCATTGCCCGCCGGATTAAAGCTGGCAGACGACGGCGGGCTCTCTGGGGTCCCGCAGGAGAGTGGGCAGTTCAACTTCGTTCTCGAGCTTAGGGACAGCGACAATCCTCCCCACCAAGTGCAGAAGAAATTCACACTCTTACTGAAGACACCGCTCACGGTGGAGTGGTCGCGCGCCGCGAAGGTAAACGGCCAGCGGATCGACGGCTCGGTGAAGGTTTCCAATCACACCGGGCGCGATTTTGATCTCACCTTTATCGTGCTGGCGGTGGACGAAATCGGACGCGCCACGGCCATCGGCTATCAGCATTTTCCCTTGAAAAAGAAAACGGACAATTTCGAGATCCCCTTCGGCAACACGCTTTCGCGGGGAGATTATCAGGTCAACGTGGATGTTGTCGGGGAAGAGCCGGTCGGCAATCACATCTACCGGGCCAGGCTGGTTACGGCGAGAGAGTCAGTGACGCAGGGGCCTTAATTCAGCCATCAGCCGTCAGCCGTCAGCCAGACTTTCCGAAGACTGTCATCCCGAAGTCGCCAGTAAGGGTGAGAGAGGGACCTGACGATGCGTTTCGATCTCCCCGGAAGAGATAGGCTCGCGACCCATGCCGTAGCTGCCGGGCAAAGGGTGGCTCCGGCACACGGCAGAGGCTACTTACGCCCTCGTAAGGTCCCTCTCTCGCTTTCAGCGAGTTCGGGATGACAGTTTCGAAAGGGTTACCTGACGGCTCAGAGCTGAAAGCTGACGCTGATGGGCAAAGAAAAAGCAGCGCCCTGCGCTGCGGGAAGCTTAAAATAGCCGCTCTTTAAGGGGGAGGAGCTACATCGAAGACCGGCCGCTTCCCAACCGACGAATGGCGCTGCAACTCTTATGATGCACCGGAGGCCGCGGGGATGCAAACTCAGCGGTACACGAAAGACCGATGCAAGCAAAAAAATAAGAGTCCCGTCGGTGATGTTGATCTCATTCGTCTCGGCCAGTAGCTCGCTTTAGACCCTTGCCGACCTGCTTTGGTCGCTATCCTTGCGGACTGCAGCCTGGCGATCGTTGCTCGGGCTCCGGGCTTACCGCCAACCGGACAAATCAGTTCAACGCCTTCGGGACTCTATCCTGCCTCTGACTGGGTTCCCTGTTCTCCTCGACCAGCGCGTCGCAATCGACCCTTGCGAACCCTCCTTCGGTCATCTTGCAGTAGCTGCACGCCAGATCTGTTGGTTGCCCAACGTTTCTTACGTTTCGCTTCTGCCTTCTGCCTCAGGTGACTCTGCTTGAGCCCCGGACTCGGCACCAACCGGAAAAACTTCAGAAACTGTCAAAGAACGATCTTGTTGTACACCCTGCGTTTTTTTGGTCAATGGAAAAAATCAATTTGTAAGTACTGAGATTTCAATCGTGTGCAGCCCGTTCACAGGGGCATGCTGCGGAAGCAGTGCATGGTGCCGGCCGCTCCCTAAAGCAGCCCCGCTTAGAACACCGTATTTACACGTCCTTTTCAGTACCGTAAAACTACTTACCCGGTACTCATCGATAGTCCCATTGTGAAAATCGAGAGAGAATCGGTGCCGGGCGCGGGATTCGGGTGTCCGTGAAATTCTTCTTGCGAGCGACCGAAAGTATTAGGCGGTGACAAAATTCATCACTTGAGGAAGACCACCAGCAGCCGGCCGTCGGAGTGGTAGCCACCGCCGCTGGCGTTCTTGGCGTCCTGCACAGGATTGGGAGGCATGTAGTAAGTCATGCTCTTTGTCTTTCCAGATTTATCCAGGCTCTGGGCGATGTTATCGCGCTCTCCGTCCACCGCAGGGTCAATCTTGTGAGTCAGCTTGCCGGTGCGAACGTCCTTCTCAAATCCGGTGTCATGAGTTCCAGCGCCCACCCAGACGGTTTGGTCCTTCCAGGTAAACGGCGCTTTCCAAATCCGGAAATGGTGGCGCGTGGCCACCACCGCAAACGCCTGTGCCTGCTCGTAGCCGAAATCTTGCATCCGGTCGAAAAGATACAGGTGGCTCATGGGCATCTGCAGGTAGTCCTGCTTTTTGTACGTGTCCAGGATCGCTTTGAGCCCGGCTTCCTTGCTGTCCAGATCAGCGACGTGCCAATCGGCGGCGTCGAATGCCGCCTGCATGTTCTCCTGACTGCCGACGACTACGAAATTCACCATGTCACCGAGATTGCCGAGATGGTCGTGCACCCGCCGCGGCAATCCATCAATCTGCTGACGCAGATCGGCATCCAAAATTACTGCCGGGAGTTTTAATCCTGCCGAAGTGTCGGAAGGGGCGGCAGCGCTGCCGTTCTCGCTGATGGCGCTGGACGCCGGCGCGCTGCTCGAAGACGACGAATTACCAAACTGGCCGCTCATCCACACTTTTGCCGCCGAGGAGAGTTGGTCTTTGAGGTTGCGCGGTTGCTGCGTCGCGGTGGCGGCAGCCGCGTGCGTGATGGCCAGTTTCACGGCCAAGACACAAACGGAAGTCGAGGACTGGTTCAGGCCAAGAAACAAGTGTCCGGCGGCTGCGGTTTGCAGATCGTGACCGCTGCCCACCAGCCCTGGCTCGCCTTTTTCCGAGGTCTTGGCGATCAACGCTCCCGCGGGAGCGTCGGCAACCGGCAGCTTCTCGGACGAAGAGGATGAGGCGCAGTTGGAATCATTGCCCGGCTTGGCTTCGGCGGTGAAGGTGAGTGAGTCGCCAGCGGACAAATCGACTCCCGTATCGGTCCAGGGCTGGGAGCCGGAGATGGTGAAGGAATACTCCGAAGGGGCGGCCGGGGGGGTCTGGCTCAAAGAAATCAGAGTACTGCCCAGAACGCTGCCGCACAGGAGAAGTCTTACGAGGCGAAGGCTGTGAACTTTCACGGCACCCTCCAACAAGAACGGCGAGGACGCCAAGATTATCGCAAAAAGCGGTGATCGCTGGGGGACAAGCATCCAGCGGATAGGCGTGAAAAAAACGCAGCCAATCCCGGTTTAGGGCCAGCGTTTGGCGCTGTCTTCCCAACCCGCAGCACGCGCGGTGGGTTGCGCGACCGCCACTTGCGGCTGCGGAATGCGGAGGGGTTGCTGCGGAGCGGGCGTGGCAGTAGCTGCCAAAGCCGGCTTCGCGGTGGCGGCATCAGGACTGGTTTCTACGTCGGACAGCAGCGGAGCGGCTACGCGCAACGCCTCAACTTCCTTTTCCAGACGCGCCAACTCCAGCTCTTTTTGCCTCAGAACTTCATAGACATTTTTCATACTGGGGCACCTGTTTCCAGAACATTTCTATCACAACCGATTGAACGCAACTTTATGCAGCTACAGGAAATTTGTCAAGAAGCAAGCACGGCACGGAGGGCGGAAGCGGCCCACTGCGGATCACGGCTGGGAGATGGCGAGCACCTCGATCTCTTCTGGTGGTGCTAGCTTGGCGCCGTGCGCCTTGGGCCCGCGTCTCACCCGCCAGAAAACTACGTAGCCCTCAGTCAGCGGATATCCGTAAATGAGCCGGAACCAGTCGCGGCCGCGCTGGCATACCGCCAGTACCGCGGGGTCATCGGGATCAAAGCCGACCAGTTCCAGGAATGTTTTCAGCCGCTGTTGCACGGGCAGGGAGAACCTGGGCATGTCCTCCCAATACCCTTCGTAGAACGAAATTGGGATTCCTGGTTTAGTCACCGCCAGCCGATCTTTCCCGCTCGGCCGCGTGGGCTGCGGTTTGCAATGCCTTCAATCCCAGGCCTTTGGCTGCCGATTTCACGACGCTTACTTTTACCTCACGAGTCTTGTGCCCGGCGTCCATACTCTTGGACCGTTCTTCCAGTTGCCGCTGTAGGGTATCGGTAAAAAATTCCACCGGTATTAACTTGAGCGGACGGACCGCCAGAATATTCCCGTTTTCGATTTCGACTTCGATCTCATCGCCCTCCTGCAGGCGGAGCTTCTCCAGCATCAGCTGCGGAAGGGTGATTTGCCTCTTGGAAACGATCTTCAGCCTATAGAAATCGCGCACGGGACACCTCCTTGGGTCGTCGGAGCATCCGACGATCAGATTATCCTGCAATCTGGCTATCCGGTCAAGAGGACTGGCAATACCCTACTTATCCTTTGCAATTTCAATATGATAGCTATGAACGGACAAGCTAAGGTGGGTTGGTTCCAGGATGCGGGATCCCAGGAGAAAAAGAAAGCCCGCCGCCAGCATCATGGTGCCAGCGATCGCCTTTCTCGAAGCCCGCCGGCGAAACGCCCGCTCCACGCCCTGATCATTGACCACAATCATTTTGTCGAGCTTCACGGTCACGTTTTCCATGACCGGGTGTTTCATTCCCTCTACGATTTTCGTGGCTTCGACGAATTCAGATTCGGAGCGCATGGCGTCCCAGGAGAGGAGGAGGCCGGAAAGGAACGTGATGCCGTCTCCAGCGAAACCGAGCAGGCGCGTGAGTTCCATAAAGTTCAGTCCTTCGTTTCTCCGGAAAATGGGGCGGTGGGAACAATCCCTTGTTACTCCTGGCGGCCAGCACTGTCAAATCGTGATCGAAATGGTACTCTCATCTGCATGCGTACCCGTTTTGTGACACCAGCGCTGGTATTGCTCTTGGTTGCGGGCACACTGCTTGCTCAACAGAGCACTACCGCTGCTCCGGACGACTACTCCGGCATGTACTCGTTCCTGAAAGACGGTGAATTCATCCAGATCACGATCGAGGGCAAAGGCGCGGTCAGCGGATTCATCTCGCGCTTTGGTGACTCGGAAAGCGACCACGGGGCGTTTCTTAATCAGTTTGTTAAGTCGGGAAAAAGTGACGGAAGCAAATTGAGCTTCACCACCGAAAACGTGCATGGGGTCTGGTTCACCTTCGACGGCGCCTTTGACCGGGGCCCGGGCAAAAAACCGGACGAGGAGGCTTTTTATCTGCTGCGGGGCGCATTGACCCGCTTTTCCACCGACCCCGAAAAGAAGACCACGTCGCAGGTCACCCAGGTGGAGTTCAAGTCTTTCCCCCGGGACGCAGTCCCACCGCAATAGCTTTCGTGCACCGTCCACCTCACCCCGCCGAAAGCCTCATGTAACGTTGAATCTGGTCTTCGGTCGTGCGCCAGGACGATGCGGGGTCCGCGTAGAATTCTTTGTACCAGTCAACGGTCCAGCCGATTGCGTCCGCCAACGATAGTGACGGTTCCCAGCCAAGTTCCTCAGCAGGATTCATGGGGGCGAGGGGAGAGGTGAGCTGTGTTACTGTGCTGTGTTTTTCAGAGCGTTGGTTTGAACTTAAAGACAAATCGCCTTCCCCCCATAAATCCACAAACCTTTCCGCCAGATTCCGCGGCGTCATTGCGTGGCCATTGCCCGGGCTAAAATCCCATGCTCCGGAAAATTGCTGGCGCTGCTCAAACAATCTGCGCGCCAACAAAAGATGACCGCCAAGCGGCTCGAGCACGTGCTGCCACAGGGTGGGCACCGGGGAGTCTGAAACCCGAATGGACTGATCGCTTACGATTCCGCGGACGATCTCTGGCACCAGGTTGGCCTCTGCCCAATCACCGCCGCCGATCGCGTTTCCCGAGCGCGCGGTGGCCACAGCGGTGCTGCCGCTAAGAAAGAAGTCGGCGATATATGCCGAGACCGCCAAGTCCGCGGAAGCCATGGCAGCGGACAGAAGATTGCTTTCTGCCTCATGGGTACTCGCAATCACTACGGCGCGGACCGAATCGATCTGCCGCGCTTCTTCGAGAATGTGGACCGTGCCCATCACGTGGCTGGCGAAAGCGTCCACCGGATCGGCTTTCGCGCGCTCGGCTGAGACTCGAGCGGCGTAGTGAATCACGATTTCCGGCTGGAAATCGGCGAAGGCGTCGGCCAGCGCCTCGCGGTTGCGCAGGTCACCAAAAATCGAAGTCATGCCGCGGTCGAGCAGGGTGGCATCGAAAAAATTCGGCCGCGCGGAAGGCGGCGAACCGTAGCCGCAGACCTGGGCGCCTAGCAGTTTGAGCCATGCCGCCAGCCATCCTCCGGCGAACGAGGTGTGGCCAGAGATCAAAACTCTTTTCCCCTTGTAAAAGTCGGCGAAGGGATGCGGCATTAGCGTAGCCAGTAAATAATCGCCGCGGTGAGTGCGCTGACGAGCACAGTAGCCACGGTGTATCCGTGGGCTTCGATCCAGCTTTCTTCCTTTTCGACCCGAAACAGCTCGGACAGGGGAACCGGGGCCGGTGGCTGCTCATCCCAGTGGGCGTCGCAATCCACGCATTTGGTCCTTGCGCCTGAAACCGGAAAGCCACAGCCGGTGCAGGGATGAACATCGGCCGGGACCTGGAAAGTAGAGCTTCGTGCCGGGGCCGGGCCAACCGCCGGCCGCTCCGGCGCATGCCATAACATTGGGGCTGACGCGGCTTTCGGCGCCTCGTGCGGAACCGCCTGGATCGTGGCCGGGCTTTGCTCAGCAGCCTCGCGATGATCGAGCGCGGTGCCGACCATGCCCGCAAGACGCGCCACCGTGAGAAGATCAGCTTCTTCGAATTTGCAGCCGCTAGATGCGATCTCGAAGAACCCTAGTAATTTTTCATCCTTCAGGACCGCCACGGCGATGTCGGGATTCGAGCCCTCGCTGTGCTCGGCGACAGCATGCCGGATTTCGCCTGTCGTTTGCCAGACGCGAGGCGGATACTTCGCCACGTCGGCGATGGCCCCGATTTCCGCCACCAGGCTCCCGATGGCTGCGGTATAGACGATCTGCTGGTGCTCCTCCAGGGCGATGGCCACGCCGGCTGCGCCGGTCAGAAACCGCGCCCGCTCGGCGAGCAGCTGCAACGTAGCATGAAATTCCAGCGCCGCGGACTGCTTCAGGGTAGCCAGTTCCGCCGGCCCTGCAGCGGATCCACAATCTGCCACCGGGTATGCCGCCAGGGTTGGTTCGGCTTGTGTTTGCAGATTCATAGAGACTAGGCGAAGTTTCTCAACCGCGATCTTTAGGTGTCAAGAACGAACCGCCGGTAAACCTGTCGAAAGTCACGCCGCGCGTCCTTTTGGAGCGAATAGACGGCCTGAGAACGCCGCCCGAGGGCGGAGATTCCTGAAATTGGGCCCCTCCCGTTACGGGAATCGGCGGTGGAACCAACTGAACCGCTTTGGCTTGTCCCCACAAGCCACAGCCGCCCGCGTCCGATGTACCAGGGGTGAACGACGTCTTTTCCCCGACATCCTTGCCGCACGCTGCCGACCTGGGTCCGCGCCCGAACCTGATGGCGGTCACACTGCGCAACCTGCAATATGCGGTCAATCAGAGCCGGGACGCGATTTTCATCTGCGACCCCACCGGAGTGATCGAGCGGGTCAACCCCGCATTTGAAGCCCTCACCGGGTACTCCTCGCTGGACGCTGTGGGCAAAGACCTGAGCTGGCTCGCGGCCGAGGGCCCGATGTCAGAGACCTACCACCGGATTTGGGAAATGGTGTTCCAAGCCCGGACCTACCGCGGGAACCTGCACGTCCGCACCCGGCAGGGAACTCCATGCGAGCTGGACATCGCGATCACCCCGGTGCTGGACGGCAAAGGGCACATCGCCAGCCTGGTCTGCAATGGCCGCGACGTGAGCGGAGAACGCGAACTGGAAACTCAGATCAGTCAGGGGCGACGAATGGACGCTATCGGGACCCTGGCCGGCGGCGTGGCCCATGACTTCAACAACATGCTGATGGTGATCAGCGCCTACGCCGAGCTGGGTCTGGATTCCCTTCCCCAGGAGCACACTCTATGGCGGCACCTGCAAGAAATCCTGAGTGCTTCGCGGCGGGCCTCGGAACTGACCCGGCAACTGCTGGCCTTTGGGCGGAAGCAGGTACAGCGGCTGGAGGTGTTGAGCCTTAACCCTGTTGTCGAAGAGGCGTGCAAGATGCTGCCCTGCGTGATTGGAGAAGATGTGGATCTGAGCCTGAATCTGGCTAGGGGCCTGGGACAGGTGAGGGTGGACTCTGGACAGATATCTCAGGCCTTGCTGAACCTGGCCATCAATGCCCGCGACGCCATGCCTCGCGGCGGCAAGCTGACGATCACGACAGGGGTATCCGAGGGTCGCGAGCCCGGCGGAGGGGAAGGCTCCGAAGGCCCGCAGGGCAAATATGTTCTGTTGACCGTCTCTGACACCGGCGAGGGGATCGCGCCCGCCGACCTGCCGCGAATCTTTGAGCCGTTCTTTACCACCAAGCCGGAAGGCGGAGGCACCGGCCTGGGTCTGGCGATGGTTTATGGGATCATCCGGCAGAGCGACGGTTTCATTGCGGTCGAGAGCCAACCGCACGTCGGCAGCACATTCAAGATTTATCTCCCCGTGGCCGCCCCTCCCGTTCGCGAGGCAGGCGCCGCGGTTTCAGCCGAGAAGCCGGTTCACGGCGGTTCAGAAACCCTGCTGGTGGTCGAGGATGAAGACGCCGTCCGCAACTCCGAGGTCGAATTTCTCTCCACCATCGGCTATACCGTGCTTTCAGCGGCGAACGGCAGGGACGCTCTCGATCAGGTGCGGGCGCGGGCCAGCGCGATCGATCTCGTGATTACCGATGTAGTCATGCCGCAAATGAGCGGTCCCAAGCTCGCGGAGAATCTGGCTTGTCTCCGGCCCGACCTGAGAGTCCTGTTCGTGTCTGGATATGCGGACGACACCGTCTTGCGCAAAGGCGTGGCCGACCTCAGCCGCGACTTCCTACCCAAGCCTTTTCCCTTGCATCTGCTGGCCGGAAAGATTCGCGAGGTACTGGAAAAACCGGCGCTGGTTCGCGCCGCCAGCGCGGGCGCACAGGCGTGAGACTCCTCCTCTCGTATAATTGCTCCCCAACATGGGACTTTCACTTTCGCGCCACGATCCCGGCGCCGACCACGGACTGACTCCATCGCCGCCCACCGCGGCGAATCTTCGCCCCTCATCGCTGGGTCTCATCCTGCTGCTCTGGACAGTGATTTATTTTGCAAGCATTTTTACTCCTCCATTGCTCGATGACGTGGACACCATTCACGCCGAGGCCGCCCGCGAAATGGTCCTCCGCCATGATTGGGTGACGCTTTACACCGACGGCATCCGCTATCTGGAAAAAGCTCCGCTGATGTATTGGGGAGTCGCTGCCAGCTACGAAATTTTCGGCGTGCACGACTGGAGCACCCGCCTGCCGCTCATGCTGGGAGTGCTGGCGCTGCTGCTGACGACTTACGTCCTGGGAACGCGGGCCTACGGCGAACGCGGCGGGCTATATTCGGCGGTGGTGCTGGCGACTTGCCTGGGGCCGTATATTTTTACGCGTTTTCAGATTCCCGACATCATCGTAGGCCTCTGGATGGCGCTGAGCGCGCTGTTCTTCCTGCGATCCCTCGAGGAGGAAAGGCCGTCGCGCTGGGTGTGCTGGGGCTTCGCCGCCACCTGCGCGCTAAACGTGCTGACCAAGAGCCTCATCGGACTGGTCTTTCCCGGCGGCGCGATTCTTCTGTATTTGCTGATCACGGGAAACCTGCGGCGCATTCTGAAACTTAGGCTGTTCTCGAGCACACTGGTCTTCCTTCTCATCGCCGCGCCCTGGCACATTCTGGCGGCCCTGCGCAATCCGAGCCAGGGTGCCATAAAAGGCTTCCTCTGGTTTTATTTCGTCAATGAACAGTTTCTGCGCTACGTGAACAAGCGGGTGCCGCCGGGTTACGACACCGTACCGCTTTTCATCTTCTGGGGGCTAACGATTCTCTGGCTTGCACCCTGGATGGTTTTTCTGCCGCAAAGCCTCAAGCGAATTCCACGGCGTTTGCGCGATTTGCGGGCACAGCTAACTGCCGAACAGCGCTCCAGTCTGTTCTTTTTTCTTTGGGCGCTGGTTATTGTCGGGTTCTTCACGTTCTCGACCCGCCAGGAGTACTACACCATTCCCGCCGTCCCCGCGCTGGCCCTGCTGATTGGCGGATGGCTGGCCCGGGAATCCACTGCGACTGATGAATCTCGCGCCGGCAGAATTTCATCCTGGGTCTTATTCGCAGTTGTGCTTTTGGGTTCGATCGCCGGCGTCGCCCTGCTGTTTTCCTCCCGCCCTCCCGCCCCGGGCGCCGATCTCGCCGACCTGCTGCGAAAAAATCCCCAGGAATACGACCTTTCCCTCGGCCATTTTCTTGACCTGACTCCCGAGGCCCTAGGAATGTTTCGCCCGCAGTTGCTGGGCGCGGTGCTTTCGCTGTTCGTTGGCGCTGGCTTGAACCTCTGGTTACGCTACCGGCGCAAGCCCGCCTACGGAAACATTGCGCTGGCGGCGATGATGGTGGGGCTGTTGGCGTGTGTGCACTCTGCCTTCGGCATTTTTTCCCCAGTGCTTTCCTCGCAACAGCTTGCCGCCGCCATCGAGAAGCGTTACCACCCCGGCGATGTGGTCGTCATCGACGGCCAATATCACGAAGCCTCGACGCTGAATTTTTATCTGCGTGTGCCGGTACATGTCCTGCACGAGCCCAGCGGCAATTTGTGGTACGGATCCAGGTTCCCCGACGCCCCCCATGTCTTCGAGACCCAGGACTCTTTCACCCATCTCTGGAGAGGCCCCGCCACGGTTTTTTTCTGGACCGACCAGGATGATCCCAAGGAATTGGCTGACCTGCCGCGTGTTTTCCTGGCCCGCCGCGGCGGAAAATCGGTGTTCACCAATCGGGTGCTGCGGCAGTGACTGTACTCCTGTTGCGAGTGTTGCTCGGGGTTGCAGGCGTGGGTCTGTTCAGCTCCACAATCTTTCTCTCGCTGGTGCTCGCCTCCGCCGCCCGCTTCAAGAAGCGCTCGGAAGCCGCCCGCCGCTCATTCTCGAACACGACGAGCGATCTCCCGCCCGTCACCATCCTTAAACCGGTGCATGGCATGGAAGAACGCCTCGAGGAAAACTTGGAGAGCTTTTTCCGGCAGGACTACCCCGACTTCGAAATCATCCTCGGTGCCCGCAGCGCCGGCGATCCGGCGGTTGCGCTTGCGGAGGCTCTGCGCCTCCGCTATCCCCATGTGAAAAGCCGCATCGTGATCTCCGGCCCGCCCACATGGCCCAATGCCAAGGTGTTCACGCTGGATAAAATGATTCCGCTCGCGCACAACGATTTCTTCGTCATCAGCGACAGCGACGTGCGGGTGGGGCCAGATTTTCTGCGCAACGTGCTCCCCCCGCTGCTCGACCCGAAACTCGGCCTGGTCACTTGCCTTTATCACGGAGATCCCGCCGCCGATTTCTGGTCATTGCTCGAGGCGCTGGGCATGTCGGTGGAAATGCCCTCCGGCGTGGTGGTGGCAGATATGCTCGAGGGAATTCGATTCGCGCTCGGCCCCGCCGTGGCCTGCCGCCGCGACGCGCTAGAGGCCATCGGAGGCATCGCCGCCACCGCCGACTACTATTCCGACGACTACGTGCTGGGCAATAAAATCTGGGCTGCCGGATACAAAGTCATCTTCTCTCATTACTTCGTGCATCACGTGCTGACCCCGCGCCCGTTCCTGCGGACGCTGGGCGACCAATTGCGCTGGATGAAAAGCACGCGCCACTCCCGCCCCTGGGGCCACCTCGGCACCGGCCTGACTTTCGCGATGCCTTTCGGGGTGCTCGGATTCGCGGCCGCAGCGGCGCTGGGAAATTGGCGCCTGGCGGTGGCCTTACTCGCCATCGCATTTCTGAATCGCATTATTCAATCAGTTGCGGTCGGATGGGGGCTGCTGCACGACCCGCGCGCGTTGCGCTTGTGCTGGCTTTACCCGCTGCGTGATCTCCAGGGATTTGTCGTCTGGGCCGCCAGTTACCTAAGCCGTGACTTTTACTGGCGCGGCGAGATGTACCGCTTTACCGCCGGCGGCAAAATCATTGCGCAAGACCGGCCGATGTGACAGCCGCGAAGCGGCGAAAAAACTCAGCCCAGGGCGCAAGCCATGGGTTTCGGGCACCAAGATAAACCAGCCCGTAAAGGGCGGAGGAAACGCACTCACTGCCCGCGCGTGAGTTTCCCATCCTCCAAAACAAACACTTCCCCGCGCCACACGATCTTGCGCCCGGCTAACCCGCCCATCCAGACGAGGACAGCCAGAAAATCGCGAAGTGGAAGCAACCACACCCATCGCCAGAAACCGCGGTCGCCCAAGATTCGCGCTGTAACTGCCGCCATTGCCAAACGCGCGGTCAAAGCGAGCCCAAATAATCCCCACGCCCAACTCGCACCGTGCGCAACCATCAACGTAAAGGCCGCCCACGGCAGGGTGAAAGTAAAAAGCAATCCGGTGTAGCCGGAGGGCCGGGAGGCCCGAATCGTCCGCGCCCAGCGGAGTTGGTGCGCGATAAATCCCCAGAAGCTATACGACGGCAGATAAGTTTCCACCACTGACTCAGACAACGCTACGTTCAAGCCGCGGTCAGCAATCCGCCGTCCCAGCTCATAATCGTCCGCCAGATAATCGACGATCGCCTCGAATCCTCCGATCGCGTCCAGATCGTGTTTCCGAAATGCCAGGGTGGACCCCAGTCCGAAGTGCAGCCCGCCCTCTACCTGTCGAGCTGCCAAGACCCCGGCGATGAAGTCGGTGCTGATGCCCAGCGATTCCAGGCCCGACCCCAGCGTGGCCGCCGGAGCACCGCGGTAGAGACACGTCACCAGACCCGTGCCCGGGGCTTGCAGTTCGGTCATGACCGTACGCAAATAATCTGGCCCGACCCGGATGTCGCTGTCGTTCACCAGGAAAAAGTCGTGGGCTGCGACTGCCGCCAATTGTGCAAGGGTGCTGACTTTTCCATTCGCTCCCAGGTCCTTCTCGCAGTGCACCAAGCGTATGGCGTGGCCGGGAAATTCCGCGATCAGCTTTTCAACCAGGGGAATCGCCGGGTCGCCTGCACGGCGGACGCCAAACAGGACTTCGTATTGCGGATAGGCTTGCACACAGTGGGACCGCAGGCTGGCGTACATCTCCGGGTCTGTCCCTTTCAGCGGCTTGAGGATGGAAACTGGCGGGAGATCACTCTGCGAGGCAAAGCGTTTGCGTTGGCGGGCAAAACCCGCTCCTGCCGCAATACATAATGCGCAATATGCAGTGCTGGCTGCCGAGAACACAATGGCAATCGTCAGAAAAATATTGGAGGGGTGAAGGCTCATCGGCGGAGGGTCAATTGTGCACTGGCGGGGGAAGCTCGCGCAAACGCGCGGCTGCAGACCGGCCAGGAACAACCGCCCACGAACCGAGAGCGGAGTCTAGGTCTCCATCCCGATATGGCATACGCGCCCGATCAACGCGTCAGAGATGCTTTCTTTGTCATCTGCCGGCAGCACCTCGACGGCGTAGCTTTGGTTGTGCGGGCGCAGGACGATGCTCTTGCCGGCCGGCTCCACGTAACGGACTTTGGCCACTCCGTTGAGGTGCACCGCATACATGTTCTGCTCGCCCTTGCGATAAGGCTGCAGTGAGTTGTAGTGGCGGTCGATTAGCACCGTGGCCCCGGGCAGCAGACGGGGATACATGCTCATGGCCTCGCTGTCGGTCTTGATGGCCACGAAGCGCTCCCAGTCGCCGCGCTTTCCGTGCATCTCGGCGCGCAGTTTGCGCAGGAAGCTGCGCTTGAATTTCTGGATTTCGCGCACGTTCATGCTCATGATCAGCGCCTGCGTCGCCGCCACATTGCTTTCCACCACAAAAATATTGTCGAATTCGTCGTCGCTCGGCGGCCGGATGCTGGCGCGCTTGTTGACCTCAGTCGGGATCGAGCAGGTCGAGGACGGAGAGGCGTTGTACGTTGAGCACGCGGTCCATGCCTTCGAGACTGAGGCTCCGCTTGCGATTCAGGAAGTTGGAGATGTGCGCCTGCCGGAAGCCGGTCTGCTCAGCCAGCTTCATGCCGGTTAGTTCGCCATCCTCAATTCGCTCCCAGATGGCCTTGCGCAGGTTTTCTTGCAGGCTTTTGACCTTCATAATCCGGCAATATAGCGTGCTGCTATAGAATGTAAAGACAATTTACTCACTGGTGGGTACGCGGCCAGCCCGGGGGCCGCGCATAGAAGTTTTCCTACGCGGCCGCGAGTTTTTCCACAAGGGAAATGACGGCCGGCCGGCGGCAAAGCGGAATGGATGCACACAAATGCAACATGTGCAAGGAATTGCAGTTGCCTTGACTCGCAAAATCTGGCAGCTATAGGATCGGTTACGCGATATAGCAAAGTCGCTGTTTTTCCCGAGGGGAGAAAGCAGGCTGTCTCATGCCGCAGTTACCGGAAAAAGGGGAGCAGGAAGTGTTCGCGGAATTTCGTCGCAAAATCCGCGCCGCCGAAATTCTTTCCGCCGCCATGGAGCGTCTTTTGACCCAGATTCGCTTCAGTGGACGGGTCAGCGTGGTGGTGCAGAATGGCCGGGTATTGAAATCAGGATATGAGGAGGGGTACTTCCGCCATCATCCCGCGACCTGAATCCCTCGGGGGGAACCCATTCCGAACTAAATAATCCAGACAGGTCGTCGTATCAGCAACGTGCCCTGTGATCCGGGAAACCGGCACAGGGCTTTTTTGTTTTGCCAATCCATTTGCGGAGGCGCGTTATGGAACCTTTAGAAGCCGGTTCGATTCAGTTGGAACTGAAGTACTGCGAACGCTGCGGCGGACTATGGTTGCGGCCCAAAGGCTCAGACCTCATATTCTGCGCGGGTTGCGCACGTGCCATGGCCGGGCTGCTCCCCGGCCTGCGACTGGGACTGCGGCGCCGCGGAGGGCCGGAAAGTGACCACGTGACGAAGGCTGCATTTTGGACCGAAGGAGGCAACGCATGAGCGCGATCCCTTTACAGGAACCTCCCACCCCGCTCGCTCCTGAATCCGCGGGAACCCTAAGCCATTCACAAGCTTTGGCATTTTTACCGAAACCTCCCGAACGCGCGTCCGACCTTTGGCTGTACCGGCCGCGCACAACGGCGCTGCTGCGGCGCTATCTACGGTATTCCATCGAGGTGGGTAGGCTGCCTTCCATTCTTGGCCGTGAGTTGTTTCGCTCCAAGGTGACGTCCTACCGGATGTCGAGTTTTGAGGACGCAGTCATTTTCGTGTACGACGTGGAACGCGCCCTCAATCAGGTGAGCGCCTTCGGGCAATTGCTGATTGCCACGATTATCTTCCAGGAATACTCGCAGGATGAGGCGGCGGAGCATCTTCGGTGCGCCCGCCGGACCATTTGCCGGGAATTTCCGGAAGCGCTGGACCGGTTTCGGAGAGTTTTCTGGAGGGCGGATTGTTGAACCGTCTTCCGAGCCCACCTGTGGAAAATTCTTGTCAAGGGGGTACGGAGGGCGATTTTGAACTAAGTAATTGCAAACAAGCCGAATAAATTTGTGCAAAGTATGGCACAATTTCCTTTTCAGAGTGCTATTCTGAAAATAGAGAGCAAGAAAAACAGAGCGCGTCCTTCGGGGCGCGCTTTGCTTTTTGGTTCATAAAACCGCCTATGCCCAAGCGCCCTCCCGCCGCCGCGCATGCAGATCTGTCTGCGCTGCGCCGCCAGATTACCGATCTGGTGGCGCAGAACGCGGTCTCTATGGTGCAGAACGCCATCGATGCGGTCAATGAGGAAGGCCAGTACCAGGCCATTAAGTATCTGTTCGAAATGGTCGGCCTCTATCCCGCAGCGGCGGGCGATGGCCCTCAAGCCGAGGATTCACTGGTGAAAACGCTCTTGCATCACCTGGGGCTGGCTGAGAAAGCCCTGCCGGAAACTGCGTCGGCAACTGCCTTAGAAAAATCCACAGCATCTGATCTTCTAGAATGAAATTTATCTCGTGGCATCCGCCGGAACAGTTTTTTACGGCCGCAGCCAGGCAAACGAGAACTCTAGCGTCCATGCCGATGTTCGCCGGACTGGCGACTGCGGCCCGGACGAGACACGGAAGTTCTGGAATGGACATGACGTGGGTGACAGGAAGGATCGCGGTAGGCGGCGGCATCTGGTCAGCGGAAAACATGGCGGAGGTGGCACGCGCCGGGATCACCCACATCATCGACATGCAGATCGAGTTCGATGACACGCCGCTGGCGTAAGCCGCACGGGATTGAAGTCCTGTGGAACCCGACGGATGACGACTTTCAGCCCAAGCCGCCGGAGTTATTCCAGCGCGGCGTGGAGTTTGCGCAGCAAGCACTGGAAGACGAGCAAGCCCGGTTGTTCATTCACTGTGCCGCCGGGGTGCATCGCGCGCCCATGATGACGCTCGCCGTGCTTTGCAGCCAGGGTTGGGATTTGCAGGCCGCCATGCAGACTATTTCGTCGCGGCGCCCGTTGGCGGATTTTGCGGACGTGTACGTGGAGAGCGTAGAGAATTTTTTGCTCGAGCAGGGGACGGAAGAAATCGGGAAACCGAATATCGAGTAGGCGGGATCTCAGCCCGGTTGAATTGAGACTCGGAGGAACGTATGTTGCGAACTGGCCGCCGGAACGGGCGGCTTTTCTATTTGGCGCTGGGGTTAGGGCTGGCAGCCGCCGCGCTCGCCCAAGGACCGGCCCTGACCACCGTGAGCGACACCGTGTTTCGCGCCGACGGCAGCCCGGCCTCCGGCACCCTGCTGATTTCCTGGCCGGCGTTCACCACTGCCGACGGGCACACCGTCGCCGGTGGAAACAGTAGTGTCGCGCTCGGCGTGAACGGAAGCTTTACGGCCCAACTCGCGCCGAATGCAGGGGCCACGCCCTCCGGCACGACGTATCTCGTCACCTACCAGCTTGCGGACGGCACTGTGAAGACCGAAAACTGGTCGGTCGGCTCAACCTCGCCGGAAACCATTTCGCAGGTGCGCACCCTGGTGGGAACTTCCACGCCGCTGACCCAGGTGGCCACACAGCAATACGTCAATTCACAGCTGGCGACTGTAGTCCACCTGAGCGGGACGGGAACCATCACTGGCAGGAAGCAATTCACGCTCTCGCCGGTACTCCCTACACCCTCGCAAGCCGGACAGGCGGCGACCAAAGCCTACGTGGACAATTCCGTCGCCAACGTTGGCAGCGGAAATTTCGTGGCCAAAGCCGGAGATACCATGACTGGGCCGCTCACCCTTCCCGCAGATCCCACCGCGCCCGGCCAGGCCGCCGACAAACACTATGTGGACATCAACGCCGCGTCGAAGGCCGACTTGGTTGGCGGTCTGGTTCCGGTTGGCGAGCTGGCCAGCGGTGCTGCCAATAACGGATCATGCCTGCACGGCGACTCCACCTGGGGAGGCTGTGGCAGCGGCAGTGGTTCAGGGCTGACTGCGGGAATGCTGGCGATCAAATACGCGACGGATTTTGCCTGGACGCAAAGCCCCAGCGCCAATTTAAGCTCCGCCGGACCGAAAACCGTTACGTTGACCGCGTGCCAACCGGGAGTGACCGGATCGGAGCCGCAATACTACGTCTATATCGCTGGCACCGGAACCGCAGAAGCGGTCCTGGTCACGGGCGGCACCTGCGCCGGCAACGGTCTCTCGGGGACACTGCAATTTACCACCGCCAACGCCCACGCGGCGGGATACACGGTGACCAGCGCTTCCGGGGGCCTTCAGGAAGCATTGATCGCGGCCCGCTTCACGCCGACGAATCCGGTGGGAAGCTCCCAGTTGGGCAGAGTGATCGTTTCGCCGGGTGAATTGAAGGCCTTTGCCCGGATCTCCGTGCGCGCGTCCAACGTCACCGTGGATTTTTCCGGGCCGGTAGTCGAATGCTGGATGAATGACACGTGCATTTATGTTGGCGACCCCTCGAATTCCAATCTGTTTGAAGACATCACGCTGGTCAATCCGCGCGGGCGTCCGACAGTTTCGGGCGGGCAGGCGCCGTTTATTGAAGTCAACGCGCAAAAGACGAGATTGCTGAACGTGGCCACGCGGCTGCCATTTTCCGGCGGAACCTTCGGTAGTTTTGTTCAAGTGGACGACGACCAGGCCTTCCTGCTGGACGGGTTGGACAGCGTGTTGGGCGGAGGGCTGCGCTGCGACAGCACGGCGTGTAACCCGGCCGTGTACGCGCCGGGGCCGTTCAACACTTTTTCCGCCGTGGGTTGGCTGAAGCACCTGAATATTTCTCTGCAATGTGTGGGCAATGGCGTGGACTGGGAAAGCGGGAACACCCTGCGAATTTCCGACAGCGTGATTCAGGGATATGCTCAGTATGGAGTGCGGAGCGGCGGCCGCCGCGGCGGCCTGGGCGGCATGGCCCTGGAAAATGTCTATGAAGAAGTGGGAGGTTGCACCAATCCGGCGGGGAATATCGGCGAGGCCGGGGTTATCGCACAAGGCAACTCGGTCAAGATTTCCAGCGGCATTGGGCCCGTGGGGACGACCCCGCAATTTGCCAATACCGGCCAGCACCGACTATCGCTACTACGTGGTGGCGCACCACGCGACCTTCGGGGCCAGCAATCCGCTGTATGCCTGCAATGCCCTGACCAACGGCAGCGGCAACATTGTGGTCACCACTCCGGACATTGCCGGGGCCAGCACGCTGGACCTGCTGCGCGTGACTGTGGCGTTTCCCGAGCAAGCGCCATTCGGCACCGGGAATTACGCGGTGGCAGCGAACCTGGCGCGCACTTCCATTTGCGGCAATGGGATCTGTACCTTTACCGACGGGCAGACGGCCCTGCAAAGTTACACGGTGGCGACGCCGACGTATTTTCCTTTGCTCACCTACTGGCCCGGCAGCCTGATTCTCGGGGCCAATGCTGACTCCAGCAGCGTGCTGAGTGGGGCGCGCGCGTTCATGGAGAACATGCCGCCCAACATTGTCGCGGTCGCGGGAACTACCGGACCAGCAGCTGTCGCCACCAATTGCGCCCCCTTGTTTCCGGCGATTCGGTCCACTGCCGCACCGTCAAGCTGCGCTACCGGCGCGGGTGCGAGAAGATTGAAGTGGTTAAGGCGAAAAAATAATCCGATGATCGGGGCATCGGGCGATCTTATCCTTCCCCGGTCAGACGATCAGGTTTTCCAGCACCCGATCCACTTCTTCTTCCGTGTTGTAGTGCACGAACCCGATGCGGAGGAATCCGCCGTCTTTTTCTACGTTGAGGCGCTCGGTGAGGTTGAGAGCGTAGTAGTTGCCGTCCCAGGTGAAGATACCGCGCTCGCCCAATTTCGTGGCGAGTTCAAGCGGGGTGTGGCCTGCGATGCGGACGGCAAAGGTTGGGCAGCGGGCACCGACCTGCGCCGGATTGTTGATGCCATAGAGCCGCAGGCCGGGAATCTCGCTCAGCCCGCGCAGCATTCTTTCTGACAGTCCGCGTTCGTGCTGCTGAATGGCACGATAGGCGGATTGAATCGCCTGCCGCCGAGTTGAAACTTCCTCGCTCCTCTTCCCAACCTCGGCAATATATTCGACGCAGGCTGTAAGTCCCGCGATGCACTCATGATTCAGCGTGCCGTGTTCCCATCGCTCGGGACTTTTATTGGTATTGGCGCGGACTTTGTAGGGAGTAAAGCGCGTCAGATGCTCGCGCTTGCCGTACAGCACTCCCATATGTGGACCGAAGAATTTGTAGGTCGAGCAGGCAAGAAAATCGCAGCCCAGTTCGCGCACGTCGATCGGGCCATGTGGAGCGTAGTGAACGGCGTCGATATAAGCCAGCGCGCCGGCCTCGTGCGCCAGGCTGATAATCGTTTTCACATCGTTGATAGTGCCAACGGCATTTGACGCATATCCGACCGCGACGACTTTGGTTCGTGGCGTTATTTTGCTGGCGAGGTCGTCGAGATTCAGCGTGCAGTCAACTTCACGAATATCGGCGAACTGAATCTTCACACCGCGTTCTTCCAGTGCCTGCCACGGAGAGACATTGGCGCTGTGGTCGAGATGGGTGAGCAGGATTTCGTCGCCCGGCCCGAGCTCGCGTCCGATCGCGCGGCTGATGGCGAAGATCAGCGAAGTCATGTTGGCGCCGAAGATGATCTCGTCGGCATCGCAGCCAAGAAAATCAGCCATAGCGGCGCGGGCGTCCCGCGATCACCTCGTCGGTGCGCCGGCTGGTAGCGTAGGCCCCGCAAGTGTTGGCGTTGCTGGCCTTCAGATACTCGGAGATCGCATCAATCACGCGTTGCGGAACTTGGGTACCGCCGGGGCCATCGAGAAACGCGGCAGGATGGCCGTTCACTCGCTGGGCGAGAGACGGAAACTGCGCGCGGACCCAAGTTAGGTCCAACCGCTTCGTGGTTGCTCTCGAGGGTGGGTAATCAATCAAGTTAGGCATTTCACCGCCGAGCACGCCGAGATCGCAGAGAAAGATCAAAAATAAGTCCCTGTGGTTTGTGAAGCGATGTCTTGCTCGAACAGTCCGCAGGCAAGAGCTAAAAGCTAATGGCGAGAAGCTAGAAGCTTCTTTATCCCATCATCGTCGTGTGCTCGGGCTGTATCTTCATCATCACGCGCACTTCGCTGGCCTGGCGATAGGGATACTTGTCGGCGCCGAGATATTTTTTCGCCATCTTATCGATGTGGGCGTCGGCGCCCTGCTCGGTGATTTCGACGACGCGGCCGCGGATCTCCAGATAGCGGTACGGGTTGTCGGGTCAATGACCGCCAGCGCCACCCGCGGATCGCGGCGGATGTTCTTGTCCTTCTGCCGGCCCTTGGCCGTATTGACGATCACGAGGTCGCCTTCGAGGTCGCACCAGACCGGCGTGACCTGCGGGCGGCCGTCGGGCATCAGCGTGCCCAGGCTGGCAAACGAGCGCTTGCTGAAGAGATCGCGGTATTTCTCGGGAATGGACATGAGTCCTCCTTACTGAAACTTGGATGCGGAGCATTATAGAACGTAAGGCACACGAGCGACTTTTAAGCCTATTCAGGGCCTTTGCCTCTCTCGCGATGCTTTCCAGGCTGTTGAAAAGTCCTACCTAAGTTACTTCTGAACCCATCACATCCGCCCGCACATCCTTTATCCTATAAGCGTTCTTATGCCTACCCGACCCAAGCAATCATCCAGTGCCGCGCTCATGGACGCGCCCAACGGCGAGCGCGAACGGATTTTTGACGCCTTCCGCCAATGGGGATACCTCGAAGCCGATCTCGATCCGTTAGGATTCTTGCAGCCGTTGCGGCAAAGCGATCTGCAAATCGAAAGCGAGTTTGCTCAGGAAGCCCGCCGCGCCTATTGCGGCACCATCGGCGCAGAGTTCTCCCACATCGCTGATCCCGAGCGCCGCCGCTGGATTCAGGAGCGGCTGGAAGGCCCTCAGCCCGACGTCGATCAGGAACGAGCGCTTGATCTATTGATTCGCGCTGATCTGTTTGAACTGGTCTTGCAGCAAAGATATTTAGGGACGAAACGGTTTTCGCTCGAAGGCGTCACCGCGCTCATTCCGCTGGTGGATGAAATCCTCGACGGCGCGGCGCAGCACGGCGCGGTGGAACTGGTGATGGGGATGAGCCATCGCGGGCGGCTGAACGTAATCACCCATGTCGCCAAACGGGCGCCGGAAGAGGTTTTTGCGGGATTCGAGGATGTCGATCCGCGCAGCGTTCTCGGCGGCGGCGACGTGAAATATCACATGGGCGCGACCGGAGAGTACGTCACCCGCAGCGGCGCGAAAATTCATATTCACTTGGTTTCGAATCCCAGCCACCTCGAGGCTGTCGATCCCGTGACCGTCGGCCGTGTGCGCGCCAAGCAGGAACGCGCGGGACCGGGCGGCAGCCGCCAGTTTCTTCCGTTGCTGGTTCATGGCGACGGCGCCTTCGCCGGCCAGGGCGTGTTTGCCGAGACCCTGAACTACGCCGAGATTCCCGGCTACAGCGTTGGCGGCACGGTGCATGTGATCGTCAACAATCTGATCGGATTCACCACGGTTGCATCTGAGCTGCACTCGGCGCGTTTTGCGGCGCAGTTGGCGCGGCGGCAAAATATTCCGATCTTTCACGTGAATGCTGAAGACGTCGATGCGGTCCTGCGGGTGGGCCGCATGGCGCTCGAATACCGCTACACTTTCGCCAGTGATGTCGTGATTGATCTGATCGGCTACCGCCGCCACGGCCACAGTGAGGTTGACGACCCGACCATCACCCAGCCGCGGCTGTACAAGGCCATCAAAGACCATCCGCCGCTGTGGGAGCTCTACGCGGAGGACGCCGACATTGAGGACGCGCAAGCGCGGGCGAATGCGATCAAAGCAGAACTCGAAGCAGCGCAATCGCGCGCTGGCAGTCTGCGCACGAAGCCCACTTTGCGTAAGTTGCCGGAGTACTGGGACACATTTTTCGGTGGCCGCCATAAGCCGCAATACGAGGTGGAAACTACGGTTCCGGCGGATGAACTTCTGCAACTCAGCGAGAGACTGAGCACCTATCCCGCGGATTTTCACATTCATCCCAAGGTTAAAAAGTTGCTGGAGCAGCGCGCCGAAATGGGCGCAGGGAAGCGGCCGGTGGATTACGGCATGGCCGAGGCCCTCGCCTTTGCCAGCCTCGTCAAAGAAGGCACACCCGTCCGGTTGAGTGGACAAGACAGCCGCCGCGGAACCTTCAATCAGCGGCACTCGGTCTTGCTCGACATCGAAAACGAGCAGGAATATGTTCCTCTGGAACATGTTTCGGACACGCAAGCGCACTGCCGGATTTACAACTCGACTTTGTCGGAAGCCGGCGTGCTCGGATTCGAATACGGCTACAGCCGCGATTTTCCCGAGGCGCTGGTTTTGTGGGAAGCGCAATTCGGCGACTTCGCCAACGTCGCGCAAGCCATCATTGACCAGTTCATCGTGGCGGGAGAGGCCAAGTGGAATTTGCTTTCGGGCGTGGTGCTGCTGCTGCCGCATGGCTACGAAGGCCAGGGGCCGGAGCACTCCAGCGCCCGTATCGAGCGATTCCTGCAGCTCGCGGCGTTCGATAATTTCCAGATTTGCCAGCCGTCGAGCGCGTCGCAGTATTTTCATCTGTTGAGGCGGCAGGCGCTCAGGTCGTGGCGAAAACCGTTGGTCGTGTTCACGCCCAAGAGCATGTTGCGGCATCCGGATGCGGCGTCGCCGATTGAAGAATTTTCCAGCGGCGGATTTCTGCGGGTGCGTCCCGACCGCGAGATTGAGGACGCGCACAAGATTTTGTTGTGCACAGGGAAGATCGGCCACGAACTGCGCATGGAGCGCAAGAAAAAGAAAGACACCACCACCGCCATCACATTTGTCGAGCAGCTTTATCCGTTCCCCGAGGCCGACCTGACGGCCGAGTTCAATCGCTATCCCAATGCGCGCGAGATTGTGTGGGTGCAGGAAGAGCCGTCGAACATGGGAGCAATGAATTACATGCTGCGGCGGCTGCGTCCCTTGGCGGGCGGAAGGAGTGTCCTGGCAGTGAAGCGTTCCGCCAGCCCCAGCCCGGCGACCGGTTCGGCCAAGGCGCACGAGATGGAGCAAAAAGCGCTGCTGGCGCTGGCGTTGGGCAATGGAAAGTAAGCCTGCCGCGCCCCGCCTGAGGGTCTTCTTGATTCTGTTTCTCTCCTTCCTCGCGATCATTGCGGCCGCTGCGGTCAGCGTGGCCTACACCGTGAATCACTATTGGGAAAGTGCACTGCGAGCAGAAATCGAGCGTAGCCTCGCCGAGAAGGCACAGCTATTCGCCAGCCGGGTTAACAACGATCGCACGACAAGGATTGAAGACATCGCCTCACAGGAAGGCCAGCACGCCGGAGCACGCGCCACGGTGGTTGATGGCAACCGGAAAGTGATCGCCGACTCCGAAGTCCCGGTGGCAGCGCTGGAGAACGAGGGCCAACGGCCCGAGTTTGCCGCAGCGCTCAGCGGCAAAACAGGAATTGAAACCCGCGCGCGCAACGGGATTTCGGTGCTCTACGTAGCGGTGCCGGTTTCAGGAGGCGCAGTGCGGCTGGCGTATCCGCTGGCGGATCTTGAGATTGCGAAGGCGCAGGCGAGGCGGGTTTTGCTTCTCGGTGCCTTGGTTGCGGTGATTGCGGCGCTGGCGATTTCGTGGGTCGCAGCCCAGACAAGCACACGGCCACAATCTTAGATTTTGAATCCGCGCCTACGGAGAATGGCGGAAATCTGATGCTTTGCGTCTTCCCAGGAAACGGGCCTCACTTCTCCAGAATCCAATTCCGCAATGCGTTTAGCGATTTCTTTGTTCCAGTCTTCCTCTGGCGAGCGAATGTCGGTATGCTTCGTCGTGTTTGTCTTATCCATCGCCGTTTACTCTCGCGAACTAGCAGTCGTCTTAGTCGAGAGGTTTCGTACTGAGATGTCGATACCATCCATTTTGACAGCCTGGAAGTCTAGACTCGCGTTCCCGTCCTAGGTCACGTCCAGGTGCGACGGTGTTACCCACTTCATCGCAAGATGTATCGTTCCCCCAGCGTTGGCGGTATTGTCCAGTGCGTAGGGTCGGGGGGCAGGACCTTCACACCAAAAGTCTAAGACCGCGGTGGGAGATACTGGAACGTTGGCTTGCTTCAGATACACGGTAGTTTGAATGGCGGCTGATCCGAATCCGCCGTTCTGTATCGTCTCGGCACTGGCGATCCACAATCCGTCCGGAGATCGGACTTCAGTTTTCCAGATCGTTAGAGACTCTTGGAGGTGTTCTTCATCTCGCTGACATCCGACTGCTAGGATGCAGGCTCCAACAATAACCAGCGGAATTGCTTTGTGGATCACTGAGCTACAAGAACCCTACGCTACGGTCCGCAACTTCCCCGGTAAAAAGTGATACGGAGGCCAGGGCCCGCTCACCGAAACTTCGCAGTTCTTGAGCTGCTTGGCAGCGCTGGAGGTTCGGTTTTGGTATTTTTCGACGTGTTTGGAATCAATCAGGTGGGCAATGTCGATCAGCATCCCGTCGGTGTCAACCCGCTTGCAGGTAATCTCTTCTTCCAGCGGATTGAACAGCCTGTGCACTTGCACCGAAAGTGCCTTGGCTTTGGTCTGGCGCTCACGGTCGCACATGGCCTTTTCTCTTAGCTTGATCAGGTAATCGCCGCCGACCGTGTCGGGAATCGTGACGTCCTGCAACTGGCGAAGCTGACCGTCCCGAACCAGTACTTTGACGTGCATCTCGGCTTTGCCCTTGAGCCGGGCAACGCTCAGACCGAAAGCTCGGCGGTTCGCCCGCACGGCGTGCCGCAAGGACTCGTCACTGTCAAAAATCGTCCCAAACCGGAACGGCAACACAGTCCCAGCCTTGAAACAGGCACCGACCACTTTGGCGTGCTCCAGAACGTGTTTTTCGTCCAAACTGGAGGTCGCGCTGTCAATTTCGCTCACGATCACGGCAAATTCGCCGCTGGGATAGCTCAGTACGGTGGCGCCGTTGACGCCTTGAATCCCCTCGAGAACAAAGGGGCGGCGGGTGCGTGTTCCGTTGGTCAGGTGCTGTTCAGTCAGGCAGTACGCGTACCAGGACATAAGAGGTCTCTCCAAGCTGGTCAGAGGCAAACCTGCTTTTCAGTTTTGGGACAACGCATTTAGTTTCGAAACCCAGGAAGAGCGGGCGGTTACCCACAGAGTGAATACCTTAATTCGGCATCCAGTTTTCATCTTACCTTGGGGGAATCAAAAAATGCAACACTTTCGTGGCAACCTGCATCGGGAATCGGCGTCAGGCGGGTATTTCTGCCATTCGACGTTCAGCAGAGGAGGATCACAGAGGATAGTTTCAAAATGAGACTGGGCTAACGTCGCCAGTTCAGCTTTCCAGGTACGATTCCACCCATTCTTTGATCCTGAGGCGGCGTTCGTCGTGCTGGTCGAAGCGTACGCCAACCGTCTTGCTGGCGGGGCGGGACCAGCTCACTGTACCCCGAATCCAGATCCGCGGCAGGGTCAGGAGGGCAAAAGAAACCTCGACCGACTGGCCTACTGAAATCTCATCTGAGCTTTTTAGAGACATACCCCCGCTACTGACTTCGACGCTGCTGGCGGAAAAATTCCGGTTCTTGTCGGCGGCCACCGACACCTCGGTGATCACGGGAATGCGCACGTAGCGCCGGAATTCGTGCAGCACCAGCATCTGGGTGGAGCGTACCAGCTTGAGGGCCGCGGGCCGTTCCAGAGGTTCGTTGAAAATCGCGTTGATTCCGTATGAGGAGAGCTTCATGGCGTCTTTCACGCTGCCGCCCAGCCCGTAGATCACCATGCGGCTGTTGGATTTCGATTTGCGCGCCGACTCCAGCACTGGCTCGGCATTCCCCCCACCCGGATGACGCAAGCTTCAAACTTCTCCGTGGAGAGGCGCTGCGCCTTCTCCGAGCTCATGGGGACGGTGTCGATGCCAAACTGGCGGAAGCATTCCGTCAGCAGCCCGCGGGAGGACTCCTGCAAGTCCACCAGCGCCGCCCGGGCCGAAAATTTCCTAGAAGGGGATAGGGGCACGAGAGAGTTTCCCAAGTCGTTCTCCGTTTAAGTAGTTACGAGCTTCGAGCTGTGAGCCTCGAGCAATCCTGACGATGCCTGCTCGAAGCTCGGGGCTCTCAACTCGAAGCTCCCGCCAAAACCCTATTCTGGCGCGGGAATCCGGGCATGGCAACCGCGAATAAGGACAATCCGGGGTACAAAGGTGCCATTACCCAAGGTGACCAGAAGCGCGCCGGAGGTAATGGGACAATAAAGACCGCAGGTCAGTGGGGTGATTCCAATCGTCTTATTCCGACGATTGTATTTGCATTAGCGATCCGCCTGACCGGGCGCCGCTTCGCGCTTGCCAGCGGCTTGGCCCCTGCGGATTGCTGCGCAATCGATTTACGGCCGATCCGACCGTTAGCGACGCATTGGCCAGATGCCCCACCCGCAAAGGGCCGGCGAGTTTGACACTCTGGATCATGTGGAGGGCGCTGCTGACGCTGCATCCGCACTCGGTGCAGTCGGGTTTACCGCCGAACACGCAAGGCTCCACATGGGTTTCCAGATCGGCCGAATAGTTCAATGACATTTTGGCGAAGAGGCAGTTCTGCGGATTTCGCGGCGAATTCACAAATGCCCGCGCCATCCCTTGGGGAAGCAGGAGTTTCGGATACCTCCCGCTTAGGGGCGGCAATTCCGCCGCAATGCGCTTTCGATCTGCTGAAGTGAGCCGTTCCGCGCTCTCCTCCCTCTGCGGACTGTACAGGCTCACCCAAATGGAATCCACCTCGGTCCGCTCATTCCAGAAGGCGACGTATTCTTCCAGATAGCCGGGACGCACCAGCATGGGTCGGGTGATGACCCAATGCACATTGACTTTGCGTCCTTCAATATTTTTGAGGATGCGCTCATAGGTCGCCGGCTTGCGGCGAATGTCGTGGTGTTCGGGCAAGCCGTCAACCGAGATGGCGATACGCGTGCGCGGGATATCCATCCATGGCGCCGGAATTGGTGTGACCCCGCTAGTCACTACCATGGTGAAAACGTTCATCGCGCTGAGTGCGGGGAGAATCCGGCCCAATTCGCGATGGCGGACCATGGGCTCACCGCCAACCAGCGAGACGTGCAGGGGCCGATGGCTGCGCACAAGTCGCAACACCCCCTCCACCAACTCCTCTCCTCGCAGGTCGCTCAGTTCGCGCAAGGTAATCCCATCGCCGAGATGGTTGTTTCCATAGGCGTAACAACCTGGGCAGCTCAGCGGACACTCACGGGTGATCTCGATGGAAAGCAACGGTACGTAGCCGTTCAACACCCTCCACCAGGCGCGAACCAAGTCGCGCACGGTAAGACCGGAACGGGCCGTCGCGAATTGCATGGTTACTTGGAAGCAAATCAGCAGCCCCTGGTTATCTCGCTGAAGAATCGGCGGCCCAATTGCCCACTTCCAGGTGCGTTGCACCTCGAGCGGACATTCCAGGTCTTCTACTTTCCGGAATAAAGATCCGGGAATTGCTGGCGTAGATGAGTCACCTTCGGCGCGTCGTTGTACACAATGTAAGGGTCATCGGGATGGTTGGCGGCGTAGTTCTGGTGATATTCCTCCGCGGAATAGAAACCCTTCAGCGGCGCAACTTGAGTGACGATGCGGCCGGGGAAAATTTCCGCCTTTTCAAGCTGCGCAATGTAAGCCTCGGCGATGCGCTTCTGCTCGTCGTTGGCATACCAGATTGCTGACCGGTACTGCGTGCCTTCGTCCGGGCCCTGGCGATTCAACTCCGTGGGGTCGTGCGCGACGGAGAAGAAGACGCGCAGCAGCTGCCCGTAAGTGATCTGCGACGGATCGTACGTGATCTTCACCGACTCTGCATGCCCAGTCGCACCCATGCTGACGATTTCGTAATGCGCCGTCATGGCCGAGCCTCCCGCGTATCCCGAAGTCGCGTCGATCACGCCCTTCACATGCTGAAACACCGCCTGGATCCCCCAGAAGCATCCTCCGGAGATGACTGCGGTTTGCTGAGACTTGGCGGCGGCGATAGGAGCGTCAAGGGCGGGGTTGGGGACCGCGCTGGCGCGGTCGGCTCCGCTGCTGGCAGTTACCCCGGCAAAGCCAAGTGTTAGAGCGATGGCGGCTAAGCGTAAGAAAAAGCTGGGCATAAGGGGAGACTCCATGGCAGCCCCGGTGAAAATCCCGTTTTCGGGGCACCAGTCAATGTAGAGTCACTTGGAGGGAAAAAGTTTCAGGCTTCTTGCTGCAAATCCGCAGGACACTCCACGAAACCGGCTCAATCCGAATGAGGCCCTCGTGAATCTAACAGGTTATGCGCAAAAGCTTGGTTGGTTTCATCGCAATTGTTCAGTCCGTAATCTTCCTGACCCACTTCCTTCTATACAAAACCTGGATATTTTCAGCCGCCGGAAATGACAGTACGCGGGCCGTAGGGATCAAGATCGTTCTTGGCCTATTATCGGTGAGTTTTGTTTTCGCGTCCCTGCTCGCGTATCGCTACAACAACGCAGCGGTGCGCGCTCTTTACCGCTTGGCGGCGGTGTGGGTAGGCATGCTGAGTTTTCTGGTTTTCGCGATGGTCCTCTCCTGGCTGATTTTCGGAGTCGCGCGCCTGACTGGGTTGCATTTGGATTTTCATCTGGTCGTAGAGTGGCTCTTCGGTGCTGCGGTAGTGGCAGGGGTCAGTGGCGTGATCAATGCGGGCTGGACGCGAACCACGCGCACCACCGTGCGGTTGGCCAATCTGCCTGCAGCATGGCGCGGGAGACGGGCAGCGCTGATCAGCGATTTGCACCTGGGCCACGTTCGCAATGGCAGCTTCCTGCGGCGAATGGTTGCGAAGATATTGAGAGAAGCGCCGGACGCGATTTTTATCGCCGGCGATTTGTATGATGGCACCGCCATCGATGCCGGGCGAGCGGCGGGGCCCTTGAACGAACTGACCGCCCCGCACGGTGTCTATTTTGTCGCTGGGAATCACGAGCAATTCGGAGATGACAGCAAGTACCTGCGAGCGGTTGAAGCCGCTGGAGTGCGCGTGCTCACCAAAGATAAGGTGGAGGCGGACGGTTTGCAGATCGTCGGAGTCTCCTACCGCAACGCGACCCAGAACGGACATTTGGCAGCGGCGCTGCACGAGGTCCGTTTGGATCGCGACCGCGCCAGCATTCTGCTGACCCATGCGCCCGACTATCCGGAAGTCGCAGAGGCGGCGGGCGTGTCTTTGCAGCTTTCCGGGCATACCCACTTGGGGCAGTTTTTGCCTTGGACCTGGATCGCGCGGCGAATCTACCGCCAATTTGTGTACGGCTTAAGCCGGATCGGGAAGATGCAAATCTTCACTTCCAGCGGCGCAGGAACTTGGGGCCCGCCGCTGCGCCTGGGGTCGAATCCCGAGATCGTAATGCTGGAATTTGAGTAAGTATTTCTGTGTTGGAATCAGAATGGCCGGGGTGCCCCACTTCTCGCGGGTTTTGAGAAGTGGGGCATTTCTCGGCCCCAGCAAGGCCGCTGTCAAAGTGCTCAAGATGAAAATCCTCGAACGCACGGCGTTTACCAGTGCGAAACCCAAGACCGCATAAGGTTCAAGGTTCGGGGAAAGCCCCATGTCTCGAACACCACGAGACATGGGACCCCCTGGATTCTTTCACTCTTGAGATGTGGGCCACCCGGCTCCGGTACTTCCGTAATCCCACCGTCCCGAATTGACTAGGCCCCCGTAGGGATCCGGCAAATACTTTTGGTATGAGGCATCTTTCTATCTTCGCCGCGACACTAGTCTGCGCCTTTTGCACCATCGTGAACGCGCAAGACAATCGCGTCTTTAACTGGACTCCCGCCAACGCCGAGACCATTCCGATGGAGCCCGCCAGCCTGCACGCCGGCCGCATCTACCATCCCGCAGCCGGAGGCGGCAACATGCACGTGAACATCGAATCCCGGTACCCCGTCACCGTCGCCATGACCTGGGCCGACGAGTGGAACGCCGCGATGCAGAATCCCAACGCGCCGGTAGATTTCGACTTCCTCTGCGTGAAAGAGCACGTCACCAGCACGGTTTACGAGTGCCATCTGCCTTCCGAGCGCCCCATGATCATCACCTTCCACGACGAGCGCCGCCCGGAGAAGCCCGTCGTCTCGGCTATTAGTGTGATCCTCGGTCCGCGTGTGCAGCAGTTCATTCCAACCAGCGATGTCCACATCCAGTACTACAGCTGGAATTGCGTGGACAACTGCGTCCTGCCCTGTTTCGAATGGCGTCGCATCCTGAACGAAAAATATGAGGTGACGACGGCGCCCAAGGTTTACAGCCTGATGACGCCCGACCACGACGACCAGAAACTCAGCGTGAAGATCAAGTCACCCATTCCGCTGACGGTCGCGTTGCTGCCGTCGCATCTCGCCGACCAGGTTTACGACAAAACCGTCAGCCTGACTGACGCGCTCGACCAAACCGGATGCAAGGAACGCGGCGTACAGAAGATGAGCTTCAATTGCTCCTTCAATGTGGCAAATGGCACGCAGACGCTGCTCATCCTTCCCGACATCGCCTTCTCCGGAAACAAGAAAGCCAACGTCGAGGTCAATACCGTGAAGTGCGTGGACCACTGCGATCTGCTGAACCCGCCGCCGAATCCGTAAGCCATCGGGGCGAGACCGGATCGTCGCAAGGCAAGGCCCATGTGGGTTGGACACTCTTGTCCGACGCCTTTGACTTTGGTTTATCTCGCCTGCCCAGCCCTTCTGAAACGCACTTCCGCCCGTCCCATGGCGGTGCTATGCTGGGAAAAGAAAGATGAGCAACGTAAAACAAGAAGTCGAGCAGCTACTCAACAAGCTCCCAGACGACTGCTCCGTCGAGGACGTCCAATACCACCTCTACGTGCTCGACAAAGTGCGCCGCGGCTTGGAAGACGCCCGCGTCAACGGCACCCTGTCGCAACAAGAAGTGGAAATTCGCCTCAGCCGATCGCTCATCGAGTAGTTCCTAGAAAACAGTCTAGCCAGATCGGTAAATAGCCTTGTCCAGATCGTTCCGCCTGAGCGAAAATACCCAACATGGCACGCGCGTCATTAGGTATTGAGCATCCTTGTCGCCTCCCCCGGCGACGTTCCAGATGAAAGAGATTCAGTGGTCCAAGCAATCAATCAGTGGAACTCCGAACACTCGCGGCATATGAAGCTGCACCTCGAAGGGATTCGTTGGGAAACCCACGCCCATCCCGCCACCGGCGGACGACCGCAGGGATTCGTGAATCAGCAGATGGCCGATGCCTGTGACTTTGCCATTGCTGTGTTTGGCACCAGGGTGGGGACTCCGACTGGAGAAGCTCAGTCAGGAACTATCGAGGAGATCGAGCGATTGCGGAGCAAAGGGAAGCAGGTCGCACTGTATTTCTCGAATGCTCCGCTTCCTCGTGATTTTGACGAAGCGCAGTATGCCGCACTGAAACAGTACCGCAAGGAAAGAGAGGCTGACTCACTGGTGTGGGAGTTTTCGGACGCGAAACACCTGAAAGACTTAGTCAGCCATCACCTGCCGGCGCTTGTTGAGGAGGCCCACAAACGTCTTCGTGAGACGGGCGAGCTCGACCAAGTCGAAAGGGAACTCGAGGATTCGCAGCAAGTCGTTTCGCAGTAATTGAAACAGATGGCCGCAAGCAGCGGGTCAGCCGGCGAGCCGATTGAGGTGGTGCTCAACCGCTTGCGTACGTTGGAGCTTGAGGTAGAAGTGCATAGGCAGTACCCGGATGCCGCGCTGCTCGTGAAGGCGAACAAAGATGTAACGCTCAAGCGGGTTGATTATTTCGACGATCACGACGCAAGGCTCTGGCACTATGACCAGAATCGCTCTGGTCGTGAGTTCGAAGTGCCAATTCACGTGCGTGCACTTACAGACATGTTCAACAGGGTCAGGGGGCCTTTCCACGTGACCTTCTCGCTGCACCTGCTTGATGGCGTCAAACCAGTCATTCGGAAGCTGCCAGTTATGGTGGATCAGCGATTCAAAACGCTGGAGACTGGGGGACAGGTGGCTTACATGCATCTCTCGGGTTGAGAGGCCCGAGACATCCTCTTTTTTCTTAGCATGTTCGGGATGGGAACGAGCGTATCCCCCTGGACTTGGACGAGTGCCCCTTGCCCACCCTCGCCACCGCTCCGAGATCAGCACACGGTAGTACACGGTTACAATGCGCCGTGCGTTTGTGCGCCTTGCTGGGCTTACGCTGTACGGGCCGGAGTCGAACCGTCTAGTGCTGCCCTCGCACTACCAGATCGGCATTGCCCCGCGGGAGGGTTGTGCTCACTTCTCGTTGCGGTAACTACCTACTCGTCCTAATCCAACAACGTCGTTGTCCAATCCGCTTCCTGTATCTTCGTATCGAGTTCCCGGTACTGCTTGGCCAAATCGTCTGCTTTCCGCTGTGTCGCAGCCACACTTACCGTACTGATGAATTTCACTTCGGACCGGGTCGTGCGGCCTTGAGCGGTGGAAGCCGCAGTCGCGAGCTCGCGGTATGCATTGTAGCGAATCTTCAGAACGTCCCGTTCGGCAAGAGCGTCAGCCAGTGTTCCGCTGCCGAACTTCGATGCAGCGTTCGTGCGATTGATGCGCTGGATGAGCAAAGTCAAATCTTGCGCCGATTTTTCCAGCTCGGATTGCAATTCGATCGCATCCTCCGCTGGAGTATCGCCTTCCTGAATGCGCGCGTTTTTGACCAGCCTCTGCTTCAATTGCTCCAGACGCTTTTGGAGGTCCGCGCGAAGCGCCAATGCTTCTGCGATTTTCATTCCGCAGTTTCCCCTTCTGTGACGAACAGTCTAGCAGAGCACATTCGATTCCAAGTCCAAACAAAAAGGCCACGCTCATTACTGAACGTGGCCTTTGATTTTATGCCGGCGACGACCTAATCTCCCACACACTTTCGCGTGCAGTACCATCGGCCCTGCGGGGCTTAACTTCCGTGTTCGGGATGGGAACGGGTGGAACCCCCGCGGTGTGATCACCGACAAACTTGTTCGCGCGCATGCGCGCGAAGCTCTTGGCTGTCGGCCCTTGGCTCTTAAACCAACCACGCAGGACACGCAGTAGCTAAGAGCCAAAAGCTTATGGCTAAAAGCAGAATTCTCAAAGATCGCGAGGTCAATGCCTCACAACTGAATAGATTGGGTTGGCTTACTTTCATATTGTTTCTTTCCGATTTCAGCCTGCTACATCGGCTTTTCGTCGGCGCACAGCGGTCAGTTCTTGCTTCTCAGTCATCCAGGTTCGAACGACATCCTAACAACTTGCTGGATCCAGTTCAGGTTCGAACTGAGGCGCGGCCGAAGCCGTGCCTTACCCAACTGAGTACTGACAGCTGTTTTTCTGCACCGAGTAAATTTTATGGTCAAGCCGAACGGGCGATTAGTACGGGTAAGCTACAGGCATTACTGCCCTTCCACCTCCCGCCTATCAACCAGGTAGTCTTCCTGGGCCCTTCTTATCCCTTACGGGTTGGGAGATCTCATCTTGAGGTGTGCTTCCCGCTTATATGCATTCAGCGGTTATCACAACCGAACTTCGCTACGGAGCGGTGCCCTTGGCAGGACAGCTCCATCACAAGAGGTTCGTCCATCCCGGTCCTCTCGTACTAAGGACAGGTCCTCTCAAATCTCCTGCGCCCACAACAGATAGGGACCGAACTGTCTCGCGACGTTCTGAACCCAGCTCACGTACCGCTTTAATAGGCGAACAGCCTAACCCTTGGAACCTTCTACAGCTCCAGGATGCGATGAGCCGACATCGAGGTGCCAAACCGGAGCGTCGATATGAACTCTTGGCTCCGATCAGCCTGTTATCCCCGGCGTACCTTTTATCCGTTGAGCGATGGCCCTTCCATACAGAACCACCGGATCACTAACGCCTACTTTCGTATCTGCTCGACTTGTAGGTCTTGCAGTTAGCCACGCTTATGCGTTTGCACTCGTCGGCTGATTTCCAAACAGCCTGAGCGTAGCTTCGCGCGCCTCCGTTACAATTTAGGAGGCGACCGCCCCAGTCAAACTACCCGCCTTACTATGTCCCTCTCCCGGTTCACGGGAGTAGGTTAGAACCACAGAACTCGCAGGGTGGTATCTCACCGGTGGCTCCTCCAAGCCCGAGAGCCTGAAATCAAAGCCTCCCACCTATCCTGCGCAGCAAGTGCCATAGTTCATAGTAAAGGTATAGTAAAGGTGCACGGGGTCTTTCCGTCTAGTTGCGGGCAACCGGCATCTTCACCGGCACTACAAGTTCGCCGTGCCAGTTGGCAAGACAGTCGCACTTTCGTTACGCCATTCGTGCAGGTCGGAACTTACCCGACAAGGAATTTCGCTACCTTAGGACCGTTATAGTTACGGCCGCCGTTCACTGGGGCTTCAGTTCGAAGCTTCACATCTTGCGACGGTTGACCTCTCCCTTTAACCTTCCAGCACCGGGCAGGCGTCAGCCCCTATACGTCGTTTTCGACTTAGCAGAGACCTGTGTTTTTGTTAAACAGTCGCAGTGCGCATTTCTCTGCGGCCTCTTCGGGCTTTCACTCTACTGCGGCACCCCTTCTCCCGAAGTTACGGGGTTATATTGCCGAGTTCCTTACCAACTGTTCTCACGAGCGCCTTTGGATATTCTCCTCGTCTACCTGTGTCGGTTTGAGGTACGGTTCCCTTACGTTCTCCTTAGAGGTTTTTCTTGGCAGTGTGGAATCAGCAGCTTTCCTCCATACGGAGTACTGTTTTGCGCCTCAGTGATAACTCCTCAACGGATTTACCTGTCGAAGACACCTTACGCGCATCAACCGTCATAGCCATAGGACGGCCTGCTTATCCTTCTGCGTCACCCCATCGTATTAACGAACACAAGGGAGCCCCGGAATGTTAACCGGGTGTCCATCAGTTACGCCTTTCGGCCTCACCTTAGGGACCGGCTGACCCTGAGCGGATTAACCTTTCTCAGGAAACCTTAGACTTTCGGCGCGGAGGGTTCCCACCTCCGTTATCGCTACTTATGCCGGCAGGGTCTCTTCTCAACTGTCCACCAGTCTTTTCAGTCTAGCTTCACACAGTTGGGAATGCTCTCCTACCACGCATTGACCTGTAAAGATGTGCATCCGCTGCTTCGGTGACCAAGCTTGAGCCCCGTTAAATTGTCGGCACCGGACCGCTTGACCAGTGAGCTATTACGCTTTCTTTAAAGGATGGCTGCTTCTAAGCCAACCTCCTGGCTGTCTGGGCGTTCCGACTTCCTTTCCCACTTAGCTTGAATTTGGGGACCTTAGCAGGCGATCTGGACTGTTTTCCTCTCGACGACGAAGCTTAGCCCCCGCCGTCTGACTCCCGGATTGGTTGTTGTATGGCATTCTGAGTTTCGTTGGATTCTGTAAGCTGGAAAGCCCCATAGTCCATCGAGTACTTTACCGCCATCGACAAATCATCCGAGGCTAGCCCTAAAGCTATTTCGGAGAGAACGAGCTATCACGGAATTTGATTAGCCTTTCACCCCTACCCTCAGCTCATCGGAGCTTTTTTCAACAAACACCCGTTCGGCCCTCCAGTGGGTTTTACCCCACTTTCAGCCTGGCCAAGGGTAGATCATCCCGCTTCGCGTCTATTCCTGCCAACTTATGTTCGCCCTATTCGGACTCGCTTTCGCTGCGGCTCGCTTTCGCTTAACCTTGCTGACAAGAATAACTAGCCGGCTCATTATGCAATAGGCACGCGGTCAGACTGTTCGGCTTGCGCCGACATAGTCCTCCCACCGTTTGTAGGCACACGGTTTCAGGTACTTTTCACTCCCCTCGCAGGGGTTCTTTTCACCTTTCCCTCACGGTACTGGTTCACTATCGGTCAGAAGCTAGTATTTAGCCTTACGGAATGGTCTCCGTAGCTTCCCGCAAAGTTTCTCGTGCTCCGCGGTACTCAGGTATCGACTTCGAGTCCAGATCATTTTCGCTTACGTGGCTATCACACTCTATGGCCCCATTTTCCGATGGGGTTCAGCTAATGACTGGATTGGTAACTCTACTGTTGTCGACCCTACAACCCCGGCATGACCCGAAGGTCGAACCGGTTTAGGCTCTTGCGATTTCGCTCGCCACTACTTTCGCAATCGAGGTTTCTTTCTTTTCCTCCAGGTACTGAGATGGTTCACTTCCCTGGGTTCGCTCGTGCGTGACTATGGATTCATCACGCCGTACGCGGGTTTTACCCACGTGGGTTTCCCCATTCGGAAATCCCCGGATCAATGCCTGCTTGCGGCTCCCCGAGGCTTATCGCAGCTTGCCACGTCCTTCATCGCCTGCTTCTGCCTAGGCATCCACCATGCGCCCTTAGTAGCTTGACCATAAAATTAACTCGACACACGGCAGCTTCTGCTTCGATCCCTTCCACAACCTGTCATCCCGAGCGGAGCATCAATTTCGCGAAGCGAACTTGATGCGCAGTCGAGGGACCTGCTGTTTTGTTTAGCTCTTGGCAAATGCCACCACACGCCGCGAAAATTTTATGAGCCTTAAACTCCCCGCTCATCGCGCGTCCGACTCTCTCAAGTCTCGCGCCCCAGCAGGTGTTTCACTTATAGGCACTCATAAAAATTTACAGCCTTGTAGATTGCCCAATCTATTCAGTTATCAAACATCGTCCTCGTCAGCATTCACTGACTGACCCGCCTGAGCGGGCTTGGGTTTTTCTAGCCAGCTAGCAGCTAACCACTAGCAACTGTTTTCCAACCCAATGTTCGGCGCCAAGCGACAATTTATTAGACCGTATTGAGTACAGATAACGGTTGTCGCAATTGGCGCCCAACATTACGTTGGTCGTTCGTCCTTGGTCGTCTAACGTTCCACCTGCGAGCTCTTACCGGAAAGACTCATCGCAGTCTGTGGTTCAGGAATTCAAGCCGAATGGCTCCCGTGTTTTTCGGATGCTTACCCTTTAGACCGTAGTGACGCATCTCGGAAACCCATTCGCACTGCGCGCATCCAGCTTTCTTCTGCAACACGCCGCGGACCTTCTTTGTCGTCCAGATCATCCGTCGTGCCATCGCTCATCTTTGCGGTGCGTCGGGATCAATCCCGCGCTCGATCTTGGCGATCCGCTCCGTATGAGCGTGAGGACCATCGCAGTAATCGCGATCGCGCCACCTACGATGATGGCTACGATCGGAACCAGCAAACCGCGCAATTCCAGTATCGACTCCATCTATTCCTCCAGGGGAAAGATCTGGTGGAGCTGACCGGGATCGAACCGGTGGCCTCCTGGTTGCAAACCAGGCGCTCTCCCAGCTGAGCTACAGCCCCTAAACCCAGTTGCTAGCTTCCAGTTCTCGGCTCAGTTAGCAGAAACGCTGGTCAACCGGCAGCTGGCAACTAGCCAAGAGCTGATTTTCTGGTGGGCCTGGATAGACTTGAACTATCGACCTCACGCTTATCAGGCGTGCGCTCTAGCCACCTGAGCTACAGGCCCCCGTTTCAAAATACCACGAAGGCACCGAAGCCCAAAACTACTGCTCTCGGCTGTTAGTCACTTGGCTTTTAGCAACCGGACTACATTGCTAAGAGGCCAACGACCAACCGCCAAGAAGCTGATTTTTTTCGAGGACAAGGTTGAACGTGCGACCGGGCTAAGCCCAGCCTGACCATCATGCAGAAAAGTTCGAGAAAGAGAATCCGAGTGTAAGCTCCCCGCCGTGTCCCCAGGTTATGTGGATTTGGCAGGGGTACATGGCAACATCACTCGCCTTATGCATTCGCGCTCATTGCAGCTAAAAGCCAAAGCTAATAGCTCACGAGACGCGGCGACTGTGCCATGACGTTCTCTCTTAGAAAGGAGGTGATCCAGCCGCAGGTTCTCCTACGGCTACCTTGTTACGACTTCACCCCAATCATGAACCATACCTTGGACGGCTACCTCCCTTGCGGGTTAGCGAACCGGCTTCTAGTGCAGTCCACTTTCGTGATGTGACGGGCGGTGTGTACAAGGCCCGGGAACGTATTCACCGCAGCGTTCTGATCTGCGATTACTAGCGATT
>CAWFXO010000004.1:240000-330844 GCA_963819825.1 uncultured Acidobacteriota bacterium
TTTTCGCGGGCGATGGCTTTGCCGACGCTCTCGAACTTTTCCCAATAAACCATGCGAGTGGCGTTGTAGTCGTCAGTGAAGCCTTCGTTCTGGTGGGTTTTGTGCTGAAAGACGCGGTGGCGAAGGTTGTTTGTCATGCCGATGTAGAGAGCGCGGCGGGAGGCGCTTTGCAGGATGTACACGTAGAAGTGGTATTCGCGCATGCTGAAACCTAAAACACAAGGTCCCTCGACTTCGTGGGATCTTTCGTTCCGAAAGATCGCACTCCGCTCGGGATGACAGAGTTTATAAGGGTTCAAGGGGTGAGAAGTCTGTGACGGATGTCACAAGATTTCCACTGTTTCCCGATACGGGACGGCGATGCGCATACAATTCGCCTATGGCGACAGGGTGGGAGAGCAAGTCCGTCGAGCAGCAGCAGGAGGAGTTTGCCTCGAACAAGGGCAAAGGGAAACAGCCGTTGAGCCCGCAGCAGATTGCCGCCGAGCACGAGCGGAATGGCATTGAACTCTCGCGGCAGCATATCTTGCAGCAGCTGCAGGTGGCGTGCAATCCGCGGCATCGGCAAATGCTGGAAGCGGCGCTGGCGGAGCTGGATCGGAAACTTGAGAAGCAGTGATAGTGGGCGGAGTGGGCGGGGTATGGGAGTCAGATTCCGAGCAAGTAGAATGAAGTCTGTGAAGAAGTTTTGGGACAATTCGGCGGGCTCATCTCCGGGGACGGAGTTGTCGGACAAGAGTGTCCGACCCACAGCAAGCCCGACCCACACGGGCTGTAGGTGCCTTCGTCTCGTTCGGCATGGGGCGGTGACGATTTCTCCTGCGACCGTGTTGGCGCCGATGGCGGGGGTGACCGACACCGTGTTTCGGCGGTTCATTCGCAATCTGGGCGGGTGCGGGCTGATTATGACGGAGTTCACTTCGGCCGACGGAGTGTTGCGGGCGAAGGACCAGAAGGCGAAACGGTATCTGCATTTTTATGAGGACGAGCATCCGATTTCGGCGCAGCTTTTTGGCAGCGATCCGCGGGTGATGGCGGAGGCGGCGAAGATTGTCGAGGGGCTGGGATTCGATCTGGTGGATTTGAACCTGGGATGTCCGGCGAAGAAGGTTGTGAAGTGCAATGGCGGGTCGGGGCTGCTGCGCGATCTGCCGCGCATTGGCGGAATTTTTGAGGCGGTGCGCAAGGCGGTGACGATTCCCTTCACGGTGAAATTTCGCGCGGGATGGAATGACGAAGAGATTGTCTGCGTCGAACTGGCGAAGATGGCGGAGGATTGCGGACTGTGCGCGGTGGCGCTGCATGCGCGGACGCGCGAACAGGGATACTCCGGCAACGCCCGCTGGGAGTGGATTGCGGCGGTGAAGGATGCAGTGAAGATTCCGGTGATTGGGAACGGGGACATTCGCACTCCGGAAGATGCGTGCGCAATGGTCGCGGCGACAGGGTGCGATGCGGTGATGATTGGGCGGACGGCACCGGCGAATCCGTGGATTTTCAGGCAGATTGAGCAGTATTGCGCGGGGATCGCGGGTGCAGATCAAATGCACCGGGCCTGCGGCCCGGAGGGACAGGTCCGCCCACACAGGGAGCTACGATGAGCCGTCCGAGGCCGACCGCTACGAGATGATCCGCACGTATTTCAGGATGCTGATCGAGGAAGAACTGCCAGATGCGACCGGAAAGATGAAACAGTTCGCGTCATGGTTCACGCACGGAGTTCCAGGGGGCGCGGGGTTGCGCAAGGCGATTTATGAATCGAAGAGCGCGCCGGAGATTTTGGTGAGGGTCGAAGAGTTTTTTGAGGCGCGGCTGGCGGTTGGAGTTACGACAGTCATTCGCTGGTCTGAAACTCCTCGGGACAAGTCAAAACCGGGCCTGCGGCCCGGGGCAGGTGAGGGCACCCGTCCCTACACGAGCGCAGCGAGAGTCACGATTTTCCCCCGCTCGTCTTTTTCCAGATACGCCCACGGAATTTCGGGTCATGCGTGAACATGGTCAGCCAGCTTTCTGGAATGGCGCGCGAGTAGTAGCGCTTGCGGCTTTCGATGGTCTCGAGCGGGATAGAGATCGAAGGCCATCACCCAGTTCAGATCGACGTGCGCGCTGGTGGGGATCAGGTCGGAGATGTAGCAGGCGGTCTGGCCTGCCGCTTTCGATGATCACGGCCTGCATGTCGCGGGTGTGGCCGGGGAAAACTTTCACTGAAATTCCGGGGACGATTTCTGTGTCTCCGCGCAGCAGTTGCATCTGGCCGGATTCGACTAGGGGATCGTAGTTCTGCGGTCATGTAGCTGACGGCGTCGCGCTGATTTTCGTGGGCGTGGCGCCATTCGCCTTCCTGGACGTAATACTTCGCTTTCGGAAACGTGGCGTGCGATCTTATCGCCGCGGCGGATTGTGTTCCATCCGCAGTGATCGAAGTGGAGATGGGTGTTGATGACGATGTCGATGTCGTCGGGGGAGACGCCGGCGGCGTCTAGATTGTCGAGCAACTGGGCAGGCTGGCCGTAGAGTTGCGCCATTTTTTCGGGGAGCTTGTTGCCGATTCCGGTCTCGATGAGGATGGTCTTCTCGCCGCGGATTAAGACGGAGTTCAGGCCGGTGGGGACACGGTTGTTGGCGTCGGCCTGGACTTTTTTCGACCACAGCGACTTTTGGAACCACACCGAAGAACGCCCCGCCGTCGAGGTGGTAGATGCCGTCGCAGAGGGCGGTGAGTTCGAAGTTGCCGAGGGTGAGGGTTTGCATAGACTTGTTTGATTCTAACCGCGTGGCGGTCGCGTCGGCAGCCGTGGCGGTGCGAGCGAAAGCAGGTTCCTCTCCGCCTGCGGCGGTTCGGAATGACATGACGCAGGGGGGTGGGGAGGGCTTTTTCCGCATGCTAAAATCAATGCAGGAGTAATACTGCCCACCGATGTCGCCTGAGATTGAGCACCTTATCTCGCTGCAGGTCACAGACCGCGAAATTCAGCGGCTGAAGGCGGAAATCGCCGAACTTCCTAAAGTTGTTGCTGCCATCGAACAGAAACTGGCCGGGACCAAGGCTGGCCTTGAAAAGGCACGCGCAGCGGTGAAGAACGACGAAGCCGCGAAACGGAAGTTTGAGTCCGCCATCGGGGACCTGCGGCAAAAAATTTCCAAGTATCGTGACCAGTCGCTGGAAGTGAAGACCAACGACCAGTACAAGGCGCTGCTGCATGAAATCCAGTTTGCCGAACAGGAAATTGCCGCCAACGAGGACAAGATTCTTGAGCTGATGGTCAACGCCGAAGTGCGCGAGAAGGAAGTCAAGGCCGCGGAAGTCGAGCTAAAAGCAGAGACGGCGGAGATTGAGAAAGAAAAGAAGATTGCGCACGATCGCACGGCAGAAGACGAAAAGGCGCTCGCTGAGTGGACGGGCAAGCGGGATGCGGCGCGGGGCGCGGTGGATGGCGACCTGTTGCGGCATTATGACCGGGTGCTGAAGTTTCGCGGATCGGGGCTGGCGGAAGTTCGCGACCAGAAATGCATGGGCTGCTCGGTGATGTTGCGGCCGCAGATTTACAACGAAATCCGCGGCGGCAAGATGATTTTCTGCGATTCCTGCCAGCGCATTCTTTATTACGATCCTTCGAAGGAAGTCCCTGCGGAAGCGGTGGTGGAGCGGACTACGAAGCGGCGGGCGCATCCGAAGATTGATGCCAGCCAGGCCTGGTACTATCGCGGCGAGTTTGGCGAAAGCGGCGAAGTGTTTTTAAGTTTTTCGAATACCGATGGCAGCGCGCATCGCCGGGTGTACGACGCGGCCACCGGACGCAAGCTCGGCGAGACGCTGGTGCGCGAAGGCGGCTACCGGCAGGCCTTTCCCGAGGACATCCCTGAGACCGTTCGCCTGAACGGGACCTGGGGTGAGGCGGAGTTGGATGAATGGGCCGGCGAGCTTCCCAGCTATGTGCTCGATCTGCTACAGCGGGATTTGGATCTGGCGCGGGCGGAAGCGGCGGCGCATCGGCACAAGGAACCGGTCTCGGCGTAGGCGAGAAATGTCAGTTTTTCGCAGCCAGTGGTGCTTGTGATTCGTTCTCATACAATCCCCGCGTTTTACCTGAAACAATTTTCCAGCAAGCTGCCTAAGAAAAAACAGGACATGGTTTGGGTCTACGAGAAGGGCCAAGACCCGGTCATGAGGAATATCCAAAAGCAAGGCAAGCAGAACGGGTACTTTGCCGTACTCCAAAATGACGGCTCGTTGGACGATGAGGCGTCTGAACGGGCTATGGCTGACCTCGAGAATGAGTGCAATGACGTTCTCTTTTGTGCGAGAAGCGAACTGTTCGATTGGTCCTATTCAGCCCACAGGAAAAAGCTGGCTTTTTGCGCCGGGTTTTTATATGCAAGGGCGACCCAGCGCCGTGCACATAGTGAGTTAGTTGGCAGGCAGGTGCATGCGGAATTAGCTGCCTGCGCCGACGACCGCGGACTGATGGAGGAAATTGCAAATGCTATCAACGCAGCGGTTAGCCGGGAAGTATTTACGCCAGATTCGGTAAGGCAACTTGTTCTTGATAGGGTACAAGAGGACAACAAGCCAGAAGAGATTAATACTCATTTCGTCTCCAACCTCAGGGGTCTCGTTGATTGCTTCACTGGACTGCTCCTTCAGAAAAGATGGCAGGTATGGCGATCCGCGCAAGGGACTGAGTTCATCACTTCGGACAATCCCGTCATAAACTTCATTCCTTTGCTGCACGGCCCGTTTCATCCGGGACACGGATTCAACAAAGGGATGACCGGTTTTCCACTGGCTCCCGACGCGTGCTTGGTAATGGGCCTTCCTCAAGGGGTGTCAGAGTCGCGCAGAGTTGACGGGGCAACAGTCAATAGAATGAACGAAGCGCTTATCAATATCTGTGACCGGTATATCTATTCGCGGAGCCATTCTGCTGAAGTCGACAGCATGGTTCAGAGGTATGCGGGTGATTCTAGGTATGGCCAGAATGCCTTACTGCCAGTCGGTATGAAACTCCCAAGCGTACGCGAGTTTCTGCGCAGGCAGTACGGCCTGCCTCCCGAGAACAACTAATTCTCGAATATGACGAGAGTCTAATCTGCGCATGCTAACCAACGCACTGCAACACGCTGTGACCATTTCCCGCCGGGGCGCGGATCGCATTCGCGCGGGACATGTTTGGGTCTATCGGTCCGATATTGTCGAGGCCAAGGATGTTTCTCCTGGAGCGTTAGTGCTGGTGCAGGCAGGGTCGGACAAGAGTGTCCGACCCACACGGGCAGGGGTGGCCCCTGGAGATTCTGCCTCCCACAGCGGACGAGGACCCCATTCGACTTCGCTCAGGGCAGGTCCGCCCCACACGCGCATTCTTGGTTCCGCGCTTTACAGTACGGCTTCGGAGATTGCGGTGCGGATGATTTCGCCTCGCCCGGTCTCCGATCTTGAGCAACTGGTGCGGGAGCGGATTCGGGCTGCAGTGAGCTATCGCGAGCGGTTTGTTGAGAACACGAATGCTTATCGGGTGATTTTCAGCGAAGGGGATTTTTTGCCGGGGCTGATTGTGGACCGGTACAACGATTTGCTTTCGGTGCAGATTGTGACCCAGGCGATGGATGCGGAGGCGATGCGGGGGTAGTCGTTTCGGAATTGCGGAAGGCGTTGAATCCGGCGGCGATTGTGGAGCGGGTGGATCCACGGGTGCGGAGGTTGGAGCAGTTGGCGGAGAAGGAGAGTGGGGTGATTTGGGCGGCGGCGGCGACTGAAACCGATACGGCGCCAGCGGAAACCGATCCGGCGCGTTCCGCGCCGGATCCCGGACGAGGGCGTCCGGGCCTACGTCGATGGAGATGACGCGCGACCGAGTTTCAAATGAACGGGGTGCGGTTTGTTTACGAGGCGCTGGGCGGACAGAAAACCGGGGCGTTTCTCGATCAGCGGGAGAACTATGCGGCGGCGGCGCAGTATGCTCGGGGCGAGGCGCTGGACGTTTTCTGTTATCAGGGAGGGTTTGCGCTGCATCTGGCGGAGAAGTGTTCGAAGGTGACGGGCGTGGACAGTTCGCGTCCGGCGCTGGAGCTGGCGGAGCGGAATGCTTCGCTGAATGGGCGGGAGATTGAGTGGATTGAGGCCAACGCGTTTGATCTTCTGCGCGACTACGCCGACGCGGGCAGGCAGTATGACTGCGTGGTCCTGGATCCTCCGGCGTTTGCCAAGAGCAGGCAGAATTTGGAGACGGCGCTGCGAGGGTATAAGGAGCTGAATCTGCGGGCGCTGAAGATGCTGCGGCCGGGGGGAATCCTGGTGACGTGCTCGTGTTCGTATCACGTGAGCGCGGCGGATTTGCTGGGAACGGTGACGTCGGCGGGGGTGGATTCGCACAGAAATCTTCGATTGCTGGAAAACCGGGGGGCGGCGAAAGACCATCCCAGCGTGTTGGGAATCCAGAAACTGCATATCTTAAGTGCCTTGTAATTGCTGTAAATTAAACAATAATAAGGCATAAACAATACTTGACAATAACACACTAAGATTTTATGCTTGTTTACGCGATAGGCAGGTGCAGCACCGCAACCGAGCTATCAACCTAAACATTCAAAGAATCTGATTCAGGAGGATTGTCATGACCGTTCTTACCCGCTGGGAACCATTCCGTGAGTTCACCACTTTGCAGGACCGCGTGAACCGCTTGTTCCGCGACACCTATGGCGACGGCCGCGACGAGGCGTTGACCACCTCGAACTTTGCGCCGCCGGTGGATGTGTACGAGGACGAGCACAACATCACGCTGAAGATTGAAGTGCCGGGGATCGAGGAGAAGGACATCGATGTCCGGATTGAGAACAACACCCTGACCGTGCACGGCGAGCGCAAGTTCGAGAAGGAAGAGAAAGAAGAGAACTTCCGCCGGGTGGAACGGCAGTATGGCAGCTTTACCCGATCGTTCACGCTGCCGCAATACGATCGACGCCGAGAAGGTCCAGGCCGATTACGACAAGGGGATCTTGAAGGTCCAGCTTGCCAAGAAGGCCGAAGCCAAGCCGAAGCAGATCAAGGTCAACGTGGGCAGTGAGAAGGCGATTGAAGGGCAAGGGTGCAAGGCAAGGTCGCTTAAGACATGTTGGTTGAGCCAGAGATTGGGAGGCGGCAAGTCGGCGCCTCCCTTACTTTTTAGCTCTTGGCTCGCGGTTCTTGGCTCTTGATTTTTGCCGGGGGTTTAGGCTAGAAGCCAAGAGCTAAGAGCTAACAGCCAAGAACGGTTTATGCGGAGTGTTTATGGCCATTCGTTGGGACAAATTCACGTTGAAGGCGCAGGAAGCGATCCAGCGCGGGAACGAGCTGGCGTCGGAGCACGGGAATCCGGAGCTGCTGCCGCTGCATTTGCTGGCGGCGCTGCTGGAGGACAAAGAAGGAATCGTGCCGCCGGTGCTGGAGAAAATCGGTCTGGGGCCGCAGCTCGTCTTGAACGAGGTTTATCAGGAGATGGACCGGCTGCCGAAGGTTTCGGGCGGGGCGGCGCAGGCGTCGATGTCCCAGAGCGTGAATCAATTGCTGGATTCGGCGTTCAAGGAAGCGGCAAACTTCAAGGATGAATACGTTTCGACCGAGCACCTGCTGCTGGCGATCACGCAACTGAAGCGCGATCCGGCGCAGGACATTTTGGCGCGGCATGGGGCGACGCATGATGCGATTTTGAAGGCGCTGACCGCGGTGCGCGGGTCGCAGCGGATTACCGATCAGAATCCGGAGGCGAAGTATCAGGCGCTGGAGCGTTACGCGAAAGATCTGACGGAGCTGGCGCGGCGGGGAAAGCTGGATCCGGTGATTGGGCGGGATGAGGAAATCCGGCGGGTGGTGCAGGTGCTGTCGCGGCGGACGAAGAATAATCCGGTGCTGATTGGCGAGCCGGGCGTGGGCAAGACCGCGATTGTGGAGGGTCTGGCGCAGCGAATTATTTCCGGCGATGTGCCGGAGATTTTGAAGAACAAGCGCGTAGTAGCGCTCGACCTGGGAGCGATGCTGGCGGGGGCGAAGTATCGCGGCGAGTTCGAAGACCGGCTGAAAGCGGTGTTGAAAGAAATCGAGGACTCGCAGGGGCAGGTCATTCTTTTTATTGACGAGCTGCACACCCTGGTGGGCGCGGGAGCCGCCGAGGGCGCGATTGACGCGGCCAACATGCTGAAGCCGGCGCTGGCGCGGGGCGAGCTGCGCGCGATTGGCGCGACCACGCTGAACGAATATCGCAAATACATTGAGAAAGACGCGGCGCTGGAGCGGCGCTTTCAGATCGTGTATGTGGGCGAGCCGAATGTTGAGGACACGATTGCGATTCTGCGCGGGCTGAAAGAGCGCTATGAAGTGCATCACGGGGTGCGGATCAAGGACTCGGCGATTGTGGCGGCGGCGTACGTTGTCGCATCGCTATATCTCCGACCGGTTCTTGCCGGACAAAGCCATCGATCTGATCGATGAGGCTGCGGCGTCGTTGCGGATTCAGATTGATTCCATGCCGACGGAGATTGATCAGCTGGAACGGCGGGCTACGCAGCTGGAAATCGAGAAGCAGGCGTTGAAAAAAGAAGAGGACGCGAATTCGCGCGAACGGCTGGCACTCGTGGAGAAAGAGCTGGCGGGGATTCGGGAGAAATCGAACGCGCTGAAGATCCGGTGGAAGCAGGAGAAGGACCTGATTGCGAAGGCTCGGCAGCTCAAGGAAAAAATCGAGCAACTGAAGATCGAAGAGCAGGCGGAGGAGCGCAAGGGGAATTTGCAGCGGGTGGCGGAGATTCGCTATGGGCTGATTCGGCAGGCGGAAGAGGAACTGGCGGAAGTTACGGGACAGATTGACGGGGTTAACCCCACCCTTCCCCGCCCCGGCGGGCGGAAGGATGGGGCAGCCGACGATTCTGGTGATGCTGGCAGGTCGGACAAGAGTGTCCGACCCACACGGGCAGGGGCGGCTCCGGCTGCTTCTTCTTCGCTCCCACGCATGCTCAAGGAGGAAGTGGACGAAGAGGACATCGCCAAGATCGTTTCCAAGTGGACTGGCATCCCTGTGTCGAAAATGCTCGAAGGCGAAGTCAAGAAGCTGGTGACGATGGAGGACCGGCTGCGGCTGCGGGTGATTGGGCAGGACGCGGCGCTGGAAAAAGTGGCGAATGCGATTCGGCGGTCGCGGGCGGGCTTGAGCGATCCCAAGCGGCCGATTGGCTCTTTCATTTTTCTGGGGCCGACTGGTGTCGGGAAAGACTGAGTTGGCTCGCGCGCTGGCGGAGTTTCTTGTTTGACGACGAGCATTCGCTGGTGCGCATTGACATGTCGGAGTACATGGAGCGGCATGCGGTGTCGCGGCTGATTGGCGCGCCTCCGGGATATGTCGGTTACGAAGAAGGCGGCCAGCTTGACCGAGGCGGTGCGGCGGCGTCCGTATGCGGTGATTTTGTTTGATGAGATTGAGAAGGCGCATCAGGATGTGTTCAACATTCTGTTGCAGATCATGGACGATGGGCGGCTGACCGACGGGCAGGGGCGGGTCGTGGATTTCAAGAACACGATCATCATTATGACTTCGAACATTGGGTCGTCGTTTCTGGTGGGCGAGCGCGCGGACCGGGACTTCGAGGAAGCTTCGCAGCAGGTGATCAATGCGCTGCACGCGCACTTCAAGCCGGAGTTTCTGAACCGGGTGGACGACATTATTGTGTTCAGTCCGCTGGGGCGGGAGCAGTTGGTGAAGATCATCGAGCTGCGGCTGGAGGACGTGCGGCGTCTGCTCGCGGAGCGCAAGATTTCTTTGGAACTGACGGACGCAGCGAAAGACCTGCTGTTCGCGGCGGGATTCGATCCGAGCTTTGGGGCGCGTCCGTTGAAGCGGGCGATCCAGAAGCTGATTCAGGATCCGCTGGCGCTGAAAATCCTCGACGGCGAGGTGCTGCACGGGGACCATGTGGTGGTGGATGCGGAGTTGGGGAAGTTGAAGTTTGGGGTGAGTAGGCGGGTGGGGGAGAGGGCTCCTATTGCGGCCCGAAAGTAAGTAAGTGTTGGGACATCACGCGCCGGCCTGCGGCCCGGGGACAGCCGAGGGCGGCTGTCCCCACAGGACCTCGCGAGAACCGGTACAACCGTTATGCGGTAAGATTACATCCGACTCGGTATACTCGAGGAGCTCGCGGCCCGCGCCGCTTCCCGGGTGCTCTCGACTCTAACAGCCAGACATTCCACCGGCCGGAGAACCAGTTATGCGGTATTTCGCCTGCACGTTTTTCCTTATTTTTGCGGGAGCCTGCCTGTGGGGTCAATCGCTCAAGATCCGCTCGGCGGAGCCTTCGCAGACTCCAGTCGTTGCAGAATCGCCTAAAAGCGCGCCTTCCATCCCGTTGACTGTCCCGGCGGGGACTCCGATCAAGGTCGTGCTGGATCAGGACGTGAGAATTCAGAAGGAAGGGCAACCGATCCACGGCAAGACGGCGGAACCGATCTACGCGTTCGACAAGCTGCTGGTGCCGGCGGGGAGTGATGTGACCGGCAAGGTGGCGGCGATCGATCCGGTCTCGAAGAAGACGCGAACGCTGGCGGCGCTGAATGCGGACTTCTCGCCGAATCGGGGCGTGCATATCGAAATGGACGAGGTCACGCTCCCAGACGGGCGCGAGCTGCCGATCCATGTGCTGGTTTCGCCGGGATCGAGCGCGGTTTTGCGGTTTGTTCCGGCGAGCACAAAGCCGCAGGGAAAAGTGGGCGAGGGCGAAGCGGCAGCAAAGGGAAAAATTGCACAGGCACGGGAACAGATTCGCCAGCAGATTTCATCGCTGGAAGAGCAACTACGCGCCCCGGACAAGATGCATCGACTGAAAAGGCTGGCGCTGGCGCAGTCGCCGTATCGTCCACAGTATTTGGATCAGGGAACGACCTTCATCGCTGACGTGCAAGAGCCGCTGAGCTTTGGCAACGAGCAATTGCAGGCAGAAGAGCTTACGAATATTGGGACGCAACCGCCGTCGGGCAGCCTGGTGCATGCGTGGCTGACCACGCCGTTGAACTCGGCGACCAGCAAAAAGGGAGATCCGGTCGAGGCCGTGATCAACCAGCCCTTGATGGTGTCGAACCAGCTGTTTTTGCCGGAAGGAAGCCGGTTGAAGGGGTCGGTTCTGGAAGTGCGGCCGGCACGGAGGCTGGGACGCAATGGACAACTGCGCATCACGTTTCATCAGGTGGTTCCGCCGAACGGTGTTGAGGAGGCGGTCGAGGGAACGCTTGAGGGCGTCGATGCCGCGAAGGGCCAGAATCTGAAACTCGATTCCGAGGGAGGGGCGCAGGTCACGACTCCGAAGACGAGATATCTGACGACGGGCATTGCAGTGATGCTGGCAGCATCGTCGGCTGGTCGCGATGAGGACGGGGATGGCAATGGCGGTAACGTAGGTGGCGGCGCGGTCAGAGGAGCATCGGGGTTCAAGCTGGTTGGGACGCTGGTGGGGGTTCTTGCGCACTCGCGAGTTGTCAGCTCAGGGTTCGGGTTCTACGGTGCAGGGATGTCCTTCTATTCGCATTTTTTGACGCGCGGGCGGGATGTGGTTTATCCGAAGGACATGTCGATGGTGATTGATCTGGGGACGCGGGAGAAGAAGGCGGCTGACGGGGCGGTGCCGTTGGCGGAATCGCAAGCGGCAGTTTCGGGGGGTGTAGAGTCGGCGGCCGCCACGCCAAACCCAACCAGACCTGCGGCCCGGTGACGGGCGAAGGCGTCCGTCCCAACGCGGTCTCCTTTAATTCTCCCCACGCGATCTCTTCGGCGGACGGAGTGGCCGGGCGGGGACGCCCGTCGCTCCACACTCTGGTTCGCTAAATCTTCAGTGGAATTTCTCTGCGGTCCAGTATTGCCACAAATACCAGACGATCATCATTCGGACGACGAGCATGGCGCCGGCGGTGAAGAAGCGGGGGCCGAAGTCGGCGGCATCGGCGGAGACTTTGGGGATCAGCAGGACCATGCCGGCAAAGCAGATGGCGATGGCCGCGCGGCGGGCCAGGTTTCTCAGGCGAAATAATCCCGATGAAACGATCGCGCTGACGGCGGCGGCTAGTAGGAACATATAAGGCCCGGCAAGTTCGAGGCCATGCAGTAAAGGCGCGCCCAGGCTCATGCGGACGGCGCCCGGGATGAGCAGCATGATGGCGCCGAGCGCACCCAGGTAGATGGAAGCGGCGGCGAAGACGATTGCGATCGCGGTCACACCGACGGGGCGCTGCATGTTGAAGTTGTAACAGACTCCTGCAGCGGGCTAAAAAGCCCGCTTCCAAAATATTCGAGCGAAATCGGCATGACTGAAACCGTGCCCTCCCACTAGTTACTCCTCAACTCTCAGCGAAACAACCGGGCCTGCGGCCCGAGGACAGCCGAGGGCGGCTGTCCCCACACGATCTCTTCGGTGGATGTCCTTTCTACGTCACATCTGACTTCAGGCACCAACGCGCTTCCGCAGTGTGGCGTAACCACGCATGGTACTAGTCCACGCATTCCGAAAGTCGTAACACCTGTGCTGAGGGAGAAGTATGCAGATTGCGAAGTCCGCGTTGCCGATGGCATGAGCAGCGAATACGACGCGAGGAGAACTATGCGCGGACGGCTGCGGGCGCTGGCCCTGATGATGCTGTTGCTCGAAGGATGCGGAGTGGCGGCGCGGGCGCGGGCGCCAATCCAGCAGCGGTGGATTCGTGAATCAGACGCAGCACACGGATGCGGAGTTGTGGGCACTGTGGAAGGCGGCGCAGCAGAATTTGTCGCAGCAGATTGATTTGAATCCGCTGCAGCGGACGCAGAGCAACGTTCCGCCGGACATTCTTCCGGGCGATCCGCGGGTGTGGAATATTCAACCGCGGCAGCTCATGGTGGCGGCGCGGCCGGATGTTTCTTCGGCGGCGCTGTTTGCGGCTACCGGGAGCGAACCGGCCGGATCCGACGGGGCTGATTGCTTGTCCGCAGCCCTGCAATGTGAATTATGCAGCGGCGTATTCGCTGTATGGGCCGAATGTGTCGCGGTATGCGGCATCGTGGGAGTTTGCGGGAAATAATTTCGATGCGCTGGTGCAGTATGAGTTTGAGAACCATATTTTGCAAGGGTTGGGGTATGACATGACGTGGAGGTGAGGAAGGCGGCGGGTTCTTGGCTGTTGGTTCTTGGCTGTTGGTTCTTGGCTCTTGGTTGGACGGCAAATCCAGAAGGCGTAAGAAGGCGAACCCCAGCGGCTAAAGCCGCAAATCCTGGCGAGTGCATGATCGGCACGAGTGGAACTCGTGCCCTTCCCGGTCCGAGGCGAAAGCTCCATGCATCAGGAGCCTGGCGGAGTGGGCCCGCGGTGAGGGCTGTATTCTCACGCCGCTCTGCCGCGGGTCGGACAAGAGTGTCCGACCCTTCGACAAGCTCAGGGCAGGCCCCACACGTGTGGTGATCGCGCATTCTTCGCGGCTTGAGCGCAATGGCTAAGAGCCACGAGCCGACAGCCAAGAGTCGCTACTCGTACGCCAGCGCGTCAATCGGGTCTTTCTGCGCGGCTTTGAAGGCGGGGTAGAGTGCGCCGCCTAGCGCGCCGACAATGGCGATGAGGGCGGCATTCGCGATCCAGGCAAGGTTCATATCGACCGGCAGAGTCGTCGCGCTTCTGAATGCCAGTGCTGGCGGCGAAGCTGATTGCGATTCCGAGCACTATCCCGGCGATGGCCAGCACGGTCGTCTCCCGCAGAATCACGTTCACGATATAGAACTTCGACGCGCCCAGCGACTTGAGTATCCCAATTTCGCGCGTGCGTTCCATCACCGCGGTGTACATGGCCTGGAAGATGACGATGAAGCCGATGGTCACCGAGATGCCGATCACGATGTTGATAAACGTCGAGAGCATCGGATACTTGTCGGGAGTGAACGATGAGCAGATATGCGTTCATCGACTGCACAACATAGGTAGCCATGCCCGGCACATTCTTGATTTCGCTCACGACCTCATCCGTATTCGCCGCGCTAGTCGGTCTTGACGTAAAGCGCCGAACCTTTGCCCTGGGTGCCGTTCAAGTCCTGCAGTGTGGCAAGCGGAACGAAAAGCGCGGGCTCCCTTGCCATGGGCGACGATTCCCCGCACGTGAAACGTGTGATTGAACAGGTCCACAGGGTCACCGATTTTCACGTGCTTGCCGTTGGTATAGATGTCGTCGACCAGAATGTCGTCCGGTCCCTGAAACGGGCCACCCTTCAAGTAAGTGAAGGGGCGCAGGGCATCGAAGGACTTCAAGTCAATTCCCCAAATGGTCTGAAGTGTCCCGGCGGCCGAAACCTTCAATATGACCGGCGAAACGACGGTCACGTGCGGCAACTTCTGGCAGAATGTCGGCGATCTTGACGGGGATCGCGGCGTCACTGAGGCTGATGATGTTCGACGAACCCGGCGGCATCACGATTACATCGGCACCGATTCCGGCCTGCCGCGAGCGGGAATCATGGAGCATTCCGAGAGCGAAGCCGACGATGAGCAGAATCAGCGTGACTTCGAGGGCGACGGCCACGATGCTGATGGCAGAGCGCAAGGGGCGGTGCGCCAGGTTGGAGACGATCATTTTGTTCATCATGAGAAAAGCAGCTCTTGCTTCTTAGCTCTTGGCTCTTAGCTTAAAGCCTGTAGTCCCTGATCTGCAGTGGTGGGGCAGGTGAGGGCATCCTTCGACTCACGCGCGTACTAGGCTCTGCCTCAGTACATGTCTTACGCTAAAGGCTAAGTGCTAAATGCTAACAGCTTCTAGTGGCTGCCGCCGCCGTTGGCCGGAGTCTGGGGGTGGTCGAGGTGGATTACCTCGGCTCCGGCGGGCTGGTCGAGGACGAATTTGTCGTCGGTCAGGGGCTGGTTCAGGCCGGGCTTCAGGATGGTGAGCGTGATGTCGTATTCCTCTTCCGGGCGTTTGATCTCGATTTTCGAGGGGAAGCTGACGCCGTCGTAGTCCTTGTAGTCGGTGTAGCGGGCGTCGGTGACGATGTTTTCGGCTTCGTCATAGATGAGCTGGCGGTTGGGACGCAGGTCGAGTCGGCTGAAGATGATTTTGCGCTGACAGCCAACTGTCGTCGCCGTTCTTGCGGATCACGTCGATCACATAGTCCGGCTGTTCGAGCGGATGGCCTTTTTCGTCGGTGACGGTTTCGGTGCCATTCTCCAGGATGGCGGTTTCGTCCGGGGCGATCTCGTGCAGCAGCAGCGCCTCGATAAATGATCTGCGGGCGAAGGTTTTCGAGCGGCTGGGCGGGGTTGGGCGACGCTGACGTCATTGCGTCCGACCACGAAACGGTTCTTGGTGGGAATCCAGAGCTTGAAGTTGTGGCCGTCGCTGACCATGTCAAACGCGCGGTTGCGGACGATGGGGTAGAGGCCGATCATGCGCAGCATCTCGGGCTTGCGGGCGAGGACGAAACCGCGAATCTGCTCGTATTCGGTGACTTGGCCCTTCTTGGCGCCGCCGACCGAGGTGTCAATGTCCACCGTGGCCTGCATGCTTTGGACTTTGGCGGCTTCGGAATTGATGTAGGTGACCAGGTCTTGCTTGGTGGCGGTTTTCAGGGCAGCCAGGTTCGACCTGCGCCACCTGGTGGGTGTGAGAACAGGCATCCCCCAAGGGGAGGGTCGCCAAAATGAACCAGGACTGCGAGGTATCTAGATAAGGGCATTGCTTCGTGAATTAGATGTGAATCCAGTATAGAAGAACCAAACCGGCGGCGCTGTCCGCTGTTTTGAGATTGGTAACCCCACCTTGCAGTTAGAGTGGCGGCGGGGGTCACCTTTGTGACATCGACGCGGCGGAGGGCGGCGACGTTGCGGTTGTGCTCTTCGAGGGTGGCGGCGAAGCGGTGGTGTCCGTTGCCGTCGCTGACGAAGTAGTAGTACGCGGTTTGGGCGGGATGCATGGCGGCTTGCAGCGAGCTTTTGCCAGGATTGGCGATCGGGCCCGGGCGGCAGCCCGGCGTGGCGGTAAGTGTTGTAGGGCGGAGTCGAAGTGCATGTCGGCATGGTGCAGAGCGCCGGTGTAGGTGCCTTGCAGCAGCTCGGCGTAAATCACGCTGGGGTCGGCTTGCAGGGGGATGCGGCGTTGCAGGCGGTTCGCAGTAGACCCCGGCGACTTCGGGGCGCTCGTCGGGGACGGAGGTTTCTTTTTCGATGATGGAGGCCAGGGTGACGACGGCGGAGATGTCTTGCGCGGCGGCTCCGGGCTGGGCCGGACCGGGCAGAATCAGGCCAAGTTCATTGGCGCGCAGGCGGAATTCCTTGACCATTTCCGCAGCCATGTCGCGCATGCTCTGGGTGCGGGTGAAATTGTAGGTGTTGGGGAAAAGATAGCCTTCGAGCGACGTGGCGTGGGGGGCGAGGTCGGCGATCAGCGCGGTGTCGGTGGTGGCGACTTTCAGGAAATCTTCGGCGGAGCCGAGACCGGCGTCCTGCGATGGCTCTGCGCGATTTCGAACATGTTGAAGCCTTCGGGGATGACGACGGTGTGGTAGTAAACGTCTCCGCGGGCGAGGCGGGAGTGGATGTCGATCACGTTGGCGTCACGCTCGAAAAGATATTCGCCGGCCTTGAGCGATGGATGGCGATGCAACGCGTGCCAAAGGACGAAGGCGTCGGCGCTGCGAATGACCCCGGCGGATTTCAGCTCACGGGCAATGTGGCGGGTGGAGTATCCGGGACGGAGCATGACGAACTTCTGGGCAGCGGGGGTGACAGGGAGGCACAGAGGCCCCAGCCGAGCCACGCTGCGAGGGCGACGAGTGCCAGCAATAGGATTGAGAATTAGTTTCCGCAATCTTATGGGTAGTTTAGAGGATGGGTGAGCTGGGGCGGTTTACCAAAGGACTAGACGAAGGGGAGAGCGAGACCTTCGCGGTACAGAAGGAGGCGGGGGAAATCCTCAAGATAGGTCGGTTGGGGACTGGGCCCGGAATCTCGACGACGTCGCCCATGATGACGCCAAGATCAATCTTTGCAACCACTTCATGCGTCTGTGCAGACTGCACGTCGGCCTAAGCCCGGTGGTTGAAAAATTAGTTGCTGCGATGACGACCGAGTAGACCCCGGGAACCAAATGCGGTATGAGCACCTCGCCTTTGGAATCTGTCTTGCCTTCGTGTAGGGTCTTCTTTTGTGACTGATCAGCGAGACCTTCGCATTGGTGATGACTGCACCGGATTGGTCAATGACTTCCAACGAGAGGGCAGCGTCCGATCGTTTCGATGGAGTTGACTGCGAAGTGCCGGTGGCCGTCTGCGCCGCAACATATGTGGCGCTCATAGCCGCCGTGGCGGCTGAGAGAACGGCTCCTGCTGCGCGCGAAATGCGACGAACCTTGGCTCGGAAGCCGACCGGGCAGTTCTGAGTCAAAAGCGTTCCGTCTGGCCGGGCGTAGAAGCGAGCGCACAGGCGACCTTCGCGATTCCGCACCAGCCGCTCGATCTCGGCGGAACCATGGCGTCGAAGTTGTAAACGTTGAGTTTGCACTGCGGGCAGTAGCGGACGCGCTCGTCGCCCTGCATGCGGTCCCAGTCGGCAGAGCACGGGGATGCCATCCGGAGTTCCATGGGGCGAACCGTATACCTGCAGAATGGTTGAGTCAAACGATCTTGCGTGGTTTCTTTCGCCCCGCTGGGGCTGGGGCGTTGTAGTCTCGACTCCCCAGGGCTTGCGCCCTGGGCTGCATTCTTGCGCCGCTTCGCGGCTGATGGAGCGCCGGAAGACGCCGCACCTGGATATCCGACGTCAGTGGTTTGTGAGCCTCCCGGCATTTGGTCGGACAGGAGTGTCCGACCCACACGGGCAAATCCGGGTACCGCCCGTGAGCTCGCGTTCTGCGATATTTTATTATTCAGGATTGCCTGCATGAATGCCGCTTTGGATTTTTCGCGCTTCCGCGTTATCACATTCGACTGTTATGGCACGCTCATCGACTGGGAAGCGGGAATCCTGGGGGCGATTCGGCCGGTTTTGGCGGCGCATGGCGCGGAGCTGACCGATCCGGAAATTCTTCGGTTATATGGGGAACTGGAGGCCGAGGCGGAATCGTCGCGCTACCAGCCTTATCGGGGAGTCTTGTGTGAGGTTGTTCGCGGGTTCGGGGCCCGGCTGGGCTTTCGCGCGTCTGACGAAGAACAGCAATCGCTGCCCAGTTCGCTGGCCAACTGGAAGCCGTTTCCTGATACGGTTGCCGCCTTGCGGCGACTGAAGGGCCAGCTCAAGCTGGGAGTTATTTCGAACGTGGACGATGATTTGTTCGCCGACAGCGCGCGGCGCCTCGAGGTGGAGTTTGATTTTGTGACCACCGCAGGGCAGGCGCGCGCCTACAAGCCATCGCAGGAGATCTTCCGGCTGGCGCAGGCGAAGATGGGGATCCTGCCCGAGCAGTGGCTGCACGCGGGGCAGAGCATTTATCACGATGTAATTCCGGCGAAAGCGTTGGGAATCGCCACGGTATGGGTCAACCGGCGGTCGTTGCGGCCCGGAGTAGGGGCCGTCAAACAGGCTTCGGGTGAGCCAGATGTTACGGTGGCCAGCCTTGCGGAACTGGCGCAACTGACGGTGCGCTAAGGATCTTTTGGGGCGCGGTGACCAAAGTTCGGCATCAGCCATTCCCTTTTCGGTCTTTCCTTTCCTGGCACGAACGCAGATTATTGAAAATTAGAGACTGAGGATTAGAGACTGATAACGTTCAGGCGGGGGACAAAGGCCAATCCATGAGAAAACTACTGCTGGTTGGGGTGGTGGTGATCGGAGCCGTCGCAGGGATGGAGGGGCAGAGCCAGCCCGGGTCGAATACGGCCGCGCCGATTCCGGCTTCAGCAACGGCCACTTCACCGGCGGCGAAAGCCGGGCCGGTGTCGCGCACCACCAAAGCGGTGCACTACCGGCAGGGCGGTTCGGTGAAGGTCTTATTCCAGGCGACGGACTTGCTGATGGGCGCGTCCGGCGAGGCCAAGGTCGAGGCGAAGAAGACCGCCGTCAACATTGACGCAAAAATGCAGGGCATGGACGAGGCCACGAAGTTCGGCCTTGAGTATTTGACGTACGTGCTGTGGGCAGTCTCTCCGGAAGGGCGGGCGGTGAATCTGGGAGAGCTGGTGGTTGATAAGGGCAATGCGCACTTAAAGACGGCCACCGATATGCAGACGTTTGGGCTGATCGTGACTGCAGAGCCGTATTTCGCGGTCAATCAGCCGGGGAATGTGGTGGTGCTGGAGAGCGTAGTCCCGGAGAACGTGGCGCAAGGGGAAGAGATCACCGCGAAATATGAGTTGCTGGGGTGGGGAACGTACTCGTCGAGCAACGAAAAAATTCAGAATGCGATTTTCGGGATTGACCGCAGCACGCCGATCGAGTTGTTCGAGGCGCGCAATGCAGTCCGCATTGCGCACATTGCGGCGGGCGACAAGTATGCGACGTCGATTCTGACCACGGCAGACCAGCAATTGGCGCAGGCGGAAACGGCGTACCGGCAGAAGCAGGGCAAGGCGGCGGTGGAATCGGCGGCGCGCGAGACGGCGCAGACCGCGGAAGAGGCGCGGGTTATGGCGGTGAAGCAGCGCGCCGAAGATGAAGCCCAGGCGCAGGCTGCGGCCGAGAAGAAGGCGGCAGAGGAGCGCGAAGCCAAAGCCCGTGCCGATGCCGAAGCGGAAGCCAAGCGGCGTGCCGATGCCGAAACGGCCCAGAAGGCAGGCGGAAGCGGCCAAGGCTGAAGCCGAGAAGATGAAGGCCGAAGCCGAGGAGGCGGCGGCGGACGCGGCGCGGCAAAAAGAAGCAGCGGAGAAGGCAACGGCGGAAGCCGTGGCGCAGCAACAGGCGCTGGCGGCGGAAACGGCGAAGGCCCAGCAGGCGGCGGCGCAGTCCGATCAGCTGCGTCAGCAGGCCGAGCAAATGCGTCAGCAGGCGGAAAAAGAGAAGCAGGAACTCCGCGCGCGATTGCTGCAACAGCTCAACACCATTCTTTCGACGCGCGACACCGCGCGGGGCCTGATCGCGAATATGTCCGACGTGCTGTTCAAGACCGGGAGCTTTGAGCTGCTGCCGGGAGCGCGCGAGCGGCTGGCGAAAGTTTCCGGCATCGTGCTGGCGTATCCGAGCCTGCATCTTCAGATTGAAGGTCACACCGACAGCGTGGGGACGGACGAGTACAACCAGACGCTCTCGGAAAAGCGAGCGGATGCGGTGCGCGATTACCTTGTCCAGCAAGGGATTGCGGCGGATTCAATTGAAGCGCGCGGGCTTGGCAAGACGCTGCCGATTGCGTCGAACGAAACGCCGGAAGGGCGGCAACAGAACCGGCGGGTTGAGCTGGTGCTCTCGGGAGATGCAATTGGGAATTCGGCGGATGCAGCGCCGGCGCAGCAGTAGGAGCCGGCTGATCGCTGGCTTAGAGAAGCGTCCAAGAGCACAATCAAGATCAAAGTCAAAGGCGTCGGACAAGAGTGTCCGACCCTCGGCTTCGCTCAGGGCAGGCTCCACACCACCGTCACGGATATAATTTCTTCCCATCCATGTTGACTGCTTTCACTCGTGCCGTGTCTCCTCGGCTCGCGGAATGCGAGCTTACGTTTATTGACCGGGCGGCGATTGATTTCGGGCGGGCGGTTGAGCAGCACGCGCAGTATGAAGAAATGTTGCGCGGGCTTGGAGTAACCGTGCATCAGATTCCGGCTGACGACACCTGCCCGGATTGCTGCTTTCTCGAAGACACGGCCCTGGTGCTGGATGAGATTGCGGTGCTGACTCGCCCGGGAAGCCAAGTAAGGCGCGCTGAGGTTGCCGGAGTTACGCCGTTCGTGCGGAAACAACGGGAGGTTGTAGAGATCGAGGGGCCCGCGACGCTCGAGGGCGGCGATGTGCTCAGGATCGGGCGTGAGTTGTTCGTGGGAGTCACGACGCGGACGACGCGCGATGGTATTGATACGCTGCGAGCATGCGTTTCGCTGTACGGATACACCGTTCATCCCGTGAACGTGCCGGGGGCACTGCATCTGAAGAGTGTTTGCACGGCGGTGGATGAGAACACGATTTTGGCCGACGCCTCGCGCGTGGACCTTTCGCCCTTTGCCGGATATGAGGTCATCCCGGTTCCGGCCGAGGAGTGGATGGCGGCGAATGTTCTGTTGGCCGGCGGGACGGTTTGCATACACAGGGGGTTCGCGAAGACGATTGGGATTTTGCAGCGGCGAGGATTGGACGTGCGGACTACCGACATTTCGGAGTTTTTGAAGGCCGAGGCGGGATTGACGTGCATGAGCCTGATTTTTGAAACGCTGGGCGTCTAAATTGCAGCCGCCGTTTCTTTCGCCCTTTCAGGGCACGCTCGTGTCGGCGAGATAACCCTGGGCTTACGCCCTCACCTGCATTTTGCCGCCGCTTCGCGGCTACAGCTGTGACGCTGAAAATTCTGCCTCTGCGGTCTGAAGTCGTCATCTTTCGCGGCAGCCGTCAATCGAGGCGCAGCGACGCGACAGGCAAGTCAGTGACGCTCTTGCTCTGTCCCCAGCGGTAGAGTGCGAATCCCAGAATATTTGCGCCGACGAGGGCGGCGGCGGTTTTCGCTGAATATTCCCAACTGCTTTGCACATCCACGATGGGGAGGATGGAAAGCACGATGTAGAGGAGCGTCATCAGGAGCCCGCTCAGCGCTCCGATACGCAGCCACGGCGGTGGGCGGACCCCCAGTTCCCTTCTCCCGAACAATGGAATCGCAAACAGGGCCACATAGGCGATGGCATAGAACGCGAACGCCAGCACCAGCAAGAACTCAAAGGCTTCTTGCTCCCCAACTCCGATCAGAGCGGACAGACTGACCGCCATCGCAACCGCGCCGGCAAAATAAATCGAGTTGACCGGGGTTTTGTGTTTTGGATGCAGGCGGGTGAACCACGCCGGCAGCAAATGGTCCCAGCCGGCGACCATGGGCAGGCGGGCGCAGCCGTTGAAATTCACGTTGAAAGTCGCGAGGTAGTTGGTGAGCAGCAGGAAAACGGAAGCGGGCAGGATGATCCCGGAAATGCCAAGAGAATGGAAACCGCGGGTCAAGGCCTGGGGGATAGATGCGGTCACATCAACATCGGCCACCGGAACGAAGGCCAGAATGGCACTGGTCCCGAGAATGTAGCAGACCGCAATCATGGGAGCGCTGAGCAGGATGGAGCGCGGCAAATTGCGTTCCGGATTGCGGCACTCCCCGGCGAAGATGGCGACGTATTCAAATCCGCACAACGCCCCCAAGGCCATCTTGCTGAACACGCTGAGCGTGAAAAGCGTGGGCGGAGGAGCGACCAGGCGAAGGGGGTGATAGTCCCCCGGAATTCCGTGACCGGCGCGGAACATCGGCATTGCGACAAGCACACCGAGCACGACCAGGGTGAGCACGCCTCCCGCATTGGTGACCCACTTGCCAATCCGGAAGCCGGCGCGCGCCAGCAGGATGAGCGCGGCGATCAAAGCGCAGGATGAGAAGAGGACGATCCGTTTGCTGGTCATGATCCAGGCCATGCCCGGGCCAAACGCATAGGCGACGAAACTAACAGTGATCATGCCGACCATGGCCATATAAATCACGGCATAGAGCCAGAGATTCCAGGCGACGAGAAAACCGACCTGGTCTCCGAACACGAGCCGGGCCCACTCGTAAAGTCCGCCTTCGAGAGGCATCAAGCGGATCAGGTGGGTCACCAGAAAAGCCAGCGGCAGGAAGAACAAGGCCATCGCGAGCAACCACAACACCGCATGCGCGGATCCGGCCTTAGCAGCCGTACCGAAGAACTCGGGGATGATCATGTATCCGATCTGGGCGAAGACCAGATCGGCAAGGCCGAGTTCCCGGCGCAGCGCATGGTGCGATTGAGTTTGAGCTTCGGGTTCGAAGGTGGGTCGAGTGGACACGCGGGAGAAAGGCTAGAGTAATGGGCGGGCGCGGTTTCGTCTAGCGCGGCGGGGCAAGGCCGGCTTCGCGGGATTCGACGGCGTTTTGCAGCATCCGCCAGTCGCGTTCGACCTGCGGCTGCGAAGTCCCCGGCTTACGGGATCTCAGTTCGCTCTCCAGGCGAGTCACAAGCAGGCCCTGGACAAACTCCGGCGGAGTGTCAAAGCGCAAAGCGTTGCTGCGGCTGAGCCCGACTTGAACGGTCTGCCCATCCATCTGCGCCTTCAGAAAAGGCTGCCCGGAGGGGTCCAACTGGGGATCGGCCACAGCCTGGAGTTTTCGCCACTCGGGCAAGCCGGCTTCCGAGGTCTCGCGCCGCAAGGCGGCAAGCGACATCGCGAAAGAGCGGCGCTCCGCGTTGCTTAACGGTAATTCCAGGGCGCCAAGCGGATCGCCTGTGCGCAAGTTGCTGGCGTCGAAGATCAGCGCGCCTTGCGCGGGATTAAACCGCCATCCCGTCCAATATGCGGCTTCCACCGAGCCAACTACGAAAGGATGGAAAAGCAGAAACGGGGTGACATACTTCTTGGCCAGCACCACTGACTCGATCACGCCATGCACGGCAGTACTTCGCTTCAACCCCGGCACCTGAGGGATGATGAACGTGGTCAATTGAATTTGAGGATGATGGTTGGCGGTGTGGACCAAACTTTTCGCCGCCTGCTTGGGAGTCATGACACCGAGATCGGCGATGATGCTGCGGTGAATCGCACGCGGGTAGTAGAAATTGATGATCTGTTTAGCGAAATCGGCGCAATTGCGGTTCAGCAGTTTGTAGGCCCCACGGTTGGGCGCGGCATTCAAGATGCGGATGAGTTCATCATCCTGTTCGGGGCGGGTGGCGATGCGAAAACCGTAGGTGGTGCGGTCATAAGCGGAGCCAGCGAGTTGATATGCATCCGGGTCGGTGATGCCGATGCCGTCGAGATAGTTGGCGCGAAGAAACTTGACCAGCTTCTCGTCAGCGACCAAGGGCGCATCCCCCGGGTTTTTGACGGCGTAGAGATAAGGGATGAGCGGAACGGCGATCCAGTCGCGTCCAGCAACGGCGTGATAGCGGCTGATGACGGCGCCGGTTTCCCCGGGATGGCAACGGCGTAGAACCGTTGGGGATCCGGCGCAGACGCGCGACAGATACACGGCGGCATGGCCGGTTCCGGCAAAAGTGCCGTCGTAACTGTAAGGCTCTTCCAGCAGCAAAGTCGCCTGGGCGCGGAGCTGTGCCGTCGCGCTGGCCACAATGGCCGCCAGGCAGAAAACTGTCGCGATGTTTAGCCGCAGACGCATTTATCCCACATGGTATCCAACCCGGCTCCGGTTGGATGGTTCCGGAATCCGAACGGTTATTTGGACTTTGGTAACCGCTTGCAGAGCAGCGGGTTACGGGCGTTTACCACAGGAATGTGGCCTATCGGCGGCGCTTTGTGACAATCATTCGAACTGAGTCTTGAAAGCGGCCAACTGCTGACGGAGTTCCGCAACCTCGCCGCGGAGAGAGGCGACTTCGGCTTCGAGCGCAGAAATTCGGGAATCGCTCGTGGCGCGAGGCTCAGAGACGCTGTGCGGCGGCTGGGTTTCAGTCGGCCAAGTGTCCTCGGAAAAGAGATGAACGTAGCGCGATTCTTTTGTCCCCGGTTGGCGGGGGAGCACCCGCATCAGGGGCGGCGTGCGATCGCTGAGACGCTGGATGGTGGACTGCACGTCGTCGAGGGTTTCGAAACGGTACATGCGCTCGCTGCGGCCGCGGAGCTCGCCGGGAGTCTGCGGGCCGCGTAGCAGTAGAACGCAAAGGACGGCGATTTCGCGGCGGTCGAAGTTAAAGACCTCCTGCAGACGGTGCTCATATTTCGTGACCCGGCTGTCGGCCCCTCCAGCCGGGCCGGCGAGGCGGTTTTCCTGCAACGAACCCAGAGCCTGCCGGACAGACTCTTCGTCGAGCGCCATGATGGGGTCGCGGTTGTTCTTCTGATTGCAGGCGTTGACCAGCGCGTTGAGCGAAAGCGGATAGTAGTCGGGAGTGGTGATGTCCTTTTCGATCAAGGCGCCGAGGACCCGGACTTCGACTTGGGTGAGTTGGAGAGTGGGGGCAGTCATGAAAGTTATGGGAAGTTTAACGTAAGACCAGTGGCTAGTGGCTAGTTGTTAGTTGATAGTGACGGAGACATTCTGTTCGCGGACTTACTAACCACTAGCTACTAATCACTAGCAACTGCCTTACCCCGCGATCCCCATTCCCACATTCCGAACATGGCCTTCTGGGGAAGCGGATAGCCGATCTGCCTCGCCAGCATGCAGATTTGTCCGCGATGATGAGCGTCGTGGGCGATGAGATATCCAACGAATCCGGCAACGTCGGGGCGGAATCCTTTAACGCGACCGTCGCCGTCTAGCGCGGCTTTGATGAGCTGGGCCAACGCTGAACGGCTCTGCTCCAGACCTTTTGCTGCTTGCGTGGATGTGGTCTTGTCCCGCTCCAACTGTTCGGGGATGTCGGCAGCCTTCGCCGCCTTCAGCCACATGACGCGGACGTTGTGCATGTGGGCGACGATGGCGGCGATGGTGCGTCCTTTGCCCTCGGGGGGCGCGGCGCGCCAGGCTTCGGAGGGCAGGTTCTCCAGCATGTACTGATTGATGCGGTCGTTGGTGTCGAAGGCGTGAAGCAAGGCTTGTGGAAGAGAAAATGGCGCCGCGGATTTTGGCATGGCGGGGTCTCCGAGTCGAAACAGATTATCAGGTGGGCGGCGGACCCAGCTAATTACAATGCAGGTGTGCCTGAATCTTCTTACCGCGGCCGGATTGCGCCGTCACCCACGGGGCTTCTCCATCTCGGGCACGCGCGCACTTTTCTGTTTGCAGCCGGTCGGGCGCAGCAGGCGGGCGGTACGCTGGTATTTCGCAATGAAGACCTCGATCCTGACCGCTGCCGGGCAGAATTTGTCTCGGCGATGTATGAAGACCTGGCCTGGCTGGGCATTCACTGGAACGAAGGTCCAGACTGCGGCGGACGGCATGCGCCCTACTCGCAAAGCGAAAGGCGCGAAATTTATTTGGCCGCCTGGAAACTGCTTCGAGACGGAGGATTCATTTATCCGTGCACCTGTTCGCGGAAGGAGTTGGCGCAGTCGGCGAGCGCTCCGAACGAGTTGGACGATGAGCCGCTTTATCCGGGCAAGTGCCGGGAGCGGACGGATGCTTTGAGCTTCAAGGAACCCGGCGGAGTGAACTGGCGGTTTCGGGTTCCTGATGGCGAGGAGATTGCCTTTCGGGATTTGCATCTAGGCCAACAGCGGTTCGTCGCTGGGGAAGATTTCGGTGACTTCGTCGTCTGGCGTAGGGACGATGTCCCCGCTTACCAATTGGCAGTCGTGGCCGATGATCACACGATGCGAATCACCGAAGTGGTGCGCGGAGCGGATCTGTTGAAGTCCACCGCGCGGCAGCTTTTGCTGTATCGAGCCTTCGGCCTCCAGGCTCCGAAGTTCTACCACTGCGATTTGCTGCGCGATGAGGCGGGAGTACGGCTGGCGAAGCGGCACGACGCGTTGAGCATCCGGCGGCTGCGGGAGAGTGGACTGAGCGCGGAAGAGGTGCGGAAGCAGGCACTCGCATGATGTATATCTTGTACATCATGTATATCATGTACAAGATGTACAAATAGTGCTATTGTACTAATTGTACGTTTCGTAGTCGAGGTGATCCATGTCTCCCAAACTTACCGCAAGCACAACCCGACAGAACTTCGCCGACATTTTGAACCGCGCCGCCTACGGCGGGGAAAGAATCGTTGTGCACCGGCGGAAGAAGCCGGTGGCGGCAGTAGTGCCGATGGAAGACCTTGAATTCCTGGAGCGACTGGAAGACGAGATCGATGTTGCGGCGGCGCGTGCGGCCTTGAAAGAACCGGGGACCATTCCATGGGAGACGATCAAGAAGAAATTCCGCTTGTGAAATGAGCCAGCCTCATGGCTTACACGCTCCAGTTCAAGCCCGCCGCACTTCGACAGTTCGAGAAGTTGCCGCGCGATGCGCAGAAGCGAATTGCCGCAAGAATTGCGGGGTTAAAGGAGAATCCTTTCCCAGCCGGGTGCAAGAAATTGTCCGGTATTCCAGATGCTTGGCGCATTCGAGCGGGCGACTACCGGGTTGTGTACCAGGTGCGGCGTGAAATCTTGCTGGTTCTGGTCTTAACCGTTGGGCATCGCCGAGACGTTTATCGATAGCCGCCAGCCTACTTGAAGTGAATCGCCGCTTCTTCGTTCTTTCGTGTTGCTGTCGATTGTGAAACCTTGACTTTCGGCATCCCGTACTTGGGCTTGATCTCGTGGCATCCTTCTTCGCAGTACACGCCGCCTTCGGCGGTTTCGGGCGCGGGCATGGGAGAGTTCACCGCTATTTCTCTTTCTTTCTCCAGATAGGTTTCCACGTCCGAGATTAGCTTCGCGTGCTCTTGCGGTGAGAGCCACTTCTTTACTTTCACCAGATAATTTTCGAAGCGCGTGATGGGATCACGCTTGCGCCAATACTCGAACATGGGCTTGGGCACGTAATCGGCGGCGTCGTGGATGGCGTGGCCTTTCATGCGCATCATCTTGGCTTCGATCAGAGTGGGGCCTTCGCCGCGGTGGGCGCGCTCGACGGCTACGCGGGCGGCGTCGTAAACCTGGCAGGCGTCGGTACCGTCCACGATGACGCCGGGGATGCCGTAGGCAATGGCGCGCTCGGCGAGGTCTTGCACGCGATACTGCATTTCCGACGGCGTGGAGTATGCCCACAGGTTGCTCTCGACGAGAAGCACCAGGCCGAGGTCCTGCACGGCGGCGAAGTTGATCCCTTCATATGTCACCCCGGTGGATTGGCCACCGTCGCCGATGTAGGTCATGACGGCGACATTCTTGCCCTGCAGGCGCGCGCCGAGGGCGACTCCGGCGAGTACGGGAATAAGATCGCCCAGCATGGAAATGGGCGAGACCACGTTGCGCTTGTAGATGTCGCCGAAATGCGAAGTACCGTCGCGGCCTTTGGTGGGCGAACCGGCCTTGGCCATGTACTGCATCATCATGTCGCGTGGCTCGAAGCCGCGGACCAGCAGCGATCCTTGATTGCGGATCATGGGCGCGAGCCAGTCGTCTTTACCCAGCGCAAATGCTGAAGCGCAGGAGCAGGCTTCCTGTCCGAGGCCGAAATAAACTCCGCCGACAACTTTCCCTTGCTTGTAGAGATTTTCGAGTGCGGTCTCCATTTTGCGATTGAGCACCATCCAGCGGTAGATCGCGATGCACTGCTGCTTGCTGAGGTATTTCGAGTCGCGGATGGGCGGGACGGGGGCGCTGAGGTCTCCGGAAACTTCGTAGTGGACTTCGTCTCCTTTTCGAATTTGGCGGACGGTGAAGTCTGGCTTTTCGAGGCGAGTGTCGGGGATGGAGTAGGTGCGCTGCTGGGGGAGAGCGGGAAGGCCTCGCCGGGAACCGTTTTTCGAGTGCGACGGCTTCGCGGACTTCGCTGGCTTGCTCTTCTTCTTCATGATGCTTGGCGAACTCATCATCCTACTCCGGGATTCGACGCAAGGGCAAAAGTTGGATGGCGACTAGAGAAAGCCCCACTTCTCGCAGAGAACGCGAGAAATGGGGCGCCCTTATTTCTTATTAATCGAGGAATTCGGAATCGTGTTTCTCGAATACGGCGCCCAAGGCCGCCGGAGCACGCTCCTTCATGGCGTGGATATCCTGAATCAACTGGTAAATGTTCGCGGTCATGATGAGCAGGTAGCGGACGCGGCCGGGGCCGGGGTTCCAGTAGGTGTGCGGCGTTCCGCGCGGCACCATCACGCCGGAGCCGGCGCGAAGTTCGACGTCGTCGCCGCCGACCTTCACTCGCAGGACGCCTTCGAGCACATACCAGGCTTCGTCGTCGTTGCGGTGGAGATGCAAAGGCGCGATGTATCGAGGCTGCGCGGAGACGCCGCCGGCGTCCTGCCATTCGGCGATCACGAAATTGGTGGCCGCGGAGCCGAGGAGGTTTCCCGCTAGCGGCGGGACGATGGTTGGGGAGTTCATGGGCGGATTATTTCATGGATAGTGCAACGGAGTTTGCTGAGTCTTCGACTCGGGGGACAGCCGAGGGCGGCTGTCCCCACATGGGTAGTGGTGACTCCTGGCTTCTTGAAACAACAATCAGTTGAACTGGAACCAGTTGAAATTACCCAGGCTGGAAGTGCCGCTGGGCGGGGCTTTGAAGACTACGTAGAGATCGTGGACGCCGGTGGCCGAGGCGGGAGCGGCGGCGGTGGCCCAGGTTTGCCATGCTGCCGTGTTCGGGATAGTTACCGATGCGGCGAGAGTGCCGGAAACGCTATCGAGGTGGAACTCCAACGAGCCACCACAGTTTCCGTTGCAGGCCAACCGTGCGCTCACGCCGGCCACACCGGTGCCGAAATCGACATTCTTATAGACGGCATAATCTCCGCCGCTGGAAAAGCCGAGATCATAGCCACCGTTGGTGTCGGACGTGGTCTCAGTCTGCAGGCCGAAAGTTGTGTTGTCACCGAGTACATTCTTGCCGCCAGTGCTGTTGAAGCTGGAGGCTTGAATCTGCACGTTTGCGGGTGTTTTGTAGCTGCCGCTCTGGGCGCCGCTCCAGGCGAAGGTTGCTCCGGCGAGCGAAGGCAGAGTGTAGGCAAAGGATTGAGTTCCCCACTGGACGGCGAAACCCTGCGTGGAAGCAGAATCGTTGAACGCAACCAAGGCCTTCGATCCATCCAGGTTCAAGAACGCCGCGCTGACCATTCCGTTTGCGTTGCTGGAATAAATCCGAACCGCACCGGGCAGGATGAACTTACTGAAGTGGCCCATGGTGTAGTACTCGATGCCGTAGGTGATGGCGCCGGTGGAGTTGTTGACGGTCACGATGGGCGTGCAAGTGCCGCAACCGCCCGTGTGGGGTCCGAGGCTTTCATCGAGCGCCAAATTCCATTTGACATAGGCGCGGCCCCAATTTCTCAAGGTTTGCGTAATCTCCTCGAAATCCGTCTTCATTTGATCAGGACCGCTGAACAGTCCGCCGGAGTGCTCCGTTTCGTAGTTTCCGAAAGCTGGAAAAGCATTGTTGAATGTCGTCATCACCCCCGCAGTGGAGCAATATCCATGCCACCCGATTCCGGCAATTTGCGGAGACGTGGCTAAGGTCGGATCAGAGAGAACCGACAAGGCGTAGCCGGGAGCGCACCAGTTGTCGTCCTGGATGAGGACCTTGGCATTCAGGTTCGCCGATGCCAGAGCGGGAAGAACGTAGTCGCGTAAGCCGGTCGTTTCGTCGGCCGCCCAAGTCTGGCCGCAGACAGAGTAGCCCGGTGATGCCGGAAAACACATTCCTGGATAATTGCCAGTTAGAATACTTGGCTCGTTCTGGACCGAAATGTAGTCCACCCGAATTCCGGCGGCGGAATATCGCTGCAGGTACTTTACGAAGTACTGCGCCCAGGGCGAATACATGCTCGTCATCAGCCCGCCCGCCACCATGGAATCATTCGATTTCATCCACGCCGGCGGGGACCAGGGGTTCGCCATCAGCTTCATCTGGGGATTGAGCTGCTGCGCCAACTGAATGATCGGAATGACGTCACCCTGATCATGAGTGACGGAGAAATTCGCCAGCGTGGGATCGGGCTGGCCGTTGTTGTCGTCGTAGGAATATTGGGACATCGCAAAGTCCGAGGCGGCCATCGGCGTGCGCATGAAGCTGAGGCCGATGCCGATTCCATTGCGGGTGAACAGGTCATTCATCGTCGTGGAGAGCGCGGGCTTCTGGGCGACTTCGTTCAAGAGATAAGCGGTTGACTCGGTGAAAGCCGCGCCGAAACCCTCGATGGGCTGGTAGGTCTGGGTTTCATCGACGTAGATGATGTTGCCAGTGGCGGTGGCGACGTTAAAGCGAGTCGCAGGCGGCGCCGCCATCAGATGCATTTGATCATCGGTAGTGATTACAACTGAAACCGCGGGGCCGTTGCCGTTCTGCGTGGGAACGTTGTAGGTGGCGATGGCGACAGCGCTGGCGGAAAATCCCGATGCCGTGGCAATGGCTTTGAGGGTTGTTGTCGAGGAAACGGTGACGGGACCGGCGTAAGCCGGGGATGACGCGGTGGGGGTGCTGCCGTCGGTGGTGTAGTGGATAGTCGAGTTTGCGGTCTGATCGGTCAGGGTGATTTGGGTGGGGCTGTAGGTGCCGGCGACCGGGAAGAACACAGGTGTCAAGGCCGGAGGCGGCGGAGGTGGTGGAGAAGAGGAGCCGCCGCCGCAGCTTTGGATCAGGAGCAGGGCTGACAGAAAAAGAAACGATTTCAGCATGAAGCCGAAAACTGCGAATGGATTGCGCGCGTGGTATCCCCTGAGCATTGTTTGCCCCCGCACATTCTAGTGCAAGTGCAAGCCTGCGTGAAAATAGTCAGGCCCAAGCGGGGTCGTCTTCGCCGCGGAGTTTGCGCAGGTTCTCCGGGGGTTTCATGGGGACGCCGAGATCCTTGCCCAGTAGGGCATCCAGGCTATCGAGCCACAAGATCTGACTTGCGAAGACGCTGCCGAAGTGGCGGCTGAGGGCGTGCGCGACGTCCTGCAGCGGAACTTCGCGGTTGAGTTCCTTTTGCATTGACGTGACGGGCTTGGACTCGATTCCGCAGGGGATGATCAGGTTGAAGAAGGTGAGATCAGTGTTCACGTTGAGCGCGATGCCGTGCGAGGTGACTCCGCGGGAGATGTGGACTCCGAGGGCGGCAATTTTGCGGTCGGAGGTGTCGGGCATTACCCTATCCGAGTTTGTGGAGGGACGGGCGCCCTCGCCCGTCCAAACGCCGGTCAGCCCTGCGATGCGCTTCGCGAGGATTTTGAAATCAGCGCAGGTGCGGATGAGGACTTCTTCGAGGCGGCGAACATATTCGACGACGCCGAGCGATTTGCGAGTGGGGCTGTCAGATGGGAAGCCGCGCAGATCGAAGATGGGATAGGCGACGAGTTGTCCGGGGCCGTGGAAAGTGACATCGCCGCCTCGGTCGCACTCGAAGACTTCAACCCCGCGCCGGGCGAGCAGTTCGGGGGAAGCGAGGATATTCTTCGCCTGTGCGTTGCGGCCGAGAGTGATGACGGGACTGTGCTCGAGAAGCAGAACGACATCGCCGATGCGAGCTTCTTTGCGGAGAGCGACCAGCTTTTCCTGCAGGCGGAGAGCGGTGGAGTAGTCAACGGTGCCGAGTTGGAGGAGGGAGATCAAAAGCTTGGCCGACGGATTAACACGGATCTAAAATCATTCCTGAGATCCGAGTCACAGAGAAATCATTGATTTATCCGTGTTGATCCGCGAAAATCCGTGGCCGCATCTTCACGCATTAATCGCCAGCCCATACACGCTGTTCGACGCGTCCAGCATGGCTTCGGCCAGCGTGGGGTGAGCATGGATGGTCCACATTAAATCTTCGACGGTGGCTTCGAGTTCCATGGCGGTGACGGCTTCGGCGATCAGCTCGGACGCCTGCGGGCCGATGATGTGGACGCCGAGAATCTCGCCGTATTTGGCGTCGGAAACAATTTTGATGAAGCCTTCGTGGGCGCCGACGATGGACGCGCGCGAATTCGCGGTGAACGGAAACTTGCCGACTTTCACGTTGTGCCCGAGCTCGCGCGCCTTGGCTTCGGTGAGGCCGACGCTGCCGATTTCGGGATGGCAGTACGTCACGTTGGGAATGTGCAGCGGGTTGATCGGGCGCACTTCTTTGCCGGCGATCTTTGAGACGGCGACAATGCCTTCCATCGATCCGACGTGCGCCAGTTGCGGCGTGCCAAGGACGATGTCGCCGATGGCATAAACGCCGGGCTCGGCGGTCTGCATCCATTCGTTGGTCTTGATGAAGCCGCGTTCGGACTGAATGCGCGTCTTTTCCATGCCGATGCCTTCGGTGTTGGGCTTGCGGCCGACGGAGATCAGGATCTTCTCGGCTTCGAGTTTCTGTTGCTTGCCGTCGGCGGTGAAGGTCACGGCGATTCCGGATTTCGTCTTCTCGACTTTTTCCACTTTCGCGCCGCCGTGGAAGTTGATGCCGCGCTTGCGATAGACGCGCGCGAGTTCTTTCGAGACTTCTTCGTCTTCGAGCGGCACCATGCGCGGCAGCATTTCGAGAATGGTGACTTCGCAATCGAAGGAGCGGAAGATCGACGCGAATTCCACTCCTACCGCGCCGGCGCCGACGATGATCAGCGACTTCGGCACCGCGCCCATGTTCAGAATTTCGATGTTGGTGAGGAAGCGGTCGTCGGGGACGAGGCCGGGAATCATGCGGGCTTCGGAGCCGGTGGAGAGGATGACGTTCTTGGCTTTGATCTGCGAGGTCTTGCCGTCGGCTTTGAGTTCGATCGGTGTGAATTCCGTTTTGCGCCGGGCCGGTCAGCTTGCCGTAGCCTTTCAGGGTCTCGACTTTGTTCTTGCGCATCAGGAAGTCGAGTCCCTTGGCGTGCTTGGTAACGATCTTCGATTTGCGGTCCTGCACCGCGCCCCAGTTCAGCTTGGCCGCATCCACGCCTTCGATGCCGAATTCCTTGGCGTCTTTCAGGTGATCCCAGAGCTCGGCGTTGAACAGCAGCGCCTTGGTCGGAATGCAGCCGACGTGCAGGCAGGTGCCGCCGAGGTAAGGGTCTTTCTCGATCAGGGCAGTCTTCAGGCCGTACTGGCCGGCGCGGATGGCGGCAGTGTATCCGGCCGGGCCGCTGCCGATGATGGCTACGTCGTAAATGGTGTCAGGCAAAGGCGTGCTCCTCTAGTAATGGATGAGACAGAGCAGACCAATGATTCTAACAGCGGGCGGGAGTGCACCGGATCGAGTCAACTTTGTCGAGTCAACTTCAAAAGCAGCCACGGATTCACGCGGATTTCCACGGATCAAAGCAAGAAACTTGCGGAGGATTTTTCTTTCGTAAGGTTTTGATCCGTGCGAATCCGCAAAATCCGTGGCTGGTTTGAAGTTAGCTGGGAACCGTGCCAGCGGCGATTTCGTATTCAAATTGGTGATAATAGTGGTGATAAACTGAGTCCAATCAGGAGGAGGTTATGCACCTCTTGGCGTTGTTCTTCCCACCGGTTTTCGGGTTCGGTTTTCTTCTGTATTTTCTCCCGGCTATCCTTGCCTTTGCGCGCAGCAAGCGGGACGCGGGCGCGATCCTGGTCCTCAATTTCTTTCTTGGATGGACGGCCATTGGCTGGGTGATTGCGCTAGTGTGGGCGCTGAAGCAGGATGTGCCGGTTGGGGTCCGGTGATTGGCGAGTAGCAAGCTTCCTGGCGTTGAACATGCCGAACGTCAACTCGGCAAGAGCCCTCGGAGTAATTCACAATGCAGAACTGGCCCGACAAAGAACGTCGGGCCAGTTCTGCTTGCGGTCCACATCAACCGGCCACTATTGGAGCGGGCGTTGATAGTTTGGTAATCCAGCGCATTTGAGTGCCGGACTACTTAATGACGTTCACCACCAACGGCACGGTCTTGGCGCCGCTGGAACTGGTGGACGTTACATTCACCGTGAACGTGGTCGGGTTTGTGCCGCCTTGATTGGCGCTGCCGCCGCATCCAATACCGATCATCAGCAGAAGGAACATTCCTGAAACCGCGAGACTGCCCTTAACGCGCCTCCGTTTGCCGAATGGCAACAGCAGCATTCCACCCAGCAGACCGGTCGCACTGACTGCCCAGAAGGCGCCGTTTCCGCTGCGACTTGCCAACGCCGAGCTGGTCTTCACCGTCAGTGTCGCAATGGATGGATGTACTCCGTCGGGAGTCACGCTCGATTGACTGAACAGGCAACTCACACCCGCGGGAAGAGTACCGCAGGAGAACTGCACAGCTTGCGAATAGCCTCCGAGCGGAATCACGTTCAACGTTGCAGTTCCGGACTGCCCACCCTGGATGGTTAAGTTTCCCGGAAGCGCCTGGAAGATGTAGTCCAGGATCACCTCCGTGATCGGGCTGGAAACGGAAGCGCTTGTGACGCCGTCGCCGGGATAGCTTGCCGTGATGTTGTGTTGGCCACCAGTCAAGGTGCTAGTGGCGAGGACAGCGCTCCCAGTAACATCCAGCGCGGCTGTGCCCAGAACTGCGGTGCCGTCCAGAAAGGTAACGGTGCCCGTCGGCGTGTGGAGTTGAGCATCCGAGGTCACCAACGCGGTCAAGGTAACGGCGGTGCCAGCCGTCGCGGTGGGTAAATCAGCGCTAAGCGAGACAAACCCCGTTCCGTTGGCCGCGACCGAGAACTGGTTGTAGATCGCGAATGACGGGTTCACGTTACTGTCGCCGCTGTAATCGACTCTCACAATGCGTGTGCCCGCTGCCGGGAAAGTGACGGGGAAGTTGTAGGAATCGCAATACAGCGTATCCAGGGGCCCCGAACCGAGAACCACCGGAGTTCCGGAGGTAATATCGGTGACCGTGATGGTGCCGCCGTAGGGAGCACAGAAGTTGGACAAGGCGACTTGCCCGCCAACTGCCACCGGGACATTTGCCACCGGCGTTCCGACGGGGAAGAAGTCGGCGATGACTGAATTTGCCTTGGTGATCGTAAGGCTGTACGCATTTGAGCTACTACTGCTGAAGCTGTTGTCACCCGGATAGCTCGCGACGAGCTGATGCGAACCGACCGCAGAACCGGGTTTGAGGTAGGAGATGGTGCTGGATTGGCTCGCGGTCGCAGGAGTGCCGGTCAGGAGCGGCGAGTTTTCTCCGTAGTTCAACGTCACAGGGCTCGGAGTCACGCCGTCGGCGAGAACTGTGGATACCGGTTGCCCATCTTCCTGCAAGCTGAGTGTGCCGCTGGGATACCCGAAGCCAGAATTGCCGGCCACGACAAAGCCTAGAAGCAACGGTTCATCGTAGGTGATCGAACTGGGAGTGAGGTTGAACGATCCGCCGCCCAGCGCGCCAAGATACATTTGGCTGGGTTCGGGCGTCACGGTGACTTGAACCGGACCTGACGAGCTGGAATAGTACGTCCCGTCGCCGCTGTAGCGGGCGGTCACGTTGTAGGTGCCTCCGGGGACGCTTTGGGTCTGGATGATGGAATTGCTGGTGGGCGATCCCGGGGTGAGCACACCCTGACCAGCAGCTACCGGGGTTCCGCCAGTGGAGGGAGTCGCCGTGAGCGAGACCGCTCCGGTCGGATCTGCGCAGCCAGCGCCTGAACACTTGACGGTGGCGTCAAAAGTCATGGGCGCACCGTGCACGATGGGGAAGGTTTGCCCAACCCCGAGTTGTAAAGTGGTCGTGGAACCGAGAGCGGCGGAGGCTGCCTGCCAGTTATTCACCAGGGCATTCGCGTCGAAAGAACCCAGACCTGTCGCCAGGTCATAGCCGGGCCCAGCGGAGTAGCCGAGCGTGTATTGTCCATTCGCATCCGGTACTTTGTTGTCGCCGACGACCGTGTCGTGATAGACGCCGGGACGTGTTGGCCAGTCTGTAGAAGACGTAGTTCGCCATGCCTTGAGGCTGTCCTCCCAGTTTCTGATTCACTAGGGCCATAATGCCGGCAGCCGCCGGACTGGATGCCGAAGTGCCTCCAAAAACGTAGAAGTAGGGGCCGTACGCTGCAATTTTCGTAGATGCAAACCAGATAGCCATCGTGCCCGGAGGCGGAGAGAGAAATATCGGGAAGATCGCGCATGCCGTCGTTGGGAACGCCCGGCGCAGTCTGCCAGTCAGGCTTTGCATATAGCGTGCTGACTCCGCCACTGCCCGCCCATAATAGCGGATAGTTTGGATCGGCACTGCTCTCGTTCCACACCTTCTCCGGGATATAGCCCAGCGCGGAAAGCCCTGTGACGGGATCGTTGGTGTCCGACCAGTACGCGGCCGGGTTGGTCGTATCATCGAACTGTGTTCCGCCGACCGCTACGTTGTACGGAGTCGACGCGATGCCATTGACTGCTAGGTCGGTTCCGTAGAGACCGGCGCCGGGCAATCACATCCCGCGCCGCCGTTGTCGCCCGCAGAGACAAAAGAGGTGATGCCCTCGGCCGCAGCCTGCAGCCAAAGCGAATTGTAGAAAGCAGTGCCCACCGGGCCCAGGTTCTGCTCGCAGGCGCCGTAGCTGGTGCTCATCACCGGAGCCACATTGTGGTCCACGATGTAGGCGGCGGAGATATCCACGCCGTCGGCGAAGTTGCTTTGAGAAACCACAAACTTGATGGTGGCCATCGGCGCAACCGCACCCGCCCACGTGACGTCGAGCGTGGCTTCGGGCTGGTCATAAAAAGTCATGCCCGGGATCATCCCCGTTGACGATCACCTGAGGGTCGTTCGCAGGCAGTCCCATGATGGAGCGGAAGGCGCTAATGTCTTGCGGATCGATGTTGCTGCGGCCAACGATGGCAATGGTCTGGCCGGTGCCGTCAATTCCAGCGTTGTAGAGAGGTTGCAGGTTGTAGATCTTCGCGAAATCAGCCGGAGTCATGTAATGGGAGCCGTCGCTGAAGCTCAACTGGCCGGGACTCTTCTTGAAGAAGACTTTGCCGCCCATGAACGCGTTCGGCGTGCGGGGATCGCTGTGCAGACGCACGATGCCCTTCACGACCGGCTGCAGCGCGGCGGGAATCTGGATGTCGGTGGAGTTCGAAATGAAGCTCTTGCCCTGGTAGCTGTAGTTATGCATTTGCGTCGCGAAGGCACCTTCCACCTGCGACACCGTGCCGCTGAAAACGATAAAGCGGTGGCTCTGCGAGATTTCATGGACCGTGAGGCCACGGTTTTGCAGCCAGCCCTGAACCTGGGCGGCGTCGTAATCGGACACACCATACAACTGGCCAAACCGCGCCGGAGTCAGCCACTTGTGGTATGAGGGCGAGGACGGATCGTGCAACGCTGCGACGAACTTCGCGGCTTTCTGGTCCTGGGCCGCGGATGGCGCCAACTGCAGAATCATGCGGCCGAGATCCTGGCCCGCGGGCATGCGGCCGGTTTCCGTACTCTTCGCGATTAATGCGGGAGTCGTACCGCGTATTACCACACGCTGGTTTTTGTCAACTGCGCTCGCAACACGGGTTTGAGACAGGGCGGTCTGGCCTGACACCAACGTCAGCAGCACCCACACGATTCCAGCGATACACCCAAACGACTTTCTTTTGCCCAAGGGAGGTCTCCTTCGAAAATTTGATAGAACGCAAATCGACAAAAAACTTTGAAATAACCGTCCGGAAAGACTGACGGCCCAGACTGGTCGCGCGGCATTTCCCAGTCGCTCCGACTAGACGAACGGTACGCACGACGCGAAATTTGGGAGTCTAACGAATGGGTCGGGGAGGGCGATCAATGCATCGGAACATGCACAGCCGCGAAACGGAAGATGGCCCGAACATGAATGGCGACGAGGAAGCCTTGCCAGCACCTGCAGAAAGGCATGCTACCAAATGTGTAACTGCAGGAGAGTTGTCCCATGGAAGGATTCAAGACGGCCGACATAAGATCTTAGAGCTAACCTGCGCCGTTCATCGCAGGCTGGGTATTTATACCGTTAGCGTGCGGACGTTGTCCACACAATATTCGTTGGCGGGCATCTACCGCTTGTGCCTGTGTAACGCAAGTAGCCTAACGAGCGTGTTGCCGGGATCGGGGCAGAGATGATCCCTGACTTGAAAAGAGGAAGTTAACTCCGAAGCAGTGCTGCACTCGACTACTACATTGGCTATTGGCGGGGAATCAAATTGACGACCTGGGCGGCCCCTCGGGCGAACCCATAAGGCTTACCACCTACCCCAGCAGCTTCGCCGCGTCTTTCGCGTAGTACGTCAGGATGATGCTGGCGCCGGCGCGACGGATGGACGTCAGCGATTCCATCATCACGCGGTCGCGGTCGATCCAATTATTTCTGGCGGCGGCTTCGATCATGGCGTACTCGCCGCTGACCTGATAGGCGGCAATCGGCAGGTCGAAACGGGCGCGGGCGGCGGCGATCACGTCGAGATACGGCATGGCGGGCTTGACCATGACCATGTCCGCGCCTTCGTCGATGTCGAGGGCGATTTCGCGCAGGGCTTCGCGGAGATTGGCTCCGTCCATTTGATACGACCGGCGGTCGCCGAATTGCGGCGTGGAGTCGGCGGCCTCGCGGAACGGCCCGTAGAACGCCGACGCAAATTTGGCGGCGTAGGAAAGAATCGGAGTGTTGTCGAATCCGGCGGCGTCGAGCGCTTTGCGGATGGCGGCGACGCGGCCGTCCATCATGTCGGAAGGGGCGATGATGTCGATTCCGGCGCGGGTTAGGGAGACTGAGGTGCGGGACAGCAGGTCGAGGGTTTCGTCGTTCAGGATTTCGTAATTCGGTTGGAAGGCTGCGGCGGCGATCGCGGCTGCCTCGGCTACTGCCGTCTTCCTTTCCGTTGTGGTGACGGCGGCTGCAACGTCGCGCACAGCGGCACCGAGCGATCGCGCTGGACGCTCGGCCTTCACGATGCCGCAATGCCCGTGCGACATGTATTCGCAGAGGCAGACGTCGCCGATCAGCAAGCATCTCAGGGACTTCACTCTTGATGGCGCGCGCCGCGCGCTGCACGATGCCGTCGTCTTCCCAGGCGCCGGTGGCGACTTCGTCTTTCTTCTCAGGCAGGCCGAACAGGATGAGCGCCGGGACACCGAGCGAGTGGGCTTCTTCGGCTTCCTTTACGGCTTCGTCCACCGAAAGATTGAACACGCCGGGCATGGAGCGCACTTCTTTGCGGACGCCTTCTCCGGGGCAGACGAACAGTGGATAGACGAAAGCTTCCGGAGTGAGCCGCGTCTCGCGCACCATGGAGCGCAGAGCCGCGGTGCGGCGCAGGCGGCGAAGGCGGGTTGCCGGGAAGGCCATGCGCAAATTCTAGCAGGACCAGCCTCCAGTGCGGGGGTGCTGGGGCGAGACAGCAGGTTCCTCGCTACACCGGATCGCTGGCGCGATCCGTTGCACATCGGAATGACAGAGCTGTCTCGTTTGAGAGGAAGCTTAGGGCCGACAGAGCCAGAGTCAGGAGCCGAGAACCAAGAGCCGAGAACCAAGAGCCGCCGCTTAATACTTCGGCATCTTCGGATCAACCCGGTCCGCCCAGGCCAAAATCCCTCCCGCCAGGTTGTGGACTTTCTTGAATCCAGCCTGGCGCAGGAAATTTACGGCCTTCGCGCTGCGGACGCCGCTGCGGCAGTGGGCCACGATTTCTTTGCTGGTGTCCAGCTCGTTCACGCGGTTGGGGAGATCGCCGAGCGGAATCAGGTGTCCGCCGATGTTGCAGATCTGGTATTCGTGGGGCTCGCGCACGTCGAGAATGTAGAGGTCGTCGCCGCGGTCGAGGCGCTTTTTCAAATCTTCCACCTGCATTTCGGATGTGGTCACTTCGGCCTCGGCCTCCTCGCCGCGAATTCCGCAGAACTCCTGATAGTCAATCAGCTTGGTGATGGTCGGATTCTTTCCGCAAGCCGGGCAATCGGGATTCTTGCGCAGCTTGAGTTCGCGGAACTTCATGCCGAGCGCGTCGATCAGCAGCAAGCCGTCCGATGAGCGGGTCGCCGCTGCCGAGAATCAGCTTGATCGCTTCCGTCGCCTGAATCACGCCGACGAGGCCGGGCAAAATTCCCAGCACTCCGCCTTCGGCGCATGAGGGAACCAGTCCCGGCGGTGGCGGCTCGGGATAGAGGCAGCGGTAGCAGGGACCGTCTTTCGTGGCGAAAATGCTGGCCTGGCCTTCGAAGCGGAAAATCGAGCCGTAAACATTGGGCTTGCCGGTCAGGACGCAGGCGTCGTTGACCAGATAGCGCGTCGGGAAATTGTCGGTGCCGTCGCAGATGATGTCGAATTCTTTGAATATCTCGAGCGCGTTGTCGCTCGAAAGATGCGTATTGAATTTCTTGATATTCACGAACGGATTCATCGCCTTGATTTTTTCGGCGGCGGAATCGAGCTTGGGACGGCCCACGTCGGCGGTCGTGTGAATGATCTGGCGCTGAAGATTGGTGTAATCCACAACGTCGAAGTCAACAATGCCGAGCGTGCCCACGCCCGCCGCGCCAAGATAAAGCGCGAGCGGCGAGCCAAGGCCTCCGGCGCCGATGCAGAGAACTTTCGCGGCTTTGATCTTGAGCTGGCCCTCCATGCCGACCTCGGGCATGATGAGGTGGCGCGAGTAGCGCAGGATCTCGTCGTTGGAGAGAGTGACGGGGGCGATTTCGGTTAGTGTGGCCATGTTATGGATTTGATGATTCTAGTTTGGCTGCTAGCTTCTAGCTACTAGCTGCAAGCAATCACTCCGATTTGGGTGCTAGAGGCTTAATCGGAACTAGTCGGCTAGAAGCTGCTCCTCCCGCAATCGACGGCACTATCGAAATGTTATCACCGTCTTTCACCGAGGTAGCGTCCTTCTGGAGGTAGCGGACGTCTTCGTCGTTGAGGTACACGTTGACGAAGGCGCGGAGTTTGCCGTCGTCGTTATAAAGATGACGGCGCAGGTCGGGGTGCTGGGAGACGAGTCCGCTGAGGGCCTCGCCGACGGTCGCGCCGCTGACGTCAACGGCCGGCTGCTTGCCGGCATACTGGCGCAGCGGCGTGGGAATGTGGATCTTGGGCATCCATAGATGATGCCATAAAAAGACGCCTGGATTCAGCGTTCGGCGCGCCTTTGCCCGAGAGATGGCTACTTTATGCCGAAGATTGTTCCGAAAAGAACGGACCCGTCTTCTCTGCGTGCATATTTTTCAGTGTTTGGAAATAGAACCAAACATTGTCTGGTGGACCATTCGTCAAGCGTTTGTACACCTTGCTCATCGGCGCAATCCGCGTTCTTCCGATCACGATCGAAGGGACGTTCCGTTGGCCCGGATAGTTCTCAAGAGACCAGTATCCGCCGATTCGTCGTCGAATCACCTCCCCCAAGTACGAACCCCAGATCCGAGATTGTCGCGCCAAGAGAGGCCGAGTAAGGAACCGGATCCACACGTGCTTCTCTCTTGCGATGAAGATCCCGGCCAGGATGGGTTCAACGGTCTGCAGGCTACTCTCCGAATAATCGAGTTCCAAACGCAGACGTTTACGAGTCAGCTTGATTGCCCGCTCCGACCGCTTTTGAGCCAGGCGTGAAAGTTCTTCTGCCGATTTCATGTTTAGTAGCTTCGCTTTAACTTAGATGCCGGCCCTTGCGGGCGAGGGTGCCCCCCACACTCCGTAGCTCGGACAAGAGTGTCCGACCCACGCAGGCACAATCACACCACTTCAATCTTCTCATCCACCAGCTTCTTGTCGTTCTCGTCGAAGCCGGTCAGCTCGAAGGAATTGGTCAGCACGGCCTTGCCCTTTTCCACGCTGGTGATGACGTAGGAGCAGCCGAACCAGTGGGCTTCGGCGAGGTCGGTTTGCGACCACTGGGCGGGGTGGTCGGGATGGGAATGGTAGAAGCCGATGATGTCCTCGCCGCGCTCGCGGCCTTCGCGCTGTATGCGGACCAGTTCTTTGGGGTCGATGTTGTAGCGGTTCTGCGGTGAGTCAGTGCGGGTGTTGCCAGCGCGGGCGACGGAAGTGACAACGCGGGCGCCGTCGTCGGTCATGGTCCCGAGCAGCACGCCGCAGCATTCGTGCGGATAGGTTTCTTCGCCGTGGAGGCGGAGCGAGGCGTATAGAGCGTTGGAGAGCTTTAGCATTGTTGGTGAGATTGAATCATTGAATCATCGGGGGATTGAATCATTAGAACCCTCGCTGGTGCCAGTTTGCTGATGATTATTCGGACGCTGCCGGTTTTTAATGATTCAATCCCCCGATGATTCAATGATTCAATCGCTTCATCTTTCCGTCCAAAATCTCTCACTCAAATACTTGTCTCCCGAATCAGGCAGGATCGCTACGATCACCGCCTCCTGCTTCGGATCGAGTCGTTTCGCAACCTGCATGGCTCCCTGGATCGCGGAGCCAGCGGAAATTCCTGCCAGCAGGCCTTCTTCGCGCGACAGGCGGATGGCCATGGCGTAGGAATCTTCGGTGGAGATACCGAGGTCTTCGTCGGCGAGCGTGGGATCGTAGATTCCCGGAACTATGGCGCTGGCCATGTGTTTCGCGCCTTCTATGCCGTGGAAAGGCGAATCCGGTTGCAGCGAAATGCAGCGAATCTTTCGGATTGAGTTCCTTCAGTCGGCGGGCGGTGCCCACGAAGGTGCCACTGGTGCCCATCATGGAGAGGAAGTGGGTGATACGTCCCTCGGTCTGTTGCCAGATTTCGTTGGCTGTGCCATGGTAGTGAGCCTGCCAGTTGGCGGGGTTCGAATACTGGTCGGCGTAGAAATATTTCTCCGGCTCGCGGTCGTAGAGTTCGCGGACGGCTGCGAATAGCGCCGTCGGAGCCGTCGGCGGGGTCGGTATAAATAATGGTTGCGCCATAAGCGAACAGAATGCGCTTGCGCTCGACGGAAACATTTTCCGGCATGCAGAGCGTGACCGGAAAACCTTCTGCGGCGCCGATCATGGCGTAAGCGATGCCGGTGTTGCCGCTGGTGGAGTCGAGCAGGGTTTTGCCGGGAGCGAATTTTCCGCTGCGGCGGCCGTCTTTCACAATGTTGAAGGCGGCGCGGTCTTTGACGGAGCCGCCCGGGTTGTACCATTCGGCTTTGCCGAGAATCTGGGTGTTCGAAAGATCACGAGCAATGCGTTCGAGCCGCAGCAAAGGCGTGTTGCCGATGAGCGAGACGCTGCGCCGCCCGAGTTTGGAGCGCGCTGGCTCTGGTTCCGGCTCTGCGAATTTTGTTGAAGGGCGCATCAAGCTGTGACTATCGTAATGTTGCCGTAGTGCACAAAACGGCAATGTGTCGTTAGATTATAGAGGAGCGACAGGGATCGGGTGATCTGCGATCGGTCATCGGGTGATCTGGGTAGAGACACTTTGCGCGGTTGATGGCATCTAAAGAAAAAGGTCGTCGGCTGGCGGTCGTCAGTCTTCGGCGTACATCTGGTCGCTACGCCAACAGGTTTTAGCCGACGACCGACGACCAAGGACCGACGACGGATTTTCAGGAGAGAAATGGCAACCAAGGTAGAAGAGAGAACATACGAAGACGCAGTACAGTATCTGCGCGACCACGGGTTTGATCTGATCGAAGCGCCGGGAACGCCGGGGCGCGTGTTCGCGAGGAAGTACAACGTGTCGGCGGCCATCCAGAAGGATGGTGACGCTGGGGTGAAGATTTTTGCCTACCCGGGCTACCTGATCGGCGGCGAGATTTCGAAGCTGATCAACCGCGGCTATCAGCAGGTGCTGAAGACGTCGAAGACGGAAGTCGCCGCGACCGCGGACCATCTCAAATCGTTGCAGCAGTTCAGCGAAGAACTGAAAGAAGCGCTGGGGTCGCCCAGCCTTTACAACGAATCGCTGGGGACCGTAAGCGAGGCTTATCAGTACGACCGCGTTGTGGGACGCGACAAGCCTGCCGCGGAGCAGCCGAAGCGGCCCTGGGAGAAGGCGCAGGCCGCGGCGGCCCCGAAGAAGAGCCGGGCTTAGGTTTTTCCGCTCGCCGGCCACGGTGAGTGGTATTTGTCGGGCTTCGCTCGACCGGACAGCCGAGGCGGCGGCTGTCCCCACATGAGTTTAGCGACGGCGAAGTCTAATATCTCTATTATCTCTATCTACACACAACAAAGAGCTTCCTCAAGCCCTCCCGATGTGTTCCTATCGTAGAAAAACTGGTTGTTTCGGGTGCATTCCTGCGGTAACATACGCGAACTGCGGAATCGTTATGCCCAGCGAACACCAATCCCGGCGCGAGATCGTGCAGTTGGGCCGGATGCTGCATGAGAAGGGCTTTATCGCCGCTACTGACGGTAATCTCTCGGTGCGTCTGGACCAGCGGCGGATCCTGATCACCCCGACCGGAATGTCTAAGGGGGCCATGCTGCCCCGCGACCTGGTGGTGGCCGACATGGACGGCCGTCGGCTGAAGGGCAAACGCGAGATCACCAGTGAAGTCGGCATGCATCTGCTGATTTACCGCATGCGGCCCGACATTCAGGCTATTGTGCATGCGCATCCGCGCACCGCAACCGGGTTCGCCGCCGCCGGCATCGCCCTGAACCAGCCTCTGGTCTGCGAAGTGGTGATCGGCCTGGGGCAGATTCCACTGGCGCCCTATGGGACTCCCGGCACCCCGGAACTGGCCCGGACACTGGAGCCGCTGGTACCGGACTACGACGCCATCCTGATGGCCAACCACGGCGTAGTCACCTACGGCGCAGACCTGCGGTCTGCGTACATGAAGATGGAAACAGTGGAGCATTTCGCCCAGATTACGCTGGTGACGCGGATGCTCGGCCAGCAGCAGCCGCTGGCGCAGCGCCGACCTGGAAAAGCTGCTGGAAGTCCGCAGCCGCTATGCGGGCGTGAATTCTGCAGCGGCCATGCCGGTGTATTCGGGCGAGCGGAAACGGCGTCGCCTCGAATTCCCAACCCAGGTTCCTTCCAACGGCAAGGCGGCGCCTCAGCCCGCCAGTCTCCGCTCGCGGGCTACTCTCCGCCCACGCGGAAACGCAGTCCCGCTCGAAAATTAGTCCCCAGCGCGGGATAGCCCACGATCTCGTTGTATTGCTTATCCAGCAGGTTCTCGACGTTCACGTAGGCTGTGATCCGCGGATGGATCGCGTACCAGCCGCCAGCGTTGACCAGGATGTAGCTCGGGTGCGTGATCGATATCCCAGGCCGTAGAAGTCCGAATCAGGTCTGCTTGCCCACAAAACTGCCGCTGAGGTTTCCACCCCACTTCTTGCCCAGATAGGTGACGAGAAGGTTGGCCGAATGCCGCGGCCGCCGGAACAGGGGCTTACCTGCGCCAAAAATTGTTGTGTCGCAGAACTGCGCCGGAGTGCAGGCCGGAGCTTGCAGGATCTGGGTCGAGGTGTAGGTGTAGGCTGCGCCTGCCGAAAGTCGCGAGCTAATGCGGCTTTGGAATCTGTACTTCGGCACCGTGGGCCAACGATTCGTTGATGTTCACATACTGGCCGATGAAGGTTGAGGGATCGAACGGGTAGGCAATCTGATCGTGGAACAGATTGTTGAAATAGTTCGCGGTGAAGACCATTTTGCTGGCGAATAAGTTCTGCTGGACGCCAGCCTGGAAGCTCCGGCTCCGCTCCGGCCTGAGTCCGGGGTTAGGGTTTGAAGTGGGCGGCCCGGCGAAGGTTTCCTCGAGGCGCGGTTCTTTGAATCCCCTCCCGTAAGAAAACGTTAACCGCGTTCCCGAGAGCAACTCGCCGCCGCGGGCAGCGAGGTAGGACAGCGCTACCTCCGGCACACCAGTGCTTGCCGAACGCGCTATCGTGCACGAAACGGCCGCCGGCGATGGCAGTGAACCTTCTCCAGGTTAACTGCTGCTGCGCGAAAACGTCGTTGTTCAGGCGCTGGCCGTGCGTGATCCCGAAGTTCGCGTCGCCGACAAAGCCGTTCTCGTCTTCGAAGCGATAGCCGACGATGGTTTGCGCCCAGCTTCGCTCGGTGTAGGTTGCCCTGGTACTCGAAGCCGGCGCGGTTGATGTCGGAGATGGCGTGAAACTGGAAAGCGTCGGGATCGAGACCGGGGATTTGCTGGTCGTTGACTGTATCGATATTGCTGCGATGCAGGACATGCTCGAATCCGGTGATGCGATGCTGCCAGCCTGATGGTTCGGTAATTGCCAGCTCCAGGCTGGCAAGAAAATTGTTCTGGTTAGCTCTTTGGTCGGTATCGGGCGGAAGGATGGGATTGCCGTTGAAGTTCCACTCGTTTTGCACGCCGTTGCCGCTGTTGTCGTGACGCATTCTCAGGCGCAGCGACGCCCAATCGTTCAGCGTCGCCCCCAGGTTGGCGCCTTCGAGCGAGTTCGAATAATCGTCATTCGAGGCCGGAGCCCGAGGTGTTGAACTGGTTGCCGAAAACGTTGTAATCGAAACGGCCATTCGCTCCGGAAAGCGATGCGTAGCCGTTTTCGGTGCCGTAGTTGCCTGCGTCAGCTCCGAAGCGAACTTCCGGCGTGGTTGTGGTTCCAGTGCGGCTCCAGATCTGGACCACACTGGTCATGGCGTCAGAACCGTAGAGCGTGCTTTGCGCGCCGCGCGAAAATTCCAGGCGGTCGGCTTCGAACAGCGGGAGCGTCCCGAGATCAATGGTTCCACCGGGATCGTTGACGGCAACGCCGTCCACGATGACCTTGTTGTAGCGAGAATCGCCTCCGCGCACGAAGAGTGATGACAAGTCCGCCGCGCTGGCCGGCAGTTGCGACCACGGCGCCAGGAAGAAAGCGGAGGGCGTCGTTAGCGGCGACGGGGCGCATGGTGTCGAGCTGTGCGCCGCTGAGGGTATCGACGGAGTCTCCGGATTCGTCGCCGGGGACTGGAGTTCGCGTGGCGGTGACTACGACGGTTTCCGTCTGCACCGCGAGTTGGAGGGGCACCGCGACTTCGGTTCGGGACTGGAGACGGAAGTCCACTGCTCAGCAAAGCCCGGGGCAAGGACGTGCACGCGGAGCTCACCGGAGGGGACGTCGTGAAAATGCGCTATTCCCCGCGCGGACGTGGTCTGAATGGCGGCGGGGCGGGTTGAGTTCTGCGCGAAGAGTTCGACTTGGGCTTCAGGAATGGCGGCAGATTGGGGATCGACGACTTTGACGGTGAGGTCGGAAGCCAAAGCTGGGGTGGACAGAAAAACTACGGCAAGAAAACGGAAGCAGGACTGCATCACTCCTCCTTTAATCGCGAAAGGGGTTGGTGTTGGCAGTTCGCGCCGGTCTCCTGGCTCGCGAGTAAGGATGGTGGCTAGACCCTGACGGGCGGGGACGCCCGTCACTCCACAATCCAGAAACTTGCCTCGGGCCTTCCCAGAGAAGATGCCAACTCCAGTGACCCGGTGCTGTGTCCTCGCTTACAGTTGCGCGGCAGCGCGGGATTTACACCCGCTTCCCAATCCTCCTTGAGCAAGGAGGACGCGCGAACCAATTTTCAAAAGCATAGTGAATGTAATTGCTGGGGGCGCGGGAGTCAAACAGAGATTTCCAGAGGGGAGAAAAACTTCAAAAGCGGCCACGGATTTACGCGGATAAATACGGATAACACCTTTTCTTGAATCCCTCTGTCACGTCTGTCGAACTTGCCTCCCGCGGCCCGGGGGATGAGCAAGAAATGATCTGCGTTGATCCGCGTAAATCCGTGGCGGCTTTTGAATTGCCTTTTTTGGCGTAAACTTGTGGTCATGATTCCCCAGGATCTTCTTGACATATTAGTCTGCCCGGCGTGCAAGAAGCCGCTGGTGCTGCATACCAAAGACAGCGGCGAGAGTCTGAAGTGCGCGGCGTGCCGGCGGGTCTATCCAGTGAAAGATAACATTCCCATCCTGCTGGTGGATGAAGCCGTGATCGAAGCTTAGTAGAGGCAGGCTCTCATTGGATCTTGGGAGAGATTCTGTGCGGAGTGAGGCGCAAATTCCCCGGCACCCGTCTTTCCCCCGCCGAGCTGTAAGTCCCTCGTGCCGCGGCCACGTCAAGCCCAGACTTGGTGGTGTAAATCGCTTCATCGAATGTTGTACCCGATTTCGCCTTGCCCACCGCAAAGAATCCGTAGGCTTTGCCTCCTGCAAACGAGGTTGCGATGTAGTCGGCGACCATCGGGCCGGAGAATGTCGAGGGCAGCCAGCTCAACGCCATAGGCCCCGCCAGAGAAGTCGGCGCGCTCCAGGTGTTGCCGCCGTCGAGCGACGAAATGAATCCCACGTAGAGCGCACAGGTTGTGGGCGTGCAATTCGTCTGCGGATAGTAGTAGTACGTCAGCGCTAGGTGCGCCGTCGCGCCGCTGGTTGCGGGATCGATCCCCAGGCCGGGGATGAAGTGGTCCACCGTGCTAGTGGTCGCGTCAATCGGGATGCGCGCCGGGGCCATCCACGTAACACCGTCCGCTGAGGTGCTCATGACCAGGTCGTTCGACGCACAAGCGGCGCGGAAGCTGCAATCCTGCCAGACCACGTAAACGTTGCCTGCTGCATCCATCGCTGCCGAGGGTAGAGCGTCGCTGCGTAATCCGCCTGCATCCGGATGAGCGTCTATGGCCGAGACGTTTACTGGCGCGGTCCAGCTTGTGCCACCGTCGTTTGAGGAGAACGATTCGATATCGGACGAGTCCGCCAGGAACGGAACGATGACGGTGCCATTACTCTGTACCAGCGGCTCTCCGCCGAGACCGTTCGCGGCGCCGACCGGCGTCACGGGCGCCGACCAGGTAAGTCCGCCGTCATTAGAAACGCTCATCCAGATCAGGTTCCCGCTGCTGTGGTCATCCCACTCCGCGTAACAGTTTCCGTAATACAGACTGGTGTTGCCGTTGTCGCAAGTGATCCAGTCCTTGTCCAGATTCGCCCCCTGGGCCACGACGATCGGATTGCTCCAGGTTGTGCCGCCATCCACTGAACGGCTGACCACTACCTGAATGCTCGTGGCGGAGATGGGCAACGACGAGATCAGCCAGACGCCGTGCTTCGCGTCGTAAATGACGGCTGCGTCGCTGACTGCGGAGTTTGTGCCGCTGCCCTGGAATGTCGTGATGCCCGGAAGGAACCCGTTGCTCCAGGTCGCGCCCGCGTCGGTCGAAATGGCATAGCCGATGTCGGAAGCGCCGCCACCGGGGATTCTTCCCACCTGAAAACCTGAAACGATGGTTGATCCGAATGCAAAACTGTCAGGCTCAACTTCGGTGGCGTGCTGGCTGGTGGAATTGGTGAACGTATCGGTGCTCAGCTTGACTAGCGGCACCGCCGCCACGGGAAGAGAAGGAAACGGATTGCTCGATGAACCCGATCCGCATCCGGCTGCGGCGAGAGCCAGCGCGGCGGCGCTAAACGCGGCGGCGTTGCGAAAGCTGACTCTCACTTCGACCCCAGCGCGTTCAGTTTTTTCCGGCGCTCGTCCAAAGCTACAGACGGCGGCAATTCTGGTCAATGCGATCTTGAATTCTCCCCGGACCGGAGGTACGTAGCGGCGCAACGCTGCTAACATGTGCAAGTGCTGCTCGAACTTCGCAACCTGACCGTCGCCTTCCCCGCCTCCCCGCGCCCGCTCACCGCAGTGCGCGATGTTGAGCTTCGGCATCGCGCGCGGAGAAGTACTCGGCCTGGTGGGAGAATCCGGATCGGGGAAGTCGGTGACGTCGCTTTCCATCATGCGGCTGCTGCCGCCGCAGGCCAGCGTTGAGTGGGGAAATTCTATTTACCGCTGACGGCAAGCCGCAGAATTTGCTCGCGCTCGATCCTGAGCCGATGCGCCGCCTCCGCGGCTCACGCATTTCCATGATTTTTCAGGAGCCGATGACCGCCTTGAATCCGGTGATGCGGGTCGGCGAGCAGATAGCCGAGGCGGTCCGTGCTCACAACCGCGTTTCGAAAAAAGACTCGTGCGACCGCGCCGTGGAAGCGCTGAAAGAAGTCGCCATTGACGATCCCGCGCGCCGCGCTCGCGATTATCCGCACCAGCTTTCCGGCGGAATGCGGCAGCGGGTGATGATCGCCATGGCGATTGTGAACCGCCCCGAGTTGCTGATCGCCGACGAGCCAACCACCGCGCTCGACGTCACCATCCAGGCGCAGATTCTGGATTTGCTGGCGGAGATCCGGGAGAAGTTTGGCCTCACCATGCTTTTCATCTCGCACGACCTGGCCGTGGTCTCACAGGTCGCGGACCGAGTTGCGGTGATGTACGCGGGAAATCTCGTGGAACTCGGCCCGCGCTCGGACATTTTCCGTGCGCCCGCGCATCCTTACACGCGCGGATTGCTCAAAGCGGCGCCCACGCTCTCGACGGAGCGCAATCGTCCGCTGCAAACCATCGAAGGCACGGTGCCGCCGCTTGGCACGCTCCTGGCCGGATGCCCGTTCGAGCCGCGCTGCGGTTTGCGCGTCCCCGCGTGCCGCGACCAACTTCCCGCACTCGCCGAAATCAGCCCCGGACATTGGGCGCGATGCCCGGTGGTGAACTCGGTGGCGAACCGTCCCGTATAATCGCAAGTTCTCAGGTTCGATTAACGAATGCGCATACTCCTCCTCAGTGACATTCACAGCAACCTGGAAGCTCTGGAGGCCTCGCTTGCGGCCGCGCCGCCGCACGATGCCGATCGTGAATCTTGGCGACATCGTCGGCTACGGCGCCAGCCCTAATGAAGTGACCGCCCGGGTGCGCGAACTGGGCGCGGCGCAACGGTCCCGAAACCGTCGTTCGCGGCAACCACGACAAGGTGGTCGCCGGACTCGACAACGTAGAGACGTTTCAATCCCATGGCCGGACTGGCCGCGCTGTGGAATCGCGCACAGCTCACCCAGCGAAAACCTGGAGTGGTTGCGCGCGTTGCCGCAGGGGCCGGTTACTCTTCCCGGAGCTTCCCAACGTCCAGTTCGTGCACGGCGCGCCCGACGACGAAGACCGCTACGTGGTCGTGATTCAAGACTCGCTCCCGTCGCTGATCGGATCCGACGTGACCATCACGTTTTTCGGCCACACCCACATTCAAGGAGCGTTTCTGTTCTGCGCAACGGATTTGCCGAGACGCGCGCATCCCGAATACACCAGCATCGGACAGAGCGAGACCTGCGAGTTTCCGAACTCGAAACCGGAGTGAGTTACATGATCAATCCCGGATCGGTCGGGCAGCCCCGCGACGGCGACTGGCGCTCCGGCTTTGCGCTTTTCGACACCGAAAGGCGGGTGGTGACGTTTTGCCGCGTCGCCCTACGACGCTGCGCTCGGCGCAGGAGAAGATTTTTGCCGCGAATCTCCCCGCCCGTCTGGCGACGCGGCTGGCGGCGGGACGGTGATGCCGATGCGGCCCACTCCAGAAAACTATCTGATCGCGCACACCGACGGCGGCGCGCGCGGCAATCCCGGCCCGGCGGGTTACGGCGTCGCCATCAGCGATTCCAAGGGAAATAAAGTCGCCGGCCTCAGCAAATACCTGGGACACCAGACCAACAACTGTCGCGGAGTACCAGGCGCTGATCGGCGCACTGGAATATGCCGTCGAAAACGGCACCCAAGGCGCTGAGAGTGGTCAGCGACTCCGAGCTCATGGTCCGCCAGATCAAGGGCGTTTATAAAGTGAAAGATGCGACGCTGCGCGATCTGCACGCGCGGGCGACGGAGCTGATTTCCAAACTGGACTGGTTTCAGATTGAGCACGTACTGCGCGGCCACAACCGCGAAGCTGATGAGCTGGCGAATGAAGCCATGGACAAGGGTTCCGGCCGCGCGCCGGCACCCGCGCCGCGCCCGCAGCCGACGCCGCAGGAATTCAACGGAGTGGTGCGTGACGGCAAAATCGAATTGCTGGATGGGACGCTGCCGGATGGGACTGCGGTGCAGGTGAGAATCAAGCGTAGACTGCTGCGATTGCGCCTATGGCGCGGGAACGGTTTCACTCGCTTCTTCTGAGCGCGCGCTTTCATTCCCCCGACATCAATCGCGGAGACAGAATAGAAATATTGATGTCCGGCGAGGACGTCCGGTGTCGCGGAAGGTCGGCGTCTTCACCAGATCAGAGTTCACCTTTACGGTCTGGCCATCCTGCTCGTGGCGGTAAACGTTGTAGCCCGCGAGATCAGCCTCCGTGTTTGGCGCCCAGATCAAATCGATAAACGGCTTCTGCCCCGGCCCCGAAAACACTGCCTGCAATCCGGCGGGGACCGCCGGCGGAAATACATCGTGCGCAACCACGGTGACCGAAGGCGTGTCGTCGCCTTCAACTTGCTGCTCGGCCGCCTTTTCGGGCGTGACAATCGTCACCACCGTGAGCCGGTAGTCGTAGGTCTTTTCCCAGGTGAAGCCACTATCGAGCAGGCTCGGGGCGGTTGATGGCGTTCAATTCGACTTCTCCTGCGATACCGCCTGCGCTGGCTCTCGTCCCCGCCTCGCGACGATACACCCGGTACAGATATCTCACGCCGGGAATACGTCTTTTGGCGGAGTGACTGGCTCTCCAGGTGAGTCTCACTCCGTCCGCCGCGAGCTGCGCCTGAAAATCATCCGGCGGCGGCAACGTCGGCGCCGCAGGCAACCTGCACCGGATTGGAAAGGCCCGCGCTTCTTCCGTAGGAATTCAGCACGCTCACCGCATATACCAGGTCGCGTTGGGATTTTCGGCGAGCAGATTCGCGGGAAGCTGGATCGGAATAGCTCCGCTGCGGTTTCGGCGCGGACTTCGTCGGCGCCGGCGGTTTCACAAACGGGACTCGTCCAACCGCGAACGCCGCACTCGTGCATCGTCGTCCCGACCGCGCGGCAAATTTCCGTCGGCCCAGGATGCTGGATGTTATGCCGGTCCGTGGTGGCTTCCGGCGCCGACCAGGTGAGATAAACCGTGTTGCCCTTGCGCACCGCGCGCAGATCGCTGACCGGCCGCGCCAGTTCCAGCGACGGCGGCAACGGAACTCCTGGACTGCCGCAGCCGGCCAGGGCGAACAGCGCCATTAGGCGGCACCCAGTTTCAAGCTCATCGGACGATTCATGCGGTGGAGATCAGATTAACATTTTCTGCCACTGGCGAGGGCGGACGCGCGTCCATAATCTGATTGTGGAGGGGCGGGCGTCCTCGCCCGCCCAGCACCAGACTACTGCGGAGGTCGGCCCAAGAGCTCCTGCACGCACTGGCGGAACACCTTCGTGTGCAGGTCCACATCCGCCGCGTCGGTCTGCGGGCACATCAGCGCCATGTTGTGAAAGGGCGTGAGCAGAATCCCGCGATTCATCGCGTAAAGATGCATGAACCGTTCGAGTTCGAAGTCCATGGCGTCGTGCGCCTGCTGGCCATTTTGCGCCGGACTCTCCGAGAACAAATATTCCGCGCGGCAACCCAGCCGAGTTACGTGCCAGGGCATGTGGTACTCGTTGATGGCGGCCTGCACACCTGCAGTCCAGCGCTCGGCTAGAGGAATCATCCGCGCGAACGCCTCTTGCGTGAGCACTTTCGTTAGCGTGGCCCGCATCGCTGCCAGCGACAGGGCGTTTCCCGCCAGCGTCCCTCCGATGCCGCCCACGTCGCAGTCTTCAAGATTTTGCTCGGCAGTGATTCGCTCTGCGACTTCCTGCGAGAATCCGTAAACCGCTCCGGGAATCCCGCCACCGATCGCTTTGCCGAACACCAGCACGTCGGGATCGAGGCTCTCGGCCCGCGTATATCCGCCAGGGCCGGAGCAAATCGTGTGCGTCTCGTCGATGATGAGCAGGGTTTCGTACTTGCGAGTCAGCTCGCGCAGCGCCTGATGATATCCGGGCGCGGGATGGACGATGCCGACGTTGGTCATCACCGGCTCAGCGAGCACGCAAGCCACATCGCCCGGGGCAAGCGCCTTTCCCAGAGCGGCGACAGCGTTGAACTCAACGACCTTGGTGGTGACCGCGGGATCGACCGGCGGCCCGATGTTTCCGCTGCGGGCGCGGGCGGTGCCATCCGGCTGCAAGGTGATGAAACTCTCGTCCACCGTACCGTGATAACACCAGTTGAAAACAAGGACTTTCGGACGTCGCGTAATCTGCCGCGCCAGGCGAATCGAAAACCGGTTCGCATCGGTGGCCGTCAGCGCGAACTGCCAATAGGGAAGCCCAAAGCGCCGCTGCAGTTCTTCGGCGACGAAAATCGCATCTTCCCCCGGAAGCATCAGCGTAATGCCGCGCTTCATCTGTTCTTCAGCGGCTTTCACCGTCGCGTACGGCGAATGCCCGGTCATCGCGCCGGTGTCTCCGAGGCAGAAATCCACGTAGCGATGCCCGTCCACATCGTAGAAATATCCGCCCTGGGCTTCGCGCACAAACGGCGGAAAGGCTCCCGCCCACTTCCGCATCCAGTTCATGGGAACGCCCGCCAGTAGCGACCTTCCGGCACGCTCGAACAGGGCTTTGGATTTTGGGCGCTTTTCAACGAAGAACTCTTGCTCGCGCTGCATGAGGGAAGCGAGGCGGGTGCGGTCGAGGGGGCTGCTGGCGGTCGGCATGGGCAACCAGATTAAACGCTAGTGGCGCCTAGCATCAATTAGCCACCTCGACCGAGATTGTGGAGGCACGGGCGTCCCCGCCCGTGCTTTCCGTCCAGAGCCACCGATAGTCATGCGGACTGGTAACGAGTCCGGCCCGAACAGGATTGCCGAGAATGTATTCGATCTTTGCACGCACATCTTCTACTTCTCCATCGCCCGATCAAAAGATTCTTCTTGCCATAGCCGGCCTCTGCGGCCTAGATACTTGTTGATCCGATGCGCCGATGTGCTCTTGATCGCCTGCATGATTTCATGGGTTGCCACTTCACCTTCCTCGTCTCCTAGCGGTGTCAACATCATATGCACATGATCTGGCATCACCACCATGCGTGCAGTTGAAATAGCTTTCCATTTCCTGCCAGACAGGTTTCCAAGACGATATCTCTAGATCCCGGTGTCAACGCTTCCCGCTTGTGGGTGCAGAATGTGACGAAGAAGGTCTTTCTAATCCATTGCCGATGAGGGAGCTTTCGGTGATAGTGATATTTGCGCTCCATCCATCAAGAATCGGGCATGATGCTCCAGTTTGTCTGTGACGGATGAACATTGGTGGCTTTGGGAGTCCCGAAGTGGGAAGTACTGTGGTGGACGGGCGTGGACGCCCGTCGCTCCAAAATCTATTGTGGGGACTGCTTTGTGGAGGCACGGGCGTCCCCGCCCGTGCTACAAGATGTACCGGCTCAAGTCCTGGTCCTTCACGATGTCCGCGAGCATCTTGCCGACGTAGGCCGCGTCCACCTTGAACTGCTCGCCCTTTTTGTCGGAGGCGGAGAAGCTGATCTCATCCAGCACGCGCTCCATGATGGTGTGCAGCCGGCGCGCGCCGATGTTTTCCGTGCCTTCATTCACGCGGAAGGCAAAGCGCGCGATCTCTTCCAGCGCGTCTTTGGTGAACTCCAGCTTTACGCCTTCGGTCTCAAGCAAGGCCGTGTACTGCTTCACTAGCGATGACTTCGGCTCGGTCAGGATGCGGATGAAATCGTCCATCGTGAGCGACTGCAACTCTACGCGGATGGGGAAGCGGCCTTGCAGCTCGGGGATCAGGTCGCTGGGCTTCGAAACGTGAAACGCTCCGGCAGCGATGAACAAAATGTGGTCGGTGCGCACCATACCGTAGCGAGTGTTGACCGTTGTGCCTTCTACGATCGGCAGAATGTCGCGCTGCACGCCTTCGCGTGAAACGTCTGGCCCATGGCCGCCTTCGCGTCCGGCGATCTTGTCGATTTCGTCGAGGAAGATAATTCCCGCGTCTTCCACGCGGTCAATCGCCATCCGCGTGACCTGGTCCATATCCACCAGGCGCTGCTCTTCTTCGGTGATCAGATATTCGAACGCCTCGTTGACCTTCATCTTCCGCTTCTTGGTGCGCTGACCGAAGATGTTCGGCAGCATGTCTTTGAGATTGACGTCCATCTCCTCTACGCCCTGGTTGGAGATGATTTCAAACGACGGAAAATTCCGTTCCCGCACGTCGATTTCGACCGTGCGGTCGTCAAGCTTGCCTTCGCGCAGTTGCTGGCGCAGTTTTTCGCGGGTACGCGAATAGGAATCGCCAGTGTTGGCTTCGAGAGTGAATCCTGCTGGCTCGGGATGGGATGGCGCCGCTGGAGGAAGCAGAATATCCAGCAGCCGCTCTTCGGCGTTCAACTCCGCCTTGTCGGAAACGTCTTCCAGTTTTTCCGCGCGGATGTTGTCAATCGCGATCTCGACCAGATCGCGCACCATGGATTCGACATCGCGCCCGACGTAGCCGACTTCGGTGAACTTCGAGGCTTCCACTTTCAAGAACGGTGAATTCGCCAGCTTGGCCAGGCGGCGGGCAATCTCAGTCTTGCCCACGCCCGTGGGACCAATCATGATGATGTTCTTGGGAATGATCTTCTTCAGCAAGCTCGGGAGAAAGCTTCTGCCGCCGCATCCGGTTGCGCAGGGCGATGGCCACGGCGCGCTTGGCGGCGTGCTGTCCGATCACGTGTTTATCGAGTTCAGCGACAATCTCGCGCGGAGTCAGGTCGTCCAGCGCGAGCTGTTCGTCTTCAGCAGTTGCAGGGAGATAAATAGCCATAAAAACCCAGTTGCTAGTGACTAGTGGTTAGTGGCTAGTGCTCTGGCTCTGCACTAGCCACTAGATACTGCTTTAAAGCTCTTCTACCGTAACCTTGTCATTGGTATAGATGCACATTTTGCCGGCAATCTTCATTGCTTCTTCGGCAATCTGCCGGGCGGAAAGTTGGGTGTGCTCGGCGAGCGCCTGGGCGGCGGCCTGGGCATACGGCCCTCCGCTGCCGATGGCGGCAATTCCGCCGTCTGGCTCAATCACGTCGCCCTGGCCGCTCAGCAGGAACGTCTGCTCTTTGTCGGACACCAGCAGCAGCGCTTCCAGATGCCGCAAAAACTTGTCCGTCCGCCAGTCTTTTGCCAACTCGACCGCGCCCCGACCAATGTTGCCGTGATACTGCTCCAGCTTCGCCTCAAAACGGCTGAACAACGAAAACGCGTCGGCCGTTGATCCAGCAAACCCGGCCAGAATCTTGTCCTGATACAGCCGCCGGATTTTCCTGGCATTATGCTTGATGACCGCTTCGCCCAGCGTGACCTGCCCGTCCCCGGCCATAACCACACTGCCGTTGCGGCGGACACATAAGACTGTAGTGGAGCGAATCAGGCGCTTAGACGGCATGAGAGAGGGACGCGACGACAAGGAATAATTATATCAGTGCTTCCTTACGCCCCTCAGGATCGATATCACCTCGGTTCGATGGGCCTTTGCCGCGAGTTCCAGGGCCGTTTCGCCGTGCCGGTTACGGATTGTGCCATCCGCCCCCCTCGCGATCAGGAGTTTAGCAGTCTCTTCTGTTTCGACCACGCCGGCGCCGTTATACCCGCCGGCCGACGCAGCGAGCATTAGGGCAGTGTTGCCCTGATCGTCTGTCGCGTCGATTTTCGCGCCTGAGTCCAACAGCAACCGCGCATTGTCGGTCCGACCTGCGTCTGCAGCCTGCATCAAGGCGGTCTCGCCGCGCTTGTTCTTGGCGTTAACGTTGGCCTTACTCTGCAACAGCAGCTTCATCGAGTCAAGCGTTGCTGGCATATCTATGACCGCGCACTCACACGCAGCTGCGATAAGGGCCGTGTCGCCGTCCTTGTCCGCTGCGTCCACATCGACGCCTTTATCGAGCAATGCCCGGACAACTTCCGTGTTGCCGTGTTCCGCCGCATGGATCACCGGAGTTGCTCCCTCTTCGTCGCGAGATTCGACGTCCACTCCAACGGCGAGAAGAAGCTTTGCTGTTTCGGCCCAGCTCTCCTTCATGAAAGGCCCTTGGTTTTTAGGAACCGGCGGTAGTTTCACTTCAATGATGAGCAAAGCAGTGTCGGCGACCGCAAATAAGGCATCCGTCTTGGCCTTTGGGCTCGGATTTCGTTTGAGCAGGAATTCGACCCGGCTAACGAAGCCGCTTCGGGCGGCGTCAACGAAAGCATCGTCCCCAGAAAGACCTGCATTTGCTAGACTGCTGCCTCTTTGCAAAAGCAGGTCCGCTGACTGGGGGTGACCATAGTCGACCGCAATGGCTAAAGGCGTCGAGCCGTTGGAGTCCTTCGCTTCAATGTTCGCTCCCTTGTTCAGCAGACGCTCAACTAGGTTCATTTGGCCTTCGCGAGCGGCGTCCAGAAGCTGGCGATTTAAGCTGTCAATGCTCTCGTGGCGCGAGCAGGCTACGAGTAAGCTAGCGACGAGAAGAGTACCGAGAAGGATTGATCGAGACAAACCTGCCGTTCCTTCGATCTGATTTTTTACGCGTTCACCGTCTGCCTGCTCCCCGCCACCAACTGCCGCAGCACATACTGCAAGATCCCGCCGTTGGCGTAATAAAGCGCCTCTTGCGGCGTATCAATGCGCACAGCGGCTTCGAATGTTTTCTTGCCTGCACGACACTTTCACCCGCTGTCCGGAGGCGAAGGTCTCCACCAGCTCGCGGATTCCGCTGATCTCGAAAACTTCCTCGCCGGTCAGACCGAGCGATTCGGCGGTTTCTCCCGGCAAGAACTGTAGCGGCAGAATTCCCATGCCGACCAGGTTGGAGCGGTGAATGCGTTCGTAGCTCTCGGCGATGACGGCGCGGACGCCCAGCAGCAGCGGCCCTTTCGCTGCCCAGTCGCGCGACGAGCCAGAGCCGTATTCTTTCCCGGCAAGAATCACCAGCGGCACACCTTCGGCAATGTATTTTTCCGAGGCCTCGAAAATCGACATCTCGGCGCCGCCGGGCAGGTGACGGGTGAATCCGCCTTCGAGGTTGGGCACCATTTTGTTGCGCAGGCGGACATTGGCAAACGTCCCGCGCACCATGACTTCGTGATTACCGCGCCGCGAACCGTACGAGTTGAAGTCCCCCGGCTTCACGCCATGCTCCTGCAAATATTTCCCTGCCGGGCTGTCTTTCTTGATCGAGCCCGCCGGAGAAATGTGGTCGGTGGTCACGCTGTCTCCAAGAACAGCCAGCACGCGGGCGTTCTTGATGTCCGCCACTGCGCCGGGCTTGCGCTTCATCTCGTCGAAATACGGGGCGCGCCGGATGTACGTGGAATGCTCGTCCCAGGCGTAGGTATCGCCCTTGGGCACAGGCAATCCGCGCCAGTGCGCGTCGCCTTCGTAAACATCGGCGTAACTCTTGATGAACATGTCGGAGGAAATCGAATGCTCGACCGCTTCCTCGACCTCGCGCTGCGTCGGCCAGATGTCGGCAAGAAACACCGGCTTGCCGTCTTTGCCGGTGCCGAGCGGGTCGCGCCGCAGGTCAACATCGATCACGTCCCGCCAGCGCAAACGCGACTACCAGCGGCGGCGACATCAAATAGTTGGCGCGAACATCAGGATTGATTCGCCCTTCAAAGTTTCGATTCCCCGAAAGCACCGAGGCGACCACAAGGTTCTTGCGGTCAATTTCTTTCGAGATTTCTTCCGGCAGCGGGCCGGAATTTCCAATGCACGTGGTGCAGCCGTATCCCACGATGTGGAATTTCAATTTCTCCAGATACGGCGTCAGGCCAGCGTTCTCCAGATAGTCGCGCACCACTTTCGATCCCGGGGCCAGCGAAGTCTTCACCCACGCCGGAACCTGCAACCCGCGCTCGACGGCCTTCTTGGCCAAAAGGCCCGCCGCCAGCATCACCGAAGGATTCGACGTGTTGGTGCAACTGGTGATCGCGGCGATGACCACGCTGCCGTGACTCAGATGTCCGTTGCCCGAAGCCGCCGCCTCGCCCTTGCCCGGCTTGATCAGAGAAGGCAGCGCCTTCTCGAACGAGGCTCCGCGCATCCGAAAGCGCCACTCGGTCCTGCGGACGCTTCGGCCCCGCCAGACTTGGCTCGACGGTAGAAAGATCGAGGGCCAGCAGTTCCGAATAATTTGCTTCCGGCGTATTCGCGTCGTGGAACATTCCCTGTTCGCGCGCATAGGCTTCGACCAAAGCAATCTGCTCGTCGGAGCGTCCCGTGAGCCGCAGATACGTCAGCGTCTCGCGATCAATCGGAAAAATTCCGCAGGTCGCGCCGTACTCCGGAGACATGTTGCCGATGGTCGCGCGGTCGGCCAGCGGCAAATCCTGCAGGCCGGGCCCAAAATACTCCACGAACTTTCCCGACCACTCCATGCTTGCGCAACATTTCGGTGATGGTCAGCACCAGGTCAGTCGCGGTCGCGCCTTCGCGCAGGCGCCCAGTCAGCTTCACGCCGACGACTTGCGGAATCAGCATGGAAACTGCCTGTCCCAGCATCGCGGCCTCGGCCTCGATTCCGCCCACGCCCCATCCCAGCACGCCGAGACCGTTAATCATCGTTGTGTGCGAATCGGTGCCGACCAGGGTGTCGGGATAGGCGACGCGCTTGCCATCGGCTTCCTTCACGAACACCACGCGCGCCAGAAATTCCAGATTCACCTGATGCACGATGCCCGTATCCGGCGGAACGATGGCCAGATTCCGAAACGCAGTCTGCCCCCAGCGCAGAAATGCGTAGCGTTCCTTATTGCGCACGAATTCCAATTCGGCGTTCATGGCGAACGCTTGCGGCTTGCCGAATTCGTCCACTTGCACGGAGTGGTCAATCACCAGTTCCGCTGGTTGCAGAGGATTAATCAGCGCCGGATCGCCGCCCAACTTCGTCATGGCATCGCGCATGGCGGCCAAATCCACTACCGCAGGGACGCCGGTGAAATCCTGCATCAGCACGCGGCTGGGCGTGAACGCAATTTCCTTCTCCGATTTCGTCTTGCCATTCCACGCCGCCAGCGCGCGAATATCCTCGGCCTTCACATTGCGGCCGTCTTCGGTGCGCAGCAGGTTCTCCAGCAGAATGCGAAGCGAAAACGGCAGGTGCGTGGTGGAGATGCCGGCTTTGTCGAGCGCGTCCAGCCGGTAGATTTCGTAGTCCTTGCCGCCAACCTTGAGGGTAGATCTGGAATGAAAGCTGTTCATATCGGAGGCCTTCCTGATCAGTTTCTATGAGACTAGTTTAGCCGTTTGCGGCGAAGTTGGGGGAAGCCAGCTCTTGGCTCTTGGTTCTTGGCTCTTGGCTCTTGAAATCGCCAGTTGAGCTACGTGCCAAGAGCCAAGAGCTAAGAGCTTAGAGCCAAGAGCTGATTCACTTCGCCCGCAGCAGCAGCACCGGCACGCTGATATTGTGCTGCACCCGCGTGGCCGTCGTCCCCAGAAAGAAATCGGCAATAAAGCGGTGGCCGTGAGTGCTCATGGCGACCAGGTCGCATCCCTTTTGCCGCACCCACTTGATGATTTCGTTGGCGGGCTCGCCGTAGGCCATTTCAGAAACAGCCGAAATCCCCGCTGATTGAAATTCCTGCTGAACGTCTTTCAGGTACGCCGTGTCTTCGGAAATCTCCCGGCTGACAGCGTCCGGGCCATAGGTCCGCGCCGCCCATCCGTCGGCCACGTGGAGCACGACTACGCGGCTCTGCGCCAGTTTCGCCAGTTGCTTTACGTGCTCAATAATCGCCCGGTCGGTGACGGTGCCGTCCACGGTCACGAGAATGGTCTTGTACATCCGCTTCTAGCTCGCTAGCTTCTAGCTTTCTTAACCCGCCTCAACTTCCGACGATCACGTGCCACGCGGAGCGGATCGAATCCGGTAGCCCCCAAATGTCCAGCGCGGTGATCAAAATCGCGCTCGACCAGCCAGCAGTCATCAAGAACATTCCGCTCTTCCAAGCGCCCATCTTTGCACTCGAGCTGGTGAAGTGCAGCAGCGGAAACATCGCGAACGGAAGTTGCAGCGCCAGCACTACCTGGCTGAGCGTCAGCAGATCAGTCACGCTGCTGTCGCCGCGAATCCCGATGATCAGCACCGCCGGGATAATCGCCAGCGTGCGCGTGATCAGCCGCCGCAGCCAGGGCTTGATGCGCCAGTGCATGAAGCCTTCCATCACCACTTGCCCGGCGAGCGTTCCGGTGATGGTGCTGCTTTGTCCGCTCGCCAGCAGCGCCACTGCAAACAGCGTGCTGGCAGCGGCCGTCCCCAGCAGCGGCGCCAGCGTGAGGTATGCGATGCGAATCCAGTCACTGTCGGGGCTGAAGGTGATGAGATGGCCGCCCGCCGTGATTACGCTGGTCTTGCCGTAGAAAACCATCGCCGCCAGACACCAGAATCGCCGCGTTCACGAAGAAAGCCACCGCCAGCGCGGTGACGGAATCGATGGTGTTGAACCGAATCGCGCTGCGGATGGAGCGCTCGTCCTTCTGCAGCTTGCCGGCTCTGCACCAGCGCCGAGTGCAGATAAAGATTGTGCGGCATCACGGTCGCCCCGATGATGCCGATGGCGACGTAGATCATCCCGCTCTGGCGAAAATTCGGACTCACCAGCGCGCGCCCCATCTCCATAAAATTCGGGTGGGTCTGCGGCAGCACGAAGAGTTCGAGGAAATAACAGACGCCGATGGTCGCGATCAGCAGCAGCACGATGGCTTCGATCGTCCGCATGCCGAACCGCTGCAACGCCAGCAGCAGCAACACGTCCAGCCCGGTGATGATCACCGCCCACAGCAGCGGGATGTGGAACATCAGGTTGAGCGCGACTGCGCTGCCCAGCACTTCGGCCAGGTCGCACGCGCCGATCGCGAACTCGCAGAACAGCCAGTTCGGCCAGCGCGTCCACGGCGGATACCAGTCGCGGCAGCACTGCGCCAGGTCTTTTCCGGTCACGACGCCCAGGCGCGCGGAGATGACCTGCATGAAAATCGCCATCAGGCTGGCCAGCGCGACCACCCAGAGCAGCCCGTACTTGAACTGCGCGCCGCCCGCCAGGTCGGTGCCCCAGTTGCCGGGGTCCATGTATCCGACGCTGACCAGAATCGCCGGGCCAATGAACGCGCGCCACTGCTGCCAGAACCCCGCCTGATGATGCGGCACCGCGACGGTGCCGTGCATGCCTTCGAGCGAGCGATGGCCGGCCTCGGCTTCATCATGCTGGACGCGGGGCTTCGTTCTGGGCTAGGGCAGGGTCGTCCATAGGGTGCGAAACCCTATCTTACGACTTCTACGTTTGTTGCGAGACGATGGGATAGGAAGCATCGTAGCTGGGTGTTTCAACTCGCAACCCAGGCGAACGCCGGCGGTAGCCTTCGAACCGAAATCAGCCCCACCAAAATCATTTTGATTTGTGTCGATGAGCGTCTGCTACTTCTTCCAGTTGGCGATTCATCTGCCCCCACCTAGCATTAAAAGTCGGACAAGAACACGTGCCAGAAGGTGCAGACCCGAGCCTACTGGCTGCGGTTGCCTTCGGCTCTGGAGGGCACACTTCCGGGTTTGGTGCGGACAGCAGAAACCCAGGTTGACGTTAGTGCAAGGGAATGCTGAGCCAGCTTCTATGAGATTCCACGTATTCGGGGTCGGGGTTTTATTCCTGATATTTCTCTGCCCCCTTCTGTCCCAGTCACATCCGCGAGGGATCGTCGGTCCAGGTTTTGGCCTGTTTCCCGCGGCCGACCCACCCGCCGAGACCATCGCTGTGCATGTTCGCGAAGTCAACCTGATATTCAGTGTCACCGATCACAGGGGAAAATTCGTGAACAGCTTGCAGCCGTCCGATGTCACCATTCTCGATAACGGCGAGGAGCAGACCAAGCTGACCTTCTTTGAACGTGCGACCGATCTCCCCATCAAGATCGCCCTCGTTCTCGACATCAGCTCCTCCGTGGCCTACCAGTTCGATGCCGAGAAGGACGCGATTCGGTCGTTTCTGAAGGCGGTGGCGCGGCCAACGGACTCGGTCATGCTGTTTGCATTTAACCAGAACGTCCAATTGACAAGCCCGGTCACCAACAACTGGAATCAGACCGCGAAGCGGGTAAAGCGCCTCACACCCGGAGGCAACACTGCGCTGTACGACGCCGTCTCAGTGGCAAGCCAATGGCTGGCCCTGGACCAGGGCCCGGCACGCCGCATCATGATTCTGGTGAGCGACGGCGAGGAAAACCGCAGCAGAAAGACGATGGACGCGACCATTAGCGAGGCCCTCGAAGCCGACGCTGCCATTTACTCGGTGAACGTGAATGACGAAGATGTCACTGACGAGTCGAAGCAGGGTGACGCGATTCTAAAGCGCCTTGCGGAAGCTACCGGCGGCGCTTATCTCGACGATCGCGGGCACGACGTCGCCAATGCTTTCGGAAAGATTCGGCGTGAACTGCGCAGCCAATACGCGCTTGCCTATAAGCTCTCGAATCCAAGCCTTAGAACCTTTCATCACCTTCAAGTGTTGGTGGCCAATCGGTTGCGAGTTCATTGCCGCTCTGGATACTACGTCAAGTAAAAGGTGGGTTACAGCTAGCGGCAGCCACCTTTCTCAAAGCAGAGGTTCTGGCTGAAAAAGGGCAGCACGTGATTTTGGAACCGGTCAGCCACAGCACTGGTATGAGTGCCTTGATACACCTCAAAACCATTCTTGATTCCGTACTTGTCCAGAACATCGTGCAACTTGGCGGTATCCACTCTTAGTCCGTCCTGGTCCCCAACATCAATCGAGATGGCGCGGTATTTGCGCAGATTGTCAATATATTGATCGATGAAAGCCAGCGGCGCGTTGGCGGCCCATTTGGCCATGACTTCAAGCTGCGGCTCGCCGTCTTTGGTCGGCAAATCGAGATAGAGCGGCGGGTTCTTTGGGTCAGGTGACCATGCGGCTGCGCTGGCGAGCATCGCGCGCGGGAAGAAACCCAGCTTCGCCGAATCCTCCGGGGTCTTCACTGCCGCAAGGGCCTTCTCAAGATCCGGGTTCAGGGGGCCCGGCGGCCGGACCGACAAACAACACGGGCTCATGATGTACAAGCTGCCGAATACGTCGGCGTGCTTCATCCCGATACGAGTCGCGCCGTATCCTCCCATGGAGTGACCCACCAGCCCGCGGCTGGCGCGATTGGGAAGGGTGCGGTAATGCGCATCGATGTACGCGACCAGGTCCTGTGCGATGAACTGCTCAAAGTCTCCGGTTGTTACCGAACTCGAATACATGGAGCCGTTGTGCAACGTCTTCGAGTCGGGCAGGACCACGATCATCTCTTTCGCGCCCTGAGCGAATGCGCCTTCGATTGTCTGTGGAACGTGGATTTCGTGGGTCCATTGCTCCGCGCCGATGGAATATCCGTGTAGCGCATACACAACCGGATAGTGGCGATGCTTATCTTTCTGGTAGCTGGGCGGCAGGAACACCAAGACGTCGCGGTCAACCGCATCGCCTTCCAGGTTGCCCTCCAGCGAGGCGCCATGGATCTTAATGCGCTCGACCGTGACCGGCTTAGCGCCGGGAACCGCCGCCGGCACTTGCGTTTGAACTTGCGCGGTGGCCCGAGGTCCATAGGCCACCGTTACCGCCAATGTCATCACACACAAGAGTTTCGTATTCATCATCCGCGTCCCTGTGTCCATCGTGTGTCCGTCTGCTACTCCGGCAGCGTCTTGGTTCCTTTCACTTGAAACGTACCCGCGACCGTTGCGCGCTCCCGTATTCGGCTGGCCTCCGCCAATCGACACTGAATACTTTCCTTTGGCAATGATCGGTTCGCCGGCTTCACTCACCATGCTCAAATCGCGGTCTTTCAGCTCGAAGACTCACCGTCTGCGATTCACCCGGCTTCAAGTGCACGCGCTTGAATCCGCGCAAGGCACGCAGCGGCGCTCCTGCCACCTTCGGGAAGCTGAGGTAAAGTTGCGCCACCTCATCGCCTTCGAGCTTGCCGGTATTGGTGACGGTCACTTCTGCGGTCAGCGGATCACCGGCTTCGATCGCCTGTCTTCGGAAGCGTCAAGTTGCTGTAGGAGAAAGTCGTGTAGCTGAGGCCATATCCAAACGGATACAGTGGCTTGCCTTCGAAATAGCGATAGGTGCGACCTTTCATTGCGTAATCTTCAAACGGGGGCAGTTGATCGACGCCGGTGTAGAACGTTACCGGGAGTCGTCCAGCGGGATTATTTTTGCCCGACAAAGTTTCCGCGATGGCCGCTCCTCCCTCCTCGCCCGGATACCAGGAATCGAGAATTGCATTCGCATGTTCCTTGGCCCAGTTCACGGCGAGGGCGCTGCCGTTCGAGAGCACCAGCACGACCGGCTTTCCCGTCGCCGCCACCGCTTCCAGCAACTCCTGTTCCGGCTTCGGAAGATCGAGGCTGGTGCGATCGCCGCCCTTAAAGCCTTCTTCGCTCACCGGCATCTCTTCGCCTTCGAGTTCGCTGGTAATGCCCAGCACCGCGATCACTACATCAGCATTCTTGGCTGCGGCAATCGCTTCGGGGCTCGGCTTCGGGTCATACTTCGACCAAATCAACTGTGCTTGGGTTGGCCCGGGCGTCGATTGCGCGTAGTTAACTTTGATCGCCACCTTCTTTCCCTGCTCAAGGTGAACGCGTCCGACTTTCGCGTGCATCCCCGGCTGGCCGCAGAACGAATTCCTGCGCCACCGGTTTGCCGTCAACCGTGAGCATCGCAAACGTACCTTCGACGCGCACTCCGAGGTTGAAGTCGCCGGTTTCCGTCGGGCGTCAGAAAACCGTTCCACTCAATCAACAGCGGAGATTTGCCGGAAGCTTCCTGGGGAATATCTTCCTGCTTCAAATCCAGCGCGGCCACCTGACGCGTCGCCAACAAGGTCGGCTTTCACGCCGCTGAATACTTCTCCGGTGGAAAACTCCACCTTGAGCCCCGGCTGCCCATCGGGCGTGGTCAGGACTGATGCCGGAACCAACTCTCCGTCGTTCCGCAGAAACTGCGTTCCCGGCACAAACGTGATCTGCGCATCGGGAAACTCCGCTTTGAGCCCTTCCAGCACGGAAACCGTGTGCGTCGGAATTCCGTTGTAGTTGCCCAGCAGATATTTCGTCTGGTCCGCCAGCGGCCCGACGACTGCGATTTTGATGCCGCGTCTTCAGCGGCAGCGTGCCATCGTTCTTCAGCAGCACCATGGCTTCGTTCGCAATGGCACGGGCCATCGCGCGATGCTCCGCGCTGTCCAGTTCTTTTTCGTCAATCTTCGAATAGGGGACCATTTCCGGCGGATCAAACATGCCCAGCTTCATCCGTGCCGTGAACAGCCGGACCAACGTTGTATCGATTTCGCTCTCTTTCAGAATGCCTTGCTTGTAGGCATCGAGGTACGGCTTGTAGTCGTGGTCGTCATTTACCTTGGCAAAGAAATCGACGCACTCGTTGTCCATGCCTCGCTGCAGCGACAGCGCCGAAGCCTCCGCCTGGGTCTTGGTGAAGTGGTGATCGACGAAAATATTGATGACCGCGCCGCAGTCCGAAACCACGTAGCCCTGGAAATTCCACTTGCCCCGCAGCTGGTCCTGAAGCAGAAATTCGTTTACGCATGCCGGCTGCCCGTTGATGCTGTTATAGGCGCACATGACCGAACCGGCCTTGGCCTCGGTCACCGTCGCACGGAACGCCGGCAGATAGGTGTCGAGTTCGTCGTGCTTGCTGACCTTTCACGTCCGCCGTGTGCCGGGTCGGCTCGGGGCCGCTGTGCACGGCGAAATGTTTGGGAGTGGAAATGACCCGATAGTATTTCGGGTCGTCGCCCTGCATGCCGGTGACAAACGCCACGCCCATGCGCGCCGTCAGAAATGGATCTTCGCCGTAGGTTTCCTGTCCGCGTCCCCAGCGGGGATCGCGAAAGATGTTGATGTTCGGCGCCCAGAAATCCAGGCCCTCGAAAATATTGCTGTGCCCGGCGCGCACGTCCTGGACGTGCTTGATGCGCCCTTCGGTGCCGATCGCGATTGCCATGCGGTGGATCGCATCGGTGTCAAAGGTTGCGGCCAGGCCGATCGGCTCGGGAAACTCGGTCGTCCCGTTGGTCGCGACACCGTGCAGCGCCTCGCTCCACCAGTCGTAGGCCGGCACATTCAGCCGGGGAATCGCGCGCGCCTGATTCACCAGTTGCGTGACCTTCTCTTCGATGGTCATGCGGTGGACCAGGTCCGCCGCCCGCTGCTCCGGCGGCAAGGCGGTGTTCAAATAGGCAGGCTGCGCGGCGTCTTGTGCGTACAAGCCGCTGACGGTTAGCAGGGCGAAAAACGAAATCAGGACTCGCGCGTTCAGGGTCTTCATTTCTTCTCCCAATGAGAATGTTCCGTTGCCGTAACGACTAAGTCCAACTTCAGGTATTTTCCGTGTGAATCTCGTGATACACGGAGTACCGTTCATGCACAATGCTCGACAAAGGGACAAAAGTCACAGCTTGATTCTGCGAAACTCCGCGGAACCTGAGCTTGCCTCCTGCCGGTTCGAGCCAACTCGCCGGATCATTGAGTCTTGCCCTTAAATTGCAGAGTAGGCGCCGGTTCTTGCTTTTCTTCAGCCGCAAAGTGACGGTACCACTTCTCCCGAGGCTCGTCTTCGAATCGCGCTGCCAATACCAGGGGCCGTACATCGCCGCCTGAAGGCTCTCCTTGTCGGGCATGGGCGCTGCATGCAAGTGCATCGGGAGACTCAGTTCAATTCGATCTCCGTTCTTCCAAGGCCCGCGCAGAACAAGATAGCTGCCGGAATCGGCAAAGGCCGGAAGCGCGCGTCCATTCACCTTGACGCTGCCGTTGTTTCGCCCAGTACGGAATGCGCAATTTAGATCAACGTCAACCGGTTTCGCCGCCGATATCATGAGAGTGGTGCCTTGCTCCTCGGGAAACGATGTTTGTTGAGTAAGGCGAAGACCCTTTTCGGGCCAGTCCACATTCGAAGCGATGTACAAATTCACGAATACCGAGTTGTCATCGTGGAAATAGATCGTATCCGTCAGCTTGGCAAACTCCTCCGCGCCGGTTCCGTTGCAGCACCAGAAGGAGTCGAACGGCTTGGCGTAGATCTTGGAGTATCCGTTTCCCAGCGGCAGATAATAGACGGTTGTGCCGGTTTCAGGATCAATGGTTCCCATGCGGTGGTTGAACAGCACGCGTTCGTAGTAGTCCATGTAGCTCGCTTGCGGCGACCATGCGAACAAGTGGCGCGTCAGCTTCAGCATGTTGTAGACGCAGCAATCTTCAGCGGTATCCGAGCTGAGCTGGGTCGAGAGCACGCCCGGATCCGATCTCCAAAGCTCGAAATTGCTGGTTCCGCCTGTACAAAACGAGCGTTCGCTGGTGACTTCATTCCAGAAGTAGTCGGCAATGTTCCAGTAGCGCCGGTCCCCGGTGAGTTCGTACAGACCGGGCGGCGGCGATCACCTGCGGAACGTGTGTGTTCACGTGCAGGCCTTTGAGTTCGTCGCGGTGCGCGGCGAGCGGATCAAAAAACCATTTCTTATCAAAGCGTCTTGCCAGGTCCAGATACTCGCGCTTCCCAGTCACGCCGTAGAGGTTGGCGAGCACTTCGCCCATGCCGCCGTACTCCACCAGCAGCACGCGCTGCATCTGCGGTTCGCTCAGCGGATCGGACCAACTCCGCACCCATCCCGCCATCTTCTCGACGGTATCCAGAGCCTGCTCGTTGCCGGCCAGCGTGTACATGTCGAGATGCCCGGCCATGACTTTGTGGATGGTGTAGAACGGGGCCCACACGTTCACGCCGTCGCGCAGGCGGTCGAACAATTCCTGCGGGAACGCGCTGAGGTAGCCATTCTTGTGTTGCGCCTGGCACTTGGCCAGTTCAGCAACCATAAGGTCGCCGTTGCGCTTGAGTTCTTCGTCTCCCGAACTGGCGAAAGCCAGCGCGCAAGCCGAAAGGTAATGTCCGCCGGCGAAGTGGCCGCGCAGTTCGCAGTCGGGTTTTTCCCAATCGCCCAATGGCTCGGCGGAAGAAGGAAGCCCGGCCTCCAGGCGGAAGGTGTGCAGCAGCCGGTCGGGGGGAAGCGTCTTTTAGATACTTTCGATCGCCTCGGCCGCCGAAGCAAAGACTCCCGGTTGGAGCCGCACATCCTTCATGGGAAAGGGAATCGCCTGCGGCGCAACCGCGTCGCGGCCGCCAGGCTTCAACCCGGCAGTGGAATTCGCAACTGGAGCCGGGACTATCCAACGCCAGCGCTGGCGCGCCAAGGACGGCACCTGCGCCAACAGCAGCAGCGGTGGCCACGAATGTACGGCGGCTGATTGTCTTCACAACTGCTCCTTTCGGACATGGAACCGCAAGCGCCAGCGAACTACTGTACCGCAAACGAGCAAATGTTCACTGGCGACAGCGCCGATCCGGCCTTCGCCGCGTCACTGCTCAATCGAGATCACGGTTACCGACTTGGGATCCAACGTTAGTGAGACCTTGCCGCCTTGGACCTTCGCTGCAATCGCTTTCGGAACCACCGTCTTCGGCGTGTCGAAGGTGTTGACGCTGTCCACCTTGGGTGCAGTCAGCGTTTGTCCCGCGGCAGACTTGGGCGTGATGCCCGCGAGGCTGGCTTCGATCTCGACAGGTTGATTCGGATCCAGGTTGGTCAGTTCCAGCCACAACTTTCCATCTTTATCCTTGGCTGCAATCGCATCCACTCGCGGCAACGTGATTTCCCCGTGAGTGTAGGTGCCGGCGTCGAACGTGACTGGAACAAAAGTAGAGTCCTGAAACGGCACGTACATTTTGAAAACGTAATAAGTCGGGGTCAGGACCATCTTCTCTTTGTCGGTCAGGATCATGGCCTGCAGCACGTTGATCATCTGGGCAATGTTGGCGCCGCGCACACGGTCTCCGTGGCGAGCGAAGATGTTCAGGTTCAACGCCGCAAGAATTGCATCCCGCAGGCTGTTTTGCTGGACCAGAAAACCCGGGATTGCTGCCGGGCAACGGCGCATACCAGCCACCCCACTCATCGACGATCAGCGCAACCTTCTTTTGCGGGTCGTACTTGTCCATGATCGCTGAGTGCGTTGCGATCAGACCATCCATTTCTAACGTGGACTTGAGAATCTGCGCATACTCCGTCTCCCCAAAGCCGGTCGAAGCGTACGACGGCGGCCACTTCACCACCGTGTAGGAATGCATCGAAAGGCCATCGATGTCCCAGCTCCACGTGTGTTGCTGGTAGGCCTTCATGATGGCTTCTGTCCATTCGGTCCACCGCGGTTCCATCGCCGCCCGGGCCCGACTGCGATCTTCAGCATTTGATCTTTGTCCTGCTGTGCCGGATTGAAGTTGCGCACGAATCGGCTGTATATCTTCATCTGGCTCAGATAGTAGTCGGGCGTCATGTTGCCGCCGCAGTCCCAACTTTCATTGCCGATTCCGAGCCTCGCAACCTTGTAGGGCGCAGGATGCCCATTCGCTGCGCGTTCCTTGGCCAGCGTAGTCGGCTGCGCGGTCGTCATGTACTCAAACCAATCGGCGGCTTCGCGCGGAGTGCCGGAGCCGAGATTGACCGAAACGTAAGCATCGGCCCCAATCTGGTCGATGAAATCCATGAATTCGTGCGTGCCAAAGCTGTTTGGCTCAATAACGCCGCCCCAGTTCGGATTCAGCGTTACGTTGCGCTTATCCGCGGGACCGATCCCGTTGCGCCAGTGGTATTCGTCGGCGAAGCATCCGCCGGGCCAGCGGACATTTGGCACCTTGATCGCCTTCAGCGCCGTAACCACATCATTGCGAATCCCCCGGGTGTTCGGGATCGTGGAATCTGGGCCAACCCAGATGCCTTCGTAAATGCCATGGCCAAGATGCTCAGCGAACTGTCCGAAAATGTTGCGGTCAATCTTCGCCCCGCTCTTGGCGGGATCAACTAGTAATTCGACCTTGTCGGCAGCTAGGACAGGTGCAGCCGGTGCTAAGGCGATGAGCGCGAAGCCAACCAGCAGCGGAAGCATGACAAGCGATGCTCTCCGCGCCAAAAGCGTGAATCGCGATGCAATACAGTGACGAAGGTCAGCATTGGCCATTTTGATCTCCAGATTATCCTTGTAGCTTTAATCGACTTCTCCCCGGCGGGCACGCCCCGGACGCGGACTAGCGGTCCCACTGACCCGGCGCTCCTTACCCCGCCCTAGAATCGCATCGGCGGTATTCCGTTCAGCAGGAACTCATAGCGCGGACGCAGCGTGTCCGGCCCAGCGGTGATTGCGCTGTCCAGATGGATCAAGGAATCGCCGTCGCCGTACTTGGGCCACGCGGGCAGGCCGGGACCGTTGGGATCGCCGGTCTTGGCGAAATTGGTCCAGTAGCTCATTATCTGGTCGCTCAACTTGCGGTCTTCGGGACGCCAATCTGATCCCGGCCGCGTGTCCAGAGTACCGAAGACGTACTCGATGTCATCGGAGTGGAACGCAAACGAACCCGGATGGAACTTACTGGGCGGTGACGGCAGCTCGAAGTGATAGCGATAGACCGAAGGGTCGCCCGTCTTGCGGTCCGCTTCCAGCCACTTCCAGGTGCTAAAAGCGATGAAGTTGTCGCTGCCGAAGTCGATTGCTGCACGGAGAGCTTGGGCATCGGTGTTTCCGGGCGGATACAGCTTGAGAAATTCGTCTGCCCGATCCTTGAACATGCCCGCGGCCATACCCTTGAACTTATCTACGGTCATGCCGCCCGCGGCCATAAAGCTGCCTTCGTCGCGGTTCCATCCCGCCAGCAGCGGCACATGCGATTGCTTTCCGGCGGCGTAGGTATCGCCGACGGGTTCGACCAGCAGCTTGCCGTCAATGTCCGGCCCAAAGCCGACCATGCCTCGGCTCTTGGAAGCAGCCAGAATGTCCGCCTCCGACATCGCCCGCAGATCCTTCAGCGAAGTGACCTTGAGCGATGCTACCCAGTCGCCGTCCGACTTTCTCGCGCGCTTCCAACGGCTGATAGCCGAGCAGCCCTTCGCCCAGTGCGCCGCCGCTCTCACCGATCGCACGATGAAAGAGTCGCTTCGCCATCGGCGAGACCATCAACGTGCTCACCGCAGCCGAACCGGCGCTCTCGCCGAAAATGGTTACGTTGCCGGGATCGCCGCCGAATTCAGCGATGTTGGCCTTTACCCACCGCAATGCCGCTACCATGTCGAGCAGGCCGTAGTTGCCGGCCGCGCCGTTGGCCTCTTTGGCCATTTCAGCGGTAGCTAAGAATCCAAAGACTCCCAAGCGGTAGTTGATGGTGACCAGCACCACGCCTTTGAGGGGCAGAAAGTCTCCGTTGTGCCGAGGCTCGGAGCTGGCGCCGCCGGAGAATCCGCCGCCATGGATCCAGAACATCACGGGGAGCTTGCTCTTCGCGGTTGCATCGGCGGGCGCGTACACGTTCAGGAACAGGCAATCTTCGCTGTCCACGCCGTCCAAGAAGACCATGTCGTCAAAAACGTGGTTCTGGGCGCAGTGCGCGCCGTACTTGGTGGCGTCGCGTTCGCCCGTCCACTTGGCTGCGGGCGCAGGCGCTTTCCAGCGCAGATCGCCCACGGGAGGCGCCGCATACGGCAGTCCCAGGAATGCTTTCACCTTGCCGTCGTTGATGGTCTTGCCGCGCACTTTGCCTTGTTCAGTCTTCGCCGTGAGAGATTCAGCCTGAGCGGAGGCCGAAAGCCCAAGCACCAGTCCCATACTTATCAAACCTATGATCGCCAAGCCGCACACCAATTTCACCCCAGTTCGCATCGCGCAAGTCCTCCGCGCAATACCTTATCAGGACGGACGGCCGGATGCACGGGCTGGGATTTTCACAAGAACGATGCTTCGCCCGCCGAAACCGCAAGATTGTACGGAACCAACCCAATCGCGCTCGCGTATCAAACCACCATGAACGCAGTTACCAAGCTCTCTCTTTTCTTGACGCTGACCCTCAACCCCGTGTTCCTTTCCGCTCAGGCCAAGCCCAACTTCACGGGCACCTGGGAACTCAACATCGCCAAATCCGACATGGGGGGCGCTCCCATCACCAAGCTCACGGTGCAGATCGAGCACAAGGACCCGAATTTCAAATACACCGCCAAGGGTACGGCCGACGGACAGGACTTCGAAGAAACCGAGACGATTACCACCGACGGCAAGCCCGGCCCCGATTCCCACGGAAACCAGGTCGCCACTCATTGGGACGGGACGACGCTGGTCAGTGTGGTCAACGGCGCCGACGGCAGCCCGCTTTATGAATCCCGCCTAACGCTTTCCGCCGATGGCAAGGCCACCATCCGCGACTTTGTGCGGGCCAGCGCAGACGGCCCACAGAAGCGTCAAGAAATTTACGACAGGCAGTAACCGGGCAATTTGATCGCATGGAGGGAGCCGCCCGGAAGGGGGTCCCACGGACCAGCTACTTCCTATCCAGAGTCTCGAGCCATCGTCCTATCACCGCACGCACCGAGGCGGTTTTGGATTCCACCTCTCCCAGGCTGTGGAACAGCGCCGGCCTTCTTCCATCCGCGTAATTGCCTTCTAGCAAGCCTGACTTGTCCTTAACACGGGCCCGCTTGGGAAGACAAGACGGATACAGTCCTTGCGGTACAAGTTGAAGACCACGAGATATCGCTTGTACTCCTTGGGATGGACAACTTAGAAGATTGGATGCGAGGGATGAACATTCGCTGCGGGCGTCCATGGTACCCGCCCCTTGAAAGGCGCAAAGGGTGAGCCGGCCCGTTACCAATGACCTCGACCTACTGCAGACCGAACTCTACGGTGTTGGAGTTTAGGCCGGCGGTGCGCACGTAAACCTGAATCATACCCGGAAGCATGAGGTTGGCGCTCGCGAGGTCGGCGAAGAGGTGTTGGGAATTCACGAACCTCGTAAACAAAGGCTGTCCGTTCCAGAAAACGATCGCATCCGGGCCGAAATTAGCGCCGTTGACGTCCATGGTAAAAGGCACGCTGTTAACTGGCGCACTGGTCGGCGATAACGTTGTGATGGAAGGTGGCGAAAAGGAAGAGCCTACTAATGGGCCGTTGCCAGCATTGGGATTGTGGGAGGGAGTCCCGCAACCGATAGTGATTAGGAACAGAACAAGTAGGCTCACGGGCAGAGAAACACGATGCTGCATAACGACCTCCTGCCTGATAAGTTCGCGAACAAATGCGGGCTCTAATTTGTTGCCGGCCACAATAAGCGCACAGCATCGAAGATTATGCTGCCGCGGTCGCTGCCGCGGTGCCCGTGATCTCGGCTTCCGCTTCGAGCCAATGATCCAGATCGTGGCCTTCCTCACGACCGCCTGCCTCATACAGTTCGTAGGCGCGAGCGCGAATCTGCTGTTCGAGGCTGTCTTCTACCTTGGTCTGAGCGAATGTCGGTGGTTTCTTCTTCGTCGAGTTTTGCATGGGAATCCACTCCTTCTTGATGGTGTCGGTGAGCCTGCACGAAACGTCCATGATTACGGGTCAGTAGTTACACCCCGGTATTTACTGCAGAGTCTCCCTGAAACCGCTCTCGAGCGGGACTGTCAGAACTGACAGAATCTCAACCTCAGTTGGCAGTGTCCCGGCGCCTTGGAGCGCCTTGTTCTCCACAAGAATCGTTGACCCGTTCTGTCACGCTACCCTTTTGTCCTGGTTGTGCTTGGTTGTGCTGGGCTTCTGCGCAGCCTAAGTACGCGACTGACACTGTTGCCAGTACGCGGTGGAGCGAGAACCTTGATTTGATTGGCCTGAGCGCTATCTCCGAGGGTCTTCTCAATGGCCGAAGGCGGAAACTCTAATGTCGAAGTCGCCCATCACCTCAGCGAGCAAAAAGAACCGTCGCAGTTTTCGGGACACGAAATATTGGAGATCACGGAAGCCTTAGTCCTCGCCGTAGTCGCTATCAGCACGGCTTGGAGCGGCTATCAGGCAGCGCTTTGGACCGGACATCAGACAGAACAGTACGGCCAGGCAAACAAACTGCGGGTTGAAGCCGAGGGAGCGGCCACACTCGCCAATCAGGAGCGTCTGTATAACGCTTCCATCGTGGTTGAGTGGCTCAAGGCGGAAGCTGGCGGCGACAAGAAGCTCGCCCACCTTTTTGAACGGCGCTTCCTTCCCGAATTTCTCCCCGCCTTTGAAGCTTGGAAGAAGACTGACCCAGTCAACAACCCCAATGCTCCGCCAGGTCCTCAATTGATGGGGGAATACCGGAACTCCAAGATGCAAGAGGCGGCCAGGTTGAATGACCAAGCCAACGAAGTATTCGACCAGGGCACCCGAGACCGGCAACTCTCCGACCAATACGTGCGCGCAACGGTGACCCTGGCGACCGTGCTGCTGCTGATGGCAATCAGCCAGCGTTTCAAGACTCGTGGAATCCGATCAGGACTGCTCGTGATCGCCGCTCTCCTGTTGTGCCTTCCGGTTTACCACATTCTTACGCTGCCGCGAGCATAGAGCAGTCTCAGCCCTCCTCTGTTCATGAATTCGCAGACAGGATTCCTTCGGTAACCTCGACGGCTACCACGCCGTGAACAATAATCTTCAGCATGAGAGCGTTTCTCCGTCGCCTTGTGGCCTGCGCGGCAATGATGGGTGTTTTTGCAGGCATGGCGGGAGCGTGCGGCGACGATGAGTTGCCCGCAACTGCGGATGAGAAGGCACAACTCGTCATCAAGGCGGAGGGCGGGGTCGTACACATCGGTCAGGCGATAGAAGCAAGTCTCATTCTGCTCAGAGACTCGCGATTAGAAACGGGCGGACTCTCCCGAAGCAACTGCACGTCGTTCAAGTTCAAAGTTAAACCCGATACTGGCTGGCACGATCCGTGGGCTGACTGGTACTACTCCGGCATCCCGCAGCACGCGAGCGGCGAAGATTCTCCACAACCGTCTTGTGCTGTCTCAGGAGGAACCGCGACCGCGATCCGTTTTGTAGATGGACACATAGTCACCCCGCCTCCACCTCCGCCTCCGCCCCAGATTGGCTTCACTCTCACTGACTGGGTGCAGTTCGATAGGCCGGGGAAGTACACGATCTCGGTTACGTATCGAGCACAGTCAAAGAAGATCGATAGCGCCGAGAATTGGGAGGAGGCGGAGGGCGACTCGTTCATAACTTTGGAAACCGATTCCATTGACATCGAGGTCTTGCCTGAGACTGCTGAGGCCGCTCAACGCGCTGCGGCTGAATTGGCTGCTTTCACGACCCGTGTTCGTCAAACCGATCCCGCAATGAGGAACTCCGAGACAGTTCCTTTTCCCATGGCAATTATTCATTCGCAAGCCGAAGCTATGATTCCATCGCTCGTGCGGCTTTACGAAAGTGGAGGGTGGTTTCACCAGAGTGCGTTGATGAACTCTTCTAGTCAAAAAGATGTCGTCTTACAGATGGAGGAGCGTTTGCGTAACCCGGGAGAATCCATCACGGCCGATTTTGTTGAGTTATTAGCATTCAGCAAAACGCGCTTGCAGCACCCAGGGCTCTTCGGTAGCCGAATCCAGAATCAGTGGACTGAGCAATGGGTATCTGATTCGAAGGTGAGGTATGCGTCTTTTCTCCAAAATATGACTGAGTACACCGCCCAATTACTTTTGTCGATACCGATGAAAGACGAAAGGGCCCAGGGAGATTGCCTGAAGACGGTCTTACATATCCTTGCGCATTGGCCCCTTCCAAACAAAGCGGCGCTCCGACAAGAAGCCATACGTGAGGCGGCGCGACTTCTTCCGATAATGAAGAAACCACCTGATCTGTGGGAAGACGAATGGCAGGCGATTGCTTCTCCGGCAATGGTTCCATACTTACTCCAAACCTTCCAAAGCCACTCCGTGTTTGAGGAGCAACATCAGAGATGGTTGTCTCAAGTTGCGCCGGTCCGGGCGCAGCGCATGATGATCGGGGCGATGGAGCAAGGTGATTGGACGCTGGCGAGGGATTGGGGCCGTGTCATTCGGCCAAATGCCATGCTCTCGCATCTCGTCGACGACGATGTAATTAACGTCCTCACAAACTATGCCGATGGTTATGACAATTCGGCCGAGGAATGGGTGCTGTTGAAGTTCGGGACAAGAGCGGCGGCAGGATCGGCGCGCAAGATTCTAGCCTCCCAAGATTGTCTCGGTGATCCGACCTTGTGGGCATTCCTGCTCAGGGTCGAAGGATCACAAGCCGAGCAATCCCTCATCCGTAGATATCAAAAGGCGAGTGCCAGAGCAGACTGCCGGACCGATGCTGATATCTATAGCATCGTCGACCAGATTGATTCGACACAGTTGAGAACCTGGAAGCCTTACTGGTCTCCTACGCTTGAGTCAATTTTCGTTTCGCAGCTTGGGAATGCGGACAGGTTCGTGGCCGCTGAGGCGGCAGATTTACTTGGGGTTTATGGATCGAAACAAGTGGAAGATACACTTTGGGCGAAGCTCGAAGCCTGGCACCATTCTCCACCGCCGCCGATGAGTGACTTGCCGAATGTAGAGCGGCCGAACTATCTAGAGGAGGAAATCATTGGTGCGCTGCTGAACGGGCACGGGTGGACAGCCCACAACCATATTGATCGCCTACGCGCTTTATGTGTTTACGCATGCTGGGAAGTGGAGTTGGCGCGTTCCGTGGAACAGATTCAGGTCCTCCGGGTGGGCAGTACCGCGTTTGATCCTCCCACAATCTCAACTAACGGCTCGCCGCTATTCTCGCTCTATACATTCAGTGAATGGCTTGAGCGCTTCCCGCGAGGAACAAGATTCGCGATAACAGTCTCTCCTTATTTCTTTAGCGCGCGGTCCCCGGCGGATGTGCAGAATGAGTATCCTGAGATTTGGAAGGTTCTTCAGGAGAAGCATTTCGAGGTAGTCGGTCCCTCGCGGACTTTCGACGCATACGGACGGTGTGTGCGCGAGAAGAACAACGCATCTTTGGCGCAATCTAATTGACGTGTAGGGTCATTTGGGCGAGGGAAATTAAACCAAGAATCGGATTGATAACGCCGTACCGCATACTGTCTCGAAGGCTCATTACCATAGGTGATACCCCATCCTCAGTTTGACGGGGTATATGGAGCCGAGGGGAAAATGCTACACCCCCTGGGGCGGGTGCTTTTTTGCGGGGGCTTGGTTGGCTGGGCGGGAACCGGGGGGGCTGGGAACGGCCTGGGCTGGGCTGACCTGGGAGCGGGGGACCTGGGGCTGGCCCGGGCCATTTTGGTGAATTCTGTAGCCCATTCGAGCCAATGGCTCAGAATTGTGTAGAAACGTGAGCTGCTTTTGCTAAACTCGTGATGCCTTGGTCCTCCCGATAGCGCCCTGAGGTGTGAGGGGAAAGGGACTGACGGTGCAGTCCATCGTTGTCGACCAGTAGTTTGATGGTTCTGTGCTTAGGGGTGTTGCCCAACAGGGGAAACCCAGTTCGGTGGCACAGTGGTATAGATCGTCTGAATCGAGTACCACACATCAGAAACCTGTTTTTCGGTTCCAACCCTGCCCGGAGGTCCAAGGCATTTTATTCCGTGCGTGCTTTAATCAAAAACGTCATCAAGAATGAATGCGAAAAGCACATCGAACGTCACTTCGAGTACTTAGCTGATCTGAAGGAGTATGCAGAGCGACGAACTCGACGTGAAGGAGTCAAGTTCCTCAAGGTAATCAGGCGACCACCTTGGTGGGATATAGCTCCGCAATTCAATCCCTTTAAGGTTCGCGCAGCGAAAAAGCTGCGCACCTACGCGACAACTCTCGACGTAAAGATACGGAACCGAAGCTACAAACCTCGTCCTGCTGTAATTCACTATGTCCCAAAAGGCGATGGCAAGCGCCGAACGCTGAATATTTTCCAACTGCCGGATGCCGCAATGTCGAATCTGGTTTTCAAGTCATTGCTGCAAAAGAACGTTGGGAAACTCAGCGCATACGCGTATGCGTATCGAGAAGACAAAACTCCGCATGACGCGGTAAACGATATTTTTAGTGAATGGTCGAAAAAGGACAGGATCTACGTTGCTGAATACGACTTCAGCAGTTTCTTTGACGAAATCGACCATCGATACTTGTGGAAGATTCTGGACAACGAGGGCTTTATCGTGAGCCCCGAAGAGCGTCATCTGATCACGGCATTCTTGACATCTGCAGCTTGCGAGAGAAAGAAATATCCGAGCGGTGCCCAGCCGCGCGAGCGCGGCATTCCACAGGGAACATCAGTATCGCTATTCCTCGCGAATGTCGCATGTTGGGAATTGGATAAAGGGCTGGAGCGCCTTGGCGTGGGATTTTCTAGATATGCGGATGACACGCTAATCTGGAGTGACGAGTACGGAAAAATCGTGAGGGCGTACTACTGGATCGATGAATGCGCCCGTCGCATGGGAGTGCCGCTGAATCCAACAAAATCTTACGGGATTTCGCTTCTGAGTCGAATCGGGAAGACGGGGAGCTTAATGCGAAACGTGATGTGAATTATCTTGGTTATCGCATTTCGCTGAGTGACATCAGCATATCCCACAAGAAGATTAGAGAGATTAAGGCAAAAATCAGCTTCTTAGCGTACCAAAATCTGTTGCAACCGTTGAAGCGAGGAATTTTCAATGACCTGCGCCTGCTGGCAGGCGTCGACCTCGACTACGCCACCGCGCTGCAGCAAATCCGGTTTTACCTTTACGGCGGTCTGACTGAGGAGAAGCTGAACCAATATATCTCTGGAAAGATTCGGGAACTGAATTTTCGCGGAGTAATGAGCTACTATCCCGTCGTGACCGATGTTGAGCAGTTGGCTCGCCTGGATGGCTGGATTCTGTATATGCTGCAACAGACCTTGCGTCTGAGACAAAAACTCTGGGCAACACAAGGCATCCCCGCCCTCCCCGGCCCCTTCCCGGGTTGGATCGATCAATTAGACAACATAGGTACAGTCGTGACCGTAACTAGCGCAGAATTCAATTATGCTCTTCCGCGCTTCACGCTTATACATCGAGCAATGCGCTTAGCGATCAGCCGAAAGGGCATCATGGCGGTCGCAAGTCCCAGTTCTCGATATTACCCAGGAGATTAGGAGGGGCTCGATACAGACTGATGATGACACCCAGATTGTGCCTGTCTGAACACCAGTTGGAATGGCTCACGGTTGCCGACGCAGCTCAACCTGCACACTGTGGTGCTTCCAACGTGCCGATCTAGATGCAGTCTTCTGAATAACGCAACTCTCGAAGACTGAAGAATTGCGCGGAACGGGATTGGAAGGTACCCAACGAGCAGACCGACCTGCTGACTTTCGTTGATAGGAGGAAAGATGTCCGAATTGGCGATTCAAGTTGTGTGCCCTCGATGTGGCACAAACGTTGAAGCAACTTACGTTGGGACGTACAAGGAGTTGTTGCGCAAACTACTGCAACGGGCTGGCATTCAACCGGGCGATCTCAATTACAAAGAGATCATGGACCAAATCCATTTTCCTGGCGAATAGCGTCTAGTACTCGCAAACACGCTTCAAGTTTGACCGCTCGTACTGGCGAACGTTTGCAGATTTTTTGCAACGTGTGCTGATTGATCCCTCTTCGCATGAATTCTCGTTTCGGGACCTTGCCGATCCGTTCTAGTTCTTCGTCGGTCGCAATTGCGTTTCCCTTTCGCCGATACTGGATAGCCTGGAACTCCAGAAGACTCAAATCCTCGCCTTCCTCCCAGTGCTTGTCAGACTCCTTTCCGATGTACACAGGCGGCCAGTTCGCAACGATCTGTGACCTCCGCAGTAGCCCGCGAGTATCCGGGCCGCACTGCTCTCCATTGGGTGCCCAGCTCTTCGCCTCGGGATGGTTTTGGTACGAGTCCAGGAGCATAAAGAAGTTCTTCGGAACGGCTCTGCGGCCATCGTACTCATCGGTAAGCTCGTAGACGGGAGATTGCGGATCGTGGACATTGATGCACTTTGATTGCATCCATTCATCCCGTTCGGAAGAGTACGAGGTTATCAGCGTGAACTTGTCCGGATCTACACCTTGCGGACATCCAAAGCGGGAGATTTGCGGCATCATCATGAAATTGTGCGGGCGCGCGAGTGGTCCTTTTGCCAAGTTCTTGAGCACGTGATGTGGGGTGCTGAGGGTAAGCCTCATCATTACGGGCAAATCGAACCACGCTGGGTTTGTCCGTTTTAATCCGAGTTGCCCTCGGACGAGCCAATCCCAGGCCTCGAATATCCATTTAGGGCTATCAGCGTCCCACCCCAGCGGAGAATCCTTCGGAGCATAGAAATATCGCCCAGCCCATGCGCTTTTGGTTCGACAATCTGGATGTCCTTTTTGGACTTCGTATAGAGGGCGTATCTTTTTGCGGCAATGCTGATTCCAAACAGCTGGCGGCGCTACTTTATTGCGATCCCAATTGATCTTGTGAATCTTCAGAATTGACCCTGGAACTAGCTTTCGATCATAAGGGTTGAGTGATTCGAACCTGTCCACAATCCCCTGAACCTCGTCCCGCGAGAGCGCAGTGATTGGCTCGGCATCATCCGGCATAGCAATTTGCTGCCTATTTTGGGTTGAGACAATGGCAGCGCTATCGGTATCGCAGAAGAGGTAAGTACCGCCCAAGTCCGCTATGCACTTTTCGAGCATCGCTAGCAGCAAACGACCACCCGCCGTAATCAAGGAACCGATATGCGGAGCGAACCACTTTCCCGGCACCTCGATAACGTCCGAAGACGTATCGAACGGTTGCCTCACCCGAAAAGACTCTTATCTTTGCATTCTTTGCTTCATTCGGGTTTAGCTCTACAAACAATCCATACGACCCGCTATTAGCGAGAATCTTTAGCCAATAGTGAAGAGCTTTATTCGATTCGTTTGCTGCTCGCTGTTCTATGACGTGCTTAAAGAAGCTCTGCTGGTTTGCATCGACTTTAACCATCCCCCGCAGCGATATCGATCCTAAACCGGCCTGTTTGCCATGAGGCACTACCCTTATCGCTTTGTCGATGTTTGGGACTCTCCCGGTTAGCAAAATGGAGGCGATGATATCCGGGCCTGCAAACCAGACCGCTCTTTGCTGGTGAGGTAATTAACTCCGATATTTTGGATCGTGCCGTTGTAAACGGTACGAACCGGCAAAACATCTCCGTCCGGGCGAACAAGACCGACAAACTTGAATTCTGGCCAAAGCTTGCGATCAAAGCAATCGCTAATATCGATCCGAGATAACAATTGCTTTATCTCCCCGGTCGCGTCCGGAAAAGTAACGCTCTCAGCGGTCAGTACGGGCCAATTATCGAGGAGCTCGTTCACGGTCGGGTATTGGGACATGAAATCCACGGGGCAGACAGGCACTTCCCAATTCCGTACTCGGCACTCTGCCCGACCTCCAAAATAGCTCTGCATGAAGACACCGTAAGCGTGGTCAGCATCGCTAACTTTCTCGCTTGGGAAAGAGATTGTTAGGTCTTTCAGGTAAGCCTTCGCGACGCTCGCAGGGCTAAATAAGCGATCTGGACCAGCAGAGATCGGGTGCAGGTCGCATTCTTGCTTTACCGCATTCAGCAATCCCACAGTGGCTCTTACGTCCTGGCGACAATATTCGATTTCTTCGATATCGATTCTTCCGCTTGGCTTGTGATTGAGCTTTCCCGGAATGCCGAATTCTTTGCAGGCACTCTTGAGCGAATACGACTTGTTGCGGAATGCCCACAGCAGAGTCCGCAAATCCAAGAACCGCGCTGGCGGATACGAAATGAGATGTTTGCCTTTTTCCTTGCTCGCAGGCTTCCACGGCTGCATCGATTGAATAATTGCGGTTTTGCTATTCAGTGCGTTAACGACAATCCGAGGAAAGAACTTGTTTTCTTGCAGCTCTCCTGTCTCTTTGTTGAGCCATTGCGAGAGGATTAGCGACCACCCACCGCTCTTACCTTTTTCCCAGTCCACCGCTATTCTCTGAGGTCGAAAGGTAAATTGAAGCCAACGATCAGAGCTTTGGCTTGCATCGCCATACCGAAGACCTTTTCGACAAACTGAGAACGAGAACATAGGCGTAATCGGCGCAATCCGTCTTCATTTGTTTCGGCGGTCTGCTCTTTCGAATACTTCCGGACAATCGCGACCTCACCTTGGGCCAGGCCGCTATCGGCGGTGAAAATACCTTCCTCTAGGCATTCGAATCGGCCATGTTGCAGGCCACAGAAGCGATAGAAGCGAAAAGTTAATCCCTGCTCTGCGGTCAATCGGGTTTCGCAATCGAACACGAGGACATAACTAGGCCATTTGGGATCGCTGTTGTCACGTGCTGCCTTACGAGACTTTGCTTCGAGCGGAATCGTGTGCGCACGGACATAGATGTCGTGGCCCTCACTCATTCGTTGTCTTTCCACCATCCAGCGTATCTGCCCACCTTTCCATAGCATCAGCCTCGGCGTTCGCCAACATCCGGCGCTGAACTGCAAGCGCTCTTAACCTCGTAGCGATACTTTTCTGCGAATCCGTTTCGACTTCCAGCGACAGTCCTCTTTGACGCAACAATTCATGAACCTGACGATGATGTACTTCACAGAGATGTTCTATGAATTGCGGATCGTGATTCCGTCCCACGATGTGATGCTCATCAACGCAAAGAACACACGGAGGAGTCGCAACTCCTAGCCGCTCACGCTCCTCTTTTCTCGCCTTTCGGGGGGAGGTCCGAATTGGATTCGGATCACTCATGCCGCCGTTTCACCGCTGAAAACGCGGTATAGCGAATAGTCAGACTGGATGGGTTCGCTAGCCTTGATCTCCGCGGGATCGGTTACGAGGTCGAATTCCACCAATCGTCTTGTTGGCCCATTTCGACAGCTTGTTGGGCTTGTTGCGCCGGTATCGACCGAGTTCCCGGAGGAATTCACTCGCTTGACTGCGCTCTTTCGACGAATGAGTCTCGCGAGCAACAACCTGGCCCTGAGAGTTCGGAAGATAAACCGTCTCAGTATGGCGGTCACCTTTTGTGACTCGAAATTGTCCGGAAGATTTCCTGAAGTCTGAGGCGAAGTACTTCAGGACTGTCGAGGGCTTCACTCTCTCCAGCCTTGCTGCGCGATTTAGAGAAAGCTTCGGATTGCGACGAGTCGCAGACAGTACGCGCCGAGCACGAGCACGCGATTCCTCGCTGCGCCTGGACAATTTTGGATGGAAGAGATTTGGAGACTGCTTCTTTTTACGCGAGAAAACATCCCGGCGAAGGAGCGGACTACCCTTCGGGGATTTCTTCGATGACGAACTTGCTGAACCGGACTTAGGGTTTCGGAGCTTCTTTGCCATAGGTCACCTCCCCCCCTGCAGCTCTGGAAACCAGGCGACCCGTATATGGCCTTCTGCGTCGTGAAACGCTAAACCGGTTTGTCAAAGAATAACGGCCTTGGCAGGCCGCGAATCTGAGCTCAATTATATTCACATCGTCAGATAGACACACAAGCACTAATCCGCGCCAATCATAAGACGTTCTTAGTAAAGCTCTTAATAATCGGCGTATCGAGCGTCGGACTCCGGCCAGTTCTGCCAGCGCGAGCCAGTGCCGGGCGTGAGGAATTCGCTTTCCACGCTGAATGTAGTTTGCATGAGGTTCGGAGATTTTGAGCGATGCGCGAATCTGTGCTTTCGTGACTTGAGGTAAGGCTGGCACGATTCTTGACATGTAGAACCCACGTGTCAGCCACTGCGGCAGGTCCGCAGGATTCCACTTCTTAATGAGTTCAGCCTGCGCCTTGTTCGTGATCGCCCGCTTGGCCCGCGCATCGCCGGTATGCGCCACCCGCCGTCCGGCTTCAAAGTTTCGTTGATAGATCGGAGCAGCACAGTCGGCACACTGCTCATGTTGTGGCCTGATGCTTTTTCCGCATCCAGTGCAGCGGTGATCTGCCTTGGGCATCTTCAACTTCGGAGCAGGGCGGGAGCGCCCTTCGCCTCGCGACGGTGAGTCTGCGTGAGTGGAGTCTTCAATCCCGGGACGGAGCGGGTCTCGCATGAGCGGCCACCGTACAGGGAATGCGCGACGTATTCAGCCCAGGGAGCAACGAGCTTCCCCCAGGTCAGCGCTGTCTCCGAAAGCTTCGAGCAAAGATCAGAAGAGATGCGACAGTTGCCATTGGGCATCTCGGAGAAATCCGAACGCCGCAGAGGCTCGCGTATTAGCCAATCCAGGAGCCATGCTTCGATCGCCGGCCTTATCGTCTCGATCAGGTCCAGCGCCAAACTGTCGCGATTCGCGGTGTCGGTGTGAAGAAATCCGAGGCCCGGATCGAGACCGCAGGCAGTCGCCGCCAACCTGCATTCGCTCTCCGCCACGGCGTTCGCGATAATTCAGCAAGCTATTGGCGGGTTGACTGAGAAAGCCGGGCCACCAGTGAGCGGAGAATGTCTCGTCCCAAAGCGTAGCCAATGGGTCGGCACGCGGTTCACGTCCTTTCGCGGAAACAGAATCGGAACGTCATGCCATGCGCTCCAATATTCCGCAGCAGCTCGAGATTCGATCACACGGATCGCATCGATGGTCTCGGCGTGAGCCAAACGACTCGCGAAGGCCAGCAATCTCATTTGCCGCGTGACGTTCTTCAACTTCTCGCGAACGAGAGTTTCCTGTCCGATGAGTTTGCCGGAGATGAGTTCGCGCGCGATCCGAACGGCAGCTCCGTTGCCGAGAGCCAGTGCTTGCGCCCGCCGTGAGTCGCGCTTCGGATGACGATGTTGGACCGGTCACGACTCGGACCTTGCCAAGACGATCCAGCATGACGAACGATGCGCCGACTTCGCTTAGCCACTCTCAAGCGCCGAGAGAGTGACAAAACCATCTTCCGCAATGCAGACGAGGCGCTTCAGTCTGTGATTGACGCGCGGCAGACGAAATTTGTGTGCGCTCGGGTCCGATGCCATCTTCGACCTGGAGATGACCAGCCTGCATCGTGACGCGGATGCCGTAGCCGTACAGAGTCAGGACGCCAGACTTGGAAATTTGCGGGACGCGGGCGGGTGCGGTAGCGTGTGGGAAGCTGCCACGGGAGCTCATATCTCCTACGGCGGTTAGGGCGGTCGCGTGTTGAAGCACGCGGCTTGCCCGCTTAAGTACATAATTATTGTACTACTTAGAGGGTTCAGAGTGAAAGCTCGGTGTACACTTAAAACGTGGAACGGGGCATTTTTATAGGTGACCCGACGGCTGAATAGAGGTACACCAAGGGTACATGTTGGGCTATTGACAGCTGGGTTACAATCGCCGGTGAAGAAACTCCGCACCTCCAAAGATGCTTCTAGTCCTTCCCCCCCGACGGAGGTCACGTGGATGTAAATGTTAGGGCGTTCAGGACGGTTCAGGCTGCACTTTCAGGGGATTCTGCGTCTAAATCAAAGAGGGGATCTTCCCGGACGAGGCGGCCTAAAAGGTGGGCCTTCACGTGCTAGGGCTATTAGCGCGGAGCGAAGGCTAGAAATCGCCAACAAGGCGAATGCAGCAAGGTGGAAAGGGGGAGGGTCACTGACATGGCGGCACTAGCGATTCCGATCAGCGAACTAACCCCGGTTGTTGTCGAGGCGAAAGCCGAGACCAGGCGTGTGGTGTGCTATTCAAAGGCTGACACGTCGAAGCTCAACTTCGGTGTGGCGTGGGATACCCTTCGCTGGACGCTGCGGGCTCGCCGTCGTTTCGCTACTATCGTCATGAAGCAAGACCGACTCATAGGGCAGTTTGTCGAACGGGATTTCTCGCAGACCCCGGCGGCGGAGCTGCATAATCTTGCGGTCTCAGTAACGGAATTGTTGAATGATGAACGAAACCTCCTCTCCGAAGCTGGCAAGCTTGGCTCCGAAATTCGGGTGTGGTGGAGCACCTCACTCCTGAAGCTGGCTGACCAGATAGAACACCTTGACTCTATCGCCGAATCCCTGCACGCAGCATCCGACCAAGAGATCACCGCGCTATTGGCAATGTCCGTGGACGTTGCCATGCATGACGCGGAGGTTCTCGCGATCAAGTAAGGTCGTCCTAAAATAACTGCGTCAAGGAAGCTGCTTGTCGAAGTGCAAGCTGGATTTAGATAATCCAAAATTTCGTATTATCGGCAGCGCGAATGACGCCGACCGCGATGCTGGACTACGTGAACTTCGTGACAAAGTAGCGAAAGATCATAAGCTCTGCCATTTCATCATTCACCCGATGCCGGGATTCCCGGATTATCACAACAAGATTTGGAAATGGGATTTCGCACCTGCGGGTCAGACTAGCTCTACTCGCGCTGGCTGGCGGTTGTTAGCTTACGTTCCAGTGCCAGCGGCGAGTAACCGATTGAAGCGATCGGGTTTGTTTGTCTTCGGGACAAAGAACACGAGCCGAGCGGCAATCCAGCCAAGTTCATAGCCAAGAAACTTAAAGAATTCTTGGCCGAGGAACGATAGCGGTACAGGCCGTTGAAAGCAAGTTCCGTCGGCAGACTCACCCAGATGGAAGAATCATTTCGCTGTGTCATGGATGCTTCGAGGTCACCTTTGGGGGACAACGACGAGGCGGACATCGTTGAGTCCACCCATCAGTGTGGCCAAAATTCAAACTGAGCCACTACCCGTATGCAGACCTGTTTGTTTTCACTGCACATCGGAGCAACTTTTCAAATGACTTTTTCCAACTCCCACCCGACGCCCCCCGTTTACCAGTTACGATCTGACACGGGGCAGAAGGTAGTTTCTCCGCTCAGGCCCGATGCCATCCTCAATTTGTAGATGACCAGCTTGCATCGTGACCCGGATGCCGTCGCCGTGGAGAGTCAGGACGCCGAGCTTAGAATTTGCGGGAGTACGGGCGGGCCCGCGTGATTCTTTTAGGCTGAATCACCCAAACTGAATGAGCCAACCCGCCAGCTGAATCAGGCTTGTTCCAATTCAGCCAACTTGCTTCCCAGCGAATCAACCATCGGAAGCAGTAACCTGCCTAGCGAGTTGCTGACCTCGCGGCGGTTTTGCTCTTCAAGGCCGCCCTTGTCCACTTGCTCAAGCAACCACAATCCCATAATTGTTGACGAAATCTTGTATATGTTTCTGATTTCTTGCTCGCGTTTCGGATTCCCGTAAACATAGCGCTTGTAGTGCCGGTTATCCATATTCACGAGCGAAGTCTTCGATTGATCACCATTTGACATGATCGTGACTACATCTTCATCGGATGTAATTTCTATACCATCTGACCATCCGTCTTTCTTGATTTCTTTGATCTCTGGCAACGCCAGAGTAGAAACCTTCGGCGGCTTCGGTGGGCTCGGCGGATGTTTCTTAGGCTGTACAGGCGAATCGATCTCCAGCAAAAAGCGAACTGAGAAATACCCTTCTTGCGAATTGGGGCTCGTTAACATTACCTTCACCTCAGTTCGATGACCGACGTCGCCGGTACTATCAGGCGCAAGTTGCAATTCCAGTCGACCGTTGTAGAGCTCGTACTTTTGACCAAAGCTTCGGGCCTTATGATGAGTTTCCCGGGCTCAAACGCACGAACGAGATAGTCGTTTTCCGCATCGGTCAGCAAAATCACTCGGCAGTATGAGTTCTGCGGGCACTTTTTAACGAACTCACCATTTTCGTGTGCGTCTTCAAGCTTCAAGAAAGTCGGGAATCGCTGGCCGTCAATTTTGGAGTCGGCTGATCACCGGGCCTGGAAATCTTGATTTTGAGGCCAATACCGAGAATTTCGGCGAGTGCAGGGTTTTGGGCCACCAGTTTTTCAAACAGTTCGATGGATTCTGATTCCTCAGCAAATTGTTCCTCAACGGTTTCTCTGTGGCGTCTCTCGATTCCACTCTCGCAGGCCAGGATGCTTGTGAAGAAACTCGGCCAACGCAGATTCCAGAAAATCCTTTTCTTGAACGTCGCGTTGCCGGTCCCGGCTAGTCATGAACATCCGATTGATCAATTGTTGATCAAGTCGCGAGCAGTCGATGTTAATCAGCAGTTGCTTTTGAACCCAAGGGAGATTAACCGAATGTCGTCGAAAAAAATCATTGGGTAATGCGCCATGCGACTGGCCGTTGATAGTGTAGATGATTGCCTCGCGCGAGCTTACCCAACGCGAAATTTCAGCATTCTTTTTGAACAGACAAATGCGTCCGTCAACCATCCCAACCTTTGGGATGTTCAATGTGAAGTTACACGGAAAGCCCTCTTCTAACACGTCACCTTTGTCGTCCTCAAGGCGGATGTTCATTCCTGAAAAGGTGCTTGCAAGCGTGTGGCCCTTGTAACCCCGAGTTTCGTGGATCCGCATTGGAACCACAACCGTCCAAAGCTTGCTCGACAGAGCCCGATAAAAATCTACGGTCGCCATAGTCTTTGTACTGCCGGGGAGGTCATACTCGAAGAGGTTTACGATGGTTCCGTGCTTTGTTGGACGCTTATGGGGTGCTCTCGCCGTCCGGATATATCAAGATTTCGTCGAGATCGAGTTCGCAGATCCTTCCCTTCGGTGCGAGGTATTCGTATCGCTCGTTCTTTTCGTTCTTCAGCGGAGGCCGTTTTCTGACGACTGTGAAACCCCATTTCGGATTCTTGATACCCGGGATGGCAGCGTTGCGCTTCGAAGCAATCAACTGA
>CAWFXO010000005.1:0-162112 GCA_963819825.1 uncultured Acidobacteriota bacterium
GTTGCGCCAGGGGTCGTATCGCGCCCTCGCCGCCACGGCAAATCATTTCGCGCGCGAGTCGCACATGGACGAATTAGCTCACGCCCTGAAGATGGACCCGCTCGAGCTTCGGATGAAGAACTTGAAGAATGACAGGCTGCGCGCGGTATTCGAGGCCGCGGCGAATGAGTTTGGTTGGGGGAAGAGAAACCCCGTGCCCGGCAACGGCTTTGGAATGGGTGGCGGTTACGAAAAACTCGGAAATATTGCAACCTTCGTCGAGGTTAGTGTGGATCGCAAGTCGGGTGCTGTGAAGATCGTCCGCGTGGTTTCGGCTTTCGAATGCGGAGCCGTGGTCAACCCCGACAATCTCCGCAGTCAGGTTGAAGGCGCCAATGTGCAGGGCCTGGGCGGGGCGCTGTTCGAAGCGATCCAGTTTGAGAACGGCAAGATCCTCAACGGAAGAATGTCGCGATATCGGGTCCCGCGGTTCAGCGATCTTCCGGTAATCGAGACCGTCTTACTCGACCGGCAGGACCTTCCATCAGCGGGCGCCGGTGAGTGCCCGATGGTTGGCCTTGCCCCAGCCATCGCAAACGCCATCTTTCACGCGACTGGGGTGCGTCTGCGCTCCCTGCCGATGGTCCCGGACGGCCTTAAGCAGGACAATCGAGCCTGACGAGCCGGCCCATGAATCCATCGGATTCGTCGCGCCGGCGTTTTGCTCAGTTGCTTTCGGCAAATCGCCCCGAGTTCCCCGTCCTGGGAGCGGGAATCCTTCGGCGCAATGCCCGAATCTGCGAACCCGAAAGCGATCAGGATGGAGCCGACGAGCGGACTTGAACCGCTGACCTGCCGATTACGAATCGGCTGCTCTACCAACTGAGCTACGTCGGCCTGCTCTGATTTTATCAGGCCGAGAAGCTTGGTTCGCGGACCAGATTATTCTTAGTTTGACGGACTAGGCGACGCTCACACTCGCCACTCCATCAAGGCATGCGCTTACCACTACGCGGCGGTGGCCAGATATTTTTCGTACTCCTCTTCGGCGCGTGCGGGCAGCAACACCCACAGCGTGTAAATGCCGAGTGCGGTACCGAACGGCGGGTTGAGCAGAGACACGAACGCGAGAACCAGGGCCCCAATACGGGCCCACGGTTCGCGGTTGAGCAGGCCCCATCCGATTAGAAACCCGGCCACTCCTTTCGCGACGACGAAGATCCCGACTACCGTCAGCAACGGGTGCAGGAACGCGGTCGGCGCGTCGGGAGCGCCCATGCCATGAAGATGAATGAACAGTGTATTGGCGAGAATCACTAGAATGACTCCCCCTAGCGCGCTTAACGCGGAGAAAGCGAACCAGAGAATTGCAAGCAGGCGAACGTGCTCCTGCACCCGGCTGCGGCGGGGATAACCAACCGGAACGACTCCCATGCACTCTTTTCCGCACCGGCTGCAAAAATGCTGACCTGCTACTAAAGCTGTGCCGCATCCATCGCAGAACATGCCCGCCTCCTGTTTTTTCTACTCTCGCTGTTTAGAGATACGAGTTGCCCAGCCCCCTCGTTCCAGAAAATTCGGTGACGCGGGCGCTAAACCCTAAGTCAGCGATAAACAAAAAGGCCACCCCGGCAATAGGGCGGCCTCTTCTTTAAGGGAGAATAGTTCCAACGGGAAGTAAACCGTCAAAACTTTCTGGCGAAATCTTATGAGCGGGAAGCGGGGGTGTCAAGGAACTTTTTGGAAATAAATTACTTGTTTTCAATGGCTTGTACATTAGTTGCCAGGGACCTCAAACAGTGTCTCGTTTTGAGACAATAAGCGCCTGCCGAGCGGTCAACCGGTGTTGATTGAGGAGCTTACGCCGGAATCGCCGGGTTTCTTGGCTTGCTCAGACAAGTGCAAAGCGATGATTTCCAACTCCCCAGGACGGTCGAAAACCTTGTCGGGAAACCAGCGTTTGACCAGGATACGAAAGCCGCCAAACCCGATTCCGACCACGACTGAGATTCCGCAAAGAATCGCCGCCAGCAGGAGTGCACCGAAGATAAGGTTGGCAGCGTTGTCCCGGCGGGTGAAATAGGTGTTCTGGTTCCAGGTCACGTCAGCTTCGTAGTTCACGGACGAAAGCAGTGCGTTGGCGTCGCTTCCGAGCTGTCCGCTGATGACGACGACGATAGGCCCGGTGCGGCGAACTCCGATCGCCGCATCCCCGAGTTGATGCGCCTGCTGCGCGGACTGAATCGCTTCGAGCTGCGCCTTGGCGATCTGCGGCGTGGGATAGTCGATCAACATGAGGGTCGCGCCGCCGTCGGAGGTGTGGTAATCCCCCATCAGGACCTCTGCGCCTTTGCTGAAATCAACATAGGACGCCGCGAGCGGAGCGGCGGCTTTCTCCAGGCCAATCGGGCCGACGACATACTTCGTCGTGTTGTTCACAAAATATTTCGCGGGCAAATACTTGAGCAGCGCGGGAAGATTGGACGACGATCCCTGCGGCCGCGGCAGATCGTCGGAGAGTTCCCGCAACTCCGCGGCCGACATCGCCGTGAGGCGCTCAAAATTAGCATCGATGAGAATGTTATCGCGGAAAAACAGCACCCGCTGATTCAGCGACGCGCCCTTGGTGCCGATATCCTGGTTCTGCATGTCGGGCACGCGGTAGTAGGTGAACGCTCCGTAGGCGCCGGTGGCGTCTGCAAAGCGCGCAGCTTTCAGCGTTAACTTGCGTCCGTCGTCGCGGGTATAGGTTGCGGACTCGAAATCGGTGAAGCCGTATTCCTTGAGGAGAGTGGCATTGACCGGGTCGGCGGCGGCTGGATCCGCGCTGGCATGCGATCTTTGAGCGATCTGCCATCCGGCGAAGGCTTGGGGAAGAATGGCCGGACCTGAAACGGGCGTTGCGCCACGGGCGAGACACACACCCGCAAGAAGAACTACCGCATTGAAAACCAAGCAATGTGGGGTTTTCATCCTCACGGGACGCAAAGCTGCCATGCTGATTAGACTACAGAGCCGGTGAGAAAGTTTCCAGTTGCGGGTTGCCTCCGAAGGAGTAGTCCGAGAGCAGCCCGCACCTGATTAGCTTCCAGCCAGCGGAACGCGAGATCCTGCCTCTGGTGCCGCCCCGTACCGCGAGAATCTCTCCGCCCAGCGAATACGCCCGGTCGCCTGCATGACCACAAAGAGAGTGATCACAGAAATCACCGTGATCGCCAGACCGGTGAAACCCTTCCAGAAGAACGCGTACGAGAACAAGACTAGATAGATGAGCTGCGCCGTGCCTGCCTCAATGACGGCGAAACGAATTCCTGCCACCAGCCGTAAATAGCTGACCACCAGCGCGACGGAAACAACCGAGGCGATGACCATTGCTGCGTGAATCGATATGTGGTCCACCAGATAAGCCAGCAGCAGGTGGAAGGCGAAAAACGCGCCCGCCAGGAAAAAGTAGTTCATTGGATGAAGCTCGATCCCGCGCAAAGTGGTGATGATGAACATCAGGAAAAAGAAGAAGAACAGTGACACCGGCGCGGCGTAGCTGATTTCTCCGGCCAGTGGGCCGGGCTGGAGTTTGTCAGGCATGGTCATGCCAATCTGAAATCCGGAGACCAGGTTGGAGTAGCGCCAAGTCAAATCCCAGCCGTCGGCGGTAGGTTGTTTGGAGGTCGGCGAAAGGGTGTCATCGGCGAAGTCAATATTTTTAAAATTGGTGTGCATGTTCAACTCAAAGTCTCGAGCTTGTGCGACCCCCTCGGCCAGCTTGTAGCGCCAACTGCCAAGGCCCTGTGAGCGATACGACACATGCAAGTCGGCAACCTGATTCGGGCCTACGGTTGCTTCGGCGACCGCTCCCTGATCGTCGGTGGCTAGCGGCATCGGTTGCCCGTTGATCCCTAGCGTCAGGCCGTCATACACCGCTTTTTGCGCCGGAAACGGTAGCCGGAATGTGACTTTTTGAGGTTCCCCGGAATCATTGTGAAACTTGTAGTCGCCCACGTAGTCCACGACATAGGTGCTGTACCAGAGCAAGCCCTTCTGCCGATAGTTGAGCGCCAGATTCGTCTGGATGCGGCTGGACTCGACCGGAAGATTTATGCAGCGTTTAACGGTTTCGTCGCGGACCGTAATCTTGCCGTTTTCGTGAATCGTGGTTGGCACAATCTCATTCTTACTGTAGGCAGCCGTCGGCGGCGACTGCTCTTGTGGCGTCCCCCAGGTGGAACCGACACGCCCCTGCAACTGTTCGTCGCTGGTGTTCGTACGGGACGTAAGAGTCGTGGCCAGGACCATCCACGCGATGGAGGTGCAAATGAAGATGAATGCGATTGCGGCAATTCGTTTGATCATGGGTCCTCCTCAGTAGTTGACCTCGCTGGTTTTTGAGCACGAAGTCTTCCGCGATGGAACGATTGACATAACAGGACTTGTGCACTTCGAGGGTGGCGGCTAGTGTCAGCGGAGACACACGTGTGTCACGGCATACACGGTTTGACGTGAATGCTGACCCAGGTTCGTAGCTGTGGGGACTCAGAGCAATCAGAGAACCGCGGAAAGGGATGGCATCGACAACGCCCCGCCCCGATTAGTCGGCGGAGGCTTTCTCAACCTTGCTGGCCACTTTGACTCCGCCCAACCCGTTCACGTAGCGCGAAATCCCGCGATAGAGCGATTCGGCGATGCGCTGGCGGTATTCGGGAGATTTCAGTCGCTTCTCGTCTCCCGGATTGCTGATGAAAGAAATCTCGGCCAGGATCGAGGGCATGTTGGCGCCGATCAGGACTACGAACGGAGCTTTCTTGACTCCGCGGTCGCGGATTCCGGATGTCTTGGCGGCCAAACCGCTGTGCAGGGACTGCTGTACGTCAGAGGCGAACTCGCGCGATTCTTCGATCTTCTCTTTCAGCGCGATCTTCTTCACCAGGTCTTGCAGTTGGTGAATGTCCTGGTCGGAGGCTGCGTTTTCGCGGGCAGCAACCTCGAGAGCTTCCGGCGAAGAGGTGAAATTCAAATAATAAGTTTCAACCCCGCGCGCGTCGGGATCGTGGCTGGAATTGGCGTGAACAGAAACGAACAAGTCGGCCTGCTCCTGATTGGCGATGACGGTGCGCGTTTCCAGCGGAATGAACGTGTCGTCGCGGCGGGTGAATACGACTTCGGCGCCGAGGCGGGCTTCGAGCAATTTGCCGAGGCGGCGGCTGACGTCGAGCACGAGATCTTTTTCCAGCAGACCGTTGGGGCCGATGGTGCCAGTGTCGTGCCCGCCGTGGCCGGGGTCGATCACGATCTTGCCGATTTTCAGGCCGAGGGCGCGGATCAGCGAGCGGTCGCCATCGGCCGTGGGTCGCGCCTCGTGGGTAGACCTGGCCAAGGAGGATGGCGCCCTGGCACCGCCCGAATCGCTTGCGGAGTCTGCCCCTGAAGATTTCGCGCTTACTTTCGATGGCGCGGGGTCTGGACTGTCTTCGGAATCCTTTCCGCCGGCTTCGACGATGACTTTCTTGACGCCCGCCGTGGTAGCCGCTGATTTCCCGGAGACTGTAAGCACCTTGCTGGTTACGACATCGGAGTCGGTGCCGGCGCTCACGGAATCGAAGACCCTTGCCTCAGGCTTGGCATTTGACTGCGGCGGCCCGGCTTGATCGTTCGCGCTGGCGACGTTGCCGCTGCGAACGTCAATAACAAGGCGCGGCGGATTCGAGGCCAGGTACGTTTTGTAGCCCGCGCGTTCATCGGTCTCAATCACGACCCGGGCGCTGCCGGACCTGTATTGCGCCACGCGGATTTTTTCTACCAGGCCGTCGTCCACGTCGAAGCTCTTGTCCGTCAATTCCGATGAGAGCCGCGTGTTCTTGAGGTCAAAGAAAATCCTGTGGGGATTGCCGATGCGCTGTGACTCGAACTGAATGTTCTGGTCCAGATCAACCGTGACGCGGGTGTAGCCGTGCGACGAAGCAAAATGCAGCGCATTTACGCTGGCGAATTTTCCGCCGGAATCGTTGCTTGTGGTCGAATCATCGTCCCGCGTTGTGACAGTATCGGATGGGCCTTCGGTTTTTGCGGTGGTGATCTGGTTTGGTGCTGGTTTTCGCACCATCCATGTTGTTCTTTGACGGCGGCGGAGTGCTGGCGACCCAGTTCCGCGCGCGCCTGCTCAGCGTACTGGCTGTGCGGATAGCGGCGGAGCAACTCCTGCAAAGCATCACGGCCGTCGGCCTCGTCGCCAAGATCGTTCTTGTAGATCTTGCCGATGGCTAGCAGCGCGGCAATGCGGTGCTTGCTTCCGGGGTACTCGCGACGCAGGAACTTGTACTCGCGCAACGCTGAGTTGAATGCGCCGTCATCTTTGAATCGGCGGCCCATTTCGGCGGTGATCTCGGCGACGGCGAACGCGCTGTCGTCGGCTTTGGTGGAAGTAGGAGCTTCGAGGACCACCAGCCGGTAGGAAGCAATTACGGTTTCGTATTCATGCCGGGTGCGCGATGCCTCGGCGCGGCCTTCCAGCGTGTCGTGCTGCGATTCGGCTCTATCGAACTGGGTGTCAGCCCAGTCTTGCGAGCGGTGAACACGCGCGTGGAGATATCCCGCCGTCAGCAGGACGCAAATCAAGCGCCCCAAAGTTCTTAGGTGAGCAGCGCCCAGCTTGCCAGCAATAGCGTTTCAAATCGCGACCCTGAGAGACCTTCTACTTCCGAACCTACTTCTGATACCCAGAGAGAATTCTTAGTCAGTGTTGGTGATGTAGAGAACACCCCGCGCATCGCGTTGCACCTTGATCGGCTCGCTGGAAGCGTGGGTCGAAATAGAGTGCCGTCGCCGAGCTTCCGCTGTACAGCGTCGTTATGCGCCTCACGTAGTTGCGCGTTTCCGCGGTACTGGGAATCCCCGCGCTACGAGCCACCGCGCCGCTGCCGGCGTTGTAAGCTGCAAGGCTCAACTGCACGTTGCCGTTGTACTTGTCGAGCAGCCTCTTCAGATGACGCACCCCGGCGTCCACGTTTTCTTCCGGATTGAAGGGATTGCTGACCTTCAACTGGCGCGCGGTCTGAGGGCATGAGCTGCATCAGTCCCATCGCGCCCTTGCGGGAAACCGCGTTGGGATTGAAGTTGGACTCAACCTTCACCAGCGCGCGAACCAGGTTCGGGTCCACGTTGTGGCGAGCGGCCGCCTTGTCGATGGCAGCGTCAATTTGCATCTTGGGTTAACGCGCTGCGGGAAGAAGAAGCGGCGGCATCGCTGGAAGGCTTGCCCAGGTATTGACTCCACTTCCGCCGCGGCCGACTTGGCTGCTCGCACGTTGGCGTGCGGAACCGGTTTCCAGCGGCGTTCGGTGGTGCTCCAGAAAACCAGAATGTTGCTGGACTGGAACCGGCACCGGCTCGCGACCGAAACGTCTGCTTCGGAACTGCAGCCACTTCGTCGTTGGTGTAGACCTTGTGACCGGTGTCGTCGGTGGTCGGAGTAATCGGGGCGTTCGTAGCCGCCTGCACGCAAGGCGTGACGGAAAGGAGGGTCGCGATAGCTGTAGTAGCCGTCGTCAGAATTGCGAGTTTCAGGCGTCTGCGCATACCGGGTCAGTGCTTTCAAGCAGCGGCTAGATACACCTCTGCGCCTACCTTCCCGGAACCTGACGGAGAATTCCTACCAGAGTGAGTCAATTATAGGCGGGCGGGCGCGGCCGGACAATCTCCCAAAGGGGAATAGAACCACCGTAGTAATGCGATGGTAACTATGAGGAATCATAGATTTAGCGGAGGTGGCTAGTAACCTCTCACCTGGGTGCCGGCGCTGCCCGGAATTCCCCAGCCGAGCGAGCGCAACTTTCCGTCCTGCCGTCCTGGCCAATGCCAGTTGTCGAACATCTGGTGCAGTCAGGACCTCCGCCTGCATCCACAAAGCGAATTAGTTGGATTCGTAATTTGTGACTGATTCGAAGGATGGGCCAAAGTGGCCCTTTGTTTTCACTGCGCAGAAACAATTGCTTATCGCTCTCGATAGATTTCTCTTTTCAAAGTTTCTCTAATCATCGCAAAAAAAACAATCAATTGGACACTCCCCTCCAGACGCAATAACTTGCAAGCACTTCGCGGGCGCGTTCCAGGTTTTGCCCAAAGCCTGCACGGGAGGAAAAACGAGCTCTTACCATGAGATAAACTTCACGACTTAGCCTTATTCTCGCCTTACCCTGATCGCCTCGCTGTTTGGGGCGACCGCCACCAGCGTGGCGCAAACTTCCCCCACTACTGACGATTTGCAGAAGAAGATCGACGATCTGCGAGAAGCAGATCGCGGACATCAAGGCAGCAATGGCGGCGCCTCCACCAACTCCGGCAGCAGCGCCTGCGGCGGCTGTAGCCGCCCCGGCGGCAGCTCCGGCACCCGCGGCCACCAACCCTCGCGACATTGCTTGGGCCGACCACGTTGAGCGGCTTTGTGGATGTGTACGCAGGCTACAACGGCAATCAGCCTTCGACCCGCACGAACAATTAACGGAACTTCGACATCAACACGGCTCAGTTCGGTCTCAACATGATTGAGTTGATCGCCGACAAGGCCCCTGACGCGACGGCCGGACGCGTTGGCTATCACGTATCGCTGGGGTTTGGACAGGCCATGAACCTGGTGAACTCGACTGAAATTGGAAATTTCAACCTACCAGGCGGAGCCACTCCGGGAACTAGTATCAGCAACTTCGACCAGTATTTGAAGGAAGGATACATTGACTATCTGGTGGGCAAGAAGTTGACGGTCACGGTCGGAAAATTCGTGACCCCAGCGGGCGCTGAAGTCATCGAGAGCAAGGACAACTGGAACTACTCTCGCAGCTTCTTGTTCGCATGGGCGATTCCGTACTTCCACTTCGGGGCCAGCGCGAAATATGCCTTCAACAGCAAGTTCGCGGTCACCGGCTATCTGGTCAACGGCTGGAACAACAGCATTGACAACAACACCGGGAAGACCACCGGCTTCAGCGCGGCTTGGACTCCGAATGCCAAGTGGAGCGTCATTCAAAACTACCTGACTGGACCGGAACATACAAACTACAACGGCTCATTCCGATACCTGTCGGATACGGTAATCGCCTATAACCCAACCGCGAAACTCTCGCTGTTGGCGAACTACGACTACGGAAGGGATCACTTCGTGACCGGCTCAGGTCCTCTGGGCACAGCGGCCCCGTTCATCGTCGGGCCTGAGGCCAAGTGGAGCGGCTTGGCCGGTTACATCAAGTACGCGCCGAATGCGAAGTACTACCTCGCGCTGCGCGGCGAGTACTTTGATGACAACCAAGGGTTTGAGACCGGAGTCGCACAGCTGGCTGGCGGGGTGGAGATGAACTCGTTGACCGCAACTTTCCAGCGCATGCTTTCGAAGGCCTTGATGACGAGGCTGGAGGTGCGGTACGACAATCAGCCGATCAAGCAATCTTTCAGGCTCAGAACAGCTCATTCTGTAACAGTGCAGACCACTGCAACCCTGGGTCTGATTTACGCGTTTACCACCGCGCCGCAGTAAGCGGCGCCGGTAGTTTCGTGGGGTAGTTGCTGTTGCTCGATATGCGGACTGGTTTGGAGCGCGCAACCTCCTGCCATGACCACGATGGTTTTCAGACCAGTCCGCGCCAATTCAAAGAGGAGCATCCACGTTGATGCAACCCGACTTCACTCCGCGAAATGCTCAGCAAGACCCAACGGAAAAAATTATAAGTAAGCGATTCTGTTAAACCCTCAAGGAGAAAAACCAAATGGCCGACGACGCTGTCGAGATGAAACCGACGTTAGGTTTGACCGGATTGACAATGAACGCCATGGCGCTCATTGCTCCCGGCGCATTTCTTTGGCTGACGTTTTACATTCAGGCAACCACCGGCAACACTGCCCCGGCGATGTGGATCGGCATCTTCCTGGCTCTGCTGCTGTGCCTGGCGACGGCCGTTTCCTACGCCGAACTCGCGAAACTCTATCCTGGGCCCGGCAGCTCTTACTTTTTTGCCGAGCAGTCCTTCCTCAACCACGAAAAGGCGTGGAAGTATGCTCGGCTTTCGAAGTTCATCGTCGGCTGGGGTTCTCACCTTTACTACTGGATCTATCCCGGGGTGATGGTGGCGGTCACTGGCCTTTTCGTCGGCTACATCGTGGGCACGATCTGGCCGACTTTCCAAACGGCTTCTGATCCCGGCCTTGCCTTCACCTCGTTGGTTGCCATCATTTTCGCGCTGGGTGTCGGGTGGATTGCGCACCGCGGCGTGAATGGTTCGACCGCGGTCAACATCGGAATCAACATCATTCAGATCAGCGCGCTGCTGGTGTTCTCGGTCATGTTGCTGAGCTATCGCGTCAGCCACAAACCGGGTAGCGAGGCGTGGCAGTTCGACTCGGTTTCGGGCGAAGCCTACAGCTACGAGTTCGCGACTACCACCGTGGCTGGCGTCGACACTATTACGCGCGACCCCAACAACGTGCCGCAACCCAAGCTGGATTCCGCCGGCAAGCCGGTCCCCTTCCACATTGCTTATCCCGCGACTGACGACAAGGGCGTGTTCTTGAGCCATCCCAGCGCCAAGTCAGTTGTAGGAATACACAGTTTCGGCTGGATGTTCGTACAGGCGACGGTCGCGATTCTGATTCTGGTCGGATTTGAATCCTGTACCTCGCTGGGAGGGGAAGCGAAGAACGCAAAAAGGGACATCCCGATTGCGGTCATCACTTCACTGCTGGTGCAAGGGGCGTTCTGTTACCTGTTCGAGTACTTTGCGGCAAACTACTTCTTAAACAGTGGGTACACCGCGCAGAACGCCGCAGGATCTGCGGCCCCCATCGGCGACATGATGATCACGGTTGGCGACGCCTTGTTCGCCGGACATGGCCGCGCCTTCATGATGATTGAGGGTGTCACCGTGTTCCTGGCGCTGATCGGGACTACGCTCTCCTGCCTCAACACCGGAGCGCGTGTGACCTACGCCATGGGCAAGGACCAGGAAGTGCCCGAGCACTTCGGAATGTTGCATGACAAGAACCTCAGCCCGCATCGCGCCATCTGGACGCTGACCATCATTTCGATTGTCATCGCGATCATCGGATTGTCGGTATGGTGCGGTGATGCTGGAGCGCCCCAGGACGCTACCATCCAGTCGCTGCCGCACGGCTTCTGGTCGAGTTGGGGCTACACCACACACGACAAAATGGCGGCCCTGCCCAACACGCTGCTGACGGTGACGCTGGCTTCCAACTTCGGCACCTTCCTGCTGTATGGGCTGAGCTGCATCATCTGCATGGTGGGATATCACAATCATCCCAACTTCAAACCGATCCGGCATTTCGCGATTCCGCTGTTCGGGGTGGTTGCAAACCTCACGTGCATGGCCTTTTATCTGATCGGGCCGTTCATGGGGTACGGCACTCCAAAGGAACCCTTGATCGCGCTGGGGATCGCTCTGGTCTGGGCGATTTACGGCGGGATCTATTTCATGAAAACCAGTAAGTCCAGTGGCCGAACTACGCTGATCAGCAGCAAGGCGGGCGCAGCCTAGGAACGGTTAGGCCGGGGAGGAACACGGGTTGCTCCGCCCCGTTAGGACCATAAACATGCTACAAAGTCATCGAGGGGTATCGTACAGAGCCGCCAGGAGCAGTCTTTCTCCTGGCGGCCAACCCTTTTCTGGAACCTCGATGCTCGAACTGGAGTTTGCGCAGCTCTCCGATCCGGGAAAGGTGCGCGATCACAACGAAGACTTCCTCGGTTACGCCGAACCCGGCACACCGGCGCAAACTCGCGGCCATGGCTGGCTGTTTGTGTTGGCCGACGGCTTGGGCGGGCACGATCGTGGAGAAGTTGCTTCTCAGCTGGCGGTGGATACACTGGTTTCGAGTTTCTATGCGTCTCCGGTGGGCGAAGTGGCGCGCGTCACTCTGCAACGGCTGGTGCAATCCGCAAATGTGAAAATTTGCGATTGTGCGGCCGCCACCGGCCCCGGCGGCAGTTCCATGGCCACCACGCTGGTGGCGTGCCTTCTCCGCCACGACCGCGCTACCGTGGCCCACGTGGGCGACTCGCGCTGCTATCTGGTTCGCCGTGGCCACGCCACCGTGTTGACCCACGATCACACCCTCGTCCACGAGCAGGTGCGCATGGGGATTCTCTCGGAAGACGAAGCGAGGACCTCCGAGAAACGTCACCAACTCAGCCGATCAGTCGGCGCCAACCTGGTAGTGAATGCGGACATTGATGAGCACCAGTTGCTGCCGGGAGACGTGCTGCTGCTTTCGAGCGACGGCCTGCACGGGTCGGTCACGCCAAAGGAAATTGCCGCAATCATCTCTCGCTTCCCCGATCTGCAGGAAGCGGCACGGACGCTGATCTCTTTGGCCTGCGAGAAGGACGGCGGCGACAACATCAGCGTGCAGTTGATCCGCATCAAGGGAGTGGAGCGCGTGGGCATGTACCGCGGGAGGCCGTATAAACTCCGTTGATCTCTCTGCTGCAACCCCTTATCAAATTTTATGCACTCTTTACGCAGCTTCTGGCATGATGAAGTAGTGCATTCTCTCGTGATCTCTCATCCATGACCTCACTTCACACCGGCGAAAAACTCGATCATTATGTAATCGAAAACCTGGTGGCCCGCAGCGGCATGGCCTCGATTTTCCGCGCCACCGACGAACTGACCGGGAAGCCGGTGGCCATCAAGATCCCGCACCCCGAGATCGAGGCCGACCCGGTGTTCTTCGACCGTTTTCACCGCGAACAGGAAATCGGGGAAAAGCTGGACCATCCCGGCGTCATGAAGGTGTACCCGGCCGCCCATCACAGCCAGCTCTACATGGCCATGGAGTGGGTGGACGGGAGGCTGCTGCGGCAGCTCATGAACGAACAGAAGAAGTTCCCCCACGACAGGGCCGTCAAACTCGCTCTCCAGATCGCCGCGGCGCTGGACTACATTCACGGCCACGGCGTGGTGCATCGCGACCTGAAGCCGGAAAATATCATGGTCACGGCCAACGACCACATTAAGCTAATTGATTTCGGCATTGCCGCCAGCGTGGGATCGCGCCGCCTGACCTTCGCGAATTTCTCCCAAACCATGGGCACCCCAGACTACATTTCCCCCGAACAGGTGAAGGGCAAGCGCGGCGATGCCCGCAGCGACATTTACGCGTTGGGCGTCATGCTCTATGAGATGCTCACCGGGAAGGTGCCGTTTACCGGGGCGAATCCCTTTGTGATCATGAACGACCGGCTGCTGAACAACCCGGTGCCGCCTCGGGAGCTGGATCCGAGCATCACCCCCCAGCTGCAGGAAATCATCTACCGCGCCATGGAGCGGGACCCCGGCAAACGCTACCCGTCGGCGCGGGAGTTCGCCCAGGACCTGGAGCATCAGGACAAGGTCGGAGTGGCCGAGCGCGACGAACTCACCAATTGGAAAGACCGCAAGCAGCCGCGGACAAGGCAAATCCTCTTCTATGCGGCCTTAGCGCTGATTCCGGTCGTGATCTTCGCCATTATGTTGTGGGTGGCAAAGCATACGTAGGCAGGCTTCAGGCTCTAGGCTTCAGGTCTTAGGCTTCGAGCGTCGGCCTTCAGGTGTCGGGCCTTGAATTTCGTCTTTTAGGCCGACTCCCGAATACCCGCCCCACTCGCAACCAGAGGCCGATCTTGACGCCTAAGGCCTGAAGCCTGAAGCCTGCTCTGCTAGAATCCGCCCATGCCCGATCCCAGGTCCCGCGCCAGGAAGATCAAGCTCTTGCTTTTCGATGTGGATGGCGTGATGACCGATGGCAAGCTGTTTTTTCTGCCCACGGGCGCAATGGATGCCAGCGGCCAGACCAGTGGAGTCAATCTCACTAGCCAGGGATCTATCGAGATCAAAGGCTTTCACGCGCACGATGGAGTTGCTGTTTCCCTGGCGCGCGTGGCCGGGATCAAAACCGGCCTGATCACCAAGCGTGCTTCTGAAACCGTGGCGGTGCGCGCGCGCGATCTTAAGCTCAATCACATTCGTCAGGGGATTCAGGACAAGCTGGGTGCCTTCCGCGAAATTCTGGCGCAGGAAAAACTCACAGCCGCTGAAGCATGCTTCGTCGGCGACGACGTAATTGACCTGCCGGTGATGTGGAATTGCGGATTTGCGGTCGCTGTGGCCAACGCCCGCGACGAAGTCAAGAAAGACGCGCACTACGTCACCAAACATCGCGGCGGAGACGGGGCCCTGCGCGATGTGATCGAATTCATCCTGAAGTCGCAAGGCAGATTGAAGAGAGTCGTAGAAGAATACGTCGGCGCAGACAACAACGTGAGCCAGTGAGTTCTGATACCAAGGCAAGGCAATAAGCTTCAGGCTAGAAGCTAAGAGCTAGAAGCTGCTTTCATGCATAAAACCGGCGAAAAAGTCGTCCGCATTGAAGCCCAGGCGCTGCAAGACCTGGCCGGCCGCATTGCGGGCGAAATGTCGGGCGCCTTCAACCGCGGGGTTGAGATTCTCTTTGCGTGCAACGGACGGGTGGTGGTCACCGGCATGGGCAAGAGCGGACTGGTCGCGCGGAAGATCGCGGCCACACTCAGTTCTACAGGAACGCCTGCGCTGTTCATGCATCCGGTAGAGGCCTTGCACGGCGACCTGGGAATGCTGGCGCCGGGAGACGTAGTTATTGCGCTTTCCGCGAGCGGCGAGACAGAAGAAATTCTGCAACTACTGGCGACCATCAAGCGCCTGCGCCTTCCGCTGATCGCTGTCACCTGTGATGAAGGTTCGAGCACGGGAGTGTCCACCCTGGCAACCGCCGCCGAGGTTTCCCTTAGTTGCGCCGTGGCCGAAGAAGCCTGCACGCTGGGCCTGGCGCCCACGGCCTCGACCACGGCGATGCTCGCGCTGGGTGACGCCCTGGCCATGGCCCTTGCCGAAAAAAAAGGCTTCAAGGAAGAAGACTTTGCCAACCTGCATCCCGGAGGCAAACTGGGCAAGCGGCTGGCGCGGGTCGCGACTTTAATGCACTCCGGCGACGCCGTCCCCCGCGTGACTCCGCAGGCGAAAATGCCTGACGTCATTTATGAGATGTCGCGCAAGAAGCTGGGCGTGACGGTCGTGGTCGAAGGCGAGAAACTGGTCGGCATCATCAGTGACGGCGATCTGCGGCGGCTACTCGAGCGAAAAGGGAAAGACGCGCTCGACCTCACCGCTGGCGAGAGTATGACGCGCGATCCGAAAACGATCTCGGGCAAAGAATTCGCCGCGACTGCGCTGGCCATCATGGAAGAACGCAAGATCACTTCGCTCGCCGTGGTTGACGACGGCAAACTGGTAGGCATCGTCCACCTGCACGATTTGTGGGGGACGGAAATGGTTTAAAGGCAGGCTTCGGGCTTCAGGCTTCGGGCTCCAGAGCCGAACATCGGCTGCGACACGCCCAATTTTTGCTGAAGCCTGGAGCCTGAAGCCTAAAGCCCGCTTTTATGACTTGGCAAATCTGGCTGGCATTTGTCGTCGTGGAAGGAATGCTCTGCATCACGCCGGGGCCGGCGGTGCTTTTTGTGCTGTCGCAGGCGATTCAGCGCGGGCCGGGGAAATCGGTTTGGGGAATTGGCGGCATTCTCTGCGCTAACACCATGTACTTCGCGCTTTCTGCGACCAGCCTGGGCGCGGTGATTGTGGCGTCTTACAGACTCTTCTTCTTGATCAAATGGCTGGGTGCGGCTTATCTGGTTTATCTTGGCCTGCGCAGTTTTTTCGGCAAGGCGACGATCTTGGCATTGCCGGAATCGAAGGAGGGCTCGCGCAGAGGGCCGCGCATTCTCCGCGATGGATTCTTTCTACAGGCTGCGAACCCTAAAGCGCTGCTATTCTTCACTGCCATCCTTCCGCAATTTATTGACGCCCATCGCAATGTCGTTTTTCAGATTCTTGTCCTTGGGATCACCTCGGTTGTGGTGGAGTTCTTCGTGCTGTCCGTTTATGGGCAGTTTGCCGGACGAGCACTGGCCACGGCGCGCAGTCCCCGATTTGAGAAAGTGACGAACAGGATCGCAGGGTCGTTGCTGATCGGGGCAGGGATTGGGTTGGCGGGGATGAAAAGCAGTGGCTAGTGGCTAGTTGCTGGTAAGACCTGCTTTTTCTGATGCTAGCAACTAGCCACTAGCGACTGCATTACAATCTCCCCATGTACCACTACGATCCTGCAACTGCCCTTGAAGAACTCAGCGAAGAAGCGATCCTTCCCAACCCGGTGCGGGTGCGCGACATGATCCTGCGCCAGCGGCTCACCCCCGAGCATTCGCTGGAATTGAACCGGTTGTTTGTCGAGTATCAGAGGTTTTTTGGCGAGGCGCAGAAGTTGGGGAAGGAAATCCTGAAGCAGCTGGTCGGCTAGTCGACTTTTTCCAGGTACTCGGGTTCAATCCAGATTGTCTCCATATAGGACGCCTGTCCGGTAACTTCGCCGACGTCTAGGCGGACCAATGGTTGCGTCGAGCCTGGAATTTCGTCGACCCCCATGACCGTGAAGGTGTGGCCCAGGCACTTCTGGAAGACCTCACCGGTCTTTAGGCGATGATCGTCTCGTAAGTCAGATGGAATCCCGACCACCCTGACTCGGTCTCCGGCATTTACCGGTAAAAACGGGCTAAGCATCTTAATAGTCCTGCGATGCCGCAGAGTACGGGAATCTTCACGCAAACGTCTAACGTATTCGTCCGCGTGCTCGTCAGCCCAAAGGTCTTTCCCGGATCCTACCAATGCCAGCAACGGATCGCTTTCGATTTTACGGCGCTTTTCTGATTTTTTCTTCATACGAAGCTGATCGGCATCAGAGGCAAATGCGCCACACGTACTCACCAGGCTATAAGCCCCCTGCTACAATATCGAATTCCTTCTAATTCTGGGACTTCATTTATGCATCGCTGGTCACAGCTTTTCATTCCCACCCTGCGCGAGGCACCGGCGGACGCCGAGGTCGCGAGCCACAAGTTTCTCGTGCGCGCAGGATATATCCGCCAACTTGCTGCGGGGCTTTACTCGTATCTCTTTTTCGGGCAGCGCTCGTTTAACAAGATCACGGGCATCGTCCGCGAGGAGATGGACCGCATTGGACAGGAGTTTTACCTGCCGGCGCTGCATCCGCGCGAACTCTGGGAAGCCAGCGGGCGCTGGTCGGTGATGGGCGACAATCTGTTCCGTCTGAAAGACCGCAAGGGCACAGAGCTGTGTCTAGCCATGACGCACGAAGAGAACATGACTGAGATTGCGCGCAAAGAGCTGCGCAGCTACAAGCAGCTACCGCAGATCTGGTATCAGATTCAGTCGAAATTTCGCGATGAGCCGCGGCCGAAGGGTGGCCTGCTGCGGGTGCGGCAGTTCATGATGAAGGATTCGTACTCGTTCGACATTGATGCCGCCGGGCTGGACGTTTCCTACCAGAAGCATCGCGAAACCTATTGCCGGATTTTCGACCGCTGCGGGCTGAACTATCTGGTAATTGACGCGCACTCGGGCGCCATGGGTGGAACCCAGTCGGAAGAGTTCATGGTGTATACACCTGCCGGCGAAGATCAGGTCGTCAGCTGCGCTACCTGCAAGTACGCGGCGAATCTTGAGAAGGCGACATCGAAGTTGGATACAGTCACCGATCTCGCGCTGGAAGGCGACGGCACACCGCTGGAAGTGCACACGCCGGGGCAGAAGACGATTGAAGATGTGGCGCGGTTTCTCGGTGTGTCGCCGAAGAACAAGATCAAGACGCTGGCGCTGATGATTGACTCGAAAGACGAGAAGACGGGCAAAGCCATTTCGCGAGAAGTTGTGGTTCTGATGCGCGGTGACCATCAGTTGAACGAGGCCAAGCTTTCAACGGCGCTGGCGGGAAAAGAAACTCGTCCGATGCAGGAGGAAGAAATTCGGCAATTGTTTCATTCGCCGGCGGGATTTCTCGGCCCTTTGGGAATCGAGTGGGCAAAGGACATGAAGGGAACTGGCGCGATTCTGCTGGTGGATAAAGCCCTGGAAGGCCGCAAGAACCTCATCTCTGGCGCCAACAAAGAGGACTACCACGTTAAGAACATCACCCCCGGCGTTAACTTCCAGCCGACGGCTTACGCTGACCTCCGTTCGGTAACGACCGGCGAAGCGTGCCCGAATTGCGGCGCAGCGCTGCGTATGGATACGGCGGTTGAGATCGGGCACATCTTCAAGCTCGGGCAGAAGTACACGACTTCCATGGGCGCGCGAGTGCTCGACAAGAATGGCAAGGAAGTGACGCCGATCATGGGCAGCTATGGCATCGGGATTGAGCGTATCTTGACGGCCGCAGTCGAACAGAGCAACGACGAAAACGGCTTCTGGCTGCCGCCGCAGATCGCGCCGTTTGAGATCATCGTGACGCCCACCAACGTCGGCGACGAGAAGATCAAGAGTACTGGAGAGGACATCGCCCAGCGCCTGGAAGCCGCCGGCTACGACGTTCTGCTCGACGACCGCGACGAACGTCCAGGGGTCAAGTTCAAGGACGCCGATCTGGTCGGTATCCCCTTTAGAATCAATGTCGGAAAGAAGGTTACCGAAGGTATCGTGGAGATCGTTCAACGCTCGACTCGTAAATCCGACGATGTTAGCATCGGCGCAGTCTCGGAATACTTCCAACGAGTCTTAGGTCCGGCGAGGAAGCAATAAGAAACCTGCCGCGGCCTTAGCGGAGCGTTATGGGCAGCCTTAAGTTGTTATTCGGACTTTTCTTGATTATTGGGGGGCTGTACGCTGCCTTCAAGCTGATGCCACCGTATTTTGAGAACTATCAGTTTCAGGACGCGGTCAAAGACGAGGCCACCCGCGACACCTATTCTCCGAAGACCGAGAGCGACATTCGCGACAGCATCTATAAGAAAGCCCAGGAACTCGACATTCCGGTCCGGCCCGAGGGAATCCATGTCCAGCGGCAGGGGTCACAATACAACGGGATCGTCATCATTCGCGTTCCTTACGTCGTGCACGTGGACTTTCCCGGCTACCCGGTGGATTTGAACTTCGTCGTTTCCACGGAGAACAAGAGCGTTTTCTAGTGGCACGCCGATCCGGCCAATCATTTAGAATTAGGAACACCGAAACTCCCGTTTAGGGGGCAGGTTCGGTTAACGAATTCTCGCGCCGCCTCATCTCACTGGCAGTACCATGAATCAGCACGCCCTGGCGAGGGAAGTGTTCGCCTCAAATCGTGGCCATTAAGATCAAAATTCCGCACAGCAAGGAAAAACCCGGCCCCGCCCGCCGTGACCCCGTGCTCCGCTACGCGCTGATTGGCTTCGTGGTGCTGGCGGCGCTGTTCGTGGCGGCTTTTTCGTATTACTACGTGAAGTACGACCGCATCATCACGAGCCGTTTCTCCGGACCGGTCTTCGCCAACTCGGCCAAAATCTATGCGGCCCCGCCTACGATCACGGTGGGTCAAAAGATCGAACTGAAGGACATTGCCGCCGAACTTCGCCATGCCGGATATTCCGACAAGAGCGGCGAATCTCCGATGGGCAGCTATAGCATCTCCGGGAACGCGATCCAGGTGCAACCGGGGCCAGGGTCGTATCACAGTCCGGAGTCGGCGGTGATTCGGGTAACGGCTGGACAAGTGGACAGTATCAGCGGGAATGGCGGCCAGCTCGCGGCGTATGAGCTGGAACCTGAGATGATCACCTCGCTCTTCGAAGGCGACCAGCGCTCAAAACGCCAGGTCGTGCACTACGACCAGATCCCGAAGGTGCTGGTGGATGCGACCCTTGCCATCGAAGACAGGCGCTTCTTCGAACACAGCGGGGTGAATTTCGTCCGCATAGTCGGTGCGCTTGCCGGGGATGTGAGCCGGAAGCTGGGATTGAGCCATCAGCGATTCGAAGAGGGCGGATCAACCATCACTATGCAGCTTTCGCGCGGCTTTTTTCTTACTCCCGAGAGGACCGTCAAGCGCAAACTGACCGAGATGCTGATCTCTGAGGAGATGGAACAGAAGTTCACCAAACAGCAAATTTTTGAGTTCTACGCGAACTGGGTCCCGCTGGGACAGCGTGGATCATTCGCCATCAGCGGCTTTGCCGAAGCCTCGCGCACGTATTTCAACAAGGACCTGAAAGATGTCACCCTGCCTGAGGCTGCGCTGCTGGCGGGAACCATCCAGGGCCCCAGCTATCTTTCGCCCTACCGGCATCCCGAGCGCGCCACCGAACGCCGCAATGTGGTGCTGGAAAGTATGGTGGAGACCCACGCCATCACGCGCGAGCAAGCCGATAAAGCCAAGGCCACACCGCTGAAGCTGGCGCCGCCGAACGTCGAGGCCAGCGACGCGCCCTACTTTGTGGACATGGTCCGCGATACGGTGATCGGCAAACTGAACGAGCGTGAGATGAATGAGCAGGCGTACCGCATTTACACCACCCTAGATCCTGATCTGCAACGCGCCGCGGCCCAGGCCGTGGAAAGCGGAATCAAGCTGGTGGATGATCAGGTAACCAAGCGCCGGACTCATCGCGTCAAGGTCGGCAAGAAGTTTGAAACCCATGTGGACCAGGGGCCGGATGCGCAGGTGGCGATGGTTGTCCTTGACCCACATACCGGAGAAGTGCTGGCGCTGGTAGGCGGACGGAATTATGGCTTCAGCCAGTTGAACCACGCGGTCGCCAAACGGCCGACGGGGTCCATCTTCAAGCCTTTCGTGTACGCCGCTGCTATGAATACAGCCATCGACGGCAGTACGCAGGTCTTGACTCCGGCTTCCATTGTTTCGGACCAGCCGAGCACCTTTGCCTACGGCGACCAGATTTACGAACCCCGGAATTACAAAGAGGAATACCACGGCGATGTGACCGCGCGGTTTGCGCTGGCCATGTCGCTGAACAACGCGACCGTGAAGCTGGCGGAAGAGGTCGGCTATGACAAAGTGGCCGATCTGGCCAAAGCCGCCGGCATAACGTCGGTAAAGGCCACCCCCGCCATGGCATTGGGCGCGTACGAGGCGACCCCGCTTGAAATGGCCGCCGCCTACACCGTGTTCTCGAACAACGGGGTGCGGGTGTCACCGACCATGGTGAAGTCGGTGCGCACCGCGGATGGCGATCCGGTGATGAACTTCAGCGCGGAGACCAACTCCGTCCTCGATCCGCGCGTCGCTTACGTCATGACCGACATGATGGAAGGCGTGATCAATAACGGGCTGGGATTTACGGCGGTGCGCGCGCGCGGCTTCCAGCAGCCGGCGGCGGGCAAAACCGGCACTTCGCACGACGGATGGTTTGCCGGATACACCTCGAACTTGTTGTGCATTGTCTGGGTCGGGTTCGACGACTACAGCGAAATTCACCTGACCGGCGCTCAGACCGCGGCCCCCATCTGGACCGAGTTCATGAAGAAGGCGTCCATGCTCCCGCGTTATTCCAACATGCAGTCGTTCTCGCAGCCTTCCGGAGTGGTGGATGTCCAGCTCGATAAAGTCACGAATCTGTTGGCAACGCCGGCGTGCCCGCAAACCTACACCTCGGCGTTCATCGTGGGGACAGAACCGACCAGCACCTGCGATCAGGGTGGCGGCGTTAAGGGAGCACTCTCGCGGATTTTCGGGCTGGGGAATCAACAAGCGGAGCCTCCGCAGAACGGCCAGCCCGGAGAAAAGAAGAAGGGATTTTTGGGTAAGTTCGCAGGTATTTTTAAGGACGATAAGCAGTCCAACTCCGTGCCCAAGCCGCCAGATGCCAGCGGCAGCTCGCATTGAGGAACCTTTGGGGACTGGGTGGTGTCTTTAATTGAAGGCTGGCTCTTGGAGCTTGACAGTCAGCGCATAAGTGAGAGACATTGGCCTTCGAAGTGAGGTAACCGTGTTGTTTCCTCGGTCAACTTTCCGTCTAATCCTGCCGCTGGTGGCTTGCAGTTTGGCCGCCCCTCTCGCTGCCACCGCGCAGTTATCCGAGCTCGATCAGATTCAGATCGCGCCGCCCATGAGCCAGGTCAAGCCGCCCTCGAAGGACGCGTCCGCCGTGGAACTCGAGAAACAGGGCGACGAACTGCGCGCGGAGAAGGCCTACCTGGACGCGCTCGACTACTTCCACGCGGCGCTGGCCAAGCAGCCCGACAATCCGCCCGTGCTAAACAAGATTGGTATTGTCGAGCTGCTGCTGCAGCGGTATCACGAGGCCTCCAAGGACTTTGAACAGGCGCTGAAACAAGACCACAAGTTCGCCGAGGCCTGCAACAATCTGGGCGTAGTACAGTACGAGCGGAAGAAGTACGGCGCCGCCATCAAGCGATACAAAAAAGCGATCGAGCTTTCGCCGAGCTCGGCTTCGTTCTACTCCAACCTGGGTGCGGCCTATTTTGCGCGCAACAATTTTGCGCTTGCCAGTGACGCCTACGAGCAGGCTTTGCGGCTGAATCCGCTGATTTTCGAGGAAACTTCGCATACCGGCATTGCGGCGCAGATGTCGTCTCCCGAAGACCGCGCACACTACGACTACGTGCTGGCCAGGCTGTTTGCCAAGATGGGCGACGGCGACCATTCCCTGCTGTACCTCCGCGCCGCCATGGAGAACGGATACGCCGGAGTCAATAACGCGCTCACCGATCCCGAGTTCGCGGGCCTGCGCAAAGACGCGCGCTTTGCCGAACTGATGAAGGCGCGGCCGGTGGCAGTTCCGGAGTAGCGGCTCTTGGTTCTAGGCTCTTAACGTAGCTGCTTGCCTGATGCGAATCGCGCTGAAGAGCCAACGACCAAGAGCCGAAAGCCGATCCACCAGCCCTTCCCCATCCTCCCCGCTCTGATATCCTTTCCCTTCCTCAGGAGGAAGCATGTCTTTCAGCCTCGAAGGCCGGGTGGCCGTCGTTTTCGGAGTCGCCAACAAGCGCAGCATCGCCTGGTCCATTGCGCAAGGGCTGCATCAGGCGGGCGCGAAGCTGGCGATCACCTACCAGAACGAGCGTCTGGAGCAGGAGGCCAAAGACCTGATTCTGTCCCTCCCCGGCGCCGAGGCCTTCATGTGCGACGTTTCGAAAGACGACGAGATTGAGCGTTTGTTTGGACAGTTAAAAGGCCGCTACGGCAAGCTGCACGTACTGGTGCACAGCGTGGCGTTTGCTCCCCCGGAGGAGCTGAAAGGCGACTTTGTGAACACTTCGCGCGAGGGCTTTCGCATGGCGCATGATATCAGCGTGTATTCGCTGATCGCCGTTTCCCGCGCCGCGGTTCCACTCATGGAAGACGGCGGAAGCATTGTCACAATGTCCTATTACGGAGCAGAAAAGGTCGTGCCCCATTACAACGTAATGGGAGTGGCCAAAGCCGCGCTAGAGTGCACCGTGCGATATTTGGCAAATAGCCTGGGCCCGAAGAAAATACGCGTCAATGCCATCTCCGCCGGGCCGATCAAAACTTTGGCAGCCAGAGGCATCTCAGGCCTCGGCGATATGCTGCGCTCGCACGCCGAACGGGCACCGCTCAAGCGCAACGTGGATGTGAACGAAGTCGGTTCGACGGGAGTTTTTCTGGCCTCGGACGCGAGCTCGGGAATTACGGGCGAAGTGATCTACGTGGATTGCGGGTACAACATCATGGGGTTTTAGCAGTGGACCAGCGAGCGCAGGAGATGAAATGAGTCGCCGAATCCTGGTGATGATTGCGATCGTGATCGCAATCATCATCGTCACCACGCAATGGATTTTTCCTGTCTACCTTTCCATCGAAACTGCGCACACGCCGCCAGTAAGTGCGTGGTTAGTTCCGCGCGATCTTTCTGACCGTTCAGTCGCCACTGCTCCGGGAACCAAGCTTTCGTACTTCGGGTATGAATTCGAGGTTCCGTGGAGTGATCTTGACGAGTCTAAGACTAAGTCATATCGAGATATGACGCTCCTGGTTTTTCACTCGGGGCTAAGATTGTTGGTTGGCGCTTCTCCCCCGAAGCTTTGGCTGAGTGGCCCTTTCGGCAAATCAGCCGAACAAGGCTCTGGCGCACATTCGGATTATGACCTCCTGAAAACCGTATATGGCTTTACGCCAGACAAGATGCACTTGTGGGCCTTCTCGCCGCGCATTCACTACCGAGAGACCTTGCTGTTGAGCCTAAAGTCAGCCACAGTCCACGCCGAAGCCGCAACCGGATTTTTCTACATTGGCAACTCGGTGAATCAGGGATTCCAGGAGGGGAACCCACAAGCGTGGCCGACCGACTATCGCCCGAAGTCCCGGTCGGCAGTGTCAATTCAGCTTTTCTCGGATCAAGGATGCCTGAATCTCACGTTGTTCCAAAGGGACTTCGCGAACCCAGCCGGAGTTTCTCAGGCCGACCTGAACCGAATCATACAGTCAGTGCGCAGGGTTGACGGATCGGTTGCAAGAAAGGCCGCCCTTCCACATTGAACTAAGTGTTTCTTATTTCGATCCTTCTCTCATTCTCCGAAACCCTTTCCAACGCAATCTCCACATCGCGCTCGCGTTCGAAGCGAGGGAATTTCTCTCCCCACTCGATCAGCAAGATGCTGTTTTCACCTATCAGATCGTCGAGTCCGAGGGTCTCCAGTTCGCGCGGAGTGTCCACGCGGTAGAGATCAATGTGATAGAGCGTTGCCGTCGGGCCGCGGTATTCGTGGACCAGAGTGAACGTCGGACTAGTGACATCTTCTTCCGCGGCGGCCTGGAAGGCTTGCGCGATTCCCTTCACCAGAGTCGTTTTCCCGACCCCGAGGTCGCCACGCAGGAGGACGACTTTCGGTGGGGTGAGCAGCGGGGCAAGCTCGCGTCCCAGGGCGACGGTTTCTTCGGCTGAATGGGTGGTGAATTCGCGGGTCATCCGGCTGAGTGCCAGTATAGCCGGAGGCGTTGTCGAGGGTGGAGCAGGGCTTCCAGCCCTGCATGCCTGCGGTGAATCTGATTAAGCTTCAGCCCCTCTTTCACCCGAGTGAAAGGCAGGCCTGAAGGCGTGCTCCACCCGGCGAAAGCCCACTCCGCAGCTAGCTTCTGGGGGAGGAAAACTGACTGGAACGGAGCCCCAAGAAGCTACGGTCGGCGGTGGTATCCACCATGCGACGAAGCTTGCTATGGTCTTCATCACCGAGCGCGACAAACCGGAAGGCCTGGAAAACGCTGCCTTGGCCTTTGCGCACCGGGTTCAGCATTTCGGCCATCCCCTGCACGTTGCCAGATTGCGTCTGGAAAGCGACCTCAACGAAGTCTCCTTCCGAGAGTGCCCGCGCCAGCTGCAGCAGGCCTCCGGTGACCGATACCAGGTGGATGTTGGCTTTGGCTTTTTGGCCGTCGCCGAGCTTCACCAGCGCCGGGGTGGTTGCAAGTTGAATTCGAGTTGCGCGGTGGGTGGGATTGGTCTGGGGATAGTGTGTCATGCCAGTCCCACTATGGCACTGGTCCTGAAGGGCGGCGAGATTACCGAAGCCCAGTGTACAGATTCACGGGCTGACTGATCCTAACCCCTTATTTCAAGCCACTTTGCGGATGACCCCGCACGCACTCGACGGAAAGCTTCGGGCAAGGTTTCCACAAGGTCGGTGGAAACCAGGGAGTGTTCTCCCTTGCTTTCCCGCGCAACATCGCCAGCCAGGCCGTGCAGATAAACCGCCGCTAGCACAGCCTCGAATGCACGCTGCGGATTCTGCGCCAGCATTCCGGCGATAATTCCGGTAAGGATGTCCCCGGTTCCGCCGGTGGCCATGCCGGGATTGCCGGTGGTGTTGACCCAAGCTTCGCCGTCGGGCCGGGCAACGATGGTGCGGTCGCCCTTCAGGACGAGAATTACTCCATGTTCTTCAGCGAATGCCCGCGCCACGTTGATGCGGTCGCGCTGGATGGCCGCAACGCTCATGCCTGTGAGCCGCGACATTTCGCCGGGATGCGGGGTTAGGACCAAGGTTCGGGTTTTCTTTGCGGCCTTTGCGCTGTCTCCGCGATCTTTGCAGTTCAAGTCTTTTGCCCGTCCTTCAAACGCATTCAGCCCATCCGCATCGAGAACGATGGGCATTCGCAACTTGCTCACCACGGAGCGAACAAATTCCGCCGTCTCCGCATGGCGCGAAATACCCGGCCCGATAGCGAGCACAGTCTTTTTGCCCGCAGCTTGCTGAAATGCTCCCATCGCTGGGATTGAGATGCTGCCGGATTCAGTTTCTGCCAGCGGCTCAGTCATCAATTCGGGATGAAAACCGGCAACCGTGCTCAACACAGAGCGCGGCGTGGCGACAGTCACTAAACCCGCGCCGGAACGCAGGGCGGAAAACCCTGCCATCGCCGCCGCTCCGGCTTTCCCCAGCGATCCGCCAACCACGAGCACGTGACCATACATGCCCTTGTTGGAATCGCGGGGGCGCAGGCCGATCAGCGGAGCAATCTCGTGTGGAGTGATCACATTTAAATTCAGTGAGGAGCGGATTGCTTCGTCGGGAGAACCAATCGGCGCAATCACCGTCGGGCCAGAAGTCAGATTGCCGAAAATATGCGCGGGCCGCGGAGCGGTAAATGTGACGATGGCGTCAGCGCGGGCGACGGCGCCGGTTTGCTCGCCCGTCACGTCAGCGTCGGCGCCTGAGGGAATGTCCACGGCGATCACGGGCGCACTGGCAGCATTGATCTTGGCAATCGCTTCTGCGTACACGCCGCTCACTGGAGGGCGAAATCCGCTGCCGAGGATAGCGTCGATCAGGACATCACTGGCGAAAACCGGCTGTGCAGACTGCGGGGATGCCCACCCTTTGAAAAGCGCAAAGGGTGGGGCAGCCGCTTTTATTTGCGCTCCCTTTGGGGCTTTCTTTGTCGAGTTCTTCGGCAGTTTCGCGAAATTGGCCGCGGCGTCCCCGCGCAATTCAGCCGGGTCGGCCAGGAGCACAACCCGCACTTCCCTGCCCGCTTCGTGCAGCCTGCGCGCGACGACGAAGCCGTCTCCACCGTTGTTGCCTTTGCCACAAATGACACCGAAAGTTTTCGCTGCCGGATATGCAGACAACGCAAACTCCGCTACCGCGGATCCGGCGTTCTCCATCAACGTGAGCGAAGGCACGCGAAAGCGTTCGCTGGTGAGGCGGTCGATCTCGCGCATGTCGGCGGAAGTGACAATCTTCATAAGGCAGCTCTCAGCCATCGGCCGTCAGCTATCAGCTTAAACCGTGATGTCGAACAGCGCAGGCATTGCTCTCTCTGGAGCTGCACGACAAAACCTGATGGCTGATAGCTGACGGCTGATGACTTATTTCATCTCGCCATGTCTTGCAGTTGCTTCAACTGCGCCGGCTCGCCCATGGCGATCAGAAAATCCCCGGCAGCGATGGCATCATCGGGTGCGGGATTGAACTTCATCCCTTGCGGGCGCTTGATGGCAAGCACAATCACGCCGCGCTCCTGGCGGATTCGCGAAGTCTCAATCGTCTTGCCGGCGAACGACGACCCCGGCATCACGGAAATCTCGCCGATCTCTAGATCGATTCCCAGGCGCGTGGTGGCGGTATCAAGAAAGCTGACCACGTGCGGATTCAGAAACGACTGCGCGATGCGCTGTCCGGCAAAGTGATACGGCGAAACCACGGAATCCGCGCCGGCGGTGCGCAAGTGCTTCTCGGCGTCTTCTTCGCTGGCGCGGGCGATGATCTTCAGCTTCGGGTTCAGACCGCGCGCGGTAAGGACAATGTAGAGATTGGTCGCGTCGGTCGTGGTGGCCGCGACCAGGCCGCTAGCGCGCTCGATGTGCACCTGGCGCAGGGTGACTTCCTGAGTAGCGTCGCCGATGTGGACCAGAAAATCGCCGCTATAGCGGGCAGCTTTGGCTTCGTTTTGTTCGATGATGACGAATGGCGCAGGACGGCGGGCCAGTTCACGCGCGGCGCTCCGGCCTACGCGTCCAGCTCCGCAAATAATGTAGTGGTCGCTGAGGCGGCCGATTTCGCGTTCCATTTTCCGCCTGCCAAAGAAGTTGCGCAGCTCGAATTCTAGCAAAGCCTGGGTCAGCGACCCGATGCCGAGGAACACCAGCGACACTCCGGTGAGAATCAGCCCCACGTTGAAGACGCGCCCCGCGTGCGACAGCGGATGCACTTCCTGATATCCGATGGTCGAAAACGTGGTGATGACCATGTACAGGCCATCGAACCAGCTCCATCCCTCGATGTAGTGGAACCCAGCCATGCCGATGAGCGTGACCAGTATCAGAGCGATGACGATGACTGCGAGATGACGGAAGATACGCATGGAAGCTCGTGGTCAGTCGTGGGTTATCGGTCATCGGCTGAACCGTTCGCGACTTTCAACTGACGGCACGACTATAAAACAAAAAGGCCTTCCGCGCATGGCGGAAGGCCGCGACGAATGCTTTGTCGCCAATGCTACTTGGAATTCCCCAGCAGCGCCTGCACCTTGCTGTGCTTCACGCTGTAGGTGAAGTACACCACCAGCCCGATGATGAGCCAGACAATCAGCCGGGCCCAATTGATCCAGCCCAGGCTGTACATCATGTAGCCGTTGAAAAGAATACCGAGAATGGGAACCACGGGCATCCATGGAGTCCGGAACGGCCTGGGCTGGGATGGATTCGTGCGTCGCAGCACCATGACCGCAATGCACACAATCACGAAGGCCAGCAGGGTTCCGATGTTGACCATTCTCCCGATGTCATCGATGGGAGTAACGCTGCCCACGATGGCGGCAAGAAGTCCGACCATGATTGTGTTTTTCCATGGAGTCCGCCATTTGGGATGAACCGCCGCGAAAAATTTTGCGGGTAGCAAACCATCCTTCGCCATCGAGTACAGCACGCGGGTCTGGCCAAGGAGCATTACCAGCATCACGCTGGTCAGGCCAGCCAAAGCGCCTAGCGTAATGATGTGTGAAGCGCCGGTGAGTCCGCGGTCGAGGAACGCCCGCGCAATCGGGGCTTCGATATTCACGTCGCGCCACGGCACCATTCCGGTCAGCACTCCGGCCACCAGAATGTAGAGGGCGGTGCAAATCAGCAGCGAAAGAATGATTCCAATGGGTAGATCGCGTTGCGGATTCTTGGCCTCTTGCGCGGTGGTTGAAACCGCGTCGAATCCGATGTAGGCGAAGAATATGTACGCCGCCGCCAGTCGAATACCTGTAAAGCCATTCGGCGCAAAGGTCGACCAGTCATGCCCCCAATTGCCAAAATTCACATATCTTAACCCGAGGGCAATCACAAACAGCACCACCGAAACCTTGATAACGACGATCGTCGAGTTAAAGCGCGCGCTCTCTTTGATACCGACCGTCAGGATGGCAGTGATGACGAGAGCAATCATGAAGGCGGGAACGTTGACCCCGATTTCATATCCAAAAAGATGGGGAGCATTCAGAAGGTCGTGGGCGCGTTGCACTAAGTCGGGAGATTGCGCACCCATAATATCGGCAACCTTGGCCAGGAAGGCTTGCGTACCGGGCACCAGCGAGGCGTCGGAGGCCTGCGCCATTTGCCGTGCGACCACGTTTTCGGCGACTCTCAATCCCGTCCAGTGGTCGTAAGCCAGCCACAACGGCATTCTTAGGTGGAAGATCTCCAGCAGCTCGATGAAGTGGTTCGACCATCCCGAGGAAACGGTGCTGGCGCCCATGGCGTATTCAAGGGTCAGGTCCCAGCCGATGATCCACGCAAAAAATTCACCCAGCGTTGCGTACGCGTAGGTGTAGGCGCTGCCGGCGAGAGGAATCATGGCAGCAAACTCGGCGTAGCAAAGCGCTGCAAAGGCGCAACCGGTGCCGGAGAGGACGAATGACAGCATCAGTCCCGGCCCCGCCATGCTGGCGCCCAGGCCTGACATGACAAATATCCCAGCGCCAATCACGGCGCCCACGCCTAATGCGGTGAGTTGAAAAACTCCCAGCGTCCGCTTCAGGCTGTGCTCGCCCGACTCGGCGGCTTCCGAGCAAAGCGCGGTTAGCGACTTGGTTGCAAAAAGATTTGCCATTCGTCTGTTATCTCCGGAACAATCAGAGTTATGCGCTATACAACCGACGCGCCCGAACGTTTCGACCATGCGTAATACACCGGAATCCCCAGCAGCACGATGATCAGTCCGGGCCAGGTAAATTGCGGCTTGTAGCGCAATAGTACGACATCGATGAAGATTGCCATCACGATATAAATCGCGGGCAGCACCGGATATCCAAACGCCTTGTATGGCCGCTCGGCGTTGGGGCGCGTATAGCGCAGAACGAACAATCCCGCGATGGTCAAAATATAAAACAACAGCACGGCGAAAACCACGTAGTCGAGCAACTGGCCGTAGCTGCCGGATACGCACAGGATGCAAATCCAGATCATTTGCACCATTAGTGACGCGGCTGGGGTCTTATAAGTTGGATGCAATTTCCCCGCGCTGCGGAAGAACAGGCCATCCTGGGCCATGGCGTAATAGACGCGTGCGCCGGCCAGAATCAGGCCGTTGTTGCAGCCAAAGCTTGAAACCATGATGGCGGCGGCCATCAGATATCCGCCAAGCGCGCCGAACATTTGCGTCAGCGCCGCAGTCGCCACGCGGTCTTCAGTAGCGTGCTGAATACCGCGTTGCAAAATCGTTGTGCCATCTGCCGAGCCAATCAGTGGCAGCACGTTCAGATAAATGATGTTGCAGCCGATGTAGAGCGAGATGACGATCCCTGTGCCGAGGGCCAGCGAAAGCGGGAGATTGCGCTTGGGGTTGATGACTTCTCCGGCGGTGAAGGTCACGTTGTTCCAGGCGTCGGCGGAGAAGAGCGATCCGACTTGCGCGACAGCGAGGATAGTCAGAGTGCTCACCAGAACCACCGCCCCACTGGCGCCGACCTGCACCGGATGCAAAGTGCCGAGTCCGGCGTTGTGCCAGAAGTTCGCGCCGAAGTTGGCGGCAAGGGCTTGAGCATTGCGGCCAATGAAGAGCCCTACAAGAACCAATCCCAGCAGCGCTGAGACTTTCGCGAAGGTGAAGACGTCCTGAATAATGGCGCCGGTCTTGATGCCGAAAATGTTGATGACCGAAAGCGCCACCACCATGAGGATGGCCATCAGGTTCTGGGTGTTCAGGCCAACCTGCATTCCGCCGAGCAAAACTGGACCGATCTGATAACTCGGCGCCGCCCAGTGCAGGCCGCAGAGCCAGTGCGAAGATGAAATCGCAGGAAAGAAGACACCCAAAAACTTGCCAAAAGCCACGCCCACGGCGGCGATGGTACCCGTTTGAATGACAGCGAAGAGCGTCCATCCGTAAAGGAATCCCCAGAGCGGACCGAGCGATTCGCGAAGGTAAACGTACTGCCCACCGACATGCGGCATCATCGCGGCGAGTTCGCCGTAGCTCAGCGCGGCCACAATGGTCAGGAACCCGGTCACGGCCCAGGCGCCGATCAGCAACGCCGGAGAGTTGACTTCACGCGCGATTTCGGCGGACACGATGAAGATGCCGGAGCCGATCATCGAGCCGGTCACGAGCATGGTAGAGCTGGTCAGGCCCAAGCCCTTGACGAACTCCGGGGCGGAGCTGCTTACGATGACCGGCTTTGTCTCTGCGCTCAATAACCCTCCGCTCTGCTTGTGTAGGGGCAGGTGCCCTCACCTGCCCCACCACGAACCTCGAGGTGGTTCCGAAAATTCCGTGATCCAGGGCAACGTCGTCACGTGCTCCGCCCGAATGCAGTGGTGGGGCAGGTGAGGGCGCCTGCCCCTACACGAACTGTTCATCGCGTGCCCCTAGACGATTTCCGCCCACAAGACTTTACCCTAGAATGCGCAAAAATTCCTCTGCTGATTTACGTGGCTCCCGTATCAGGTCGGATATCACGGCCACAGAGTCGGCTCCTGCGTCGATCACCGAACGGCAGTTTTCGCGGGTAATACCGCCGATTGCCACCAACGGCTTGCGGGTAAGTTCACGCGCCTGCCGCACTCCGGCGAGGCCAACCACGGGGTCGGGATTGGCCTTGCTGCCCGTGCTGAACACCGGGCCGATGGCGATGTAGTCCGCCGAGGTCTTGTCGGCATCGGTTACTTGCTGCGGGTTGTGGGTGGAAACTCCCAGCCAGCGTTCGGGTCCAATGATCATGCGTGCGGCTTCGGGAGAAAGATCGTCCTGCCCCACATGCACGCCGTCGAATTCCGCCGCTAGGCAGAGGTCGGAGCGGTCGTTCATGATCAGTCGTGGCCAAGGCCCACGTGCCGCCGACACTCTTGTCCGCGACCGCCTGCGTAATTCCCAGGCTTGGGCGAGCATCACCTGCGCGTCACCGGACTTGTTGCGGTATTGGATCAGGGTCACGCCCCCCGCGGCAAGCTGCTCGGCAGCACGGTACGCATCTTCTGGTTCAGAAAAGCAGGAAGCGTCCAGAATCGCGTAGAGTCGCGGAAGAGAAATCATGAGATGAATTTACGGATATACTCGCGCGAGCTATAAACCGACCTTTGCACTCCGTCGCTCCAGCAAGGCGACGTTTCTCCAAGTATCGCCCATTTTGCCGATGCGCTCGCGATGGCCGACCTCGCGAAATCCTAGAGACTTGTGCAGTGAGATGCTCGCGGTGTTCTCCGGAAATATTCCAGCCTGCAGCGTCCACAATCCGGAATTATCGGAGGCGTCGATTAATGCCGCCAGCAGCGCCCTGCCGATTCCGCTGCCCCTCGCTGCTTCAGCCACATACACGGAAACTTCCGCCACACCCGCATACACTCGCCTAGATGAAACTGGGCTAAGCGCGGCCCAGCCGAGCACTCTCGAATCTTGCCGTGCGATCAGGCGGCACTTTGCGAGATGCCCGCTGTCCCATTTCTCCCACGATGGCGCTTCGATCTCGAAGGTGGCGTTCCCAGTCGCGATTCCTTCCATATAAATGCGCAGAACTTCGGACCAGTGTTCCCGCGTCATGGGTTGGATCGTGAAAACACTAGGGGCATTCATGAACGCTCATTACGCTGGAACTTTCTCTTTCTCCTTCGCATTCCGCGCAAAGAAGCGCTCGATAAACCCGGTGTCCGTATGCCCCGCCTTAAATTCGGGATCGGCGAGAATCTTCCGGTGCAGCGGAATGGTCGTGTAAACGCCCTCGACGATAAACATCTCCAGCGCGCGCGACATGCGGGAGATGGCCTCTTCCCGGTCTTTGCCGCGCACTACAAGCTTCGCGATCAGCGAGTCGTAGTAGGGAGGAATCGTTCCTTCAGCGTAGGCAGCCGTGTCCACGCGCACGCCGGTACCGCCCGGAGGATGGAACGTCGTGATCTTTCCTGCCGAAGGCGTAAATTTTTCCGGGTGCTCGGCGTTGATGCGGCACTCGATGGCGTGGCCGCGATGCACGATCGGGCCATGCAGTACGTTCTCGAGTCGCTCGCCCGCGGCTAGCAGAATCTGGCTCTTGACCAGATCGACGTCGGTGACCATCTCGGTGACGGGATGCTCGACTTGAATGCGAGTGTTCATTTCGATGAAGTAGAGGCGGCGGTCTTTGTCCATCAGGAATTCCATGGTTCCCGCGTTGACGTAGCCGATTTCTGAAAGCGTCTGGCAGAGGGTCTGGCCGATTTCTTCGCGCAATTGCGGAGTGACATGCATCGACGGCGATTCCTCGAGCAGCTTCTGGTGGCGGCGCTGAATGCTGCATTCGCGCTCGCCCAGGCTGGCGACGGTGCCGTACTGATCGGCAAGCACCTGAAACTCAATGTGGCGCGGGTTCTCGACGTACTTTTCCATGTAGAGGTCACCGTTGCCGAACGCGGCTGCGGCTTCCGACTGTGCGGCGTGGAAAAGCGCGGGCATTTCTGCTTCCGAACGGACGATTCTCATGCCGCGTCCGCCGCCGCCGGCGGAGGCTTTGATGATGACCGGGAATCCGACCGACCGGCCCCACTCGATGGCTTCGCCTTCGCCGCCGAGTACGCCTTCCGATCCCGGGAGAATGGGTACGCCAGCCTTTTTCATTGCGGCGCGCGCTTTTTCTTTTTCCCCCATCAGGCGGGTCACTTCCGGCGGCGGGCCGATGAACTTCACATTGCAGGTCTCGCAGACTTCGGCGAAGTTGGCGTTTTCAGAAAGCAGGCCGTAGCCAGGATGGATGGCATCCACGTTGGCAATTTCGGCGGCGCTGATCACAGCAGGAATATTCAGATAGCTCTGCGCAAGCGGCGGCGGGCCGATGCAGATGGCTTCGTCGGCGAAACGCACGTGCAGCGAATTGCGGTCGGCTTCGCTGTAAATCGCAACCGTGCGGACGCCCAGTTCCTTGCAGGCGCAAATCACCCGCAGAGCGATTTCGCCACGGTTCGCGATGAGGATTTTCTTGAACATTTAGCCGTCAGCCGTCAGTCGTCAGGCAATTCAAAACCAGCCACGGATTCTCACGGATTTCGCGGATAAAAAAACAACTTCACAAAAATTCACAGAATCCGCAAAGACCAGGTTTGCTTTATCCGTGTTGATCCGCGCAAATCCGCGGCCGCTTTCGCAGTTCGCTTGCAGTGCCCTACTTCTTTGGCCGGATGGCAAACAACTCTTGCCCGTATTCGATCGGCGCACCGTTGGCCACCAGGACTTTCACAATCTCGCCAGAAGCGTCGGCTTCGATCTCGTTCATCAGCTTCATGGCTTCCACGATGCAAATCACCTGTCCGGCTTCGACCATGTCTCCAGGCTTCACAAAGGGCGGCGAACCGGGAGACGGCGACTCGTAGTAGGTGCCGACGATCGGCGAGCGCACCATGTGCAGATTTTCCGGCGGTGGGGCGGGTTCCGCCGCGGGCGGCGCTGGAGTCGCAGGCGGCGCGGCAACAGGGGACGCGGGAGCCGCCGCAGCCGGATGCAGGGTGATGATCCTCTCCGTCGGCGCCGATGGAGCGGCCTCGGGAGCTCCGCGCTTGATGCGGACCTTCACATCGCCGCGCTCCAGTTCAAACTCGGCGATGTCCTTCTCGATGAGAAAATCTATGAGTTCTTTGAGCTCTTTTTGATTCATGCTTTTTGCGGCAGGACAGATTTCCGTTTGCAACAACCCGTGTGAACCCTACGAAGTTTACAGCCAGATCAGACGACCACCAAGTCCTTGGAGCACGGGGTCAAAATCTCACATCCCGACTGGGTCACTACGACAGTGTCTTCGATGCGAATTCCAAACTTGCCCGGCAAATAAACGCCCGGCTCAATTGTGATCACCATGCCGGGCCGCAGCGTCTCCCGTTGACCGGCAGCGATGCGTGGGGACTCGTGAATCTCCAAGCCTACTCCATGGCCGGTCGAGTGCGTGAAATACTTATCTAAGCCTTTCTTTTGCAGCAACTTACGAGCTTCACGATCTACATTTCCAACGGTGCCGCCGGGCCTCACGGCATCCAGCGCTGCCTGCTGGGCCTCGCGGACGGCCTCATACGCCATGCGGGCATCCCTCGACGGACGGCCCAAGTGGAACGTCCGGGTCATATCCGAACAGTATCCAGCGAGTATAACACCGAAATCGCACACTACGAACCCCCTGAGTGGGAGAGCGGCCCGGGATGCCCTTCCATGCGGGAGAGCCGAGCGCACCCCACCCGCGATGATGGTTGGGAATGACATTTGATCAGCGCCCAGCTTCCGGGCGGCAAACTCCAGCTCTCCAGCCACCTCGCTCTCCGTTATGCCGGGACGCGCGACTTCCAGCAGGCGGTCGAAGAGCGCTACACCCAGATGGCAGGCAGAGCGGATTCTCGCGACCTCATCTGGATCTTTGATCATGCGTATTTGCTCAACGATGGGCGGTGCCCCGACCAGCTTCGTCTTGCCGGGCAGTCCCTTGGCAAATGCGACCCGCTCGGCGACGGTCAGATGGGCCGCGTCGAAGCCGATCCTGCGCCAGGATGTCTTCCGCGCCAGCCATCCCGAGGCTCCGGCGAGCGCAGATTTTCCCGGCCGGATTTTGATGGCTGCACCCTTCACTTCTTCTTGTGCCTGCTGCGTGTAGCGGCCGTCGGTGAAGAAGACCGGGCCTTTGTTCCGACTGACAAGCAGCACTCCCGAGCTGCCGGTGAATCCGCAAAGATAACGAATGTTGGGAAGGTGGGTGACCAGGAGTGCGTCAAGATCGCTTTGCTCGAGCGCCAGGCGTGCGCGAGCCAGCCGGCCTTTGTAATCCATACAGAGAGTTTATCGCAGCGCCAAGCAGTGATCGTGTAGGGGCAGGCTCTGCCCCTACACAAGCAGATTCATGGGAACACAGTCAGCACCGACGCGCCGATAAAACACATGCTTTCAATTACTTAGGGGTATTTTAATCCACAGTTCATTTCCCGGTCTTTTCCAGTTACAATTGCCCCGTCGCGCTGCAACTAGCAGCCTTCAGGATGGAACCATGACAAGTCAGGTTGACCCAGCCCAGGACAAAAACACGTGCCTGAAGTTAATCAGCCTTGGTTATGCCCGCTCCAACCGTGTACGGCTTTACGGTAAGGAAGTGCAATTGGTGTCTGATCCGTTCCCGCATCAGGAAGGCGGGATCGCCGTAGAAGTTTTGCACGGAGCCGAGTCCACCTCCCGCACCATGAAGCTGCCCTTGTCGGTGTTGCAGGTCGCCGCGAAGAGTGCGGCGAAACGTTCGGCGTAAGCCCGTCGTCGGTCTCTAGTCGTCGGTCGTCGGCTAAAAGCTTAAAGCGTTCTAGCTCTTTCCCTGAGCTTGTGAATCCCCGCGCTGTACGGTTTTCGACCGACGACCAAAGGCCGACGACGATTCCCCCAAAAAGACAATCCGCCGGCCTGATGAATCAGGTGCCGGCGGCTGCTTGCTGCTAACTTGTGTTGCGAACTATGTCTGTACGATACGCGGGGTGATGAAGAAGATCAGCTCCTGGTTGGAGGTGCTGACCGCCTGGCGCTTGAACAGGTTGCCCAGCCACGGAATGCTGCCGAGCAAGGGAACCTGATTGATGCTGATTGAGTTGCTGGTCTGGATAACGCCACCGATCACGACCGTGCCACCATCGGTTACCAACACTTGTGTTGTCGCCTGTTGCGTGAGAAGCGTCGGTTGCTGGTTAACCTGACGCCCAAAATCAGGTGTCGTGTTCTCGACGTCCACATTCAGGAAGATGGTGCTTTCTGAGGTGATCTGCGGAGTCACCGTCAGCCTCAGGAAGGCGTCAATGTAGGTGGTGGTTGCAGGACCGCCCAACTGTGCCGCCGTAACAATCGGAATACGGACGCCCTGCTTGACCACTGCCTGAATGTTGTTCTGCGTGACTACGCGCGGACGGGAAAGAATCTTCAGCAGACCGCGCGTCTCAGCCATGGTGAGGACCGCATCCAGCCGCACAGCGTTGCTGGCGTTTATGAAGCTGAGGCCGCTAGTCGGTCCCACTGCTGCCAAGTTCGAGAACAGCGGAATCTGCACGCCGGTGCCCGCGGCCGGCGCGGACGTGCCGACGATCGGGTACATCGTTCCCGGGGTATTGAAGACCGTTGTTGGCGAGTTTCCCACCGCGCTCGCTCCGCCGATGTGCGTCGGTGAGTTGCCGAACCCGAAGCCAAGCTGGGTGCCGATGTCGCGAGCGAAGCTGCGTGTTGCGGCGACCACCCGGGCTTCGATTTCAACTTCCTGGGTCTTGCGGTCCAGCTGGGTCAGCAGCCGGTCAATCGGCGGCATCACCGAAGGAATGTCGTTGATGATGATCGCGTTGGTGCGCTCATCGGAAACCACCTCGCCGCGCTGGCTCAGGAATTTCTTTACCGTCTGTTCGACGTCCTTAGCATGCGCATAGCTGAGGAAGCGGGTCACGGTGACCTTTTCAATCGCCATGGCCTCAGCTTCCTGCTGGGCGCGGCGGGACTCGGCTTCTCTGCGCAGGGTATCGACGGTCGCGATGCGCAGCACATTGCCATCGAGCTGGCGGGAAAGCGTGTTGTTCTTCAGAACGATGTCGAGGGCCTGGTCCCACGGCACGTCGTCAAGAACGATGGTCAGACTTCCCTTAACGTCGGGATCCAGGACTACGTTCAGTCCGCTGATCTCATGAATGAGGCGGAAGAAATCTTTCAGATCCACGTCCTTCAAGTTCACCGAGATTGGCTCGCCGGTGTACTTGGGGCCGCTGGTGGCCTGGGTCGGATGCGTCTTCTGCTCGGCCGCGAAGTTCACAGCCGGTTCGATCGGAGTCGCTGCCGGGGCCGCCGCCGGAGTTGCCGGAGCTGACGTGTCCTGCGCGGGCATGGCAGCGCTGGGCGCCGGAAGCAGATTGCCTTCCGGTCTCTCAACGAATCGCGAAGCCGCTTCGACGGCGCGGACGGGAGGATCAACCGCCGCGACCTCTTTCTTGGGCGCGTAGGTGGGCTCCACCACCACGAAGTCCTTGGCAGCGGGCTTGCCGGCTTCCGGCTTCACATCGGACGGAACCGTCAAAGCCGCGGTGACGACGGGAGCTGCGGTCTTGGTCGCCTCAGCGGCCGCCGGCGCCGGAGCCTGTGCAACCGTCGCAGCGGAGTCCAGCTTCAGCGTAAGCTTGCCGCCAGCGCCGGGCACCAACTCGTACTTCATCGGGCGCTGCAGGTCCACCACCACGCGGGTGGTTTCGCTGGAGTCAGTGCCGATGCGTACGCCGGTGACGCCGCTGTTCCCGACGGAAATGCGGCTGACCGAAGTGGCCAGCGCGGTGTTGGGCAGGTCCACGACCACCCGGGACGGAGACGAGAGCGTCTCCACTCGGGGCGTGATCGCACCCTTGGCGGTCAGCTCGATGCTGACCCCGGTTTCCCCGCGCACCACACTCACCTTTTGGAGAGCGGCATGGTTTGCCGGCTCGGTGCCTGGAGTCTGCGCGCCTGCCACCAGTACGATGGTCAGCAGCGCCGATATGGTTCCCAACATTTGCTTTCGCATTTCCCTCTCCCCGCCTCTGATCTGCTCGAACTTGATCTAAAGTCTTTTCGACCGCCTGCCGATGCTTTACGCTACCGGCCGGACAATCGTCTTGGTGACGTCCCGCGTCAGGGGTTTCCCCAGCTTGTCGTGGAACGTTTCTTTAAAAACTATGGAATCGCCCGTGATCTTCAACACGTATCCGTTGAACACGGGATCGTTCTCGCGCAGGAAATACGCCTTGTCCAAAGAGTTCACCACTACGGCGATCATGCCTGCGTCGGATTTCACCACACCTTTGAGTGCAACCTCGTCAATCGCGAGGCAGCGTTTGCCGGAGCTGCATCCCGAGCCGGTTGCGCCCATGTTGATGACCGGGCTCACAAACGGGTCGCGGTGCGCCCCTGGGCTGATCGCTCTTGCCGTCTTGTTGTCGGCATCAGCTTTGGTGTCCTGGACCGCGACCGGGCCTTGTGGGGGCTCCGGGCCTTTCACCGGAACTGCCCCTGCGGCGTTGCTGGCTTTTTCAGCCGCCTTTGGCGCCGGCACGGACTTGACCTCAGCCTTCACCGGGACCGCAAGAGTCTTGACTGAGCGCTCGACTGGCTTGGTCGCAGGCTGAACCGCCGGCTTGCCCGAAACCACGGCGACGTGCGCGGCAGGAGCAGCAACCACCGCCGGCTTGGCTGCAGCAGGACCACTGGGTTTGGCCGTGGAAACCGTTACTGGCTTTGCCGTCACCGCCTGTGCCGAAACCACGGCGGGTTTGGCAGAAGGAACCGGCTTTGCCGCTGTAGCTAGAACCGCCACGGGCTTGCTTGCGGGAACCACGACTGGCTTCACCGCTGCCGCATGGACCGGGACGGCACTGGGTTTCACGGCAACTACGGCCGGCTTCTGCGTTGGCGCAGCAACAACCTTTACCGCAGTAACCGGCGTTTTCGAATTTTGCGCAGCCACTTTAGGCGCTGCTTTGGTCTGGACAGCCGGCTTGGCGGCAGGCTTCTCGGCTACGGTCGGAGTCTGCGCCAGCGCGCTGCCGGCCAGTGTCACAAGTAAGAATGCCAGGGTCCGTTTCATTAGATCCCGCCTTTGGCCGTGGAAGAAGCGGCCGGTTGCGTGTCATGACTGAAGAAGGTCGTCGCGGTGCAGGTCGCCACCACACTCTCGTTGGGCGCGTACTGATACGTGTGCTTGGCTTTCGCCTCAGTACCCTTCTTCGTATTGGCCATCAGTAAATTGGAGACGTTCACAATCCGCTCCAGCTTGGAGACCTGGTCGAAGAAGTGCAGCACCGAGTAGTACGGGCCATCGAGTTCGATTTCGAACGGCACTTCCGTGTAAAACTCTTTGCTGCTGGTGGGCTGCGCGGTGTAGCGGCGCAGCTCGATGCCAGCTTTGATGGCTTCGGCATCCAGCATCTTGATGAAGCCGTCCACTTCCTTCTCATCGGGAACGATGCGCCGCTCGATTTCGAGCTGCTGCTTCAGGTTCGCCACCTGCTGGTCCATGTCCTTCAACTTGGAGACATACGGCGCCAATTGCGCGTTTTCCGCCACCTTGGCGTCGAGCGCCTCTTGCGCGGTGGCGTTGGCATCCCGCTGGGTCTTGAAGTAGGTGAAGTACAGGGCGGCGCTGATCAGCACAGCCACACCCAGGGCCACGCCCCATTGCTTGCTTCCCGAAATGTCGTTGAAATTCGCCATATGTCTTCAGCCTCTACGACTGCCGTTACGACTTGCCCTTCTCGCAGGTCAACTGAAACTGAAAGGCCTGCATGTCTTTCACACTCTCGTCCTGGTACGTTTCTTTGATCTCGATGTTCTTGAAGTAGCCGGTCTTTTGCAGGTTCGCAATCAGGTTGGCCACGGCATCGGTGCTCAAAGCCATTCCGGAAATATCAATGGTGGCGCCCGTGTCTTTCATGGTGTTCAGCCACACCGCTTCGGTGCTGTTAACGGTGTCACCAATGGTGTTGAGCAGGTTGACGGGTCCGGTCTGGGCGGCGCGTAACTGGTCAATCACGTCCACGCGTTTCTTGTAGCTGTCGGCCTGTTTTTGCCGCTCCAGGTACTTGGCCTTCACGTCGGCGAGTTCCCGGTTTTTTTGTTCCGCGATCTTCATCTTGGCCGCGATGTCCTGCGACTCGTGGTCGAGGCGGTACCAGGTGAAGCCGTTGAAAGCGATCAACAGCATCAGCGCGACCAGCACTTTGACCATCGGTGATCCGACACTGCCGACCTCGATCGTAGGTGCAGACGGGGCCGCAGAGCGCCGGTTTTTCGGTTTGGCAGAGCCCAGCAGATTAATTCGGATCATAAGTGTTCAAAGCTCCTCAGGGCCAAACCGACCGCAACCGCTAACTGGCCGGCGTTCCCTTCGATCAAATCCATTCCCAACCCTTCGGTGGGCGGCGCAATTTTCTGAAACGGATTCAGAATGTCCACCGGCAGCGAGAATTCCTGGCGCAACGCTTCCAGTAATCCCGGCACCTTCGACGAACCGCCCGCCACGTAAATCTTTTCGATGTGCTCGCCGGCCGCGCTGGCGCGGAAGAAGTCAAACGTCTTCTGAATTTCCAGGACGATGATCTCCGTCACCTGCTGCAGGATCGGCGTCTTTGCGTCTTCGCTCACCGTTCCCACCTTATGGCCCAGCTTCAGCGCTTCTGCATCATCGAAGCTCAAATCCAGTTCCTTCTGCAGCGAGTCGGTGTACTGATGCCCGCCAACGCTGACATCGCGGGGGAACAAGGGCGTCGTCCCTTTCACGATGTTGATGTTCATCACGCTTGCGCCCAGGTTCAACAACGCCACCACTTGACTCGGCGAAGGCTCGTAGTTGAACTCGTAGCAGTTCTGCAGCGCCAGCGCATCAATGTCCACAATAGCCGGAGTCTTGCCGGCCATCGAGAGTACGTTGGTGTAGTTCAGAATCTTGTCCTTCTTGACGGCAACCAGCAAAACGTCCATATGCGGCTGGCCTTCGTCTTCGGAAAGGATCTGAAAGTCGAGGTTCACGTCGGCAAGGTCGAACGGAATGTGCTGCGCGGCTTCCCTCTCGATGGTCTCCGCCAGTTCCTGGTCGCTCATCGAGGGCAGCGAGATCTTTTTCACGATCACCGAGTGGCCGCTGACGGCGGTCGCCACTAGCTTGGTCTTGATGGCGTTCTCGGAGAACAGTTTCGAGATCGCGCTCGAGACCGTGCCGGAATCCACAATCATGGAGTCCACCACGATGTCCGGGGCCAAGGCTTCCAGGCCGAGGTGCACCACCTCAATCCCGTTGCGGGTTTTCTTCAGCTCGACTGCCTTGATGCTCGAAGATCCCACATCCAGGCCAACGATCGACTTTGATCCGAATCCAAACATGTGTGCCCGCCTTTACGTGGCAGCCTGACTGGCCGCCTTCGCTTTCTTCGACTTCTGAACTTCCATCTCGCTCGACTTTTCTTCCATCCACTGGTCCAGCCGTGATTTCTTAAACCGCCAGCGGTTCCCCAGTTTGAAAGCCGGAATCTTCTGCTCGTTGACGTACTTGTAGAGCGTGTCCGGGCTTACCCCCAGGTACTGCGACGCCTGGCGAATGTTCATGACTTCGCGCGAATCTGCCATAGTCTTCCTTTCCACAGAGTTTTCTGTCCCGGCATGCCCACCCATGCAGGACTTTTTGGGAGAAGAAACCCACTACAAAGTTGCTTGCAGTGAATTAAGTGGACTGAGCATATATCAACCGTGTTGGAAGCCAGGTCAAGGCGAATTTCCGTGTTTCTTAGGGTTTTGTGCCTGTTTTCTGGAAATGGCTTTCGACGCAGATGCGGGACTCGTCTATATGTTGTAGCAATTTCTTAGTGCGACTCTATTAGGAGTGGTATTTACAGGACAGATACCCAATCGTACCCCGGGTAGATAACCGAAGTGCTATAGACGGTACCAAGGTTGGTGTACGGGTGATCGTAGGGGAATCGCAGAGGGACGAAGCGGGTATGCAGAAGTGGGGCGTGATTACTTGTGCGTTATGACTTCTTGCGTTGGGATTTGTGTGCGAGATTGCTGGGGTTTGCGGGGGTTTCGGGCGGCGAGACCCCCGCGCTGGCAGAGGGACTTGAGATCAACTATGTTGCTTCGGAGTAATACTAGGGGCGTCGTCGGCTGAAAGGGGATCGGAGTTTGGCGAGGAGTGTTTCCATACCACCACGCCCCACATGAAGCCTCCCCACAGCATGAACCAGATCGTGCGAACCGCGAGCTCGCCGAGACTCTCAGGAAAAACTGGGTCGCCGAGTCCCAACAGGTGCTCGATGTACTGAAACAAGGCTAATCCAAGCGGTGTTCCTACACCGAAAGTAAGAACCCCCAACAAAACTGCATACTGGAGACGACTGAGGTTCCGGACTGCCTTCCCGTAGTCCTTCTTCCAGATGATTACCGGAACACGTATCCCGAACGGCCTGACCAGAAGGGCGCATACGGCGTACCAGACTGTAAGTACCAGCACAATCATCGCCATCATAAGTACAAATCTCACTATGAATGACATCATTTACAGCCTCGAAAAAATACGCCTGCGGGTCAGTACTCCGCCAGCTCTTTCATCGCCAAGTATAGGTCCTGCACCTGCGGAAGGATCGCACTCTCCAGCACCGGCTGATAGGCGACGAAAGTGTCTTTGGCGGCTACTCGTTTCACCGGGGCGTCGAGGTGCTCGAAGAGTTCATCGGCAATGCGCGCGGCGATCTCGGCGCCGTAACCCCAGCTCAGCGTGTCTTCGTAGGCGACGATGGCGCGGCTGGTTTTCTGAACGGACGTGGCGATGGCGTCCCAGTCATACGGATTCAACGAGCGCAGATCAATCAGCTCGACCTTGATACCGTGCTCGCGATCGAGCCGCTGCGCCGCCTGCAACGCGCGCGGCACCACCGCGCCGTAAGTGATCACCGTAACGTTCGTCCCCGGATGAACAACCTTGGCCTTGCCGAGTGGAATCATGTAATCCGGGCCAGGATAGGGCGCGCGGCCGTAGGTCTCGCGATACAGGCGCTTGTGCTCGAGGAAAAGCACGGGATCGTCACAGCGAATCGCGGTCCGCAGCAGGCCAGCGGCATCCAGGGCGTTGCAGGGGAAAACGACGCGCATTCCCGGCGTGTGGGTGAAGATGCTCTCGCCACACTGCGAGTGATAGATGGCGCCGCCGGTGAGGTATCCGCCTATCGCGACCCGCACTACGCACGGCGCGGAAAAAGCGCCGTTCGAGCGCCAGCGCATGACCGGCAGCTCGTTGCGCAGTTGCATCATCGCGGGCCAGATGTAGTCGAAGAACTGGATTTCGACTACCGGCTTCAGCCCGCGCACCGCCATGCCGACGGCGCGGCCGACAATGCTGGCTTCGGCAATCGGCGAATTGAAGACCCGGTCGGAACCGAATTCTGACTGCAAACCCGCGGTCAGCTTGAAGACTCCGCCCTTGCCCTTGACCATTTTTTGCCGCAGATATTCTTCGCGGCTGCAATCGGCAACGTCTTCGCCAAACATCACAATGCGTTCGTCGCGTTTCATTTCATCGCGCAGGGTGAGGTTGATCAGATCCGCCATGGTCTTCGGCGCGTGCTTTTTCTCGTGCAGGGATTGCTCTGTGGGGGTACGGGCGTCCCCGCCCGCGCTGGCAGCGCCGGGATTCTGCGCCTGTGTATCGAAGGCCGCTGATGTCGGATCAAGACCCGGCGAATAAAGATACTGCTTGATGGTCTCGGGCGCCGGCACCGGGGCGGTCAACGCCTGGTCCACCGCAGCCTGCAGACTGTCGTCCACTTCCTTCTCCAGTAGGTTGATCCCCTTTTCGTCCAGAATGCCTTCGCGGATAAGAAACATTTGCATCCGCGAAATAGGATCGCGGGCCGCGTCGCGCTGGCGCTCGATGTCGGGGCGGTACAACTTCTCTTCGTCAGAGAAGGAGTGCGCGTACGGCCGAATCACATGCGCGTGAATGAACGATGGCCCGATTCCGGCACGGCAATGCGCCACCGCGCGCGACATCGCTCCATAGCTAATCACTGGATCAGTGCCATCAATCTCTTCGAAATGGAAATTGGGGAAGCCGGAAACCAGCCGCGAGATATTCCCGCCCGCTGTTTGCACTTCGACCGGCACCGAAATCGCGTACCCGTTGTCTTCGATTAGAAAAACCAGCGGCAACCTCAGATTCGAGGCCGCATTCAACGCTTCCCAGAACTCACCTTCGCTGGTCGTCCCGTCGCCGAGAGAGACATATGTGACTTCGTCGCCGTGGAACTCCACGTCTTTGAATTCACGGTAATCGCCGCCGACTTTTTTGGCGCTCTCGGGGTGCGACATCCAATAGCGGCTGGCCTCGGCGCAGCCCACGGCGTGAAGAATTTGCGTGCCGGTGCAGGAAGACTGGGTGACCACGTTCAGCCGTTTGTATCCCCAGTGCGACGGCATCTGGCGGCCGCCGGAGCTGGGATCATCGGCAGCGCCGACGCCTTGCAGCAACATTTCATAAGGTGTAGCCCCGAGGGCCAGGCACAGCGCTCGGTCGCGATAGTAGGGGAAAAACCAATCGTATCCCGGCTTCATGGCAAGGGCAGCGGCCACGGTGACCGCCTCATGCCCGGCGCCCGAGATCTGAAAGAAAATCTTCTGCTGGCGTTTCAGCATGATCTCGCGGTCGTCGAGGCGGCGCGAGGTGTACATCAGGCGATAGGCTTCAATGAGCTGCGGGCGAGTCAGGCCTTCGTAGGTCTTGCCGGCCTTGTTGGCTTCAGCAACCGCGCCGGATTTTCCGTGAGTGCGGGTCGGCATGTCGCGTCAGAGCGGGAGGGTTCCTCGGCGCTGCGGGTATTGTAAACCAGCTTTCAGCCGTCAGCCATCGGCCGTCAGGAAAACCTGCACCTCTCAGTCTGACCCCTTGAGCCTGAGGCCGGAAGCCGCTTTTGCTATGCTTCAAGAATGCTCCGTTTTCACCGTCCATTCGATCCCCGCTCCATGAAGCTTGTCATTTTTGACTTGGATGGGACTCTGATTGACTCGCGGCTTGATCTGGTCCACTCGGTCAACGCGATGCTGCGGCATTTCGAGCGACCCGAGTTGCCCGACGAAGTGGTGGCATCTTACGTCGGCGATGGCGCGCCCATGCTGGTCCGGCGGGCTTTGGGCGATCCCGAGGATGAGCGATTTTTCAAAGCGGCACTGGAGTTTTTTCTTTCCTACTACCGCGAGCACAAACTGGACCACACCGTCGTGTACGCAGGGATACCCGAGGCGCTAAAGCAGATTCAGGCGAACGGTGCCGATCAGAATGGCGCGGCGCGGAAGATGGCGGTGCTGTCGAACAAGCCGGTAAATCCCTCGCGCGCGATTGTGGACGCGCTGGGCCTGGGGGAGTTTTTCGTGCACGTGTACGGCGGAAATAGTTTTGAAACCAAGAAGCCCGACCCGCTGGGCGTTCGCACGCTGCTGGAAGAAACAGGCACCGCGCCCGGACAGGCAATGATCGTCGGCGATTCTGCGATCGACGTTCTAACGGGAAAGAACGCCGGCATCACCACCTGCGGCGTTACCTATGGATTCGCTCCGCATACGCTGTGCGAAGTCCCGCCGGATGTGGTAGTGCAGAGTCCACGAGAGTTAGAAGAGTTGTTCGGCTAAACGTTCATACTCCGTGATCTCTGTGCCCTCTGTGGTTAACGCTCTTCGCCGGCATCATCCTTTAAACTCAACGTCAATGGAAAAATCGGGCTTCACTCCCGCGGAACTCCGCAAGCTGCGCAGCTTCAAAGGCCCGCACGGGATTCAGCGCTTTCTCGACGATCAGCCCTACCACCTGGCCGACACTGCGTGGTCTCCCCGCGTGGTCCTGCGCGAGAATACTTCCCACTGCTTTGAGGGCGCGACGTTCGCCGCAGCCGCCTTGCGCGCGAATGGATATCCGCCGCTGGTGATTGACCTGGAAGCCCATCACGACACCGACCACGTGATCGCGGTCTATAAGCAACATGGTCACTGGGGCGCGATCGCCAAGTCCAACTACACCGGATGCCGCTACCGCGAGCCCGTGTACCGAACGCTGCGCGAACTGGCGCTCAGCTATTTCGAGGTCTATTTCAATTTGCGCCGCGAGCGCTCGCTCAGAACGTTTTCGCATCCAGTGAATCTGGCGCGTTTTGACCGCCTCGATTGGATGACAACCGACCAGCCGCTCTGGTTCATCGCGGAATACTTGTTCACCATCCGCCACTTCCCGCTGCTGAAGCCGCAAATGGCGAAGCGCTTGCATAGGCTGGACGACCGGTCATTCAAAGCAGGATGTCTGGGCAGGGCGGAGAAAGGCAGTGGCTAGTGGTCGGTGGGCAGTGGCCAGTGCGACAGGGTTTTACCGACCACTGCCCACTAGCCACTGACCACAGTCGTTAGAACGTAAACTTCGCCGCCAACTGAATTCCGCGGGGGCCGCCGCCGCCCAGGAACGGGTTGCCGATGCCGACGTCGCCGGTGGCGGCAATCGCCAATGCACCATTTCCAACTTCCCGGTTCCCTGGGCCTTGAACGAATCCGCACCCGCAGCTTTGGTTGATGTTCGCGGCCGGGTCGGCAATGAACGCTGGCAAGCTCAGGATTGGCAAAATTGGGGTGATTAAGAACGTTGAAGAACTCCGCTCGCAGCTGCAAGGACAGCCGCTCGGTCAAAGCAGTGTTCTTGTAAATCGCCAAATCCCACTGTTTGTATGTCGGCCCGCTCAATGAGTTCCTGCCCAGGTTGCCATAATGCCGCGTGCCGGGAACGCAGTCCGATGCAAATCCCGAGAACTGCCCCGCTGCTTGTGTGCAGGGCATCGCGAAGGAGCTGAGTTGCAGGTAGTTGCGAGGGTCGTGCTTGTTGTAAACAATTGGCCCCACCACATCGGGCCGGTCAAAGCCGTCGCCGCCGCCGCTGTAGTCATCTTCGAAGTTGTAGTTCAAAGTAAACGGTTGCCCGCTCTGCAAGGTGAGGGTGCTGTCGGCGCCCCATCCGCTGGTCAGCTTCTGCCATGATCCGCCCATCTTGGGCAATGTGTAGCCGGCGATCCAGACGAAACGATGCGGCACGTTGAAGTTCGAGGGAGCGTATTCGGCACCCGGGTTGGTACTGTCCTGTGGCTGGGCCGCGTTCACTACGAAGTCCTCGCCGTCGCTCGAATCGTCCAAAGACTTCGACCACACGTAGTTCACGATGGACATGAATCCGTGGTAGTTGTTCACGTGCAGGCTGGCTTGCAAGGAGTTGTAATTGGATTTACCGGTCGAGTTCTGCTGGAAGATGTAGAACGAACGCCGTTCGGATAGTTAAACCGTAGTTGCGCGGCACGCTGACGTCGTTGATGCAAGCCACATCCTAAGTCAGATGCGGTAATCGTCGCCTGGCTAGGCTGGTTGATATCGAAGAACCGCAACAGCCGGTGCCCTTGCGATCCCACATAGCCCACCTGCAACGTCACCTTGTTTGCCAGTTGCTGCTGGAAGTTCAGGTTGTAGTTCTCGAGGTAAGGAGTCTTAAGGTTGCGGTCGAACGAAAAGATGTCGCACTCGACGCCGCAGCCCGGAGTTCCGTAGAGCGGCGTGTTGGGAATATAAACACCCGCGCCGTCACTGCCGCCGGGTTGAGGTTCGCCATCTGCACCGAGTTGGGGCCGATCGGGTTATACGCGGGACCCGGTGCGTAGAAAGTCGGATAGGGCAGATGCCCCAGCGTCATGTCCTGTGAGAACGCGTCGAAGAACAGGCCATACCCGGCGCGAACCACGGTCTTTCCCTTTCCGGTTGCGTCCCAGGCCATGCTGACCCGCGGCGAAAAATCCTTGTAGTCGGGCTTGTACAGGCTCGAGACTCCGCCGGGACCGACTTGCGTCAAAGTTCCCGTGCTGGCCGAAGTAGGAATGAAGTCGGAGAATTGATGGTTCTTTTCCGCGACGATCCCGTTGTAGTCCCAACGAAGGCCATAGTTCAGCACCAGGCGCGGAGTCACGTGGAAAGCGTCCTGGACGTAGAACCCAATGCCGTTCTGATAGGTATGGCGCAGAGTGTTGCCGGTGTAACTCAAACGTGCCGAATGCCAGACTGCTGGGGAATCATTTGCAGCAGGCTCTCCAGGTCGTCGAATCGGACCCTTCCGCGCGAGTACTTGTCGAAGCTCTGCTGAATGCTGGTGCGGCGGAACTCGGCGCCGAACTTCACTTCGTGCTTGCTCAGCTTCCAGGAAAAGCTGTCGAGAAGCTGGTTGTTGGTGTCCACGCGCTGGCGCGGATCGCCGGAGGTGGCTCCCAGTTGCGAAAAGAACCCTGAGGCGCCGGTCGGTGTCGGCGATAAAAGAATGATCGGCAGACCCTGCGAGTTGCAACTCGAGAACGTTACGGGAACGTTGCAGAGCCCGATGGAACTGGGATCAAAGCTCCGGTCCTGGGGGAAGAATCCTTCGGCAAACCGGTTCCATCCGAAGCGCAGTTCGTTCACCTTGGTCGAAGAAAGCACACTCACATAGGAAAGCGAAACCACCTGCACCCGGGTCGGAGTCACGGTGTCAAAACCGGGAAGCTGTCCGCCGGTGGCGTTCAGCGCCAGAGGAAATTGCTGGGTGCTGTCGCCGAAAAAGTAGCGTCCGCTGAGGCTGTTGCTGGCATTGAAGCTGTGATCGATCTTGGCGATCACGCTGCTGAGATTGTTAAACGACGGCGCAATGGCGGTGTAGTCGGGCGCGAAATTATTGCCGGCATCGAAGCATCCGGCGTCGGTCGAAGATGACTCCCGGAAATGTAGTTCGCGGGGTTGTGCGGGTAGAAGTTCACCAGCGCGCTGCCCACCGGACTGACCGCGCCGGCCGAGCGCGGTCTTGGTGCGTCTGGATCTGGGCCAACGTCGGCACGCAGTCCAGCGAAAGTACGCCCACGTTCTCGCGCTGGCCTTCGTAATCCAGAAAGAAGAAGGTCTTGTCCTTTACAATCGGGCCGCCCAGCGATCCGCCAAATTGGTTATTGTGAAACGGCGCTTTCGGCGCGGAAGTCTGGATCGAAGTAGTTGCGGGCATCGAGCGCGTCGTTGCGAAAGTATTCGAACAGGCTGCCGTGCAGAGCGTTGGTGCCGCTCTTGGTCACGATGTTGACGATGGCGCCGCCGTTGCGGCCGTACTCCGGCTCAAAGTTCGACAGCACATTCATTTCGGCAACGGCGTCGATCGGCAGAATCGTGGCCGGGGTCGCAAACACGCCGGCCTCGTTGATGGCGGGATTGTTGCGATAGCCGTCGTTCATGTCGGTGCCGTCGAGCAGGAAGTTGTTGGAGCGGCCGCGAGCGCCGTTCATAGAGAATTCGCCGAACGATCCCGGAGAATCGGTGATCTGGTCGGGCGATCCGGCCACGCCGGGATTCAGATAAATCAACTTGGTGTAGTCGCGGCCGTTGATGCGGCAGATCTTTCACCGTGTCCTGGGTCAGAATTCCGCCCAGCGTGTCGTTGGTGGTCTCAACCTGAGGCAAGGTTTCTCCGGAGACTTCCACTTTCTCCGAGACCTGGCCGGTGCGGAAGAGTCACGTCCACGCGTCTCTGCGCCAGGCCACGTCCACGGCAACATTGCTGGTCACGGCAGTCTGGAATCCAGTCTGAGTGACCGTCACGGTGTAGGTACCGACCGGCAACTCGGGCACGGAATAACTCCCGTCGGCGCTGGTTTGGGTGGTGCGCTGCAGACCGGTGTTGATGTTGTGCACGGTCACCTTCGCGCCCGGGAACCACCGCGCCTTGCGGGTCCGTGACGGTTCCAAGAATGGTGCCGCGAAAGGTTTGCGCCAGCAGTGAGGTTGCACAAGAAGGAGGAGTAAGAAGAAAACAAATCCTGACCGCAATTTCATGACGGCCCCCTTGGCGAGCTCTTGGTAATGAACGGGGGGATTGTAGCGCACATGAGCGTGCACCTTCCAGCGCGGAAATCGGGCTTCGGGCTTCCAGGCGTCAGGCGTTCAGGTTCCGGTTCTGCGGCGAAACGTTATTGTAGGCCGAGACGCGCGTCAGACCATGGGATTTCCAGAAATCGAAAAATTTCGAGCTGATCGCGGGCGAAAGGAAGTTCAGGAAGCGAGAGATTAGCTGATGGCTGAGTGCTGACGGCTGAGTGCTGCCGAAACCTAGAAGTTAAACGCAACGCCACCACGAACCGCGCGCGCCGACTGCACCAGATAGAGCGTGCGACCATCTTCGCCGAATACCGGGACGTATCCCTGGGCCAGCAGGTTACGAATTTCAACGACGATGTCCATGTGCGCCGGCAACGAGGACCGGTGCCCGGCAGCGGCTGGCGGAAGAAGAGATCGAGGAAAGGATCGGCCTGCCCTGCGGAGGCGTTGAACATGTCCACCGGCGTCAGGGCGCGGTCGCTGGTCCATCCATAGGAAGCGATCCAACGGGTCTTGGTGCCGGGGAGCGGTGCCGCTCAGCTTCGCCGACAGAGCCTGGCGGTTTCGCGTCACGGTATGGTCGCGAACATTCTGCAGACTGACTCCGTCGCGGTCCAGATCCAATACGCCGCCATAGCTGAAATTCACCGTCGCGGAAACATCGGACGTCAGCTTGCGCTCCAGCACCAGGCGCACTCCGCGAGTCTCGAAATCTGCGGCCCTGATAGGTGAACGTTCCCGAGTACACGTCGGGCAGGACTATCTCCGTTGAGAGCCGAGATATTTCGCCCACTCCGGTCAGAGCGGGATCAGCGAGCACGGTCGTATAGATCGCCACCTGCATGCTGGTATTGCCTTCGCGATGCGATAGCGCAACTTCCTGGTGGTGCGCTTTCTCGATCGCCGGCGAGAACCCAGCCATGCTGACGCGCGGATCGGATTCGCTCAGATCCGCCGGCGCTGAGTCAAAGCCCTTTTTCGCGCGGCTGCTGGGCCGCGAGGTGGAGTAACTGTATTCGAGCAATGGTGTTGGGCGAAAGGTGGGCCGCGATCGAACCGAAAGGACGCGCCGCTGTCACCTTGCCCATAAACTGAACACTCTGCAGTTCGCTGCCGAATTTAAGTTCCAGCACGTCACCGACGGAAACGTTGTCGGTCACGGTCAAGGCCAGCGCCTGTAGATCGGCATCACGCAGACCCAGAGTCGGGCGAGGAAAGCCGGCGCATGGTGAAGGCAACTTCCGGAGTCGAACCGTTCAGCAAGTCTGGTGCTTGTACGACGCCCGCATCACCGCGTTGGGAAGCCCGGGGCCATATCCCACATCGCCGCGGAACTTAATGGTATCGGTCGAGAAGATGGACTTCTCGACCACAAACGCGGTGCTCCGGTCGGAAACCGAGCCGAAGCCCTGCGAGGGCGATCCTGCGACAAACGCCAGCGTGCCTTTTAGATCGGAGCTGGACGCGCCGGACTTTGGCCACGACCACCGGAGAACCATCGGGAAGGATGCGAAGCACCGGGCGATTGGCCGTGGAACGCAGCACCCAGTCCCAGTCTCCGTCGTCTTCGCCAGCCGCGGCGGGGCGCAAACTGAACCGCGTCAAACAGCGTGCTTCAGGTGAGATTCAGCAGAACACTCGCGCCGGCGCGCACGCCGATTTTTTCTCGCAGCGTCGGCAGAAACGCAGGGGCGGAGACGTGGATGCTGTAGTTGCCGGGAAACAATCCGCTGGCGCTGAAGAAGCCCTGCTCGTCGGTGAAATACCCGCAGGCCACTTCGATCGCAGGACCCAGCATTTCAACGGCGGCGCCCATCTGTGGCGCGCCATTGGCATTGCGAACGTAGCCCGAGATCGAGGCCGGACGCTCCACACACCACACCGGAAACGCCAGACCGAGCGCAACGACGAGATAGCCGAGCTTACGCAAGATCAAATGACCTCATTATTCGACCGTAAAAGGCGCCGAAGGATCTAACGTCTGCTTAGAGATGTTGTCACTCACTTTAATCTGAATTCTATACGTCCCGGGAACCAGATTGGCGGCGGCTACCTCTTTATGCAGAGTGACCTGATCGCCGACGTTCCCCATCTTATCCGAAGAATCCATGGCGTGAACCACAACTTTATTGGAGGCCGCGTTTACAATATCGTACTCGAAAGTGGCCGAGGGTTTGTGGGTCTTTTCATCGACGCTGAGATTATAGACCTGCATCCAAAAATTGACTTTCTGGCCGCGCTTGAACGACGCTGGCTTGCCCTCGCCCTGCGCCAGCCGCGGGCGCACTTTGGTGGTCCCAATCACGAACATTCCCGTCCCGATGCTGTTGGTCGGGACCGGCTCGACCAGATCGGCCAGGATTAAGGAGGAATTGGTCAGCTTCTCGTCAGAGAAGTCGGGGACAATGATGCCCTGGCTCTTGCTCCCCACGCGGTCGCCGTTCACGTCCTTCACCACAACATCCAGCTTGTACCGGCCCGGGCGCAAGGGAACGGCCTTGGAATAAATCTTCAGGGCTTCGGCTTCGCGCGCCAGCAGTTCGGCGGGCACATCGGCCACTACCGTGTCTTCGAAAGTCTGCGCCACTTTCCCCGACAGAGTCGTCAACCGCCCAAAAATATTCACCACCCCGTGCTGCACGCCTTCTTTGTCGGCGAAGGTTATGTCCCGATTTCTGACTTGCACCGTCACCGGAACCAGCACGGTGTCACTGGTGATCTTGACGTAGTCCACGCTCACATCAAAAGGCATGGGGTTGTAAGTGATGTGATGGCCGACTTGCTCCGCCAGAGTCTTTGAATTTAACCGGCGGGGCCTGGTTCACCTTGTAAAACTGCTCCAGGCGATCGAACTGCTGACTCTGCTGCCGCGCGGTGTCGGGCCCTGCTCCCAGGTGTTCTGGGTTGCCGGTAAAGCGCGCGGTCTTGTTGGATAACCCCATCTCTTCGTACTGGGTCAGGCCGCCGCCAGGCGTGTGCAGCAATGCGTCCTTCTTGCTGCGGTCCATGGTCATTTCATACGCGCCGCACTGGCAGTCGTCAACGAATTCAAGAATTATTTCCTGACCAATCCCTTCGATATAGCGGTACCGCCACTGTTCAAAGGGAAAGGTAGAAGTCTCGCCGCCGCCCTCTTCTTGCGGACGTTGGTAACTCCCGCCCGAAGGGTGGGATTCGATTTCATCAGGAGGCCCGAAGACGATGTAGATCCGGCCGCGATCCGTCATCCAACCCGGCATGCCAGCCTGAAAGTGCTCGTTGGCGTACTCGATGCGGCGATAGTGCTCGTCCTTAAATTCGTTGTCTTCGCTGTCAGGATTGGGATTACGGCGGTCCCAGAAAGCCTCGATGAACTGCTCGCGCTCCTCTTCGTTAGAGAGCTGCATGAACGCCTTGCGTTCTTCGTCGGTGATAATCCAGCGCACGTCCTGATTGAGCCACTTCTTGTCGTCTTCACTCAGCTCGTGTTTCAGAGCTTTCGCGTTCTCCCGTCGGCGTTTTTCCTCCACCGGGCGCTTCAGGGGATCACCGGACTGGTCCTCGGCCTGGACTCCCTTGGCTTGGTCGGGTCTTGCCTGGCCCTCAGCCTGGCTCTGACCTGCTGTAGGGCCGTCCGCCATCGCAAACGGACACAGCCCAACCGCGAACAGCACAAAAGACGTAAAAAAAAGACTCAAACCTTTGCGGGACATAGAGAAACCGAGGCTCCTTCGGAGATAACACACGTAGGCCACCCTCATTTTATGACTTTGACGCATGGATTACAAGGCGATGCTCAGGCCCCCTATCTCGGCCGCTGACAGCACCTTATATGGCCAGATTCTCGTCACGGCCCACCGGGTTGTCTGGAGCCAGTAAAAACCCTGAAGTCCGAGGGCCGGAATCCTCCGAACCACCCCTAACCTTCCAGATTCTGGCCAACATAAGACAATTTTGGTCCCATCGGTTACTGGCCTTGAAGCCGAGGATATAATCGGGGGAAGCTGCAGGGCGGTGTTCGGCCTTCCCCCATTTCAGTCCTCGGGTCGTGGAACTTTCGGACGGGATTCGCCGTAATCCCTAATGCAAGCCCAGGGGCACAAGCGAGGGTGTAGCTGTACTTTTTTCATAACCAACGCCCAGGTGGCTCGTCCAATGGAACAAGGGACTCGGAGCGAATAGGTGTCCCCTTCGGAGCAGGAGAAAACGATGGCAACTGCAGAAGTGATCAGCATCGCGCAACCCGAGGTGTCAGCACCCCCCGAGTCGTGCATGATCTACACCCATGACCTGTGGAAGACCTACGATATGGGGTCGGAGCAGCAGGTGCACGCTCTCCGCGGAGTGAACATCCAGATTCGCCGCAACGAGTACGTTGCCATCATGGGGCCGTCGGGATCGGGCAAATCCACGCTGATGAACCTGATCGGCTGCCTCGATTCTCCCAGCAAGGGCCAGTATTGGCTCAATGGCCAGCAAGTCAGCGAGTTGGTTGACGACGAACTGGCCCGCATCCGCAACAAAGAAATTGGGTTTGTCTTCCAGACCTTTAACCTGCTGGCGCGCGCGAGCGCTTTGCACAACGTGGAGCTGCCGCTGATTTACGCCGGGATACCCTCAGGCGAACGCGCCGAGCGGGCTAGGGAAGCGCTGGCCGCTGTAGGCATGGAATCCCGTATGAGTCACAAACCCAACGAGCTCTCCGGCGGACAACGCCAGCGCGTCGCCATCGCGCGGGCTCTGGTGAACAAGCCCTCCATTATTCTTGCCGATGAACCCACCGGAAACCTCGACTCACAGACCGGAAACGAAATCATGGCCTTGTTCGACCGGCTGCAATCCGAAGGCAACACGATTGTGCTGGTGACCCACGAGCACGACATCGCCGAATACGCCCATCGCGTGATCTTTATTAAGGACGGGGTGGTCGAGCGGGATGAAGTGAAGCGTTAGCCCAAGCAGGTTCTGGCCACGGATTTTCGCGGATCAACACGGATAAAACTCTTCTAGGGCTTTGATCCGTGTGAATCGGTGAAACTCCGTGGCCAAGCTTTTTTCTGCGCGGTCGGGAGTTAGTCGGGCTCAGAAGTACTGCGAATTCCCGGCAGTTCCGGCTTGGCCAGGAAAAAGTCGTGGTCGTACAAGTTGCGATACATGCGACCAGCAATTTCCGCAGCCTTCGGGCCAAATGTCGGGCGCCCGCCTTCTAAGAAAACAACGACCACCACGCGCCCTGCAGTCGTATTGGCATAGCTGGCAAACCAGCCGAAGCGCGTACCCGCGCGTGAGCACGTGCCCGTCTTACCCAGAACTTCTTCCTCGTCGAAATTCACCCGCAAGCGCCGAGCAGTGCCGTAATTGACCGCTCCGGCCATGCCGTCAGAAATTTCCGGAAGAATTCCGGCGATATCCAGATGCCGCTTCACAATCGGGCTGAAAGTTAGCGACTTCGGCGGCGGTGGTCGGATGTTGCAGGTAGTACATAGTCCCGCCGTTGGCGATTGCGGTGACCAGCGAGCCGAGTTGCAGCGGCGTCATCGAAATACCTTCGCCGAATGAGCACATCTTGCCTACGCCGCCGAGCTTCGCAGAAATTTCCTCTTGCGGATAAATCCCCGGTTGCTCGCCCTGAATGTGATATCCCGCAAGTTCGCCGAGTCCGTACTGATGCGCGTAGTGGGCGACCTTGTCGAATCCAAGCTGACGGCCGAGAGCTTCAAAGTAAGCATTGTTGGAATGCGCCAGCGCCAGCGTCAGATTCATGTGGCTGCGGCCGCCGAGACGAACTTCAGTTTCCTTGGTGATGATGCCTTCGCTCAACGCCGCCAGCGCCACTGACAACTTAATGGTCGAGCAAGGCTGGTCGCCGCTCGAGAGCGCGAGCTTCTGATTGACAATGGCGAGAATGCGGCCGCTGGTCGGCTCAATCGCAAGCACCGTGCCGTTCATGTTGCCCAGTGCGTCAATCGCGGCCTGGCGGACGACGGGATCTTCGCCCGTGATCACGTCGCCGTCGGTGATGTCACTCGAATAAGAGCTGGCGTAAAAGTGCTCGTAATAATGTTTCTTGCGAAGCGTTGCCACCGTGCGCGAACGCACGCGGCGGCTGCGGGCCAAGTGCCGCATGTGGCCGCGGGCGTGCGGATTCTCAGCGACGCGTGCGCGATTTGCTCCGGCTTGAAGGCAGGGGGCGTGGATTGAGGGTTGCGGCCAGTCCCCGCTTGGCGAGCAGCACGAGGAAAGCAAAGAAAACGATAACAGCGCGGCGCGAAAAACTCGGTCCCTTAAAGGTCACTTCTACCCTGTCCCCGGAAGTTGCTAATGATTAGACTGCAAGAGGGTTGCCAGAGGTTCGAAACCCAGCCAGATTCCTGCAATCCTGTGATCTTAAGGGACTTGCGGGGATTTAGGCAATTAGAAACTTCTTATTTGGTAACTGGGTGGCTTATCGTGCAAGTAGCTTTTATTTCTTTAACTTGTGGTGAATTCGCTTGAGGGACGCGGCACTTTGGTAATGACTGGCTTGGTTACTCTGAAGCCAACAGATGAGAAAAGGAGTTCCACAGAACTGCTCGTGTAGGGGCAGGTGCCCTCACCTGCCCGACCGCGGGTGTGTGGTGGAGCACGGGGCGCCAGCGCTGGACATGTTGTCGGAAGAAATGAAATCTGAGGCAGAAAGTCTCGTTGAACCGAGCTATCCACAAGGGTGTGTTAACCCCAAAACGAGTATCCCTATGCTATGCATCAGGCCGAATGGCCAAACCGTCCAGACCCGATGCCCTCTGCTCAACTCCGGTCCTGTGGTAGGGCAGGTGAGGGCACCTGCCCCTACACGACCAGAGCGGTTGCAATTCCCGACTTAGTTCGCTGGCTTTGCCATCTCGCCCATCGGCTTGTCAGCCATTGGTTTCGCCATCGTCATCGGCTTCGCGCCGCCGACGGGAATCATGGCGTGCTCATACGGTGTACCCGCCCACATCATGTAAGGCTTGGTCGGATCGGGATCGGTGGCTTCGGTGTAGCCCAGCGCCTTAGACCCAGGGCCGAAGACCATAACGTGCGGACCGGTGACCACCCAGTGATTGTCGGCGGTTTTCTTGGTCGCCGTCGGATCGGTATTGCTGGCCCCTTCGTCTCCGGCAAGCATGTACGAGATGCCAATTTTATCCGGCGGCGGCTGGTGCTTCATCATCGCGTCGACAAACTCCATGCTGTTGGCGTCGTTGCACATTTTATCCGTGCCCATCACCATGCAGGTGAAGCCGTTCTTACTTTCGCGAAGTGTCGACATTTTTCCGTCTTTATCGAAGCGGACCACGCCGGCGTCTTTGGCGATGGACTTCGGCGCGGCCGAAAGGGCTTTGGCAATGTAAGCGGCGTCGGCAGAACTGGTTTTCTTGGGAGCCATTTTCGCCATATCCATACCTTGCATGTCCTGCGCCGCGGCGAAACCGGCGAGGGAAAGGATCGAGAGAGCGAAACAGATTCGAGTGAAGCGCATAACCACCTCCGTGGGGTGCGGAATTATCTCTGAGATCAGAGCGGGAGCATTCTACCGCGTTCTAGCGCGGGAGGGTAGGGACGGAATCACGGGCTGCCATGCCGAGTCCGTCCCTCAGCGGTCGGCTGTCCCAATCCCTGTGCGAAAAGCAAACCCCAGCGGCTGAAAGCCGCTGTGCGCATCAAACGATTCGGCACGAGTGAAACTCGTGCCTCCCGGTTGCGATCACACGATTCCTGGCATCAACAATTGTGCGACAGGATGGAGCTGAGAATGGCCATGCGTTCTAACGCGCACTGTTAAAGTTCGGAGGCGATTCCAGGTCGTAGTCATTCTGCAGATTGAGCCAGAACTGCGCGGGCAGGCCGAAATACTTTCCCAGGCGAATCGCAGTGTCGGCGCTGATGGCCCGCTCTCCACGGACGACTTCATAAATGCCAGGAAAGGCTAGCGCTTTCGCCAGAGCATAAGCGCTCACGCCCATGGGATCCATGAATTCGGCCTTGAGGATTTCTCCAGGGTGTACTGCGAACGGCTTTCTTGGTCTGGCCATGATTGCTCCGTGGTTAATGGTAGTCCATTTTCCAGCCGTTTCGCCGAGCGTATCATGACCCAGATCGCTCCTTGCCGCGAAGTCGTGATCTGGCTCGGGGGTTGGAGCCACGCCAACAATGCAATTCGTATATGCCGGTGACGATGGCTGTCCCATCCTGTCGTGGTTTAGGCAGCATCTTAGGGCTGTCAAGTGCTGTTCCGATGCCGGGCTGCCTGGGGCCAGCCTGATGCTGCTGTATTCGGGAATCGATACTTTAGGCTTGTTGGCGGCGGCGCCCGACATATGCGACGCGACGAGAGCGACCTTCATCGATTGGTGCGACCGCTACGTAGTCACCTGGATAAAGAGTGTTGAAGGACAATCTCTGACGGCTCTTGACCTCTACGGTGCGCGTTGCGGAATATTGCACACGTCTACTTCGGTTTCAGGAAAAAGCCGAACTGGAGAAGCCCGCGAGATCTACTACCAATTCCAAGGGCAGCATGGCGTTAATCTGGGAGCAAATACCAAGATGGAGCCAGCGACGCTAGACATCGCACATTTCGTTATCGCATTTGAGGAAAGCGGACTATCTTTCATCGCGGATCTCAATCGAGACGCGAAACGTCTCGAAACTGCCCGAAAGAGGACGAGACGTTTCTTCAGATGGGTAACGCCATGCGGCGCATGAAGGCACGCCCTGCTTTTCCGCCTCTTCGTCGAAAATTGGAAGAGTTCACAGAAACGCCAGGAGAGCTAAATGCCCGCTGAGGAAGTGTTCCCGAATCGCATCGGTCGGCTGGAGTACTTTACGTGGTGGCTCATATTAATTGTCGGTCTGCTCTTAGCCGTCGTTGTCGCAACGTACTTCAACGGCATGCACTGGTTGGTGGTGCTCTTCGTCACCGTCGATTTCGTGGGCACGATCATGATCTCCCGTTCCCGTCTGCATGACCTCGGCTACAGTGGATGGCTGGCGATGTTGCTTTTCGTTCCACTGGCGAATCTCATCTTCGTCATCACGATGCTGCTCCAGAAAGGCGCGGGCGAAAACAAGTACGGTTTGCCCACACCACCTCGTTCGGGCATTCGCCGTTCTGATTCGGTTCATGAGCCGATAGGCGCGACCGCGCATGAAGGCTACGGGGTGTGGTTGAGCCACTTCCAGTAATTTGGGTCGCGTTTGCACTCAAGGCAACTGTCGATGTGCTCTTTCCATCGAGCAAGAGCATCCAATGCTCGTTCTTCTAATTCGCCCAACATCTTCCTGCTTGCTCTGGTCGAGTCCCTCGTTCCCATCCAGAGAGCCCACACCTTTTTCTTCTCCTCGAACAATTGCTCGTGTTCAGGGCACATTATGTATCCTTCCATGTTCTCGCGGACTCGACTGCCTGCGGACAACCTTCAACCCCCTTACATCGCGTCTCCCCGTTTCCGCAGAAACGCGGGCACATCCAAGTCCTCCTGCTCGAAGTTGGCGATCATGGCGGTGCGCATGTTTTCCATGGAGACGACCTCGGCGGAGGCTGCTGCTGACGACCCGGACGAACCGGTGGACCCGGAAAACGAAGAAGCCCGCGGCGATTCCATCACCATCGGCGGCGAATCGGGTTCGGAGTCGAAGTCGTCGGCGCCGCGTTGACGGTAAATCCCGAAGATTCGGTTCTGCGGCGGGGGCGGTCGGCGTCTTTGAATCCCGTCGCGATTACCGTGATCTTGACTGCGTCTTTCATTTTCTCATCCAGCACGGCGCCGAAAATTATGTTGGCGTCTTCGTCGGCGGCGCTTTGGATGATGCTGCATGCTTCCTGAACCTCGGCCAGCTTCAGCGACGCCGAGCCGGTGATGTTGATCAGGATGCCGCGCGCACCGTCGATGGCCCCGGCTTCGAGCAGCGGCGAGGCAATGGCCTTTTGCGCGGCCTCGGTGGCGCGGCGCGGGCCGCTGGCGGTGGCCGTGCCCATTACTGCATACCCCATGCACGCCATGATCGCCTTCACGTCGGCGAAGTCGCGGTTGATGATGCCGGGGATGGTGATGATGTCGGAAATTCCTTGCACGCCCTGGCGAAGAATGTCGTCGGCGACGCGGAAGGACTCGAAGAAGCCGGCGTCCTGCGCGACGGCGAGCAGTTTCTCGTTGGGGATGACGATGGTTGTGTCCACCGATTCCATCAGCTCGGCGACGCCGCGGTCGGCCTGCTGCATGCGGCGTTTGCCTTCAAAGGCAAACGGCTTGGTCACGACCGCCACGGTGAGCGCGCCCATTTCGCTAGCCAGCGAGGCGATGATCGGAGCGGCTCCGGTGCCGGTGCCGCCGCCGAGGCCGGTGGTAACGAAGACCATGTCCGCGCCTTCCATGGCTTCGATGATCTTGTCGGAGTCTTCGAGCGCGGCTTTGCGGCCGATTTCGGGATTCGCTCCGGCGCCGAGTCCGTTGGTCAGCTTTACGCCCAGCTGAATCTTGGTGGACGCGCGCGACATGCGCAGCGCCTGCAGGTCGGTGTTGGCGACGATGAATTCGATGCCGTCCATGCCGGCGTCGATCATGCGGTTGACGGCATTGCCGCCGCCGCCGCCTACGCCGATGACCTTGATGCGGGCGTCGTTGCGGGAATCGTCGGTGTAGTTGATGCGGATTTCGTTGGATTCTTTTTTCATGTGCTCACCTCGAAAATCGTCGTTGGTCGTTGGTCAGCTAGTAGCTACTTGCTACTTGCAATCCGTTGCGTGTGCTTGTTTGCTAGTGGCTAGTAGCTAGTAGCTTCTTTTACGCTCCCTGTCCTACAAACATTGCTTTCAGCTTCGAACTCCAGCGCGCGTCCTGGACGCCGCGGGCGCTGCGGGCGCGGTGACCGTACACGATCATTCCTAATACAGTTGCGAACTCCGGCTCGGCCAGCGTTGACGGCATCTTGGCCAACGGGGCGGGCCACGCCATGCGTATCGGCATGCGCAGCACTGAGTCGGCGACATCCATGATTCCGGGTAGGCGCGCCGCGCCTCCGGTGATGACCATGCCCGCGGCGCAGTGTTCCAGCATTCCAGCGTGGCGCAGGTTTTCGCGCAGCATCTCGAAAAGCTCCCGGGCTCGCGGCTCAAGTATTTCTCCGACCATGCGTTGCGAAACCAGGCGCGAGGCACGATCGCCGACGCTCGGCACTTCGATTTCGTTGCCTTCGGGAATCAGCGTTACGACTACGTTGCCAAATGACTTCTTGATCTTCTCGGCTTCCACGATGGGCGTGCATAAGCCGACGGAAAGATCGCTGGTGAAATGGTCGCCACCGACGGGCAGCACGGCGCTGTGTCCCACCGAGCCTTCCTGAATCACGAAAACGTTAGTCGAACCGGCGCCGATGTCGGCGAGGCAGATGCCGAGTTCGCGTTCATCGGACCGCAGTACGGAATCGGCACAGGCCAGCGGCTCGAACACGGTGTCGTCCACATGCACCCCGGCGCGGTTCACGGCAGTGACCACATTCTGGGTGGCCGAGGCCGCGGCGGTGATCATGTGCACGCGCACTTCAAGGCGAGTGGCGATCATGCCCAACGGATCGTGCACGCCGTGCTGGTCGTCGAGAATGAATTCCTGCGGCAGCAGGTGAAGCACTTCGCGGTCCGGCGGCAACGAAATGGCGCGGGCTTTGTCCACGGCCTGGCGAATTTCTTCGCGGCCAATTTCGCGCGGGCGATTGCCGTTCCCGATTCACGCTTCCAAATATCAGCCCGCCATGTGTGTTGATTCCGCGCACGTGCGATCCGGCGACGCCGAGAATGGCATGCTCCACAGCAACTCCGGCACTGTCTTCTGCCTGCTCGACGACCTTTTGAATCGACGCGACGGCTTTATCGAGATCGACGATGATGCCTTTGCGCGAACCTTTCGATTCGCCGAGGCCGTGACCGCGATAGCGCAGGCCGTTCTCGGTGATCTTCGGCGACCAGAACACAGGTCTTGGCGCTGCCTACGTCAATGGCGGTCAAAAAATTTCCTTGCGGCTTCGGCATGGTTACGGGGTCCCTTGTCCTTTCGCGACGGTTGGGCTTGGCTTTTGCAAGACGACTAAGGTCTTGGCTTTGCTCGACGCGCCAGCCGCCGGGGCTTTCGGCGCGCTGGCGCTCACGACCCTGTGGGCCGCGGGCTTGACGACTATCTGCTTCGCCGGAGTCCACTTCTTGCGCCAGTGCGATTTCGGCGCCGGTTTGAGCGCGGCCTTGCACCGCTGGCTTGCTGACTTCCGTTCAGCGCAGCCGGTGCCTTCAACGGCATCACGGACTCACTCAAGCGCCGCTGGCTTCACACCCGCCGACATCGCCGCGTGAACGGCGGCGGCCGACAGCACTGGCTGACGTTCGACGCCCCGCAAATCAGGGTTCACGACGATCTGGCGCGCCGATTCCCAATAGCGCATGTCCACCGACTCCACCTTCTGATATTGCTGCCGCCATTCCTGCAGGTGCGCCACGTAAATCTTGAACGGTCGAGGTAATCCGACGAACCAAGATGGACCAGAACTTCGCCCTGCGGGATCGTTGGCAAGGACCTTCACGTCTTCGGGATCGCTGAGGTCCACTTCGCTCAGGTTCTTCGGAATAGTTGCCGCCGCCGGAATCGAGGTCGCCGACGAGGTGGTTGTAGATTTTCATCCTTGCGGAGCGTGTGGAGAGTGGTTCACCAGGATTCATGCCGACGATCACCGGAAACGAATATTTCTTGCGGCTCGAAAGATCCATCAGCGTGCCGCCGGCGTCAGTGAGCATGACTTTGGAGCCGACGCGGGCGAACGCGACTGGAGTGCGCTCCTGAATCTGAATCCGAAGGCGGTTGGGCGCAAATCGCATTACGCTGGCGGACTCAATCCACGGAATCTGTTCCAGCTGCTTCTGGCGTTCATCCAGCGGAACAAAGAAGACGTTGCGGCCAATGTCGCCGCCCATCACTTCCATGCACCTGGCCGCGGGTCACGTTGCTGAGTCCGGCCATCTCAATGTCGTCACTCGACTGCAAGCTGAAGCGCCAGTAGTGCTCGCCGGAGTGGTAGAGCGTAGATCGCGCCCAGGCCGCCGAGGGCGGCAACGACCATAGCGAGCACGGCCCACAGCAAACGTGTGGCGGTTTTTTTCGGGGAAGCGGGCTGCGTCGTGCGGGAACGCGTTTTTGCGCCCGCAGAAATGGCGATTCCCTCTCTTCGTCCAAGTCGAGCAGGCGAGCGTCGTCCAAGTCGTCGCGCGCCGAGTCGTCGGGCGTGGAGTACAACTCTTCCTGCATGGTGGAACTGCTTCTTCGCGCCATCAAACAGGTCAGTTGTCGTGGGAACCGCTGAGCATTTTCACTATAACTTTATTCGCGGGGCGGGAGGTAGATAAAAGTTGATTCATTTTGCACAGGAGAGAAGATCGGGCTTCAGGCCTTCAGGCTTCAGGCTTCAAGCGCAGGCTTCGGGCTTTTAGGCTTTCAGGCTACGGATCGGGACTCGGGGATTCATACTTCAGGCTCCTGAGAGGCTACCCAAGAATCGCAAGGAACTGTCGAATCTGAATTTGCTTGAGCCTGAAGCCCGACGCCTGAAGCCTGACGCCTAGAGCCTGCTCTGCTATCATCCCACTCGCATGCACCCGATTCTTCTCAGCCTGCTGTTAGGCACGACGGCGGCGGCGGCCAACGTGTTTGGCGGCACCATCATCGTCAAGAGAAATTGGGACCGGTCTTATCTCAAATATTTTGTCGCCCTGGGCGCGGGATTCATGCTGGCCACGGCGATTTTGGAAATCATTCCCGCCAGCTTCGCCTTGCGCGAAAACGACGCCCCCATTCTGATTCTGGCGGGGTACCTGATTACGCATTTCTTTGAGCACACGGTCACGCCGCACTTTCACTTTGGCGAAGAGACCCACGCGGACGAATTCGTCGGCGCCCACAAAGGCTATTCGGTCCTCTTTGGGCTGGTGATTCACACTTTCTTCGACGGAATCGCCATCGCTTCCGGCTTTATCGTCTCGAACTGGCTGGGATGGGTCATCTTCCTGGCGATTTTTCTGCACAAGATCCCGGAAGGCTTCACCATCGCCTCCGTCATGCTGGCCAGCGGACGCAGCCGGCGCCTGGCCTGGGGAGCTTCGGTGCTGCTGGGCGTAGCCACTTTTGCCGGAGTCCTGACCATGGCGCTGTGGCAGCGTCATGTCGGAATCGGACTGCCGCTGTCCGGAGGAGTGACGATTTACGTCGCGGCGTCCGACCTGATGCCGGAAGTCAACCGCGAACCGGGCGGGAAGATGGCCTTGGTGGTACTGCTAGGAGTGGCGATCTTCTTCCTGCTCGATCAGCTGGTGCACTGAGGGGACTGCAGAAAACACGGGCGAGGACGCCCGTGCCCCCAAATTCGTTGCCGTAATGTTATTCCACGGTGTGCTTGGCAGTGTAGCCTTCGCGGGCGCTTACGATGAACTTTACGTCCTTGCCCTTCTGGTCCTTGATCTTAAGCGGGCCGCCGTCCGGGGCCACCACGTCCACTTTCAGCTTGCGGTAGGTGCCGTCCAGCTTCGCGTTGGTTGGATGATAGACAATGCGTGTATTGATTGCGGATATCCTGGCCGATGTCTTTGAAAACATCCAGGATATCGCCGGTGAATCGAGGCTGGTAGAAGCGTCCGCCGGTCAGCCGGGCAAAGCTCTGCATCTCGTTGTCGGCTTGCAGATAGTCGATGGAGCTGATGTGGAGGCTGGACATTCCGTGCGAGTAACCCGTGCACCCATGGGTCTCGCAGTACTCGCGCAACAGCCAGCCAATGCTGATGGTGAAAATGGTAATGTCGTGGCTGGTCTTCACCTTCTTCTCGATTTGATCGAGCGTCAGCCTCAAGCCGGTATCAATTCCTGTGCTGACCAGGATCAGGTACTTGTGGCCTTCGACACGCTCCAGCCGGTCGATGGTGTCATAAAGGGCAGAGAACTCCCACGTCTCTGAAAACCCGGGCATCCGCAAGCCGTTCAGTGCCTTCATTGATGGCGTTCTTGTCCTGGGTGAAGTCAACCAGAATATCCGGCTTCATGTCATAGGAAATTACTGCGACCCAGTCTTCCTTTTTGAGGGTGCTGGCGAAGGCATACGAGGCCCGCAAGGCCTCGATCTCGAGTTGTGGCCACGTATTCGCGAACTCGACCAGCAGAACCGCCGTAATCGGCGCTTCTTCAATCTTGAAGTCGTGGATCTCCTGCTGCGTTCCGTCTTCGTAAGATGCGGAAGTTTTCTTTCTTCAGATTGGAAATGAACTGGCCGTCTTTAGTAGTGACCATCACCGGGACCGTGACCACCGGAACATCCACGTGGATGGAGTAGTCGGGCATGCCCTCGATTTTCTTAGGCTTGTCGGGGGGTGGCGGCGGGGGCGGTTCTTCCCCCTTCTTGGGGATGGCATAAGGCCCGGTGTCCCCGTTGGGGCCGCCGGCTTCTGGCGGAGCTTCTTGCTGGTTCGGGTTCTGCTGGGCCGCGGTTTGGGACGCTTGCCCCTGGGACTGGTCTTGCGACTGGCCCCGGGCTGCGCTCGGACGCCCCGTCCAGGCCAGCAAGCCAAGCGCCAGGAGCGACACCCTTAGACCCGCGGAAAAACTGCTCATTCGGCCGATTCTATGAAGAAAAAGCGTGGAAAACATGGGTCGCCTCTGACTCTTCCTATGCTAGTATAGACGCGGGGCTTCGCGATTAGGATGTTTTGCCCGGCACGACCTCTCCCACGGGAAATATTCAAAAACGGCGAAGTGTTTTCAACTTATCCGATCTGTGCTTAAGGTTTTGCGGGGCTAAATGAGACGTGTTTCTCTTGTATCAGTAGTGTATGTATTCCTGTTTTCCTCCCTGGTTTGCGTTCCGGCTGTGTTCTCTCAAACGGCTTCTCCGGCGCCGCCGGCGATTGAAACTCTGCCGCTGAATCAGATCCACACCGGCATGCACGGCATGGCCTACACCGTTTTTCAGGGCACAAAGCCCGAAGCCATGGACGTCGAAGTCCTCGGAATCTTGCGCAACGTCAATGGGCCGAAGGGTGACATCATTCTGGTACGGCTCGGCGGCGCTAAGGTCGAGTACACCGGCGTCGTCGCGGGCATGAGCGGTAGCCCGGTCTACTTCAATGGAAAGCTGGCCGGCGCCGTGGCGTTTCGCATCGGCGAATTTTCCAAAGAGCCGATTGCCGGAGTCACGCCCATCTCAGAAATGCTGGAGATCAGCGCGATCGATGCCGCTCCGTCGAGCGTCCCAGTTCCGGCGAGGTCGATCCCGTCTATTGCAGCCAAGACTTCCGGCCCTGGGATAGCCTCGTTGCCGGTCGAGAATTTTGCCAACTATCTCAAGCCCATTGACACTCCTTTGGTCTTCAGCGGATTCTCCGAAGACTCCATCCAGCAATTTGCGCCACAGTTTGCCAGCCAGGGTATTGTCCCGGTGATGGGTGTAGGTTCGACCAGCGACGTTAAGCAGCCCGACCCTCTGGTTCCGGGTTCCGCCGTGAGCGCTGTGCTGGTGCGCGGCGACATGGATATTGCGGCGACCTGTACCGTCACCTACATTGACGCCAGCCACTTGCTCGCCTGCGGCCATCCCTTGCTGCAGTTCGGGATGGTGGACATGCCCATGACCAAGGCCCAGGTGCTGGCCACCGTTCCCTCGCCGCTCAACGCTTTCAAGATTGTGAACGGCAACCGAGACCGTGGGCTCGTTCGTTCAGGACCGACACACCGGAATTCTCGGCGAGTTCGGCAAGCAGGCGGACATGATTCCGGTCACGCTGACCATCCACGGCGGCAGCACCGACAAGGTTTTCCGTTACGAAGTGCTGAATAACGCGCGGCTCAGTCCGGTCGCAATGTCGAGCACGGTTTATAACGCGCTGCACGGCGTCAATGAATACGGCGATGAAACCACGTACTCGATGAAGGGTGACATCCGGGTAGAAGGTTTCCCCGACGTGAAGATGCAAGACATGTTCTCTGCCGCCGAAGGCACCCAACCCGCGGCCATGCTGGCGGCCGCTTCCATCGGCGAGCGGTTCGGACGTATTTACGGCAATCCCTTCAGCACCCCTGCCATAAAGGGCCTGCAGCTGGACTTCGAAGTCACCAAAGACCGCCGCTGGGCGCGGCTGGAGAGCGCGCGAACCGATGTGAACGAAGCGCGTCCGGGGGATGACGTCACCGTGGAGGTTCTGCTGCGGCCCTATCGCGGTGAGGCTGTGATCGAGAAGATTCCGGTTCACATTCCAACTTCGGCTCCCAAGGGCCCCCTGCATGTGCTGGTCAGTGACGGCGACGTGCTCGACCGCCTGCGACGCAGCGGGCCGGGCAGCGCTCCCAAACTCGACCTGGCTTCGACCATCGCCGTGTTGAATAAAGAGCACGTCAGCAACCGGGTTTACGTTTCCGTTCTCGACGGGGATCCCGAGGCCATGGTCGCCGACAAGGTCATGCCTGCCCTGCCCCTTTCCGTGATGAACGTCATGGACGGAATGCAGGGAACGCAAGAGATGGTAGTGCGCGGCGAGTCGTCGATGAGCGAGACGGCAACCCCGCCGCTGGATTTTGTGGTCTCAGGCGCGCAGTTGCTGACGATTACGATCAAGTAGGGTGTGCGTGGGTAAGCCATTCGCTGTGCCCTGCTTTCTTCCCTCCCCCCAAGAGTGGTGTCATCCCGAACTCGCCCGCCGAAGGAGGGCGAGAGAGGGACCTTACGATGCGCAAGAAGCAGCATGGACGTCGGCAGGGTCGCACAGCGATCAGCGGTGGGAGGGTCCCATGGCCGCGCGAATGGCACCCAATCGACCTAAGGTTTTCTGCGGATATGAGATGACATCAGTACCGGAATGAACATCAAACAGGTTACGACGTCACTGCGTGGTAGTCTAAATTTTCCCAGCCAAGAGGTTTAAATCAGCGATGTATTTGCGCCGGCTCGCCTTTCTTACAACTCTTCTGTTCACTGCGGCCGTGCTTTTCGCCGAAGGCACACGCACCTGGGAGCAGATCGAAGTACGAGGATTTCCAGAAGGGAACGACGCACGGGGTCGCCATCTCGAGCCGATGGGACGCTGGAACTGGCGCCTGCGTTCAAGTTGGTGGCCACGACTCCGGCGAGCGCGGTGTGGGCAACCGCCGTCGGTCCTCAGGGCGAGATCTATGCCGCTACCGGAGGCACCGGCGCGCGTTTATCGCATCCTGCCCGGCGGCCAACCGGTTGCGATTTTTCAGCCGCAGGAGTTGCAGGTGCAGGCGCTGGTGGTGGACAAGAACGGCGTCCTCTACGCGGCCACCAATCCCGATGGCAAGGTTTATCGCATCGAGCACCTCGCGCCGAAGGCGGTTGGGAAGGACGTGAAAGACGACAAATCGAAAGGCGACAGCGAATGGAAGTCGTCGGTCTATTTCGATCCCGGCAGCAAGTACATCTGGGACCTGGCGCTCGATGACAGCGGGAACTTGTACGTCGCGACCGGAGACCATGGCGAGATTTTCAAGGTCACCCCGAGCCGGCGAGCATTCGCTCTTCTTCAAGAGCGACGATCCGCATATCCGCGTGCTGGCGTTTGATGCGCAGGGAAATCTCATCGCCGGATCGGACGGGAGCGGGCTGATTTATCGCATCACGCCCAAGGGCGAAGGCTTTGTGCTGTACAGCGCGCCCAAGCGGGAGATCACCAGCCTGGCGTTGGATAAGGCCGGCAATATTTATCTTGCAGCGGCGGGAGACAAAGCAGCAGCGGCGGAGTAGCGGCGCCGAGTGTAGTCATCGCGCTGCCGGCCCCGAACTCCCGCGCCGCGCGGCGGACGGGCAACCCTCACGCAGCAGCCCCGACACCCGAAACCCACGGTGATGGCTGAACAATTCAAACGGCGCCGGTTCCGGCGGCTCGGAGATTTACCGAATCGCGCCCGACGGTTCGCCCGATCTTTGGTGGAGTTCACGCGATGATCTCGTCTATGCGCTGGCATTTGATCCGAAAGGACGTCTGCTGGCCGGAACCGGAAATAAAGGAAAGATTTTTACCATTCCTGGGCGCGACGATTACACCGACCTCATCAAGGCTGAAGCCAATCAGGTGACGGCGTTCACTGCGGCGCCGGGCGGCGGGATTTATGCCTCGACCAGCAACCTGGGCAAGATTTTTCTTCTGAGCGCCGCGCCGGATGGCGATGGCAACCTACGAGAGCGATGTTTTTGACGCGCACATTTTTTCCCAGTGGGGACGCGCCGAATTTCGCGGCAGCGGCAACGTCGAGTTGTTCGCCCGCAGCGGCAATGTGGACAATCCCGATCGCAACTGGAGTGCGTGGAAAAAAGTTGATTTACAAAAAGACGCCGAAGTCACCGCGCCGCCAGCCCGTTTTGTGCAGTGGAAAGCGGTCCTGCATCCGGAAGCCTTGCATTCAGATGACGCGGCGCCGCGCGTCGAAGGCGTGACTCTGAATTACTTACCGAAGAACGTCGCGCCTGAGTTCGACGATGTCACAGTCACGCCCGGAGTGCGCTACCAGTCGGTGCCGCGCCCGCCGAATGCTGAGCCCGTCGCAGCATTTCGATGCGCCTCCGAATCCGATACACGACCGGCAGTCGGTGGGCGCGAAGTGGACGGTGCACGACGACAACGACGATCAACTGGTTTATTCCGTCTATTACCGCGGCGACGGCCAGACTCGCTGGCTGTTGCTGAAGAGCGGCCTCAGCGACAAATTTTATTCGTTTGACGCTTCCCTGCTGCCGGATGGCGGATACACAGTGAAGGTGATCGCGTCGGATGCGCCGTCGCATTCGCCGCAGGAGGCTCTCTCGGCGGAGAAAGAAAGTTCACGATTCGAAGTGGACACCACACCGCCACAGATTTTCGATCTCAAGGCGGCGGTACAGGGAGGCGCAGTTCACGTCCAATTCCGCGCCGTGGATAGTTTCTCTCCCATCAAGCGCGCCGAGTATTCGCTCGATGCGGGCGACTGGCATTTTGTCGAGCCGGTTGACCAGCTTTCGGATTCGAAGACAGAGAGCTACGATTTCTCTCTTCCCTCGCGGCAGAGGCATCCGGGCAGGAGCATGTTGTCGTGGTCAGGGTTTATGACCGGTACGACAATTTGGTTGCGGCGAAGACGGTTGTGCCGGGGAAGTAGGCGGCGGGGACTCGCCTGTTATCGACTTCAATCGCGCCGTCAAATAGATGACCTCATTTTGCAACTGACTGATATGAAACCTCTTGGCGGATGATCTACTCTTTACCCGCAGTGCATTGCAAACCGCTCCGCGAAAACCCAATAATGGCGAGTCGGAAATCTTCACCGGAAACGTAATGTAAGGCAATGAGCTTTATGAAGATCCGTTCCGCCTGCCACATGAACCGCCGCTTCGTCGCTGCTTTTTTCTTACTCATCATGCCGTCTGCGTTGTCCCAGTCTGGGGATCAAAATCGCAAACCTGATGGCAGTGTCCTGGGCGCGTGCGCGACGTTTGCAGCAGATGGGAAGTCCGCTGCTGTCACATTTGACGCCACTAATATCTCACTCGACGTCACCGATTACTCGGGAAAGAACTCGCATTTGAGCTTACCGCTGCGCTACAAGACCCAAATCACAAACAGATCGCTGTACCGGGGGTTTCATAATACTTGCGACGCTTATTTTGACCGTGAAGGCGATTTGGTCGCGATCAGCATTGACAACCTTCAGGTGGGCGTTGCCGATGTGAAAATGATGAAGTGGATCGGAGACTGGGACGAAGCCAATGCCGGAATTGCTGCGCCATCTCTCGCTGGTTTTCTCGAAGGGACAACATCACTGATCGTCGGTGGAGAGCCTCCGCCAGAGGACGGCAAAGGAATTCACTGGGGCCTCTATGCCACGGCCCTGTTCGATCCGAGCGGAAAGCAGCTAATGCCCTTGCGCATTCAGCGCTATGCCCCCGACGGACACATCTACCCGAGATTTGCTGATGCTGGCCACAACCGGCTGTGGGTGTTCCGTTGCGAACCGGTAAGCGGGCCTATGTCTCGCCAGCCGCTGTGCCCGGTTGCTTCGACCAGCATTACCGGAGATCAACCCTGGTCGCCTGAGTTCGTACCGTCCACGCAAGGGGGGAAGCGGGCTGGCCTATGGTTCTACCCCACCAGCTTTGCAGCGCTTGATCTGAACATGATCGTGTTCGCTGAGGGCACCACTATCTGGGCGGTGAATCCGCAGTCTCAAACGATCCATCGGTTCGACCTTCCGAGGCGACCTCGTTTCCCAAGTTTTGAGGTAATTTATGGGAAGGCGGCCCTGTCCCCGGACGGTCAGCTCGTGGCTGTGACTGTTGAGCGGGGCCGGCTAGCATTTCCCTTTTTAACGGAGAATGAAGTTTCTCAGGGGACACATATCGCCGTTATCCAGATCAATCCGTTTCGCTTGCTTGGCGTCTTGCCGTACGGCCGCGCCCCTTACACGCCCGGTTTCGCTATTGACTACCGCGAGGGGAGAGTCACGGTTTTGGTTTATCGCCATGACCACTGGGAACGCGACGAGGTGCACGGCGCACCTCAGCGTTAATTGTTGCTAAATCGCCATTACACTGCCTATTAGATTCGGCATGGAATCAGGATTTTGTTCCCCCTCCCGACTCCACCTTCCAAATAATCTGCCGCAGAATGCCAAGCCAGAACTCGACATCGCGGGCCGGGAGATTTAATCGCCGGACCAGGCGACGCACATTTTCTTCCGTCGAAGCCGTTCGGCGCGGGTCGGTGTAGCCGCTGGCGCGGAGCACGTGGAACAGCATTCCGGTGATGCGCTCGACCTCCCCCGCGGCAGCTGGCTCCACGTACTCCGGTTGCGGAGTGGCTTTTGCTTTTCCATCGCGCACCAGTTCGTAGAGGCACACCGCCACTGCTTGCCCCAGGTTCATCGAAATGTTCTCTTCGCTGGTTGGAATGCGCAGCAGCCAGTGGCAGTGGCTGAGGTCCTGGTTGGAGAGACCGATTCTCTCCGATCCAAATAAAAGCGCGACGTTGCCCGATTGGAGTTGCATGCGGATGAGGCGCGCGCCGGGTTCCAGCCGCTTGACCTGATGCTGCAGGTTGCGCTCCCGCACCGCGGTGGTTCCGACCACAAGAGTACAGTCTGCCACGGCTTCGGCGACGCTCTTGTATTCCTCCGCGTTCGATAGCAGCTCTGATGCGCCCACGGCGGAGCGAGCCTCGCGAAACGCCGCTTCGTAGGGGACGACCACACGCAGGCGGCGGAAACCGAAATTGCTCATGGCGCGGGCCGCCGCGCCAATGTTGAGAGGGTTTCGCGCTGCCACCAGGACAACGCGTAAACGGTCGAATTCAGCGGGAACAGGCAAGAAGGGTGATTTTACGCCAAGCCGCCCCTGGAGACCGAGCTTCGCCGTGCGCTCGGTCCCCCAACTCGTACTACAGGCTCACCAACTACTCATTGGTTTCCGCCCTTGCTGCCAAGGTTAAAGGTGATTCCCCCTGAATAACGGAAGTTATTCTGATGGGCATTGTTGAACTGATTGGTGAAATCAGTGAACAGATAGTCCACCTCAGCAGGACGAATCGACACCACGTGGCCAATGGGGATGTCTACGCCGCCACCAAACGCCATCGCAAAGGCGTTGTTGGCCGGAGCCTTCGAAAAGGCACAGACCCCAACCACCGGCTGACAAATGTTCTTGAACGCATTCCCATACACGTTGGAATGCGCTCCTCCAAAGAGGAGATGAGCAAACGGCTGGATCCCGTGAGTGCGGGCCTTAATCTGCGGCCCGAACATGTACGTAAACAAATTCCCTTGCGCATTGGCGATGCCGCCGACAGGGAAATTGGGGCCGGGAAGGATGACAAAGTGGCTGGTATTGCTGCCGTAGCCTTGAAAATCCATCGCAATGCCGATCCAGTGGTTCAAGTTGAAGACTAGGGTTCCGCCACCGCCGTTCAGACTATGTCCCTGGGTGTTCGATGCGTTTGGTGCAAAACGTGCGTAGCTGTAATCAAAAGTCAGCTCGCTCGCAGGAAACCCCTCCTGAGACCACGCACTTGCGGTCACCAGCGCGATAGTTGTGATTAAAATGAACTTCACGACTCGACTCATCATTGTTGATCTCCTAGGTTCGTTGATCTCCCCGATTCGACTTTGCCTCGGTCACCTCGCGCGCCCTCCCTGGTTTCTACCGGTGACCTGACGACATCAGAGACTGTTCGAGGTCTAGCTGCGCGCGTAAGAGACAAACTTAGGCGGGTGTCATCACGTTGGCGACTGGGAGAACTAGCAGAAAGGGATTTTTTCCAGCCAGCGATGCTCCAGTACCGCGCGGCCAGTGGTCGGCAAGTCGTTCGTATAGCTGAGGATGTTGACCGCGTCGGAACAAGTTAATAAATTTGCCGGAGCTAATGCATTTCCCCGAGGCGCGTCGAACCGTCTGTGTTGCAGGGGCGCGGGATCAAGGCCGATTCGGAAGCGACGTGAGCTTGTCCACCTTGCGCAGCTCCGGAAACATCCACGACCACAGGCCCACGACCAGCAACGTTCCTGCGCCGCCGATGATCACCGCAGGCACTGTGCGGAACCAGTGCGCGGTCAGGCCGGACTCAAATTCGCCCAGTTCGTTGGAAGCGCCGATGAAGATCATGTCCACGGCGTTGACGCGGCCGCGGACTTCGTCGGGAGTGGAAATTTGCACCAAAGTCCCGCGGACCACAATGCTGACCATGTCGGTTGCGCCGACCATCACCAGCGCGGCCAGCGAGAGGGTGAGGCTGCGCGAGATTCCGAACACAATGGTGAAGACGCCGAATGCGGCTACGCACCACAACATGGTCGCTCCGGCCCGCCTCCGCAGCGGACGATACGCCAGCAGGATGGCCATGGTCGCTGCTCCGATTCCGGGCGCGGCGCGCAGCAGTCCCAGTCCCCACGGCCCGGTGTGCAGAATCTCGCGCGCATAAACTGGAAGCAGAGCGACCGAACCTCCCAGCAGAACGGCAAAAAGATCGAGCGAGATCGATCCCAGGATTGGTTTGTGGGTCCAGATGTAATGCAGTCCCGCAAGAACGGTGCGTAGGCTGACTTCCTCCTGCGGACGACTCTCGGCGTGTACGTGCAGGCGGGCCAAGGCAAAGGTCGCGACGGCAAGGGCCACAACGGAGGTCGTGTACACGCCAGCCGGGCCGCGGAAGAAGGCGTAGAGCAGGCCTCCGATGGCGGGGCCAAGAATGGTGGCAGCCTGAAAGGTGGTGGCGTTCCAAGCGACGGCTGCGGGAAAAAGCTCCCGCGGCACCAGCAGCGGCAGCAACGAGCGGGCCGCCGGAGAGTTGAAGGAGCGCACGATCCCCAGCAGCACCAGCACGCGCAAAAATTGTGCGGACGTCACGCAGGCCGCGCCGCGAAATCTCAATCAACGCGACCGAGCAGATGGCGAACCCTGCCTGGCAAACAGACAGGACTTTCTTGCGATTGAAGCGGTCGGCGGCGTGACCGGCCCAGAGGAACAAGATGATGTTGGGCAGAAACTGCGCCAAGCCGACCAGTCCCAGATCGAGGGGATTGCGTGTGATTTCGTAAACCTGCCAGCCCACGGCGACCGACTGCATTTCGAGTCCCCGCGACCACGCAGAAGCGCATCACCTGATAAAGCGCAAAGTCGGTGTGCTGGAAGACGGCGAGTCCGGAGTGACTTTCCGAGTCGGACATGCCCCTCTACTGTGCCACAGAAGTGCAGCCACTGAATCTTGAACTGCGCAGTGCGCAGAACAGCAGTCAGGCTAGAATGATCGTGCCGCATACAAGCCCGCCGGTTTTAGCTGAAGGCTGACGGCTGTTTTCATGAGATTCGAATTCTTCATCGCGTCCCGCTATCTGCGCGCCAAGCGCAAGCAGGCGGTCATCGGCGTGATCACCGGCCTGTCCATCGCCGGAGTCGCGGCCGGGGTCGCGTCGCTGGTGGTTGCGCTCGCCGTGAACAACGGATTCCGTCAGGATTTGCAGGACCGGCTGCTGGGCTCGACTTCGCACATCAACCTGTTGCGCACGATGGGAGATGGCATGCATGACTGGCGTCCGCTGATGGAGCGATTGCAGAAGCAGCCGCACGTGGTCGCGGTCGCGCCGGACATTTACGAGCAAGTGCTGATTTCGGTGGGATCTCGAGCCCAGGGCGCGGTGCTGAAGGGGATTGTTCCACAAGATGAGCGGAGGGTGAGCGATTTGCTGAGCAGTGTGAAGGAAGGATCGGCGGCGGAGTTGGACGAGCCGCGGAAACCCAGAAGCAAAGTCAAAAGCAGCGGGCGAGGGCGCCCGCTCCACGCAGGATGGGTCCACACAGGCAGTGGTCGACCCTGATTCTTTGGAAGCTGTGCAGCAGCGGCGGGCGGCGATGCCGCCGATTATTCTGGGAAGGCAAATGGCGGACGAGCTTGGCGTCAAGGTCGGTTCTCCCGTGATGGTGACCAGTCCGCAGGGCGAACTGACACCGTTTGGCTTGGTGCCCAAGTACACTCGCTTTCGCGTGGCGGGAATTTTCGATTCTGGTTTCTATGACTACGATTCTTCGTGGGCGTTCACACGTCTTTCTGACGCGCAGCGGCTTTTCGCGCTGGGGGACGTAATCCAGATTATTGAATTCAAGATTGACGATATCTACAAAGCCGCAGAAATTGGGCAGCAACTGGAGCAAGCCGCTGGCCCCGGCTTCATGACCACCAACTGGATGGAGCAGAACAAGCCGTTGTTTCATGCCCTGCGGCTGGAGCGGCTGGTGACGTTCATCACCGTCGGGCTGATCGTGTTTGTGGCCGCGCTGAACATTCTTGATTTCGCTGACCATGATGGTGATGGAGAAGACGCGCGACATCGCAGTGCTGATGTCCATGGGCACGCGGAAATCCCAGGTCCGGAAAGTTTTCATTGCGCAGGGCGCGCTGATTGGCGTTTTCGGAACGGCGATCGGACTGGTGCTCGGGTATGCCGCTTTGCTGGGTGGGCGGCGCACTATCGTCTTTTCCCGCTGGCGCCGGAGGTCTATTCGATTGATTACGTTCCGTTCGCGCCGCGCGTGATTGATGGAATTTGGGTCGCGCTGGTCGCGGTGGGAACGGCGCTGGTGGCTACGATTTATCCTTCGTGGTCGGCGGCGCGGATTTTGCCGGCAGAGGCGTTGAGATACGAGTAGCTGCCAGCGCAGAAGCGTTTCACCGCAGAGAACGCCGAGATCGCCGAGAAATTCAATTTCTTGTATTTCGTAGTCGCTCGCGGTTGAGATGCTTTAGCACGTTCAGGCCATTCGCCGCCTCGCTCGTCCATGCTTTAATGCTTTAGATTGAATCAGGCGAAGTTTTCTGCTTGCGGAAGCGCAACCAGTGGCGCGGTTTGAGACGAAAGGTACTCCAGTTGCATCTAAGTACACAGACGGCGTTGCGGGTGGAAGGACTGAAGAAGGTTTTCCGCTCCGGCGCCTCGGAATTTGTGCTCTTTGACAATCTTTCGTTCGCAGTGGAACCGGGCGAGATGCTGGCCATCGTGGGCGAGTCTGGGGCAGGAAAGAGCACCTTGTTGCACATCCTGGGCGCGCTTGATAGGCCTTCTGCGGGTGACATATACTGCGCCAACTTGCAGCTGAGTTCGCTGTCGGAAAACGCTGCCGCGGATTTTCGCAATCGCGAAATCGGGTTTGTTTGGCAGTTCCATTATTTGCTGCCGGAGTTTTCGGCGCTGGAAAATGTGGCCATGCCGTTGTTGATGCGTGGGACTCCGAAGGCAAGAGCGGAAGCAGGAAGCCTCGGCGTGGCTAAAGGAAGTTGGGCTGGCCCAGCGGGCGCATCACCGGGCAGGAGAGCTTTCGGGCGGAGAGCAGCAACGGGCGGCGTTGGCGCGCGCGCTCATCACTAAGCCGAAGCTTCTGCTGGCCGATGAACCTACCGGGGACCTGGACGGCCGTACTGCGGATTCGGTGTTCGAGTTGATTGCCCGCTTGCATCGCGATCATCAGTTGGCCTCGCTGATCGCCACCCACAATGTTGCATTTGCGCGCCGCTGCCATCGAGTGTTGCGGCTGGCCAATGGTTGCATGGAGGAAGTGCCGCCGGACAGCCTGGACCGGCGATGAGGATTTGCACAAAACGTACCGAGATATACACGTTAGCTATGTGTTTCTAATCACAGGAGGACTTGCGATAATCAGGTATGGTTCCTTTAGTAATCGGGTTTAGTGGTAAAACAGATGCAGGCCCGCGATAATGTGATGTGTGTGGGCGTGCGAGGCGGGAACGTTGTAGGGGACAAGGTTCCGGAGCGCTGGGCCGCAAGTTGAGCCTTCCCGCTTCTGGAGGAGGTCGGGGGCGAATATGTTCGAGCGTTACACGGAAAAGGCAAGGCGCGTCATCTTCTTTGCGCGGTACGAAGCCAGCCAGTTTGGCTCTCCTTATATAGAGACCGAACACTTGCTGTTGGGACTCCTGCGCGAAGACAAAGCCCTGACCAATCGGTTCCTGCGTTCCCACGCATCGGTGGAATCCATCCGCAAGCAGATCGAAGGACACACCACCATCCGCGAAAAGGTTTCGACCTCGGTTGATCTTGCCGCTGAGCAATGAATGCAAGCGAGTGCTGGCCTATGCGGCCGAGGAAGCGGAACGGCTTTCGCACAAACACATTGGAACCGAGCATCTGCTGTTGGGTTTGCTGCGCGAAGAAAAGTGCTTCGCCGCCGAGATTTTGCATGAGCGCGGACTGCGGCTTTCGACCATCCGCGAAGAACTTGCGCGCAGCAGCCAGGAAAAGGCCCAGCCGCAGCGACAGCGTGAGTCTTCCCTGCTCAGCGAGTTTTCCCGCGATCTGACCCAGAGCGCGATGGACACCCAGCTTGATCCGCTGGTCGGGCCGCGAGAATGAACTTGAGCGCGTAGTACAGATTCTGTGCCGCCGCACCAAGAACAATCCGGTGCTGATCGGCGAGCCAGGCGTGGGCAAGACCGCCATCGTCGAAGGACTGGCGCAGCGCATCGCCGACGGCGAAGTGCCGTCATTCCTCGCCGACAAAAGAATCCTGGCGCTTGATCTATCTCTGATCGTCGCCGGAACGAAATACCGCGGACAGTTCGAAGAGCGGCTGAAGACCATCATGAAGGAACTGATGGAGTCGCAGAACTGCATCATCTTTATTGATGAGCTGCACACGCTCGTTGGCGCGGGATCGGCGGAAGGCTCGCTCGATGCCGCGAATATCTCTGAAACCAGCGCTATCGCGCGGCGAAATTCAGTGCATCGGCGCGACCACTCCGGGAGAGTATCGCAAGTCGATCGAGAAAGACCGCTCGCTGGAGCGCCGCTTCCAGGCGGTGAAAGTTCCGCCACCGAACGAGGCCGACGCCACCAAAATTCTGTTCGGGATCAAAGACCGTTACGAAAAATTCCACGCGGTCACTTATACCGACGACGCCATCAACTTTGCGGTGTCGCATTCGAACCGCTACATTCCCGACCGCTTTCTGCCGGACAAGGCCATCGATCTGGTTGACGAAGCCGGAGCGCGCGTAAAGCTGCGCCAGACTTCGCTGCCGGAAGAGATCACCGAAGTGCAGAAGCGGCTGAAGTTCATCGTCCACAGAATGGAGAACGCGGTCGCGAACCACGAGTTCGAGAAGGCGCGCTTCTATTCCGACGAAGAACGCAAGGAACGCGAGAACCTGCGCGTCCTTCGCGAAAAATATCATCTGGATGATTCCGCCACCGGCGTGGTCAACCGCGAGGACATTGAAGATGTAGTCTCGCGCTGGACCGGCGTGCCGATCACCTCCATTAAAGAAGAAGAAACGCAGAAGCTGCTGCGCATTGAAGAAGAGCTGCACAAGCGCGTGATCTCGCAGGATAAGTCGATCAGCGCGTCTGTCGCGCGCCATCCGCCGCAGCCGCGCTGGATTGAAGAGTCCGAACCGGCCGATTGGTTCGTTCCTGTTCCTTGGACCTACGGGCGTCGGCAAGACCGAAGTCGCGCGCACCCTGGCGCAGTTCATGTTCGGCACCGAAAAATCGCTGATCCGCTTCGATATGTCCGAATTCATGGAGAAGCATTCGGTCTCGAAGCTGATCGGCTCGCCTCCGGGATACGTGGGCTACGAAGAGGGTGGCCAGCTTACCGAGCGAGTGAAGCGCGCGCCGTACTCCGTCGTCCTACTCGACGAAATCGAGAAGGCGCATCCCGACGTGTTCAACATCCTGTTGCAGGTGTTTGAAGACGGCCAGTTGACCGACGGCCTCGGCAACACCGTGGACTTCAAGAACACGATCATCATCATGACGTCGAACATTGGCGCCCGGCACTTGCAGAGACGCGAAGGCCTGGGCTTCCAGTCTTCGAAGGAAGACATGATTTCGGACAAGGTCGAGGAACTGGTGAAGGGCGAGGTCAAGCGCACCTTCAACCCTGAGTTCCTGAACCGGCTTGGACGAAGTCATCATCTTCAACGCACTGAGCGAGGCGGACCTGATCCAGATTCTGGAATTGATGGTCAATCAGCTGAACCAGAACCTGGCGCAGAAAGCCATCACCGTCTCGGTGGCGGACGAAGCCAAGAAGTGGATCCTCAACCAGACGCTGACCGACCGCACCTACGGCGCGCGGCCGCTGCGCCGGGCGTTGCAGAAGTACATCGAAGACCCGCTGTCCGAGGCGCTGATTCAGGGCACCATCAACGTGCGCCCCGCGTTCATCGAGGTCTTCCTCGAAGGCAACAAACTGTTCTACCGCCCGGTGGACTCGAAAGAAAACGAGGGCGTGCTGCTGTACGAGAATTCGTAAGGCAGCTTTTAGGGATTCAGCATTCAGCCGTCAGCGAAGAGCTGGCGGCTTTTGCTTTCTCCGTCGGGATTACGAGCGGTGCCGCTGGTCAGAATACAATGTGGGGAATGGCGCCACCAGAAATCATTCTCGACCGATGGGTGAGGAAGCAGTCGCGCACCCATACCCAATTTGCAGGGTATGTGGGCAAACTGAATCTTGATGAGGTTGAACCATCCTCTCTCCGCTTATTCCTGAGTTTCGTGCAGGACGCGATTTCTACAGCGCTTCGATTGGAGAGTGCAAATGCCTCGGGGGGAATCCAACACCCTCCCTATCACTTTGACTATCTCCAGGTGAGAGATGGTACCCGGAACGCTCTCGCGTTTCAGCACGACGGGTTTTCGTTTATCGCAGTTACCTTGCCTCTGGTTCAGTTGCTCTGGGATCTTTCTACACGGTTTGCAGACTCAGCGACTGTACAGACTTTATTGGAAATCAATCCAGGAACGACGCAACTCGATGCCCTTCGAGGTCTGTTGTTCCAATTTCAACTCACATTCCTCGTGTCGCACGAGTACACCCACCATGTACATCAGCACTGCGGCCGTCCAGAAGCCCCCGGAATCTGGGCTGAGTTGGATGATCAGAAGGCAACGGGTGGACTGGACTCGCAAGCGCAGGAACTCGATGCGGACGGCTACGCTCTCTACTTGGTTCTTGCTAATTTTGTTCGGGGCGGAGGCAGAGATAGCGCCCTTGGACAGATGGGGTGGCAAGATCTGCCGAGTATCAAAGGCGACGAACTGCTGCTCACGTGTTTTTTCGTGGCATTATGTGGGCTATTTTGTGCTTTGTGGCCCGAGGATATCGGAATGGATTCGATTTACAACCTAGGGCACCCTCCGGCACCGGTGAGAATCGAATACGCCATTCGGGTTGCGGAAATGTGGTCTGCACAAAACCACTCCGTGCCAGATTCGTGGTTCAGTGCCGAAAGGCTTAGGGCGTTCTTCCATACCGCCACGCAGTGCGTTCACGGTAGCGCACCCCAGGCGTGGGATACGCATGTTAAGTTCTTGCAAAGCCCCGCCGGGGCGGAGTACGACAGGCTTCTCTTGGAGTGGTTCGAGGCAGTCCGCAAAGGTGCGGCGCTGGCAATCAAAGCAACTGCATAACGCGAATTTTGGCCTGGGAGCCGGGAAGTAAAAACATTAGATCTCTTCCCGTGATAACTGAGGCGTTCTGCGCATCCGAGTCATCTACAAACCATGCCCGACAAAATCAATCTCGCCCAAAAATTCTCCCAAATCCACGAATACTGGAAGCCCTACATCGCTGCCGAACTCAACGGTCAGCACGTAAAGCTCGACAAGCTGAAAGGCGAGTTCATCTTCCACCATCATGAAAACGAAGACGAAATGTTTTTGGTGGTCAAAGGCCGCTTCCGCATGGAGTTCCGCGACCGCCAGGTCTGGCTGGAGGAAGGCGAGTTCATCGTGGTGCCGCAGGGAGTCGAGCACCGTCCCGTCGCCGAAGAAGAATGCTGGATTCTGCTGTTCGAGCCGGCGTCCACGCTGAATACTGGGAACGTCGAGAACGAGTTCACCCGGCGGGCCTTGGAAAAAGTCTAGGTAACTTGCAGCATCGCTGTAAGTTACCGTTCCTGTGGAGGTCCATCGTTGCGATCCGAAAGGAAATCCTCCGGAACGCCGATCTTGTCTGCGAGGTCGAAGAATTCCTTCCAGGACTTGGGCTTGCCGCTCTCATCAGGCACAGCACGGTTGGTAGCGCCGCTCGACGACGTGTCTTCTGGAAGCTCTCCCTCCGATTCATATCTCCAATCATGCTAGATCACCCTTGTGTCCGCAAGCCTTCTCACATCCCCCCCGCCGGTACACCCCCTTCCGTACCGTAGCCCGCCACCCTCCCTAGGCGAGAACATGCAGGTGGCAGTGACTAGTGGCCGGTGGCCGGAAAAACAGCCGGCACCGACAACTGGCCACTGCCACCAATTCCATGGGCCCTGACCACCTGACTCCGGAAGAAGAGCCGGTCTGCACCGCGTGGCCGCGGCTGGTGCAAACTTCGCTGGTGCTGTTTCTCGCCGTCACCGCGGGAATTCTGGCGCGCTATTGGGTCACTCCTACTTTCGGTTCCGAGTCAAGTTCAGAAGAAATGCAGCAGCAGATCACCCTCCTGAACGCGCAGGTGGGTGAGCTTCAGCAAGAGCAGGAGATGCCGGCGCAGGTGCTGAACCGGTATCGCAATTCGATTTGCTACATATTTGGCATTTACCAGGTCGGGTTTCCGGGACATCGCCCGTTACAGAGAACGCGGATATCGGGCACCGGATTTGTAGTTGCTGACGGCCTGATTGCCACCAACCGCCATGTGGCTGAGCCGTGGTACGGAGATCCCGACGCCGATGAAATGACGCAAAAGGGCGCGACTGCGAAACTGGAAAAGATGGTTGCGTATTTTCCCGGTTCACCAGCGCCGGTGACGCTGACTCCCGCGGCGCTTTCTTCCGACGGAGACTTGGCCGTAATGCGATTAAGCAGCGCGCCACCGTTCGATCTTCAGCCGCTGCCTCTGGCGGACGATCGGCCGAATCCCGGCGAACTGGTCGCTGTAGTGGGATATCCCATGGGCGTTCTCGGAATGATGGCCAAGGCTCCGACTCCGGTGTACACACGGCTGGCATTTCGTCACGACGACCAAGGCGCGGCAACCGAACTGGCGGCGCTCTCGTTGATTCGTCCTTCGGCAACCTGCGGACATCTCGGCGACGTGGTCGGCGACAAGCTGATCTACGACGCTCCTACCGCCCACGGCGCCAGCGGCGGCCCGGTCTTCAATTCGCGCGGCGAAGTCATCGGCGTGAACGCGGCTTATATCGACGGCTTCTCCGGCGGAACTCTGGGTGTTTCCTCGCAGGCGCTGAAGCCACTCATCGCACAAGCGCAAAAGAAAACCCTTTAACCACAGAGGACACTGAGGGGCACAGAGGCATTTTTTGCCTTAATTCCTCTGTGATCTCTGTGTCCTCTGTGGTAAAGCCTTTTGCCGGCGGCGCCCCGTATCCCGGTTGGTGGCGCCGCGTCCGCTGTGATTAAATCACAGCGTGAAGATTGCCATCGACATTCGCCGGATGAACGAGTTCGGCGTGGGCACGTATACCCGCAACATTGTCCGCGCGCTGGCCCGGCTCGATCGCAACAACAAGTATTTTCTGCTGGGAACATCCGAAAAGGCCGGCGAAATCGGCGAGCTGCCGCAGAACTTCAAGTTCATCGCAGGTGCTTAGTCCCGACACTCTGCGCGGATATGTGCAGTGCCAGGAGGTTGTCGGCCGCCTGGGCTGCGACCTGGTGCACGTACCGCATCTGTTCTGGCTTCCCAGGCATCTGCCGTGCCCTTACGTCCTGACCGTGCATGACATGCTCGATCACATGTACCGCGCCCGCGGCGGCTCAGGCTTGAAACGCTCTTTGCACTTCAACCTGACCCGCAGAGTGGTACGCAAGGCGGCGCGAATTTTCGCCGTGTCCAATTTCACCAAGGGCGAGGTAGAAAAACTGTTTGCCATCAAGCCCGGCCGGATTGAAGTCATTTACAACGCGATTGACCAGCGTTTTCTCAGCGGCCACGCTTCCGACGCTGACCGACTATTCCTGGCCGAGCGTTATCAGGTGACCTACCCTTTCCTGCTTTACGCGGGAAGAATCAGCCCCCATAAGAACCTGGTGCGGATCATTGAGGCTTTCTCGGCCTTGAAGGCGGAGCTGACCAAGCACGACCTCTACCCCGACCTGAAACTGATCATCATTGGCGACGAGGTTTCCAAGCACCCCGACCTGCGCCGCACCGTAGTCCGCGGCGGTGTGCACAATGACGTGCGCTTTCTTGGGTTCGTGCCGATTGAAGTGTTGCGGATCTTCTATGATGCGGCGAAGGTGTTTGTGTTTCCCTCGCTGTATGAGGGCTTCGGGTTGCCACCGCTCGAAGCCATGGCCCACGGCACGCCGGTGCTGACGTCGAACACCTCGTCGATCCCGGAAGTGGTGGGCGACGCGGCGGTCATGGTCAATCCAGAAAATGTTTTTGAAATGATGCGCGCCTTGCAACGCGTGCTGCTCGACCAGCCCCTGAGAGAGCGGCTGCGGCAGCGCGGGTACGAGCAGGTGAAGAAGTTCTCCTGGGACAAGTCAGCCGCGAAAGTGCTCGCCGGCTACGAGGAAGTCGTCGGCCAGGGCCGGCTGAAAAGACCCGCCGAACACTCGGTCAGCTCATAGCCCGGAGGATAAAGAGCCAACGACCAAGAGCCAAGAGCTAACTCTTAACCAGCGGCTGCCCCGGCGACGTGCGCGCCAGCTTCGCCAGCTTGGCAGCGAGCCGCGAGCGATCAGCCTCTGAAGAGGCGGCAGCATAGCGTTTGCGTAATTTCGCGACTTTTTCATTACGAGTGCGACGGCGGCGAATCTCAGGGCGACGGCTGGGTGCGGACATGGTTTTCTCTCCAGGGTGCGGATTTGAATTAAAGTGCGTCGTCGGTCTTTGGTCGTCGGTCGTCGGCAAAGGCCTGACCCAGCGGCGCTGGGAAAATTTAGAACCTTGTTTTCGAAACTTTGCTAACCCGATGCTCTCGGCGATGTAAGATTTTGCCGACGACCGACGACCAAAGACCGACGACAGATTCTTGAAAGCAGCCGGACCTGTAAGCCGAATTCTGTCTGCCGGATTGCTCCGGCAGGACGGCCATTCCTCTGGGCCGCGCATTACTGCGCGGCTCAAGCGACCTACCCGAAGGTTTGGCGCACCGAGCCGGCACGCGTCCGCGGCCGAAGCCGCGCACTTCCTCCCTATTTGGTCTTGCTCCGTGTGGGGTTTGCCCTGCCCGCTTCATTACTGAAACGGCGGTGCGCTCTTACCGCACCTTTTCACCCTTACCCTGACGTTGCCGCCAAGGCGGTATGTTTTCTGTGGCACTTGCCGTCAACTGGCCTTGACGCCAGCTTCCCGGACGTTATCCGGCACACCGCTCTGTGGAGTTCGGACTTTCCTCCCGCCAACCCGAAAGCTGCGAGCGGCCGTCCGGTCCAGCTGCCTACATTGACATTATAGATCAGGCGTCAGCCCGCGTCAGTCATCAGCAAACTCGCAGCTTTGTTATCATCATCACAGTCCTCATCAGGAGAAGGTTTTCATGGATGAAGCACCGAACACCGCCGCGGGTTCCCGCCGCAACGAAGATATTGCGTTGGATCTGATGAAATTTATCGCCATGACCACCGGCTACGGCCGAACCAGTTCTACCGGCGTCGGATTCCAAGGCAGTGGCGCGGCCGCCAAACCCGAAGACTACGCCAGCCATCTGCTGGAACTGTACGGAAAGTGCCTGCAGGCGATTGGCAAGAAGTGAAAGCGCTCAAGCGGCCCGCGGATCGGTGTCGGCCTGCGTCACCGCCGCGGCAGGCGCCGGGGCCAGTTCCGGCGTAAGCAGCGGCCAGCCTTTGCGCAGGACAAAATCCAGCCAGGCCCCGGCCGCTTGCGATGTGAGAATGGCCAACAGGACCAGCGTGGTGAAAGCCTGCGCGTTGATGATTCCCGCGTCATAAGCCACACTGGCCAGGACGATCCCTGGTCCACCGCGCGCGTTGGTCGCTACTGCCAGATTCAGCACATCCAAGCCACGGAAGCCCGCGAACCTCGCGCCCATGCCCACTGAAATCAGCTTGATCCCGCAGGCCAGCGTCAGGAAAATCCCCAGCATGGCGAATGAATAGTGCCTCCCCAGATTCAAGCGAAAGCCCACAATCAAGAAATAGAGCGGGATGAAAAACGCAAAGGAGAAGCGCGCCAGGGAATCAACCGCCCCTGCAAACGCTTCGCGCGGGCGGGCAACTCCATATCCCGCGAGAAAGCTGGCGAAAACAAGATTTACGTGCCACAGCGCGGCGACTCCGCAGAATGCGAACATTACAGCTACCAGATAACCCAGGGGCGACGCTGCGGCCAGCCAGTTCCATCGGGCCTGGCTGACGCGGCGCAGCAGGTTGGGAACGGCCGTTAAACCCGCTACGAAAAAAATTAGTGTGGTCAGGATGCGGAACAGGATTTGGGTTTTCGGGACCGCGCCTGACTTGGCCAATGCGGTAGCGATTGCCAATACCGCCCACAGCGCAACGTCTTCAATGACGGCGACTCCCAAAATCAGGCGCGCAAACCGCGTGTGCATGATTCCGAGATCGTGAAAAATCCTTGAGATGACCGGGATGGATGTCACCGCAACCCCAATGCCGATCACCAGTACCAGCGCGTTTCTCTGCCCTGCCGGTCCCATCAGCCTCTGGAGCGGGAACATTGGGATCAGAACCAGCGCGATGAGAAATGGCGCCGCCGTGCCTACGGTGGCCAGCCAAGCCACCTGGCGGCGGTCCTCCCTCCCGAACAGGCGGCGTGTCTCGGTGCCGGAGACAAACATGAGCAACAGCAGGCCCATGGCATAGATGAACCCCAACACGTCATGAATGGCCTGACCGGTGGGATCCGGGCCACCAAACAGGCGACTGGACAGGCCGGGCGAGAGCCGGCCCAGCAGAGTGGGCCCGAGGAGGATTCCAGCGGCAATTTCACCGATGACTCGCGGCTGACGCAGCCGGGCGAAAACAAGCCCCAGGAGATGGGCCGCGGAAATCAGAACTAGCAGAACCAGCACCACGGGGCCGATTTGATCGTCGCTCATAGGGCAACGCCGAAAGCGGCTCCAAGAGCGCCTCAACGCGGGATATGAGATGGCAAATCAGAGGCGAGCGCTGCCTGAAGAACAAAGGCCGCAGCTTCGAGGCTGCAGCCTGAGGAAAACGATATGGGCTTGTTGGCGGTACGTCAGCTTACTTTTTTTTCTTTTTCGCCGGCTTCTTTTTCCCAGCTTTCTTGGCTTTCTTTTTGGCTGGCTTTTTCTTCGCGGGTTTCTTCTTTGCCGCTTTCTTGGCGGGCTTCTTGGCTGCTTTTTTCTTGGCAGCCTTCTTTTTCGCCTTCTTGGGCGCTTTCTTCTTCGCGGAAGGCTTCTTCTTGGGCGCCGGCTTCGATCCGCCGCCGGCGGGCGCCGCCGGGGGCGCCGGAGCTTCCATCATCGGCTCAGGCTCGATATCAACCACCGAAATTTCGGCTTCTTCTTCCTCTTCTTCATCCTCTTCGTAATCCTGGTCGAGCGTGTCGCCGTAACTGCCCGAGTCACCGAACTCGTCAGCTTCGTCGTCACGCAGATAGAGGGTTTCCTCGAAAATCATTTCTTCCTCCTCAGGTTCCGGACGCCTCGGCGCCGGTTGCGCATCTAACTCGCGCAGGAAAAAATAGAAAGACAAAACTACGACGGCGCCGGATTATAACGGGTTGCTCGCAGATTAAGCAACCGATTTCGCGAGGCTTTGGAAATTCGAATTTTGCGAGCTCTTATTGTGCCGGAATGGTCAGTACCATTCCCGGCCGCAGGGTGGCCACGTTGGCGTTGGTGTGCTTGATGGCGGTGACGCTGGTGTTGTAGCGGGTGGCGATGGAGTACAGGGTCTCACCTTGCTTGACCTTATGGTGGACAGTTGTGCTCGATTTGGCACTCAGCTAAATGACTGCGGCGCTTTGATTTAGACGTTGCCGCGCTCTCGGTGGCCGCAGCCCCAGGGCTGATCGGCAGGTGCACATAGAGGACTGCGTCTTCCCGCCAAAGAGTCGCCCTTCAGCCGATTCCACCGCCGCAGCGTGGCCGGCGGAATGCCCAGATTGTCGGCGACCGTTTCAACCGTGTCGGTTTTCCTGACGTGATACACCGTCAGCCGGTGCGAGTAAGTCTCCACGTCAGCGCCGGAATGCTTGCCCGGAGCCAGCGGAAGAATCAGGCTTGGTTCCGGTCTCGAGGTCGGCGGTCGCGTCAAGCTGATTGGCGTCGGCAATCGCGTGAACCGTGGTGTGGTTGGTACGCGCGATGGACATCAGCGTTTCGCCCGGGCCCACCTCGTGATAACGCCACCACAAGCGCTTATCCGGCGGAATGGCTGCAATCGCAGTCTGGTACTTCTCGGCGGAACCGACAGGCAGGTGCAGATCAAAGCGGCCGGTGGGAGTCGTCATGCGCAAAAGGCTGGGATTCAGGTCCTGCAATTCAGCCGGGAGTCACGCCCACGCACTGGGCCGCCAGCCGCAGATCGACCTGGTAGTTGACGGTCACCGTGTCGTATTCCATCCTGCGGTCGGGGACGATCGTATCCAACCCGTATTGCGACGGATTCTTGGCCATGATGGTCACGGCCAGAATGATGGGAACGTAATTACGCGTTTCCTTCGGAAGAACGTTGCGGCGGTAGAGTTCCCAGAAATCGGCATAGCCGGTGCGCTTGACCGCGCTCTGCACCGTTCCGGGGCCCGAGTTGTAGGCGGCCATGGCCAGATACCAGTCGCCGAACTCGTTGTAGAGGTCTCTGCAGATGATGCGCGGCGGCGCGTGTAGATTTCTCCGGATCCTGGCGCTCGTCCATCCAGCGGTCGCGGTGCAGATCGTAGCCGCGGGCGCGGCTTCCCATGAATTGCCAGATGCCGCGCGCTCCAACCCGCGAGACCGCGTACGGATGAAACCCTGACTCTGCCTGCGCCAGATAAATCAGGTCCTGAGGAACGCCTTGTTCCTTCAGAATCCCTTCAATCATCGCCCGGTAGCGCCCGCTGCGAGTCAGACCGTGTTCGAGAGTCCCGCGGCCGCGGTTGGAGAAATAGTTGATGTATCTGGCTACCTCGTCAGTCATCATCAGCGGAAGATCGGAATGCGTTGCTTTGAGCTCCGCGACCGCTTTGGCCTTCAGGCTGGGATCCACTGGAATGTCGGTGACTTCGTTGGCCTCGTCGATCGGCGCGGGTTCAGACTTCTGCTGATCGGCGCTGTCGGCTGGCTGTAGCGCGGTCGCCGCGAGCTGGTTGAGACCCTCCAGCACGCGGTCAAGTTCCTGCTGAACCCGCGGATCGGAGCGAACTTGAGAGGGCGCTGTCGTCAGAAGGGCGGTAGCGAGATCGTAGTGCTGTTTGGCGGCGTCTTTGTTGCCGGCACTGTATTCGTCTTCGCCGGCCTGTCGTTCCTTGTCGGCCTTGGCAACCAGTTCGGCGGCGGCATCCGGCTTCGGATCAACTGACTTGACCTCCAGGGCCGGGGTCTGGGCCGGAGTCATCGCGACAACTGGAGCAGGAGAAACCGACCGGTTTTGGTGGGGCCCCGGCCTGGGCCACGGCATGAATGGGAGGCGTGCTTTGGAACGCCGGCAGCATCGCAGGTGGCTTCTTCTGGCCGGCGCAGCCGAGGCCCACTGACACTACCGCCAACAGGCCCGCCACCGGGATGTGGAAAAGCTTGATCCTCATCTGCATCTATGACTTACCGTCCGCCTGAGTCGGCAATTCCGCGCGGCTAGGGAATGGTACTCCCCGGGGTTTAGATGGGTCAACGCCTAACGGCTTTGCCTAAGTTACTTCCGGATGGGGCCATGGGTGAGCAGATGAAGCAGGCGGCGGAGGCGAGGAACGCCATCAGGGCAGCCCTAACAGGTTTTGGAGGCACGGGCGCCCCCGCCCGTGCGACTCCGTGTTCGCGGTTACCAGAGGACCTTCATCCCAAACTGGAACTGACGCGGGTCGTACGCGGAAGTAGCCTGTCCGGCGTTGGTGAACAGCGGGCTGACCGCCGCCACGTTGTAGACGGTTGGCCAGGTTGAATACTTCTGCGATCAGTTGCAGGTTGATACGCTCGCCGAGAGGGATGCGCTTCGCGATTCGCAGGTCGTCAAAGACCGTCCACGGGGTGGTTCCGGCGTTGCGGCCGAGGTTGCCGTCGAGTTGCTCCAGGGTTGGGGTGGTTCCGCTAAGTACGAACGGCAGGATGCAAGGCTCCTGCAACACGCCGGTGGGCGAGTACTTTGAGTTGACAGGAAGATTTCCGGCTGCCGTGCAGACCGGATTCACGGTCGTGTTAGGTCGTCCGGTGAGCGAGGACAACTGCAGATTGTCGCCGTTGCTGGTGATGATGTTGAAGGGGCGACCGGAGGCGAACTGAATCAGCGGAGCAAACGTCCAGTTGCTCAGGAATTTGCTGCCAAACCCATCACCGCCCACCTTGCCACTCTGATAAACCCCGCTAAACACAAAGCGGTGGCGCTGATCAAACGTCGAGTTGCTGCGGTCGAGCGCCGGGAAGTAGCTGTCCTGCGGGGTCAAGGTGGACTGCAAGTCGGTTGAGTCGTCGATGGAATGGGACCAGGTGTAGGACGCCAGGAACTGGTAATGCGATCCCGCCTGCTTGCGCAGGTTGGCGCTGAAGCCGTGGTACACCGACGTTCCGTTCGAGAAGTTGGCGTCCATGTCGCCGAAGGGAATGCAGTTGGCTAGCGTGGTGGGGTCGCATTGGGCATTGAATCCGTAGCCGGCAAGGAGTTGCTGCGCCAATCCGACACATTGCGCCCCAGCGGCGCCTTGGGTGGCGAGGATGAGCTGCGCCACCGAGGCATTCAAGCCTGAAGGCCGGAAGAAGTTCACCAGCGACGCTGGGACGTACGGCCCTCCCGGGCCAACATTACACCCGCTCACGGTGAATGGGCTAGCCGGGGTTTGGCCGTCGGCGAGCGCGGCGTTGAAGTTCTTGACCATTAGATCGCCGCGAATGGTGTTGGCATTGATGGGACGATTCAGATGGCGCCCGCCGTTGAAGTTGTAAGCCAGGTTCAAAGTACAAGCCCCGTCCCAGATCATGCTCGATACTGAAGTTTGCCTGTTGCGCGTAGGCATACACGAAATTCTTGCCTTGCGGATAGCCAAAGGGTTGAAACCCGACCGCTAAAGGAGTGGTCGTCAGGTAGTTCTGATTGAGAAACAGTGACTGCGGGAAATTCAGCGCTTGGAACCGTTGCTCGTTCGGCAAATATCCCAGCGCTGCGTTCACTGGTCCGAAGGGCGAGGGCGCGCAGTTGGGAGTGGCCGGGTTTACCAGTGTCCTTGAAAGATCGGGAATGGCGTTCAAGTTTCCCGGATCTCCGGCGAAGGTGCAAAGCGCCGGTGCCGCCGAACGCCAACTGACCGCTGGACGAACCGTCCGACGCGTCGCCGAGGAAGTACAGACCGAGCAGCGGATGATCGTAGAAAATCCCGTACGAAGCGCGGATCACGCGTCTTGCCATTGCCGGCGGGGTCCCAGGCCAGGCCAATCCGCGGCTGGAAATTGTTCTTGTCGGTCTGAATGCCTTTTTGCAGGCCGAGGTAGTTATAGCCGAAGGCAGCCAGCCCCGTGGGAGCCTTAAACTTAGGTGCGAATTTCGACGTCGTAACGCAACGCCGAAGTTGAGCGTCAGATTCGGCCGGGCCCGCCAGGAATCTTGCCAGAAGACGCCGATGGGAATGTTGTTAAACGAATCGGTCAGGGCTGCCGAAGTCCTGCACAAAGATTCCGGGAAGTCCGGCGCCGTATGCCTGCACGGGCGAAAGGAGGGCAGGCAATCGGCTGGACGGGACAATATGCCGGATTGGCGTTGGCCGAAGTCACGGAACCAAAGTCGTACACGCCGCCGTAGTTGACGGTGAAAATCGCCTTCAAGCGGAATGAAGTTGAGATCACCGCCCAATTTTGTGTTGTGGCGACCCATCGTCCAGGAAAGATTGTCGCTGAACTGGTAGCGTTGCTCGGTGCGCTGAATATAGGAGTAAGGCTCGCGACCGAGATAGGCGAAGCCCGTGAATGTTTACGGCAGGATCAAACCCGCCGGGATTCGCGGTGTTGTAGAAGTACGACAATCCCGCGACGCGCATATTGGAAACGGAAATCGTTGACCTTGTTGTTGCCGATGATCCAGGTCTCCTGGGCGACGCCCGCCACGTCGCGGTACGTCTGTTCCGACGTGCGCGAGTAGGCGTTCTGCCCAAAGGGTTGGTCCTCTCCATTCACTTCGATTCCCGTAATCGTGCTGGGGCTGACGTTGGCGCGCAGGGTCAGGCGATGGTTGTTGTTGATGTTGTGGTCGATGACGCAGTGAGTACAGGCTGGTGCCTTCAAATACCGGGAAGTTTCCCTCCTGCGACTGAAGCGTCTGATAGGACGCGGGTACGAAGCAGGTTCCGGGCGTAGAGCAGGAAGTAACAAACCCCGGCTGCCCACCCATCGCAATGGGCCACTGGCCATTCACTGCCATGCCCGAAGGACGCAGCGATCAACTGCTCATAGGAAATAATGTTCGGCACTCCGATGGTGCCAATCTGCGATAAAGTCAGGGTTTGCAAATAGTTTTTTTGTGCTGGCGTGACCTGGACGGTGCCAAGAGGCAAGCGGCACCGAGCCAGTCGCGGTATCAAAGGGCACGAGACCGAAACCATCCGTCCCGATGCTGGAAAATCCCGTCTCATGCCGCCGCGTGATCTCGTACGAGAAGAAGTAGAAAGTCTTGTCCTTCTTGATGGCCCCGCCGGCCGCGATCCCGCCCTGCACTCGCGTGTAAGCCGGTTTGGAACATGGTGGATTGAGACAGACCGCAAACGGGTTCACCGCCTGAAAGTCACGGTTGCGCAGAAATCCGAATACGTCCCCGTGGAAATCATTCGCTCCCGATTTGGTCACAATATTCACCACACCGCCCGAAGCTCGCCCGTATTCCGGCTGATAGCCATTGGTGATGATCTGGAATTGGTCCACCGCTTCCTGCGAAACCGTGGAGCGCACGCCATTGGTGGAGTTGTCAGTAGCATCGGCGCCATCCACGTTTACCAGATTGGAGCGGCCGCGCTGTCCGCTGAAGTTCAGTCCGGAAGTCGGAGCAGCGCCAGTGTTGGGTGCGTTGTCTTGGACAACTTGGGAGTCGATTTGAGCGAACTTGATATAGTCACGGCCGTTGGTGGGCAGATTCTAAATGCTGTTCTGGTTCACCGTATCCACCACGCCGGTGCGCGTGGTTTCGACCAAAGCGGCGTCGGCCCTAACTTCCACCGATTGTTTTTCGCCGGCCACCGAAAGCCTAATGGGAAGCTCTTCCACACCGCCAACGGTGATCACAACTCCAGAGGCGTTGGCGGCGGCGAATCCCGGCGCAGTTCACTGTCACCGTGTACGAAGCCGGAGGCAAGGTTTGCGCGCTGTACTCTCCGGCGCCGTTGCTGGCGGCAGGCCGCTCGATTCCTTTGGCCTCGTCGCGCACCGTGACCGTGGCATTGGTCACCAGGTTGCCTTGTGGATCTTTCACGGAGACGTGCAGGTCGCCGGTGGCAACGCCTTGTCCGTAAACCAAGGAAGCAAAAAATATCACGAGGGATGCAAGCAGGATAATTCTTGGGATTCGCATTGAAACCTCCGGTCTTTGACTAGTGGTGTATCGCCGAGGTTCTGTGACCGAAAATCTCAAACCCACCTCAGCCCCGATAAACCGCCAGCCCCTACTACAATTGACTCGACACCGCGCTTCACGGCACAACAGGTCAAAACCACGCCAGTTTTCTCTTGCTCACGAGGCAAACTCCTCAAAAATATCGGCAGACCCAAAAACCTCACACGGCGCAAACGCCTCAGAGTCTTCCGCAAGAGTCGAGTTTTTTTTGAAACCGACTGGTTGTACATCAGTTCGTAGGCGGAAAGCAAGCAGGATCGGAGACGGGTTTTGGCAGGTTGGGTACTGGTAAGGGTCGGCGAGGACCCGAGGAATCACGTTCTTGCTAAGTGCGCTGTATTCCGGACTCTACCCCGCCGCTGGTACGCAAGGCCCAAGCCATGCGCGGAGTATTGTGAGCAAGACCAAATCGCCCCTGACGATCCAGCAGGATGATTCCGCCGTGGCCGTTGACGCGGTCTTTCAGGTAATTCATGGCTTCGGCGGCCACCCACTGCGGTATGCTGCCGGATGCGACTCGGTCCGCCGCCCACTTGGCCAGCACCAGCTTCATGATCGGTTCGCCCCATCCGGTAGTCGAAGCTGCGGCGCTGAGGTTGTCTGCGTAGCACCCGCAGCCGATCAAGGAAGAATCTCCGAGGCGTCCCGGAGCTTTATTCAACGTGCCTCCGGTGGAGGTTGCGGCAGCGATGTTGCCGTCGCGATCCAACGCGACTGCGCCAACCGTATCGTGCGAGATCGTAGGCGCGAATAGTTCCCGCTCACCGCCTGGCGAGGTAGCCTGCAACGCGCGAAGGCGTTCGACTTCTCTGGGGATGATTAGATCCTCGTTCTTGCAGAGCGGAACTCCGTGCTCCTGTGCAAATCGCTCCGCGCCTTCCGCCACAAAATACACATGCGGGCTCTCGCTCAACACCTTGCGCGCAGCGCGGACGGGATTGGCAATGTGCTCCACGCATCCCACGCCTCCGGCGCGGAGAGTGGCGCCGTCCATGATGAGGGCATCGAGTTGCACCTTGCCTTCGCGATTCAGAAAGCTGCCGCGCCCGGCGTCGAAGGCCTCGTCATTTTCCATGACGACAACAGATTCTTCGGCGGCGTCGAGCGCTGACCCGCCCTTTTCGAGCACCCGCCACCCCGCCGCAACGGCATTGCGCGTGCCGTTCAGGTGCGCCTCGACCATGTCGTCGGGAATCGCCCACGCGCCGCCGTGCACGACCAGAACTGGGTTGTGGGACAAAGCGAAAGGCCTCCGTGAAGAACGGTCAGTTTAGCACCGGTTTGCAGCGCCACACCGGGATCGTTGTAGGGGCAGAGCCTGCCCTGAGCGAAGTCGAAGGGTGCCCTCACCTGCCCGACCACAGGTTTGGGATGGAGCACAGGGCAACGGGTCTATCCAGGTACCGCGATCAGCCTCTCAAGTCGCGAGGCCGAGTTCCTATCGAACGGAATATCTCTGACGAAACTGCCTGCACATGCCCCTCCAGAGCAGGTGCCCGGTGCTCCACCCACACGTCTGTGGTGGGGCAGGTGAGGGCACCTGCCCCTACACAAGCATTTCGGGGATGGTTGCAAACTCTTGCTGGTCTGCCTTGAAGCGCGTAATCAGCCGGTCCACCGCCGCTACGGTCTTCGACCGATCAGTTCCGAAGGCCTTATGCCCACCGTCGTGCAGCAAAATCACATCCCCACCGCGAGCGCCGCCAGTACTTCCGCCCAATGTACTCCACCGACGGGGCATTCCAGTCGTAGCCGGTAACGTTCCACATGATGGGTTCAAGCCCCAGTTGCCGGACAAGAGAAAACGTCCCCAGCCGCCGCCCGCCCCAAGGAGGCCGAAACAGATTCGAATGCGCACCCACGGCGTCGTTGATCGCCTCGCCGCACTGCAGAATTTCCTGCCGTGCTTCCGCGGCAGATAAAAAGATCAGCCGCGGATGGGTGAACGTATGATTGCCGACCACATGCCCGCGCCGCGCAATTTCGCGCACAATATCCGGCCGCAGCTTCACGTATCGCCCGATCAGAAAAAATGTGGCCTTGACGCTATGTTTGTCCAGCACATCCAGCAACCGCAGCGTATGCGGATCATTCGGCCCGTCATCAAACGTGAGGGCAAGGCTTTTGCCGCCCGGCGATCCACAGAATGCCCGCCCAAACCACTGCCCCGTCGGAGCCATGGATTGATATCCCAACGAAACCGCTCCGGCCGCAGCCGCCCCGGCGATGGCGAGTCCAAGCATGGTGGGATTGTAAAGGAGCACTCAGCATTCAGCGCATTCCAGCAGGAACGCTGCTTGCCAGGCACGAGGCTAGCTCAGTTTTCTCTCGGCGACCTCGGCGTACTCGGTGGTGAAGAATCTTGCATTTCGTTGGAGCCAGCAATCAGCATCACGGGCTGAATGCTGAGTGCTGAATGCTGAATGCTCCCCTGTTAACTTCTTCCTCAATTGCCAGCAAGCCGCTCTCGGGATATTCTCGAATGCAACCGAATCCATGGCCAAGCTTTTCGATCTCCCCCGGTACATTGCAGTCGAAGGTCCCATACGCGTCGGCAAGAGCACGCTTTCGACCATCCTCGCCGAGCGCCTCAACGCCCAGCGCGTCACCGACCCCGAACAGAACTCTTTTCTTCGCGCCTTCTACGAAGGCGATCAGGGTGCGGCGTTCCAGGCGCAATTTACGTTTCTGATTCGCCGCTTCGAACAGCTTCGGGATTTGGATCTAGGCGCGAAATCGCAAAAGGTCGTCATCTCCGATTTCATCTTCGAGAAGGACAAGATTTTCGCCTGCCTCAATCTTAACGATCAGGAACTCGATACGTATAACCGTTACTACAATTATTTCCGAGAGCAGTTGCCCACGCCCGACCTGGTGATTTACCTGCAAGCCACGCCCGAAGTGCTGAAGAAGCGGCTGAAGAAGAAGAACGCGCCAGGCGAGAAGGCGATTAGCGAGGAGTATCTGGAAGAAGTCGTCAAGGCCTACGAGCACTTCTTCTTTCACTACACGTCGTCCGACCTGCTGATCGTGAACACCTCAGAGATAGACTTCGTCGAGCGCAATGAAGACTTGCAGGAGCTGCTACGCAAAGTCTCCGCCCCGATCAAGGGGACGCAGTATTTCCTACCGCTGGGCAGCCAGGAAGCGGCTAGCGCGTAGGAGCGTCGTTGGTCGTTGGTCGACCCGGAACTTGCCAAATGGATTGCCGCCTGCGCGTATCCGATTTGCTCGCCCACCACCGCTACTGATCGCCGCCCTACCAGCCGTTCTGAGCCGCCCTTTCACGGCTGCATTTCTTGTGTACCACGGTGTCTGAACCTGCCGCTATCTTTTCCGCGCGTCTTGTATATAATGAGGCGCCCTAAACGCGGCACCTTTCCCGGCCGCAATAACGTTATTCGCCGGATCTGCGCGAGCCATGAAAGACAAGACGACCACCGGGTCGAACGGAAACGTGGTCACCCTGAAGTCGGTGGCCGCGCATGTCGGACTTTCCGCCGGAACGGTCTCTGCGGTCTTGAACGACGCCCCTTCCGCCCGGCACATTCCGAAGCCGACCCGCGACCGCATTGTGGCCGCCGCGCGAAAGCTCGACTATCGCCCCAACTTTTTCGCTCGCTCCCTGCGCAAGCGGCGGACTTTTACTCTTGGCGTCATCGCCTACGAGATTGGGGACGGATATAGCTCCAGCATCATCGCCGGAATCGAAAACTACGCTCGCCAGAAAGACTATTTTTTTGTCACCGGCGTCCACCGCCACGATCGTGAGCTGTTCGACCGCTACTCGCGGCTTCTGCTCCAGCGCGGCGCCGAAGGCATCATCACTCTGGATTTCAACCTGGCCCACTCTTTCCCGGTGCCGGCGGTTTCCATCCCCGGACACATCGACAACGAAGGCGTCACCAACATCGTCCTCGACCATCGCCATGCAGCGGAGCTGGCGCTCAAGCATCTGGTTGAGTTAGGACACAAGAAGATTGCGATTCTACGTGGTCATCCGGAAAGCGCCGACTCGCGCTACCGCTGGAATGCAGTCCAGGAAGTCGCGCAGGATATGGGGCTGCAGATCGACCCCGAGCTGATAATTCAGATTGACTCCACTGATTCCAGCCCCCGTGTGGGCTATCCTTGCGGCAAGCGTCTGATCGAAAGCAAACGCCCGTTTACCGCGCTGTTTGCCTACAACGATATTTCCGCCATTGGAGCGATTCGCGCTTTCCAGGAGGCCGGCTTGCAGGTTCCGCAGAACGTTTCCGTCGTCGGGTTCGACGACATCCCCGGCGCCGCTTTCCACTATCCAAGCCTGACCACGGTCCGGCAGCCATTGCGGCGCATGGGCGAGATTGCCGTAGAAGTTCTGATCGGCCGCATTGAAGAGGAAAAGGAATACCAGCGCGAAATCGCCGTGCAGCCGGAGATCGTGGTGCGCGAATCTACCGGGCCGGTTCGTTCGTAAAACCTCATCTGCCCGGAAAATCGTAGCGAATCCCAATCCGCGCCAAAATCGGCGGCCCTAGATTGACGATGGGAGGGGTTGACGCGGTTGCGTATCGCTGATTGAGCAGGTTTTCCCCCGCGATGTAAACCGTCAGTCCACTCTTGAGCTGGCGCCCTGCGAAAAGATCCATCACATAGTATTGGCCGAGCGGCAAAGTGTTCAGGTCGTCATCGTACTGCAGGCTGGCGTAACGGCCCTGAACGCTGAGCATGAGCACCGACGGCCTCCAGTACCGGGCTTCCCACGTGAACTGGTTCCGCGGCACTTCAGGAACGCTCTTCCCTATCAGCGCCGCGGATGAGTTCTCGACGTAAGCGTGCACATACTGATATCCGCCAGAAATTTCGATGGAACTCGTGAGATGCGCCACGGCATCGATCTCCGTCCCGTAAGATCGCGTCCGCCCCAGGTTCTGCCGTTGCCGCGTAATCAGCGTGGGCGGGGCCGGGGGCGGCGGCGTCACGCTCAACGTGACGTTGGTGACAGGATCAACAATATCGTTCCAGAAAATCGTCTCGCGGGTTTCGAGTTTGCCTCCGAGCACGGCTGCCTTCAGTCCCGTTTCAGCTCCGGTCAGCCGCTCTGCGCGCAGCAGTGGATTGCTGTTGGTCACCGTGATTCCCTGACGGAAGCTGCGATACAACTCATTCAGTGTCGGCGCGCGAAACGCGCGATAGCCGGACAAAGACAACGACAAGTTGTGGGGCAGCGTCCGCATTACCGAAAGTCGCGGGCTGAAGGCGGTCTCGCTGCGGTCGGCAAAGTTCGTACTGGTTACGGGCCCGGAAGGAATCGCCGTTTTCACTGTACTGCCGTCCAGGTTGCTCCAGTCGTCCCAGCGAATCCCGCCAATGAATGCCCATCCGCTGCCGATACGAAAAATATCCTGCCCGAAAATTCCCGTGGTGCGTTGCCTCCCTCCCGCAACGTTGTAGGTCGAAGCCAGCACCAACTGCTCATCGCTCGCGCCGATCACTTCCTGCGCGTCAATTCCCGCGATCAGCGTGTGGCCGTGCAGCACGTGCTCCCACTGCGCGGAAGTCCCTAACTGCTGTGACGGAACGTGCTGGATGTCGGACAAGATTTCGGAATTGCGGTCCGTCGCGATCGACGAAAAAGTCTGATCGTAACCCTGCGCCATCCCGAACACACGCACCTCGATCGAGTCGTTCGCACCCAAGCTGGTATTGAAGCCCGCCGCGCCGGATCCGGCTCCGGTGCTGTTATAGGTTAGCGGCGTCCCGTTGTTTCTGGACTCATCGAAAAAACTTCCGCGCAGAAACGCCCGTCCGCCATCCGAGATTTTGTATCCGACTTCGCCGTCAAGCGTGGCGTGTTTGGAGTTCGCCAGCGTGTCAACCGCGCCGCGTTCGGATGTTGGAACCAGAACATATCCGTCAGTCCGTGACATGCCGGCGGCAGCTTCCATGTCCCAGCGAGAACCCGTAGTGCCTGCCCAGACGGAAAGATCGGGTGTGTTTTCGGTGCCGTAAGAAGCATCAATCGAAAGCGATGGGCGTTCCGGAATGCGGCTGCGAAACTGCACCACTCCGCCCAGCGCATCACTGCCGTACAAACTCGACGCTCCGCCGCGGACAACTTCCACGCTCGCAAACTCAGCGCGCGGAACGCGGTCCCAATACACCCACCCGCCGAACGGATCCACTATCGGAATACCGTCTGCGAGGACGAGGGCGCGACTGGGGCCGCTCGCTCCCAGGCCGCGAAGAGAAACGCCTTGCGTGGTCGGATTCGATACGCGGCTGCTGGAACGCCGGAACAAAGAAAACCCCGGCACCTGCCGTAGAAGGTCATCAGTCGTTAATGCCGGATTCGCGGCAAGATCCGTGGGAGTAAGCAACACCGCGCCGCCGGAAACCTCCGACAATTTCATCTCGCTGCGGGTTGCCGAAACCACAACTTGCTCTTTGTGCCCCAGCCCTTCCAGCACAAACGCGAGCTGCACCGTGCCCGATGTGGCAGACCAGGGCAGCTCGGCGGGAGCGAAGCTGTCGGCGGTCACGCGTACGCTTCCTGAGTCTGCGGTCACTCCGACGAAAGTAAATCCGCCGTCCCGCCCAGTCTTGACGGACTGTGCTGTCTGCGGCGAGTGAAGTGTGACTTCGGCACCCGCGATTGCTGCCCCGGTGGTGTCCAGCACCTTTCCGCTGACCGTGAACTGCTGCGCGGTTGCGGTCACGGACAGAGACAGAGCGAGTAGGCAAAGCTCCGCGGCCCAACGAAGAACCCTGGCGGATAGCGACTGCAACGTTTCAAGCTCCCCTGTACGCGACGAACGGACAACGCGAGTGCCGGTGAAGTACTAACGAGAGTACACGATTCAGATTTGTTCGGCCAAATCTGGCCCTATCGCTCTCTCTCAAAACGGTATCGTCCGCCGAGAGTATGCGCCACCGACTCCGCTACCTTCAGAAATGCCCGTCCCGCATGGGATAGCGTCCCAGCCTTCCGGTAAATCAGCCGCAGCTTGCGATGCACGCTCAGTTCCTGCACCGGAATGTGGACCAGGTCGCCGCGCGCGATCTCATCCTCTACGCTGATTTCCGGCAGGAAGGCGACCCCGTTGCCCATCGCCACAAATCGCTTAATGGCCTGCAGGGTGGGTAGTTCCAGTCCCATATGCAGCGGTGTCTTGTACTTCTTGAATGCCTGAATTACTTTCTCGCGATACGGCGACGAAACGATGTGCGCTACAAACGTTTCCGCGCCCAGTTGCCGGATACTCACTCGCGATTCCCGCGCCAGCGGATGCTGCGGCGGCACCACGAAAATCAGCTCGTCCGAATAGACTACGACCGAGGTCAGCTCCGGGTCCTGCGGATCATACGTGAGCACGCCAAATTCGCACTTGTGGCGCAGCACGTCGTCCGGAATCTCGCTGCCCAGCGACCGCTGAACCATGATGCGAATCACCGGATGCAGCCGCTGATAATCCGCCAGCACCCGCAGAAGATAAAGCGCGGTGAATTCATTGGCGCCGACGACCAGTTTGCCCGTCTGCAACTCGCGCAGTTCGACCAGCGCTTCTTTCGCATTTTCCCGCAGGTTGATCAGCCGCTCGGCATACTCCTGCAAGACGCGTCCGGCGTCGGTAAGCTGCCCGTCGCGGGCTGAACGGTCGAACAGCGGCTCGCCAATTTCTGTCTCCAGCTTACGGATTGCCTGGCTGACCGCCGATTGCGTACGATAAAGCTTGTCCGCCGCGCGCGAAAACCCGCCTTCTCGCGCTACGGCCAGAAAGACTTCCAGCTGCGAAATGTCCATCAAATCACCATAGAAGCATAACTATACTACGCATAAGCACATCTAATTATATTAGACTAAGTTAATGTATTTAGAATAATTATAAGCTTTGCTTTAGGTCGCCCCAGCGGTACCATCACAACAATCCATCCAATTGGACGGAGTAGGTTTTCATGAACAACGACAGCTCCAGAATCACCATTTTCGATACCACCCTGCGCGACGGGGAACAGTCCCCCGGATGCAGCATGAATGTGCAGGAAAAGGCCCGCTTGGCCCGGCAGCTTGACCGCCTCGGCGTGGACGTGATCGAAGCCGGCTTCCCCATTGCCTCCGACGGCGACTTCGCCGCCGTGCAAGCCGTGGCCGCCGCCGTTCCGCGCCCGGTGATTGCCGCGCTGGCCCGCGCCGCCCGTCACGACATTGAACGCGCCGCCCAGGCTCTGCACTCCGCCGTGCGCCCGCGCATTCACGTGTTCCTCGCGACTTCGGATATTCACTTGCAGCACAAGCTGAGAATTTCGCGGCAGCAAGCCCTTGAGCAGGCTCGCGATTCGGTCCGCCTGGCGCGGACATTCTGCAACGACGTTGAATTCTCGCCCGAAGACGCCACCCGCACCGACCCTGAATTTTTGTTCCAGGTTCTCGAAGCGGTCATCGAGGCTGGCGCCACCACGCTCAACATTCCGGACACCGTCGGCTACACCGTCCCTGCCGAATTCGGCGAGCTGATTCGCAACATCCGCCAGCGCGTTCGCGGAGCGCAAGGCGTCGTCATCTCGGCGCATTGCCACAACGATCTTGGACTTGCAGTCGCGAATTCACTCGCTGCGGTCGCCAACGGCGCGCGCCAGGTCGAGTGCACCATCAACGGAATCGGCGAGCGCGCCGGCAACGCGTCTTTAGAAGAGATTGTGATGGCCGTTCGCGTCCGCGCCGACCAGTATCCGTACACCACCGGCATTGCCAGCGAGCATCTCTATCCCACCAGCCAGTTGCTGGAGGAGATCACCGAAATCCCGGTGCAGCCGAACAAGGCCATCATCGGCCGCAACGCGTTCGCGCACGAAGCCGGCATTCATCAGGACGGCATGTTGAAGAACCGCCTGACCTACGAAATCATGACCCCGCAGTCGGTCGGCGTCCCGGATTCGAAGCTGGTCCTCGGCAAGCACTCCGGACGCCACGCCCTCAGCCTGCGCTGCGACCAGCTCGGCTACCATTTCGAGCGCCGCGAGCTGGACGAAATCTATCGCAAATTCGTGGTCCTCGCCGACCAGATCAAGCACGTTCACGATCACCACTTGCTCGGCCTGATCCACGAAACCTACGGCGAGGCCCACCGCATTCCCCCGGGACGGGTTGACTCCGGCCGGGGTGAATCCGATAGATCCGTCGCAGCCGCAGCCAACGCCGAAGGCCAAGGACAAGCACGACGCCTGTTCCCGGCCGTCCCCGCCGCTCCAGCCTCAGATTTCAGCGCCGCCAGTCTGCCAAATACACCTGGCTCCGAACATCTTCCCGACCAGGAAGATTATCTTTGGGGTGTGTAAGCTGTCGGAGTGAATGCGCACTGGATCAGCATTTCGCCGGTGAACATCCCGTCTGTCCCCGCATTTTCAGTGATGTCTTTTTGACCGACTCTCAGGCTTGACAAGCCCTTCCTGGCAGATTATTGTTTCCGCCAATTCTTGTACGTAGCTTTCGTTTCAGGCGCGTTGGGAAGCTTCAAAACGAGTCCGGGCATAACTCGCTGCAAATCGATAGCCTTACGCACTAGCAATCCTTCGGAAATGCCTTTCGAAAAGGAAGGGGAGTGACAGTTATGTTTGGAAATGGCTACGGAGGCCTTGGATCTGGGCCCAGTATTGTCGGGTACGGGATATCAGGCCTCGTGTGGCTGATCGCGTTCATCGTGGTGGGCGTGGTTTTGTGGCAGGGCCGTCACCGCTCGTCCCTTTGGGTACTCACGAGATTCATCATTAATGAAGACCCAGCTGCGGAGATCGGAGTTGAGATCGCCGGACGAGTCTCTGGCATTGTGTCGTGGGTGCTGACCCTGCTCAAACTTAACCCTGAGGTTGAGTTGACGGTCAGTCGCTCGGAGGTCTCGATCCGGAACGCTAGTCTAAGCGGAACTGGGCATGTCTACGTGCCCTTAAACAAAATCAGCGCAACGGTCTGCGACTATCATCGTTCAATGCTGGCGCTGGGGTTCACGATTCTGTTCGGCGTGGGCTTTGTTCTCAATCTCCTCACTGGTTTCCTCGGCCAAAACAATTCGGACCTCGCGCAGGCTTTCGGCTTCCTCATATTCGCAGCCATTGCCGCGCTTGTATATTACCTCTCTAAGAAAATCAGAATTTCCCTTGAGACAATGCACCCTCACGGGGTGGTATTCAAGAGAAGCGTAATCGGAAACGTCTCAGTTGATCTCTCGCAGGCGTTGCGCGCGATCGCCGTGGTCAACGCACGAGCTCTGGCAGCGCAGACAGGCGTCCCCGCGTTTGCCTATGCGGCCGCAGCGTCATCGGGAGGATCTCCCGTGCCAGCATCCCCACCGGTTAATCCCGGGCAATGCTCAAAGTGCGGAAACGCGAATGCCCCGGGCATCCGGTTTTGCGAGAATTGCGGATCGCCCTTGGCCTAGACAAAGAGTGTCGCGAACGGAGTAGCTCATGATCTGTGCGAGTTGCCAGTCTGAAATCGGGGGTGAGAAGAAGTTCTGTGGCAGATGCGGGGCCGCGGCGCCGGCGACGCCGCGCTGTTCTAAGTGTGAATCCGAGATTTTGCCGGGCAAGAAATTCTGTGGCGTTTGCGGCGCGGCGGTGTTGGAGCAACCCTCACCTGCACCGTCGAGGGTATTGGTGCCCGCGCCGGTGCCCCCGAAGGAGAATTGTCGATATTGCGGAGCCCGGCTTGTAGCAGCACCAAGTTTTGTGGATTCTGCGGAAAGCTGAACGGGGATTCCACTGCGGTTGTGGCGCCTGCCACGCCGAGAAAGGACTCCCCGCTTCCTCGCTTGGAGGTCCCCACCCCGCCGCGACCCTCAGTACCGCCACTGGTACCAAGTAGCCGCAGCGCCGTGGCGCAACCTTCGTTCCCAGAGCCCTCCTTTCCACGGCCGATACCCATGCCACGCGCGGCCAGGCCGAACGCGCGCCCGGGTTTCTGGAATCAAGGTAGGGCCGTTCTCATCGGCAGCGTGCTGATCCTGACCCTGGCTGCGGGAGCAACCACTTATTGGTTTGTACATCGCAGGTTGGCGGCAACGAACGCCGCGACGGGCGTCGCGCCCGCTTCGCAGCCGGCGCCCGCTCCAGACCAAAGCGCCCCCGCGCCTGGAACTGATCCCACCGCCCAGGTCTCCAACGGGGAGCCCCAGGATGCGGCAACTCCGACGATTCCAGCCCCTGCAACCCCTGCCCCCGCAAATCCATCGCCCGCGCCTCCCGCGTCCGCAGTGTCCGGGCGCGGCGCGGCAAGTGCTGCTCCGGCTCCCCGCCTCCCGCTTACCAAGACGCACACAATAACGCGCTACGGTCCCTCTACGCTTCCCGTTTCGTAGAGCCAGCGGAAGACAGCGCTCTGTTCTGGGCGCGGAAAGCCAAAGCGCTCGGCGATCCCGGCGCCGCTGACATTGAGGACCAGGTCTTTGAGAAGGAAATGAGCGCGGCGCAGAACACCCTGCAGGCGCGCCAGTACCCGCAGGCGCAAGCGCAGGTGACCGAACTGACGCACTATTTTCCTGACCGCTCAGAGGTCCAGCAGCTGGCAACCACCATTCAGCAGGAGCAACAGAAGTACGCAGAGCAAGTCGACCAGGCGCGTCATCAAGCCGAGGTAGCAGCGCAGACAAAGACGTTTCAATTTCGGCATCGCCATATCTCTGCGTTTGTGACTAACAACGGCAGCGCAATTACATTCTGCTCGGGAACACTCACCGTTACACCGGATGGCAGTGTGCGTTATACGTGTACCAGCACGAACGACCCAAAAGGTCGCTGTGACCAAGTCGCTTTCCCCGCCGGATCGCTGAAAGACGCCAAGGTACGTTCCGACGGGTCGCTCCACTTGGCCAGTCCCCAGTTCGGAAACTATGACTTTTACGGTGATCCAGGCAGCGTGCAACAGGCACTCGCGGCTATTTCGCCCCTAGTGCGGCGGTGACTGGAACTTACAGAAGACAACGAATACTACCGCCGAGGCATTGGTCGACCATCTGGAACTAGAGAGGGAATATGAGGTGCCCTAATTGCACTGCAGATGTTGGGTCAGGAAAGAATTTCTGCGGCCAGTGCGGCAGTGCTGCAATCGCTGTGCCAGTCAACGTACCGGTAAGGACGTTTCCGCGCGCTGTACTCCCGGCGGCAACAGCTCTATTTCTTCTGGTCGCAGGCGTAGCGTGGTATATCGCCGGACACGGCTTGAGGGCAAGCTCTTCCGGAGATTTACTTTACATTCCCAGCTTCGGGGACTTGGGTCTGATCGAGATTCATCCCGCACAACCCACCCTACGACGAATCGCGAGAACCACCGGCGTCAATAACACGCTTGTGGTCTACAACCGTCACAGAAATGAATTCTACGTGGGAAGGATCAATGGCGATAGCGTCGCGATTGTTGACGGCGAATCGTTTGTACAGAAAGGACAGTTTGCTGGCAGTGTGGGCTGGAACACCAGCGGATTGGAGCTTTCCCCTGACGACGACTATCTCGTGGTTGCTGGATCAGGGGCCAAGGTACTGGTTTTCGACACTCGCTCTCGCGCTCTCGCGCGACGTAAGAATCTACCCTTCGGGGCATTCCCCGTTTATGCGTCCTTTTCACCGGACGGTCACACATTGTATGTGTCATCCGGCGATGGCATTGATGCTTTAGATTCCACTACGCTTCAACCAAGGGAACAGAAGCGCGTTCTGGGCTGGCAGCCTTCACCAATCGCGGTGAGTCCTGACGGAGCCTCACTATTTGTCTTACAGAACGGAAGCCTGATTCGCTGTGATACGCATTCGCTTGATGTTACAGGTTCTACAGTCCTCCCAGAATTGGGGATCGCCTCCTACGGCTCCTATCTGCAGATTTCACGCGACGGCGGGGCGGTGTGGTTGGCCGACAAGAAGGCAATCTACCGCGTTCGGCTCTCGCTGGACGGATATACGGCGGTCCTGCCCCCGGAACCGGCAGAAGCGGAATGGGAGGCCAATATCAATTCGCCGAATCAAGCAATGGCCAATTTCTTTATGTGGTGACTGGTAACGATGCCCAAGCGAATCTCCTAACCCTAGGGAGACTCTGATTAAGCTCTCTGCTTTTCACAGTCGGTCAAGTTAGAGTGTCTGGGAGATGAGAATCAACCAGGGGACTCTGGCGATGATGACAGGCTTTGAGCGGTACACCAAGAAGAGGCGACGCGAGCTGTTTCTGGAGGAGATGGAGCAGGTGGTGCCCTGGGGCGAGTTGTGCTCTCTGGTGGAGCCGCATTATCCCAAGGCGGGGAAGGGGCGGCCGCCGGTGGGAGTGGAGCGCATGCTACGGATTTACTTTTTGCAGCAGTGGTTCAACCTGTCGGACCCGGCGGTGGAAGAGGCGCTGTACGATTCGCCGGTGATGCGGCAGTTCGCGGGCATTGATTTGGGCCGGGAACCGGCTCCGGACGAGACCACGGTGTGCAAGTTTCGGCACTTGCTGGAAGAACACCAACTGGGGGAACAGATTCTGGGCACGGTGAACCTGCACTTGCAAACGAAAGGAGTGCGGATCACCACCGGCACCATCGTGGACGCGACTATCCTGCACGCGCCGACTTCGACCAAGAACCGGGAGCAGCCGCGCGATCCGGAGATGCACCAGACGAAGAAGGGCACCCAATGGTACTTCGGAATGAAAGCGCACGTGGGAGTGGATAGCAAAACGAAGATCATCCACACCGCGGTGGCGACGGCGGCAAACGTCGCGGACTCGGCGGTGCTGCCGGATTTATTACACGGCGAAGAAACGCGGGTGTGGGGCGATCAGGCGTATCGCGGACAGAGCGAGATGATCCGGGAGTGCGCGCCCCGAGCTCAGGACTGCACCCATCGGCGCTAGCGCTACAAGGATCGGGTTGACGAAGTGGAACGGGCAAAGAACCGGACGAAGTCGACGGTGCGCTCGAAAGTGGAACACGTGTTTGCGGGGATGAAACTGAAGTTCGGATTGGTGAAGCTGCGCTACCGGGGACTGCAGAAGAATGCCAATCAGTTGTTTGCGGTGTGCGCGCTGGTAAATCTGTACCTGCTGCGGAAAAAACTGTTGCATCTAGCGCCAGCTTAAGCCCGGCAGCAAAGGCTGCGGATCACGGACGAGCCGCCGAAGCAGGCGAAACACCGGAAACAACCGAATCCGAACGCTTACATCGGGTGGCAGAACAAACGCTGCCCCCATAGATCGGGCTTGTTCAGAGCTTCCCTAGACGTCCGAACAAGTGCTCTCGTCGGCAAAATCCCTAACGTCCCGGATCCGGCAATGGTGCTTGTCCGTTAGCCCGATTCCCCTTTGTTTCTGTTACGGAAATGTGTCGACAGAAATGTGGGGACAAAATGTGGGGACAGACGGAACGTTCCCTAACAAAAATGGCAGAAAACGTCCCGCCTGTCCCCGCATTTTCTTTCGCCTGTCCTCGCATTTCTCTTGTCCCCGCATTTCACACTTGACATTGCCCGATAATCCACTACCATATGGTTGTGGATAAATTAGGTACAACGTTTGCGGCTTTGTCTGATCCAACCCGCCGGGCAATGATCGAACGGCTCTCCCATGGGCCTGCCTCTGTGCATGGATTGACGGAACCGTTTGCACTTTCGCAGCAGATGATTTCAAAACATATTGCCTACCTGGTGCGGGCGCGGATGGTGATCAAGACGAAGCGGGGACGAGAGAGTGTGTGCACGCTTAGGCCAGCCGCGATCAAGACAGTCAGCGACTGGGCGATCAGCTATCGCCGATTCTGGGAAGAGAGTTTCGACAAGCTGGAAATAGTTGTGAACGAAATGAAAAAAACGGAGGCCAGAGATGACAAAAAACACGGTTAGCGAAATTGAGCGGATGGTCGTTACAAGAATTTTTAATGCCCCACGCGAATTGGTTTGGAAGGCGTGGACAGACCCGAAGTACGTGATGCAGTGGTGGGGACCGAAGGGCTTTACTGCGCCGGTTTGTCAGATGGATTTTCGCGTTGGGGGAAAATCTCTCCTCTGCATGAGAACGCCGGATGGGCAGGAGTGCTGGAATGGGATTGAATACCACGAGATTGTTCCCCAAGAAAAGATCGTTTCCTCCATGTACTTTTCGGACTCGAAGGGAAACAAGATTGAGCCTGCGGAATTAGGAATAGAACATGAGGCCATAGACGGCGCGTACGACGTGACCATCTTTGAGGATCTCGGAAACGGTCAGACGAAACTCACCCACATCGGAAATGAACCCATGGAGAGCGCGAAAAATAGCGGTCAACTAGAGGGCTGGAACCAGATACTCGATAAAATTGCCGAGGTTGTTACGAAGCTGGCGCAGGCGAAATAAGAAGTTGCAGTTTTGATGATTGTCATGCGCGAGACCTGAACATGAAGCAACGCGGGTCCATTACGGAAACCTAAGGATGGGCGGCGGAGGCTTAAAAGACCGGGGACAGACGGCTCGTTACACTGTTTTCCTTTACTTTCTGAGAAAATACTCGGGGTACGTCCCGTCTGTCCCCGGTTTTCTTTATGCCGGGATGCGGTGCAAACTAAGAGCGATCTCAACATCGCTGGAGAATGAGTAGATGAATGTCTCGACCCGTCATTACAGAACTACTCTGACAAGCGTGGCTCTAGTCTTCAGCCTAGGGGCATCACTGTGTGGGACTAAGAGCCTCGAGGCTCAGGCCCCAACAGAGCCCCCGCCGAATGCACCCTCAGACATTCTTGCAGCGGCGAAAAATCAGGTGCTGGCACAAAATGCTCTCGATGAAGCCAAACTGACTCGGTTATGCCAGGCGGGTATGGGCGGCCAAGAGGATACACCCGAAGCAATATCCCGATATAGAAAAGCGGCGGCGCAGGGAAACGCCTCTGCCGAGAACACCCTCGGCTGGATTTATCAGTGTGGGCTTGGCATAAAAAAAGATTATGCCCAAGCGATTACTTTGTACGAAAAGGCGGCGGCGCAAGACTATTCCCCAGCCGAGGCGAACCTCGGCTGGACGTACCAGTACGGTGTTGGTGTACGACAGGACTATGCCGAAGCTTTCGCCTGGCACCAGAAAGCCGCCAATCATGGAAATGTTGCCAGCGAAGACACTATCGGCAGCTTCTATGCATTCGGTCTAGGCGTCTCCACGGACTATGTCCACGCCCTCGCCTGGTATCGAAAAGCGGCCGACCAGGGCGCGATTAGCAGCGAGCTTGCCCTCGGGATGTTTTATCTACACGGGTTTGGCACAGCCAAAGACGATAGCCAATCGCTCCTGTGGCTCCAGAAAGCAGCCACACAGGGAGACGCACTCGGCGAGTACAACCTTGGCGATCTCTACCTCAATGGGTGGGGCGTGCGTAAAGATTACGGTCAGGCTCTGGCGTGGTACCAGAAAGCAGCTAATCAAGGCCTGCCACAAGCCGAGAACGACGTCGGTGCATTTTACCAACACGGCTGGGGCGTACCGAAAGACTACGCGGAGGCTCTCGCCTGGTACATGAAAGCGGCCAACCAGGGAGATGCGACCGGCGAGGAGGCCCTCGGCTCACTGTACGTGTACGGCTTGGGAGTAGCGAAAGACTACGGTCAGGCTTTCGCTTGGTTCCAGAAGGCCGCATCACAAGGGAATGTGCGTGCTGAGGATAACCTCGGCGCACTTTACGTAAATGGCATAGGCGTGGGTAAAGATTACGCGCAGGCCCTTGCGTGGTTTCAGAAAGCGGCCAACCAGGGAGACGCGACTGGCGAGTATAACGTCGGCAGCATCTACGCCTATGGCCTCGGAGTGGCCAAGGACTTCAACCAGGCGCTCTCCTGGTTACAAAAGGCCGCCGTACAAGGCAATGTGGACGCTGAGGATGACCTCGGCTGGATGTATCAGCACGGCCTGGGCGTGCAACAGGATAATGCCCAGGCAATCGCCTGGTATCAAAAAGCGGCTGCTCAAGGGAATGGTACCGCCGAGAAGAACCTAGCCGCGCTCAACGGTGAGATCGCACGGGCAAGGGGAACCGGGACATCTGCAAGTTCCCATTCATCACTCACGAACGGGAATGGAGCAACACCGGATCAACAAGGCCCGACCTATGGGCCACTGACTTTCAACAGCGAAGGTGCAGATTTCTATGTTTCGCAGGACGGCAATTTCGCGCCAGTGTCGGTCGTCGATGGGACCATCGTGATCCATCTCCATCCGAGAAGCTTTCAAGTTGGCTATAACGGCGAACAGCTGAACGTGTGTCTTGCACAGAGTCCATTTCCGGAAGTACGAGCTGATCCGAGTGGATATAAAGCTTCTTGTTTATCTGGACCGTTTTCGGGCGAGAGGGCCGAATAGCGATGCTCTACTCGTCTACGGCGGACACAAGTGGAATGATGGAAACACAGAACTTTCAGACGCGACCTCAATGAAGGCCAGTCCGATGAAGGGATTTCGATTTGCGTACCAAATGAGTTGATGTTCGTCGAAGCTCGCGATATGAATCTCGACCGCTTTAGTGGAACGCTTTACGGATACATTATTGTTTATAAGCAACATGAGCGAAGCAATAAGGACATTATGCGGATTCAACTGATCCTTGAATAAGCGGCGGGTGGCCCGCATCTCAAGAGGCGAATGAAACGAGGGGTGCCCCATGTCTCGCGGTTTTGGAGACATGGGGCTTTACCCAAACCCTGCGCGGTCTTAGCCTTCGCACTCGTGAACGTCATGCGCTCGCAGATCTTCATCTTGAGCACTTCGACAGCGGCAATGCCGACCTCGGGTACTGCCCCACTTCTCGAAACCCGCGAGAAGTGGGGCACCCGAGTTTGGGGGTCTATTTCAGAGATACACTAGGCCGGAGAACTGGGCCACCCGCCGTAGGCGAAGGGCGGGTACGACGACGGCATACACAACGGGCGGTGTTAGAACGGACAAGAGTTGCGCGGGGAGCATCGCCACCCACCCTAGCAAAAAACGCAAGGATGGGGCATGACCTGCCCCCCAGAAACTAGTCCATTGGAAATGTGACTTTCTCCATTTAGGATGACCCGCCCAGGGTCGGAGGAGTCATGCGCAAGAGAACCTGAGGGCGTGGTTAGATGCCAATCCCGCCGCTCTTTAGAGGGGGAAGCGATGAAGAACGGATTGTTGCGAAGCTAAACGGGCTTGCCGCCATCACCGGATTCGCCCTGAGAAAGACCACGAGATGCGAAAAGGGTTTACCAGAAAACCACAAGCGGACGAGCCCGCGACGCCAGTCAAGAACTACATCACGCCGAGCGGGCTGGAGCGCCTGAAAGATGAGCACCGGTTTCTGCTCACCAGGGAACGCCCGGCCGTGACGGAGGTGGTGGCGTGGGCTGCCGGCAATGGCGATCGCAGTGAAAACGCCGACTATCAGTACGGCAAGCGGCGGCTGCGGCAGATCGATGGGCGGATTCGCTTTCTCACCAAGCGAATCGAAGCCGCGGAAGTGGTGGACCCGGAAGCTCCCAGAGCGAGACAGGAAAGAGCGGGGCAGGCGGCGACGAGGGCATTCTTCGGAGCGACCGTGCGCTATGCCAATGCCGCGGGAGTATCGCGAGTGGTGAGCATCGTGGGCACAGACGAGGTCGATCTCGACCGCAACCACGTCAGTTGGGTGTCACCTCTGGGGCGCGCGTTGATGAAGTCGGCAGCGGGTGACAGCGTAGTCCTTCAATTGCCGGGCGGTACAGAATCCCTGACCGTGCTGGAAGTGTGTTACGAGCGCATTTCTGTAGAACCGTTCCGTGAACCACCTGGATCGGAGGCCTCGGCAAAGGGGATCCCTCGCCGACGCTGAGCGAAGCCGAAGGGGTGGGCAGGCTGGGTGCCCACCTTTTGCATCATCTTAAACCTCGGATTGCTGACGCCCCGCCGCCATCCAGATCACGAATACGGCGCCCAAAGAGAACACGATATCGCCCACCCGATCCAGTCTGGCAGAGACCGGCACAACCGGTTTCTGGGAGAAGCTGTGCCAGGCATAGGTCAGAGCTGCCCCTGCGGCAAGCGCCAATCGATGGCGTCCGTTCCAACCAGAGCGCCTTGACCAGATGGAAACCCCAACGATCATCACGAGATCAAGGATCAGGTAAGCGGCCACGGCGATCCATCCCCAGGTTGGAGGGACCAACATAAATGCAGATCCGGCTGCCAAAGCAGCCACTCCCACTATCCACGGACTAGGAGCGCTTCCAGTGGCCGACGCCAAGGAGGCCTTCGCTTTCGGGAGGCGGAAAGCCAATATCGTTAAGAGAGCACAAACCAGCGCAGCGCTCACCAACTGATGAAGAGGGGCGACGAAGTGGTCGCCCTTTAGCGTGATCTTGGTCATCACCACCGCGCCCAGGGCGAAGATCAGAATGGTGACGATGAGTCCGGTCCGGCCGAGCCATGGCGTGGTCTCGCGGTCCGGGAACAGCGCTTCGGTCAGGGCGATCGACGTGGAGATGCTCCAGACGGTGTGGAGAGTGAGCACGTAGATCGTCCACCATGCACCCATGCCGATCGCTGGGATATATGCCGGCTGCAAAAGATGGAGGTTCAATCCGAGATAGTTGGGATTGAACAACGACTGAGTCGTAAATGCCTCTTCGAAGATAGCGAACACCAGCCCGAGCGTGATGATGCTCGGCCAGCCGTAACCCGTCCGTCGCACCACCTCGCGTATCAGCAGAGCGCCGCCGCCATACATCGGGGCCAGCACAACCAGCGCACCCAATAGGGTAAGCGGCAGATCGCCGAGCAGAAACTCCGACACCAGTGGAGCGAGAAAGAACAGGACAATCGCCGGCAATACACGTCGCATAGGAGCCTCACGAATAGAGCGATATCACTTTACCGCAGCCTCGACGCCTCTCAGGTAAAATCGTCAGTTACCTTTTACATATCGCCTTTTGGCTAAAAGCTAGGAGCTAGGAGCTAGCAGCTAGCAGCTAACCGCTAAATGCTAATCAAAATCACAACCCTCCCCGGCGACGGAATCGGCCCTGAGGTCACGGAGCAGGCGGTCCATGTTCTGCGGGCCGTGGCGGAAGCCTTTGGCCACGAGGTCAAAGTCACCGAGAAGAACGTTGGCGGCGCGGCGCTGGTGGCCAGCAACGATCCTCTTCCCGCCGACACCATCGAGAGCTGTTTGGCTTCAGGCGCGGTGTTGCTGGGCGCCGTCGGAGGCCCGGCGTTCGACCGCTATCCTGCGAATCTTCGTCCTGAGGCTGGGTTGCTTTTACTAAGAAAGACGCTGGGAGTATTTGCCAACCTTCGGCCTGCCGTCTGCATTCCGGGACTGGAAGGTTTGTCTCCGCTGCGCGCGGAAATCGTCCGCGGGACCGACGTGATGATTGTGCGCGAGCTGCTCGGCGGAGTTTATTTTGGCGAGCGATCCACCATCGGCGCCGCCGGCAGCCGCCGCGCCGTGGACAGCATGGCTTATAGCGAGCCGGAAATTGAGCGCATCGCCCGCATCGCGTTCGAGCTGGCGGGCAAGCGCCGCAAGAAAATTGTTTCCGTCGACAAAGCCAACGTCCTCGATTCCTCGCGCCTGTGGCGTGACGTGGTCAACAGGGTGGCGAAGGATTTTCCGGGAATCCAGCTTTCGCACATGTACGTGGACTCCGCCGCCATGGCCCTGGTCTCCCGTCCCGCGGATTTCGACGTAATCCTCACCGAAAATATGTTCGGCGACATTTTGTCCGATCAAGCCGGAGCAGTAGTTGGCTCGCTCGGACTGTTGCCCTCGGCCAGCGTCGGCGGAAAAGTGGGATTGTACGAACCCATCCACGGCTCCGCCCCGGACATTGCCGGCAAGGGTATTGCGAATCCGTCTGGGCGCGATTCTCTCCGCAGCCATGCTGCTCCGACATTCGTTTTCATTAGAAGCGGAAGCCGTCGCCATTGAGTCTGCGGTAAAGGAAGTTCTCGCCGCCGGCCATCGCACAAAAGATCTGGCGGCGAAGGAGCAGGCGTCCGTCGCTACTAAAGAAATGGGAGAACTGGTCGCGGGCCGCGTCCGCGAGATGAATTGAGTCAATGTTTGACCGCTCTCCAACAAAAATGAACCGTCTCAGCCGGGCCCTTCATCTTTACGTCTATCCTGTGTGGAATAGGCTCAGAATAGTTCGTGTAAGGGCAGGTGCCCTCACCTGCCCCCACCACTGGATTCGCGTGGAGCACGTGACGACGTTGCCCGGGATCACGAAGTTATGGGGTCACCTCGAGGTTTGTGGTGGAGCAGGTGAGGGCACCTGCCCCTACACGACCAAATTGACGGGTTGGTTTAGGAGCGATTCATGGCCGATGGACTCGAAATGGCAGTCCTGCGGTCTGGCCGTACTTCGCATCGTTGTGGGAGTTGTGTTCGCCATGCACGGATGGCAGAAAATCCACGTCTTTCACTTGGCGGGCGTGAGCGGGATGCTGTCGCATCTCGGCGTCCCGATGCCGACGGTGTTTGCGGTGATCCTCATCACGGTGGAGTTCCTTGGCGGAATTCTGCTGATTACCGGCCTCGCCACGCGGGGGCCGGCCGTCCTGCTCGCGGTTGACATGATCGTGGCGATCATCACCGTGCACATGAAACACGGCTTCTTCGCGCCCGCCGGAATCGAACTGCCGCTGACCCTGCTCGGAGCCGTGATTTGCCTAGCGATTTCCGGCGGCGGATCGTTTCTCGCGCAAGGGCTGGTGACCGGCGCTTAGGCGGAAAGAGTGCGGCGCGCGTTGAGCAATCGCCAGATCAGATACGGCAACACCGTTAGCGACAGAATTACCAGTGCGTGAAGCAGGCCGTCGGGGAACGGCTGAATTGAAGGTCCAACGAGGAAACTTATCCTCACATGGCCCGCGCCGCCAAGGCCCACTGGAGGGCTGGTGTAAACCTGGGTGGTGCCACCGATGAAGGCGATTAATATCCAGCCGACTGCGGGCCAGAGCGCTTTCAATTGCTGTCGACCGGCGACCCATGCCATGGCCCAGCCGATGAGAATCGGCGCGCTGAAATAGAGCAGCCGGCCGGCTTGAAAATAGAAGATGGCGAATCCGTCGATGCGGACGAACGGTGTTTCTGCTCCGGGCAGAAACATCTTCCAGCCCGACCACAAAATGAAGCAGGCGACGAAGTAGGCCGCGGCGAGAAGAAGGAGAGGCCCAAGGCCGAACATCGCCCACGGCGCCCGCACACACCAGGATTGGAAATGGCTTTGCTCCATTTTGCCTCCTAGAGTTGGAAAGATGCGCTCGCCGAGCGCCGACCAGACCACGTTTGCCGCGGTTCGAACCGTCGTTCGAGCCGAAGCGCGAGCCGACGTCCGCTCGCCAGCCGGCCCGGTTTCGAGCAGCGCGGTAAACTCCGCGCCGTAGCGCTCTCTCCACGCCCGCGGATATAGCCGCACTAGCGAGCGAGCAAGTCTGGGATTCATCGCGCCTCCAGTCGGCCCAGCCCGGCCTTGGTGAACTGCCGCAGGGTGGAGAGTTTCGCGCGCAGAACGCGGAGGCCTGCGCCCGTGATGCGATAGGGCTGGCGGCGGTCCTCGGGAGGCAGCGGCTCAATCCATCCTTGCTGCTCCAGCCGCGCAATCGCGCCGTACAGCGTCCCCGGCCCCAGGCGGACGCCGCAGAAGCTGGCGATGTCCTCGATCATGGCGTGTCCATGCTTCGGCCCACTGGCCAGGCTGGCCAGTACAAACAACGGCGGGTCGGAAAAATGGCCGAGGCCGGAACCGTTTTCGGACTCTACTACGTGTCGCGTAGTACGCATGACGTAGTTGTAACACGACTGAGTTACGCGTTGCAAGGGAAATTATCGTAGGCCTAGGATTTTCTTCGCTTCTTGGATGTAGGTTTCTTCGCCCCAAACACCCTTGCGAAAATCGCATCAATATTCCGCAGCTGCCGCTTCAAATCAAACGCCCGTGCAATCGCCTTGGCGGGGACGCGTCCCGTAATGCTCCGGTCTTTGCTGATCTCCTCGCGGAAGTTCAGGCCTTCTTTCCACGAGCGCATGGCGTGGCTTTGCACCAGCCGGTATGCGTCCTCGCGCGAAATTCCGCTCTCCACCAGATCGAGCAGAAGCTGTCCGCTGAAAACCAGGCCACCGGTGCTTTCGAGGTTCGCCTTCATGCGTGCGGGATAGACGAACATGGTGCCGATCAGTCCGGTGGTTTTCTCCAGCATGTAATCCACCAGCGTGGTCGAATCCGGCAGAATCACGCGTTCGGCCGAGGAATGCGAAATGTCGCGCTCATGCCACAGCGCAACATTTTCAAATCCCGCCTGGGCGTTTGATCGGACCACTCTGGCCAAACCGCTAATCTGTTCGCATGTGACGGGATTGCGCTTGTGCGGCATAGCCGATGATCCCTTTTGCTTTTCGCTGAAGTACTCTTCGGCCTCGCGGACTTCGGTGCGCTGCAGGTGGCGAATCTCGGTGGCGATTTTGTCGAGGGTGCAGGCAATCACCGCCAGCGTCGCCAGATAATTCGCATGCCGGTCGCGCTGAATCACCTGTGACGAAATTGCCGCGGCTTTCAGTCCCAGCCGCGCACACATCTTTTCTTCCAGCTCGGGGCTGAGATGCGCAAACGTCCCCACCGCGCCGGAAAATTTTCCGACGCGCATGTCTTCGGCTGCAGAGTCGAAACGCACGATATCTCTCTGTACCTCGGAATACCAGTTGGCCAGCTTGAATCCGAAGGTGATCGGCTCGGCGTGAACGCCGTGGGTGCGGCCGATCATCGGAGTGTCTTTGAACTCAAACGCCCGGCGCTTGAGCACGTCGGCCAGCTTGCGCAGATCGGCGGCGATGATTTCAGACGCCTGCTGAATGAGCAGCGCCTGCGCCGTGTCCACCACGTCGTTCGAGGTCAGGCCGTAGTGAAACCATCGCGATTCCGGGCCGACGAACTCCGCCACCGCCGTGGTGAATGCGATCACGTCATGCCGCACCTCGGCTTCGACTTCGCGAATGCGCTCCAGCCGGAAGTCCGCCAGCTCGCGAATGGCTTTGGCCGCCGCCTTGGGGACGATCTTCGCCTCAGCCAGAGTTTCGGTGGCGGCGATCTCCACCCGCAGCCAGGTGCGGAAACGGTTCTCCTCGCCCCAAATGCGGCCCATCTCCGCGCGCGTATAACGTGGGATCAATGCCAGCTCCCTGTCAAAGTCAGGACTAGGGATTCTAAACGGCGGAGGCATGAGTTCGCTAGTTGGGCTTGAGATTGACGGGAGGCTTCAGCGAAAGGCTTAACCACAGAGGACACAGAGATCACAGAGGAATCAAGGCCAAAAAACCTCTGTGCCCTCTGTGTCCTCTGTGTTAAAAGGTGTTCGCTGTGAGCCGCTCCACTCTAAACCTCGGCGTGGACCTTGGCCCTTCGAGACGCATACAGCGGAAATGCATCGGCCAAGTTCCAGCACCTGCGCGGCGAATCCTGTTGAGCACCGACGCATCAGCGCGGCCGTTCAACGCCTCGGCAATCCACCGTCCCGACCTGCCGCATTTCGGCTTCTTTCATCCCGCGCGTGGTCAGCGCCGGAGATGCCGATACGAATCCCGCTCGGCTTCATCGGCGGGTTCACGTCGAACGGAATCGCGTTCTTATTGACGGTAATTCCAGCTTCGCCCAGCGCTTTTTCCGCTTCGCTGCCGAACATGCCTTTGGAGAACACGTCCACCAGCATCAGATGCGTGTCGGTGCCGCCAGAAATAATGCGGAAGCCTTCGCCGGCCAGCGTCTCTGCCAAGCACTTTGGCGTTGACGACAACTTGCTTGGCGTAGTCGCGGAACTCCGGCTGCAGCGCTTCGCGGAAGCAAACGGCCTTCGCGGCGATGATGTGCACCAGCGGGCCTCCCTGCATTCCCGGGAAAACAACTTTGTCGATGGCGGCGGCGAATTCTTGCTTGGAAAGAATCATTCCTGCGCGCGGACCGCGCAGAGTCTTATGGGTCGTCGAAGTAACAATGTGCGCGTGCGGCACCGGCGATGGATGCACGCCTCCGGCGACCAGTCCGGCGAAGTGGGCCATGTCCACGATGTAGAGCGCGCCAACTTTGTCGGCAATCTGCCGCATGCGCGCGAAGTCGATAATTCTGGGATACGCGCTGCCGCCGCCGATGATCAGCTTGGGATTTTCTTTCTCCGCCAGCTTTTCCAGATCGTCGTAGTCAATCGTCTCGGTTTCTTTGGTCACGCCGTAGGGAACGATGCGGTACGTCTTGCCGGAAAAATTCAGATGATGACCGTGCGTGAGATGTCCGCCATGCGCCAGATTCAGGCCGAGAATCGTGTCTCCCGGCTGGATCACCGCCGAGTACGCCGCCATGTTGGCCTGCGATCCGGCATGGGGTTGGACATTGGCATGTTCGGCACCGAAAAGCTGCTTGGCGCGATCGCGCGCCAGGTTCTCGACGATGTCCGCAAACTCGCAGCCGCCGTAGTAGCGCTTGCCGGGATATCCCTCGGCATACTTATTGGTGAACACCGAGCCCATGGCCTCAAGCACGGCTTCGCTCACAAAATTTTCCGAGGCGATCAGTTCCAGGCCTTCGTGCTGGCGACGGGCTTCGTCATCAATCGCCGCAGCGATTTGCGGATCAGCTTCGTACAAGCGGACGCGACATGGGGTCGGTTTTCATAGGTGTTTGATTCTCTCACTTCGGGTGTGATCTTCGTTGCGGATATTGTACGGGAGAAGTCGCATTTGGCATTTAGCACTTAGCATTTAGCCTTTCACGGCCACTGACTGACCAAATGCTAAATGCCAAGTGCTAAGTGCGCTCCTTCAGCGCTCTCCCCAGAAACGACGCCAAATACCAGCCGTCCATATATTTGTACGGCGTCTCTCCCATCGAGTAGTGGCCGCAGGGGAGGACCGCGACTTTGTGGTCGAGATTGTGGCGCTCGAATTCGGCGACCACCTGACGCGAAAATTCCGGCAGGAAGGTCAAATCATACTTCGCATAGACGATCAGCGATTTCCGCTTCCAGCGCGCGAATTGATTGAAGTACGACATCGGACTGACAGCGCGCCACAGCTCGCGCAGCCGATCGATGTCCATTTCCGACTCGAGCGCCTGCCGGATGTGGCGCGTGGATTGGCCGTGCCAGACCACGTCGGCGACGTAGGTGGACGCGTGATTGAATGCGGCGACTTGGATGCGCGAATCGTGCGCGGCGGCGAGGAATGCGTAGCACGATCCCAGGCTGGTGCCGGTGATGCCGAGGCGCTCGTAGCCCTGCTGCTGCAGCCAGTCGAGGCAGCAGCGAATGTCGAGGACGGCCTGGCGGCAGGCGTCCATGGTGCGGCCGATGTTGGCGGAGACCGCGTAGTCGGCGCGCCGGATTTCCGCCGGGCGGCGAATGTCGTGATACGGCATGCTCAGCCGCAGCACCGAAATTCCCAGCCGGTTCAGAATGCGGCACAGCGCGTTGTAGTTGAGCGCGTCCGAATTCCAGTGCGGCAACAGCACCACCGCGCTCTTCGGCATTCCCTTTCGCCGGAAACCAGCGCGCGTTGGCCAGATTGTTCTCCGGATACGGCGTGTACACCGGCGAAGTGAATCGAAGAAACTCCGCGTACGTCCCAGCGACTTTTTTCTCCAGCACAGGATCGGGAATTTCGCGCGTGCTAAACACCTGCACTTCGCGTTTTTCCAGCCGGAAATCCGAAGGAGTCTTGTGGGCGAAGAACTCGTCGCTGGCGGCAATCGCGCGCGCGTTGTACTCGCGCAGATAGTGCTCGCACTCCGCCGCGGTCTGATGCGGCAAAAACCCGTTGCGGCAAGGCCAGTCGCGCGTCCACTCAATCCCCCACTCCAGCGGACGCACCACCCGGTTGTTGTCCACCGAGGTGAGGCGCGTTTCCCAGTCGTACATCCAGCGGGCGTAGAGCGAGGGCATGTGTTCTTAGGATAACAAGAGGAGCATTCAGCACTCAGCAGTCAGCATTCAGCGGCAGGATCTTGCATTCAGCAGTATTTCCGCGGCACCCGCTTCGAAATCGCGCACAAAATCTCGTAAGGAATCGTGCGTGCCAGTTCGGCGTGTTCGCGGGCGTCCACGCTGAGACCGTCGTGGGAGCCGAGAAGCACGACCTCGTCCGCAACCTCTACGCCAGGGATGCCGGTAACGTCCGCCAACGTCAAATCCATGGAGATTCGCCCCACAATCGGCGCGTAGTGCTCGCGGACGATGACGCGCCCGCCTGCAGAAAGCCCGCGGTTGAGTCCGTCGGCGTAGCCAACCGGCAGGACAGCAATTCGCGCGGGAGCCTTGGTGACGTAGGTCCCGCCATAACCCAAGGCCTGGCCAGCACGCATTTCGCGCAAAGAAAGTATGCGCGTCTTCCACGTCAACGCCGGTTCGAGCGCGAGCTTCAATCCTGCGCCGCTGACCTCGCGTCCGGCGCGCTCGAACGGCAGGTGGTACCCATAAAGTGCGAGTCCCGGACGCACCATCGTGTTCCAGCTTTCGTGGTGCGAGATAACCGCGGAGGTATTCGCCGCATGAACCAGCGGCGGATTGAATCCGGCTTCGCGCAACACGCGCCGTGCATCTTCGAAAACTTTGAGTTGCTCGGCGACCGAAGGCGCGTCCAGAACTTCGGAAGACGCGAGATGGGTTGCGAAGCCCTCGAGCTTTAAATGCGGCGAGGATTTCAGCGCCACGCAAAGAGCGGGCACATCCTCCGGCGCAGCTCCCAGACGGCCCATGCCCAGAATCCAGTTTCAGGTGAATCGCATGCTGCGCCACGCCAACCCGGGCGGCGGCGCGTTCCATCAGCTCGATATGCCCGATCTCCCAAACCGTCGGGGTCAGGCCGAGGCGAACGACTTCTTCTTCTTCACCGCGCCAGAAGCCGGTCATTAGCAGAATGCGGGCGGTGATGCACTCTTCACGCAGAGGAATCGCTTCGTCCAGCGAGGTCACGCCCAGCCAGGTTACGCCTTCGGCCTCGAGCGCCTGAGCGCACTCGACTGCGCCGTGGCCGTAGGCATACGCCTTCACCACCGCGCACACGGTCACTCCCTTGCCGACGTAGTCGCGGATGGTGCGAAAGTTCTTACGGACTGTCCCCAAAGAGACCTCGGCCCAGGTTGGCCGGGTCGCTGCCCGCTTCGCGATTTCGATGGTGGCCACTCCCGCCGATTATAATTGGCCGCCCCGCCGAACCTCAGGTTACCGCCGTGCCACGAGCGACCCTCAGTTCCCTATCACAAAGTTCACGGTAATCTGGGTCTCGACTTCGACCGGCTCGCCATTCAGCAGGTAGGGCCGGTATTTCCACTGCTGCACTGCCTCTTTGGCGGCGCCTACGAGCAAGGCCGGGCCGCTGGCGGCCTCCACCCGCTCGATATCGCCCTTACGGCTGATGATCGCATTCAGCACCACTACACCCTGCAGCCGAATCTGCCTGGCAATCGCTGGGTATTGCGGCTCCACCCGGCGGATGAGGTTGCCCTCCATCACCACGGAAGTCTTCAGCGGCTTCGCAATGCTGGCGGATGGAAGCAACGGATGTGGGGGCCCGCCAATCAGGGTGTTCATGGTTGAGGATGGATCGCTACTTCCGATGTTCGCATCGATCCCCAGAGGAAGGTCCTGCGAAGAGGATGTCGCTGCGAGCTGGATTCTGGGTGAGTTTCGGCTGACCACGATCGGCCGCGCCATCGACAGTGTGCCGGGATGAGCCGCCGCCGATGGCGCTGCGGCTTGCACCACGCTATTCAGGAGTGGCATGAAGATCCGCTTGGTCAGAAAAGCCGGCGGCAGGTTCTGCGGATACAGCAGGGGGAAGACTAGCAGCGTGGCTACAAGGGCTGCCTGCAAAGTAAACGACGTCAACGCCGTCCAGCGCCGGGCGGAAGGTTGCACAACGGACAATCCCGAAAACATGGCTGCCTCCTCAACAGTGGTCCTGTTGAAACAGTGGTCCTGTTGAGAGAAACAGACACCGCAGTGGGCCCCGCCGCGCCGGCAACCCAAAAAATAAAGGGCCGCGATCGCTCGCGGCCCTGGGAACAAAATCCTTCGACTGGTGTCGCTACTGCTTGGGGGTGGTGCCCGGAGCGGTTGTGGCGGGCTTGGCAGGCGCTGGAGCCGCTGGCTTCGTCGCCGCGCTTCCTGCCGGCTTCGCGCCGGCCGCGGGCTTGGCCGGCGCCGGAACCCCGGACTTCACGTTGTAGGCATCCACGATGGTCTTGGTGATGTCCAAACCGCCGCCGTTCCAAATCACGGCGCCGTTCGGCCACTGGTTGTTGTGCGACGTGTCCACGATCAGCGCGAAGCCATTGTTCTTGGCGTAGTCCGCAAAGATGGGCAACATTTTCTGCAGGATGCGCTGGGCAATTTCGTTCTCCTGGTTGCGCGAGTCCTCCTGGAAATCCTGGGCGTCGCGCTCCAGAGCTTTCTGCTTGGTCTCAATCTGCTTGGTCAGGGCCGCTTTGGCGTCGTCGTTGAGCTTGTCGCCCTGGGTATTGAGCTGCTTCTTCAGGCCTTCGATCTCCTCGTTCTTCGCCTTCAGCTCATTTTGTTTGGGCTCCAGTCTCTTGCCCAGAGCTTCGAAGTCGCGCTGGCCTTCGTTGCAGGCCAGGATCGGCGCTCTCCACGTCGATGGTCCCAATCTTGGTCCCCGTCGGGGCGGTTACTGCGGGAGTGTCGTTCGCGGCACTGGGTGCCGCGGGAAGGGAGCGGAAGACCCGCCACCGGTTTGGGCCATCGCCGCGGCCGAGAACATAATGGCTGCAGCCGTGAGAAAACGCTTGAGCGTAAGTTTCATGTGATTACCTGAACTCCTTGGAGTACTGCTCCTGAAATTTGTAAGATGCGGTTCGTTGAGAAATCGGAATACCCAGACCCACATCTACCGTTCGCGAGTAAGGCGAACCGATTGAGACTCTCGCATGCAACTGGGAGCGCCGCGAAATGCCACGCAACTACCGGCGACTCAGGCGTGTGGATGCTTCATTATAGAAACAGGCGCTAGTGGCCGTCAATCCTCCTAGAAAGTCGTGCCCACGCTGAAGCGGAAGGTCTTGCGAGGCTCCCGCAGCAGGTATTCGGGGAGAAGGTGTTGCGCGCCAGCTGGAACGTATAGTCGCCGGCGTCGCCGGCGGGGAACATGCCGCGGGTGATCGGCACCGGCGATTGTGACAGATCATTCAAGCGCAGCGGATTGTAAGCCCAATAAATTCGGAACGGCGCGTTCACCACTGGCAGGAAAGCTTGCAGTTCCAGCCCAGTGGACGCCCGGGGCTGCCAGTTCGATGCGCCCAGGACAACCAAGTCCTGGCTAAACGAGATCTGCTGCGTACCCGTACAAGTGCTAAGGAAAGGATCAAGGGTCGGGCACCCGTAGGGTGTGGTGTTGATGGCCGTGAATTGGCCGTTATTGATACGCAGCTGGGAGTCCGGCTCAGAACTGGATCCACTCCCAAGTCAAAAAATGGCGCAATCGCCACTGGCCCGGCAATGGTGATGCGATATTCCGCGTTGGTGACCAGACTCATGTCCCCACCGGGGAACGTCACTTGATCCACGGGAATCGGGATCTTGTAGCAGTTGGGTTCCGTGCCCGTGGTGCAGGGTCCCAGGAAGGGGTTCTTTACCACAAAAGTGTTGTCCCGGTTTCGCAGGGTCACTGACGAAACCGTGGGCAGGAACGCCACGGGCGAAATTGACCTCACGTCGAAACCGCGGATGTCATTTTCTCCTCCCATGTAAAACCGCTGGAAGGGAGGAGCCACCAGGCCTCCAAATCCGGATAGGTAACGAACCCTGGAAATGGAAGCCGACGGTGTTGCGGCGGTGCTGCACAGGGAAATAATGCTTGTATTCCACAATCGGACGCACCGTCCTGACGGTCCCGCCGAGCCCGGAGATTTCTCCCCCAAAAAAGTATTCGGTGCCCGAGTGGGGGTACAACGCCGCGTCCAGTTTATTTTCGTTATAGCTAAGCAGAACCTTGCTGGTCACGATCCCATTCAGGGCATTGGGGCCGCTGACTCCGCTAAAGGCCAGATAGTTGAACAGATTCTTGGAGGCCGTGGTCAAGGCCACCAGCGACGATACGTCGTACGAGTACGTGGCCCCCACCCGCTTGAAACCGCGGTGCAGCGGATACGAAGCGTTCAGCGAAAATCCCTTGCTGTCCTGGGTGTAGTTCTGCAAACTCTGCAGTTGGGCTTGAGTGACGGCCAATACCTGTCCGGTGATTTGCGCCGTCTGCCGGGCCTGGTCATAGGTCAGCCTGCGGCCGTAAATGGTGAAGCCCGCCGTCAGCGGCCGATCAAATAGAGTAGGGCTCCGTGAATCCCAGGGTCACATCTTTCTGCAGGCTGCCGAGATTGGCCTGAACGCTAAGGGTTTCGCCCAGACCCAGAAAGTTGTTGGTGGTGTAGCTGAGTCCAATGAACGAACCCGCCAGCCCGCTGACTCCGCCCGACAAGCCAATCTGGTTCTTCCCTCTCTCTTTCAACTTCAGGGTCAGGTCAACCGTTGCCTCTTTTTCGTCGAGATGGCGTTCGGTTGTGGTCGGGTCGTCGGGCTTGATCTGTTCGAAAAACCCCAGCTGGTTCAGCCGCTGAATACTGATCTTCCAAAACCGCTCGTTATACAGCTGCCCTTCTTCGAGCACCAGTTCGCGCCGGATCACCTTGTCGCGCGTGGTGGTGTTGCCCGAGAACTCGATCCGGCGCACCGAGAACTGCTTGCCTTCGTCCACGTCAATGTCGAACGAAACCTGCTTCTTGTCCTCGTCAATGTCGGGGGTGGGAATGGAGGTGAAATTGATGAATCCACCGCTGGCGTAGAAGGTCTTTAGGTTTTCCAGCCCTTTCGCAATCTTGGAGCGGTCGAAAATGTCCCCATCCTTGATGGGGAAAAGATTTCGCAACGCCTTGCTATTCGGAACGCTTTGTTGTTCTTGAAGGTGATGTGCCCAAGGGTGTAGCGGTTTCCCTCGTCGATCGGAATCGTGATGTCCATCGCCTTGCCGGGACCGTGCTGAATCAGGGGGATATGAAATCCTGTGTGCCCGGTATCGCGGATCTTGGTTTGGGCTCGCCCACCACTCCTTTGAAGTACCCGCGGTTCTGCAAAGCCTCGCGCACCAGTTCCATGTCGTCATCGAGCTTGGTGGCGTCATAGGTCTTGGCAAAGATATTTTCCAGGAAAATGGAATGCGGAATGCCGATCGGCCGCATAAAATGCATGGCGTGCAGCAGTACCCGGCTACTCACCTTTTTGTTGCCCTCAAACTTGATCCGTCCGACTTTGACCTTCGGCCCTTCCCGGACCACAAAGGTGACACCCACTGACGCCGGCGGAATCGGCCGAATTTCGGTGCGGATGGTCGCGAACTGGTGACCGTGCTCGGCCAACAACTGCTTGATGGTGACTTCGGCTTTCTTCACCTTGGTGGGATCGTATTGCGACTCGACCGACAGCCCGACCTTGGCTTCCTTAAACCGGTCCAGAATATCGCTCTTCGAAATCGCGTTGATGCCCAGGTAGTTGATTTCCTTGATCCGCGGTTTTTCCTTCACGTAGACATGCAGAATCCAGCCTTTAGGCGTCGCTTCGCGCTCGAAGCGGATGTCCTCGAAGTAGCCAGTGTTCCAGAGCGAGTTGAAGTCGCGCTCAATGGCCGCCTGGTCGTAAACGTCGCCCGGCCGGGTGAAGATATGGGCGCGAACTGCTTCTGCCGGGACACTCCGGTTGCCGTGAGGGACTTCAATCGCCGACAACGATGTCGGGCGTCTGCGCGAACGCCCGCCCCCGCAAGAACCACGAGCAGGGTCGCCCATCCCGCAGACGAGGCAAAAACAAGTCTTTCTGAATGAAAGAGATGCGCGTCTGACGCTGAATCTCGCCAGACACCCTAAGGGTGCTTTCTACCCAAATCGCAGGACTATCCTGATGGACGCGAGAAATTGCCACTTACCTCAGACAGGTGGAGTATGGAAAACTGTAATTATACGGTAGAGCCGTGGAGAGCGTCCAAAATAGAAGCCAGAAACCCCTCAACTTGCGCCCGCGGGGTCCCGCCGAAAAAGCTCCACCTCAACCAAGACGGAATAAAACGTGGCGGAGTTGCCCATGTCCGTCAGTTTTTCGGATGTTAGCACGTTAATGTTGCGATTGCCGGGTGTAAGTTTTGCCCACAGGAGCTTGGCGGCAACCACTCCCGGCGAAACTTTGCCGTCCACCTTGGCTTTGAGCTGCATTTCGCCGCGACGGTTGAACGCCTTCACCGTATCGCCGTCACGGATGCCTCGCGGCTTCGCATCCGCCGGGTTCATCTCCAGCAGTCCCACTTCCTCGAGTGGCTTGCACGCTGGGCAGATTGGTGAACGTCGAGTTCAGGAAATTGTCGGCCTTGCGCGCCAGCAGCTCCAACGGAAATGCCTTCGCGTTGTCTGTATGACGGGACTCTTCCGGTGGAATGAACTCGGAAACCGGATCAAGCCCCTGCGCTTTCAGGCCTCGTTGTAGAGCAGCGCCTTGCCGCTGGGTGTGCGGAACTCGCCGTTGGCGAATGGCAGGAATGGCTTCGGTGAGGCGTGACCATTTCCTGGCTGCCCCACCCTTCGTGGTTTTCGAAGGGTGGGGTCCTCGCCTTCGAAATTCAGCCGGATGTGCCCTTCCTTTTCCAACCGCTCGCGCGTGATCCCCTGCAGCCAGGGATTCGGCGAGTCCATCGCCTGATCGATCATGTCATCGACCGAATCGCTGAAGCATTCGTCCTCGAATCCCATCTTCTGCGCTAGCGCCCGGAATAAGTCCACATTCGATCGGCACTCGCCCAGCGGCTCAATGGCCTGGTTCGACGCCTGCAGATAGTAATGCCCGTAGGCGGATTGAAGCTCTTTGTGTTCGAAGAAGGTTGTGGCCGGCAGAACGATGTCGGCGTAGTCGGTGGTGTCGGTAAAGAATTGCTCGTGCACCACCGTAAACAAATCAGGCCGCAGCAGGCCGCGAATGACGTCGTTGTGGTTCGGGCAAACCGCCGCCGGATTCGAGTTGTACACGAACAGCGCCTTCACCGGAGGATCTTCCACCACGTTCAGCGCCTGACCCAGTTCAACCATGTTGATCGTCCGCGCTTCCCTGCCCAGCGAAACCTGCATCAGATCGGCGCGTTCCAGAGCCGCATTGTTCAATCCAAACGCCGCGCTTGTGGAGAGCTGAAACCCGCCGCCAACTTCTTTCCACGAACCGGTCACACACGGCAGCATGGCGATCGTCCGCGAGGCCATGCCGCCATTCTGCGAGCGCTGCACCCCATAGTTCATGCGAATCACCGCCGGCCGGCAGGTCGCATACTCCACCGCCAACTTCTCGATATCAGCCGCCGACATTCCCGTCCACCTCGCAACTTTTTCCGGCGGATACGCCTGGACTTTGGTTCGCAGTTCGTCGAACCCAATCGTATGTTGAGACAGGTAGTCGGCGTCATGCAGATTTCGATTGAAGATGACGTGCATCATGCTCAACGCCAGCGCGACGTCGGTGCCGGGGTTGATCGGGATGTGCCAGTCGGCGCAAGCCGCCGTTCGCGTGCGATAGGGATCAATCACGACCAGCTTCGCTCCATTGCGACGGGCCTCTTCGATAAACGGCCACAAATGCACATTATTTCCGTGGATGTTCGCCGCCCACGCGATGATGTATTTGGAATCGCGAAACTGTTCCGGCTCCGTCCCCATATTGGCGCCATAGACCGACCGGACGCCGGCGCCACCGGCCTCTGCGCAGATGTTACGGGCGAGCTGCGAAGCCCCCAGCCGGTGGAAAAACCGCCGGTCCATCGAACCGAAGTTGAGCTTGCCCAGAGTCCCGCCGTAGGAGTACGGCAGGATGGCCTCGCTGCCAAACGTGGCCGAAACGCTGCGTAACCGCCAGATGATCTCGTCGAAAGCCTCGTCCCAAGTAATGCGCTGGAAGGTCTGCTCAGGCTGTGCGGGGACAGCCGCCCCCGGCTGTCCAGGCGGAGCGAAGCTCCGCGGCCCTTTCGGTGAAACCCGCCGCATCGGATACAGCACCCGGTCCGGCGAGTACACCCGGTCCAGATACTTCGCCACCTTGGCGCACAAAAACCCGCGCGTCACCGGATGGGCCGGATCACCCTGAATCTTGACCGCACGGCCATCGTTGATCGTGATCAGTACACCGCAAGCGTCCGGGCAATCATGTGTACAGGCGGCATGGACAACTTTTTTCACGATGGGATGATTATACGGGGGAAGATCGTCGTCGGTCGTCGGTCGGCCAAGAGCACAAAACTGCAAGCCTTTCCGGCGGAACCGTGACTGATTCAGGGTTTTTCTCGGCGTTCTCGGCGATCCCGGCGGTAAAACGGTTGTGGCCGACGACCGACGACTACCGACCAACGACGGCTTTATATCTCCATCACTTCTTTTTCCTTCGCCTTGCACATCTCTTCCATCTTCTTGATCTCGCCGTCGGTCAGCTTCTGGATTTCATCCATCGCGCGCTTCTCTTCGTCTTCGCTGATCTTTTTGTCCTTCATTGCTTTCTTGATGGCGTCGTTGCCATCGCGGCGGACGTTGCGCACCGCGGTGCGATGGTCCTCGAGAACCTTATGCAGATGCTTCACCATCTCCTTGCGCCGCTCTTCGGTCAGCGCCGGAATCGGCACGCGAATCATCTTGCCATCGTTCATCGGATTCAGCCCCAGCTCGCCGCCGCGAATGGCTTTTTCAATGGCTCCGAGTTGGCTGGGATCGAAGGGCTGCACGGTGATCAACTGCGGCTCCGGGGCGTGGACCGTGGCCACCTGATTGAGCGGCATTTGCGCCCCGTAAGCTTCCACGATCACCGAATCCAGCATGTGCACCGAAGCCCGCCCGGTGCGCGTTCCCACCAGCGCCTTGCGGAAATCGTCCACCGCCTTGTCCATGCGGGTTTTCAGGTGGATGTAAGTGTCTTTGAGTCCGGGGACCGCTGCCATCGTAGCCTGCGCCATGTCTGTGCTCCCTCAGAAGTTAGCTGTAAGAAGTTAGATGGGAAACCGTGAATTATAAACCGTTGCTCGGTTTAAGAGTGCCCGACACTTTGATATTGGTAACACACATGATACCATTTGACGAATGGTCGGAGTCCGAGAATACCTCGACCCAACGGGAGGCGGCCCGTTCGCCGAATGGTTCGACGGACTGAACGCCCAGGCTGCGGCCAAAGTATCCACAGCCATCACTCGAATCGGCTTGGGTAATTTTTCGAATGTAACGGGCGTCGGCGCAGGCGTTCACGAATACAAACTCGATTTTGGCCCGGGCTATCGATTTACTTCGGCAAGGATAGTGAGACACTTGTGATTCTGCTCGGCGGTGGGACCAAGAAGCGCCAACAGAGGGACATTGAAGACGCAATTGCACGATGGCAAGACTACAAGCGCAGGAAAAAGTAAAAAGGAATCCAAATGCCCTTAACCAAAGACTTCAAAGAAACAGTCCGCGCGCGAGTGCAGCGTGATTCGGCGTTCCGCAAAGAGTTGCTTCGCGAGGGAGTGGAGAATCTGCTCGCGGGAGATGTCGAAACCGGCAAGGCGGTACTGCGCGACTACATCAACGCGACGATTGGCTTTACTGAACTGGCTGAGGCCACTCGCCGTTCGCCCAAGAGCCTGATGCGGATGCTGGGGCCGTCGGGGAATCCGTACGCTCGAAGCCTGATCGAAATCATCGCCTACCTTCAGGAGAAGGAAGGAATTCGCTTCCGGGTACGCGCGGCGACCGCTTAGGCGAAGAATCTCTGCAGTTGTTCAAGCACAACTCCCGGCAGTTCCTCCCGCTTCTTCTTCCCGGCAAATCCCAGGTCATGCCCCGCGCCCTCAACCGGCAGCAGAAGAGTTTTCGCCGGAATTAGCTTGTGCGCAGCTTCGATCTCTTCAATCGTCCCGAAGGGATCGCGCGTGCCGCTTACGAACATCACCGGCACTTCGATCTTGGGCAGATGCTGCGTCCGCGGCTTCTCAGGATGGCCCGGAGGGTGCAGCGGGTACGAGAGCAGAAGCAGGCCGTCCGCGAGTTTCGGCTCTTCGGCAAGCGGCGTTTCTGCGACAAGCATGGACGCCTGCCGCCCGCCGTAACTCTGTCCGCCGAGAAAAAGCCGCCCGGGGAAAAGCTTCCGCATCGACGCCGCCGCGTGTTTCAACCCCTCGCGATCACGGGCCGCATCGCTGGGCCTGGGCGGGCCGTAGGGACGCTGCTGGCGAAACGGCAGATCGCAGCGCAGCACCGCCAATCCGGCTCCAACAAAGGCTTCCGCCAGCGCCGCCAGTAGCCCCATCTGCGCATTGCCGCCCGCTCCGTGCGTGAGGATTAGGCTGTCGCCTGACGGGGATTCGGGGCGATGCAGGAATCCGCGGACCGGAGGGTCGCTAGAAGACTCTAAGAAAATAGCAGTCATCCGGATTACCTCATCTCACCGGGGAATTATCGACCGCCTAAATTGCAGCTCGAGGTTGACTTGAGTAACAACAGGGTTTCCGTTGCACCTCGCCGGTTCGAACCGCCACCGGACCATAGTTCGCAGAGCTTCTGCATCAAATGCTGGCCCGCCACTTTTCACAACTTCAATGTTGTGTAACGTACCGTCATGCTGGACAAATGCCGAAAGGATGACTGACGGCTCGCTCGTCTGCCCTTCCGGATAGTCAGGCTCAGGAGACGACCGGGGTTGTGGATGCGACAGTTGGTCGGGCGGACAATTGGACAACTCCAGCGCGCCCAATGGAGGTTCGAACTGAGAGGAGTCGGCAGAGGTCTCCAGTCCGATGTCTGAAATCAGTATCGCCAGTTTCTGATGATCCGTGCCGGTGAATTCGATTACCCTCGGAAATACGCGATCGCCAACTTTTTCATAGTCTGCATAGGTCCGAGATTCATACCCGCCCGTTGCCCACGAAGTTTCACTCGACAGCAGAGTGTTGTCGGCCGGATTAATGCACTCAGTTTCGTTTCCAAAAAATGCTTTCAACTGAACACATCGCGCTTTGATGCCGCCTATGTCCTTGCCCTTGATTCCTCTGAATTTCAACTGCTTGTCGAATATCGGCCTATTCAAAGCGCCTGAGACCTTATTCAGGTCGTCTTTAGCCGCAGAGTTGTCGGTATCCAGAATCCAACGGCTCTCACCTCTCCCGACCTCAACACGCCGAAAACCTCCCAGTTCGATTTCGCGACGCCATTGTTGCCTCGACATCCACACTTCGGCATAGCTTCCTTCAGTAGCGACTCCGTTTCGAATCAGTTGAAGCTTCGCTGTCAAATGAAAGCCTGGCCCTCCGCCAGCTCGGATATCGAAATGGTCGAGAGCACCCGTAAGGAGATCAGAATCTGCCCTTCCTTTACTCTCTGCAACACAATAGCAAGCGACAAGTAGAATCAGGCAAATGTTGAGGGCCTTCATTTTGCACCTTCCTGTTTACCCGCGATTTCAACGGATCTCCCATTCACCACATGCAGCCTCATAAAATTCGTGGACCCTGTGGACATCTGCGTCCCCGCGACCACGCCCACAATGTCTCCCGGCTTGAGTTTGCCGGAGCGGACCAGGTCCTGCTCGGCGGTTTCGACCATGCCTTCGACGCTGAGGTTCTGTTCCCAGCACACCGGATGTACTCCCCAGAGCAGGTTCATGCGATTGCAAACTTTGGCGCGGCTGAAGGCGTAGATGGTCGTCCGGGGGCGGTACTTGGAAATCATGCGCGCGGTGTTGCCGGTGTCGGTGAAGACGGCGATGGCGGCCATGTCCACGTCTTCGGCCGCGTGCGCGACCGACTCGCAAATGGTCTCGGAAATGGAAAGCCCGGTATGCTCGCGGCGGCGGCGCGGCTGCATGAAGTCGGCCATGTGGCTTTCCGCCTCGACCACGATTTTCGCCATCATGCACACCGCTTCCCGCGGATATTTCCCGCTGGCCGTTTCCGCCGAAAGCATGACCGCATCGGTGCCGTCGAAAATGGCGTTGGCCACGTCGCTGGCCTCGGCGCGCGTGGGACGCGGGTGCTCGATCATCGATTCCAGCATCTGCGTGGCGATGATCACCGGCTTGCGCCACTCGGCGGCGCGGCGGATCACGTATTTCTGAATGACCGGGACTTTTTCCGGCGGCATTTCGACGCCCAGGTCGCCGCGCGCCACCATCACGCCGTCGGCCACTTCGAGAATTTCTTCCAGATGGTCGAGGGCCTGCGGCTTTTCGAGCTTGGCGATCACGGGAACGTCCTGATTGTGCGCGGCGATGATTTCCTTGACCTCGCGCACGTCCGAGGCCGAGCGCACGAACGAGAGCGCGACCATGTCCACGCCCTGACTCAGTCCGAATTCGAGGTCCTTGCGGTCTTTATCCGTAAGAGCGGGAATGGAGAGCGCCGCGCCCGGCAGATTGATGCCCTGATTTTCGCCCAGCGTGCCGCCGTTGATGACCTGGCATTCAATGTCCTGCCCGCGCACCTCGCGCACGCGGAGCTCGATGAGCCCGTCGGAGAGCAGAATGCGCGAGCCGGCACTGACTTCCTGCGGCAGGCGCTGGAACGTGGTGGCGATCACTTCGGCGGTGCCTTCGACTTCGCGCGCGGTGATGGTCACCACTGCGCCGGTTTGCAGCACGACCGGCTTATGGTCTTTCAACGCGCCGGTGCGGATCTTGGGGCCTTGCAGATCTTGCAGGATGCAGATGGTGCGGCCTTCTTCCTGCGGCGGCGTGGCGCAAAATCTCGATGGAGCGCGCGTGGTCGGCCTGCGATCCGTGGGAAAAATTCATGCGGGCGACGTCCATGCCGAGTTGCATCAGTTCGCGCAGCGCCGTTTCGGTGCGGCACGACGGACCAATGGTGCATATGATCTTCGCCCGGCGCCGGGCAGCGAATTCTGGAGGAGGACACAGCGACTGGCTTCCGAAAGGGTTTTCGCTCATGGGATTCGGTGTGCGGATATTGTAACGGGAAAAGCGTCAAAACCGTCGTTGGTCGTTCGTCGTTGGTCGTTGGCCTAGAACCAAAGGCGCTGTGCCAGGCACATACAGTACATGATCGGCTAAGTCAGTTTCTTGGTAGTCTTTCGCAGGAAAAAGGTTTTGGCGAACGACCAACGACGAACGACGAACGACCAACGACCAACGACCAACGACGCTACTTCCCATTTCCCGCGCGGTTCAGCTCAAATCCCAACCGCGTGCCGCGGAAACAAAATGGCGTTGAACTCCGACCCGATCAGGATCACCAGCGAGACCAGGTACATCCACACCAGCAGCGCGATGCCCACTCCCAGCGATCCGTAGATCACGCCGTAGTTCGCGTAGTGCTGCAAGTACCAGCCAAAGACAATGGTGACGATGAACCACATCATGGTGGCCAGGGTCGCGCCCGGCAGCACGCTGTGCCAGGGCTGAGTGCGGGGGACGGCGTTGTGGTAGATCAGCGCGATCACGCTCACGCTGGTGGTCATCGCAATCAGCCAGCGCGCCAACATCCACATCAGATAAACGTAGGGACTGAATTCGTGGCCGATGGCAGACAGGATGCGAATCTCGATGCGGTTTCCGAAAGCCACCAGTATGGTCGCGAGGCTCAGCGGAATGCCGGCGAGGATGACCAGATACAACGAGACAAGTCGCTCTTTGACCAGGCCCCAGACTTTCGGCAGTTCGTAGGCGCGGCGGAAACCCTCCATCCAGGAAATCATCACGCCGGAGGCCAGCCAGAGCGCCAGCAGCGTCGTGGTCAAGATCACTCCGAAAGAATGGGGCGGACCTTTCGCAGGTATGCCTGCGCCGTGGCAACTCCAGTGGGAAGAATGTCCTTCAGGGCGTTGGAGATTTCTCCCAGCAGGGCCTGGGTGTTGCGGCGCGCGGCCAGCACCGAGCCTACGGCCAGCAGCGAAGGGAAGAACGTGAGGATGGACGAGTAGGCAGACGCCTTGGCGATGGCGAAGGCGTCGTGCTGAAACGACCGCCAGACAGCTTTCCGTAGCAGATCGAGGAATCGGAATATCAACGGTGCCAGAGTAGTGGTCGCCAGGCTGTTCCAGCAAGAGAAGAGTGAGGCGGGGTTCCTGATCGGGCACTCGTTGTGGGTCAGCGTACATGGTTGAGGTTGAGGAGATCAGCTTTTCTTTGCGGCCTCTGCGGTTCTTCTTTGCGCACTCCGCGGCCAAAAGCTTCTAACCGCAAAGTGCGCCGAGAAAACCCGCTAAGGGCGCTAAGAAAGACAAAAGGGCGGCCGAAGCCGCCCTTGCTTGATTCCCATTACTCCGCTGTGAGTTCCTCGGTCTCGCCTTCGGTACGCATGAGTTCGAGCGCGCGCTCGGCCTCTTCGTAGGCTTGCGAGACTTCCTCCTGCACCTTGGCGGCGGCCTCTTCCATTTCTGGCGAGAGGCGCACGTTGCGGTAATACTCCATGCCGGTACCGGCCGGGATGAGGCGTCCCACGATGACGTTCTCTTTCAGGCCGCGCAGGTGGTCCACCGCTCCGTTGATGGAAGCTTCGGTGAGCACGCGCGTGGTTTCCTGGAACGACGCCGCCGAAATGAACGAGTCGGTCGAGAGCGACGCTTTGGTGATGCCGAGCAGCAGCGGACGGCCGGTGGCCGGCTTGCCGCCTTCGCGGATCACGCGTTCGTTCTCTTCGCGGAAGCGGAACTTATCCATTTGCTGTTCGAGCAGGAATTGGGTGTCGCCCACGTCCTCGACTTTCACCCAGCGCATCATCTGGCGGACGATCACTTCAATGTGCTTGTCCGAGATGTTGACGCCCTGCAGGCGATAGACTTCCTGGATTTCGTTCACCAGGTAAGCCTGCAGCTCTTTTTCTCCCAGGACGGCGAGAATGTCGTGCGGATTTAGCGGGCCGTCCATGAGCGGTTCGCCCGCCTTGACGCGCTCGCCTTCCTGCACGTTGATGTGCACGCCGCGCGGAACTGAGTATTCTTTTTCAGTGCCGTTGTCGGCCTGCACGTAGAGTTTGCGCTGTCCCTTGGCCACTTCGCCGAACTTGACGGTGCCATCGATTTCGCTGATGACCGCAGTCTCATGCGGCTTGCGGGCTTCGAACAACTCGACCACACGCGGCAGACCGCCGGTGATGTCTTTGGTCTTCGTCGTCTCGCGCGGGATCTTGGCCAGCACGTCGCCCGGATGCGCCGTGTCGCCTTCCTGCACCATCAGGTGGGAACGCGACGGCATCAGGTAACGCTTGCTGGTCTTGCCCTTGATCACGATCGCCGGCTGGCGTTTCTCGTCGGGAGCGTCCGCAACCACGTGGCGCGACAGGCCGGTGACTTCGTCGACTTCCTCGTGCAGCGTGACCCCTTCCTGCAGGTCCTTGAACTGCACGGTGCCGCCGATTTCGGTCAGGATGGCGAAGGTGTAAGGGTCCCACTCGACCATGACCTGGCCCATGGTGACCGGATCGCCTTCGGTGACCTTGAGGCGCGCGCCGTAAACCACGGAGTAGCGCTCGCGCTCGCGGTTCTTGTCGTCAATCACGGCGATCGATCCCTGGCGGTTCATCACCACCAAGATCGCCGGCCTTCGACTTCACCGTCTGCAAGCCGATAAAGCGCACCGTGCCGTTGGTCTTGGCGTCGAGCTTCGACTGTTCGGAAACTCGCGACGCCGTACCGCCGATGTGGAAGGTACGCATGGTGAGCTGGGTGCCGGGCTCGCCGATGGACTGCGCCGCGATGACTCCGGTGGCTTCGCCGAGTTCGACGAGACGTCCCGGAAGCCAGGTTGCGGCCGTAGCACATCACGCAGACTCCGCGCTTCGATTCGCAGGTCAGCACGGAACGGATTTTCACCCGCTCGATGCCCGCTGCCTGAATCGCGCTGGCCAGGTCTTCGGTGATTTCGTTGTTGATGTCGACGATCACGTTGCCGTCGTAGTCTTTGATTTTTTCGAGCGACACGCGGCCGACAATGCGGTCGCGCAGCGGCTCGATGATTTCGCCGGCTTCGACAATGCCGGCCACGTAGATGCCATCCACCGTGCCGCAATCGTATTCGCTGATGATTACGTCCTGCGCCACGTCGACCAGGCGGCGGGTCAGGTAGCCGGAGTCGGCAGTCTTCAGCGCCGTGTCGGCCAGTCCCTTGCGGGCGCCGTGCGTGGAGATGAAGTACTGCAACACCGTCAACCCTTCGCGGAAGTTGGCCGTGATCGGGGTCTCGATGATTTCGCCGGAAGGCTTGGCCATCAGTCCGCGCATGCCGGAGAGCTGGCGAATCTGCTGTTTCGATCCGCGAGCGCCGGAGTCGGCCATGATGTAAATCGGGTTGATGTCGCCTTCCTTGTCGCGCTGCTGCATCTGGCCAAACATTTCATCGGCAACTTTCTCCGTGATCGCCGACCAGATTTCGATGACCTTGTTGTAGCGCTCGCCGTTGGTGATGGCGCCGTCGAGGTACTGCTGCTGAACGCGACCACCTGCTTCTCGGCGTCTTTCACCAGCGTCTTCTTGTTGTCGGGAATGACCATGTCGTCAATTCCGATGGACAAGCCGGCGCGAGTGGCGAAGCGGAACCCGAGTCCCTTCACTTCGTCGAGCATTTTGACGGTGACTTCAAGGCCGTACTGCAAGTAGCAGAAGTTGACCAGCTGCCCGATTCCCTTCTTCTTGAGCAGGCCGTTGATGTACGGCATGCCTTCGGGAAGGTGATCGTTCAGAATGGCGCGTCCTACGGTGGTGTTGAGGAATGCCCGTTCGTAAGGCGACCGGATCGGTGTGCACGATGTCCTGATCGTCGTAGGCGGTGGTGAGGTCGATGACCTCGCCGCTGTAGCGCAGACGGATCGGGGTCAGGGTTTCGATCTCGCCGGCCTCGACCGCCATCAGCACTTCGTCAATGTTGGCAAAGGCGCGGCCTTCGCCCTTGGCGCCGGGCTTGCCCTTGGTCAGGTAGTAGAGACCGAGCACCATGTCCTGCGTAGGAACGGTGATCGGCTGGCCCGATGCCGGCGACAGAATGTTGTGCGACGACAGCATCAGCACGCTGGCTTCAACCTGCGCTTCCGGAGACAGCGGAATGTGCACCGCCATCTGGTCGCCGTCAAAGTCGGCGTTGAACGCCGTGCAAACCAGCGGATGGATCTTGATCGCCTTGCCTTCCACCAGCACCGGCTCAAATGCCTGAATGCCCAGGCGGTGAAGGGTTGGAGCGCGGTTCAAGAGCACTGGATGGTCTTTGATGACCTCTTCGAGGATGTCCCAAACGATCGAATCCTGCTGCTCGACCATTTCCTTGGCCTGCTTGATGGTGGTGCAGTGCCCGGTCTGCTCGAGGCGGTGGTAGATGAACGGCTTGAACAGTTCGAGCGCCATCTTCTTCGGCAAGCCGCACTGGTGCAGCTTGAGCTCGGGACCGACCACGATGACGGAACGGCCGGAGTAATCCACGCGCTTGCCCAGCAGGTTCTGGCGGAAGCGTCCCTGCTTGCCTTTCAGCGTGTCGGAGAGCGACTTCAGCGGACGGTTGTTGGCTCCGCGCAGCACGCGGCCACGGCGGCCGTTGTCGAACAGTGCGTCCACCGCTTCCTGCAACATGCGCTTTTCGTTGCGCACGATCACTTCCGGCGCGTGCAGGTCCATCAGCTTCTTCAACCGGTTGTTGCGGTTGATCACGCGGCGATACAGATCGTTCAAATCGGAGGTGGCAAAACGGCCGCCATCGAGTGGAACGAGGGGACGCAGCTCCGGCGGAATCACCGGAATCACGTCGAGAATCATCCAGTTCGGCTTGTTGCCGCTCTTGCGGAAGGCTTCGACCACTTTCAGCCGCTTGGCGTACTTCAAGCGCTTCTGCAGCGAATTCTCGTGGCGCATCTTCTCGCGCAGTTCGCCGGAGAGCGAATCGATGTCCACGCGCTTGAGCAGTTCCTTGATCGCTTCCGCGCCCATCATCGCCTTGAAGCCGGCAGGGCGGTATTGCTGGTCGAGTTCGCGGTACTGGGCTTCGTCCTTGATGACTTCGTGGTCTTTCACCGGCGCGTCGCCCGGCTCGATGGTCACGTAGGCTTCGAAGTAAAGAATGGCTTCGAGATCGCGCAGCGAAATGTCGAGCAGGTGGCCGATGCGGCTGGGCAGTCCCTTGAAGAACCACACGTGCGAGCACGGCGACGCCAGCTCGATGTGGCCGAGGCGCTCGCGGCGGACTTTCGACAGCGTGACTTCCACGCCGCACTTGTCGCAGATCACTCCGCGGTGCTTCATGCGCTTGTACTTGCCGCAGAGGCACTCCCAGTCAGTGACTGGGCCAAAAATGCGGGCGCAGAACAGGCCATCGCGCTCCGGCTTGAAGGTGCGGTAGTTGATGGTTTCGGGCTTCGTCACCTCGCCATGCGACCAGCTCCGGATTTTTTCCGGAGAGGCCAGGCTGATGCGAATAGCGTCGAAATCTGCAATCGGGTTGGCCAAATCAAAAGGACTTGAACGGAACAAGGGCTTCCTCCACTTCCTGCTCTCGAGGGGCAGTAGCCAGTTGCCAGTGGCCAGTTGCCAGTTTCTCTTGTGTTCCGCTGGGGCCGAGAGCGCCCATCCCCGCGAAACTATTTCTAAGAGTCTTTGCCTAAAACTTGCTACGCCATTCTACAGCGCCGGTGGCCGGTCAGCGCCGCACTGGCAACTGACCACTGGCCACTGGCAACTGCACTTAATCTGCTGCCGCGCTCAACACCGGCTTCTTCTCGCCTGCCTTGATCAACTCCACATCAAGACAGAGCGATTGCAGCTCGCGGATGAGCACGTTAAACGATTCCGGCACGCCCGGCTCCATGGCAGCTTCGCCCTTGACGATGGCCTCGTAAATCTTGGTGCGGCCGTACACGTCGTCGGACTTTGCCGTCAGCAGTTCTTGAAGAATGAACGCCGCGCCGTAAGCTTCCAGCGCCCAAACTTCCATTTCGCCGAAACGCTGTCCGCCGAATTGCGCTTTTCCGCCCAGCGGCTGCTGGGTGATCAGCGAATACGGCCCGATGGAACGCGCGTGGATCTTGTCGTCCACCAAGTGCGACAGTTTCAGCATGTAGATGTAGCCGACCGTCACCGGCTGCTCGAACTTGTCGCCGGTCATGCCGTCGTGCAGCGTGGTCTTGCCGGATTCCGGCAGGCCCGCGCTCTTCAGCAGCGCCTTGATTTCGTACTCGCGCGAGCCGTCGAATACCGGCGACCCGGTGAACACGCCGCCGCCAAGAGCTTTCCGCGACCGCCATCAGCTCGTCATCGGGGACCTCGGAAATTTCCTGCTCCAGAGTCGTGCCCTTGAACAGCTTCTGCAGTTCGCGGCGAACGGTTTCTTCGCGAGAATTTTCCTTGAGGAACTCGGTGATCTTCTTGCCGAGTTCGTGTCCCGCCCATCCGAGGTGGGTTTCGAGAATCTGACCCACGTTCATACGGGAAGGAACGCCCAGAGGATTGAGCACGATCTCGACCGGCGTGCCGTCTTCGAGGTAAGGCATGTCCTCGTCGGGCAGAATGCGGGCAATCACGCCCTTGTTTCCGTGACGGCCGGCCATCTTGTCGCCCACACTCAGCTTGCGCTTCATGGCGACATAGACTTTGACCAGCTTGATCACGCCCGGCGGCAGTTCGTCGCCCTTGGTGAGCTTGTCTTTCTTTTCGCCGACGATCTTTTTCAGAACGTCAATCTGGCGCGAGGTCATTTCTTCGATCTCGTCGATCTGCTCATTCACCCGCGGATCTTTGTCGTTGTACTTAATGCGCTTCAGGTTCCGCGTGGAAATGCGCTCGATGGTATCGCGATCGAGAATCGCTCCCTTGGTCAGCAGGCGCTTGTTGGTGCGCTCGTCGTGCAGGTCGGCCTGCACTTCTTTGCCGCCCAGAATGCCGTCCAGGCGCTTCAAGCGCTCGTCGGTCAGAATGCGGATCTCGTCGGAAAGGTTCTTTTCGAGCTTCGCAATCTGCGTTTCTTCAATCGCCTTGGCGCGCTGATCTTTTTCCTGGCCCTTGCGGGAGAAGATTTTCACGTCCACGATCACGCCTTCAATTCCCGGCGGACAGTAGAGTGAAGCGTCGCGAACGTCTCCGGCCTTTTCGCCGAAGATGGCGCGCAGCAGTTTTTCTTCCGGCGTGAGCTGGGTCTCGCCCTTGGGCGTGACCTTGCCGACCAGAATGTCGCCCTGCTTGATTCCAGCGCCGATGCGGATTACGCCGGCTTCATCCAGATTGCGCAGCATGGTTTCGCTGACGTTCGGAATGTCGCGCGTGACTTCTTCCGGCCCCAGCTTGGTGTCGCGGGATTCGATTTCGAATTCCTCGATGTGGACGGAAGTGTAGTAGTCCTCTTTCACCAGCTTTTCGGAGACCAGGATCGCGTCCTCGAAGTTGTAGCCGCGCCACGGCATGAAGGCCACCAGCACGTTTCGTCCGAGAGCCAGTTCGCCCTGTCGGTGCAAGGCCCGTCGGCAATGACCTGGCCTTTCACCACGCGCTGTCCGCGCTCGACCAACGGCTTCTGGTTGATGCAGGTGTTCTGGTTCGAGCGCTTGAATTTGGTGAGCTGATAAATGTCGCTGCCCACTTCGCGCGAAAGCTGTCCCGGATGATGCTCGCCTTCGACGCGCACGATGATGCGCTCGGAATCGACCGAGTCGATCACGCCGTTACGCTTGGCGAGAATGACCGCGCCGGAATCGCGCGCCGTGACGCCTTCCATTCCCGTGCCCACGATGGGAGCTTCGGCACGCAGCAGCGGAACCGACTGCCGCTGCATGTTCGCGCCCATCAGCGCGCGGTTGGCGTCGTCGTGTTCGAGGAACGGCACCAGCGACGCAGCCACCGAAACCAACTGCTTGGGGCTGACGTCAACGTAATCCACGTCGTTCTGGCTTACCAGAACGAAGTTGCCGGCCTTGCGGGCGTTGACCAGGTCGCCGACGATGCGGCCTTTGTCGTCGAGTTCGACGTTGGCCTGCGCGATGACGTGCTTGTCTTCTTCCCAAGCGGAGAGATAGAACGAGAACGGCTCCAGTTCCGCCGGACGCTTCTTGCGTTCTTTCAAATCCGCGTTCAGCTTTTCGGCTTCGTGCTTCTCGAGATGGTCGCCGGTCTTGTGATCGCTGTCGCCGGCGTTCACGATGGTCACGTAGTCGAGCACGCGGCCGTTTTTCACGCGGCGGTACGGCGACTCGATGAAGCCGTAGTCGTTGATCCGCGCATAGCAGCTCAGCGACGAAATCAGTCCGATGTTCGGACCTTCCGGGGTTTCAATCGGGCAGATGCGGCCATAGTGCGTCGGGTGCACGTCGCGGACTTCGAATCCCGCGCGCTCACGCGACAACCCGCCCGGCCCAAGCGCGGACAGACGCCGCTTGTGGGTAATTTCCGACAACGGATTGGTCTGGTCCATGAACTGCGAAAGCTGTGACGATCCGAAAAATTCGCGGATCGCCGCCATCACCGGCTTGGCGTTGACCAAGTCGTGCGGCATGGCCGTCGACATTTCCTGGTACACGGACATTTTTTCTTTAATCGCCCGCTCCATGCGCACCAGTCCGATGCGGAACTGGTTCTCCAGCAACTCGCCGACGGCGCGCACCCGGCGGTTGCCGAGGTGGTCGATGTCATCGACCGCGCCAATGTTCTTGCGCAGCTTCAGCAGGTAGTTGATGGTCGCGTAAAAATCGTCCGGATCAAGCGTGCGCTTGTCGAGACTGGTGTGATCGCTGTTTTCAAACAGCTTGATGTTGAACTTCAACCGGCCCACGCGCGAGAAGTCATACTTCCGGGCATCGAAGAACATGCCGTGGAAGAGAGCGGTCGCGGTGTCGAGCGTCGGCGGATCGCCGGGACGCAGCTTGCGGTAGATTTCGATCAGCGCCTCTTGCGGCGTCTTCACCGAATCGCGCTTCAGCGTCTGGCTGATGACCGTGCCCACGTCATCGCGCTCGGGGAAGAACAGGTTCATCTCAATCACGCCCGAGTCGAGAATCTTCGCAACTTTGTCCGGCGTCAGTTCGGTGTTGGCTTCGAGGAACACTTCGCCGGTGGTGGTGTCGACGATGTCGCCGGCAGCCCATGCGCCTTCGAGGTCGGTGACGTCGACTTCGATTTCGCGTGATCTTCGCCTTCTGAATTTCTTTCAGCGTCGCGGCGTTGATCTTGCGGCCGGAGTGCGCGATCTCATCGCCCGACTTCGACTTGATGCTGTGCGCCAGCTTCATGCCGACCAGGTTGGTCGCCTTCTCGCTCGCGGGATCAATCGTCCAGAAAAGCTTCTTGTCGCGGATGGCCAGCCGGTCCACGGTGTAGAACGTCCGCAGAATGTCTTCGCCGGTGCGCAGGCCGAGCGCGCGCAGGAAAATCGTGCCCAGGAATTTGCGCTTGCGGTCAATGCGCACGTAGAGCACGTTCTTCTGGTCGTACTCGAACTCTACCCACGATCCGCGGTAAGGAATGATCTTGCCGAGGAAGTAGGTGCGGTTGTTCGCAGTCTCAAAGAACACGCCGGGCGAGCGGTGCAACTGGCTGACGATCACGCGCTCGGTACCGTTCACAATGAAGGTGCCGTTCTGCGTCATCAGCGGAACGTCGCCGAAGAAAACTTCCTGCTCTTTAATGTCGCGGATGGAGCGGTTCCCGGTCTCGGCGTCCTTGTCGAAAATCGTCAGACGCATGGTGACCTTGAGCGGAGCGGAATACGTCATGCCGCGCTCTTCGCACTCGGCCACGTCGTACTTCAACTGCAGGCCCACAGGGTCGCCGCACTTGTTGCAGAAATCCGGAGTGTTCGCGTTGTAGGTGCCGCACTTGTGGCAAAGCACATCGCCGGGATGAAACGGATCGGTGATGACGGTGTTGCCGCAATTCTTACAAGTGGTGCGCAGGTGATGCAGGCCTTTCAAGTGGCCGCACTTGCACTCCCAGTTGCCGATGGCGAAGTCCACGAACTCCAGCTGCGAAATGTTGCGGAAGTCGGTAATCGGAAACACCGACTGAAACACGGCCTGCAACCCGGCGTCATCGCGCTCACTGGGCAGGCGGTCCATTTGCAGGAAGCGTTCGTAGGAACGCTTCTGGACTTCGATCAGGTTAGGAATCTGAATGGTTGCTGGAATCTTGGAAAAATCGAAACGTTTACGGAGCGCGTTTTTTTTCAACATTCGGAATACTCCCAAACTTTTTTGCGCGCAGCGCTGCGGGGCTGCACTCATCGCAAAACAGCGGGCACTCTGGCGATGCCCCGGTTAGAAGCTAGACGGCTAGGACCCGGTACTCAGAAGAAAAGATCGGCGCCAAATCCGTTTCTGCAGACACACAAATGCGCCCGCAGGGACAGCGTGTCCCTCAGGCGCCGTTGGCAGCGCATGGCCGTTTTGATTTTGTCTTTTCCGCGCCAGTTTCTAGGGCCTGTTCCCGTCCCGCCGCCCGCGAGACAGTTGCCAATCCGTGTCCAGCGGCCCTCTCCGCTTCCCTGGGTCCGAGTCTTGTGGAGGGCCGCTCTCTCTGGATGAAGTAGGAAGCGGTGCTGTTATTAACAATAATAGCACTACTTCCCGGACTCCGCCAGTGATGGTTCCGGAATTTGGAGCGCCGGGCGTCGCCGCCCGGCCGGACGGCCGAATCGCCCGTCCCTCCATAAGTCCCAGGAAAACGACTACTTTACTTCGACAACCGCGCCGGCGTCCGTGAACTTCTTCTTAATGGTCTCCGCTTCTTCCTTGGAAACGCCTTCTTTCACCGCCTTGGGCGCTCCGTCAACCAGGTCCTTGGCTTCTTTCAAGCCCAGGCTGGTGACTTCGCGGACCGCCTTGATGACGTTGATCTTGTTGGCCCCAACTTCCTTGAGGACAACCGTGAACTCGGTCTGCGCTTCAGCTGCCGGAGCCGCTGCCGCCGCTCCGCCGCCGCCGGCAACCATCACCGGGGCCGCTGCTGCCGCCGAAACCCCAAGCCGGGATTCCAGTTTCTTTACCAGTTCTGCCGCATCCAGCAACGACAGTCCTACGATCTGCTCTTCCAACTGCTGCAAGTCCGCCATTTCAGTTCTCCAGTATTTTTGATTCTCTCTCTCGAGACGCAGCGTGCCGCGCCTCCGTGCTTCGTTATCCGCAAACCAGGTTTCCAGTGCGCCCTCGTCTTTCATCCACGCCAGACAACGCGGTAAAGACTCGAAATGCGCAACCCTTGGCTTGCGATAACCAAATTCGTTGCTTCTACGCGCCAGCCGGCGGCGCTTCTCCGCCAAACTTGCCCTTCTCCACGCCCTGGCCGATTACCACCGCCAGATCGCGTCCCGACGGCGTTCATCACCGTCACCAACCGCTGCGCCGGTGAATTCAGCAGGAACAGCAGCTTGGAGTAAATCTCTTCCTTCGACGGCATGGTCGCCAGCGCCTGAATCTGCTTTGATCGAGACCACGCGGCCTTCGACGATCCCCGGCCTTGAAGGTGAACTCCGGATTGTCCTTGGCGTATTTCGAAAGCGCCTTGGCCAACGCCACCGGATCGCCTTCGGTGTAGGCAATCGAGGTCACTCCCGAAAGCCCCTTCAGCGCGCCTTCGACCTTGGTTCCCTTGGCCGCGAGTTCCGCCAGCGTGTTCTTCACCACGGTGTACTTCGCGCCCGAACTGCGGAGCAGCTTGCGCAGTTCGAAATCCTGCGGCACCGTCAGCTTGCTGTAGGTGGTGACAATCACGGTCGAGACGCCCTGCAGGTCTTTGCCCAGCTTCTCAACTTGTTCCGTTTTCTTTGCTCTGGTAACTGCCATATTCGATCCCTTCAGAATTCTTTGTGACGTGAGGCGACGGGCGTCCTCGCCCGCGATCCGCCCGGACCAATGTCCGAGCCCAGCTTAAGCCTTCGCCGCCGTCTCAATCGGCGTCGTGTCCAGCGAAATCCCCGGGCCCATGGTCGAACTCAGATAGCAGCCCTTGATGTACTTGCCTTTCGCCACCGACGGCTTCGCCTTGATCACGCTGGTGATGAGCACGGTCGCATTCTCAATCAGCTTGTCCGGCGAAAACGAAATCTTGCCCACCGGAACATGCACCAGCGCCGTCTTGTCGGTGCGGAACTCGACTTTGCCGGCTTTCACTTCCTGCACCGCTTTGGCGACGTCGAAAGTCACCGTGCCGGTCTTCGGATTCGGCATCAGTCCCTTGGGACCGAGAACTTTTCCCAGCCGTCCGACCGACTTCATCATGTCGGGCGTCGCGACCAGCGCGTCGAAGTCAGTCCAATTTTCTTTGGTGATTTTCTCGACCATGTCTTCGCCGCCGACAAAGTCCGCGCCCGCCTGCTTCGGCTTCGCGCAGCTTGTCTCCGCTGGCAATCACCAGGACTTTTTTCGACTTGCCCAGCCCGTGCGGAAGCACGACCGTGCCGCGCACCATTTGGTCCGCATGCTTGGGATCAACTCCCAACCGCATGGTGACTTCGACGGTCTCGTCAAACTTGGCAAACTTCACTTTTTGCAGAAGAGGCACAGCGTCCTGCAGCGTATAAGGACGCGCTTCAACCGACTTCCTCGCTTTGACAACGTTCTTTCCAACTTTTCTCATTTGCTTTTCCTTGTCTCCCACCGCTGAGCGCTGTTCCGGTCAGCCGTAGTGATTTCGACAATTAGGGCTAAAGCCCCATTTGATGCTCGTCTCAGCGGCACGGCTAAAGCCGTGCCCTCCCGTCGTGCTACCCAACTACTTCAATTCCCATCGACCGCGCCGTTCCGCGAATGCTCTTGATTGCGGAATCCACCGACGCCGCATTCAAGTCCGGCATCTTTTGTTTCGCGATGTCCTCGACCTGCTTCAGCGTGACCTTGCCGACCTTGTCTTTATTCGGCGCGCCAGAGCCTTTGGCAATCCCCGCCGCACGTTTCAGCAGAATCGAAGCCGGAGGCGTCTTGGTGATGAAGGTGAACGAGCGGTCGCTGTACACCGTGATCACCACCGGAATGATCAGCCCTTCGAGTTCCTTCTGGCTGGTGCGCGCGTTGAACTGCTTGCAGAATTCCATGATGTTGATCTGCGCCTGACCGAGCGCGGGACCAACCGGCGGCGCCGGCGTTGCTTTGCCGGCCGCGATTTGCAGCTTTACTGAACCTGTAGCTTTTTTCGCCATGATCTCTCTCGAAACACGAAACTACGAAACTTTACTTACGACTGCTTCTCCACTTGCTTGAATTCCAACTCCACCGGCGTCGAACGCCCGAAGATTGTGACCATCACTTTCAACGTCTCGCGGTCGTCGTTGACTTCGTCGACGACCCCGGTAAACGTTGCAAACGGCCCTTCGGTGATGCGCACGGTTTCGTTCTTCTCAAACTTGACCTTGAGCTTGGGCTTGTCTTTCGACTCGCCGGCCCGGTACACAATGTGCTGCACTTCTTCTTCGGAAAGCGGCGTCGGCTGCTGCCCGGTACCGACAAATCCCGTGACTCGCGGCGTGGCTTTCACCACGTGCCAGACGTGGTCGTCCATGTCCATCTCCACCAGCACGTAGCCGGGATAGAACATGCGCTCGACGGTGTACTTCTTTCCGTTGCGGACTTCGGTGACCGACTCGGTCGGAATCAGCACCTTGCCGATTTTGTGTTCCAGTCCAAACGCTCGCACCCGCGATTCCAGCGACTCTTTCACTTTGCGCTCGAACCCCGAATACGAGTGGATGATGTACCACTTCATGTTCGGATTGCGGGGCGGCTCGGCGACGGCAGCGCCGCGCCGGCTGCGTCCGGGGCCGCCGGAGTCGCAGCTTCCGTGCTGCTGGTTTCGTTATTGGCTTCGTCCGGCATAAGTCTGAGAAATCCTCTGTTGCTTCCTGCTCTGCTACTTCGCGAAAAAGTGGAACAAACGATCCACGCCCTGCGTTGATCACGTAATCAATGACGAAGAAATACACGCCGAAAGACGAAGATGGCGACCAGCACCACGGTGGTCGTGGCCTGCACTTCCTTGCGCGAAGGCGTGGTGACCTTGCGCATTTCGGTGCGCACGTCGTTGTAAAACGACTTGACCCGCCGCGGCCAGGACATGATCCCGTCGTCAAGTTGCCGCCCGCGGCTGCACTCGAGTTCGCCATTTTCTTCGTCTCAACTCCCATACTCTTCGTCCTGACTACTGCTCTCGTTCCGGCCTTCGCACCCAAATTCTGGCAGGGGCGGAGGGATTCGAACCCCCAAGTTCGGTTTTGGAGACCGACAGTTTAACCGTTGAGCTTACGCCCCTGTTCACATCGGGTGGTCTTTGATCGGGTTACCGGTTGATTTTCAGATCGCCCAATGGCCCGATCACCAGATCGCCCGATTATTTCACTTCTTTATGCGACGTATGCTTGCGGCACCGGTTGCAGAACTTCTTCAAGTTCCAGTCGGTCCGGCGTCGTTTTGCGGTTCTTCGTTGTCGAATAGTTCCGCTCTTTGCAATCACCGCACTGCATCGTAATGATTTCTCGGGGCATAAAAACAGCTCCTAGCTCTTAGCCTTTAGCTCAAACAAATCCGAATCAGATCACGTCTTCGCGTGATTTGTACTTTTTGCCGCGCTGGCTTCGCACCCATTCATACATCGCTCTCCAAGGTGACCAGTGCCAGAAAAGCGACACCCGGTTAAGCCGTACACCCAGCACCAATAGCACCCATAGAATCAGTGCTAACAGCATCAAAAGGCTGCCACCGAGAATCCAACCGATATCCCGCACGACGCGCTCCTATTGACGGTTCTACTGCACAATCTCCGAGATCGCGCCCGAGCCCACGGTGTGTCCGCCTTCGCGGATGGCAAAGCGCAAGCCCTTTTCCATCGCCACCGGCGTGATCAGTTCAATCACCAGTTCCACGTTGTCTCCAGGCATCACCATTTCGGTGCCCGACGGCAACTCGGCCACGCCGGTCACGTCCGTCGTGCGCAGATAAAACTGCGGCCGGTAGCCCTTGAAGAACGGCGTGTGCCGCCCGCCTTCTTCCTTGGTCAGGATGTATACCGTCGCCTTGAACTTGGTGTGCGGCGTGATCGATCCGCCCTTGGCCAGCACCATGCCGCGCTCGACATCGTCTTTGCCAATGCCACGCAACAGCAAGCCGGCGTTGTCGCCCGCCATGCCTTCGTCCAGTTGCTTCTTGAACATTTCGACGCCGGTCACAACCGTCTTGCGGGTCTCGCGGAAGCCGACAATCTCTACTTCCTCGCCGACTTTCACTTTCCCGCGCTCGATGCGTCCGGTCACCACCGTGCCGCGCCTCGAGATCGAGAAAATATCTTCGATCGGCATCAGAAACGGCTTGTCGAGCTCGCGTGCCGGTTGCGGAATGGATTTGTCCACCGCTTCCATCAGCGCGTCCACTTGCTTTTCCCACTTGGCTTCGCCGTTCAGCGCGCCCAGCGCCGACAAGCGCATCACCGGCGCATCGTCTCCCGGAAATTCGTAACTCTTCAGCAGTTCGCGCACTTCGAGTTCCACCAGATCCAGCAACTCGGGATCGTCCACCGCGTCGCACTTGTTCAACGCAACGACGATGTAAGGCACACCGACCTGACGAGCGAGAAGAACGTGCTCGCGCGTTTGCGGCATCGGACCATCGGTCGCAGCCACAACCAGAATCGCGCCATCCATCTGCGCCGCGCCGGTGATCATGTTCTTGATGTAGTCGGCGTGGCCCGGGCAATCCACGTGCGCGTAGTGGCGGTTCGCCGTCTCATACTCGACGTGCGCCGTCGCAATGGTTATGCCGCGCGCCTTTTCTTCCGGCGCGTTGTCGATCGAATCAAACGACCGGAACTGGATCTTCGGGTTGTGCTTCGACAATACCTTCGTGATCGCCGCCGTCAGCGTGGTCTTGCCATGGTCAATGTGACCGATGGTGCCCTACGTTGCAGTGCGGCTTATTGCGTTCAAATTTCTCTTTCGCCATAACGCAGCTCTTAGCTCCTAGCTTTTAGCTTCTAGCTTGAACCCAAATCAAAACCCTAAACAAAAACCTGTCATTCCGAACCGCTTCAGCGGTGAGGAACCTGCTTTCCTGCGTAGCTCCCCGGCGCTCAGTAGTACTGATACAGCTTGTGAAACTTCGTCCGCAGCTCCGAGTCCACTTCCTCGATCTTGGACAGATAAAACTCTTTCATCTGCGCCTGGTCGGACATAGTCAACGCTGCGTACAAACCCTTCGCGCTTTGTCCCGATCCCGCCAGCGTTCCGTCCACCTGCTCCAGGACGCCTTTTGCCAGCACGAGATCAAAATTCCGGATCCGCAATCCGGCGCCGGCTACCCGCTTCAAATACTTGCCAGCATTTTCGGGAGCCAGCGCGCGGTTGATGGCGCTTTTCAGCTCGTCGAATTCCTTTTCGTTCTCAACCTTTATTAATGCCTGCTCGAAACCCACGGCCCACCTTTACTAGTTCCCTCGCTATCGCTCGGGATTTCGCCAGCAGGCTCCCGCTTCGCCCACGCCTGCTAGACGGCTCAATCTGGAGCGGGAGACGGGAATCGAACCCGCGACCAACAGCTTGGAAGGCTGTGACTCTACCACTGAGTTACTCCCGCGAAAAACCGTCGTTGTCAGTCGGTCGTCGGTCTTACGCCAACCCGATGCTCCACACGCCAACTCTTAAATCCAATTCCTGGAGCCGATGATCAGGATTGAACTGATGACCTCTCCCTTACCAAGGGAGTGCTCTACCAACTGAGCTACATCGGCTTACACCAGCTGTCAGCTATCAGCCTTCAGCTCTCAAAATCCTTACTCCGTACCGCTTTCGTCACTTGGATGCATTACATCTTTACGCCGCACCCAGGTCTTCACTGCAAACAAAGCTAAAACCGCCAGCGTCGCCGCTCGGATTCGCGTATCGCTTAACGTCGTCAGCGCCAGGACTGCTAAAGCTGCATACGCCACCAGCGCTATTGCGAATCGCTTCACCGCAAACCTGATCTTTCAGTCAGTTCCCTCGCCAACAACGCTCGGGATTTCGCCAGCGGACTCCCGCTTCGCTTACGCCCGCTAAACGGCTCAATCTGGTGCACAGGGAAGGATTCGAACCTTCGTACCTCGCTAGGAGGGACAGATTTACAGTCTGTTGGCTTTAACCACTCACCCACCTGTGCATCTCGACGCCACACCAGCTCCCTCGGCTTCGCTCGGGATTTCGGCGCACGGCTCAGTTCATAGCTTGCCCTGAGCAGTTGAGCGAAGCGAATCTGCCGAATGGGCCGCGCAAACGCCTCAACCTGCCATTTGGGGATCAGAAGGAGCGCACCAAAACCCGCGCGCGCTAACAGCTCATCTGGAAAGTTCCCTTATGGATTGCTGATGGGAAAAACCGTCCGCCGCCTTATATTCTAAACCATGAGAGCCGAAGCCAGTTCCTTCGCGTCGCTCAGGATTTCGGCTGCAGGCTCACACCTGCAATATGCCTCAACTCTGGAGCTGGCGAAGGGATTTGAACCCCTGACCCTCTGATTACAAATCAGATGCTCTACCAGCTGAGCTACGCCAGCAAGTGGGACATGCCGAAGCATCGCCCCCTGCCACACTAATCCCTTCTTCTTTAACGGGACAATTATAAAAGGTACCATAGCGGTAATTGACGTGCAAGAGCGCCCCCCAGAGACCTCGCTTCCTCAGCTATTTCCCCCCCCGGCATTCAACTCTTGCGATTTCAGAGAAAAGCGTAAGAAATCCGGCCGGGCCCGCGACTATCTCAAATGAAGGGCGATTAGGGGAAATTGAACAACAAACGTCCTTCAGGTGGACATACCCTTGACCAGCTCATTTCTGATTTCTTCACTTCCGCGCGCGAACTTGGCATTCCTTTGGCGAGCGTCCACGCACGGTTGCGCGAAAGGCTGGACCAGCCTCTGCCCGATCATTTTCTTCTGCTCGAGCCAGACGAGGAGCTGCGAAAAATCGTCGCCGCAGAGATTCAGCAGGTCTTGGATTTTCCGCTGAAAAGCTCGGGCTTTGAAGCGTGCAAATCTCCCGCCGCTCTGAAGGATGCAATCCCAGTCGTTCTGCAAAGCAAGGCCAAGATCGCCGGCGGGGCGTTGCCGCCGGGAACGGAATTGCTCATACTGCAGGCTCGCTCGGTGCCGGAATCCCTCGCCGGATGGCTTCCCGCTCCAAAAGACGCGCTGGTCGCAGTAGTGTCCCGCTGGCCCGGCTTCCTGAAAATGGGCCGCACTATGCTGCTGGCCAGCGGCTTTCATCCCCATACGCTGCTTTTTCGCGATGCCCGAAAGAAGGACTGGCAGCGCGGGCTCGCGGAAATGGCGGCGGTGGTCTGCGACGGCGTGACCGCGGCAGACTTCAGCGGGCCGAAGACGCGCACTTCGCCGCGCGTGGTCGTCTTCTCGCTGCTCTCGGAAGTATCCATGCGCGAACTTCAGGATTACGTAAAATTCTTGCTTTGATAACCCCAAAGAACAAATAACGGAGAAAAAGCAGTGACAAAGGAAGAAGCCTGGAATCTTGCCAACCATTGGGTCGCGGCCTGGAATGCGCACGACCTGGACTTGATCATGACGCATTACGAGGATGCGATCGAGTTGACCTCGCCCGTCGCCGCGCAACTGCTCGGGACGCCGGATGGCAGGGTAGTCGGCAAATCAGCCTTGACGAGCCTACTTTCAAGCGAGGGCTGGAAGCCTACCCGGAACTGCGCTTTCACCTTGAGGACGTGCTGTGGGGCATGAACAGCCTTGTGCTTTTGTACACAAATCACAGAGGGACCCGCACGGCAGAGTTCATGGAACTCGGACCGAACGGAAAAGTGGCACGGGTCGTGGCCAATTACAGTGCCGGCAAGTAGGCATGCCTCTCGCAGCGGTCAGGCGCGGACCGCACCTGAGTGCTATCATTTGTGACCACCGCCATCTTCATTACCCATGCGATTCCGGCGAAAACTTCCCGTCTGGCTCGGCTTCCTCATTATTGTGGCGGCGGTGTGGGCGGTGGTTTTCCTGCGCAGGCACGCTCCTCCAGAGCCAGCCCGCCTGCTCCCCACCGCCGACGGGTTCGTCTATGTGGACCTCAAGTGGATGCGCTACACCGACGTGGCCAAGAAGCTGCCGGCGGTGGCGCACGATCCCGACTACGAGAAATTCATTCAGGCTACGGGATTCCAGTTCGAACATGACTTACAGGAAGCCGCGCTGGCCATCCATTACGCCAGCCCCGAGAATGGCGGCGAAACCCGCTTCTCAGAAGTGGTTGTGGCCAAGATTGACGGCGACCGCCTGCGCACCTACCTCGCGAAGCTGTCGCCTCTCATCGAAACCTACCGCGCCATCGACATTTACAACATCCCGATCGAGAACCGTATTTTGCGCGTCGCCATCCTGGGCTCGGACACCGTGGCCGCTTCCAACGTCAATGATCCCGGCGTGATTCGAGGCATCATTGACCGTTCGCGCAAGCTGGCCTCGCCATTTGGAGGCCCGGCGTTGCTAAGGCAGTCGTACAAGCACGTGCCGTCTGACCAGCCTGGCGTGGGCGATTTTCAAGCTGAATTCCGCACGGCGCAACGGCGTCTCCGTTGGGATTGCCGATTTCCAGTCCGGCAACCGCGGTGGTTTCGGTGCGATACGTGCCGGTGGTTCGTGAAGTCCACTTGCGCGGCGAAGCCTTTACCAAGGACGAGGACACGGCAGCGCAACTCACCCAGCAGGTGAACACTTTCCTCGCGATTTTTCACTCTGCGGAAATCTCGGTCTCCGGCCAGACCCCGGATCCTGACATCAAGAAGGCCCTCGACAGCCTGAAAGTCGAGCAGAAGAAAGACCGCACCGTGCTCACCGCCACCATTCCGGAGGCGCTGCTCCAGAAGATGGTGGCCGAGGCTCCGGGGCAATTGGCTCCGAAGTGAAAACCGTCGTCGGTCGTTCGTCGGTCGTTCGTCGTTCGTCGTTCGCCAACCCCGACTAGTCGTCAAGTTTCGGGACTCGCTGTCTGACTGACTGGTTTAGGCCAACGACGAACGACCAACGACGACCGCACACCCTCAGCCCCCTAGCCCTGGTTAGGGATACAATAATTCCCAATGGGCAGTCTTCCGCTTCCGATCGCCGCCTTCTTGGCTGGCCTGGTTTCTTTCCTCTCGCCTTGCGTGTTGCCGCTGGTGCCGGGGTACGTGTCTCTGATCTCCGGCGTCGGCGTGGAGGAACTGAAATCGCAGGAAGCATCCCTGATGCGTAAGGTCATGCTGAATTCCCTAGGTTTTATTCTTGGGTTCAGCGTCGTGTTCATCACCCTGGGCGCCATTTCCACGGAAGCCGGTCAGCTGTTGGCACGCTACAAGTCCACTCTGGCCCACGTTGCCGGCGTGGTGATTATTCTCTTCGGTCTGCACTTGACCGGCATTCTCCGCATCAAGGCTCTTTACGCGGATAAGCGGCTGCATGGCGTCAAGGGCGGAAGCACGCCGTGGGGAGCGTTCGTGATCGGATTTGCCTTCGCCTTCGGCTGGACCCCCTGCGTCGGCCCGATTCTGGCGGTCATTCTCGGTTTCGCCGCGACCCAGGATTCGGTGACCAAAGGAATCTTTCTGCTAACGATTTATTCGCTCGGCCTTGCGATACCGTTTCTACTGACTTCGCTGCTGATGGAGCGCTTCCTGAAGTTCTACGGGCGTTTCCGCTCTTTCATGCACGCCATTGAAATTGCCAGCGGAGGCCTGCTGATTGCCCTGGGGATGCTTGCTGGTCTTCGGCAAATTCACTTTGCTGGTAAATTACTTGTCGTTTCTGCGGCATTTCGCTCTGTAAAGGAGTTTTGTGAAACGCGATCCTGTAGTTCTTATCGTGGTTGCCATCGTGATTTCACTCATGCTGGTGTTCGGCATTCAGAAGACCCGTCACGACAACTCGACTGCTGCCACTCGGCGGTACCAGCAAGTTGCAGGGCCAGCCGGCGCCGGATTTTTCTCTGGCCAGCCGTGGACGGCCAGACCGTGAAGCTCTCCGATTTTCGCGGCAAGGCCGTCCTGCTGAACTTCTGGGCCACCTGGTGTGAGCCCTGCAAGATCGAGATGCCGTGGTTTGTGGACTTGCAAAAAAAATACGGCCCGCAGGGATTGCAAGTGATCGGCGTGGCCATGGACGACGCCAGCCCCAAGGAGATTGCCGAGTTCGCGCAGAAAATGAACGTGAACTATCCCGTGCTGGTCGGCAAGGACGCGGTGGGCGATCAGTACGGCGGGATTCCGTATCTGCCTTCGACGTTCTACATCAGCCGCGACGGCAAGGTTGTAGATCGGGTGTTCGGACTGGTCAGCCGGTCTGAAATTGAAAACAATATTCAGAAAGCGCTCGGGCAGCAGGGCACGGTGGCGCAGAAGTGAACGACCAGGATGCAGGCAAGCACTCTCGATTTGATCTCGCGCTGCTCGCGTTTGTCGCGCGCCGGCCTTCGCGCACGCGCAGGACATTCTCCGACAGCCGCAAGCCGTCGGTGACCATGCAGCCGCCGCCCGATCGCTTCCATCTATCGCGGCCATCCCGGCACGGTGCAGCTTGAATTCCGCATCCCTTCGGGATTTCACATCAACTCGAATCAGCCCAAAGAAGAGTATCTAAAGAAGACTGAGCTGAAACTCGACGCGCCCACCGACATCGCAATCGAGAAGGTCATCTATCCCGACGGACGAAGACCGCAGCTTTCCCCTTCGCGCCGGATGAGCAAATCAGCGTGTACAGCGGCGACTTTCCCGATCGAGATCGTGCTGCGGCCGCTGAAGACCGTGATTCCCATGAAGTACGCGGTCCACGGCTGGCTGTTTTACCAGGCCTGCGACAACGCCGCCTGCTATCCGCCCAAGCGGCTGCCGGTGAGCTTTGAAATCAAGGTGGTAAAGAGCGCCAGCGAAAACAAGAAGAGAATCCCGCCGCAGAGCCCGCACACCCACAGCTAGATTTGCCCGTCTGGGTCGGACAACAAAAGGTCGTTAGTCGTCGGTCGTCGGCCAGAATCAAGTCAGATACGTTAGGGTTTTGGCCGAGGACCGACGACCAACGACCGACGACCTTTTGAGTGTCCAGCCCACACGGCTTTAAATTCCCCGCAAGTCCACGCCCCGCGCCCGTTCTCTCCATAGGACCGGAGAACTCCTCCTCTTCCGAGTCCGCTACTGGGAGGGTTCCATGAAGAAACTGTTGGAGCGTTGCTGGGCATCACTGTGTTGGCGCTGTTGCTGGTCTTTAATCTGAAGGTGTGCCACGCCGCACCGGCAGCGGCGCAGAGAAAAGAGAAAGGCAAGCCGGCCGACGACAGCGGCACCGCGCTCACCATCTACAACCAGAATTTCTTCGTCGCGCGCGAGCATGTTCCGCTCGACCTGCAATCCGGGAGTGAACGAGGCACAGTACACGGGAGTGGCAGCGCATCTGGAGCCGGATTCGGTCATCCTGCGCGATCCCAACGGGCGCGCGCTGCAGATTCTGGAGCAGAACTATCGCAACGATCCGGTCTCGCCGGAGATGCTGCTTTCGTTTTACGAAGGCAAGACGATTGATTTCGTCGTGGGCAGAAACGCTGACGGCAGCGACGTCAAGATCAAAGGCAAAATCATCCGCAGCGGATATGCCTCGCCGAGCTACGTCAATGGCTATCCGCAGCAGGCGTCGTCGCAGCCCATCATCGAAATGGATGGCGTGCTGCACTTCGGATTGCCCGGCCAGCCCGTCTTTCCGGCGCTCAGCGCCGATTCCATTCTGAAGCCGACGTTGAGCTGGCTGCTACAGACCGACAATCCGGGCAAGTTCAACGCGGAAATTTCCTACGTCAGCGGCGGCATGAACTGGCAATCGGATTACAACGTGGTGGTGCAGGACCAGCCGGGCAGCAAGACCGATCTGCTCGACATGATCGGCTGGATCACCATGCGCAACTTCAGCGGCAAGACGTTTGAAGACGCGCGCATCAAGCTGATGGCCGGAGACGTGAGCAAGATCCAGGAGCCGACACTGTCGCGGGGCGAATGTATGCAGTGGAGGACAAAGCCATGAACGGGGCACGCGATGGCCCCGGTGGTCCGGAAAAATCGTTCGACGAATTCCATCTTTATACATTGCAGCGTCCCACCACTCTGCGCGACGCGGAAACCAAGCAAGTCGAATTCGTGCGCGCGACCGGCATTCACGCGCAGCGGCTGTTTATTTATGACGGCGCCCACACCGACCAGTACGCCTACTACAACCAGCAGCAGATTCAGCAGGACGTCAACTACGGCACAGCTTCCAATCCCAAAGTGTGGGTGATGGAGGAGTTCAAGAACGCAGAAGCCAATCATCTCGGCATGCCGCTGCCCAAGGGCAAGCTGCGTTTCTATCGCCGCGATACCGACGGCCACCTGGAGTTCGTCGGCGAAAACACGATTGACCACACGCCGAAAGACGAAACCATCCGGGTTTTCACCGGCAATGCCTTCGATGTGACCGGCGAACGCAAGCGCACCAGCTATCACGTGGATTCAAACCAGCGCTGGATGGACGAGTCGTTCGAAATCCGCCTGCGCAATCATAAGAAGGATGCGGTCGAGGTCCGCGCCGTCGAGCACCTGTATCGCTGGACCAACTGGAAGCTGACCGAACAGTCCGCGGATTCCCGCAAGACGGACGCGCAGACCATCGAGTTCCCCGTCACCATCGCGCCGGACGGCGAGCAGGTCATCACGTACACGGTGCACTATTCCTGGTGAGCTGATGGTGTAGGGGCAGAACCTTTACCACAGAGGGCACAGAGTTACACAGAGGCAGAACGCAATTCCTCTGTGTAACCTGTGCCCTCCGTGGCTGAAGCCTTTCGCCCGTATCCCGACACACTCCAAGCCCGCACTCGAGGGATATTTCACGATTCCCTCCCCGCCGTGATAAAACACTCGCTTCCCCATGCGCAGACTTTTCAGCCGCGAGCGTTTTGGACAAACCGCAGATGCTCGCGGGACTCCTGCTGCTGGTTTTCGTGGCCGAGTGCGCGTGGCTGCTCGCGCACACTCGGCTCCCAATCTGGAGAGCGACGAAGAATGTGGTCCGTGTGCACGAAGGCTTGAGCAGTGGCATGGACACGGCATCGCCGGAACGCCGGCGATGCAGACCGAACGCCTCGCCCGAATGGGCTGGACTGCAGAGCAACGAATACGATCCCGACCATTCGCCGTTGTGGTACTTGATCGGCGCGGCTCCAGTGGCGTTCTCCGGGTCGCGCCGGTTTCCGGATTCGGGCTTTGGCTGACGCATTCTCCTTATGTTCTGTTTGGAGTTTTGCTGGGGGCATCGGTCTGGTACGTTTCCCGCCGACTCTACGGAAACGCCGGAGGCTACATCGCGCTGGCGCTCTATTGTTTTTCTCCCGCGGTGGTGCGCAGCAGCGCGCTTTGGGTTGCGCCGCCGGACATCGCCGGCGCCTGGGGAACGTTCGGCGCAGTGTTCACGGCCATCGCGGTGTCGCACACACTCTATGCGCCGCGAGAAGTTGTGTTGTGGAACTGGCGGCGAATTGTGCTTGCTGGGAATTTCGCTGGCGCTGGCGGTGGGATCGCAGTTTTCGCTGGCGCTGATGATTCCCGTGCTTGTGGTCTTTCATGTTGTACCTGGCTCCGGCACGAAGAGCAGCGGCCATGGTCATTCTGTCGGCGTCGGTCGTCGCCGGTCTGGCAATGATCTTCGCGGCCTACTTTTTCCATCCTGGAATTTTCGGCAGAGCCTGAGCACACGCCCGACTGCTCCCGGTGAGCGTGGCGGCGCTCGAGAATGCCGGGAGCGTATCTGCAAGCCCTGCAGGAGTTGCCGCCAGCGGCCCGGTACTGACGGTGCTGGTCCCGGTCGCGCTCGCCGTTTACGTTCTCTGGCCCAGATGCCGCTACTTCGGCAACACCGCCCCACTACTGATCGCGGTCCTGTTCCTGACTACTGCGGGTGGCGTCGCCGCATGAGGCGGGGTCGGTTTTCTCCCTCATCGCCGTGGTCTTTCTCTTTGTTTTTGTCGCCGGGATTCTGGCGGATTTGCTGGAAACCGAGCACCGAGACCTGATCACAGCGGTTTTGACCGGTCTTATTGCCGCAAACGCCTTGTGGAACCTGATCGGACTGGGCAAGAATCGGGTGATCTGGCGAACGGGTGATCGGGTCATCTTAGAAACTCCGCAGGATCGTGCTTTCAGATCGCCCGATCACCCGATGACCCGATATTTTGCAACCCCGGCCGGTCCCCGGCGTTCTAAACTAGAGGGAAGGGGGTGGGCATGCGAACCCGAATATTTCAGACGATCAACCTGGTTGCATTCACCCTCGTCGCGGCGTTCACCGTTCCGGTCCCCGCTCAGAGCCAACGGAGCAACTGGAGCGGCAACACACCGCACATGACCACGCACGGCAACCCTCCCAGCGTGACCTCTTTCGGTTTCGGCGGACACCCCGGGTTCCATGGCTTGCCCCCCAGCGTGACCTCGCCCAATTTCAACGGCACGCCTTTTCACTTTCAGCAGCCATTTCATCAGCGCCCAATTTTCGTGCCCCACCGCCACCGTGATCGCGGATTCAACCCCTTCTTCAGCAATGTAATCGCCGTTCCTTACGCTTATCCGGTATACGTGGATGACTCCGGCGTGGATGATTCCATGGAAGAAGAGGACTATCGCGGCGGCCCAACCATTTATGACCGGCGCGGTTCCGGCACCGAAGAGTATTCTCAGCCCGAGCGACGCGACCCGTCCCAAGACGAACCAAGACGAGGAAAAGATGACTACCGCACCGCCCCGCCGGAACCTGCGCCGCAAGCAGAAGTCGCGACCCAGCCGCGCACCATCCTTGTATTCAAAGACGGCCACCAGCGCGAGGTTGCGAACTACGCCATCGTCGGATCCACGCTCTTCGACCTGAGCGACGGACTCACCCGAAAAGTCGCCCTGGCCGAACTCGACCTCCCCGCCACAGTCAAGCAGAACGACGATCGCGGCGTGGAGTTCCAGCTTCCGGCGGCGAAGTCAAACTGACCTGAGGAAGCCATTTGGGCAAGCCCCTGGTTCGGCGCGTCGTATTGAAGCGAAATTTCCGGAAAAGGACAGCTAATGCGCCGCCGGCTGCTGCGCTGGCCCGGCGGAAGGTGGCGGAGATATAGCCGCGGCGCTCTCTTCGTAAGGCAGATCCACCGATCCCATTTCTCCAGTCGCGACATCTCTTACCAGCAGCCGCACAGCTGCGGTTCCCGGAGCGGGCATGAAAATCACATCGTGGGGAAAACCGTGCTGCGCCTGGATGGCGTCGAATTCCTTCTCGGTCAGCTTTGCGTCCATTGAATTTTGCAGGAACTGAATCGGCTTGCCAGTTTTGTCGAAAGTGCAGATACCCACATTGAGCACCAGGTCGCGCGAACCGTCGCTCTGGCTTGCAAAAGTTACGGTCGTTGGATCGATCGCCATCACATACCTGATGGTGCCAGGCTTGTCGGCCGGATAGGATTTCGCAACCATCAACACAGAAGTCGAAGTCAGCCGGTCGAGACAGGCGGCTTGCTGCAGCTCAGCGTTGATATCACCTTCCGGACGCGCGTAGTAGCCCTGCCGATAAGCGAGGCGCGTGCCCGACTGCTTACTCTTCACGATGATCTTGTGAAATTCGCCATGCCAGTCAGATGAATCCGAATAGTACGCGATCTCGTAGAACGCGCTGCCGTCATTGATCGCTTTCTTTACGCAATCTCCTAGATCATTCTTGTCGGTGCACACAATTCCGCCGGTCTGCCGTGCGAGCCCTTCCATCGATTGTTGTTCGCGGTCGGAACCTGCAGGAGGGGGTGTCCGCATGGCTGCCATCAGGGCAGCAAGCTCGGTGCTAGTCATGATGGCCGAGTGTTCGCCGGAATCTACGGCAGATTCCGTCTGCAGCCCGGTCAGATCTACGGGATAGACAGCAACCTTAGCCTGGGCCAGCGCCCCGGCCACTGCCGCCATCTGGTCCTGGTATTGCCGCATGCCGGCAAATCCAAGGTCAACCTCGGGATTGGTTGCAATTGGAAATGAGGAAGAAATCCACAGCAGGTTCTTTCTTCCTGGGTATCCCGCGACGTGCCTGGCAATCGCCCGCAGCGCATCAATTGTTTGTCGGACGCGCTCGTCCATCGAGGTCGAGTACACTTCCCGCCCAAACCGTTCGATTGCCGCGAGCGATGCGGCAGGGGAGTTGGGCTCATCCTCCAACCATGCGGGGAGCGTATCGCGGCCGTCGATCGGTTCTACCGATGTGCCATCGTCGGCTTTCAGCGAAGCCGCTTTCTGAATGGCAGCCTTCAACAATCTAGGATCAGTCGTAAAGTTCTGGACCATGATCAGGCGGCGTCCGAGCAGGAACACCGCGACTGGCACATCGTCAGGAATCGAGGCCAGCATCTTGATCATCTGCCGGTGCACCTGCATCTGCGAGGCGCGATCGGTGTTGATGCCGTCCACCAGTACGACAGTCGGTGGTACCGGAACTTTGTCCATGGTGACGAAATTCGTGTAAACGCCCGGAGGCACATTCAATTTCCCCCGGTCTCGCGCAGCCAGGTCGGCGACCGTCACCGCGCGAAACGCCACGATTGTTTGCGGACGCTGATCATGTTTGCCTGCAATCTGCTCGAACACCTGGAAATCCTCCGCCGTGCGCCCAGATATTGCCTGGCCGTGAGCATCTCTGGCCACAACCTCAACTGTCACCATTCGGCTCGGGGCTTTGAGAGTTGCGACTGGCCGCGGAACTGCCGCTGGTGCCACCGTGGCAGGTGGTTGAGTCGAAGAAGATCCGCCTGAGGAAAAAGCCGGAGTCGCGGACTGATGGGCCCACATATTCGCCGCAGCCATGAATGAGATTCCGAGCGCCGCCCAACCAGCCCGCATTAAGACCTCCCAAACGAGTGTGCCAAATTCTAGTTTGGCGACGCCAGCACGTCGTCGTAATAATTCAGCATGGCGCGGTGCGGAGCGTCCTTGATCCCTTTGAGCGGGACCTTGGCGTCGATGGAACTGTTCCCGATGATGGTGACACGTCCCAGGTTTGCGATGCGTCCGTCTGCGAGCTCGAGATAGACCGGGACCAGCATGCGAAACTTATCGTCCACGCCGGATTGAGTGACCTTGAAACCAAAGACCACATCGCCGTCCGCATTCTTTTCGAAGGTGGAATCCAGTTTGTAGCTGGGCAACGCGGTGCCGTAGACGTATTCGTCAAAGAACAACATCGCGACGATCCTCCCCGGCTTAGCAGCGGACCCGGACCACCACC